>NZ_JBVJJR010000001.1:0-43150 GCF_055585605.1 Streptomyces sp. NPDC052910
TTATAGTCTGGCGTTGACTTTTGGCACGCTGTTGAGTTCTCAAGGAACGGACGCTTCCTTTGTACTCACCCGAGAGACTCTCTCAGGCTTTCCTCCGGGCGCTTCCCTTCGGTGTTTCCAACCTTACCAGATCCGTTTTCCGTTCCGTTTCCGGTTCGGATTCCGTTTCCGGCCCCCTGTTGGAGCGGGGTTTCGCCTTCTCGCTTTCGCTTTCCGGCGGTGCCGACTTTATCAGATCCGATTCAGTCGGCTTTTCCGACCGCCTGACGTTCTCGCCCTCACGCCGAAGCGCTTCAGGGTTCCCGTCGCGGTGGAGCCGTAAACGTACTGGACGGCCGCGCCCGGATGCAAATCGAGGCGGGCGCGGCCGTCCGGGTGGCTGACGGAACGTCAACCGGAGGTGCGTCAGACCTCGACGACCACGGGCAGGATCATCGGGCGCCGGCGGTACTGGTCCGACACCCAGCGGCCCACCGCGCGGCGGATCAGTTGCTGGAGCTGGTGCGGCTCGGCGATGCCGTCCGCGGCCGCCTTGGCGATGGATTCCTCGATCTTGGGCACCACGGCGTTGAACGACGCGTCGTCGATGCCGGAACCGCGGGCCTGGATCTGCGGACCGCTGACGACCTTGCCGGTCGTGGAGTCGACGACCACGAAGACCGAGATGATGCCCTCGTCGCCCAGGATGCGGCGGTCCTTCAGGGAGGACTCGGTGACGTCGCCGACCGAGAGGCCGTCCACGTACACGTAGCCCGCCTGGACCTTGCCGACGATCTTGGCTGCGCCGTCGACCAGGTCGACGACCACGCCGTCCTCGGCGATGACGATGTGGTTCTTCGGCACACCGGTCAGCGCGCCCAGCTCGGCGTTGGCGCGCAGGTGGCGCCACTCGCCGTGCACCGGCATCAGGTTCCGCGGCTTGCAGATGTTGTAGAAGTACAGCAGCTCGCCCGCGGAGGCGTGACCGGAGACGTGGACCTTGGCGTTGCCCTTGTGGACGACGTTGGCCCCCCACCGGGTCAGGCCGTTGATCACGCGGTAGACCGCGTTCTCGTTGCCCGGGATGAGGGACGACGCCAGGATCACGGTGTCGCCCTGGACGATCCGGATCTGGTGGTCGCGGTTGGCCATCCGGGACAGCGCGGCCATCGGCTCGCCCTGGGAGCCCGTGCAGACGAGCACGACCTCCTCGTCCGGAAGGTCGTCCAGCGCCTTGACGTCGACGACCAGGCCGGCCGGGACGCGCAGGTAGCCCAGGTCACGGGCGATGCCCATGTTGCGGACCATCGAGCGGCCGACGAAGGCGACCCGGCGGCCGTACTCGTGGGCCGCGTCCAGGATCTGCTGGATACGGTGGACGTGGCTGGCGAAGCTGGCGACGATGATGCGCTTCTGGGCGCCGGCGAAGACCGTCCGCAGCACGTTGGAGATGTCGCGCTCCGGCGGCACGAAGCCGGGGACCTCGGCGTTGGTGGAGTCCACCAGCAGCAGGTCGATGCCCTCCTCGCCGAGCCGCGCGAACGCGGGCAGGTCGGTGAGGCGGCGGTCCAGCGGGAGCTGGTCCATCTTGAAGTCGCCGGTGTGCACCACCATGCCGGCGGGCGTGCGGATGGCGACCGCCAGCGCGTCCGGGATGGAGTGGTTGACCGCCACGAACTCCAGGTCGAACGGGCCGATGGCCTCGCGGTGGCCCTCGACGACCTCGAGGGTGTACGGGCGGATGCGGTGCTCCTGGAGCTTCGCCTCGATCAGCGCGAGGGTCAGCTTCGAACCGATCAGCGGGATGTCCGGCTTCTCGCGGAGCAGGTAGGGGACGCCGCCGATGTGGTCCTCGTGGCCGTGCGT
Organism: Streptomyces sp. NPDC052910; assembly: GCF_055585605.1. Classification (NCBI taxonomy): domain Bacteria; kingdom Bacillati; phylum Actinomycetota; class Actinomycetes; order Kitasatosporales; family Streptomycetaceae; genus Streptomyces; species Streptomyces sp. NPDC052910. The sequence goes on from NZ_JBVJJR010000001.1 coordinate 1,846, forward strand.
GAGCACGATGCCGTCGATGTCGTCCAGGCGGTCCCGGATGGACGTGAAGTCCGGCAGGATCAGATCGACTCCGGGCTGCTCCTCCTCCGGGAAAAGCACTCCGCAGTCGACGATCAGCAGACGGCCGCCGTACTCGAAGACCGTCATGTTGCGGCCGATCTCGCCGAGACCGCCGAGGGGCGTGACGCGCAGGCCGCCCTCGGGCAGCTTCGGCGGGGGACCGAGTTCAGGGTGCGGGTGACTCAAAAGACTCTCCTCACCACGCACGCCACATGTCCCGGGGACACATGGCGCGCGTGACATTCGTGCACTTGCAGTTATGGGTTACCGGTGTGCGGTTGTTGAATGCTTGTTCAGTTGTTCGGTTGTGCGTCATCTGTGAAGCGATATTCGGTTGTGAAGTCTGTGGGCGGCCCGTCGCGCGATGGCGCGGACGTCGGCACGCCCCCTGTCAGAGCTGTACCCCGCCGGCCGCCAGATCGCGCTTGAGCTGTTCGGTCTGCTCGGGGCCGAGCTCGACCAGCGGCAGTCGCAGCGGCCCGGACGGCAGGCCCTGGAGGGCCAGCGCCCGCTTGGTGGTGATCACACCCTGGGCCCGGAAGACGCCGGTGAAGACCGGCAGCAGCCGCTGGTGGATCGCCGTCGCCTTGGTGACGTCACCGGAGAGGTGGGCCTCCAGCAGGGCGCGCAGCTCGGGAGCGACGAAGTGGCCGACCACCGAGACGAAGCCGGCCGCGCCCACGGACAGGAGCGGCAGGTTCAGCATGTCGTCGCCGGAGTACCAGGCCAGGCCGCTGCGGCTGAGGGCCCAGCTCGCGGCTCCGAGGTCGCCCTTGGCGTCCTTGTTGGCGACGATGCGGGGGTGCTCGGCGAGCCGGACCATCGTCTCGGTCTCGATCGCGGTGCCGCTGCGGCCCGGGATGTCGTAGAGCATCACCGGGAGCTCGGTGGCGTCGGCGATCGTGGTGAAGTGACGGTACAGGCCCTCCTGCGGGGGCTTGTTGTAGTACGGCGTCACGGCCAGTAGGCCGTGGGCGCCCGCCCGCTCGGCTGCGCGGGCCAGCTCGACGCTGTGCCGGGTGTCGTTGGTACCGGCTCCGGCCACGACGTGCGCCCGGTCGCCGACGGCCTCCACGACCGCCCGTACGAGCTGTGCTTTCTCCGCGTCGCTGGTGGTGGGCGACTCGCCGGTGGTGCCGTTGACGACGAGGCCGTCGTTGCCGGCGTCGACCAGGTGGGCGGCCAGCCGCTGCGCGCCGTCGAGGTCGAGGGCACCGTCGGAGGTGAAGGGGGTGACCATCGCGGTCAGGACCCGTCCGAAGGGCGTCTGCGGTGTGGAGATCGGAGCCATGAGGGCCACGCTACTCGTTGCTCACCGTGAGGTACTCCCTCGGGGAGTGTGCAATGGATCCCGGCACTGCCTGCTCGGGGGTTCAAACAGTGCCGGGTCCGTTTATTCAGCCTAAATGAAGAGGTCGAAAGGTCGCAATACGGACAACCCGCCTCCTGGGGGCAACCCGCCCCTCCCCGGGCGCCCCGGATCATGGAGTGGCACGGCTCGGCCGCGCCGAAGGCGGAGGCGGCGGCGGAGGTGAGGTGGCGGCGGCCCCGGCCCGCGCGGCCTCCGTCCCCCGGGCTCCCGGACTCCGTCCCGTGGGTCCCCGCCCTCGTCCCATGAGCGGGTCGGTTGAGATTTTTCACAGGCGTCACAGAAATCGGGCACCAAAAGGGGCGTTCGAGCGTCTTTACGGGTGACAGCCACCTCGAGGTTCCTAGGAGAGCCCAACATGTTCCGCCGGCGAGAGCCCGTACCGTTCGCCTTCGTCGCCGAAGCCGAGCGGTATCGCAGCAACATCACGCCGCCTCCGCAGCGCGCCAGCCGCTCGCAGATCGTCGGGCGGGTGCTGATGGGGCTGACGGTCGCCGCCGGGCTGGTCGGAGCGCTTCTGTTCGGCCTGCCCGCGATGGACACCAGCTCGCAGAACACGCAGCACTCGCAGAGTTCGCAGGCGTCCGACCGCTGAGGGCGGTTCACCCGAAAAGGGCCCGGTCGGAGACGACCGGGCCCTTTCGCGCGCCAAGGCGGTGCGCTCAGCGCGCCGACCGCACGGGCTTCCCGTCGTGCAGCGCGATCGCCCGCTGCATGGCCTTCCGGGCGCGCGGGGTGTCCCGCGCGTCGTGGTAGGCCACGGCGAGCCGGAACCAGTTGCGCCAGTCGTCCGGCGCGGCCTCCGTCTCGGCCCGGCGGCGGGCGAAGACGGCGTCCGCCGAGTCCCGGTTCACCCGGCCGCTCGGCGTCCGCTCCAGCTCGTCGACGGGCAGTCCGCCCTCGGCCTCCAGTTCACGCGCCAGCCGGTTGGCATCCCGTGCGAACTTGGTGGTCTGGTAGAGGAACCAGGCGCCGATGAACGGCAGGATCAGGACGGCGATGCCGAAGGTGACGGTGATCGCGGTGCCCTGTTGGACGAGCATGACGCCGCGGCTGCCGACCAGGACGAAGTAGACGACCAGGACGGCGGCCAGCCCGCAGTAGACGATCTTCGCGCGCATCGTCGATCAGCCCAGGTCCAGGAAGTGTTCGAGGCCGAAGGTCAGCCCCGGGGTCCGCGGCACACGGCGGGCACCCAGCAGGATGCCCGGCATGAAGCTGCTGTGGTGCAGCGAGTCGTGCCGGATGGTGAGCGTCTCGCCGGTGTCGCCGAGCAGTACCTCCTGGTGGGCCAGCAGGCCGCGCAGCCGGACGGAGTGGACGGGCACCCCGTCGACGTCGGCGCCGCGCGCGCCGTCCAGGGCCGTCGTGGTGGCGTCGGGCTGCGGCGGGCACCCGGCCTCGCGCCGCGCGGCGGCGATGAGCTGCGCGGTGCGGGTGGCGGTGCCGGAGGGGGCGTCCGCCTTGTTCGGGTGGTGCAGTTCGACGACCTCGACCGACTCGAAGAACCGGGCGGCCTGCCGGGCGAAGGTCATCGTCAGGACGGCGCCGATGGAGAAGTTCGGCGCGATGAGCACGCCGGTCGACGGGGCGGCGTCGAGCCAGGAGCGGAGCCGCGCGAGGCGGTCCTCGGTCCAGCCGGTGGTGCCGACGACGGCGTGGATGCCGTTGCGGACGCAGAACTCCAGGTTGTCCATGACGGAGTCGGGGTGCGTCAGCTCGACCGCGACCTGGGCCCCGGCGGCCGTCATGGCCTCCAGGTCGTCGCCCCGGCCCAGCGCGGCCACCAGTTCCATGTCGTCGGCGGCCTCGACGGCCCGGACGGCCTCGGAGCCGATGCGGCCCCGGGCGCCGATGACCGCCACGCGCAGCTTGCTCATCGTTCCTGCTTCCTTCAGCGGTGTCCTGTGGACTTCAAGCGGTGACCCTGCGAAACGGCCTGCGGACGGCCTACGCGACGGCCTCGTGCAGGCGCGCGGCCTGCTTGTCCTTCAGCGGGCCGATCACGGACAGCGAGGGACGCTGCCCCAGTACGTCGCGGGCCACCGCGCGGACCTCGTCCGGGGTGACGGCCGAGATGCGGGCCAGCATGTCGTCGACCGACATCTGCTCGCCCCAGCACAGCTCGCTCTTGCCGATGCGGTTCATCAGCGCGCCGGTGTCCTCCAGGCCGAGGACCGTGGAGCCGGCGAGCTGACCGATCGCGCGGCCGATCTCCTCGTCGGACAGGCCCTCCGAGGCGACCAGGTCGAGCTGGTCGCGGCAGATCCGCAGCACGTCGTGGACCTGGCTCGGGCGGCAGCCGGCGTAGACGCCGAACAGGCCGCAGTCGGCGAAGCCGGACGTGTACGAGTAGACCGAGTAGGCGAGACCGCGCTTCTCCCGGACCTCCTGGAAGAGGCGGGAGCTCATGCCGCCGCCGAGCGCCGTGTTGAGCACGCCGAGCGCCCAGCGGCGCTCGTCGGTGCGGGCCAGGCCGGGCATGCCGAGGACGACGTGCGCCTGCTCGGTCTTGCGGCCCAGCAGCTCCACGCGGCCCGCGGTGCGGATGGTGCGGGAGCCGGAGCGCGGCGTGACGGGCTCGGCGTCCGTGCGGGACAGCGCGCCGGCCCGGTCGAACGCGGCGCGGACCTGGCGGACGACCTTGGCGTGGTCGACGTTGCCCGCGGCGGCGACGACGAGGCGGGTGGGGTCGTAGTGCTTCTTGTAGAAGCGCGCGATCTGGTCGCGGCCCAGCGCGTTGATCGTGTCGACGGTGCCCAGCACCGGGCGGCCGAGGGGGGTGTCGCCCAGCATGGTGTGCGCGAACAGGTCGTGCACGCAGTCGCCGGGGTCGTCCTCGGTCATGGCGATCTCTTCGAGGATCACCCCGCGCTCGGCGTCCACGTCCGCCGCCTCGATCAGGGACCCGGTGAGCATGTCGCAGACGACGTCGATGGCCAGCGGCAGGTCGGTGTCGAGGACACGCGCGTAGTAGCACGTGTACTCCTTGGCCGTGAAGGCGTTCATCTCGCCGCCGACCGCGTCGATCGCGGCCGAGATGTCGAGCGCGCTGCGCTTGGCCGTGCCCTTGAAGAGCAGGTGCTCCAGGTAGTGGGTGGCGCCGTTGAGCGTCGGGGTCTCGTCGCGGGAGCCGACGTTGGCCCAGATGCCGAAAGTGGCGGAGCGGACGGACGGCAGGGTCTCGGTGACGATGCGCAGGCCGCCGGGGAGGGTGGTCCTGCGGACCGTGCCGATGCCGTTCTCGCCCTTGAGAAGCGTTTGGGTACGGGCGACGGCCCGCCCCTCCGAGGAGGTGCGGGCCGTCTTCCGTGTACTACGGGACGTCACTTGGCGGACTCGTCCTTGGTCTCGTCGGCGGTGTCGTCGTTCTCGCCCTCGATCACGGGGATCAGGGAGAGCTTGCCGCGCTGGTCGATCTCGGCGATCTCGACCTGGACCTTGGCGCCGACGCCGAGCACGTCCTCGACGTTCTCCACGCGCTTGCCACCGGCGAGCTTGCGGATCTGCGAGATGTGCAGCAGGCCGTCCTTGCCGGGCATGAGGGAGACGAAGGCACCGAAGGTGGTGGTCTTGACGACCGTGCCCAGGTACCGCTCGCCGACCTCCGGCATGGTCGGGTTGGCGATCGAGTTGATCGTGGCGCGGGCGGCCTCGGCCTGCGAGCCGACCTGGGCACCGATGTAGATGGTGCCGTCGTCCTCGATGGTGATCTCGGCGCCGGTGTCCTCCTGGATCTGGTTGATCATCTTGCCCTTGGGGCCGATGACCTCACCGATCTTGTCCACCGGGATCTTGACGGTGATGATCCGCGGGGCGTTGGGGGACATCTCGTCCGGCGTGTCGATGGCTTCCATCATCACGTCGAGGATGTGCAGGCGGGCGTCGCGGGCCTGCTTGAGGGCCGCGGCCAGGACGGAGGCCGGGATGCCGTCCAGCTTGGTGTCGAGCTGGAGGGCGGTCACGAACTCCTTGGTGCCGGCGACCTTGAAGTCCATGTCGCCGAAGGCGTCCTCCGCACCGAGGATGTCGGTGAGGGCGACGTAGTGGGTCTTGCCGTCGATCTCCTGGGAGATCAGGCCCATGGCGATGCCGGCGACGGGGGCCTTCAGGGGCACACCGGCGTTCAGCAGCGACATGGTGGAGGCGCAGACCGAGCCCATGGACGTCGAGCCGTTGGAGCCGAGGGCCTCGGACACCTGGCGGATCGCGTAGGGGAACTCCTCGCGCGTCGGCAGCACCGGCACGATCGCGCGCTCGGCGAGCGCGCCGTGGCCGATCTCGCGGCGCTTCGGCGAACCGACGCGGCCGGTCTCACCGACGGAGTACGGCGGGAAGTTGTAGTTGTGCATGTAGCGCTTGCGCGTCACCGGCGAGAGCGTGTCGAGCTGCTGCTCCATGCGGAGCATGTTCAACGTGGTGACACCCAGGATCTGGGTCTCGCCGCGCTCGAACAGGGCCGAGCCGTGCACCCGCGGGATGGCCTCGACCTCGGCGGCCAGGGTGCGGATGTCCGTGATGCCACGGCCGTCGATCCGCTTCTTCTCCTTGATCACGCGCTCGCGGACCAACTGCTTGGTGAGCGAGCGGTACGCGGCGGAGATCTCCTTCTCGCGGCCCTCGAACTCCGGGAGGAGCTTCTCGGCGGCGAGCGCCTTGACGCGGTCCAGCTCGGCCTCGCGGTCCTGCTTGCCGGCGATGGTGAGCGCCTGGGCGAGCTCGGGGCGGACGGCGGCGGCGAGCGCCTCGAAGACGTCGTCCTGGTAGTCCAGGAAGATCGGGAACTCGCCCTCGGGCTTGGCGGCCTTCGCGGCGAGGTCGGCCTGGGCCTTGCAGAGCACCTTGATGAAGGGCTTCGCGGCCTCGAGACCGGCGGCGACGACCTCCTCGGTCGGCGCCTCGGCGCCGCCCGCGACCAACTGGATGGTCTTCTCGGTGGCCTCGGCCTCGACCATCATGATCGCGACGTCGCCGTCCTCCAGGGCGCGGCCCGCGACGACCATGTCGAAGACGGCGTCCTCGAGCTCGGTGTGCGTCGGGAAGGCCACCCACTGGCCGTTGATCAGCGCGACGCGGACGCCGCCGATCGGGCCGGAGAAGGGCAGGCCGGCCAGTTGCGTGGACGCGGACGCGGCGTTGATCGCCACGACGTCGTACAGGTGGTCGGGGTTGAGCGCCATGATCGTGGCGACGACCTGGATCTCGTTGCGCAGGCCCTTCTTGAAGGAGGGGCGCAGCGGGCGGTCGATCAGGCGGCAGGTGAGGATGGCGTCCTCGGAGGGCCGGCCCTCGCGGCGGAAGAAGCTGCCGGGGATCTTGCCGGCGGCGTACATCCGCTCCTCGACGTCCACCGTCAGCGGGAAGAAGTCGAGCTGGTCCTTGGGCTGCTTGGAGGCGCTGGTGGCCGACAGCACCATGGTGTCGTCGTCCAGGTACGCGACGGCGGAGCCGGCGGCCTGCTTGGCCAGGCGGCCCGTCTCGAAGCGGATGGTGCGGGTGCCGAAGGTGCCGTTGTCGATGACGGCCTCGGCGTAGTGGGTCTCGTTCTCCACCAGGGATATCTCCTCGTCGGATCCGTGTGCCGTCCGCGCCCGTGTGGCGGGACGGTGGTGGAGGGGCGCGCTGTGCTCTGTGCGGGCCGGTCTTCGATCGAAGCACCCGGAATTCCCCGTTCCGGGGGCCACTACCGAGGACCGGCGGAGAGTCCGCGCTCCTCCTCTATGCGTCGTGTTCGTTATGCCGTGCGTTGTGCCGTTGTGGGACCAGAGTACAAAGCTTCCCCGTCCCACGAGATACGCAAAGGGAGCGGCCCCCCGTAGTGGGAACCGCTCCCTTGGTCACGTCTTACTTGGCGCCGGCGGCACCGCGGCGGATGCCGAGGCGCTCGACCAGGGCGCGGAAGCGCGTGATGTCCTTCTTCGCCAGGTACTGCAGCAGGCGGCGGCGCTGGCCGACCAGCAGCAGCAGACCACGGCGGGAGTGGTGGTCGTGCTTGTGCTTCTTGAGGTGCTCGGTGAGGTCCGAGATGCGGCGGGTCAGCATCGCGACCTGGACCTCGGGGGAGCCGGTGTCGCCCTCCTTGGTGGCGAACTCGGACATGATCTGCTTCTTCGTAGCGGCGTCGAGCGACACGCGATACTCCTTCAGAGTCTCGTTTGGCCACCGAGTGCCCCTGGTCTTGGTCTCAGGGGAGCTTCCGTTACTCGGGAGGCGGGGTCCGCTGGGCGCTGTCCCCAGACGCCGCGGAGGGCGGTCCGGAGGCGCGTACACATACGGCCGTCACACAGCGTACCAGCAGCACCGGCCGGGGCGTCACCCGCTGGTCATGCTCCGGGCCGCGGAGTACACGTCGAGCACCGCGAGGCACAGGGGTACCAGGGCGAGCAGGAAGGCGCTCTCGGCGAGGTCGGAGAGGCGGCCCCAGAACGGGGAGAGCCCCTTCCTGGGGACGATCAGCGCCACGCCGACGACCAGCGCGGCCCCGGCGGCGACGGCCGCCGCCAGCCACACGGTGTGCACGTCGAGCGGGCCGCGGTCGCCGTCCAGGAGCATCTTGCGGACCGCTTCGCCGGGCGGGTTCAGGGCCAGGCCGAGCACCAGCAGGCCGAGGCCCGCGAGACCCGCCGTGAGGACGGACGCCACCTGCGCGGTGTAGCGGAAGAGGCGGGCCCGCAGCAGCATGGCGGCGCCGGTGGCGAGGGCCAGGAGCTGCGCCCATATGTCGTGGGAGAAGCCGAGGACGGCGCAGGCGCCGACGACGACGGCCGCACTGCCGCCCACCAGGCCGAGCAGCATCTCGTGGCCGCGGCGGGCCTGGGCGGCGACCCGGTCGGCGTCCACCGGGTCGGCGGCCGGGGCGCCCGGCTCGCGGTCGGGGCCGTCGGCGCCGGCCGAGCGCGGGGCGGCGTATCCGATGGGCAGCCGGGCGACGCGGGCGGAGAGGCCGGGCAGGAAGGCGAGGGCGCCGATCGCGACGACGGCGCAGACGGCGGCGGTGTCGGTGGGGCTCGCACCGGCCAGGATCGCGCAGAAGGTGGCGAGGGTGCCGACGGCCGAGGCGAAGACGGCGGCGACGAAGGGGGCGTCCCCGCTGGGCATGACCGCGGCGAGCACCACGGAGGCGACGAGGACGGTGACGGAGCCGAGCAGGAACTGGAGGCGGCCGACGCCCTCGCCGTCCCGGAGGGCGATCAGGCCGGATCCGGCGATCATCAGGTGCGGCAGGGCGCAGAGGCCCATGGCGACGGCGGAGGGCCGGTCGTCGTAGACCCGGGCGCGGGCGCCCGCGAGGGCCGTCAGCAGGATGCCGACCGCGGCGGCGATGATGCCGGGCAGGCTGTGCATGTCGTGCCGCGCGGGGTCGGCGAACCAGAGGACGAATCCCAGCAGGACGAGCAGCAGCGAGCCGCCGGCCAGGCCGGAGGCGCGCAGCAGCCGCTCGTTCCACAGGGTGCGGTCGCGGGCGACGGCGGAGGCGACGGCGTCGGCCACGTCGTCGTAGACGGCGGGCGGCAGCGACTCGGTGAACGGACGCAGGCGCAGGAGTGCGCCGTCGAGCACGCGCTGGGCGCCGAGCGAACGCGCCGGTTCGAGGACGGTGCCGTCGGTGCCCACCAGGTGGTAGCCGGGCGGAGTGGTCCCCTCGGCGGTGTGCCCGGTGAGCCGGAGGATCTCCGGGAGGAGATCGGCGACGGCGACGTCGTCGGGGAGGGCGACGTCGATCCGGCTGTCGGGCGCGACGACCGTCACACGGCTGTAACCGGTCGTTGTGGTCGGACTCACCTTGGAGGGCCCCCTCGTTGCCTGCTGTTCCACCCGCCGGCCCCGCGGTCTCCCGCTGCTGGTCCCGCGTGTTGACGGGCCGACACCATACCGGGGGCCACCGCTGTGTTATGCACGTAGGATCATCGTCGCGCGGAGACAGGCCACCACCAGGGGGGCGCCGGTCGCAACCGCCCAGCCCGCACGCGAGGGATTGATACGCCGGTGAGTCAGATCGTCGTCAAACGTCCGCCCCGGGTCATGCCGCCCGAGCCCGACGCGGACGAGCTCCAGCTCGAATCCCCTCCCGAACTGCCCCGCGGGCAGCAGGAGGGCATGGCGATGCAGTTGCTGCCCATGCTCGGCATGGGCTCGTCGGTCGTCTTCTTCTTCATGCCCGGCACCCAGCCGTTCATGAAGATCATGGGCGTGATGATGCTGCTGTCGACGGTCGCGATGGCCATCGCGCAGGTCGTCCGCTACCGCAAGGGCTCGCAGGGCGCGGCCGTCGACGGCCGTCGCGACTACCTCAAGTACCTGGCGCAGACCCGGCGGAAGGTACGGCGCACGGCGCGGGCGCAGCGGGACGCGCAGTTCTATCTGCACCCCGGCCCCGAGCAGTTGTGGGCGCTGGTCGCCGAGCGCAGCCGGCTGTGGGAGCGGCGCGTCTCCGACAAGGACTTCGGGCAGGTGCGGATCGGGCTGGGTCCGCAGCAGCTCTGGACGCCGCTGGTGGCGCCGACGACGGCGCCGGTGGACGAGCTGGAGCCGCTGTCGGCCGGTGCCATGCAGCAGTTCCTGGCGACGCACGGCTCGCTGGACGGGCTGCCGGTGGCCGTGTCGATGCGCGCCTTCTACCACCTCGTCGTCACCGGCGAGGCGGACGCCGTGCGGGGCGCCGCGCGGTCGATGGTGGCCGGGCTGGCCGCCCTGCACTCCCCCGACGACCTGGTGATCGCGGTGGTCGCGGAGCGGGAGGCCGCGCCGGAGTGGGACTGGACCAAGTGGCTGCCGCACACCCAGGCGCCCGGCACGGCCGACGGCGCGGGCACAAAGCGGCTGTTCAGCGACCACCTCCCGGAGGTCGAGGAGCTGCTGGGCAAGCGGCTGGAGGGGCGCACCCGGTTCAGCCGGGACGCCCAGCCGCTGCTGGACCAGCCGCACGTGGTGGTGGTGCTGGACGGCGGCGCGGTGCCGCCGGAGTCGCTGCTCGCCTCGCCCGAGGGGCTGCAGGGCGTCACCGTCCTGGAGATCGCCCCCGGTGAGGAGGACGAGCCGCGCGGCGGGCTGTGCGTCACCGTCCGGCCGGGCGCGCTGCGCCTGGAGTCGGCGACCGCCGTCTACCAGGGCGTCCCCGACGACCTGCCGGTGCCGGTCGCGGAGGCGCTGGCCCGGCAGATGGCCCCGCTCTGTCTGGGCGGCGGCGGGGAGGACGAGGAACCGCTGCTGGCCAACCTGGAGTTCACCGACCTGCTGGGGCTGGGCGACGCCGCCTCGGTGGACACGGCCGCGACCTGGCGGCCGCGCTCCCGGGCCGAGCGGCTGCGGGTGCCGATCGGCGTCGGCGAGGACGGCGCGCCCGTCATGCTCGACCTCAAGGAGGCCGCGGAGGACGGCATGGGCCCGCACGGCCTGTGCGTCGGCGCGACCGGTTCCGGAAAGTCGGAGCTGCTGCGGACGCTGGTGCTGGGCCTGGCCGTCACCCACTCCTCGGAGAACCTGAACTTCGTCCTCGCCGACTTCAAGGGCGGCGCGACGTTCTCCGGCATGTCCGACATGCCGCACGTCGCGGCCGTCATCACCAACCTCGCCGACGACCTGACCCTCGTCGACCGCATGCGCGACTCCATCACCGGTGAGCTCCAGCGCCGCCAGGAGCTGCTGCGCGCCGCGGGCAACTACGCCAACCTCAACGACTACGAGAAGGCGCGGGCCGCGGGCGCGCCGCTGGAACCGCTGGCCTCGCTGGTGCTGGTCATCGACGAGTTCAGCGAGCTGCTCAGCGCGAAGCCCGACTTCATCGACATGTTCATCCAGATCGGCCGTATCGGCCGGTCCCTGGGCGTGCACCTGCTGCTGGCCTCGCAGCGGCTGGAGGAGGGCCGGCTGCGCGGCCTGGACACCTACCTGTCGTACCGGATCGGTCTGCGGACCTTCTCCGCCGCCGAGTCCCGTACCGCGCTGGGCGTGCCGGACGCGTACCACCTGCCGTCCGTCCCCGGCTCCGGCTACCTGAAGTTCGGCACCGACGAGATGACGCGGTTCAAGGCCGCCTACGTGTCGGGCACCTACCGCAACGGCGCCGGCACCCTGACCCGGACCGGCCCGCTGCCCGCCGACCGCCGTCCGGTGCTCTTCACGGCGGCGCCGGTGCCGGTCCGCTACCGGGCGCCGGACCCCGACTTCGACTGGGCCCCGCAGCGGCCGGACGACGACGCCCTCGCCGACACCGTCCTCGACGTCATCGTCCGCCGGCTGGAGGGCCAGGGGCCGGCCGCCCACCAGGTGTGGCTGCCGCCGCTGAACAAGGCGCCGTCCATGGACCAGCTCCTCCCCCGGCTCACCGCCACCCCCGAGCGCGGGCTGCACTGCCCGGACCCGCAGACGACCGGCGGCCTGCGGGTTCCGCTCGGCCTGCTGGACAAGCCGTTCGAGCAGCGCCGTGACGTCCTCGTCCGGGACTTCTCCGGCGCGGCCGGCCACATGCTGATCGTCGGCGGCCCGCGGTCCGGCAAGTCCACGCTGCTGCGCACGCTGATCGCCGGGTTCGCGCTCACCCACACCCCGCACGAGGTGCAGTTCTACGGGCTGGACTTCGGCGGCGGCGGGCTGAGCGCCGTCGAGGGACTGCCGCACGTCGGCGGCGTCGCCTCCCGGCTGGACCCGGAGAAGATCCGCCGCACGGTCGCCGAGGTGACCGGCGTCCTCAACCGGCGGGAGGAGTTCTTCCGCGACAACAACATCGACTCCATCGCCACCTACCGCCGGCTGCGCGCCGCCGGACGGCTGCCCGACGAGCCGTGGGGCGACGTCTTCCTCGTCATCGACGGCTGGCAGACGTTCAAGACGGACTACGAGATGCTGGAGCCGTACATCGCCGACATCACCACGCGCGGTCTCGGTCTCGGCGTCCACCTCGTCGTCACCGTCTCCCGCTACCTGGAGATGCGGGCCGCGCTCAAGGACCAGTTCCTGAGCCGGCTGGAGCTGCGGCTCGGCGACCCGCTCGACTCCGAGCTCGACCGGAAGATCGCGGTGAACGTCCCGGTGGGCGTGCCCGGCCGCGGCATCACCGCCGAGAAGCTGCACTTCCTGGCCGGCCTGCCGCGTATCGACGGCGGTTCGGGCGGCGGCGACGACCTTTCCGACGCCACCGCCGACTTCGTCAAGGCGTCCGCCGACGCCTGGCCGGGCCCGCACGCGCCGCAGGTCCGGATGCTGCCGCGGATGCTGTCCGCCCGCGAACTGCCCGACGGGCACGCGCAGCCGGGCCGCGGGGTCGCCATCGGCCTCGACGAGATGAACCTCGCGCCGGTCTTCGTCAACTTCGACACCGACCCGTTCTTCGCGGTGTACGGCGAGAGCGAGTCCGGCAAGACGGCGCTGCTGCGGCTGCTCATCAAGCAGCTCACCGAGCGGTACACGCCCGAGGAGGCGCTGTTCCTCGTCGCGGACTACCGGCGCAGCCTGCTGGAGTGCGTGCCGGAGCCCTACCTGGTGGGCTACGCCACCACCCAGAACGCCTTCGACACCTACCTCACCGACATGAACACCCTGATCGGCAGCCGCATCCCGGGCACGGACGTGACCCCGCAGCAGCTCCGGGACAGGAGTTGGTGGAAGGGTCCGCGGGCATTCATCATCGTGGACGACTACGACCTGGTCGCCACGTCCTCCGGCAACCCGATGGCGCAGCTCGTCGACAACCTCCCCTACGCGCGCGACGCCGGCGTCAACATCATCCTGGCCCGCAGCAGCGCGGGCGCCGGCCGCTCGGCGTACGAGCAGTTCATCCAGCGCTTCAAGGAGCTGGGCGCCCAGGGTGTGCTGCTGTCCGGCAACCCGGGCGAGGGCGAACTCCTCGGCAACGTCAAGCCGCGCCCGCTGCCGCCGGGACGAGGGCTGTTCGTATCGCGACGGGGCGGGGCTTCGCTGGTGCAGACGGGATGGGTGGCGGCCGCGGAGTAGATGCAGGAGCAGGAGTAGGAGGATGCCGGGTGGGGGCGCGGTGCGGTTCGGGCGCCGCGCTTCCGCCTCAGGCCGTGAAGAAGGGGCTCGCGTCCGGCAGCGGTGTCCCGGCGAGACGGGTGGCGAAGGCCGCGTACGCGTCGTCGCCCAGGTGGTAGTCCCCGCTCCAGTGCTGGTAGAAGCACCGGCCGAGGTCGTCCATCAGGATGAGGCCGCCCTCGGAGGTTTCGCCGCCGACGGGGAACAAGCGGCGGCCGAGGGCCGTGGCGAAGGCGGCGATGTCGTCGGTGTCGCCCTCGTAGCCGACGGTGGGGTCGACGATCCACCGGATCTCCGGCGTCTCCGGGTAGGGCAGTTCGAGGAGGCCGAACGAGCCGAGGAAGCGGAGGGCGGCCGGGGGCGGGTCCAGTACGTGGCCGTGGCGGGCGGCGCCGGCGACGCGTTCGTCCACGAGGTCCCGGATCCAGGGGCCCACGTCGCGGCCGGGGGTCCAGCCGCAGGTGCGGAGCCAGTCGCCCAGGGCGGGCGGTGGCACCGGCGGGAGCAGCCGGGGCTTGGGGACGGCGGACGGCAGGGCCGCGGTGAAACGCTCGATGTCGCGGTGGAGAGCGGCGGGCGTCTCCGTCAGTTCCTCGAGGAGCGCGACCATCCGGCGGGCGGCTTCGGGAGCGGCGGCCCATACGCCCGCGTCCAGTCGGAGCAGGGCAGCGAGCAGGACATCGTCGGGCTGTCGGTCCGTGTCCCCCTCGGTCAGCTCGGCGAGGCCGGGGCGGAGAGTGTCCAGGGCGACCGGGAGGAGATGGGGCACGCCGACGCCCTGTCCGAGCAGCCGCCCCAGCTCCTGGGCGGTGAGGGTGCCGACGGGGCGGCGACGCAAGGCGTGCACGGCGGCGACGAGGGCCGTGGCATCCGGCGGCGGATCCCCCCAGGACCGGCCTTCGAGCTCGTCCAGGGAGCGGGTGCGGTCGGGGTGCTCGGGGGCGGGGGTCGGCATCGGGGACTCCGGTACGTCGGGGGCTTGGTGAGGGTCCGCCTCACGGCTCCCGGAGGGGGAACCGCCAGGCGTCGGTGGCCGAGCACCGGCGGCGGTTGGCGAGCGCCTTCCGGACGCCCGTGCCGAGGTAGTACGTGCCGGAGGGGTGGACGAGGAAGAAGCGGTCGGTCTCGTCGATGAGGAGGACCGAGCCCTCGTCCGTCTCATAGCCCACGGGGAAGAGGCGCTGCCCCAGGTGTGCGGCCAGTTCCGCGACCTCCTCGGCGATTTCGGCGTGACCGCCGTTCGGCTCGAGGATCAGGCGCACGAGGTCGGTGAGGGGCAGCACCAGGGTGCCATACGTCCGGAGGAACGCTTTCGCGGTCGCGGTGAGAGTCAGTTCCTCGCCTTGGTCGCGGAAGTCCCGGACGCGCTCGGCGACGAGGGCCGTGAGCGCGGCGTCGCCGATGTCGCGGCCGGGGAACCAGCCGTGGGTGGTGAGCCAGACTTCGGTCGGGTGGGGCTCGTCTGACTCGTGGGGCTCGGCTGGTTCGGGGGGCTCGGCTGGTTCGGGGGGCTCGGCTGATCCGTGGGGCTTGGGGAGCTTGGGGGGCTTGGGCGGCCCGTCGCCGCCGGCTGGTCTTGTTGCCGTCATGGCCGCACCCGTTGCCGCACGGGCGATCTCCTCTCGACGCCCGGTCAGGCGCTCGGGACCGGGGCGGCGCCGGCCGTCGGCCGGCCCGCGGGGCCGAGCGGGCGCTGGCCCGCGTAACCGGACAGTTCGCCGAGGGCGCCGGCGAGGCCGTCCCCCTTCTCCAGGACCGTGCGGGCCTCCGCCGCCAGCCGCACGCCGATGCCCTCGGCGCCCTGCCGGCCGGCCGAGACGGTGCAGGTCACTCCGGGGTGCGGCCGCTTGCCGGAGATGCCGGGCAGAAGCTCGACGGCCTTCTCGGCCGCCCCGAGGGGAATCGAACCGATCGCCTCCCGGACGTCCTGGAGCAGTCGCTCCGCGCTGTCGTCCAACGAGCCCGCCGCGAGGCGGAAGGTTTCGTCCAGCCGGACGGGCCCGTGCCCGCGCAGGCCCACGACGCGGAAGCGCACGGCCCGGGTCGCGAGCAGTCCGTGCCGGTGCAGGACGTAGACGAGCACCATGGCCGTCTTGACCAGGTCGGCCACCACGTCCTCGTCCGGCAGGCGGCCGAGCGGCCACTGGTGCGCGGCGGCGGCGATCCGCCGCGGCGCACGTCCCTCGGCGAGCGCGGTCAGGCCCTCCTCCACCGACTCCCCGAGGGCCCACCAGCCACCGGTGTCGGCGGCGAACAGCCGCCCCCGCTCGTCGACGAGCAGCGGAGTGTCCGCGTCCGTGGCGCCCAGCGGGAACAACCGCACCCCGATCTCCCGGCCGAAGTCGACCGCGGCGCGAACGGTGAACCGGGCCCGCGCCGGGTCGACGACACACCCGCGCGCCGCCACCTCGGCCCCCGGCCCGACCGGACGCACGGTCAGCCCGTGGAACGACCGGAGCGCGCTCTCCGCCGCCGGAAAGGGCTCCCAGGACGCCGTGCCGTCCGGCGAGACGGTACTCACCGCCGTCAGCATGCCGTGCAAGGCGTTGTATCCGGCGTCCCGGTCGGGAGACCAGCCCGCCGCTGACAGGGCCTCGCGGCCTCTTCCGCTCATGGGCGACTGATCCTCACGCCCAGGCGGTCGAGGAGAGCGGTACAGGACCGGCACGGGAGGGTCACCTCGCCGTGCTCCGGGTCGCCCTCCTCTCGGATCTTCCGCGACATGATCAGCGCACCGGCGAAATGCGGCGCCCCTTCCTCCAGGGTGGTACTCCGACCGTCGCCACGGCTCTCGTCCAGCCCCCAGAACTGGTCCGAGACGAGAGCGGATTCGGCGCAGTAGCCGATGTAGGGCTCGCGGAGCCCGACGGGCAGCGTGTCGAAGAAGTGCCGTACGGCCGGGTGGAGGTCGGGGGTGCCCGGGCCGGACAGGTTGGTCATGCTGAAGATCTTGCCTTGCACGAGCAGGCTGGCGGCTACGCCGGGGATGGCATCAGACATAAAAATTCTCCGCGTCCTGCAAAACGTCGCCGGCGAGACGGGTGGCCAGGGCATCGAGAACCCCGTGCCCCATGTAATAAAACCCGGTGTCGTGGATGTAGAAGAAGCGCTCCTCTTCATCCATCACCACGATCGCACCTTCGTCCGTCTCGTAACCGACAGGAAAGACGGACATGCCGATTCCCTGAGCGAGCTCCTCGATGTCCGATCCGTCGTACTGGTAAGCCAACTCAGGATTCAGACACAGCACGAGGTCCGGATCATTGGGGTACGGAAGTTCAAGAAGCCCGTAAGAGCGGAGGAATGCACGAACCGTCGCGGGAGCCGTCATCGGGTACCCCTGCTCGCGGAGGTTCGCTTCCCGCCGGGCAATGGCGTCATCGGCGTCCTGACCGATGTCACGCTCGGGAAACCATCCGTTGTCACGGAGCCACGCCTCAATCTCAGCCGGGCTCTTTCTGGGCGGCATGCTGCCTCCTTGCGGTCCTTGCGAGGTTTCGTCAACCGGGTCGATTACTTGAGGGCCCTTACACCCATGACGGGAAGTGCACGTCTGCACGAGCGACAGGCCGGCTTGTAGTCACCGTGGTGGAGACTTTCCTCCCCTGGCTTCCTCGCCGGTTGATCACCTATCTGCTGCGTATGAATGACAGCGCCGTCCAGGGCTTCGCGGACCTGCTCGGGTGTTCGGATCTTCTGTCCGGTCGGGTCGAGCTGATGAAGCCTGTCGGAAATCAGCGCGACTTCGGCACATCGGCCGTGTCCGGCGCCCACGTGATGCTTGCCCTCCGCGTTGATCTCATCGCGCACTCTGTCATAGATGGCTTTCAAAGCCGGATGGGTATCAGGCTCCGCGATACCGTCCTTTTTCGAGAAGCTCGAGTGGGAGGTGATCACACCATTGTGAAGGAGGCTACCGGAGCAACCGCTCTTGAGACCGTCCTTACCTGTGTCCGACTTACCAAGCTTACTGGCCTGACTGCCCGCTGCCTGACGGGCTTTGAATACGTTCTGGGTCTCGTCACCCAGCTCTCGTGCTTCCCGGCGCAACGCGTGATGCTGCTGATCCTCATTCAGGTGGTCGACTCGCAGCGCCGGGCGACGGTAGTGCTTCATGCCGCCCGCGGTGCGCCCATGCCAGTTCGGCTGCGGATCCATGGGATGGCCTTGTGAACTGCCACCCGCATTGCCCCCTCCGGAACCACTGCCACCCTTGCCGCCGTGTCCTCCGCCCGCGCCGCCGGAGCCGTCCGCCGGTTTCCGGTCGGGGTGGCGGTTCTTGACGCCGTCCATGCCCTCCTGGACGTGCTTGTCGTGCTTCTTCTGGGCCTTGCCCGCCTCGGACAGGCCGTCTCCGACGTCGTTGAGGTGCTTTCTGAGCTGACCGTGGGCGTCGCCCAGCGACCGCATCGCCTTCTCGGTGACCTCTTCGATCGCCCTGGCCAGCGAGCCGCGGCCGCGAGTGCGCCCGAAGTGGTGACGGGAGGTGCGGAGGTGCTCCCCGCCCTTCTCGTGGAGGTGTCTGGAGTGGTCGTGCACCTTGCCGGTGAAGGTGTTGTGCTCGTGCTCGTCGAAGACGAGGTCGCCGGAGCCGCCACCCCCGCCGCCCGCACTGGCGAGGACGAGACCGCCTCCGGCGCCCCCGCCGCCGCCCGCGCTCGCGATCTTCAGGTTGTCCTTGCCGGCCTGGAGCGTCTGCTTGAGGTCGATGCCGTCCTGCGCGCCGAGGCCGTCGGAGACGACCTGGACGACCAGGTCCTGCGTCATGGAGTCCAGGGCCGCGAAGACCGGCCCCGTCACCACGGACATCACTTCCTGGACGGCGGCCTCGGCCGCCCCCTTCAGGATGCGCTTCACGACCGTGCGCGTGGCAGCGACCCCGCCCAGCGCGCCGAGCTCCGAGAAGCCCAGCGTGAACGGCGCTGCGGCCTGTGCGGTCGCCACCTCCGCAGCCAGCATGGTCAGTTGCACGATGGCCGCGCCCTTGGCACCGGCGACCACGACCGCCGCCGCGTCCAGCCCGCCCGCGAGCAGCCGGCCGGCCTCGGCGAGGTTGTGGAGGTGCTTGCCGTTGAGCTTGCGGACGTGTGCCTCGATGGCCTCCGTCATCTCGCCGCGGTTGGTGGAGACGAGCCGGTTCAGGGCGACGTTGGAGTCACCCCGGCCCTTGTCCACGTCGGTCGCGAAGCTCCGCAGCGACTTGGCCATGTCGCGGTAGTCGTCCTCGTCGACGTTCGGCCAGTTGACGCCGATCAGATCGAGCACGAAGGCCAATTTGTCCGGTAGGACGACTCCCATCTCTGTTTCCCCCGTCAAACCCTGTCAAGAAGCGAACTGCCTTGACCTTAGGCAAGAACCTGCCGCGCCTCAATTTCATCGCCCGTGGCGGAGCGCACACCTCCGGCCTGTCCGGCGGGACTTGCCGCAAGCCCCGGTGACACCTGCCCGGCGGCCGGTAGCCTGACCGCGGGCCCGGAGGCGTGGGCCCGCGGCGTTTCGTCACCCGTGCGGAAAGGAACTCCTCTGATGGCCACCCAGCGTGAGACGGAAGAGCTGTACGCCATGGACATCTCCGGCGTGGAATGGCTCAGCGCTCCCGACACCCCCACCAAGGAGCGGGTCGAGATCGCCTACCTCGAGGGCGGAGCCGTCGCCATGCGCAACTCCGAGGACCCGGACACGGTGCTGCGGTACACGGCGAGCGAGTGGCGGGCGTTCGTGCTGGGGGTGCGGGACGGCGAGTTCGACATCACGTGAGACGCCTGTGGCCCCTGCTGCCTCCCGAGGGAGGCGGCAGGGGCCACGGCGTACGGCGGCACGCTCGCTCGGCTCAGGAGCCGTTCTGCGGCGGGTACGGCGGGTGGGCCGGGTACGTGGGCTCCACCGGTGTCGTGCTGCCGTACGGGCCGACCGCCGGTGCGCCGGACTGTGCCAGTGCCTGCGCCTGTGCTTGCTGCCGCTTCCGCGCCTCGGCCTTGCGCCGGCTCCGACGCACCATCAGCGCCGCCAGCACCGCCCCCGGCACGACGATGGCCGCGGCCCCGCCGATGAACCAGGGCAGGTTGTCGTCCTTGCCCTTGGGCTTGTCCTTCTTGCCGGTCGCACCCGCGGGTTCGTGGGTCACGGGGGCGCTCGGGCTCACGCTTTTCGCGGAGTCCTTGCCGTCGGCGGCGGCGAGGAGGGGGTTGACGTCCGGGGGGCCGG
The DNA here is from genome assembly GCF_055585605.1 of Streptomyces sp. NPDC052910. Lineage (NCBI taxonomy): Bacteria > Bacillati > Actinomycetota > Actinomycetes > Kitasatosporales > Streptomycetaceae > Streptomyces > Streptomyces sp. NPDC052910. Next base: position 21,467 of record NZ_JBVJJR010000001.1, read on the forward strand.
GGTTGCCCTTGTTCTCCAGGACGTTCTCTCGCGGGCGAACCATGCCGAAGCCGACGTATTCGCTGGGTACCTTGCCGTTGGCCGGCCGGCCCGCGGTCTCCATGAGGACGCGCAGAACCTGGTTTCCGGTCCACTTGGGATGCAGGGACCAGACGAGGGCGGCACTGGCGGACGCCACGGCGGTGGCCTCACTGGTGCCCCCGCCCCGGCAGTAGCCGGACGGCGCGTCACAGGGGAGGAACACGTTTTCCCCCGGCGCGCCGAAGGCCACATGCGGTCCGTGGTTCGAGTACTTGGCCATGGCCAACTTGGCATCGAGCGCGGTGATGGCCGCAACCCCCGGGATCGCTGCCGGGAACTCGATGGCGTTGCCCTTCGCTCCCTCGTTCCCGCTGGCAGCGAAGACGATCTTGCCGCGCTTGACGGCATAGGCCACCGCGTCGCGGAGCCCCTTCTCCAGCCTCGGGGTCAGTCCGGCCTGTGCGGTGCCCATCGAAATGTTGATGATTCGCGCGTCGCTGTCCGCCGCATACCGAATCCCCTTGATGAGACGGTCGGTCTTGGGCTTCTCGTCCCCGACCTTCACGGAGAGGATCCGGGCATCCGGAGCGAGTCCGCGTACGTCATGCTCTCCCTCACCTTTCCCGGCGATGAGAGTGGCCATCGCCGTGCCGTGAGGGACCTTGTTTCCGCTCTCGTCATCCGGAGTCGCAGCGAAGCTGGGAGCGGTGCTGACCCGCCCTTCCAGGCCGGGCTGAGACGAGCGAACACCGCTGTCGACGACTGCGACCGTAATGCCCTTGCCAGTGGCGACCTTCCACATTTTCTCGGCCTGCATCGTTTCCAGATACCACTGGCGTTCACGCACCGGCTCGGCACCGGCCGGCGCCGTGCCGAAGGCGAGCAGAGAACCGATCGCGAAGACCACGGTCAGAGCTCGCCCGCCAAAGCCTCCGGTTTTCATCCTTCTCACGGTTCTCTGTCCACCATCCGATGCGTGTCTTCGAGCTACTGAATGACCGGAGGGATGTTACCGGCCTCGCCGGGGTTCCAAGTCTCCTCATCCTCCGTCAAGTACCCGGCGGCCTTGGAATTCTTGGCGTCTTTCCGTGACTTGTCGTCCCGAGCGGCCACGGGTCCCCCTCGGACGAGCCCGCTCCCCCCTGGTGTGAACTCGCGTTGCGCGCCCCGAGCTCCCGACGGGCCGCTCACGACGCCACCTGGCTCGGAGGCGAAGCGTCGAGAGGCTCCGGCGGATCCTCTCGCAGGCGTCCCGGCCCCGAGCGAGCCGGGAGAGCCCATACCCATCATGCCGCGCCCCATTTGCTGGGACTCTCCGCCGATCACCGTTCCACGCGCCGCCCCTCTCGCGGACGAAGCGCCCGGCCGCCCCTGCACGGGCGTGCCACCGACGATGCCCGGATCGGCCCGTCGCGTTGGCGGAGGCGGAACGCTCCCTACTTCGCCGACACGGCCATTGCGCCCTGCGCCGCCCGGCAATCCGGGGACGGGTCCTGCGTTCCGGCCGGGTGCGGGCCCGTCCGTGCCAGGACGCGGCCAATGACTCTTCTGCGGAAGCGTCGGCGGCATCGGGTAAGGGCCGGTGGGGAAAGAGGGGGGAGTGCCACCGGAACGGTTGTGGTCCGGGAACGACGGCGCGCTGGAGCCGCTCGGTGGCGGGGTGGACACGACCGGCGGCGCACTGCCGTCGATCCGGGTGCCCGAGTCGCCCCGATCGCCCGCAGGGTCGTGGACCGGCCCCGGTCCCGAGCCGGTGCCGTGAGGAGGGGGCACGTCGACGGGCGAGGTGTCGGGTGTTCCCACCGGCGGCACGTGTGAAGCCGCGCCGCCTCCGCCTGCGCCGCCCCCTCCGTTGCCCGCAGCGGCGCCTCCACCGCCACCGGAGCCCGCGCCGCCCGAAGGGCCACCGACTCCCCCGCCGGACGCGGGTTCCGGCTTGCTCCAGCCGGCCGTCAGGTCCTGACCGCCCACTGCATCCGCCGGCATCGGCCGGAACTCCGGAATCTCCAGCCCCTCGAGTATGCGATTCGCCGTCGCGCACTGATTCGCCGCCGACTTGGCCGCCTCGATGACCTGCTTGCGCCGGTCGGTCACCGCCTTGATGCGGGCTTGTTCCTTGTCCGCGTCCGCGTAGCACTGTGAGACCTGGTCGAGGGGCGTCCGCGCGACCTGGTCCACGACGTGTTTGATTTTTCCGCCGGCGTCGATCATCTCGCGCCCGGTCGTCTGAGCGACGTGGGCGAGCTTGATGATCTGCTTGGCGAAGGCGTCTCCCCATTCGCGGAAAGCTTCGCCGCCTTCGCCCTTCCACTCGGTCCGGCCGACGTGTCTCTTCAGTTCGTCGCCGATGTGGTCGAGGTCCTTCTTGGCCTCCTCCAAGGCGTGGCCCTTGTGGCTGAGTTCCTCGCCTTTGGCATGGATGAAGGAGTAGTAGATGGACTCGTAGGACATCGACTCCACACTGGTGGAACCATCACTCATGATTTTCCTCCCCCCGTATCACGGTGTGGCCTGGTCGGAGGATTCCTCTCCCCCGCCCTGCCCGGGGTGGTCTCCGGGCTTGTGGTCCTTGTGCTGCCTGTTCCGCTCGTCCTCCTGCTTCAGCTTCTGCTGCTGCTCCCAGTTGGCGATGGATCGCTTCTGGATGGCGGCGAGCCGTTCGGAGTGTTCGCGGTCGACGTTCTTGTAGTCGCGGTCGGCCATGTCCGCCGTGAGGCTCATGGCCTGCAACTGGTCGCCCAGCATCCGGGAGAGCAGTTCCAGCCGCTGGTGGATCCTGTCGTACTGCGAGAACAAGGCCTTCGCCTCGTCGAAGGTCCCGAACGCCTCCATGGCGACCTTCTGGGCCGCGATGGTCTTGTGTGAGGCCGCGGACTTGTCCAGTTTGTCGATCAGGCCGTCCACACGTTTCTTCAGGCCCTGGAGGTTGTCCTCGTCACCTACATCCAGATCCGACGGCCTGCCACCGCCCCCGCCGTGCTGTGCCGGATCCCCGGACCCCATGAGTCGACCCCCTGTTGAAGAAGTGCCCTGTGCGTGGTGAACCTAAGAAAAACGCCCGTGGGCGCGGTCTGCGGTCTGCCGCATCCGCGCCCACGGACGGAGAACGAGTGCGCGGACGCGCCTCAGTGGCCGAAGCGGGCCGCCTGGCGGCGGTCGTTGCTGCCGTAGCCCTCGACGGCCTCGTGCAGCTTGGTCGCGATCTGCAGGAGGGTCTGGTGCATGTCCTTGACGTTGGCGTCCCAGCCCTGGTGACGGGCGTGGAAGGCCTCGCGGGTCTCACCGTCCCAGTGGCTGACGACGGCCTTGACGCGCGCGTCGAGCGACTCGAGCTGGGAGTGGATGGTGTTGGCGGTGGACTTCACCTGGTTCGCGGCCTGGGTGACGGCGGAGTACGTGATCTCCATGAGTGCTCTTCTCCTGACGGATCGGGTGCCGGGACCTGGGATGAGGGCCGGTCAGGAGACCTGGAAGCGGCCCAGCACGCCGGAGGCGCCGCCCTCGCCGATGCCCTTGAAGCTGTTGAGGCGCTCGGCCTCCTCCTGGGTGAAGCCCTGGCGGCTGGCCTCCATGGCCTCCTTGGTGAAGGCGAGGAGGTCCTTGAGCTTGCGGACGTCGTCGTTCACCCGCGACTGCAGGCCGTGGTAGGCCCGGGCGGCGTCGCCCTTCCACACGCCCTCGACCGCGTGCACCACACCGGCGAGGCTGTTGATCTTCGCTTCGAGCGTGTCGTGCATGTGCCCGAGGTCCTTGATCAGGGAATCGAGATTCCCATCGTCAAGCCGAAGCTTGTCGCCCATTGTGCACCTACCCCCCATGAATCGGATGTTCTGTGGGAGCCGTTCGCTCGACTCCCCTTTGCATCGGACCGATGTTGTCGGCTGCCACTCTAGCCACTCCCACGATCGCGTCCAACCGGTATGTCATTGACGTGAGTTCGCGCACGTGTCATACACGCATGGAGTGGCCATTGGTCCAGACATCAACCACGTCGGCGGCGATCCCGCAGCGCGACCGCCGTTCCGGCGACGGCCGCGATCAGCACTCCGGCCGTTATCAGCGCGTACGTCGCGAGGCGTTCGTCCCGTTCGCGCGGCGTCTCGCCGATGGTCAGCGGGGCCGCCCGCGGTACGGCCCGGCCGGCGGAGACGGCCCGGTCCGGGACCGGGGCGTCGACGGGGCGGTCGTCCTCGGTCAGGGCACGCACCGGATCCGCCACGCCCCAGCCGACGAAGTCGTCGCGGCCCTTGACGGCCCTTTCCGCGGTCTGCTCGATCTGCGCCACGACCTGGTGCTGTTTCCAGTTCGGGTGTTTCGCGCGGAGGAGTGTCGCGATTCCGGCGACGTAGGGTGCCGAGAAACTCGTGCCGCTGTCCACGCATTGGCCGCCCTTCGGAACAGTGGAAACCATTTCCACACCGGGGGCGGCCACGCCGACGAAATCGCCGGACTGGGAAAAGGGCGCGCGTTCGTTGTTGCGGTCGGAAGCGGCCACCGCGAGAACTCCCGGATACGCCGCGGGGTAGGTCTTCTTCACCTTTCCCTGGAGTCCGTCGTTGCCCGCCGAGGCGACCACGACGATGTCCTCGTTCAGGGCTTCGCGGACGGCCAGTGCGAGCTCCGAGTCGGCGTGCAGCGGTTTCGCGGTGTCCTGGGAGATGTTGATGACGCGGGCGTGCCGGCGGATCGCGTGGCGGATGGCGGTGGCGAGCGTGCGCTCGGTGCCGGTGCCCTTCTCGTCGTTCTGCCGGATGGGGATGATCGTCGCCTCGGGGGCGAGGCCGACGAATCCCGTTCCCTCGCGCGGGCGGGCGGCGATGATGCCCGCCACCTTGGTGCCGTGGCCGACGAGGTCGGTGGTGCCGTCGGTGCGGATGCCCTTCTCCTGTGGGACGTTCTTGTCCTTCGGGAGCAGGTCCAGTCCGGCGGAACGGTCGACGGCCGGGGTGAGCTGGGGGTTTTCGATGTCGACGCCGGTGTCGATGACGGCCACCCGGACGCCCTTGCCCTTGGTGTCCTGCCAGAGCCGGTCGAAGACGACGCGTTGCAGGGCCCACGGCATGCCCGATATCTGCTGCCTCATCGGGAAGGTGCATTCGCCGTTGCCGTCGAGGGTCAGTGCGGCCGGCTCCCCGGCGCGCGCCTCGGCCACCCCCACGCCCTCCCCGGCGCGCGCCTCGGCCGCCCCCATGCCCACGCTTGACGCCAGGGCCGTCGCCACGGCCACGACGGGCAGCGCGACCGTTCTCAGCACCGTCGTTCCCGGCACCGTCATCGGACGATCCCCCCTCACGAGCTCTGCGGCTGACCGGCGCTGTTGACGTCCAGCCTCGGCCCCTTGGGCAGGAAGGCGGACCAGTTGTCCGGCACCGGCACCGGCTTGACCTCTTTGTAGCCGAGCCGGATCTGCGCCTCGTTGGCCTGGGCCGCCCGCTCCTCCGGCGTCTTGGGCTTGTCGTCCTCGCCGATGCCCGACCGGCCCGCGCTGCTGTCGTTGTTGGTCTGGACGGCGTACCGCAGCCCGGTGTCGGTGACCAGGAACAGCGAACCGACGCTTGTGGACGAGCCGTTGATCTGGCGGTAGAGCAGACCGCTGCCCGGGGTGACGTAGGCGCTGGTGGCGCCGTCCACGATCTCGACGGGGTAGTTGGGGCCGGCCCAGGTGGTGAGCCGGGGCACGCCCTTGCCGTCCACGCCGTGCATCACGTTGCAGACCGTGCGGACGCCGGTGCCCTCGTCGTTGACCTGGGTCGGGACGAGGCCCGGCCAGTTGTACTGGCCGTAGAACCAGTCGGGGGACGAGGTGAAGGACTGCGGACCGACCTCTTCCGCCCGCGCGTTCTGGTGCAGCGCCACCGCTTCGGGGCTGGTGAGCAGCAGCCGGGCGACGAGGTCGGAGACGGGTGCCACGCGGCCGGGGAGCACCACGTAGTGCTGCATGCTCTTGCCGGCCACGGCGCGGATGACGGTGCCGACCCGGTTCAGTCGCGGTTCGAGGCTGCCGGCGCCCGCGGGGGCGCCGATTCGGCCGGGGAGCCGGGGGAAGGTGATGGGGGTGCCCTCGTGCAGGGTGGCCAGCCACTCCTTGTCGACCTTCTGCGGCCGCGCGCCCTCGCTGAACAGGGAGCGGCGCAGCACCTGGTCGCGGGGGGACGGGTGGTCGCCGTCGGGCAGGCCGACGAGGTGTTTGGTGCCGCCGGGGTCGATCAGGTAGCGGTCTCCGGTGGGCCCCTCGACGTACAGTGCCTGGCCGTCGCGCAGCTTGCGGCTGCCGCCGACCTTGGCGGCGTCGCGGTCGGCGAGGAGGAAGACGGCCTTCTGCACCGTCTTGCCGCCGCTGCCGGGCTGTTCGCAGACGGCCCAGCTCTTCTCCTTGCCGGCGTCCTTGGCGTCGGGGAGCCGGTCGGGGGCGTACGGGATGCCGAGCGTGGGGCCGCGCTGTATCTTCCCGTTGTCGAGTTCGGACTCCTCGACCTTGATCACCGACGACTTCTCCGGCTTGAGCAGCAGCTTCGCGGAGGAGAAGTTGAGCACCGGGTGCAGGCGTTTGGTGTCCTTCGTCTTGAGGACGACGTACCGGGTGGTCGACTTGCTGCCCACGATGACGTGCGCCCCCGGCTCCGACCAGCCGGCCGGTGCCTTGGGTTTGAAGATGCCCCAGGCGCCGAATCCCGCCAGGACGAGCGCCCCGACGACGATTCCGGGCAGTACGGCGCGCACCGGGCGCGGCGCCGCCTCGTCCGTTGCCGCCGCCGAGGGCCGCAGGAACGCGGCGACCATGCGCTTGCGCGCGAAGGTGTACGCGTTGAGCTCGTCCCGCCGTGTTGCCATGTGCCGAAGTACTCCCCCCGTCGCCGGGTCCCGTCCGGGGCCCGCCGCCGGGCCGGCCGTCGGTACCGGCCGGACCCGCTGGTCGGACCTGCCCTCGGTCCGCGTTGTCAGACCGGCCCCCTACTATGCCTGTTGACGATCCGGTTCCGCCGTCCGGGTGCGGTCACCGCGCGGGCACGGGCCCGCGGCGGCCGTGTCGCGCCCGTTCCGGCGCTGGGGCCGGAGCGCGGTTCCACGGCGGTCCGACGAGGGTGAGGGGGTGCGCGGCCATGGCGTCCGCGGTGCGATCGGCGCAGGCCACGGTGGTGCGCCGGCGGTCCGAGCCGGGCCGGCTGGGTCCGGTGCGGTTGCAGCAGCTCGTGTTGCTGGAGGTGGCGGCGGCACTGGTGCTCGTGGGGTACGCCGTCGATCCGCTGCTGGCCGCGCCCGCCGGCGGAGTGGCCGTCGTCCTCGCGGTGTTGGCGCTCGCGCGGCGGCGGCAGCGGCCGGTGCCGGAGTGGCTGGGTGCCGTCCTCGCCCTGCGCCGCCGTACGCGCGGTGCCGCCGGTGCGGCGGCCGCCGATGTCGCGCCCGCCCTGGCCCCGCTCGTGGAGTGCGAACCGGCGCTGCGCGTGGAGTCGTTCACGGACCGGGAGGGCCGGCGGATAGGCGTGGTCGGTGACGGGACGTTCGTGACCGTCGTCCTCCGGGTCGAGACGGTGGACGAGCCGCTGCGTCCGCGCCGGGTGGAGAAGGCCCTGCCGCTGGACCTGCTGCGGGACGCGCTGGACACGGCGGACGTGCGACTGGAGTCGGTGCAGGTGGTGCAGAGCACGCTGCCCTCCCCCGCCCCGCATCTGTCCGCCCAGGCCCTCGCGGCGCGGAACTACGCGCCGCTGCAGGTGTTGACGGGTGCCCCCGCGGTCCGGATGACTTGGGTGGCGCTCAAGCTGGATCCGGAGCTGTGCCCGGAGGCCGTCGCGGCCCGGGGCGGCGGTGTCGCGGGGGCCCGGCGGTGTGCGCTGCGCGCGGCGGACCAGTTGACGAGCCGGCTGCGGAGCGCCGGCTTCCGGTCGGTCGTGCTGTCGGAGGACGAGCTGGAGTCGGCCCTGTCGACCGCCGCGAACGTCAACCCGGCCGCCACGGCCCAGGCGAGCCGGTCCGGCACGGGCGCCCGGCGGACCGCCGAGACGTCCCGGACGTGGCGGTGCGACGACCGCTGGCACACCGCGTACTGGGTGGGCCGCTGGCCCCCGTTGGGTTCCGGCGCGGCGTCGCTGCCGCAGCTCGCCGCGCTGCTGACGTCGCTGCCCGCGCTGTCCACGACGCTGAGCCTGACGCTGGGCCGCGGTCGCGCCCAGGAAGGCGGGCTCGTGCCGACCCTGAGCGGGCACATACGGGTGTGCGGACGCAGCGCGGACGAACTGGGCGAGGTCCGGCGGGAGCTGGAGCGGACGGCCCGCGGGGTGAAGGTCGGACTGGTCCGGCTGGACCACGAGCAGGTGCCGGGTGTCCTCGCCACGCTGCCGCTGGGAGGGACGCGCTGATGGGCCTGTTGTCGAGAGCGCGCCGGGTCGCCCCGCAGCCGCCCGTCGCGCCCGCCCCTCCGGGGCCCGCACGGCCCTCGGCCCGTCGCCCGGCCCCCGGCTTCGGGCTGCTCGGTCCCCGGCGTGAGCGGCACGAGCCGGCCCCCGACCGGTTCGCCGAGCTCGGCCTGCCCGTCGGCGACGACGGTGTGGTCGTCGGCACGGACGCCCAGGGTGCCCCGGCCGTGCTGGGGCTGGTCCGGCCGGCGGCGTTCGACGTGGTCCTGGTGGGCGGTGCGTGGACGGCGCAGGTCGTCGCGTTGCGCGCGGTGGGCACGGGTGCCCGGGTCGCCGTGGAGAGCGGTCGTCCGCAGGTGTGGACGGCGCTGGCGCAGGCGGCCAACACCGGCCAGCAGTCCATCACCCTGCACGATGTGGGCCGTGTCCCGCCGCAGGGTCCTTCGGTGCTCAGCCCTGTCCTGATCGTCCGCGACTGTGGCATACGCCCGCCCCTGGGCCGGGTCCGCTCCGCGCCCTGGCAGCCGGTGCTGACCCTCCTCCCCTACCCCGGTCCCACGACCGCGCGCCTGATGTCCCAGGCGGACCTCGTGGGCGTCCAGCGCGTCGCCCCCGAGGAGGCCGTGGAGATCGGCCGCACCATGAGCCTGCCCCGGGAGGACATGGAGGCCCTCTCCACCCTCCCCGACGGCGTCACCCTGTGGTGTACGCGGACGTCCCGCACGTACGTCACCACCTCGCCGACGGAACCGGAGGCGGGACTGCTGGGAGCGGCGCGGCGGTTGGAGTGAGCCGCGCTGGGATCGCAGCGAGGGCGGGGGCGGTGCCGCGCGGCGGTCCGGACGGTGCCCCCGCCGCCTCCTGCCCGAGGGGGCCCGGGAACCGGTGGGCTCCGGGCGGGCCGCGGGCGGCCGGGAGCGCGTGTCCGGGAGCTCCTCACCGGGCCGCGCCGGAGGAGCGTCGCCGGGGCGGCTCGCCCCCGGGGACGCGGCCCTATTCGAGGGGCAGGGCGCACACGTAGTCGCCCGCCGTCCAGACGAGCCGGCCGGCTCGTTCGTGGGCCACGGGCGGGGCACCGATGCGGCCCGGTACGTCCACGGACCAGGCGATCCGGTGGGTGCGCAGGTCGACGGCCCGGATCTGGTCGCGTGCCCCGTCCGTCGCGGGCACGTAGAGGTACTTCCGTCCGGCCACCGGGAGGCCGTAGCCGGGTGACATGCCGGAGAAGGGCGTCTCCCAGAGGAGCTTGCCGGTGTCCGCGGCCAGGGCGACGACGCCGCGCGTGCCTTCGGCCACGTACACCACCCCGTCCTTGACCACCGGCGCGCCGTAAGGGTCGGAGTCCGGGGACGCGTCGCCCGTGTCGCGGCCCTTGCCGAACTCCCACGCCCGCTTGCCGTCGGACAGGGTGACGGCGAGCACGACGGTTCCGGCGGCGTAGGCGCGCCGGTCGTCGACCGTCACCCGGCCGTTGGCCACGAAGTCCTTGCCGGCCTGCCGTGACAGGGACCAGGCCCACTCATCGCGGCCGTCGGCCGTGTCACGGGACTTGAGGACGCTCGGGTCGTCCGCGTAGCCGGTCCGGGCGTAGACAAAGTGCCGGCCGATCACCGCGCCGGCCGCGCTGTTGTCCGTCCAACCGGGGAGGTAGGAGGACGTGAACGGCTTTCGCCAGCGCTCCTTGCCCGTCTTGACGTCCACGGCCAGGAAGAGCCAGTTGTCGCTCTTGTCCGGGTCGTTGCCCTTGCGGGCGGCGAGGTACACGACTCCGTCGGCGGCGGCCACGGGCTGGGCGGCGAGGGTCGCCGACGAGAGGTCGCCGAACGGGCCGGCGACGATCTCCAGGGAACCCGTGTCGGTGACGGCGAAGAGTTTCAGCCCCATCGTGGAGGAGCCACCGGGGGCGTAGGTGTAGACGCGGGAACCGTCCGTCGTGAACTCGTAGGACTCCTTGATCGTCGAAGCCGTCCACCGTGTCGAGCCGGTCCGCGCGTCCAGGGCCACCAGGCCCGAGCCCGACTTCACCGCCACCAGGTCGCCGACGACGAGCGGCGGGCGGCCGGCGTCGATGGCGGGCAGGCGGGCCCACCAGGTGGCCCTCGCCGGGACGCCGGCGGGGCGGGTCGGACGAGTGGGGCGTGCGGCGGGCCGGTCGGTCTTGTCGCGGCCGTTCCACCAGAGCAGGCCGCCCACGCCGGCCGTCGCCACGCCGAGGGTGGAGCCGCCGGCGATGCCGAGGAGGCGGCGCCGGGAGAGTCCGGGCCGGGGGCCGGTGACGGCCTCCGGGGTGAGGTCGGGGGGTGCGGGCAGCCGGTGGGGCTGGATGCGCCAGACCTCGGTGGCGCGGCGGGCGATGTCGGCGAGGAGGGCGTCGGGGAGGGCCTCGGTGAAGTCGTCGGTGCCGCCCAGCAGCCCGGCCAGTTCGCCGGTGGAGGGGCGGCGGGCGGGGTCCTTGTCCAGGCAGCGGGCCAGCGCGGGGGCGAGGGCCGGGGGCAGGCCGGTCAGGTCGGGGGCCGCGTAACGCACCCGGTAGAGGAGGTCCGCGGCCTGGCCGCCGCCGAACGGGGCGTGGCCCGTCGCGGCGAAGACGAGGAGGCCGGCGAGGGCGAACACGTCGCCCGCCGCGGTGTGTTCGGCGCCCGCCGCCTGTTCGGGTGACATGTAGGCGGGGGTGCCGGCCGCGGCGCCGAGCCGGGTCAGCCGGCCGTCGCCGAGCGCCCGTGCCACGCCGAAGTCGATGACCTTCGGGCCGGAGACGGTGACGAGGACGTTGGACGGCTTGAGGTCCCGGTGGACGACGTCGGAGCGGTGCAACTGGGCCAGCGCCCGGCACAGTACGGCGCCGAGCGCCCGTACGGTGGGCTCGGGGAGCGGGCCGCACAGTTCCACGGCCTCGTCCAGCGGCGGGCCGAGGACGTACTCCGTCGCCAGCCAGGGCTGGGGCGCGAACGGGTCGGCGTCGACGACCCCGGCCCCGTACTCCCCGCCGATCACCCGGGCGGCGTCGGATTCCAGCCGGAACCGGGCGCGGAACGTTTCATCGGACGCGAACCGGGGGTGCACGGCCTTGAGCGCGACCGTCCGCCCGCTCGCGGAGCGGGCCAGGTACACCGTCCCCATCCCGCCGCCGCCCAGTCGGGCGACGAGCCGGTAGGGGCCGAGCTGCCGCGGATCGTCGTGCTGAAGGGGCAGATGCATCAGGACGGTCCGCGGTGGGGTGAGAGGGACGGGTGGGGGTGGAGTGGCGCCGCCGGGCGCACCGGTTCCGCGGCGAGGACGGCGGCGGACTGCCGGACGAGCGCGGCGACCACCCGGGGCGGCAGCCAGCCGGGGGCAAGGAGCGCCGCCGCCCGGCCGGGCCCGCCGTCGGGGACGGTGGCCCGCGGACCGCCCATGACGGGCGGCGGCCCGAAACCCGCGGGGGCGGGTCCGAAGCCGGGCGGGGCGGTGGGGAGTCCGTCCAGGAGGCCGGAGACGGACGGGCGGTGGGCGGGGTCGCGGGAGAGACAGGCGGAAATCAGGGTGCGCAGGCCGGCGGGGAGTTCGTCGCGTTCGGGCACGGTGTGACCCGTCGTCGCGTAGGCCAGGACCGCGCCCAGGGCGAAGACGTCGCCCGGCGGCTCGGGGCGCGCGCCGGCCAGTTGCTCAGGGGGAACCGTGCCGGGGGCGAGGCCGAGGGGGCCGGCGCCGTCGGCTCCCGCCCGGGTCGCGGCGCGCACCGCGCCGTAGCCGGTGAGGCGCGGTCCGTCGGCCGTCAGCAGGACGGCCGCGGGGGAGATTCCGGCGTGTGCCGTGCCCGTCGCGTGCACGGCGGCCAGGGCCTCGGCGAGGGCGGTGCCGAGGGCACGGACGGTCCGTTCGGGCAGCGGGCCGCCGTGCGCGGCGAGCGCGGCGGGCAGCGGCAGGGCGGGCAGGTACGGGGAGGTGTACCAGACGAGGGGGCCGCCCGGGCGTTCCGCACCGGCGCCACTCCCCGGGCCGTCCGGGAGCAGCGGAATTCCGGAACGTGCCCGGCCGCCCGCGCCTTCGGGGTCCCCGGCACCGCTCGCGGTTTCCATGCCTCCGGTTCCGCCCGTGCCTTCGGCGTCTCCGGTTCCGGTCGCGCCGATGTCGTCCACCACGGCGGTCCACGGGCCGAACAGCCGTCGCGCGGCCTCCGCCTCGGCCCGGAAGCGTTCCGGGTCGGCGCCCTCCAGGGGCGTGCCGACGAGCACCGTGCGGTCCCCGTCCGCGGAGCGGGCGACGAACCGGTGTTCCGCAGGCGGGACGTCGCCCGTCCGGGCGTCGAGCCGGCCCAGCACCGCGTACGGGCCGATCCACCCGGGATCTCCCGGGCGCGACGGTTCCATTCCGGCCACTCCCCCTCGTCCCCTCCCCGGGGGACGTCGTGCGCATGGATGACGAATTCAGACGGACACCGGAGCCTACTCATGCGCCGGCCGGGCCCGGACGGCGGCCGGGGGCGTGGGCGGTGACGGGTGTTCCGGCGGCGGTATCGCGCCACGAGCCGCCGAGGGCGGTGAGGGAACGTGCGGGCCTGCCGCAGTGCTACGGATGACGATTAGTCTTGATGACCGTACGCATGGAGAACCCGACGCCGGGGGCCCGCAGCGTGACGTATGGGGGAATCGGGCGGTCGTGCGCCGGGAACGGCCGGTGCCGGCAGGTGATTCCCCGAAGCGCCGGACCACACCAGCAGGAGGCATTGTGAGCAGCGATCGGAACGAGATCCGCGCGGCCGGGACCACAGGCGGCGAGAACCGGTCCGACGCCGACCACGAGCCGGACCAGGAAGTCGAGCACACGGGCGAGTTCACCATCGATTACACACCGCCCGCCTGGTACGTCCAGACGTCCCCGCCCGCGCCGGCGGTCCCCCCGGTGCCTCCGGCACCGCCCGTCGCGGCGGACGGATCCGCCGCGTCGTCCGCCCCCACGCCGCCCGCGGGCGGTGACGGACCGGCGGGTGAGGCCGCGTCCGATCCGGTCGTCCCGGCTCCGCCGGCCGGGCCGGACGCGGCGGAGGCCGACGCGCCCGCCGCGCACGGCCGGGACTTCGGCGAACGGCCCGGCGACGCCCACGCGGTCGGCGGGAAGGACGCCGACGGGCACGCGGACGCCGCCGACGCCGCGCGGCCGGGTGCTGCCGACGGGCACGGCCTCGACGGCTCCGGGGCGGACGCCGCTCCCGAGCCCGGACCGGCCGGAGGGACGACGCCCGCGACCGTACGGCTCTCGGCCGGGGCACTGCGGGACGAAATCGCCGCCCGGGCGCCGGAGTCGGACGCGTCCGGCCGGTCCGGCGCGTTCGCCGCGTCCGCGGTGGAGGAGGAGACGGAAGCCGCCAAGGCGATGGAAGCGGTGAAGGACGCGGAAGCGGCAAAGGCGGCGGAAGCGGTCAAGGCGGCGGAAAAGCCCGAGCTTTCGGACGCGGCCGACACGAGTGGGACCCTGCGCAGTGAGGGCACCATGCGGTTCTCCGCCGGGTCGCTGCGTGACCGGGCGGGCGCCGCGGCGGGCGGGGACGCGTCCGGGAACACGCCCTCCCTCTCGTCGCCTTCCGTTCCACCGGCCCCGGCCCCGGCCTCGGCCGCGAGCGAGGAGGACACCCCCAGCGCGTCGACCGAGTCCTGGACCCCGCCCTCCGTACCGCCCGCGTCGCTGCCGCCACTGCCGCCGGACTTCCGGCCCGCCGAGCCCGCGGACGGCCGGGATGCCCCGGCTCCCTGGACGCCGCACGCGGCACCGCAGGCCCCGGCGATGGCACCGGAGCCGCCCGCTTCCCCCGCCCAGGCGGCAACCTCCGGCGTGCCCGCGTCCGCGCCGGCCACGGCGGACGGCGGGACGGACGGGACGGGGGCGCCCGCGCTGCCCACGGCGCCCGGACCGGAGACCGCGCCGTACGCCGCGAGCACGGGCGCCGCGTTCCCCCCGGCACCGGCGCACGCGCCCCAGGACGGCGCGCAGCCCGGTCCGTACGCCCCGCCGGTATCACCCGCACTCCCGGCGTACGGCGCGCCGAGCGCCCCCACAGCCGCCCCCGACACGGCGTCGGCGCAGGGCGACTTCGCGCTGCCCGCCGCCGCTCGGCCCGCCGCCCCGGCACCGGCCGCCCCGGCGGCACCGGCACCGGCCGCGTACGGCGCGTACGGCGTCCCGCAGCCTGCCCCGGCCGCCCCGCCCGCGCCCTTCGCGGCTCCCTCGCAGGAGGGGGCACCCGCGGCACCCGCACCCCAGGCGGACGTCAACCCGCCCGCGCCGCAGGGTGGTTACGGCTTTCCGCACCCGCACCCGGCGCCGTCCACGGGCGAGATGCCCCCGACGGCCCCGCGGAGCGGGTACGGATTCCCGCAGCCGACGGCGCAGGGCGCCGGGGCTGCCGCGCCGCAGGGCGGTTACGGGTTCCCGCACCCGTCGGGTGCCGCGCCCGTGCCGGAAGCGCCCGGACCGCAGGGTGGTTACGGGTTCCCGCAGCCGGGGGTTCCCGCCCCCGAGGCGCCCGCGGCCACCGCGCGGTCGGCCACGCCGCAGAACGCGTACGCCTATCCGCAGTCGCCGTCGCCGTCGCCGTCGCAGCAGCCTCAGCCGCCCGCCGCGCCTCAGGGTGCCCCGGTTCCCGGCCCTTACGCGCCGCAGCCACCGGCCTCCCCCACCGACACCGGTGCCTTCGCCCAGGGAGCTCACGGAGCCCACGGAGCCCAGGCAGCCCAAGGCGCGCCCGCCGCCCCGCCCGAGCAGGCCTGCCCGCCGCCCCAGCCCGCCGACCCGTCGGCGTCCGGCCCCGTGGACCCGCGCACGGGCGGCTGGCCGACGGTGACGCCGGAGCAGCGGCAGCGGTCCGTGCACGGCGCGCCGCTGGGTTACACGGCCGCGGTCGAGCTGTCCTCGGAGCGACTGCTCAAGAGCAAGCCGAAGCCGAAGAAACAGAGTTCGGGCCGGTTCAAGTTCGGCGGGAAGAAGGAGGAAGCGGAGCGGCAGCGCAAGCTGGAGCTGATCCGCACCCCCGTCCTGTCCTGCTACCGGATCGCCGTCATCAGCCTCAAGGGCGGCGTCGGCAAGACCACGACGACGACGGCGCTCGGCGCCACCCTCGCCAGCGAGCGCCAGGACAAGATCCTGGCCATCGACGCCAACCCGGACGCCGGCACCCTCGGCCGCCGGGTGCGCCGTGAGACGGGCGCGACCATCCGTGACCTGGTGCAGGCCATCCCCGGCCTCAACAGCTACATGGACATCCGCCGTTACACCTCGCAGGCGCCGTCCGGCCTGGAGATCATCGCCAACGACGTGGACCCGGCGGTCTCGACGACCTTCAACGACGAGGACTACCGGCGGGCGATAGACGTCCTGGGCCGGCAGTACCCGATCATCCTCACCGACTCGGGCACCGGTCTGCTCTACAGCGCCATGCGCGGCGTGCTCGACCTCGCGGACCAGTTGATCATCGTCTCCACCCCGTCCGTCGACGGCGCGAGCAGCGCCAGCACCACGCTGGACTGGCTGGCGGCGCACGGATACGGCGAGCTCGTCGGGCGCAGCATCACCGTCATCTCGGGGGTCCGCGAGACCGGGAAGATGATCAAGGTCGAGGACATCGTGTCCCACTTCGAGACGCGCTGCCGGGGCGTCGTGGTCGTGCCCTTCGACGAGCATCTCGCGGCGGGCGCGGAGCTGGACCTGGAGATGATGCGGCCGAAGACGCGGGAGGCGTACTTCACTCTGTCCGCGATGGTGGCGGAGGACTTCGTCCGGGCTCAGCAGCAGCAGGGGTTGTGGGGGACGAGTGGCCAGCCGCCGCAGCAGCTCGGGCAGGCGCCCGCTCAGCCCGCGCCTCAGTACCCCGCGCCCGGGGGGTGGCCGCAGCAGCAGTGAGGTCCGGCGGGGCCGGGGGGCTGCCCCGGTCCCGCCCTTTCACCGTTTCTTGCGGGGGCAAGCCCCCGCGCCCCCGAAACCGCGCTCCGCGCGGTTGTCCTCAAGCGCCGGACGGGCTGAGATCAGCCTGTCCGGCGCTTGAGGGCGAGCGGCGAAGCCGCGACAAGGGGGGCCGGGGCCTCCTCACCGAGCCGCCGCCACCAACTCCCGCGCCCGCTTCACGTCGTCCCCCATGCGCTCCAAGAGCGCGTCGAGCGTCTCGAACTTCTCCATCCCCCGCAGGTAGGCGAGGAAGTCGACCGCCGCGTGCATCCCGTACAGGTCCAGGTCGACCCGGTCGATCGCGTACGCCTCCACCGTCCGTTCCGTCGCGTCGAACTGCACGTTCGTGCCGACGGAGATGGCGGCGGGCATGGATTCGCCCTCGATGACGAGCCAGCCGGCGTAGACGCCGTCGGCGGGGATGGCGGTGTGCGGGAGGGTCTCGATGTTGGCGGTGGGGAAGCCCAGTTCGCGGCCGCGCTGGGCGCCGCGGACGACGACGCCTTCGACGCGGTGGGGGTGACCGAGGATCTCCATGGCGCCGGTCACGTCACCCTCGGCGACCAGGCGGCGGGTGAGGGTGGAGGAGAACGGGAGGCCGCCGCCGGCCTTGCCGGTGAGCTTGAGGTCGTTGACCTCGACGCCGAAGTCGTAGGTCGCCCCGAGCTCCTCCAGGAGTGCGACCGTGCCCGCAGCGCGGTGGCCGAAGCGGAAGTTGGGGCCCTCCACGACGAGCTTCGCGTGCAGCTTGTCGACGAGGACCTTCACCACGAAGTCGGCCGGCGACAGCTTGGAGAACTCCGCCGTGAAGGGGAGGACCAGCACCGCGTCCACGCCGAGCTCGGCGATCAGCTCCGCGCGCCGGTGGTGCGGTGCCAGCAGCGGCGGGTGGCTGCCCGGCCGTACGACCTCGCTGGGGTGCGGGTCGAAGGTCACCACGACCGACGGCACCCCCAGTTCGCGCGCCCGCTCCACCGCACGGCCGATGATCAGTTGGTGTCCGCGGTGGACACCGTCGTACGAGCCGATGGTGACGACGCTGCGCCCCCAGTCCTGGGGGATGTCCTCCAAGCCACGCCAGCGTTGCACTGTGCCCGCTCCTCGCCCGAACCCGAACTCTTGTCTCTGTCGATTACGCAGGTCTAAGAGTGCCATGCCGGTTGGCGGCGGTCCGCATCGGCCGGGGCGCCCGCATCGCCCGCACCGGGCGCGTCGCCCCCGCCGCCCGCCGTCAGCCGGATCCGGGCCCCCGGCCCGACCACCGGCGCCCACTGCGCGGGCGCGGTCCGCAGCCAGCGGCGCAGCCGGGCGCCGAAGGCCGGGACCTCGCCGGCCAACTGGACCAGCCGGCGGTCGCAGCGGGCCGCGCCCTCGGGGGTGCGGGCCAGCAGCTCCCCGACCCGGTACACGAGCTCGCGGGTGCGCGCCTCCGCGCGGTCGGAGGCGCCTTCGGCCGCCGCCCGCAGCAGCGCGTCGAGGACGGCACCGCCCCGCTCGTACGGCTCCTGGCCCTCTCGTTCCAGCAGCACCTCCAGCAGCTCCCGCCGCAGTGCCCGGGAGGCGGCGGTGCCGGGCGCGGCGAGGACGGGGGCGAGGGCACCGCGGACGGGGGCGGGGCGGGTGCGCAGCAGGTGGGTGACGAGAGGGAAGAGGACGGCGCGGGCGGACGGACCGTCCTCCAGCCGCCGGTCGATGAAGGCGGCCACGTGCGGGGCACTGTCCGGACGGTGTTCGATGTGCTCGCGGACCAGCGAGGCCGCGCGGCGGGCCAGCGCGGGGTCGCAGACCTCGGCGAGGATCCGCAGGACGTCCGCCGGACCGTCCCCCGGCTGATAGAGGCGGGCGCGGAAGGCACCGAGCACCGGCTCGGGGTGGGTGGTGAGCGCGGCGGCGAGGGCGGCGGCCGGAACCTGCGGATCGCCGGCGGAGAACCGGGCGACGGCCTCCGGCAGGTGCTTGGCACGGGTCAGCGGGTCGCGGACCAGGACGGCCAGCGCCGACCCGTGCAGCGCGCCCTCGGCGGGCCGGGCGAGCAGGGCCAGCGCGGAGTAGCGCAGCAGTTCGCGGTCGGCCTCGGTGGTGACGTACGGCACGGCCTTCGGCCCGTACGCGGCGGCGGCCACGTGCAGCTCCACCCGGTCGTCGTGCGCCCAGCGGTCGACGGCCCGGCAGACGGCGGACGGCTCGTCCTCGGCGAGGGCGGCCAGCAGCTCGTCGGCCCTCGGGTGCGCGGCGCGGACCAGCGCGTCGGTGAGGTCGTCGAGGGCGCGTTTGCGGTGTGTGTGGAGCAGGGCCTGGGCGGCCGTGGCGACGGTGGGCGTGGCGAACTCGCCGTCGTCGCCCGGCGCGGTCAGCAGCGGACGGTCGTCGTCGAACCAGCGGCAGACGTGCGCCTGGGCGGCGCACGGTTCGTCGCCGAGCAGCGCGGCCGCGGCCGGGAGGAAGCGGTCGGCGGCGGGCGGCTGGGGCGCCCCGGCGGCCGCGCCGGGCGGCGGGGCGTCGGCGGGGACGAGGATCCGGAGCAGGTCGAGCCGGTCACCGAGGCCGAGCCGCAGCCGGAGCCAGAACGGCGGGCCGAACCGGGTCAGCCCGCCGAGCGTCCCGGTCGCGGAGGCGTCGAAGCCGCCGACCGCGCGGGAGCAGGTGGCGACCCGCTCGGCGAGCAGCCGGAGTACGCCCAGGTACGGGGTGGCGTCGGGGAGCCGCAGGAGTGTCTCGGCGAGCAGGTGGGCCGCCCACCAGGCGGGGTCGGTGAGGACGGGCGGACGGCCCCCGGCGCCTTCCGCGTCCTCGAGAGGGGCCCCGGGCGCGCCCCCGGACGCGTCCCCCGTACCGTCGTCGCCCGCGTCCCCGACCACGTCCCCGGCCGCGTCGCCGACCGCGTCCCCGTCCGCCGGGGCGGGAGCGCCCTCCCGGCCGGAGAGCGTCTCCACGGCGTGGACCAGCGCGGTCAGCCGCCGGGAGAGCTCGGTGGGGCCCGAGCGGCGGCCGAGCAGCAGGAGGGCCTGGAGGACGGGGCCGATGCGGTGCCGTGGGACGGGCAGCAGCGTGGGCCGCTCCTGCCGGTCACCGCCGCGCCGGCCCCGGCGTCTGGTCGGGGGCCGGGAGCCGGGCGGCGGCGGTACGTGCCCCTCGGGCGCCCGGGCCGGGCCGCCGCCCCGGCGGGAGGGCAGCCGGACGGCGGCCTCGGCGGGCGGGCCCTCCGGCTCGTACCAGCGGTGGACGAGGGCGTGCAGGGCGGCGTCCAGGTCGAGGTGGGTGCCGTGCAGCCAGTCGGCGAACTCCTCGTGGGCGAAGCGGTAGCCGCTGCCCGCCGGGACCAGCAGCCCCTCGGTGAGCACGGCGGAGGCCCAGCCGGTGCGCCACGGGAAGAGCTGCTCGAACGTCTCGCGCTCCAGCTCGCCCTGGCCGGGGCCGAGGCACTGCCGGGCGGCCTCGTGCACCTGCCCGGCCACCTTGGCGGCCAGCCGGCGGACGGCCGTGCCGCGCAGCGGGGGCCGGCGGGCGGCGGCCAGGCGTACGGCGATCCGCAGGCAGACGAGGTCGAGGTGGGCGGCGAAGACGTCCCACCGGTCCGGCGCCGGGGCGCCCTCCGGCCGGTCCGCGCCGTCCGGGAGCGCGGCGTGCACCTCGGCGAGCAGGCGGAGGGCGAGCGGATGCCCGGCGTCCGCGGGGGCGAGCGCGCCGGCCGGGACGCCGTACGAACCGCGGGCCCGGTCCGCGAGCTCGGGGGTGAGGTCGGCGAGCCGGACGCAGGCGGGCATCGAGGGCGGCGGCGTGACGCTGAGGGCGGGGGCGCCGGTGCCGAGGGCGGTGGCCGGGGAGTGCAGGGCGTGCGGCGGGAAGAGGGCGCCGGCCGTCTCCCAGTGCTCGGGGCGGCAGGCGACGACGAGCCGGGTGCCGGTCCGCTCCAGCCAGTGGGCGGTGGCCGCGGTCCAGGCGGGCAGCGCGTGGGCCAGCAGGGGCGGCATCTCCTCGGGGCCGTCGAGGAGGACGAGCAGCGGCCGGCCGACCCGGTGGGCGAGCTGGGCCACGGCCTCCGGCGTGGCGGTGGAGGTGTCGCCGACGGTGCCCTGGGCGCCCGCCGAGGCGGTGACGATGCGCCCGGCGGCCGCCAGGGCGCGGGCGATGGCGTCCCGCAGGCTTACGTCGTCGGCGCGGAGGTCCGCGCCGCGCAGCCAGAGCGTCGGCGCGGGCTCGGCGCCGCGCGAGCGGCGGGCGGCGAGGGCGCCCAGCTCGGTGGTGCGGCCGGTGCCCGGCTCGCCGACCAGCCCGAGGACGTACGGGCCGCCGGGGCCGTCCCCGCCGGCCCGGGTCAGGGCCCGCCCGCCGGGCGCCCCGCCGGACAGGAAGCAGGTGAACTCGCGGACCGTCTCCGGCCGCTCGACGGGGTCCCGCCAGGTGCGGGGGGTGACCACCGAGCCGAGGGCGGTGCCGGTGAGCTGGAGGGCGCCGGCGAGGTTGAGGTCGTCGCCGTAGGCGGGGACGGTCGCCGCGTTGCGCTCCAGGAGCGCGGCCAGCGGTCCGTCCGGGTCGGCGGCGGCCGTGGCCCGGAGCGGGATCGCGTAGCCGCCCGCCCGGCGCTCGGCGTGCAGCGCGGTACCGAGGACGGCGAGCACGGCTCCGGTGTGCGCGTCCAGCACCGGGCCGCCGGTGGCCTCCTCCCCCAGCCGCAGCGGCGTCCGCTCGGGCAGGGAGAGCTCCAGGGCGGTGCGCAGCAGGTGGAAGCGGTCCGTGGCGGTGTACGTCACCAGGGGTTCGCCGACGATCGAGGCGTCGTGCCAGCGGCCGGCCCGCAGCCGGACCTCGGTGCCGCCGCCGATGTGCTCCGCCGCGCCGACGGCGAGCGGCGGCAGGTCCAGGCCCTCGGTCCTGACCAGGGCCAGGTCGCAGTCGGGCAGCGGGGTGACGGCGTCCGCGCCGACCACCACCGTCCGGTCGCCCGCCGCGTGCAGCACCAGGCAGGCGAGGCCGTCGACCGCCTCGTGGCTGGTGATCAGGGTCGACCTGTCGTCGACCGGGAAGCCCGTGCCGCGCCGCCGTCCGGCGAGATCCCTGATGCGCACCAAGGACTCGTCCGCATCGGTCCGCCGACCGCTCATCCGCCGAACCTCCCCGCGTGACCGTACGTGCGTACGCCCGTACGTTCCGAAGGTAGGCAGCCGATGATCGGCGGGACAGATCGCGAGCCGAACGCGCCCCCTTGCACCCCCGTGGTTCACTCCGAGCGCCTGCCCGTTGGGGTGAATCGTGCGTATCAGATGGATAGAGATGCAGGGAGGGGGGTCGTGGGGGGGGGGGGGGGGGGGCCCCCCCCCCCCCCCCCCCGGGGGGCCGCGGGGGCCCCCGCCGCGGGGACCCCCAAACACCCCGCGGCAAAGCCCCGCCCCCCCCA
>NZ_JBVJJR010000001.1:43160-367559 GCF_055585605.1 Streptomyces sp. NPDC052910
TCAACCCCCGGCCCGGCCGGGGGGGGTGAATGGGGGCTTACATTTGGATCTCATCGGGTGGGGGGGGGGGGGGGGGGGGGGCGCGGGGGTCCGGGGGCCCCCCCCCCACGGTGTGTCCGGCGGTCGCCAAGGCCGGGATCAGCCGAAGACGGCGAGGCTCTTCGCCCGGCCGCCCTGGCTCTCGACCAGGGCGAGGAAGGTGCCGTCCGGGCCGAAGACGGCGACCGGACCGGGGGTGTCGAAGAGCGGCATCCGCACCCGCACCCCGTTGCCGAGCAGCTTGGCCTGCTCCTCGGTGACGTCCCAGCGCGTGAACGCGGCGGAGACCGCGTCCGCGACGGGCATCACGGTCAGCTCCTCCTGGAGCTGGTCCAGGGTCCGCGCCTCGCTTATCCCGTACGGGCCGACGCGGGTGCGGCGCAGCGCCGTGAGGTGACCGCCGACGCCGGTGTCCGCGCCCAGGTCGCGCGCGAGGGCACGGACGTAGGTGCCGGACGAGCAGACCACGGAGACCAGCACGTCCCGCACCGGGGTGCCGTCCGCGGCCTCCGCCGGGTGCACGGCGTGCACGACGAAGGACGAGACCGTCACCGGGCGGGCGGGGATCTCGAAGTCCTCGCCCTCACGCGCCCGCTTGTAGGAGCGCTTGCCGTCGATCTTGATCGCGCTGACCTTGGACGGGACCTGCATGATGGCCCCGGTCAGCTTGGCCACCCCGGCGTCGATCGCCTCACGGGTGACCCCGGAGGCGTCGGCGGAGGAGGTGATCTCGCCCTCGGCGTCGTCCGTCACGGTGTTCTGCCCGAGCCGGATGGTGGCCACGTACTCCTTCTCGGTCAGCGCGAGGTGGCCGAGAAGCTTGGTGGCCCGCTCGACGCCGAGGACGAGCACGCCGGTCGCCATCGGGTCGAGCGTTCCGGCGTGCCCGACGCGGCGGGTCTTCGCCATGCCGCGCATCTTGGCGACGACGTCGTGCGAGGTGAAGCCGGCCGGCTTGTCGACGATGACGAGACCGTCGGGGCCGGGCGGTGACTTGCGCTTCATGCGGAGGCGCCACCCTCGGCGGTCCCGTTGTCGTCGTCCTCGCCCGGCTTGCGGTACGGGTCGGGCTCACCGGCGTAGTCCTTGCCCGAGGCCTCCTGGCGCACCTTGGCGTCCAGGTCGCGGGCGCGGTCGAGGAGGTCCTCGATGGTCCGGGCGTTCTCCGGCAGGGCGTCCGGCACGAACGTCAGGGTGGGCGTGAACTTGATGCCCGCCGCCTTGCCGACCGCGGACCGGAGCATGCCCTTGGCGCTCTCCAGCCCGGCGGCCGCGCCGGCGCGCTCCTCGTCGTCCCCGTAGACCGTGTAGAAGACCGTAGCCTCCCGCAGGTCGCCGGTGACCCGGGTGTCCGTGATGGTCACGTGGCTGCCGAGCCGCGGGTCCTTGATGCCGCGCTGCAGCTTCTGGGCCACCACCTCCCGGATGAGGTCCGCCAGCTTCTTAGCCCGCGCATTGTCGGCCACTGGTCCGTCTCCTTCTTGGTGTTTCAGTCGTCGTGCTCGCCGTGGAACCGCCGCCGCGCGGACAGCAGGTCCACTTCCGGACGTGCGGCGACCCAGCGCTCGCAGCGGTCCAGCAGGTCCGTGAGGTGCCCCATGTCGCCGGAGACCGCCGCCAGGCCGATGGTGGCCCTGCGGTAGAGGTCCTGCTCGCCGACCTCCGCCACGCTCACCGCGTACTTGCGGTGCAGTTCGGCGACGATCGGGCGGACGACGGAGCGCTTCTCCTTCAGCGACCGGACGTCGCCGAGGAGGAGGTCGAAGGACAGCGTCCCTACATACATGTGGTGCGGGTTCATGCCACCCGTGGGGCCTTGGGCATCCGTCATGTGTACGGCTTATTCGAAACCGTACACGCAACGGCCGGGGCCGATCGACGGGATATTCCCCGCCGACCGGCCCCGGACGAGCTTCGGTGATCAGCCTCGCGGCTTCTCCCGCATCTCGTACGTCGCGATGACGTCGTCGATCTTGATGTCGTTGAAGTTTCCGAGGTTGATACCGCCCTCGAAGCCTTCGCGGATCTCGGTGACGTCGTCCTTGAAGCGACGCAGACCGACGATGTTGAGCTCCTCCGCGATGACCTTGCCGTCGCGGATGAGGCGCGCCTTGGTGTTGCGCTTGACCTCGCCGGAACGGATGAGGACACCCGCGATGTTGCCCAGCTTGGACGAGCGGAAGATCTCGCGGATCTCCGCCGTACCGAGCTCGACCTCTTCGTACTCCGGCTTCAGCATGCCCTTCAGGGCCGCCTCGATCTCCTCGATCGCCTGGTAGATGACCGAGTAGTACCGGACGTCGACGCCCTCGCGCTCGGCCATCTGGGTGGCACGACCCTCGGCGCGGACGTTGAAGCCGATGACGATCGCGTCGGAGCCGGTCGCCAGGTTGATGTCCGACTCGGTGACCGCACCCACACCGCGGTGCAGCACGCGGATCTCGACCTCTTCGCCGACGTCGAGCTGGAGCAGCGAGGACTCGAGAGCCTCCACCGAACCGGACGCGTCGCCCTTGATGATGATGTTGAGATCCTGGACCAGACCGGCCTTGAGCACCTTGTCGAGGTCCTCGAGGGACACCCGGCGGGTGCGCTTGGCGAAGGCGGCGTTGCGCTCGCGCGCCGCGCGCTTCTCGGCGATCTGGCGGGCCGTGCGGTCCTCGTCGACAACCAGGAAGTTGTCGCCGGCGCCCGGGACGTTGGTCAGACCGAGGACGAGGACCGGGGTCGACGGACCCGCCTCTTCCACGTTCTGGCCCTTGTCGTCGAGCATGGCCCGCACGCGGCCGTAGGCGTCGCCCGCGACCATCGTGTCGCCGACGCGGAGGGTACCGCGCTGGACGAGGACGGTGGCCACGGCGCCGCGGCCGCGGTCGAGGTGGGCCTCGATCGCGATGCCCTGCGCGTCCTGCTCCGCGTTGGCGCGCAGGTCGAGCGCGGCGTCGGCGGTGAGGACGACGGCCTCGAGCAGCTTGTCGATGTTCAGACCCTGCTTGGCGGAGATGTCGACGAACATCGTGTCGCCGCCGTACTCCTCGGCCACCAGCCCGAACTCGGTGAGCTGACCGCGCACCTTGGTCGGGTCCGCGCCCTCGACGTCGATCTTGTTGACCGCGACCACGATCGGCACGTCGGCCGCCTTGGCGTGGTTCAGGGCCTCGATCGTCTGCGGCATGACACCGTCGTTGGCCGCCACCACGAGGATCGCGATGTCGGTCGACTTCGCACCACGGGCACGCATGGCGGTGAACGCCTCGTGACCCGGGGTATCGATGAAGGTGATCTTGCGCTCTTCGTCGTTGACCTCGGTCGCGACCTGGTAGGCACCGATGTGCTGGGTGATGCCACCGGCCTCGCCCGCGACCACGTTGGTCTTGCGGATCGCGTCGAGGAGACGCGTCTTGCCGTGGTCGACGTGACCCATGACGGTCACGACCGGCGGACGCGCGACGAGCATCTCCTCGCCGCCCTCGTTCTCACCGAACTCGATGTCGAACGACTCGAGGAGCTCGCGGTCCTCCTCCTCGGGGCTGACGATCTGAACCGTGTAGTTCATCTCGCCGCCGAGGAGCTGCAGCGTCTCGTCGGAGACGGACTGCGTGGCCGTGACCATCTCGCCGAGGTTCATCATCACGGCGACGAGCGACGCCGGGTTGGCGCCGATCTTCTCCGCGAAGTCGGTGAGGGAGGCACCACGCGACAGGCGAATGGTCTCGCCGTTGCCGCGCGGCAGCATCACGCCGCCCACGGACGGGGCCTGCATGGCCTCGTACTCCTGGCGCCGCTGACGCTTGGACTTGCGGCCGCGACGGGCCGGACCGCCGGGACGGCCGAAGGCACCCTGCGTGCCACCACGGGCACCGGGGCCGCCGGGACGCCCGCCGAAGCCGGGACGACCGCCGCCGAAGCCGCCGCCGCCACCGGGGCCACCGCCGCCGGGACGACCGGCGAAGCCGCCGCCGCCACCGGGACGACCGCCGCCGCCGGGACCGGCCGGACGGCCGGCGAAGCCGGGACGACCGGTGCCGCCGCCGGGACGACCGGCACCGCCACCGGGACCACGACCGCCACCGCCGGGGCCCGGACGCGGGCCGGCAGCGGGACGCTGCGGCATCATGCCGGGGTTCGGACGGTTGCCCGCCGGGCCGGGACGCGGGGCGCCGCCGGGAGCCTGCGGACGGGGCATGCCGCCGGGGGTCGGACGCGGAGCGCCGCCCTGGCCCTGGGGCCGGGGAGCGCCGCCGGGACCGCCCTGCGGACGCGGGGCGCCGCCGGGACCGGCCGGACCGCCACCGGGGCGGGGAGCCTGCGGGCGCGGGGCCTGCGGGCGGGCCATGCCGGTGGAGCCACCGGAGGTGAAGGGGTTGTTGCCCGGACGGGGACCGGCCGGACGACCGCCGGGGCGGGCACCGCCCTGACCCGGACGGGGGGCGCGCTGGCCCTGGCCGCCGTCACGCTGCTGACCCGACTGCGCCGGACGCGCGCCGGGGCGCGGGCCGGGAGCACCCGGACGCGGGGCGCCGGGCTGCTGGGGGGCGGCGGGCTGCGCCGGAGCCGGGGCGGAGAACTCCGCGGCCGGAACCGGAGTGACCGGGGCGGGCTTGGCCGGGGCCGGCTTCGGACCCGGACGGGGACCCGGGGTGGGGGCGCCACCGGCGGGCTTGGGGGTGCTGGGAGTGCTGGGGGTGGTGGGGGCCGCGGCCGGCTTGGGGGCCGGTGCGGCGGGGCGCGGGGCGCCCGGAGTGGGCGCGCCCGGCTTCGCGGGGGCCGCCTTGCGCGGCGCCGCGGGCTTGGCAGCGGACTTGCCGGCGTTGCCGCCGGGCCCCTGCAGCGCGTCAGTCAGTTTACGGACGACCGGCGCCTCGATCGTCGAGGACGCCGAACGGACGAATTCACCAAGTTCTTGGAGCTTGGCCATGACGACCTTGCTCTCCACTCCGAACTCCTTGGCGAGTTCGTATACCCGGACCTTAGCCACTTCGCTCCTTCTAGGTCCGGGTTGTCAACCGGACCGTCGCTACTTCATGGGCGTACTCATCGCGTACTCATCGAGTGCTCATCGCAATCTCGACCTACTTCCAAATCGCGAGGTACCTGACCGCACGGGTACCGGGGCACCCATGCCTGGGACATCCCCACTGATGTGGGGCCTAACTCTTTACTGCCCGATCCGCTCGATGTGACGGCGCAGTTCCGCGGTGTCCAGCGGTCCCGGGCTTCTGAAAGCCCTGGGGAACGCCCGGCGGCGGACCGCCAGGTCGAGACAGACCAGTGTGGGGTGCACGGAGGCACCCCGGCCGGGCAGCGTACCGCGAGGATCGGGGACGCAGGCGTCCTCGATCAGCACGATCCGCAGAAGATCGCCCTTGGCCGCACGCTCCCGGCACCCCACACAGGTGCGCTGAGGGCATGCGCGGGCATGCGTCCGGCCAGACACTGGTTAAGTCTACCTCCCCGAGCCGAGCTCACCCCTTTGGGGCACAGATCGACTCCGTATGCTTTTTGACTCGTGACCCACGACACCGGTCCGACGAGGCGTGGAGCGGCGCTCCGGCAGGGGGCGAGCGCCGGGGCGCGACGTACCGTTACCGGCGCTGGCCCTGCCTCGCGCGCCCCCTGGTGCTTCCGTCCGACCGCGCTCGCTACCGGCTCACTCCGGCCTGTCCTGCTGCTCGGTGTCCGGCCGGATGTCGATCCGCCAGCCGGTGAGCCGCGCGGCCAGACGGGCGTTCTGCCCCTCCTTGCCGATGGCGAGCGAGAGCTGGTAGTCCGGCACGGTCACCCGGGCGGAGCGGGCGGCGAGATCCACGACCTCGACCTTGCTCACCCGTGCGGGGGACAGCGCGTGGGCGACGAGCTCCGCCGGGTCGTCCGACCAGTCGACGATGTCGATCTTCTCGCCGTTGAGCTCCGCCATCACCGCGCGGACGCGGCCGCCCATCGGGCCGATGCAGGCGCCCTTGGCGTTCAGCCCGGACCGGGTCGAACGGACGGCGATCTTGGTGCGGTGGCCAGCCTCGCGGGCGATGGCGGCGATCTCCACCGAACCGTCGGCGATCTCCGGGACCTCCATGGCGAAGAGCTTCTTCACCAGGTTGGGGTGGGTCCGGGAGAGCGTCACGGAGGGGCCGCGGACACCCTTGGCCACCCGCACCACATAGGTGCGCAGCCGGGTGCCGTGGGTGTAGTCCTCGCCGGGGACCTGCTCCTGCACCGGCAGGATGGCCTCCAGCCTGCCGATGTCGACCAGGACGTTCTTGGGGTCCTTGCCCTGCTGGACGACGCCGGCGACGACGTCGCCCTCGCGGCCCGCGAACTCACCGAAAGTGATCTCGTCCTCGGCGTCGCGCAGACGCTGGAGGATGACCTGCTTGGCGGTGGTCGCGGCGATCCGGCCGAAGCCGGACGGGGTGTCGTCGAACTCCCGGGGCTCCTCGCCCTCGGCGAGGTCCTGCGGGTCCTCCTTGGCCCAGACCGTGACGTGGCCGGTGGACCGGTCCAGCTCCACGCGGGCCCGGCGGCGGCTTCCCTCGGTGCGGTGGTACGCGATGAGGAGCGCCGACTCGATCGCCTCGACCAGCAGGTCGAAGGAGATCTCCTTCTCTCGCACCAGGCCCCGCAGGGCACTCATGTCGATGTCCACGGCTACGCCTCCTCTTGGTTCTCGTCGGTTTCCGCTTCGGCCTGGGAGGCCCCCGCACCGGACGGTCGGTTGAACTCGATCTCCACGCGGGCCTTCGCGATCTCGTCGAAGGCCAGCCGCCGGGCGGTGGGCTTGCGCCCCTTCACACCCGGTACTTCCACGTCCAGCCCCTCGTCGTCGACGGCCTTGATCCGCGCGACCAGCTCGCCGCCCGCGGTGAGCTGGGCCTTGATCAGCCGGCCGGTGGCCCGGACGTAGTGCCGGTGCTCGGTGAGGGGACGGTCGGCGCCGGGAGAGGTGACCTCGAGGACGTACGGGGCACCGCCCATGACGTCGGTCTCGTCGAGCTTCGCGGAGATCTCGCGGCTCAGCTCGGCGCACTCGTCCAACTGGACGCCCTCGTCGGAGTCGACCACGATGCGCAGCACACGCCGTTTGCCGGCCGGCGTCACGTCGACCTCTTCCAGATCCAGCTCCCGTGCGCTGACGAGAGGGGCGAGCAGCTCGCGGAGCCGCTCGCTCTGGGTGGTGCTCATCCGGGTGACTCCTCGGCCGCGTGTGCTGTTGTGGGAAAGTCGCGTGTCTGGTCAAAGCCTATCCGTTCCGGCACCCGGCTGACGATTCGGTGCCTCGTCCGCGGGACGGGCGCCGGGCGCCGGTACGCTCACGAACGGTGATCACGACCTCTGGTCCCGCGACGGTGTCCCGACGACCACCGGCAGGAAGTGGAACGTGGCGTTCACGACGACGGCGGGGGCCCGCGGCGGCCCACGCAGGCGCGCGGTGCTGACGGGAGCGGCGGTACTGCTGGGCGGCGCGCCGCTGTTCACGGCCTGCGCCGGCGGCCCGGCGGACGGCGACGACCGGGCCCGCGCCGCGGCGCGGCTCCGCGCCGAAGCCGGCCGGGCGGCGGCGGCCCTGCTCGCGCGCTACGACGCGACGCTGGCCACGCACGGCGACCTGGCCCCCCGGCTGCGCCCGCTGCGCGCCGAAACGGCCCGCCACGCCGAGGCGTTCGGCGCCGGCCCCGCCCCCGCTCCTTCCACGCCCCCGCCCGCCGTCCCGGACGACCCCGACGAGGCGCTCGCCGCGCTCGCCGCCGCCGAGCGCCGTACGGCCGACGGCCACGGCGCGGCACTCGGCGGCGCCCCGCCGGAACTCGCCCGGCTGCTGGCCTCCGTGGCGGCGGCCGGCGCGGCCCACGCCTACCTGCTGGGGGCCGGCGCATGACGGACCCCGCCGCCCTGACCGCCGCTCAGGCGGCCCTGGCAGCCGAACACGCCGCGGTTTACGGGTACGGCGTCGTGGGCGCCCGCGCCGGGGAGGAACGGGCCCAGGAGGCCCGTGAGGCCTACGAGGCGCACCGCGCCCGGCGCGACGCGATGCGGCGCGCCGTCCGCGACCTCGGCGGCACGCCGGCCGCCGCCGAGGCGGCGTACGCGCTGCCGTTCCCCGTCCCGGACGCCCCCGCCGCGGCGCGCCTGGCGGCGGAGCTGGAGAGCCGGGTCGCGGCCGTCTACGCCGACCTGGTCGCGGCGGCGGGCGGCGCGCTGCGCGGGGAGGCCGCGGCGGCGCTGCGCGAGGCGGCGGTGCGGGGAACGCGCTGGCGGGGCGGGAGCGTAGCCTTCCCTGGGCTCGTCGGGCGGGCCCCGGCCGGCGGACCGGACGGCGCGTAGCGCTCGTCCCGGGCCGGCTCCACGGCACGGACGAAAGGGACGGCACAGGGATGGGCCACGCGAACGACCGCCTCGAACCGCCGGAACGGCTGGTTCGCGCCCTGGGCTCGGACCCCGAACCGGCCCGCGCGGAGGCCGCCCGCCATTGGCTCGCCGGGCTTCCGGCGACGGCCCGGGAGTGGCTCGACCGCTGGGAGCTGACACCCGAACGGGTGCAGGCGCCGGGTGGACGGACGGCCCTGGTGGTGCTGGTGCGCCGGGCCGACGGCACCCCGGCGGTGCTCAAGCTCCTCCCCCCGGGTGACGCGGCGGCGGCCGAGCACACCGCGCTGGAGCACTGGGACGGGCTGAGCGCGGTACGGGCGCTCGCCGCCGCTCCCGAGGCGGGCGCGCTGCTGCTGGAGCGGCTGCACCCGGACGTCGGGCTGAGGTCGCTCGCCGAGGCGAAGGCACAACTGGAGGCGTCGGCGACGCTCCAGCGGCTGTGGGTCGCGCCGCCCGGCGGCGCGGCGATCCCCTCGGTGGCGGACCACACGGCCCGCATCGCCGACGCCCTGCGCACCTGGCGCGAGGAGCCCTGGGCGGCGGACGCCCGGGCGCTCGTCGACGAGGCCCTGGACCTGCGGGACGCGCTGGCACCGGGCCCGGCCGACGAGCCGCCGAGCCTGCTGCACGGCGCCTACCACCAGGGCAAGGTCCTGGCCGGCGAGCGGCTGCCCTGGCTGGCCGTGGGCCCCCGCCCGCTGACCGGCGAGCGCGCGTACGACCTCGCCCGGCTGGTCCGCGACCGCGCCGACACCCTCCTCGCCTCCCCCGGCGCGGCGGCCACCGTACGCCGCCGGGGGGCCCGCCTCGCGGACGCCCTGGAGGTGGACGCGGACCGGCTGCGCGGCTGGACCCTGTTCCGCGCGGTGGCGGACGGCATGCGGGAACGGGCCTCCGGCGCGGGGAAGGCCGCCGAACTCCTGCTGGAGTTCGCGGCGTTGCTGTAGCGCGGGCCCCGGCGCCGGCGCGCCGGAGGGGGGTTGCCTCGCCCCGGGGGCCGCGTCCGGGCGGAACACCGGGCATGCCGGCCCGCCGATGACCCCCGCCACCCGGCACGGAGCCGACGCCCCCAGCCCCTCGCGCCGATGCCGAAGCGTCAGGGTGGGTCCGGCGGCCGGGGGACGCGGAGCCGCCCCCGGGCACCGGACGTACGGCGGACTCCTCACGCGGGCCGCACGACCTGGCGGACCGGCGAGGCGGCCGTCAACCCGGTTTCTTGGCAACGGTGTTGACGTAAGGCCGCCCCGCACGCGCGTCCGGTCAGCCGAGTGCCGCGATCCGCTCCACCGCCGCGTCCACGGACAGCTCCTCCCGCTCTCCCGTCCGCCGGTCCTTGAGCTCCACCCGGCCGTCGGGCGCGCCGCGTCCGACGGTCAGCAGGGCCGGGATCCCGATGAGTTCGGCGTCGGCGAACTTGACGCCCGCCGAGACGCCCGCGCGGTCGTCGAGCAGGACGCGTACCCCGGCGTCGGCCAGTCGGGCGGCGAGGGTGTCGGCCAGTTCCGCCTGGACGGCCTTGCCCGCCACGATGACGTGGACGTCGGCGGGGGCGACCTCGCGCGGCCAGCACAGGCCGCGCTCGTCGTGGGTCTGCTCGGCGAGGGCCGCGACGGCGCGGGAGACGCCGATGCCGTAGCAGCCCATGGTGACGCGGACCGGTTTGCCCTCGGGGCCGAGCACGTCGAATCCGAAGATGTCGGCGTACTTGCGGCCCAGTCGGAAGATGTGGCCGATCTCGATGGCCCGCCCGAGCCGGAGGCCGGTGCCGCACCGGGGGCAGGGGTCGCCGGGCTCGACCACGACGGCGTCGATGTACCGGTCGACGGTGAAGTCCCGGTCGCAGACGACGTTCCGCGCGTGGGTGTCGGGCTTGTTGGCGCCGGTGGTCCAGGCGGTGCCGGGCGCCACCCGGGGGTCGGCCCAGTAGGGGACGGGCAGCTTCTGCGGGCCGACGTAACCGCGCACCAGGTCGGGGTGGCGCGCGAAGTCCTCGGCGGTGACGAGCCCGACCTCGGCGGGGGCCAGCCGCTCGGCGACCCGGCCCAGGTCGACCTCGCGGTCGCCGGGTACGCCGATGGCGACGATCTCGCCGTCCACCTTGACGAGGACGTTCTTGAGCACGGCCGAGGCGGGCACGCCCAGGTGGGCGGTGAGCGTGTCGATGGTGGCGGTGCCGGGGGTGTCCAGCTCCTCCAGCGGCCCGTGCGCGGCGGGGTCCACGGGTTCGACGGCCGTGGTGACCGCCTCCGTGTTGGCGGCGTAGCCGCAGCCCGGGCAGTCCGCGAAGGTGTCCTCGCCGACGGCGGCCGGGGCGAGGAACTCCTCCGATGCGGAGCCGCCCATGGCGCCGGAGACGGCGGAGACCACGCGGTGGTCGAGCCCGAGGCGGGCGAAGATCCGCAGGTACGCCTCGCGGTGGCGGCGGTAGGACTCCGCAAGGCCCTCGTCGTCGACGTCGAAGGAGTAGGCGTCCTTCATCAGGAACTCGCGCCCGCGCAGCACCCCGGAGCGGGGCCGGGCCTCGTCCCGGTACTTGTTCTGGATCTGGTAGAGGGTGACCGGGAGGTCCTTGTAGGACGTGCACTGGTCCTTGGCGGTGAGGGTGAAGACCTCCTCGTGCGTGGGCCCGAGCAGGTACTCGGCGCCCTTGCGGTCGCGGAGGCGGAAGAGGAGGTCCCCGTACTCCGTCCAGCGGCCGCTGGCCTCGTAGGGCTCCCGGGGCAGCAGGGCGGGCAGCAGGACCTCCTGGCCGCCGATGGCGTCCATCTCCTCGCGCACCACGCGGGCGACGTTGTCCAGCACCTTCTTGCCGAGTGGCAGCCAGGTCCACACCCCCGCGGAGCTCCGGCGGACGTAACCGGCGCGGACCAGCAGCCGGTGGCCCGGCGTCTCGGCGTCGGCCGGGTCGTCGCGCAGGGTCTTGAGCATCAGGGCGGAAAGGCGCTGAACAGGTGACATGCCCGGAGAGTAGCGGCGGGCCGGGCGGTTCTCACCGGGTTTTTCCCGGCCGCCGGGCGGTCCGGTCAGTCGAGCAGCGGCAGTTCCGCCCCCATCACCACGTAGGGGCTGACGGCGCTGGGGAAGACCACCTGCCGGGCCAAGTCCCGGTAGCCGAGCTTGCGGTAGAGCGCGCGGGCCGGGCTCTCCACGTCGATGGCGGAGAGGATCGAGCGGGTTTCCGCCGCGTCCGCCGTGAGCGCGGTGATGAGCGTCCGGCCGATCCGCCGGTTCTGGAAGGCGGGGTGAACGTGCAGTTCGGTGATCACGAAGGTGTCGTCCAGCCACTCCTCCGTCCCCGTGGCCCGCAGGTACGGCTCGACCACGGTGGACCACCAGTGCCGGCGGTCGTTGGGCATGCCGTAGACGAAGCCGACGAGCCGCCCGCTGCCGGTCGTCGCGCCGAGGGCGCGGGCGCCGGGGTTGGTGAGGTGGCGGAGCACGATGTGGCGTCGGACGCCGACCTCTTCGGCGCTGAGCCCGAAGGCCACGGCCTGCACGGCCAGCGCGTCGTCGACCCGGGCGGCGAGGTCGAGCGGGCCGACCACGATGTCATCCATGCGGGGAGGCTACCCGGCCGGCCGGTCTTCCCGACGGGCCCGGGGGCGGCGGGTCAGCGGCGACGGGTCCCCGTGGCGGATCACGGCGGCGGCAGACCGTGGCGGGGGACGGCGGCGCGTCAGAACAGCACGCTCATGAAGGCGCCGATCTCCCGGAAGCCGACCCGGCGGTAGGTGGCGCGGGCGGCGGCGTTGTAGTCGTTGACGTAGAGGCTGGCCACCGGGGCGACCTCGCGGAGCGCGTGGTCGAGGACGGCGGCCATGCCGGTCACGGAGAGTCCGCGGCCCCGGTGTTCGGGGGCGACCCAGACGCCCTGGATCTGGCAGGCGCGGGCGGTGGCGGCGCCGATCTCGGCCTTGAAGACGACCTTGCCGTTCTCTATGCGGGCGAACGACCGGCCGGAGCCCACCAGTTCGGCGACGCGCGCCTGGTAGATCAGCCCGCCGTCGCCGGCCAGCGGCGAGACGCCGACCTCCTCGGTGAACATGGCGACGCAGGCCGGGAGGATCAGCTCCATCTCGTCCTTGCGGACGCGGCGGACCAGCGGGTCGGGGTCGACGTCGTCCGGCATCGAGCGGGTCACCATGAGCGGCTGGTGGGCGCGGACCTCGCGGGCCGGTCCCCAGTGCGGCTCCAGCAGCGCCCAGAGGGCGGCGGTGGGCTCGGCCGGGCCGACGATGGAGGAGCAGCGGCGGCCGGCCCGGCGGGCGCGGTCGGCGAACGCGCGGACGGCCTCGGGGCCGGCGCAGATGGGGACGAGGTTGGCACCGGCGTAGCAGAGCGCCTCCAGGCGCCCGTGGACGTACCAGCCCCATATCTCGCCGCCGAGCCGCCAGGGGTCGAGACCGGCGACCTGGACCCGGGCGGCGACGAAGGCGTTGGCGACGGGGTCGCGGTCGAGCACCGCGAGGGCGGCGTCGAGATCGCCGGGTTCCAGGACCTTGGTCGTGGTCGTCGTCAACACGTGTGGGGTGCCTCACCGTCGCGGCCCGAGGCCAGGAAACAGATTCCTGGCACTTTACCTCTCCGGTTCGGCGCTTACCCCGTCGCGGCGGGAGGACCGTGGGCATCCCGCCGCGGGGCAGGGCGCGGGTCAGCCGGCGACGCTGACCTCGGGCTCGCCGGAGGGGATGCCGTCCTTCTCCATCTGGGCGGCGATCTTCATGGCCTCTTCGATGAGGGTCTCGACGATCTTCGACTCGGGCACGGTCTTGATGACCTCGCCCTTCACGAAGATCTGCCCCTTGCCATTGCCGGACGCCACACCCAGGTCCGCCTCACGCGCCTCACCCGGACCGTTGACCACACACCCCATCACCGCGACCCGCAGCGGCACCTCCATACCCTCCAGGCCCGCCGTCACCTCATCCGCCAGCTTGTACACGTCCACCTGCGCCCGCCCACACGACGGACACGAAACGATCTCCAGCCGGCGCTGCCGCAGATTCAGCGACTCCAGAATCTGGATGCCGACCTTGACCTCCTCCGCCGGCGGCGCCGACAAAGAGACCCGGATCGTGTCACCGATGCCCTCCGCCAGCAGCGCACCGAACGCCACCGCGGACTTGATCGTGCCCTGGAACGCCGGACCCGCCTCCGTCACCCCCAGGTGCAGCGGGTAGTCACACCGCGCCGCGAGCTGCCGGTAGGCGTTGACCATCACCACCGGGTCGTTGTGCTTGACGGAGATCTTGATGTCCCGGAAGCCGTGCTCCTCGAACAGCGACGCCTCCCACAAAGCCGACTCCACCAACGCCTCGGGCGTGGCCTTGCCGTACTTCTGGAGCAGCCGCCGGTCCAGCGACCCGGCATTCACGCCAATGCGGATCGGGGTGCCCGCCTCGGAGGCCGCCTTGGCGATCTCCTTGACCTTGTCGTCGAACTGCTTGATGTTGCCGGGGTTGACCCGCACCGCCGCACACCCGGCGTCGATCGCCGCGAACACGTACTTCGGCTGGAAGTGAATGTCCGCGATCACCGGGATCTGCGACTTCGCCGCGATCACCTTCAGCGCGTCCGCGTCATCCTGCGTCGGACACGCCACCCGCACGATCTGACAACCGGAAGCCGTCAGCTCCGCGATCTGCTGCAACGTCGCACCGATGTCCGACGTCCGCGTGGTCGTCATCGACTGCACCGACACCGGCGCGTCCCCACCCACGGCCACCGACCCGACCTGGATCTTGCGGCTGACCCGGCGGTCGGCGAGCTTGGTCGGAACGGACGGCATTCCCAGCGAAATCGCGGTCATCTGGCGAGCAACCCCAAGGTCTGAATCATGGTCCCGAGATCGGCGGGCTCCGGTCTCCGAGATTTCCGAGATTACGGCAAGCGCCTCCCCGGAAGCACATCCCGCCCCGAACACCGCCCGAACGAACGGTGGCGGAACGGGTTCCGCGCGCGGGGGGCGCGAAGGCGGGGGCGGACCCCCGCCCTCCCTACGTCAGGCGCACCGGATTCACCACATCGGCCACCAGGACGAGCAGGGTGAAGCAGATGAAGATCCCCGCGACGACGTAGGCGACCGGCATCAGTTTGGCCACGTCGAACGGGCCCGGGTCCGGGCGGCGGAACAGCTTGGCGAACATCCGGCGCACCGACTCCCACAGGGCACCGGCGATGTGTCCGCCGTCCAGGGGCAGCAGCGGCAGCATGTTGAAGAGGAACAGCGAGAGGTTGAAGCCGGCCACCAGGTACAGCATCAGCGCGATCTGCTGGGACGGCGGGATGTTCAGGGTGAACACCTCGCCGCCGACCCGGGCCGCGCCGACGACGCCCATCGGGGAGTCGGCCTTGCGCTCGCCGCCGTCGAAGGCCGCGTTCCACAGGTCGGGGATCTTGCCGGGCAGGGCGACCAGGGACTCGACGCCGGACCGGACCATGTCGCCCATCCGGTCGACGGACTGGCCGAAGGACTGCTGGACGATGCCGCTGGCGGGCGCGAAACCGAGGAAACCGGCGGTGACGTACTCGCCGCGCACCGGATTGCCGTCGCCGTCGTACTTCTGGACCTGGTTCTTGATCAGATCGGCGTGCAGGTCGAGGCGCCTGCCGTCGCGCTCGACGGTGATCACGGCCGGTCCTGTGGTCTTCCGGATGTCCTTCTGGATCGACTGCCAGTCGGGCGTCGGGTGGCCGTTGAAGGCGACGATCTTGTCCTTGGCCCGCAGGCCGGCCGCGTTGGCCGGGGACTTCGGGGCGTCCTTGGGGCAGGTGTCGGTGGCGCTGGAGGCCTTGACGACGCAGTCCTGGACCGAGCCGACCTGCGTCGTCTCGGTGCGGATGCCGAAGGTCATCAGCACGCCGAGGAAGAGCGCCACGGCGAGCACCAGGTTCATGAACGGCCCGGCGAACATCACGATCACGCGCTTCCAGGGCTTGCGCGTGTAGAAGAGGCGGCTCTCGTCACCCGGCTGGAGCTCCTCGAACGCCGCCGAACGGGCGTCCTCGATCATGCCGCGCCAGGGGGACGTGGACCGGGCCGTGATCTTGCCGTCCTCGCCGGGCGGGAACATGCCGATCATGCGGATGTAGCCGCCGAGCGGGATCGCCTTGATGCCGTACTCGGTGTCGCCCTTCTTCCGGGAGAAGATCGTCGGGCCGAAGCCGACCATGTACTGCGGCACCCGGATGCCGAACATCTTCGCGGTCGAGAGGTGGCCGAGTTCGTGCCAGGCGATGGAGAACAGCAGGCCCACCACGAAGACGACTATCCCGAGGACCGTCATCAGAAGGGTCATGCGCGGGCCTCCGAGGTCGCTCCGGCCGTACGGACCGCGGTTGCCGTACGCGCCACCAGTTCGCGGGCCCGGGCACGCGCCCAGGTCTCCGCATGCAGGACGTCCGGGACCGTGAGGAGGGTTCCCCGGTCGGGGGTGCCGTGCTCCGCGACGACCTCGGCGACGGTGTCCACGATGCCATTGAACGGCAGGCCGCCGGAGAGGAACGCGTCGACGCACTCCTCGTTGGCGGCGTTGAAGACGGCCGGCGCGGTGCCGCCCAGGGCGCCGACGTGCCGGGCCAGCGCGACGGAGGGGAAGGCCTCCTCGTCGAGCGGGAAGAACTCCCAGGTGGACGCCTTCGACCAGTCGAAGGCCGGGGCGGCGTCCGGCACCCGCTCGGGCCAGCCCAGACCGATGGCGATCGGGCCGCGCATGTCCGGCGGCGTGGCCTGGGCCAGCGTGGAACCGTCCGTGAACTCGACCATGGAGTGCACGTACGACTGGGGGTGGACGACGACCTCGATACGGTCGAACGGGACGTCGTAGAGCAGGTGGGCCTCGATCACCTCCAGCCCCTTGTTGACCAGGGTCGCCGAGTTGACGGTGATGACCGGGCCCATGGACCACGTGGGGTGCGCCAGGGCGTCCGCGGGGGTGACGGCGGCCAGTTGCTCCCTGGTCCGGCCGCGGAACGGGCCGCCGGAGGCGGTCACCACCAGCTTGCGGACCTCGCCGCGGGCACCGCCCAGCAGCGCCTGGAAGAGCGCCGCGTGCTCGGAGTCCACCGGGACGATCTGGCCGGGCTTGGCCACGGCCTTCACCAGCGGGCCGCCGACGATCAGCGACTCCTTGTTCGCCAGCGCCAGCGACCGGCCGGCCTCCAGGGCCGCCAGCGTCGGCGCCAGGCCGATGGAACCGGTGATGCCGTTGAGGACCGTGTGGCATTCGCCGCGCGCCAGCTCCGTGGCCGCGTCCGGGCCCGCCAGGACCTCGGGCAGCGGCCGGGCACCGTACCGGGCCGCCAGCGCCGCCCGCAGCGCCGGAGCCGTCTCCTCCCGGGCCACGGCCACCGCGCGCACGTCCAGCCGGTGCGCCTGCTCGGCGAGCAGCTCGACCCGGCCGCCGGCGGCGGACAGGGCCGTCACCCGGAACCGGTCGGGGTTGCGCAGCACCAGATCGACGGCCTGGGTCCCGATCGAGCCGGTGGAACCGAGGATCACGATCTCGCGCGGGCCGCCGCTCCGGTGCGTGGGGACGGAGTAGCGCAGATGCGGGTCAGCGAGGGAGTCGGTCATCCCCCCATTGTGGGGGCTGCGGCGGTCCGGGCGGGCGGGGGGCCGGGGCTCGGCGGAACGGACGCGCCCCCCGCTCCCCCGAGCCCGCCGGGCCGGGGGGCGGGGAACCCGCCGGACCGGAGAGCGGGGGACCCGGGCGGACCGGCGCGGGGAGCGGTCAGCGCACGGGCCGGTGCACGTTCTCGGCCTTGGACGGGCCCGGGGTGGCGTCGGCGATCCAGGGGCCGTCGTCGCTCGGGTCGAGGATGCCCTCCTCCAGCCAGGTGCAGGCCCCGGCCGTCACCGCGTTCACCACCGTGCGGTCGAGGGTGTCGGTGTTGGTCCACAGCCGGGCGAAGAGCTCGTCGGTACGGATGCGCGCCTGTCGGCAGAAGGCGTCCGCGAGCCCGTACGCCTCCCGGCCGTGCGTCCCCTGGGTGCGCAGTTGCTCGGCCCGGACGCAGGCGGCGCTCATGGCGAAGAGTTCGGCGCCGATGTCCACCACGCGCCCCAGGAACCCCTGCTTCGTCTCCAGCCTCCCCTGCCAGCGGGACATGGCGTAGAAGGTGGAGCGCGCGAGCCGGCGCGAGGCGCGTTCGACGTAGCGCAGGTGCCCGGAGAGGTCGCTGTGGCCGGCCGGGTGGAACTCGGCGTAGCTGGTCGGCACCTGCCCCGGGCCGGTGACGAGCCTGGGCAGCCAGCGGGCGTAGAAGCCGCCGGCCCGGGCCCCGGCCCGCGCCTTGTCGCCCAGGGACTTCTCCGGGTCGATGAGGTCGCCGGCGACCGAGAGGTGGGCGTCCACGGCCTCCCGGGCGATCAGCAGGTGCATGATCTCGGTGGAGCCCTCGAAGATCCGGTTGATGCGCATGTCGCGGAGCATCTGCTCGGCGGGGACCGCGCGCTCGCCGCGGGCGGCGAGGGAGGCGGCGGTCTCGTAGCCCCGGCCGCCGCGGATCTGGACCAGCTCGTCGGTCATCAGCCAGCCCATCTCGCTGCCGTAGAGCTTGGCGAGGGCGGCCTCGATGCGGATGTCGTTGCGGTCCTCGTCGGCCATCTGGGCGGAGAGGTCGACGATCGCCTCCAGGGCGAAGGTGGTGGCCGCGATGAACGAGATCTTCGCGCCGACGGCCTCGTGGCGGGCGATGGACTTGCCCCACTGCTCCCGGGCGGCCGACCACTCGCGGGCGATCTTCAGACACCACTTGCCGGCACCGACGCACATCGCGGGGATGGACAGCCGTCCGGTGTTCAGCGTGGTCAGCGCGATCTTCAGGCCGGCGCCCTCCGGGCCGATGCGGTTCGCCGCCGGCACCCGGACCCCGTGGAAGCGGGTGACGCCGTTCTCGATGCCGCGCAGGCCCATGAAGGCGTTGCGCCGCTCCACGGTGACGCCCTCGGACGCCGTCTCCACCACGAACGCGGTGATGCCGCCCTTGTGCCCCTCGCTCTTCGGCACCCGGGCCATGACGACCAGCAGGTCGGCGACGACGCCGTTGGTCGTCCAGAGCTTGACGCCGTCCAGCACGTAGTC
The DNA here is from genome assembly GCF_055585605.1 of Streptomyces sp. NPDC052910. Taxonomy (NCBI): domain Bacteria; kingdom Bacillati; phylum Actinomycetota; class Actinomycetes; order Kitasatosporales; family Streptomycetaceae; genus Streptomyces; species Streptomyces sp. NPDC052910. The sequence goes on from NZ_JBVJJR010000001.1 coordinate 61,649, forward strand.
GTCGCCGTCGGGCACGGCGGTGGTGGCCAGCCGGGCCGGGTCGGAGCCGACGTCCGGTTCGGTGAGGAGGAACGCCGAGATGTCGCTGCGGGCGCAGCGCGGCAGGAACGCGTCCTTCTGCTCCTGGGTGCCGAACAGCTTCAGCGGCTGCGGGACGCCGATGGACTGGTGGGCGGAGAGCAGCGCTCCGACGACCGGGCTGACCGAGCCGACGAGCATCAGGGCCTTGTTGTAGTACACCTGGGTGAGACCGAGACCGCCGTACTTGGTGTCGATCTTCATTCCGAGGGCGCCGAGCTCCTTGAGGCCCGCGACCGTCTCGTCGGGGATGCGCGCCTCGCGCTCGATGCGGGCGGCGTCGATCCGCGTCTCGCAGAACGCGCGCAGCCGGGCGAGGAACTCCTCGCCGCGCAGCACGTCCTCCGGCGCGGGCGTCGGGTACGGGTGGATCAGGTCGAGCCGGAACCTGCCGAGGAAGAGTTCCTTGGCGAAACTGGGCTTCTGCCAGCCCTGCTCGCGGGCCGCCTCGGCGACCCGGCGGGCTTCACGCTCGGAGACCGGCCGTACGGATGGTGCGGTCATGGGGCACCTCGCCGCTTCACGTCGTCGCGGTTGTCCCGGTCGGTACCGACCGGTGCTACCGGTCCGTATGTACCCGATCCGCAGGGTGTCTACCAGACCGCGCGCAGGGTTCCGGCCTACCGGGGCCCCGCCTCAGGGCTGCCTGCCGGGCGTCACCAGGCCGCTCTCGTAGGCCACGACGACGGCCTGGGCGCGGCTGCACAGGCCGAGTTTGGCCATCGCACGGTTGAGGTGGGTCTTGACGGTGGCCTCGCTGATGACGAGCTCGGTGGCGATCTCCCCGTTGGACAGGCCGCGCCCGGTGTGGCGCAGCACCTCCCGTTCCCGGCCGGTGAGCGCGTCGAGCGCCTCGCTCCGCGGGGGCTCGGGGGCGGGCCGGGGCCGGGTGAACGCCTCGACGAGGCGGCGGGTGACGCTGGGCGAGAAGAGGGTGTCCCCGCCCGCGACGGCGGTGACGGCGGCCAGCAGCCGCTGCGGCCCGGCGTCCTTCAGCAGGAAGCCGGAGGCGCCGGCGCGCAGCGCGGCGTAGACGTACTCGTCGAGGTCGAAGGTGGTGAGGACGAGGATCCTGGGCGCGGGGACCAGGCCGGCGGCGAGGATGCGCTCGGTGGCGGCGACGCCGTTGAGGCCCGGCATCCGGATGTCCATGAGGACGACGTCCGGGTGGTGGGCGAGGGCGAGGTCGACGGCCTCCTGCCCGTCGGCGGCCTCGGCCGCCACGGTCACGCCGGGGGCCGCGCGCAGCAGGGCCGCGACGCCGGCCCGGATGAGCACCTGGTCGTCCACGACGAGCACGCGTATGCCGGTGCCGCCGTCCCGCTCGCCGGTCGTCATCCGTCCCGCCCCCGCCGGTCACTGGAGGGGAAGCGTCAGCCGGACCTCGAACCCGCCGTCCGCCCGCGGGCCGGCCGCGAGTCTCCCCCCGTAGATCCTGGCGCGCTCGCGCATGCCGATCAATCCGTGGCCGCCGGACGGCACCGGGTTGGCCGGAACGTTCCCTCGCCGCCGGGGCGACGGCCGGCCGTCGTCGGTGACGCTCAGCTCCAGTTCGTTCGGCCGGAAGGCGACGCGGACCACCGCGCGGGCGGTGCCCGCGTGCTTGATGATGTTGGTCAGCGCCTCCTGGACCACGCGGTACGCGCACAGGTCGGGGCCGGCCGGGAGGGGCCGCCGCTCCCCCGTGACCTCCAGCTCCACGCGGACACCGACCGCCCGCACCCGCTCCACGGTCGCCTCCAGCCGGCCCAGCCCCGGCATCGGGTGATACGGGCAGTCGCCCCCGGTCCGCTCGGCCTCGTCCCCGCCCTCGGGGCCGACCCGGAGCACGGCCAGCAGCCGGCGCATCTCCTCCAGCGCCTCCCCGCTGCTGGCCGCTATCGTGCCCAGCGCGTCCCGGGCGGTGGCCGGATCGCTGGCGAAGACGTAGCGGGCGAGCCCGGCCTGCACCGACACCACGGACATGTGGTGGGCGACCACGTCGTGCAGCTCACGGGCGATGCGGACGCGCTCCTCGGCGACGGCGCGGCGGGCGTTCTCCTCGCGCTCCCGGCGCAACTGGGCCGCCAGATCGCACAACTCGGCGTTGCGCTCGGCGAGTTGCCGGGCATTGCCGCCGAACTTCAGGATGATGCCGAGCATCACCGCGGCCTGGGCGACCGTGGTCACCAGGTCGTCGGTGTGGCCGAGCACGGTCGTGAGCACCGCGCACCCGGCGCAGCAGAGGCCGCAGACCACGGCCACCGGCCTGGGGCGGCTCGCCGCGACCGAGTAGAGCGCCACCATGGGGCAGAGGCTGTTGACGATCGGCCAGAAGCCGGCCGCGACGAACACCAGCCACAGGGCGCTGGTCAGGGCGAACGTCAGGACGGGCGCCCGCCGGCGGACGGCCAGGCTCAGGTTGATGACGCAGATCAGCGCGTAGCCCAGGGCGTCGGGCCGGTCCCAGGGCGCGTTCGTGGCCGACGCGGTGCCGGCGTAGACGACGGTGGCGATGGCGCAGCCCAGGGCCAGCGGCGCGTCCCGCACCCATACCGGCCATTCCGCGGAACGCCGTTCCGGCGCGCGCGACCACGCCCGCGGCCGTCCTCCCGCCGCCCCCGCCGCTCCTGCCTCCCCTGCCCTCCGCACCGCCGCAGCGTATCCACGCCGCGCGGGGCACGGCATCGGCCGGGCGCGGGCGGTGGCGCCTGCCGCGGCGGGTGGAGGAGGAGGCGACGGGCTACCGCAGGGGTTGACCCGGGATTCAACCGGCCGGGGGATGGGACCGGCCCGCCGGTTCCCTAGAGTCGGTTCCCGTCGGCACCCCGGGCTTCACGGGGGAACCAACGGGGGACGTGCCGGCTTCACGGGGGACCGGCGCGCTCCGGGTCACGGACCCGGAGCGCGCCGAGTGGTACGGAACCGGGCGTTACAGGGCGAGGCCCGTCAGGACCAGCACCCGCTCGTAGGTGTAGTCGTCCATCGCGTAGCGCACGCCCTCGCGGCCCACGCCGGACTGCTTGGCGCCGCCGTACGGCATCTGGTCGGCGCGGTACGACGGGACGTCGCCGATCACGACACCACCGGTCTCCAGGGCACGGTGTGCCCGGAAGGCCGTCTGGAGGTCGTGGGTGAAGACGCCCGCCTGGAGGCCGTAGGGCGAGTCGTTGACGGCCGCGAAGGCGGCTTCCTCGCCGTCCGCCTTCGCGAGGGTCAGGACCGGTCCGAAGACCTCTTCGCAGGCGATGGTCACGCCGGCCGGGACGTCCGCGAGCACGGTGGGCGCGTAGGTGGCGCCCTCGCGCTTGCCGCCCGCGAGCAGCTTCGCGCCCGCGGCGACGGCCTCGTCCACCCAGGACTCGACGCGCTTCGCGGCGTCCTCGCTGACCAGCGGGCCGACATCGGTGGCCGCGTCCGACGGGTCACCGGTCACCTGCGCCTCGACGGCCGCGACGACCTTGGGCACCAGCCGCTCGTACAGCGAGGCGTCGGCGATGACGCGCTGCACGGAGATGCAGGACTGGCCGCCCTGGTAGTTGGAGAAGGTGGCGATGCGCTGCGCCGCCCAGTCCAGGTCCGCCTCGGAGGACCAGTCGGCCAGGACGACGGCCGCGCCGTTGCCGCCCAGCTCCAGGGTGACGTGCTTGCGGGGCGCGGAGTCCAGGATGGACCAGCCGACCGGGCCGGAACCGGTGAACGAGATCACCGGCAGCCGCTCGTCCCGGACGAGGGCCGGCATACGGTCGTTGGGAACCGTCAGGACGCTCCACGAACCGGCCGGCAGCTCGGTCTCCGCGAGCAGCTCGCCGAGGACCAGCGAGGACAGCGGGGTCGCCGGGGCCGGCTTGAGGATGATCGGCGCGCCGACCGCGATGGCGGGGGCGACCTTGTGCGCGGCCAGGTTCAGCGGGAAGTTGAAGGGCGCGATGCCGAGCACGACGCCGCGCGGGAAGCGGCGGGTCAGGGCGAGGCGGCCGGTGGAGCCCGGGTCGGTGTCCAGGCGCTGCGCGTCACCGGCGTTGAACCGGCGCGCCTCCTCGGCGGCCCACCGGAACACGGAGACGGCGCGGCCGACCTCGCCGCGCGCCCACTTGATCGGCTTGCCGTTCTCCGCCGAGATCAGTCGCGCGATCTCCTCCGTGCGCTCGGCCAGCCGCTTGGCGACGTGGTCGAGGGCGGCCGTCCGGACGTGCGCGGGCGTCGCCGCGAACTCTTCGCGGACGGCGTGCGCGGCGGCCACGGCCTCCTCCACCTGGGCCTCGGTGGGCACGCTCACGGTGCCGACCAGGCGGCCGTCCCAGGAGTTCGTGACGTCGAAGGTCTCCTCGCCGGTGGCCTCACGGCCGGCCAGCCAGAACGCGTGCGGAGCGGGGGTGTCGGTCACGGGCCCGGCCCTTCCGAAGTGGGGGTGATTGGTTCGCTTCCCCACCGTAGGGGGCGGTCCGGCAGGCATGGTTTGTCCGCTGTGGAGTGTGGGTGCGGGCGGGCGCGCCGGATCGGCGCGGTGGCCCCGGTCCCTCCCCAGAGGGGCAACCCTCCTACGCCCCAGGCGAAGCCTTCAGCGCCAGCCACAGCTCCATCCGGACATCCGCATCGTCCAGCGACCGCCCCAGAATCTCCTCCACGCGCCGCATGCGATACCGCAGCGTATGCCGGTGCACCCCCAGGTCGGCCGCGGCCGCGTCCCACTGCCCATGCCGCGAGAGCCAGGCCCGCAGCGACGCGACGAGGTCCCCGCGCCCCGCCGCGTCGTGCGCCCGAAGCGCCCGCAACAGCCCGTCGGCGAACGCCCGCACCGCATCGTCGGCGAGGAGGGGGAGGACTGACCCGGCGGCGACGTCCTCGTGTCCGACGAGGGGGCGGCCGCGGCGCCGGGCGACGGAGAGGGCCTGTTCCGCCTGGCGGAGGGCGGCGGCGGTGTCGGCGGGCGCCGTGGTGGCGGACAGGCCGAGCGCCAGGCCTGCGCCCTCCTCGCCGGCGGCCGCCTCGCAGGCGGCGAGCGCGGCGCCGCCGTCCGGCCCGAGCAGCACGAGCCGCCCCCCGTCCGGCACGGCGAGCACCGGCTCCGCCGCCCGGCTGGCCGCCGCCTCCGCCGCGTCGGCGAGGGCGGCGAGCGGGTCGCCGGCCTCCGGTTCGGCACCCTCGGACGCGGCGGGCACCGGCTCCGCGACGAGCACGCGGAAAGGCTGGTCGAGCAGGGACCCGTAGAGCTTCCCGGCGACGGCCCGCGCGTGCTCGGCCTCCCCCGACAGCAGCATCCGCAGCACCGCCGCCGCCAGCCGCTGCTCGGCGTCCTGGAGGGCCCGGGAGCGCTCGGTGGCGAGGGTGAGCAGGGCGACGGCCGAGTGCACGGCGTACCGCTCGGACGTGCCGAGCGGCGCGGCGGTGCCGACGGCGAGCACCCCGCGGGCGCGCCGGCCGGTGCCGAGGGACTGGAGCTCGACCCGGTCGTCGCCCTCCTCCGGTGCGACGACGGCGCTGGCGGGGGCGGGCCGGCCGCGCAGCCGTCCGGCGTCGGGGCCGAAGCGGGCGGCGCGGCGGGCGGCCCAGTCGGGGGCGGCGGCGACGACCGCGCCCGAGGCGTCGTAGAGGGCGGCCCAGCCGTCGACGTACGCGGCGAGCCGGGCGAGCAGCCCGGCGGGGCCGTCCGGGCCGAGGGCGGCCCGGGTCAGTTCGCGCTGGGCGGCGAAGCCCGCGGTGACCGCCCGGTACTGGTCGGCGGCGATGGCGGCGGAGACGGCCTTGCTGATGGCGATGAAGGGGGTGCGCCGGGGCACCTCGAGCAACGGCAGTCCCGCCTCCTCCGCGGCCTCGACGAGAGCGGGCGGCACCTGCTCGTAGTTGACGCCCACGGCGAACCCCAGACCGACGACGCCCGCCTTGACCAGCCGTCCGACGTAGGGGCGCACGGTGTCCGGGTCGGCCGCGTCGATCTTCATGGCGGTGATGAGCAGCAGCTCACCGCCCTCCATCCAGGGCACCGGGTCCGCCAGTTCGCTGACGTGCGCCCAGCGGACGGGGGTGTCCAGCCGCTCCCGGCCCGCGAGCACGGTGAGCTTGAGGGCGGAGTGGTGGACGAGCGAGGCGAGCGTGGGGGGCATGGCACCTTCGGATGGGCGGCTTCGGGTGAACCTGCGCGACCGGCGCGGGACGGCACGGCGACAGGGCCGTCCCGTATGAACTGCTGTGACCGATTCTGCCTCAGTGGAGCACGACCGGCGCTGCCCCGGCTCCCTCCTCCGGTCGGCTGGGGGCGTCTGACGCCACGGAGATCCGTCGGACACCCCCTAGTCGCGCAGGTTCACGAGCACCGGCGGCGTCGTCGCCCCCCGTACGGAGGTCACCGAGAGCACCGCGTGCCCCGGCGGCACCCCGTGCGCCAGTTCGGAGGCGGACCAGCGCTCCCGCTCCACCGTCCGCACGGTGACGGACTGGGCGGTGACCGCGCGGCCGGTGACCACCCGGCGGAGTACGTGCAGGGCGCGGGTGAGCGGCTCGTGGGCGATGATCTGGCGGTCGGTGACGTCGCGGGTCTCCACCCACTCCTTCCCCCAGACCTCGGCGAACCGCGCGCCGTCCCACGTCGTCACGCCCGAGAAGGCCATCCGGCAGCCGACGGTGCCGAGCAGGGCGCTGCGCAGCGTCTCGGGGACGTCGTCCAGCGTGCGGAGGGTGAGGACCGCGCCGGCGTGCGCCGAGCGCAGCCGCTGGAGGCCGCGTACCGACTCGGCGGTCACCGTGTGGGTGGCGTCGTCGAGCACCAGGCAGGCGAAGAGCGAGCGGTCGGCGCGGGCGGCGGCGGACTCGGTGAACTGGGCGAGGATCAGCCGGGCCAGCAACCGGGACGCCTCCGCGTGGCCGCGCTCCGGCAGGTCGACGCGGACCCGCAGAGGGTGCTCCAGGGTGCGGAGGGAGAACGTACGCCGGGGGTCGCCGGTGTCGAAGAAGCCCGCGAAGGCCGGGCGGTCGAGCAGCGCGATGCGGTCGGCCAGCATCGGCGCCGGGTCACCGGGACGCCGCGCCTGCCGCTCCCGGGCGTCCAGCTCCCGGGCCAGCGCGCCCTGCCCGCCGGCCGCGAGCCGGTCGCGGAGCGCGTCGACCGCCGCGGGCGAGCCGTCGAGCAGCTCGCGCAGTTCCTGGACGGACGGGAAGCGGCCGTGCGCACCGTGGAAGGGGCCGAGGATCTGGGCGAGGGCGGTGGCGGCACGGCGGCCGTCCCCGCCGGGGAGCGCGGCGGCGAGGTCGCCGACCAGACCCTCGGCGAGGATCGCCGCGGCCTCGTCGGGGTCGTCGGTGCCGCCGTACAGGTCCAGGTCGTACGCGGAGTCCGGGCGGCCGATGCGGATCACCACGTCGAACGCCTCGTCGGGGGCCAGGGCGGTACCCGCCGCCCCCACCGCGACCACGGCGGCACGCCCGGCGAGCGCCTGCAGGCACAGCGACTCCAGCACCGGGCGGACCAGGCCCGCCGTCTTGCCGCAGCCGGGCGGGCCGACGGCGAGCAGGGAGGTGCCGAGCAGCCCGGGGTCCAGCGCCCAGCCGACGCCGCGGTGGTCGTAGGGGTTGCGCCGGTCCTCGGCGGCGGTGCCGATCCGGACCTGGCCGGTGATCAGGTCGTGCCGGGCGGCCCGGACGCCGAGGTCGCGCGCGCCGGAGGGATGAGCGCAGGCCGCGGCACCGGCCCGCAGCACGGCGTCGGTGAAGGCGGCCCGCCACTCGGGCCGGTCGCGGACGGCCTCCCAGGCCCGTTCGATCCGGGCCCGGTCCACGTCGTTCATCAGACCCCGGCGGGCATCCGCCGCGAGCCGCTCGGCGGCGTCGGGGGCGCCTTCGGCACGCAGGCGGGGCCAGTCGGCGGGGTCCTCGTCGGTGTCGGGCGGGAGGGCGTCCCCGGTGGTCCGGCCGGGGGTGCGCGGTGGCCGGTCCGGGGCCGCGTACCGGCGCCAGAGCTCGCCCCAGCAGCCCACGCGGGCGGCCAGAACGAAGAAGAGGACGATGAAGAGGGTGTAGTACGCGTAAGTGGCGTAGAAGAACATCGGGGGCTGCATCCAGGAAACCGGCATGACGTGTGTCAGCGGCCACAGCCAGACCGTGTCGAACACGTCGTAGCAGAGTTCCCAGGCGAGGACCCCGCCGGCCAGTGCGAGGAGGGCGCGGCGCACGAGCAGCGGCCTGGGGATGCGGTCCGGCCGCTCCGGGAGCAGGGCAGGGGGCAGCCGGAGTCCGAGCCGGCGTTTGAGGGAGGACCAGGCCGGGCCGCCGTAGCGGCGCCACAGTTCGGGGACGCGGCCGATGCGGGCGAAGAGGACGACGAGGCCGCAGAACCACAGGGCGTAGTAGAGGTAGGAGGACAGCATCCACTCACGGGACAGCTCGTCCCAGTCGCCGGGCACCAGCGCCTTCAGCGGCCACTTCCAGTACGGCCCGAAGTAGCCGTGCCACAGCAGGGACCAGACCAGCCAGCCGCACAGCATCGAGATCACCGCACCGCCGACGAGCTGCCGCCCGGGGGTGCGGCCGGGCTCCTCGGGCGGTTTGGGGCGGTGACCGAAGCGCCAGACGCCCGGCTGGGCGGCCGGCCGGGGGGTGCGCAGCCAGGTGAGGAAGGGGTGCTCGGCCTCGGCGGCCCCGGCGGCTTCGGCGGGCCTCCGGGGCGCCGGGGGCCGGAGCGGCATGGGCGGGGCGGTCGGGCCGGACGGGTCGGGCCGGGCCGGGCGGCCACCGTGGAAGGGGGGTGCGCCGTACGCGTCCCCGTACGTGTCCTCGGATGCCATCGCTGCCCCTTGCCCCCGCCGGCCGGTCCCGCTGCTGCCTGCGGCCGTGCGGCCCGGCTGCGGCCGGACCGACGTCGCGTGGCCAATCTAGCGGCCCTGAGCGGGGAGTTCAGCGTCTCCGGGCCGACTTCCGGGAAGGCTCGGGGCTGACTCGGGGCCGGCTCGGGGCTGGCTCGGGACAGCCCCGTGGGTGCCACCCGGCCGGCCCGGGAACGCCACCGCCCGGTCCGGCGGCGCCATCCGGCCGGTCCGGGGAGCCCACCGCCGGCCCGAAGACGGCCCCGCACGGGCGGCCCCAAGGCGCCCACCATTCGGCCCGATCGCGATACCACCCGGCCCGAAGGCGGCCCCGCACGGCCCGAAGACGCCACCGCACACCCCGAAAGGGCCGGCGCCCGGCCCGCTGACGGCCCCACCCGTCCCGGCACAGTCCGGTCCCGGCCGGCGGAGGAGGCGGCGGTCGCGGCCCGTCCCGCATCCGTCCGCCATGTACCGTCCGGACAACGGCGCGCCCGTACTGCTCCCGAACGGAACATGCCGGGGCCGTCGGCCCGCCCTTAGCCTGCGGTGAAAAGTCCGCGTTCTTCCCCCGGGAGCCCACCCATGACCGAACTGTCCGGAGGCTCGGCCCTCCCCCAGGAGCGCCGCGTCGTCACCGCCATCCCCGGCCCGAAGTCGCTGGAGCTCCAGGCGCGTCGTACGGCGGCGGTCGCCGGGGGCGTCGGCTCGGTGCTGCCGGTGTTCACCACCCGCGCGGGCGGCGGCGTGATCGAGGACGTGGACGGCAACTCGCTGATCGACTTCGGTTCGGGCATCGCCGTGACGTCGGTGGGCGCCAGCGCCGAGGCCGTGGTCCGCCGCGCGTCCGCGCAGTTGGCGAACTTCACCCACACCTGCTTCATGGTCACGCCGTACGAGGGGTACGTCGAGGTCTGCGAGCGGCTCGCCGAGCTGACCCCGGGCGACCACGCCAAGAAGTCGGCGCTGTTCAACTCGGGCGCCGAGGCCGTCGAGAACGCGGTGAAGATCGCCCGCGCGTACACCAAGCGCCAGGCGGTCGTCGTCTTCGACCACGGCTACCACGGCCGCACCAACCTGACGATGGCGCTCACCGCCAAGAACATGCCGTACAAGCACGGCTTCGGCCCGTTCGCCCCCGAGGTCTACCGGGTGCCGGTGGCCTACGGCTACCGCTGGCCGACCGGCCCGGAGAACTGCGGCCCCGAGGCCGCGGCCCAGGCCGTCGACCAGATCACCAAGCAGGTCGGCGCGGAGAACGTGGCCGCGATCATCATCGAGCCGGTGCTCGGCGAGGGCGGCTTCATCGAGCCGGCCAAGGGCTTCCTGCCGCGGATCGCGGAGTTCGCCAAGGACAACGGCATCGTCTTCGTGGCGGACGAGATCCAGTCCGGCTTCTGCCGCACGGGCCAGTGGTTCGCCTGTGAGGACGAGGGCGTCGTCCCGGACCTGATCACCACCGCCAAGGGCATCGCGGGCGGCATGCCGCTGGCGGCGGTCACCGGCCGCGCGGAGATCATGGACTCGGCGCACGCGGGCGGCCTCGGCGGCACCTACGGCGGCAACCCGGTGGCGTGTGCCGCCGCGCTCGGCGCGATCGAGACCATGCGCGAGCTGGACCTCAACGCGAAGGCGAAGCGCATCGAGGAGGTCATGAAGGGCCGCCTGGCCGCCATGCAGGAGAAGTTCCCGGTCATCGGGGACATCCGCGGCCGCGGCGCGATGATCGCGGTCGAGCTGGTCAAGGACCCGGAGACCAAGGCTCCCGCCCCGGAGGCCGCCGGTGCGCTGGCCAAGGCCTGCCACGCCGAGGGGCTGCTGGTCCTCACCTGTGGCACCTACGGCAACGTGCTGCGCTTCCTGCCGCCGCTGGTCATCGGCGAGGACCTGCTCAACGAGGGTCTGGACATCATCGAGGCGGCCTTCGCACGGCTCTGACCAGCTCCTGGTCCCTGTCCGGCCGGCTCCTGATCCGTTTCCGGACCGGCGTGCGCGGGCGTCTGCACGGGCGCCCGTGAAGAACCTGTGCGGGGCGGGTGGTGGACGGGTGACACGGCTACCGTCCGCCGCCCGCCCTGCCGTACGGTTTCTGCAGATGAGTGAGACACCCCGTCCGCAGGGGACTGCGGACGACGCCCCGCCGGTGCGTCCCCCGTACCGGCGCGGCCGTGCCACCGCGCACGCGACCGGGGTCACGAGAGACACGGGCCCCGGGACTCCTCACCGATCGGACGGCCGCCCGTTCCACACCCCCCGGGGCGAGCGGCACGCCGGCCCGGCCGGCGGCCTCGGAACCTCCCCCCCTGTTCCGGAGCCGTCGGCCTTCCGCCTTCCTGGCGTTCTCCTCCCGGTGCTCTCGGTCGTCCTGTTCGCCCTGCTCACCTGGCAGGTGGCCGGGCACGGCCCGCTGCGCGCGCTCGACGAGCGGGTGGGGCGCGCCGTCTCCGGTGCCGCGTTCCCCCGGGTGGTCACCGGTTTCCTCGCCGACCTCGGCAACGCCTCCGTCGCCGTACCGGTACTCGCCGTCGCGGCGCTGTGGGCGGTCCTGCGGCGCGGCCGGCCGTGGTCGCACGCGCTGGCCGCCGCCCTCGCCATGGCGGCGGTGCCCGCCCTCGTCGTCCCGCTCAAGACCCTCGTCGGCCGGCCCGGGCCGCCCGCGATGGGGGCCGGCCCGCACGACGGCTTCTTCCCCTCCGGCCACACCGCCACCGCCGCCGTGGCCTACGGCGCCGCCCTGCTGCTGGTCACCCGCTCCCGCCGGGCCGCCGCCGGGTACGTCCTGCTCGACGTGGCGGTGGGAGCCGGTCTGGTGCACCGCGGTTACCACTGGCCGCTGGACGTCCTCGGTTCCTGGTGCCTGGCCGCGCTCGTGCTGTGGTGCCTGTCCCGGGCGCTCAGCCGCGGGCGAGCCGGGCGGCGGCCTCGTGCAGGGAGAGCTCCAGCACCACCGGGTCGATGAGCAGCCCGGACCCGTCGGGCGGTACCAGCCAGCGGACCAGGGAGGCGTTGCGGACCGGGTGCGGCACCACGATCCAGGTGCCACGCCCGGCACCGCGCACCCCGGTGGCCAGCCACCGGGTCGCCGTCCCGGGCGGGACGAGGAAGCCGACGCGGCCCGCCCGTTCGTCGGCGAGGACGGGCCCGGGTGTTCCGGCGCGCCCTGCCAGGACGTCGGCCGTGGGGCGGCCGAGGCCGCCGGGGAAGATGAGGACGTCCCAGAGCCTGCCGGCGGGCAGCAGGGCGATCCCGAAGGGATTGCGCTCCCACTCCCACCGGCAGCCCGCGGGATCGGGGGCGGCCGATGCCAGCCATTCCACCGCGCTCGTCCTGCCGGCGCCGCCGCTCATACGCCTGCCTCCTCCGTGTCGGGTGTGTGCGTGCACGGGTGGGAGGGGGCGGCCGGGCGGCCCTTACGCGGGTCCGGCGGGATTCCCCCGACCGGGTTCACCGGCCGGCGGGTCAGCGGGCGGGCAGGCGGTGATCGGCCGGCGGTCGGCCGGCGTCAACTGTCGAAGCCCAGCCCCACCTTGTCCATCGCCTTGAGCCAGAGGTTGCGCCGCCCGCCGTTCTCGTCGGCCCGGGTCATCGACCACTGGGTGATGCCGATCCCCACCGACCGCACCGGTTCCGGCGGGAAGGGCAGGGGTCTGCTGCGGACCATCTCCAGCTCGGTGCGCTCGGTCCGCTCCCCCGCCAGCAGGTCGAGCATGACGTCGGCGCCGAACCGGGTGGCCCCGACACCGAGTCCGGTGTAACCGAGGGCGTAGGCGACCCGGCCGCCGTGCGCGGTGCCGAAGAAGGCCGAGAAGCGGGAGCAGGTGTCGATGGCGCCGCCCCAGGCGTGGGTGAAGCGGACGCCCTCCAACTGCGGGAAGCAGCGGAAGAAGTGCTCGGCGAGCCGCTGGTAGGTGGCCGGGTGGTGGTCGTACTCGGCCCGGACCTCGCCGCCGTAGTGGTAGACGATGTCGTAGCCGCCCCACAGGATCCGCCGGTCGGCGGTGAGGCGGAAGTAGTGGAAGTGGTTGGCCGAGTCGCTGAGCCCCTGCCGCCGCTTCCAGCCGACGGCCGCGAGCTGCTCCTCGGTCAGCGGCTCGGTGACGAGGACGTAGTCGTAGACCGGGGCGATGAACGGGCGCAGCCGCTTGACCAGCGACGGATAGACGTTGGTGCCGAGGGCGGCCCGCCGGGCGAACACCCGCCCGTAGGGGGTGCGGACGGCGACCCCGGCGCCGCGTGAGGACAGGCCGCTGCCGGGGGTGTGCTCATAGATCCGCACGCCGAGCTCCAGGCAGGCGCGCTTGAGGCCCCAGGCGAGCTTGGCCGGGTGCAGCATGGCGACGCCGTCGCGGTTCCAGAGGCCGGCCAGGAAGGTCGGGGAGTCGACCTCGGCGCGCAGGGCGTCGCGGTCGAGGTACTCGTGGCCGGTGATGCCGTGGGCCGCGTATTCCTCCGCGGCCTCACGCAATTCGGCCACCTGGTGCGGGGCGGTGGCGATGTCGATCTCGCCGGTGCGTTCGAAGTCGCAGTCGATGGAGTGGCGGCGGAGGGCGGCCTCGATGCCGTCGAGGTTGCGCCGGCCGAGCTCCTCCAGGCGGTGGAGCTCGTCGGGCCAGCGGGCGAGGCCGTTGGCGACGCCGTGGGTGAGGGAGGCGGCGCAGAAGCCGCCGTTGCGGCCGGAGGCGGCCCAGCCGGTCTCCTCGGCCTCGATGAGGACGACGTCGCGGGCGGGGTCGCGTTCCTTGGCGTTGAGGGCGGTCCAGAGCCCCGAGTAGCCGCCGCCGACGACGAGCAGATCGCAGTGCTCGTCGCCGACGAGGGCGGGGCGGGGGTCGGGCCGGCCGGGGTCGTCGAGCCAGTAGGGGCGCAGAGCGGTGTCGGAAAGTGATTGGGCAGGGTTCATGGCACGAGCGGCCATGTTCTCAGCTCCTTCGGCTGCCTCTTCTTCTGTTTTTCCGGCGTCCGGCCAGTTGGCCGGCCAGGACGCACAGGACGGCGACGGCGAACATCGCCGTGCCGACGACATTGATCTGAACGGGCGTGCCCCGCTGCGCGGCTCCCCAGACGTACATGGGGAAGGTCACAGTGGAGCCGGCGTTGAAGTTGGTGATGACGAAGTCGTCGAAGGAGAGCGCGAACGACAGCAGGGCCCCGGCCGCGATGCCGGGCGCGGCGATCGGCAGCGTGACGCGCAGGAACGTCTGGAGCGGCGTGGCGTAGAGGTCCTGCGCGGCCTGTTCCAGCCGCGGGTCCATGCTCGCCACCCGGGCCTTGACGGCGGTGACGACGAAGCTCAGGCAGAACGTGATGTGGGCGATGAGGATCGTCCAGAAGCCGAAGGCCACGCCCGTGTTGAGGAAGAGGGTGGCCATCGAGGCGGCCATCACGACCTCGGGCATCGCCATCGGCAGGAAGACCAGTCCGCTCACCCCGGCCCGGCCGCGGAAGCGGTGGCGGGCCAGGGCGAAGGCGGCCAGGGTGCCGAGCACGGTGGCGCCCACGGTGGCCCAGAGGGCGATCCAGAGGCTGAGCGACAGCGAGCCGCAGAGGCCGGCGACGTCGCAGGGGTGCGTCCAGGCGTCCGTGGAGAACCGCCGCCACTCGTAGTTGAAGCGGCCGGCGGGCTTGTTGAACGAGAAGACGGTGACGATGACGTTGGGCAGCAGCAGGTAGGCGAGGGTGCCCAGACCGGCGATCACCACCAGGTGGCGGCGGAACCAGTGCAGCGGGCGGGCGGCGGCGCGCATCAGACGACGTCCTCCGTTCCGGCCCGCCGGAGGTAGACGGTGACCATGGCGAGGATCACGGCCATGAGGAGGAAGGACAGCGCCGCGGCGGTCGGGTAGTCGAGCACGCGCAGGAACTGCGACTGGACGACGTTGCCGATCATCTTCTGGTCCGGGGAGCCCAGCAGTTCGGCGTTGATGTAGTCGCCGGCGGCGGGGATGAAGGTGAGCAGCGTGCCGGCCACGACGCCGGGCATGGACAGCGGGAAGGTCACCCGGCGGAACGTGGTGAACGGGCTCGCGTAGAGGTCGCCCGCGGCTTCGTGGAGCCTGCCGTCGATGCGTTCCAGGGACGTGTAGAGCGGCAGGATCATGAAGGGCAGGAAGTTGTAGGTGAGGCCGCAGACGACGGCCAGCGGGGTGGCGAGGAGCCGGTGCCCCTCGGTGACGCCGAGCGCGTCGGTCAGGCCCAGGACGTGCAGCGAGTCCAGGGCGGCGACCACGGGTCCGCCGTCGGACAGGATTGTCTTCCAGGCCAGGGTGCGGATCAGGAAGCTGGTGAAGAACGGTGCGATGACCAGCACCATCAGCAGGGTGCGCCAGCGCCCGGCCCGGAAGGCGATGAGGTACGCGAGCGGGTAGCCGAGCAGCAGGCAGAGCGCGGTGGCGGCGGTGGCGTAGCCGATGGAGCGGAGGAACTGGGGCCAGTAGGCGTCCAGGGCGTCCCAGTAGGTGGCGAAGTGCCAGGTGACCCGGAAGCCGTCCTCCAGCGAGCCGGTCTGGACGGAGGTCGACGCCTGGTAGACGAGGGGGGCCACGAAGAAGACCAGCAGCCAGAGGATGCCGGGGAGGAGCAGCCAGTAGGGGACGCGCCGGCCCGGGGCGGACGGCCGGGCGGGGGTCTCGGTGGGGTCGGGGGCGACCGTCGTCATGAGGGTGCCTCCCCCAGGTCCACGTCGGTGCCCGCCTCGATGCGCTGCGCGGCGTCCAGTCCGAAGCCATGGCCGGGGTTCCAGTGCAGGAGCACCTCGGCGCCGGGGACCAGCCGGGGGTCGCGCTCGACGTTCTGGGCGTAGACGGACAGACCGGACGTGCCGGTGGCGACCGGCGCGTCGACGAGGTACTGGGTGGAGACGCCGATGAAGCTCGCGGAGCTGATACGTCCGCGCACCCGGTTGCGGCCGTCGGGCACGGTCTCGGCGTCGTCGGCGTGGGTGAGCGCGATCTTCTCGGGCCGTATGCCGACGAGGATCTTGTCACCGGTGCGCGCCGGGACCTGGCAGCGGGCGACGGGCAGCGCGAGCTTGCCGTCGGCGGCGCGCAGCACGAGGTCGTCGCCGGAGGCGTCGACGACCTCGGCGGTGATGAGGTTGGAGGTGCCCAGGAAGTTGGCGACGAAGGTGGTGCGCGGGGTCTCGTAGAGGTCGGCGGGGGCGCCGAGCTGCTCGACCCGGCCGGCGTTCATCACGGCCACGGTGTCGGCCATCGTCATCGCCTCCTCCTGGTCGTGGGTGACGTGCACGAAGGTGATGCCGACCTCGGTCTGGATCCGCTTGAGTTCGAGCTGCATCTGGCGGCGGAGCTTGAGGTCCAGGGCGCCCAGCGGCTCGTCGAGCAGCAGCACCTGAGGGTGGTTGATGAGCGCGCGGGCGACGGCCACGCGCTGCTGCTGGCCGCCGGAGAGCTCGTGCGGCCGGCGCCGGGCGAGGTCGCCGAGCTGGACGAGGTCGAGCATCTCGCCGACCTGTTTGCGCACGGACTTCACACCGCGCCGGCGCAGGCCGAAGGCGACGTTCTCGTGGATGTCCAGGTGCGGGAAGAGCGCGTAGCTCTGGAAGACGGTGTTGACCGGGCGCTTGTACGGCGGCAGAGCGGTGACGTCCCGGCCGGCGAGGACGACGCTGCCGGCGGTGGGGGCCTCCAGGCCGGCGATCATGCGCAGGGTGGTGGTCTTGCCGCAGCCGGAGGCCCCGAGCAGGGCGAAGAACGAACCCGCGGGGACGGAGAGGTCCAGCGGGTGCACGGCCGTGAAGGCGCCGTAGCGCTTGCTGATCCCGGCCAGGCGGACGTCGGTTCCGCTGCCGCCGGGGCCGCTCGGGGCGGTTGCAGTCATGGGTGTGGATCCATCGGATGTGGGGGCGTAGAGCACATAACAGTGACATACGGACGGGGGTGTCCGCGTACGGGCCGTGCGGGTGCCGCATCGCTCACTCCTCCGTTGCCCGCCGGGGCCGTGGCCACGACGGACTCCGCCGTCGCTCCTACCGGATGTGATCGCCGATCCTGGCAGAGGAAGCGGCCCACAACAAGAGATTCCGTCGCGGAGATTTCACTCCACGACGGAATCAGTGTTGTCGGTACGGTGAGTCGTCCGGACGGCCGCGACGGCCCGTCGGGTCACCACATGGCGATGCCGAGGGCGCTCGCAATGAAGGCGAACCAGAGCAACGGGAGGATCAGGGCGACGATGCCCAGCACGACGCCGGCCGTGGCGGAACTGCGGTTGGTTGCCTGCCCCTTGGTGACCCTCGACCGGCCGACGGCGCCGAACACGATGCCGAGGATGCCGAGCACGAAGGCGAAGAAGTACAGGAAGGGCAGCAGACCGCAGACCGCGCCGATGATGCCGGTGACGAGACCGGCCGTGCCCAGGCCGTTGTTCGGCTGCATCGGCATCCCGTACGGGCCGACGCCGTACGGCTGGACGGGCGGCGCCATCGGATAGGCGCCCTGCGGCTGGCTCCCCGGGCCCGGGTAGCCGTAGCCGGGCGGCTGGGGCGGCTGCTGCGGAGGCGGCCCGTAAGGATTCTGACCGTAACCGGACAAAGGTGATCCCCTCATTGTAGATACGCCGGGCAATGCTATGGGTAAAGCAGGGCGAAGATCCGCCCTCCGCGGATATTCACTCTCCGTTGTCAGTGGCCGGTGCCAGAATGTGCGGCATGACGAGGGGAACGGGGAATGACGTGGTGGACACGGGTGTGGAGAGCGCACGGACGGTCGAGGAGCTGACGGCGGCCGTCACACGCGGTGAGCGTCCCAAGTACGTCTTCTTCTGGGGGCACCGCCCGCGGCGGGACGGCGCGGTGGGGCCGGGGTGTTTCAGCCAGTGGTGGCCGTCCCCCTTCACGGTGGACGGCACGGCCTACGCGACGGCGGAGCACTGGATGATGGCGGGCAAGGCCCGGCTGTTCGGCGACGCCGAGGCCGAGGCCCGGGTGCTGGCCGCGGCCCACCCCAAGCAGGCCAAGGACGCCGGCCGGACGGTGCGCGGCTTCGACGAGGAGAAGTGGCGGAGGCACCGCTTCGAGCTCGTCGTCGAAGGCAGCGTGCACAAGTTCGGCCACCACCCGGAGCTGCGGGACTACCTGCTCGGCACCGGGAGCAGGGTGCTGGTGGAGGCCAGCCCGCTGGACCGGGTGTGGGGCATAGGCCTCGCCGCGGACGACGAGCGCGCCGGGGACCCGGCCCGCTGGAACGGGCTGAACCTGCTGGGCTTCGCCCTGATGGAAGCCCGTCAGCGGCTGGCGGACACCACGAACGGCTCCCGGCCGGCGGCGCCCGACGCGTAACCGCCGGGAGCGCCGGACGCGTCGGAAGCCCGGTGGGTCACGTCGCTGATCTCGGTGACGTCGGGATCGTCGCCGTAGCGGTCGTCCCCGTGCTCCTCGTCGTCCGGCAGGTTGAGCACCAGGACGAGGACGGCCACGGAGGCGGCCAGTCCGAGCGCGCCGAGGATCAGCCCGGCCATGGCCTGACCGCGGTTGGACGCCACCCCCCGGACGGCCTTCGCCCGCCCGACGGCCCCGAAGACGACGGCGAGGACCCCGAGGACCAGCCCCAGGATCACGGAGACGGAGAGCACGAGCGAGACGATGCCCAGCACGAGCGCGGCCGTGCCGAACCCGTTGTCCGGGACGGCGGGCGCCGGCGGCAGCGAGCCGTACGCCGGGCCCGGACCGTACGGCAGTCCGGTGCCGGGCGGCGGGCCCGCGCCGTACGGCAGTCCCGGGCCGGCGTGGGAGCCCGGCCCCGGGGGCACGGCCTCGTACGCCGGGTACGGCGACGGCCCGTACGGGGAGCCGCCCCGCGGTCCGTAGGGGGCGGGAGGCTGCCACGCGCTCGGGGTGCCGGGCCCGGTGGGGGCCGGGGGGACGGGCGGCACGACGCCGTCCCGTACCGGAGGCGCCGGAGCCATGGGCACCGGAGCCACGGGCACTGTCGGAGCGGGCGCCGGCGGTGCGGGTGGCGGGAGTGGTGGACGAGCGGCTTCGGAGCCCTTGCCGAGCGGGACTCCGCCCCCGTCGACCGGTACTCCCCGCGTCGGCGCGGCCCACGGATCGCGGTCCCGCGGCTCCTGCTGCGCGCTGCCCGTGTCGGACACTGGCCCTCCCCTGCTCCCCCGTCATGCTACGGCCTCCGCGAACGGCGCCGGAGACCGCCCGCATACGATGATCCGACCCGCGATCCGACCCGCCGACCGACTCTTCCCCGGAGGCCAGCATGTCAGCGCTCGACCCCTTCATCGCCGGCCTGCCCAAGGCCGAACTGCACGTACACCACGTCGGCTCGGCCTCCCCGCGCATCGTCGCCCAACTGGCCGCCCGGCACCCGGACTCCCCGGTGCCCACCGACCCCGAGGCCCTGGCCGACTTCTTCACCTTCCGCGACTTCGCGCACTTCATCGAGGTCTACCTGTCGGTGGTCGACCTCGTCCGCGACGCCGAGGACGTCCGGCTGCTGACGTACGAGATCGCCCGGGACATGGCCCGGCAGAACATCCGGTACGCGGAGCTGACGGTCACTCCGTTCAGCTCGGTGCGGCGCGGCATCCCGGACGTGGCCTTCGTCGAGGCGATCGAGGACGCCCGCAAGGCGGCCGAGACCGAGCTGGGCGTGGTGCTCCGCTGGTGCTTCGACATCCCCGGCGAGGCCGGTCTCGAGGCGGCCGAGGAGACCACCCGCATCGCGTGCGACCTGCGGCCGGACGGTCTGGTCTCGTTCGGTCTCGGCGGCCCCGAGATCGGCGTCCCGCGCCCGCAGTTCAAGCCCTACTTCGACCGCGCCATCGCCGCCGGACTGCACAGCGTGCCGCACGCCGGGGAGACCACCGGCCCCGAGACGGTCTGGGACGCGCTGACCGCGCTGCGCGCGGAGCGCATCGGCCACGGCACCAGCGCTCCCCGGGATCCCCGGCTGCTGGCGCACCTCGCCGAGCACCGCATCCCGCTGGAGGTCTGCCCCACCTCCAACCTGGCCACCCGGGCCGTGACCGACATCGAGCGGCACCCGATCAGGGAGATGGCCGCCGCGGGCGTCCTGGTCACCGTCAACAGCGACGACCCGCCGATGTTCGGCACCGACCTCAACAACGAGTACGCGGTGGCCGCCCGGCTGCTGGAGCTCGACGCCCGGGGCGTCGCGGACCTCGCCAAGAACGCGGTCGAGGCGTCGTTCATGGACGCGGCGGGCAAGGCCCGGCTCACCGCGGAGATCGACGCGTACACGGCGGCCCACGCGGGCTGAGCGGCGTGCGGGCAGGGCAGCACCGGGGCCTCCCCGCGCCCGCACGCGGCCGGCGCGCCACCCGCGCCCGGAAACCGCCGGCATCTCCCCCCGCCCTGGCGCGGCCGGCCCGTCCCCGTACTCGGACGAGGCCGGGCGTTTCGGGGCCCCGCCGGTACGACCGGCCCCGGCGGGCACTCGGGCACTCGGGCACTCGGGCACTCGGGCACTCGGGCACAGCCGACCGGCCGCGTGCCCGAAGGCGGCCGGCCCACCCGCACGCCCCGCATGCCCCGGCCTCTCCCCGCATCGCCCCCGCCTCGCCCCGACTCAAACCCGCATCGCCCCCGCGCCGCCCCCGCGTCGACAACACAGCCGGCCGTACCACCGGCCCCGCCCGCCCCGCGGCTCCCCTTCCGGCCACAATGGGCGGATGCCGATCACCCGCGCCTTCCAGGCCGTCGCCCACCGCGGCGACCCGTACGTCCACCGCGAGAACACCCTGCCGTCCATCCGCTCGGCCCGCCGGGCCGGGGCGGCGGCGGTGGAGATCGACGTCCGGCTCACCCGCGACGGGGTGCCCGTCCTGCTGCACGACGCCACCCTGCGCCGGCTGTGGGGCCACGACCGCGCCCTCGCCTCGGTGACCGCCGACGAACTGCGCGCCCTGACCCGCGGCGGAGTGCCGACGCTGCGGGAGGCGCTGACGGAGGACGGCCCGGGGCGGCTGTTCGTCGACCTCCCGGACCCGTCCGCCGCGGCCGCCGCCGTCGCCGAGGTGCACGCGGCGGGTGCCGCCGCCCGCGTCTACTACTGCGGCGCCACCGAGTCCATGCGCGAGGTGCGGCGGGCCGATCCGGAGGCGGAGATCGCCCTCACCCGGACCACCCTGACCCCGCCCTCCCCGGCCCTGCTCGCCGCGGTCCGCCCGCACTGGCTCAACTACCGCTTCGGGCTGGTGAGTCCGGAGCTGGTCGCCCGGCACCACGCCGACGGCTACCTGGTCTCCGCGTGGACGGCGGACACCCGGCGCTCCATGCGGCGCCTGCTGGCCGCCGACGTCGACTCGATCACCACGAACCGGGTGAGCACCCTCCGGGCGCTGCTGGCAGCCTGAGACACGCCGCCCCCACGGCGCGGCCGGGACGCGTCGGAGGTCTCACGGCCTCACAGCCCCACGATCTCGTTCCACTCCTTCGCGAACCCCGGCCGCTCCTTCGCCGAGATGTCGCGCGCCGTCGCCAGCCGCTTCCGCATGTCGTCGGTCGGGAAGATCAGCGGGTTCCCCGCCAGCTCGGCGAGCTCCTTCTCCTTCGAGGCGGCGAGCACGTCCCGCGCGGCGGGGACCGGGCAGACGTAGTTGACGGACGCGGCCAGCTCCGCCGCGACCTCCGGCCGGTAGTAATGGTCGATCAGCCGCTCGGCGCTCGCCTTGTGCCGGGCGAGGTCCGGGATCATCAGGCTCTCCGCCCACAGTTCCGCGCCCTCCTCGGGCACCACGAAGGCGATGTCCGGGTTGTCGGCCTGGAGCTGGATGATGTCCCCGGAGTACGCCTGGCAGGCCAGCACGTCGCCGGAGGACAGTTCCTTGATGTAGTCGTTGCCGGTGAACCGGCGGATGTGCCGCTTGGCGACCAGGCGGCGCAGCCGGTCCGTCATGCGGTGGAAGTCGTCGGCGGTCCACCGGGTGACGTCGACGCCGTCGCCCATCATCAGCAGGGTGAACGCCTCGTCCATCCCGGACAGCAGGGTGACCCGGCCGCGCAGGTCGTCCTTCCACAGCTCGGCCGTGCTGCGGATCTCGCGGCCCAGCTTCTTGCGGTGGTAGGCGATGCCGGTGATCCCGGACTGCCAGGGCACGGTGTGCTTGCGGCCGGGATCGAACGACGGCCTGCGCAGCAGCGGGTCGAGGTGCCGGGCGACGTTCGGCTGCGCGGCGCGGTCCATCTCCTGCACCCAGCCGAGGCGGACGTATCGGGCGCACATCCAGTCGCTGACGACGATCAGATCGCGCCCGGTGTCCTGATGGTTCATCAGGGCGGGGCTGATCTTCCCGAAGAACTCGTCGTTGTCGTTGATCTCCTCGGTGTACTTCACCGAGATGCCGCTGCGCTTCTCGAACGCCTCCAGGGTGGGGCGCCGGCCGGGGTGGTCCTCGTCGGTGTCGATGTACAGCGGCCAGTTGGCGAACGTCAGGCGCCGGTCGGTGGCGGAACGATCCTTCGCGGCGCGGTCGCCGGGGGCGATGTAGGCGGCCGGGACTCCACAGCCGGCGAGCGCGGCTCCACCCGCGCCGGCGACCGTCGCGCGCAGCAGGGAGCGGCGGGACAGGTGCTTCACGGGCTTCTCTCGCATGACGGCAGGATGGGGGAGGCGATCTTCGCGGACAAGGGGCGGGGTGTCCGGAGATCGGGGGTGCCGGCAGACGCTTCGCCGGGCCGTCGATGATACGGGAACGCCGGGGGCGGGGTCAGTCGCGGGGGAACTTGTCGGTGGCGATCGTCAGGCCGAGCGGGGTGCGGGTCAGGTCGACGGGCTCGCCGAACTCGACGATCAGTTCCGAACGGTAGGTGCCGCCCCGGGGAGAGGTGTGGGCATGACACCGGCCGGTAGAGGGGTCGATGATCAGGAGGACGGGCACACCGGCCGCGGCGTAGGTCCGCTTCTTGGGGCCGTGGTCGTTGCTCCTGGTGCCCTCCGAGACGACCTCGACGACGAGCTCCACATCCTTCGGCGCGTACTGGCCCCTCGCGTCGGGCCGGCCCCCGTCCGCCACTTTGACCAGGTCCGGGCAGAACCCGTTCCGGTACCCGGGGAAATCCATTCGCACATCCGAATCGATGGGGGATTCCTCGCCGAAGTGGTCGACAAGCTGCCGCAAAACCGTTCGAATGATGCGCCAGTGGCCAGGGGTCTTCGGCGTGATGTACACCGTCCCCTCGACGATCTCGATGTGATGACCCTCAGGGGCCGGCAGGCGCTCCAGAGCACCGAACATGCCGTCCAGGAACGTGTCACCCGGCTCTTCTTCCGGGACTGTCCCCTCCGTATCGAGCCGGTCCGCATCGATCACCGTTCCGCCCCCTCCCGCGCGCCACCTGCGCACACGGTCGAACGACAAACGCGGGCCCGGGACACGGCCTGTCCCGGAACCCGCGTTCGAACGCGTGAGGCGTCAGCCCAGCGACGTCATCACGTGCTTGATCCGCGTGTAGTCCTCGAACCCGTACGCCGACAGGTCCTTCCCGTACCCGGACTTCTTGAAGCCGCCGTGCGGCATCTCCGCGACCAGCGGGATGTGGGTGTTGATCCACACACAGCCGAAGTCCAACCGCTTGGACATCCGCATGGCCCGCGCGTGGTCCTTCGTCCACACCGACGAGGCGAGGGCGTACTCGACGCCGTTGGCGTAGGCGACGGCCTGGTCCTCGTCCGTGAAGGACTGAACGGTGATGACCGGGCCGAAGACCTCCTTCTGGATGATCTCGTCGTCCTGCTTGAGCCCGGAGACGACGGTCGGGGCGAAGAAGTAGCCCTTCTCGCCGACGCGGTGTCCGCCGGTCTCGACCTTGGCGTGCGCGGGCAGCCGCTCGATGAAGCCGGTGACCTGGGCGAGCTGGTTGGCGTTGTTGAGCGGACCGTAGAGCACGTCCTCGTCGTCCGGCCGCCCGGTCTTCGTGTCGGCCGCGGCCTTGGCGAGGGCGGTGACGAACTCGTCGTGGACGGACTCGTGGACGAGGACGCGGGTGGCAGCCGTGCAGTCCTGGCCGGCGTTGAAGTAGCCGGCCACGGCGATGTCCTCGACGGCCTTGGCGAGGTCGGCGTCCTCGAAGACGATGACGGGCGCCTTGCCGCCGAGCTCCAGGTGGACGCGCTTGACGTCCTTGGCCGCCGACTCGGCGACCTGCTGCCCGGCCCGTACGGAACCGGTGACCGACGCCATGGCGGGCACCGGGTGCTCCACCATCAGGCGGCCGGTGTCGCGGTCGCCGCAGACGACGTTGAAGACGCCCTTGGGGTGGCCCAGCTCCTCCAGCACCCCGCCGATGATCTCGGCGAGCAGGACCGTGGAGGCCGGGGTGGTGTCGGACGGCTTGAGCACGACGGTGTTGCCCGCGGCGAGCGCCGGGGCGAACTTCCAGACGGCCATCATCATCGGGTAGTTCCAGGGGGCGACCTGGGCGCAGACGCCCACCGGCTCGCGGCGGACGATGGAGGTCATCCCCTCCATGTACTCGCCGGCCGAGCGGCCTTCCAGCAGCCGGGCGGCACCGGCGAAGAAGCGGATCTGGTCCACCATCGGGGGGACCTCTTCGCTGCGGGTGAGGGCGAGGGGCTTGCCGGTGTTCTCCGACTCGGCGGCGATCAGCTCCTCGGCCCGCGCCTCGATCGCGTCGGCGATCTTGAGCAGGACCTTCTGGCGCTCGGCCGGGACCAGGTCGCGCCAGACGGGAAAGGCCTCCTCGGCGGCGGCCATCGCGGCGTCGACGTCGGCGGCGCCGGACAGCGGGGCGGTGGCGTACGCCTCACCGGTGGCCGGATTGACCACCTCGGTGGTCCGTCCGTCCGCGGCGTCCCGGAACTCCCCGTTGATGTAGTTGCGCAACCGGCGCGGCTCGGTGGTCACGGTGTGCACCTCTCCTGTGAGATGTCCGACGGGTGAGACACCCAGCCTAGCCAGGAGGGCCACGCTTTCGATATACCCACCAGCCAGGAGCAACGGAATCAGTTATTCAGCGTGCCTTCGACAACGGATTTCATCGCCGGATGCTTGTCATACGGCGGACTCCTCCTGCACAGTGGCCTGGTGGCCACTCGTAACGCAGCCGATCCCAAGGGCGCCCCCGGCGCACCGCCCCTCGACGCCGTCTCCCGGGCGATCATCGAACAGCTCCAGGAGGACGGGCGCCGGCCCTACGCCGCCATCGGCAAGGCCGTGGGGCTGTCCGAGGCGGCCGTCAGGCAGCGCGTGCAGAAGCTGCTGGACCAGGGCGTGATGCAGATCGTCGCCGTCACCGACCCGCTCACCGTGGGCTTCCGCCGGCAGGCCATGATCGGGATCAATGTCGAAGGGGACCTCGACCCGGTCGCCGACGCCCTGACGGCGATGGACGAGGTGGAGTACGTCGTGGTGACGGCCGGCTCCTTCGACCTGCTCATCGAGATCGTCTGCGAGGACGACGACCACCTGCTGGACGTGATCAACAAACGCGTCCGCACCCTGCCCGGTGTGCGCTCCACCGAGAGCTTCGTCTACCTCAAGCTCCGCAAACAGACCTATACATGGGGAACCCGATAGCCGTGAGCAGCAAGGACCTCTCCCAGACGGCGTACGACCACCTGTGGATGCACTTCACCCGCATGTCGTCGTACGAGAACGCCCCCGTGCCGACGATCGTCCGCGGCGAGGGCACGTACATCTACGACGACAAGGGCAAGCGCTATCTGGACGGCCTGGCCGGGCTGTTCGTGGTGCAGGCGGGCCACGGCCGCGTCGAACTGGCCGAGGCCGCCGCCAAGCAGGCACAGGAGCTGGCCTTCTTCCCGGTGTGGAGCTACGCCCACCCCAAGGCGATCGAACTGGCCGAGCGCCTGGCCCACTACGCGCCCGGCGACCTGAACAAGATCTTCTTCACCACCGGCGGCGGCGAGGCCGTCGAGACGGCGTGGAAGCTGGCGAAGCAGTACCACAAGCTCACCGGCAACCCCGGCAAGTACAAGGTCATCTCGCGGGCAGTGGCCTACCACGGCACCCCGCAGGGGGCGCTGTCCATCACCGGCCTCCCGGCCCTCAAGGCGCCCTTCGAGCCCCTGGTCCCCGGCGCCCACAAGGTGCCCAACACCAACTTCTACCGCGCGCCGATCCACGGGGACGACCCGGAGGCGTTCGGCCGCTGGGCCGCCGACCAGATCGAGCAGCAGATCCTCTTCGAGGGCCCCGAGACCGTCGCCGCCGTCTTCCTGGAGCCGGTGCAGAACGCCGGCGGCTGCTTCCCGCCGCCGCCCGGCTACTTCGCGCGGGTGCGGGAGATCTGCGACCGGCACGGGGTGCTGCTCGTCTCGGACGAGGTCATCTGCGCCTTCGGCCGGCTCGGGACGATGTTCGCCTGCGACAAGTTCGGCTACGTGCCGGACATCATCACCTGCGCCAAGGGCATGACCTCCGGCTACTCCCCCATCGGCGCGGCCGTGGTCTCCGACCGGATAGCCGAGCCGTTCTTCAAGGGAAAGAACACCTTCCTGCACGGCTACACCTTCGGCGGCCACCCGGTCTCGGCCGCCGTCGCCCTGGCCAACCTCGACCTCTTCGAGCGCGAGGGCCTCAACCGGCACGTGCTGGACCAGGAGTCCGCCTTCCGCGCCACGCTGGAGAAACTGCGCGACCTGCCGATCGTCGGCGACGTGCGCGGCGACGGCTTCTTCTACGGCATCGAGCTGGTGAAGGACAAGACCACCAAGGAGTCGTTCACACCGGAGGAGTGCGAGCGGCTGCTCTACGGCTTCGTCTCGAAGGAGCTGTTCGAGGCAGGCCTCTACTGCCGGGCCGACGACCGCGGCGACCCGGTCGTCCAACTGGCCCCGCCGCTCGTCTCCGACCAGGGCACCTTCGACGAGATCGAGCAGATCCTGCGCGGCGTCCTCGGCGAGGCCTGGGCCCGGATCTGACGGTCCGGGGGCCCGGCGGGGGCTCGCGCGCGCCATGTCGGCGGTGCGCGCGGGCCCCTCGCCGGACCCTCCTCGCCCCTTCCCGCCCCATGAGGCCGTTTCCGCCCCCGCACACCCTCTTCGCTCCCTCGCGCCATGAGCCCGATGGGAGGAAAGTGGGCCACTCCTGGACCACTCCCGCGCCGAGCCTGGACCGGGGCTAGGATCCCCGTTCCGTACGGTGCCAGTGACCCAATGGCCCCCGGTTCGTTCACCCGGACAGGGGAACGGACCCTCCAGCGACCCGAGGTGTGCTCGAAATGGTGGCCCCGCCGGACAACGACGTGCTCTGGGCACGCGGCCTGCACTACTCCTACAACGGTTCCCCCGCCCTCGCAGGCGTGTCCGTCGGTATCCGCGAGGGCGAGGTCCTCGCGGTCACCGGGCCGCGCGGCGCGGGGAAGACCACCCTTCTCCAATGTCTTTCCGGCCAGCTCGTGCCCGACTCCGGCGAGGTGTGGTTCAACAGCGCGCCGGTGCACACCCTCCCCCGCCCGGCGCGCGAGCGGCTGCGGCGCGAGCGGTTCGGCTGGATCGACAGCGTCCCGCACCTCGTGCCCGAGCTGACCGGCTGGGAGAACGCCGCGCTCCCCCTGCTGGCCCGGGGCACCGGCCACCGCGCCGCCAAACAGGCCGCCGCCGAGTGGCTGGAACGCCTCGACGTGGGCGACTGCGCCCGCAAACGGCCCGGCGCGCTCTCCCGGGCCCAGTGCCAGCGCATCTCCGTCGCCCGCGCCCTGGCCTGCGAGCCCACCGTCGTCTTCGCCGACGACCCCACCGCGCCGCTGCACAGCACCGACCGGGCCCAGGTCCTGCGCACCCTCACCACCGCGGCCCGCTCCCACCACATCACGGTCGTCCTCGCGACACCGGACGACGAGGAAGCCGCGCTCGCCGACCGGACGGTCGGCCTCGCCGACGGCCGCCGGGGCGGCGGCATCCCCGCACCGGACGCTCCCGACGGGGAGGGCAGGGCCGCGTGCTCAGTCTCCGCCTGACCCGGGGCGCGCACCCGCTCGTCCTGCTCCGGCGCGTGCTGGTCGCCGCCGCCGCGGCGGGCGCCGCCTTCCTGCTGCTCTGCGCCCTCGGATACGCGGTCGCGCACCCGAAGCGGCCGGAGGAAGGGGTCGTGCGGCTGCTGTGGTGCGCGGTTCCCTGCGCGGCGGTCGTGTACTTCGCGCTGGCGGTGGCCCGGACGGACCCGGCCACCCGGCCCCGGGACGGGCTGGACGCGATCGGGCTCGGGCCGGTGCGGCTCGCCCTGCTGGCGGCCACCTCGACGGCCGTCACCTGCTGCCTGGGCAGCGGCGCCGCCCTCCTCGTCTACCTGGAGCTGCGGGGCGACCTCGGCGGCACCCCGCTGAGCGGAACGGCGCACCGGCTGCTGGACGGCGGCCACGCCCTGCCCTGGGCCGCCACCGTGACCCTGCTCGCCCTGCTGCCCGCCGTGAGCTCCGGCGTGTGCGCCCTCGTTCTGCGCCCGCGCGAGGCGGCGCGCCGGCGCCCGGGCCCGGCACACGCCCGTCCGCAGCCGGACGACACCGGCGTACCGTCGCGCGGCGCGCCCGTCCGGCCCTCGTACGCCGGGCTCCCCTGGGGCATCGCCGTCATCGCCACCGGCCTCGCCCTGGTGGCGTACGTGGGCCACGCGCCCGCGCCCGAACCGGGGCGGCTGCTCGCGCTCCCCGGCCAGGACGGCGGCGCCTCCCCCGGCCTCCTCGGCGGCTGGCTGCTCACCGTGCTGGGCCTGGTCCTGGCCGGGCCCGGGCTGACCCACTGGTGCGGGGCGGCGCTGGCGGCCGGGCGGCCCGGTCCCGTCCGGATGCTGGCCGGACGCATGCTCCAGGACGCGGCGACGCGCCTGGGCCGGCCGCTCGGTGTGCTGTGCGCGGTCGCCGCCGGTGCCCTGGCCGCCGCCGAGCTCTACGGTGTGGCCTGGGAGGCCGCCGGCCCCCGGCCGTTCGGCCCGCTCACCGGGCTGGGCGCCGCCGTGGTCATGGCCTGCGCCACCGCCACGGCGATCACCGCCGCTCTGGATACTCGGCAGGTGCGTTCCGAGACGACGGCGGCGTTGCTGCGGCTGGGGTTGCCGGGGTCGCTGCTGCGGGGCGCCGCCGCTGTTCGGACCGTCGCCCTGGTCGCCGTTCTCGCCCCGCTGACGTGGGTGATCGCGGAGTTGGCGGCGTTGCCGCTGACGCGGTGAGGGTGCCCCGGCCCCTCCCCTAGAGGGGGCACCCCCATATCACCGTTTCCTGGGGGCCAGCCCCCAGACCCCCGTGTCCTCAAGTGCCGGACGGGCTGAAACAGCCCGTCCGGCGCTTGAGGACAGCGCCCGCAGGGCGCTTCGGGGGTGCGGGGGCGTAGCCCCCGCAAGAAACGGTGAAAGGGAGGGGCCGGGGCACTCCTACACGCGCTGCGCGGACGCCTCGGGCGCCTCCGCGACGGTTGGCGCCGCCCCATGGCTGTCGGGCTCGCCGAACCAGGCGACAGCGACCGCGCCCGCCACGGCCAGGATGAATCCCAGGACGGCCACCCAGGCGAACCCCGCCCGAGAAGCGTCGCCGAGCAGCAGGACGCCGATGATGCCGGGGAGGATCGTCTCGCCGACGACCAGCGCGGCCGTCGCCCCGTTGACCGACCCGATCTGCAGGGCCACCGTGTGCAGGTACATGCCGACGCCACCCGAGATCAGGATCGCGTAGAGAGCGGGGTCGGCGAGAAGAGTGGGCACGTCGAACGGATCGATGCCGTCGAGTATGCGGACCCCGACACCGATGGCACCGAAGCCCAGCCCGGAGAGCAGACCGGCGAGGATCGCGGCCCGGGAGCCCATCAGCCGCACGGCCACCGTGCCACCGGCCATCAGCACGACGGAGATGATCAGCAGCCACCAGTGCGTGGACCGAGCGGTCTCCCCGCTGCCCTCGTGCCCGGCGGCCGTCGCGAGCAGCACCAGAGCGACGCAGACCACGGCGATGGACGCCCACTCGGGACGCTTGAGCCGGATGCCGAGCAGCTTGATGCTGAGCAGCGCCGTGACGATCAGGTTGGCGCTGATGACCGTCTGGGAGAGGAAGAGGGGCAGCATCCGGGCCGCGAGCGCGCCGAGGCCGAAGCCGAGGAAGTCCAGGACCGTACCGACCATGAACTCCCACGTCACGGCGGCCTTGGCGGTGGAGGACAGGCTGGGTCCGCCGTGCTGGGTCACGCCCGCCTCGGGGGACGAGGCCGCCTCCCGCTGAGCGGATTTCCGCGATCCCACGGCTTGCAGGACCGAACCCGTGCCGTAGCACGCCGAGGCCGCGACAGCCGTCACAAGGCCGATGATCACCAATTGCTCCGTTCGCCAATGAACCGCCTGCTCCTGAACCAGACGTCCAATGCGGCGAGGAAGTTGCCTTGGGTCAAGAACTGGTCAAGAAAAGAAGGGGGCCCGGGCGCTTCCCCGCCGTCCCGGGAGAACTCAGTCTCCCAGCACCACCACGTGCTCCGGGTCGAAAGCGACACGGACCCGGGCGCCCACCTCCGGCGCGTGCGCCAGCGCGCACGCTGCCTGGAGCGCCGGGCCGTGCTCCGGGCGCAAGGAGACCAGCACATGGTCGCCGCGGAAGGTCCGGGCCGTGACCTCGCAGGGAAGGCCGTCCTCCACCAACCGGACGCCGCCGGGCCGCACCAGGAGCGGAGACGCGCCCTCCGGCGCACCGGCCGGGACGGGCACCTTGCCCCACGGGGTGTCGGCCCGGTCGCCCGAGACCGTCGCGGGGACGACGTTGTCGAAGCCGAGGAAACGGGCCACGAACTCCGAGGCGGGCCGCCGCCACACCTCCAGGGGCGTGCCCTGCTGGGCGATCCGGCCGTCCCGCATCACCACCACCCGGTCGGCGAGCGCGAACGCCTCGCCCTGGTCGTGGGTGACCGCCAGCACGGTCGTGCCGAGCCGGCCGAAGAGCTGCCGCAGCTCGGTCACCAGCCGCTCGCGCAGGCTCCGGTCGAGCTGACCGAGGGGCTCGTCCAGCATCAGCAGCCGGGGACTCGGCGCGAGCGCCCGGGCCAGGGCGACGCGCTGCTGCTCGCCGCCGGACAGCGCGGCGACGGACCGGCGCCCGGCGCCCGGCAGGCCGACCAGGTCCAGGAGTTCCGTGACGCGCCCTCGGGCCTCGGCCCGGCCGGCGCCTCGGGTGCGCAGGCCGAAGGCGACGTTCGCCGCCACGTCCCGCTGCGGGAACAACTGGTGGTCCTGGAACATCAGCCCCACCCCGCGCCGGTGCACCGGCACTCCGCCGACGTCCTCGCCGGACAGGAACACCCGCCCCGCGTCGGCCCGCTGGAGCCCGGCGACCACCCGCAGCAGCGTGGACTTGCCGCTGCCGCTGGGGCCGAGGACACAGACGATCTCGTGCTCGGCCACGTCGAGGTCGACGGCGTCCAGGACGGTCCGGTCACCGAAGCGGACGGTGACGCCTTCCAGGCGCAGCATCGGAGCGGTCGGCATCGCAGCGGACGGCATCGCAGCGGTCGGCATCAGAACTCCCCCGTACGGTCGGTGCGGACGCGTTCCAGCACCAGCAGCGCCACGGCGCACACCAGCATCAGGATCGTGCTCAGGGCCATCGCCTGCCCGTAGTTCAGCTCCCCGGGCCGGCCCAGCAGCCGGGCCACGGCCACGGGAAGCGTGGGGTTGTCAGGACGGGCGATGAAGACGGTGGCGCCGAACTCGCCGAGGGAGACGGCGAAGGCGAAGCCCGCCGCGACCGCCAGCGCCCGGCCGACCATCGGCAGGTCCACCTCCCGCCAGACCCGCCACGGGGACGCGCCGAGCACCGCCGCGGCCTCCCGCAGCCGCGGGTCGACGGCGCGCAGCACCGGCAGCATCGTGCGCACCACGAACGGCACTCCGACCAGCGCCTGGGCCAGCGGCACCAGGATCCAGGAAGTCCGCAGGTCCAGCGGCGGCTCATCCAAGGCGATCAGAAAGCCGAAGCCGACGGTCACGGCGGAGGTGCCCAGCGGCAGCATCAGCAGCGCGTCGAAGCCGCGGACCAGCCGGCCCTCGCGCCGGGTGAGCGCGGCGGCGGCCAGTCCCCCGACGGCGACCGCGATGGCCGTGGCCGCGAGACCGTACGCCAGCGAGTTGCCGATCGTCTCCAGCGGGGCGACGCCGAGCACACCGTCGTCCCCGGCCGAGGCCAGGGCGCGGTAGAAGTCGAGGCCGTAGCCGTCGGGCCCGTCGAAGGAGCGCAGCACGAGCACCGCGAGCGGCAGCACGAGCAGCGCGGTCACACTGGCCAGCACGGCGGCCAGCAGCCCCCACTGGGCGGCGCCGCGCGGCCGGCGCGCGGTGCGGCGCGCGTCCACCAGGCGCAGGACGGACTCGCGCCGGCGCACGGTCCAGGCGTGCACCAGGAGCAGGGCGGCGACGGCGGCGAACTGGACGAGGGTGAGGACGGCGGCCGTCGGCAGGTCGAGCAGCTCGGCGGTCTGCCGGTAGATCTCGACCTCCAGCGTGGCGTACCGCGGGCCGCCCAGGATCTGGACGGCGCCGAAGGAGGTGAAGGTGAAGAGGAAGACCATCAGCGCCGCGGCGGCCACCGCCGGGGCGAGGGCGGGCAGGGTGATCCGCCGCCAGGCGGCGAACCGGCCGGCGCCGAGCACCCGCGCGGCCTCCTCCTGCCGGGGGTCGAGCTGCGCCCAGAGCCCGCCGACGGTCCGGACGACCACGGCGTAGTTGAAGAAGACGTGGGCGAGCAGGATCGCCCACACGGAGTTGTCGAGCCGGACGCCCCACAGCTCGTCGAGCAGCCCCCGCCGCCCGAGCAGCGCCAGGAAGGCCGACCCGGCCACGACGGTGGGCAGCACGAACGGGACGGTGACCACCGCCCGCAGCAGCCCCTTGCCGGGGAAGTCGAAGCGCGCCAGGACGTATGCGCCGGGGAGCGCGAGCACCAGCGTGAGCGCCGTGGAGGCCGCCGCCTGCCAGGTGGTGAACCACAGGACGTGCCCGGTCGCCGGGTCGCTGAGCACCTCGCCGATCCGGCCGAACCGCCACCGCCCGTCCGCCTTCAGCCCCCGCGTGACGATCGCCGCCACCGGATAGGCGAAGAAGAGACCGAAGAAGGCGAGCGGGACGGCCATCAGGCCGAGGCGGACACCCGTCCCTCGCGCTCCGCGATCCTTCGGTGCGGTTACTTCAGGACGATCGAGGACCATGCCTTGACCCACTGATCACGGTTCTTCGCGATCTTCTCGGGGGCGAGCGTCTGCGGGGCGTCGACCGTCGCGCCGAATTTCGTGAACAGCTCGGGCAGCTTCGCGTCCGTCACCACCGGCTTGACGTACATGCTGAGCGGCACGTCCTCCTGGAACCGCTTGCTCAGCAGGAAGTCCAGCAGCGCCTTGCCGCCCTTGGCGTTCTGCGCGCCCTTGAGCAGCCCGGCGTACTCGGTCTGCCGGAAGCAGGTGCCGGTCGCGACGCCGGTCGGCGCCTCGTCCGCCGACTTCGGCTGCGCCTTCATGCCCTGCACCTCGGCCGGCGGGCTGGAGGCGTAGGAGACGACGAGCGGCCGGTCGCCCTTGGCCTTGCGGCCGGCGGCGGAGCCGGAGAAACGGTCGTTGTACGCCTGCTCCCAGCCGTCGACGACCTCGACGCCGTTGTCCTTGAGCTTCTTCCAGTAGTCCTGCCAGCCTTCGTCACCGAACTTGGCCACCGTCGCGAGCTGGAAGGCGAGGCCCGGGGAGGAGGTGGCCGCGTTCTCGGTGACCAGCAGGCCCTTGTACTCGGGCTTCACCAGGTCGTCGAGGGTCTTCGGCGGCGTCAGCTTGTGGCCGGTGAAGTAGGCGCGGTCGTAGTTGACGCAGATGTCACCGGAGTCGACGGGCGTCACCCGGTGCTCCGCGTCGTCGGCCCGGTACTCCTTCGCCACCCGGTCCAGGCCCTTGGCCTCGTACGGCTCGAAGATCCCGTTGTCGAGGGCGCGGGAGAGCAGCGTGTTGTCCACGCCGAAGAACACGTCCCCCTGCGGGTGGCTCTTGGACAGGATCGCCTGGTTCACGGCCCGCCCGGCGTCGCCGCTCTTGAGCGTCTTGACCTTGTACCCGGTCTGTGCCGTGAACTCCTTCAGCACATCCGGGGAGACGACGAACGACTCGTGCGAGACGAGGGTGACCGTCTTGCCGCCGTCCGTCTCCTTGGCCTCGTCGGAGCCGCCGCAGGCCGCGAGGACCGGAACGGCCAGGGCGGAGACGGCGACGGCGCCCAGGGCACGCCGGAGGGTGGTGTTCATGGTCGAGCTGACTCCCTACGCCGGTACTAACCGGATCAGGTCCGAGGGTCTGCGGCGTGGCCGCACTCTCAGCGCTGTGTGCGCTCCCCTGTCGGATTGTTCATTTGTGCGAGCGGTGCGAGTGCACCGTATCAGTGCACCCGCCCGCTTCCCCGCCCTCGGCGAGGCTCAGCGCTCGGTCGCCGCCAACTGACCGCAGGCGCCGTCGATCTCCTGACCACGCGTGTCCCGGACGGTGACCGGGACGCCGTGGGCGGCGATCGCCGCGACGAACGCCCGCTCGTCCTCCGGGCGGGACGCCGTCCACTTCGAGCCCGGCGTGGGGTTCAGGGGGATCAGGTTCACGTGCACCCGCTTGCCCTTGAGCAGCCGGCCCAGCAGGTCGCCGCGCCACGCCTGGTCGTTGATGTCCCGGATCAGGGCGTACTCGATGGAAATCCGGCGGCCGGACTTCTCCGCGTACTCCCAGGCCGCGTCCAGGACCTCGCGGACCTTCCAACGGGTGTTGACCGGGACGAGCGTGTCGCGCAGCTCGTCGTCGGGCGCGTGCAGCGAGACGGCGAGGCGGCACTTGAAGCCCTCGTCGGCGAACCGGTGCATCGCCGGCACCAGGCCGACGGTGGAGACGGTGATGCCGCGCTGCGACAGCCCCAGGCCGTCCGGCTCGGGGTCGGTCAGCCGGCGGATGGCGCCGACGACGCGCTTGTAGTTGGCCAGCGGCTCGCCCATGCCCATGAAGACGATGTTCGACAGCCGCGCCGGGCCTCCCGGGACCTCACCGTCGCGCAGCGCCCGCATGCCGTCCACGATCTGGTGCACGATCTCGGCGGTCGACAGGTTGCGGTCCAGACCGGCCTGGCCGGTGGCGCAGAACGGACAGTTCATCCCGCAGCCGGCCTGTGAGCTGATGCACATGGTGACCCGGTCCGGGTAGCGCATCAGGACGGACTCGACGAGCTTGCCGTCGTGCAGCCGCCACAGCGTCTTGCGGGTGGTGTCGTCGTCGCACGAGATGTGCCGCACGACGCTCATCAGCTCCGGCAGCAGTTCGCCCGCGAGCTTCTCGCGGGCGGCGGCCGGGATGTCCGTCCACTGCGCGGGGTCGTGCGCGTACCGCGCGAAGTAGTGCTGGGACAGTTGCTTCGCCCGGAACGGCTTCTCACCGATGGCGGCGACGGCCTCCTTGCGCTCCGCGGGCGAGAGGTCGGCGAGGTGCCGCGGGGGCTTCTTGGCTCCGCGGGGGGCGACGAAAGTGAGTTCTCCGGGCTTAGGCATGGTTCTTCTAGTGTCGCAGACGCGCGGGTGGGGCCCGCCGTCCTGTGGACAGCGGGCCCCACCCGAGGGGAATACGCAGGTCAGCCGAGGTTCAGTCGGCGCCGACGAAAGCGACCGGCAGTGATCGCACCACCGGCGCCCGCGTCACCCGGCGCCGACGAAAACCACCAGCAGCAACCACACCACCGGCGCCGTCGGCAGCAGCGAATCCAGCCGGTCCATGATGCCGCCGTGACCCGGGAGCAGCCGGCCCATGTCCTTGATGCCCAGGTCCCGCTTGATCATCGACTCGCCGAGGTCGCCCAGGGTCGCGCTCACCGCGACGGCCAGGCCGAGCAGCAGGCCCTGCCACCACACCCCGTCGTCGATCAGGAAGCGCATGCACAGCGCGCCCGCCGCCATGGCGAACAGCACGGCACCGATCAGACCCTCGCGGGTCTTGCCGGGGCTGATGCGCGGGGCGAGCTTGCGCTTGCCGAAGCGCCAGCCCACCGCGTAGGCACCGGTGTCGCTGACCACCGTGAGGATCAGGAAGGTCAGCACCCGCCAGGCACCGTCGTCGGCTGCCAGCATCAAGGCCACGAAGGTGGCCAGGAACGGCACGTAGAACGCGGTGAAGATGCCCGCCGTGACATCCTTGAGGTAGTCGTCCGGCGGCTCGGTCATCCGCCACACCAGCACCGCGAGCGCGGTGAGGGCCATGGCCACCCACGCACCCTCGGCGCCGTCGGCGTACCCCGCGACGATCATCGCGGCCCCGCCGATGGCGAGCGGCACCAGAGGCGCCTTGATGCCCTTCCGCTCGGCGAGCCGGGAGGTCAGCTCCCACAGCCCGACCACCACGGCGACAACGATCACGCCGAGGAAGACGGGCTTGTAGACGAAGAGCGAGGCGACGATGACCGCGCCGAGCCCCAGGCCCACCCCTATCGCGGCGCGCAGATCGCGGCCCGCGCTCTTCTTCCCCGCCTTGGGCGCCTGGGGGGCGGGTTCCTGCGGCCGGATGTCGGGCTCCCCTCGGTGACGTTCGTCGCGTTCATCGCGTTCATCGCGGAACAGGGGGCCACCGAGGTGAGTGGCCCCCTGGTCACGGTCCTCCTGGTCTCCGCCTGCGTCGGGCACGATCGGCATGGCCCGAGTCTGCGCCGCCCCGGCCGCTTCGCGCACTGGACCCGCCGGGAACGGGGTGTGCCGGTCGGCGGATCCCCACTGCCCGGCGCGCGACGGGGTTCCCCAGGATGCGTCGTTCATCAGACCTCGAGCAGCTCGGCTTCCTTGTGCTTGAGCAGCTCGTCCACCTGCGCCACGTACTTCGCGGTGGTGTCGTCGAGCTCCTTCTCGGCGCGGCGCACCTCGTCCTCGCCGGACTCCTTGTCCTTGACGAGCTTGTCCAGGGCGTCCTTGGCCTTGCGGCGGATGGAGCGGATCGAGACCTTGGCGTCCTCGCCCTTGCCCTTGGCGACCTTGATGAACTCCCGGCGGCGCTCCTCGGTGAGCTCGGGGAAGTTCACTCGGATGATGTTGCCGTCGTTGCTGGGGTTGACGCCCAGGTCGGAGTCGCGAATGGCCTGCTCGATGTTGCGCAGGGCGCTCTTGTCGAACGGGGTCACCACGGCCATGCGCGGCTCGGGGACCGAGAACGACGCCAGTTGGTTGATGGGCGTCAGCGCACCGTAGTAGTCCGCCACGATCTTGTTGAACATCGCCGGGTGGGCACGCCCGGTGCGGATCGCCGCGAAGTCCTCCTTGGCGACCACGACGGCCTTCTCCATCTTCTCCTCGGCTTCGAGGAGGATCTCTTCGATCACCACTTGCTCCTGGTGTTATCAGTAAGCAGAGCCTCGCCCCTGCGCGCGTCTTCTCCTGCACGGTGTCCGACCGGCAGGCGGTTGTCCATCCCCGGGCCGTGGTCTTCCCGCGGCCCCGGGTTGCCGTCCGCCGCTGCCCGGGGGGCGCGGCGGACGGCCGTACGGGCGTCTCAGTCCCGCGTGCCCTGGTCGCTCACGAGCGTGCCGATCTTCTCACCCTTGACGGCGCGGGCGATGTTGCCCTCGGCGAGCAGCTCGAACACCAGGATCGGCAGCTTGTTGTCCATGCACAGGCTGATGGCGGTGGCGTCCGCGACCTTCAGGCCGCGCGCCAGCACCTCGCCGTACTCCAGGGCGTCGAACTTCACCGCGGCGGGGTTCTTCTTCGGGTCCGAGTCGTAGATCCCGTCGACACCGTTCTTGCCCATGAGGATCGCCTCGGCGTGGATTTCCAGGGCGCGCTGGGCGGCGGTGGTGTCGGTGGAGAAGTAGGGCATGCCCATGCCCGCGCCGAAGATCACGACGCGGCCCTTCTCCAGATGGCGCACGGCGCGCAGCGGAATGAACGGCTCGGCGACCTGGCCCATGGTGATGCCGGTCTGGACGCGGGTCTCGACCCCCTCCTTCACCAGGAAGTCCTGGAGGGCGAGGCTGTTCATGACCGTGCCGAGCATGCCCATGTAGTCGGAGCGCGCCCGGTCCATGCCGCGCTGCTGGAGCTCGGCTCCGCGGAAGAAGTTGCCGCCGCCGATGACGACGGCGATCTCGTAGCCCTCGCGGACCACGGCCGCGATCTCCCGGGCGATGGCGTGCACGATATCGGGGTCGACACCGAGCCCTCCGCCGCCGGCGAAGGCCTCGCCGGACAGTTTCAGCAGGAACCGGCGGGGTTTCCCGTGGTCGTCGCTCTTGCCGTCGGCGGCCCTGTGGGCGTCCGCACCCTGATTCATTGGAGTTCTCCTCGTGCACATACGAAGAAGGCCATTGCCGGTGGGTCCTTTCGGTTCCCTGTGCGGCAATGGCCTCCTCGTCACATCAGCGGCCGGCCGGTGACCGGTCGGCTGCGTACGACCCTAGCGGGTCGCGGGTCAATCGCTGCCCTGCCGAGGCTCAGGCGCCGACGCGGATGCGGGCGAAGCGCTTCAGCGTGACACCGGCCTCGTCCAGGATCTTCTGGACGGTCTTCTTGTTGTCCTTGGCGAAGGGCTGGTCCAGCAGGACCTGCTCCTTGAAGAAGCCGGTGACGCGACCCTCGACGATCTTCGGGAGGGCGGCCTCGGGCTTGCCCTCCTCGCGCGCGGTGGCCTCGGCGACGCGACGCTCGTTCTCCACGACCTCGGCCGGGATGGCGTCACGGGAGAGGAACTTCGGCGCGAACGCGGCGATGTGCTGCGCGACGTCCTTCGCGACCTCGGCGTTCTCCTTGTCCAGCTCGACCAGGACGCCGACCTGCGGGGGCAGGTCCGCGGCGGTGCGGTGCATGTACGCGGAGACGTAACCGCCGGCGAACGCCGCGAAGCGGTCCACGACGATCTTCTCGCCCAGGGTGGCGTTGGCCTCGTCGATGAACGCCTGGACGGTCTTGCCGGCCTCGATCTCGGAGGCGAGCAGGGCCTCGATGTCGGCGGGGGCGGTCTTGGCGACGTGAGCGGCGAGCGCGTCGGCCACGGCGATGAACTTCTCGCCCTTGGCGACGAAGTCGGTCTCGCACTTCAGCTCGACGATGACACCGGAGGTGTTGTCGTCGGCGATGGAGGAGACGACGGCGCCGTTCTCGGTCGTGCGGGACTCGCGCTTGGCGACGCCCTTCAGGCCCTTGACACGGACGATCTCGACGGCCTTCTCGAGGTTGCCCTCGGCCTCGTCGAGCGCCTTCTTGCAGTCCATCATGCCGGCGCCGGTGAGCTCACGGAGCTTCTTGACGTCAGCGGCGGTGAAGTTCGCCATCGTTGAAATCCTTCTTGTGCACTGTGCCCCGCCGTGCCGCTCGGCACCCGGCGGGGCAGGTCCGTCTTGAGGTCACCACGACGGCCGGCCCCCGTCCACCGGACGGAATCCGGCCGTGGATCCACCAGGGACGGCGGGGTCACGCTGTGCGTGGCGCCCGCCGTCCGGTACGGCAGGGTCAGGCCTGCTCGGCGTCCGCGGCCGGCTGCTCAGCCTCGGCCTCGGCCTCGGCGGCGGGCGCCTCGGCAGCGGGAGCCTCGGCGGCGGCCGGGGCCTCCTCGGCAGCCTTCTTGGCGTCCCCACCCTCGAGCAGGTCGCGCTCCCACTCGGCCAGCGGCTCGCCGGCCTTCTCGCCCGGCTTCTGGTCGCCGGTCGCGGCACCGGAGCGGGCGATGAGGCCCTCGGCGACGGCGTCGGCGATCACGCGGGTGAGCAGGGTGACGGAGCGGATCGCGTCGTCGTTGCCCGGGATCTTGTAGTCGACCTCGTCGGGGTCACAGTTGGTGTCGAGGATGGCGACGACCGGGATGCGGAGCTTGCGCGCCTCACCGACGGCGATGTGCTCCTTCTTGGTGTCCACGATCCAGACGGCGCTGGGCACCTTCTGCATCTCGCGGATACCGCCGAGGGTCTTCTCCAGCTTGGCCTTCTCGCGGGAGAGGACCAGGAGCTCCTTCTTGGTGAGGCCGGAGGCGGCCACATCCTCGAAGTCGATGAGCTCGAGCTCCTTCAGGCGCTGCAGGCGCTTGTAGACGGTCGAGAAGTTGGTGAGCATGCCGCCCAGCCAGCGCTGGTTGACGTAGGGCATGCCGACGCGGGTCGCCTGCTCGGCGATCGCCTCCTGGGCCTGCTTCTTCGTACCGACGAACATGATGGAGCCGCCGTGCGCGACGGTCTCCTTGACGAACTCGTAGGCGCGGTCGATGTACGACAGCGACTGGAGCAGGTCGATGATGTAGATGCCGTTGCGCTCGGTGAAGATGAAACGCTTCATCTTCGGGTTCCAGCGACGGGTCTGGTGACCGAAGTGGACGCCGCTCTCCAGCAGCTCCCGCATCGTGACGACGGCCATGGCCGTGCTCCTTGTGATACTCGGTTTCCACGGCGGCCGGGCGGCCGCCGCTCCTGACGCCCCGGAGCGCCCGCCGTGCGCCGCTCCCCGCTGGGGAGCCGTTCACGGACCGAGGGACGCGGCCACCGCGCTGCCCGGGAAGGGTCTGACGCGACAGTGGCGGGGCGTGCGAAGTCGACCCGGTGACCCGGATCGCCAAGAGAAGTGTACGGGACCGGGGAAGGGGTGGGTGACGGCGTTGTCCACAACCAGCGGGTAATCCACAGGTCCGGCTCAAGATCCCCTGGAATCAGGGAGTTCCGTCACGGTGGGCGCATGCACTCGCTGAGGTTCTCGCGCTTTCTTCTGGCCGCGGTGGTGGCCGCGGTCGTGCTCGTCTGTGCGCTGCCGGCGGTGGCCGGTGACGGCCCCCCGGCCCCACCGGTCGCACCGGTCGCCCGGGTCTGGCCGGTGGGCACCCGCCCGCCGATCTCCCGTGGCTGGGACCCGCCCGCCGCGCCCTGGGGCCGCGGCCACCGGGGCGTCGACCTGGCCGCCGTCCCCGGCACCCCGGTCCGGGCGGCCGCCGCCGGCGTCATCTCCTTCGCCGGGACGGTCGCCGGGCGGGGTGTGGTCGCCGTGGAACTCGCGGGGATCGGTGGCCCTCCGTTGCGGACCACATACGAGCCGGTGGCCGCGGTCGGGGTGCGGCGGGGGGAGCGGGTGGCGGCGGGCACGGTGCTGGGCGAGCTGGGGCCCGGGCCCTGGCACTGCGCTGCGGGCTGTCTGCACTGGGGGCTGCTGCGGGGGCGGGAGTACCTGGATCCGCTGGAGCTGCTGCCGGGGTGGCTGGTGCGGCGGGGGCCGTCGCGATTGTTGCCCCTGTCCCTCCCCCAGAGGGGGCACCCCCATTCGCCGTTTCTTGCAGGGGCTGCGCCCCCGCACCCCCGAAACCGCGCGGAGCCACGAAAAGGGGGTCCGGGGCGCAGCCCTGGAAGAAACGGTGAATGGGGGTGCCCCCTCTGGGGGAGGGACCGGGGCAGCCACCCCCGGGGCGTCAGCCCCGGACCCCCCGCAACGCCATCCCCACCGCGACGGCGGTGACCCGCTCCGGCTCCTCCACACCGAGCTCGATCCGCCGGACAGCCGCGTCCACGACACCCTGAAGCATCATCGCGACAAGACGGGGCTCCGCATGCCCCAGCGCCACCAGCGCCTCCCCCACCATCGAGATCAACCCGCCATGCGCGGCCCGGATCTTCTCCCGGGCGGCGGCGTCGAGCTCACCCGCGGAGATGGCAACGACGGCGCGGTGCCGGCGGTCCCCGACGAGGGCGAGCTGCCTCCGCACATACGCCTCGATCTTCGCCTCGGGCGTGTCGGCCGCCGCCATGGCGGACTCGACCTCGGCCGCCCAGACGGGGAAGTCGACGGCGCAGAGCTCCTCGACCACGGCCGCCCGGGAGCGGAAGTACTCGTAGACCGAGGACCGAGCGAGCCCGGTGCGCTCGGCGAGGGCGGGGAAGGTGAGCGCTTCCGTACCGCCTTCGGACAGCAGGGAGCGGGCGGCGTCCAGCAGGGCGTCGCGCTGCATCGTCCGGTGCTCGGCCACTGAGGCCGCTCGAATCCTGGGCACGGTTCCACTTTACGGACCCCGGAGGAAAGAGACGAGGTCGGAGCGGCGTTCCTCAGCGCCCCACGTCAGCGAGCTTGGCCCGCAACTGGAGCACCGACTTGGTGTGGATCTGGCTGACCCGGCTCTCGGTGACGCCGAGGACCTGGCCGATCTCGGCGAGCGTGAGCCCCTCGTAGTAGTAGAGGGTGACCACCGTCTTCTCCCGCTCCGGGAGGGTGTTGACGGCCCGGGCCAGCAGTCGGCGCAGCTCGTGGTCCTCGGCCACCTCGACGGGGTCGTCGGCCGCCGTGTCCTCCAGGGTGTCCATCAGGCTGAGCCGGTCGCCACCCTCGCCTCCGACGTGCAGCAGCTCTTCCAGGGCGACGACGTTCGCCAGGGACAACTGGCTGAAGACGGTGTGCAGTTCGTCGAGGGGGATGTCCATCTCGGCGGCCACCTCCGCCTCGGAGGGCGTACGGTGCAGGCTGGCCTCCAGGGTGGCGTAGGCCCGCTCCACGGCCCGTGCCTTCTGCCGGACGGACCGGGGGATCCAGTCCAGCGCCCGCAGTTCGTCGATCATCGCGCCCCGGATGCGGGTGATCGCGTAGGTCTCGAACTTGATGGAGCGGGCGGGGTCGAACTTCTCGATCGCGTCGATCAGTCCGAAGATTCCGGAGGAGACGAAGTCCGCTTGCTCGACGTTGGGCGGCAGCCCGACGCTGACCCGTCCCGCCACATACTTGACCAGCGGCGAATAGTGCAGGATGAGCTGCTCCCGCAGCCTTTCGTCACCCGAGGCCTTGTACGAGCGCCACAGCTCGTCGAGGGTCGCGGGTGCGGGCGGGCGGGTGGCGCCGCGCGCCGCGGGGGGTGCCGCCGCGCGGTCCGATCCGGAGGGTTGCTGGGGCATTCGTCGTCTTGAGCCGTTCTGCTGTGACGTGGATCAGGTGCGACAGGATCCATCCGCATGGCCGGAATCCCGTGAGCGTAGCGTGACCGGCGCACTGCGGGGAGCGACCGGGCCCCTCGGGCCCGCACGGCGGTCCGCACGGCCGTGATCCCCCGGCCGTGCTCGTGGCCGGCGGCCGTGCCCCGGGACCGTGCGGGGCCCGGCGGGGGCGCGGCCCGGCGCCGGTGCCGCCGGGGTCACCGCGGTCTTGGCGGTCATGTCCTTAACCCTTTCACCCGATCGCCCCAGGTCAAGAACCGCCTCGCCGCACAGGGGAGCGCCGTCCGAGGGGCTTGGAGGGGACGGATGTTGACGTCCGTGCGAGCGGGCGCCAG
This sequence comes from Streptomyces sp. NPDC052910, assembly GCF_055585605.1. Classification (NCBI taxonomy): domain Bacteria; kingdom Bacillati; phylum Actinomycetota; class Actinomycetes; order Kitasatosporales; family Streptomycetaceae; genus Streptomyces; species Streptomyces sp. NPDC052910. Next base: position 104,694 of record NZ_JBVJJR010000001.1, read on the forward strand.
TGGTCGCCCCGGCGCGCGACGAAGCCCAGGCCGTGCAGTTCGTAGAGTCTGCCGAGCGTGGTGTCCCTGCTCAGCCCGGCGTTCAGAGCGATGCGGGCGGTGTCGCCGCCGGAGCCGGGGACGGCTTCCAGTACGGCCGCGGCCTGAGGGGCGAGCAGGTCCCGGGGGACGGCGGGGCCTCGGCGTTCGGGCGCCAGCTCCCCTATGGCGCCCACCAGTTCGGCGACCTCGTCGGCGTCGGTCACCAGTGTGGCGCCCTCGCGCAGCAGTTCGTGCACACCGGCCGAGAGACCGGAGGTGACCGGACCGGGGACGCCCATCGTGTGCCGGCCCAACGCCCGCGCGCGCCGGGCGGTGACAAGCGAACCGCTGCGGTACTCCGCCTCCACCACCACCGTGCCGCGGGTGAGGGCGGCGTTCTCTGGGGGAATCAGGCCTGAAGTGTGACGTTGCACCGCTTGTCCTCGTTTGAGGTATTGCAACGGTTCTCGGGGGGTGTGGCTCTGCGGTGAATCGTGGTGATCGACTGAGGAGTTGAGGTACGAGTGCGTGCTTTTCCTGTCCTGCTGCCGTCGGGGTCCCGGTACTGGACCGTGGTGGACGACGAGATGCAGGTGGTCCCGGACGCGGACCGTTTCCTGAGAGAGGTGCGGCTGGCCCGGGGCCGGGCAGAGTCGACGACGAAGGCGTACGCCGAAGGTCTGTCCTTGTTTCTGCGGTGGTGCGGCAGGACGGGGCGGGACTGGCGGACGGCCGCCCAGGACATGGGGCTGTTCATGCTCTGGCTGCGGTGGACGCCGGGGAACGGCGGTCAGCGGCAGGTGGTGGTGCCGGGGCCGGGAGCCAAGCCGGTTCGTGAGGACAAGCGGATCAACAAGGTGCTGACGGCGGTGCGGATGTTCCTGCTCCACGCGATCGCGAACAAGATCGTGCCGGGGCACGTGCTCGAGCAGATCTATGAAGTGGGCAGCAGCCTCGACCTGCCAATGGAGGCGACGGGCGAGAGCGGGACCATGCGCTACCGGCTGCGGGCCCTACACCGGTTGCAGGAGCCGGAGTCGGAGATCGACCGGGCCAGCGACGAGGAGGTCGTCGCGATGTTCCTGGCCTGCCGCTCGGCGAGGGACCGGCTGATCGTGCTGCTGCTGTCCCGGGTGGGGCTGCGTCCGGGGCAGACCGCGGGAGTGCACCGTTGCGACGCTCACATGCTGATGGATTCCCGCTCGCTGGGCTGTGATGTCGAAGGGGCCCATCTGCATGTGGTGCGCCGGCAGAACATCAACGGCGCGTGGTCGAAGTCGAAGAAGTCATGGGTCATGCCGGTGGACTTCCTGGTGGTACAGGCTATCGACCAGTACGTCCTGGAGCGTCACGAGCTCCTCGGGGAAGGCGGCAGCGATCACCTGTTGGTCAATCTGTTCCGCCCGCCCTACGGGTCGCCGGTGACCACCGAGGCCATCGGGGAACTGTGTGAGTCTCTGTCCCGCCGAGCCGGACTCGGCCGGATGGTCACCGCGCGGATGTGTCGGCACGCGATGGCCAGCAACGTTGTCGACGCCGGCGGCAAGCTCGACGAGGTCCAGGCCCTGCTCGGACAAAAGAACCCGTCCTCGCCCCAGCCCTACCTGCACCCGAAGCCCTCACGGCTGCGCGAGGCCGTTGAGCGTGTCCCCTCGCCCCGTCTGTTCGTGCGGGGTGAGGACCGGTGAAGCTCGCTCTCACCACACAGCAGCCGTCAAGAGAAGACGTGGCCGCTGCAGATCTTATGGCCGCCGTCCGGCCTGACTTCCTGCAGTTGATCAGCTGGGACCCTGAAGTTCGCGTTCTGGTCTTCCCCCGCTCGCATCCGCAGTTCAGCGCCCCCGAGTGCCTGGTGAACGGCTGCGACAAGATGGTCTACTTCGCCAGTCAGAAAGGCTTGTGCATCGGCTGCACGCAGCGGTGGAAGTCCGGTCACCAGCCCCTCGAGGAGTTCGTGGCCACAGCCAAACGCCTCTGGCGGGCAACCGGCGTCACCCCTTGCCGCGTCCCGCGCTGCGAGCGGTCAGGGAGGGACACCATTGTCTCCCTTTGCCCCACACACCTGCATCAGCAGCGCAAGACCTACGCCCTGCCGCTGGAGGAATTCCTCGCTCTCCCACAAGTAAAGCCCCTGCCCACTCTGGGACCTTGCCTGGTCGCCGCCTGCGACCGGAAGCGCCAGTACCGCACTGGCTACTGCCAGGCCCATTCCACGCGTCGGCGGACTGAGCGACGGAAGGGAACTTTGGGGGACGAGGAACTCTGGCGTTTGACCACCGCCGAAGTCGCCGAATTCGGCCGCGTCAGCCTCCGCGGGCTTCCCGACCGGGTGGTCGCCGAGATCCTCTACGGCCTCCAGGAACGCGTCCCTGAAGGGCTCCTGCACAAGGACTACGTTCTGCGTCCGCTGTCGAACATCGCTCGCGCACAGCAGGCCACCACCCTGGCCGAGGTCGACCTTCAGGCTCTGAGCGACGCCAGCCGGCTCCTGGCCCAGAGCATTCTCAAGCACGTGCGCCGCCTCGGTATCTCTCCTGAAACCGAACGCCACAAGGAGGTCTGGGACGCTGCAGCCTTTGGCATGAGTGGCACGTTCTCCTTCGACAAGATCACTCAGCCCTGGCTGCGGAAAGCCACCCAGGCATGGGCCATCGACGACATCCCCAGGCGTCGGGGCAGAGACCGGCGTGCGGTCGTCCAGGACCGAATCAACACCATCGTCCGCCTCTCAAAAAGCCTCCAGCTCAACCGCCCCGATCACGGCAGCGACCTGCGATTGCTTGGTCGCGATGACGTGGTCGCCTTTCTCGCCCGGCTGAGATTCCTCAATGAGCAAGGAGAGATTTCCAGCTCCAAGCACGTCTCGATCACCAGGGACACGCGGCGGCTGCTCACACGAATGCGGACCTTGGGGCTGACCCGTCAGGACCAGCCCCTGCACGGACTGCCTGATGATTTCGCGCTGTGGGACGAGGACATCCCCGACGACCCTGAAGACTCCGAAGCTGGCCGCGACCTGCCGCCGGAAGTCATGCGGCAGCTCTGCGAACATCTCGGCTCGCTGGAGGCCCTCGCCACCATCGATATCCGCACAGCGGTCGAGCTGATCATCGACACTGGCCGCCGCCCAGATGAAATCTGCAAGCTTCCTCTGCAGTGCCTCGAACGCGACAACGATGGCAGCCCCGTGCTGGTCTACGACAACTTCAAGTCGCTCCGCAACGCCCGCCGCCAGCCGATCGCCGGGGCCACCGCCTCGTTGATCATCAAGCAGCAGGAACGCGCCCGAGCCCGTTTCCCCGACACCCCGGCCAACAAGCTCAAGCTCTTCCCCGCCACGATGAGTAACCCTCATGGCACGAAGGCCACGTCAACGGACTGGGTCTCCAGCCAACACCGCACGTGGGTGAACTCCCTGCCTGATTTCATCCTCCCGACGACGGTGGAGGAGAACGGCGAGTGCGTCACCAAGATGCTGCCGTTCGACAAGGCGAGGATTTTTCTTTACGCCTACCGGCACACCTTTGCCCAGCGGCACGCTGACGCGGATGTCCGATCGGACGTCCTCCAGGATTTGATGGATCACCGTCAAGCCGACACTACTCAGCGTTACTACCGGGTCAGTGACCAGCGGAAGCGGGAGGCCGTCCAGCGTGTCTCGGCGCTGCAGTTCGACCGGCACGGCAACCGTATCTGGCGGCAGGCGAAGGAACTCCTCGAGTCCGAGTACGCCCGCCGGGCGGTCGGCGAGGTCCAGGCTCCCTACGGGGTCTGCGTCGAACCGACGAACGTCGCGGCCGGCGGGCATGCCTGCCCGGCCCGGTTCCGCTGTGTCGGCTGCGATCACTTCCGCACCGACGCCTCCTACCTCCCCGACCTCGAGGCCTATCTCGCTGACCTGTTGCGCAACCGCGAACGGCTGGCGGCGTTCATGGCTGCGGACGACTGGGCGAAAGCCGAGGCCATGCCCTCGGACGAGGAGATCACCCGGGTCCGGAGCCTGATCCGGCGGGTGAAGGAAGACCTCGATTCCCTCACCCCGGAGGAGCGGGCCCAGATCGAGGACGCCACAGCCGTCCTGCGTCGCAGCCGACGCCAGGTCATCTCGCTCGGGATGCCACGCGTCGGACCGCCAGTGCCCGACTTCCGACCCGGAAGGATGGCATGACCAACCCGATGACGGACGGACGGCGGGCCGACGCGGCCCGCCGCCGCGAACGCGTCCTCAAATCCCTCGATGCCATGCTGCGAAGCAACGCAGACATCACCGTCTCCGGCCTGGCCCGCGCGGCGAGGGTGGACCGCACGTTTCTCTACCGGCACCGGGACCTTCTCGAACGCGTCCACGCGGCCGCCTCCGCGCCACCGGAGGAGGGCCGGATCGCAGCGGTCAGCCGGGCTTCCCTCCGGGCCGACCTGGCCAACGCCCTCGAGCGCAACAAACGCCTCGCCGCACGGGTCCGCCAGCTAGAGAAACGCCTCTCCCAGATCCTCGGGGAGGCCGCATGGCACGAGTCCGGTCTGGGGGCACCCGCCGACATCGACCAGCTCCAGCAACGCATCACCATGCTCGAACAAGAACTCGTCGACACGCGGGGACATCTGGAGGAGCGGACCGACGAGCTCGACGCGGCGCGGGCGGCCAACCGTGAGCTGACCCGAGCCCTCAACCACAACAACAAGTGACCGATGGACCGCACCAACCCCCCACATGGGGGCTGCCATCAGTACTGGTCAACTGAAGGGACGACGGATATCCGGCGACCGTCCAGCTTCATGCCATTCAGCTCCTTGAGGGCTTGGGCAGCAAGCTCTTCCGAGGCCATCGTCACAAAGCCCGCCCCCTTGCCAGCACCGGTCATGACGTCCTTAGCCACGTAGACCTTCTGGACTGCCCCAACCCTTTTGAACAAGCCCCGGAGAGCCCCTTCACTGGTGTCGGGGGACAGGTTGGACACATGCAACCGGTTGCCCATCGCGCACTCGTCTCCCGTGTCAGAACAGACACGACCTTGATCGGTACTGCTTCGACCTGAATCACCCTACTCAGGGATAGCACCACAGGTGTTGCACTTGCTAGGTTCCATCTCATCCGCCTTGAGCTGCATCAACGTGAGAACCTTGCTGTCGCAACAGCTCAGTCCCCCAGAGAAGCGGAGATGACGCGGTTCCGGAGGACGAACCGGCTTCTGGTGGGGTGGCCGCCCGGCGGCAGTTCGGCGAGGACCAGGCCCTGTTCCGCGATCCTGTCCAGCAGTTGGGCGTGGCCGCGCGGGTAGGGCACGTCGACTCCGCAGGCCAGCACGGCCGCAGTCGCCCCGCCGGCGGCGAGCGCCCCGCGGTGGGCCGCGCCGTCGACTCCGTAGGCGGCACCGGAGACCACCACCCAGCCGCGTTCGGCGAGACCGGCGCCGAGAAGGGCTGCCACGTGCGAGCCGTAGTCGCTGCACGCCCTGGCGCCCACCACGGCGACCGACCGCAGGGCCCACAGCCGAAGGTCGGCCGGGCCCCGCACCCAGAGGCCGACCGGCCGGGCGTCCCCGAGGTCGTCGAGCTGCGTGGGCCACTCGGGTTCACCGGGGCAGACGAACCGGCCGCCGAGCCGGGCCACGGCGGCCAGGTCGCCCGCCGGGTCGAGTGCGGCGGCCCGGGCCCGGCACCCGGCCAGCCGTTCGCTCCTGGCCCCTTTGGGCGGCGGCCCGTCTCCGACCAGCCCGCGCACCAGGGCGGGAGCGCCCAGCTCGCACAGCCAGCGGCCCACCCGCTCGTCCCCGGGCTCGGCGAGCCGGGTCAACGCGGCCCGGGCCAGCCGCTCCTCGCTCTCCCCGCTTCGGGCACCGGCCCCCGAGCCGCTCGCGTCACGTGGGCCGCTTCGAGCGCTTGGACCGCTCCGGCCGCACACCGATCCGTTCACTGGTTCATCCCTGGTTCCGCTGGTCCCGCTGGTCCCGCCGCCGTCACCGCCCGGCGCCCCACCTCGGGTCCGGGCCCCGGTCTCTGTCAGCGGACCGCTCGCGTCCCCCTCCACCGATCCTCCCGGCGCCCCGCCCGCCCCGCGGGCCCCGCCGTTCGCCCCCGACTCCGTCACCGCCCCTCCCCCGCCATCGCCACGCCCCGCCGTACGCCGGTACGCAGCTCCAGCGCCTGCCGTACGTCGTCCGCCGACGGCCGGTCCCGGGCCGCGAGGTCGGCGACGGTCCAGGCGACCCGAAGCACCCGGTCGAGGCCGCGGGCGGTGAGCAGCCCGCGCTCCATGTCCCGTTCGGCCTCGGTCAGGGCCTCGGGTTCCACACGCCAGCGGGTGCGCAGTTCGTGCCCCGGGACTTCGCTGTTGGTCCGCCACGGTGTGCCCGCGTACCGTGCGGCGGCCCGTTCGCGGGCGGCCCGTACCCGCGCGGCGACCGCCTCCGAGCTCTCGGCACCGGAGCCGAGCCCCACCAACTCCGCGCGGGCCACCGGCTCGACGGTCACCCGGAGGTCCACCCGGTCGAGCAACGGCCCGGAGAGCCGGGCCAGATAGCGCCGCACCGCCCGGGGCGCGCAGTCGCAGCCGTCCCCGCCGAGCCCGTGCCGTCCGCACGGGCACGGGTTGGCCGCCAGCGCCAGCAGGAACCTGGCCGGGAGCCGCATCACCCCGCCGGAGCGCGCCACCACCACGTGCCCGGATTCCAGCGGCTGCCGGAGGGCGTCCAGGACCCGAGGGGAACATTCGGGCGCTTCGTCCAGAAAGAGCACGCCTCGATGAGCCAGCGACACCGCGCCCGGCCGGGGCATCCCCGATCCCCCGCCGACCAGCGAGGCCATCGAGGCCGAGTGGTGCGGGGCGCAGTAGGGCGGGCGGTCGATGAGCGGCTGCCCGGCCGGGAGCGTGCCCGCCACCGAGTGCACCGCCGTGACCTCCAGCGACTCTTCCGGGCCGAGGGGCGGCAGCAAACCGGGCAGCCGCTCCGCGAGCATGGTCTTGCCCGCGCCCGGCGGGCCCAGCAGGAACAGGTGGTGCCGTCCGGCGGCGGCCACCTCCAGCGCCCGGCGGGCGCGGTGCTGGCCCGCGACCTCGGCGAGGTCGGGTGCGTGCCCGCCTTCCATCGTCCCCGCCGCCCCCATGCCCCGGCCGGCGCCGGGCACCGCGAGGCCGGCGAGCAGCGGGTCGGGGCGGCCCTCCCGCTCGGGGTCCTCTTCCTCGGGCACGGGCTCGTCGGTGAGGACCGCCACCAACTGGCGGAGGCTGCGGACGCCGAGCACGGCGACACCGGGGACGAGCGCCGCCTCGGCCGCCGTGCGTTCGGGGACGACGACCTGCCGGTACCCGGCGTCCGCCGCCGCGAGGACGGCCGGCAGGACGCCCCGCACCGGGCGGACCCGGCCGTCGAGCCCCAGCTCTCCGATCATCACCAGGTCGGCGATCCGCCGTGGGTCGATGCGCTCGGCGGCGCCCAGCACGGCACAGGCCACGGCCAGGTCGAAGCCGCTGCCGCCCTTGGGGACGGAGGCCGGGCTCAGACCCACCGTGAGCTTCCGCTGCGGCCACTCGCCGCCCGAGTTGACGACGGCCGCGCGAACCCGGTCCCGGCTCTCGGACAGGCTCTTGTCGGGCAGGCCGACGAGGGCGAAGGCGGCCACACCGGGTTCGAGGTCGGCCTGGACCTCGACCACCACTCCCTCCACCCCGACCAGCGCCACCGAGCAGGTGCGGGCGAAGCCCATCACGCCACCCCCCTGACGTGCTGGACCTCGGGGGCGCCCCGCTCCGGGAGCACCACGCCGACCAGGTCGATGCGGACCCCGCCCGGCGGCGGGCCGCCGTACCGCTCCAGCCAACGACCCGCGAGTCTGCGCAGCCGCTCGGCCTTGACCGCCGTGAGGGCCGCCATCGGATGCTGGAAAGGGCCCGCTCTGCGGGTCTTCACCTCGCACACGACCAGGGCGTCGCGGTCGTGTGCCACCACGTCGATCTCACCGTCGCGGCAGCGCCAGTTGCGGGCCAGCACCGTCATCCCGGCCTCGGTCAGCCGGCGTACCGCCAGGTCTTCTCCGTAGCGCCCGAGCGCCCGTCGCGCGTCCATCCGCACCACCTCCCGGGACCGACGGTGCGGCCTCCGGGCGGAAGTGGGGGATCTTGGTCGAAAGCTGTGGACAACCCGCCGGTTGTGGAGAACTCAGCCACTCGGAAGGTCGAGATCGCTCTTGTTGAGCTCCTCGATGTTGACGTCCTTGAACGTCAGGACCCGCACCTGTTTGACGAAGCGGGCGGGCCGGTACATGTCCCAGACCCAGGCGTCCGCCATCGAGACCTCGAAGAAGACCTCGCCTTGGACGGAGTGGACCTGCATCTCGTAGTCGTTGGTGAGGTAGAAGCGCCGCTCGGTCTCGATCACGTATTTGAACAGACCGACGACGTCGCGGTACTCCCGGTAGAGCTTCAGCTCCATCTCGGTCTCGTACTTTTCGAGGTCCTCGGCGCTCATGGCATGTTCCCCTTCAGCCGTGCGTTCCCCCATTGTGCGTCAGGCGCGTTCCGTCTCCAGGCGCACCGGCACCTGCGGGGGGCCGTCTCGGAGCAGTGTGCTCAGCAGCTCGGCGAGCCTGGTCGGATACACCGTCTCACGGGTGGCGAGGAGTTCACCGCAGGTCCACCAGCGGAGTCCGGTCACACTGCGGTGCTCCAGCTCCGTCCGGCCGCCGCTCCAGGCGCCGGTCTGCCGGGTGCGGGCCAGGTAGTAGCGCTCCTCCTGGTCCCAGCGGCGGCCGTCGAACGGGAAGGAACAGGTGCGCCGCCACAGCGGCGGGCCGAGTTCGATCTCCGTGATCCCGGTCTCCTCGGCGAGCTCACGGCGGGCCGCGGCCTCCCAGTCCTCGTCGCCCTCCAGCCCGCCGCCCGGGGTGAACCACCAGGTCCGCCCGGGGTCGGCGGGTTCGAAGCCGTGCAGCAGCAGGATCCGGTCCCGGGCGTCGAGCAGGACCACCCGGGCCGCCCGCCGCAGCGGACCGGCCGGCCGGGCGGCCTCGGCCGCGGTCTCATCCATGAGGCGCCACCGCCTTCCCCGTCCCGCCGGAAGCCGTCCCACCCGGACCCGTACCGCCGGAAGCCGTCCCGCCCGGCCTCGTCCGCCGGGTCAGCAGACGCGCGAGCGGACCGTACGACGCACCCCCCAGGATGAGCACCGCCCCCGCGACGACGGCGACGGCCAGCGGACGGACCGGCCCCGGGCGGGACGTGCCGCCGGGCAGCGCGTCGAACGCGGTGGGCCGGGACAAAACGCCGAGGTCGCCCGCGGGCCAGAGCACGGCGTCCACCCGCGCGCTCACCGCGTCACGCGGGATCGCGCCCTGGTCCTGGCCGAGGTGGGAGCGGGAGTCGACGGAGTCGGCGCGGTGGTCGCCGAGGAGGAACAGGTCGCCCTTGGGCACGGTGGCGGAGAAACCGCTGGGCGAGGCCAGTCCGGCGCCGTGCAGATACGGTTCCTCGACAGGGGTGCCGTTGACCGTCATCCGCCCCCGCCGGTCGCAGCAGGCCACGGTGTCACCGCCGACCCCCACCACGCGCTTGACCATGGCCATGTCGCCCCACAGCTTGTCGTGGAAGACGACGACGTCCCCGCGCCGGACCTCGTCGCCGTCGATCCGCTGGGCGAGGACGCGGGCGCCGCGGGCGATGGTCGGCGCCATGGAGTCGGTGGGGACGGTGTACGGCTTGTAGACGAGGGCCGCCCACGCGAAGCCGCCGAGGAAGAGGACGGTGCCGAGGGCCACGGCGATCCCGGACACCAGCCTTCCGGCCCGTCCCGCACCGCCGCGCTCCGCTCCGCCCATCGCGTCCCCCACCCGTGGAAATCCGCCCTCAGAAGATCCGCTCCCCGCGCCGGAGCAGGGAATCCGCGCCGGAGCGCGGAATCGCACCCTACCCGCGGTACGGGAGCGGCGTCAGCCCTCCCGGCCCCGGCGGCGGGGACGGGGACGGGGACGAGCCGGACGGCACCCGGTCAGTCCCGCGCGGCGAGCAGCCTGCGGCGGCGCCACAGCACCAGCGGCACGGCGCCCGCGAGGCCCAGCGCCGGGGGCGCCGCGGCGGCGGCCGAGCCGATGCCGGGCTGGTCGAAGGTGTCGGGGATGGGCAGCGTCGCCCAGCGGTTCAGCGGCCAGGCGACGACGATCGCGCGGCCGACGACGTCGTCCACCGGCACGAAGCCGCCGTCCTCGTCCTGGTGCCAGCGCGAGTCCATCGAGTTCTGCCGGTGGTCGCCCATCACCCAGAGCTTGCCCTTGGGCACGGTGACCGGCCCGAACGGCTTGTCGCTGCACGGGGTGTCGCCGGGGAAGATGTACGGCTCGTCGAGCGCCTTGCCGTTGACGACCACGGGGTTGTTGCCGCCCTTGCACTCGACCTTGTCCCCGCCGACCGCGATGACCCGCTTGATCAGGTCCTTCTCGCCGGCGGAGGGCATCAGTCCGACGAAGCTGAGGACCTTCTGCACCCCGTTGCCCACCGGGCCCGACTGCTCGCCCGGGGTGTCCCTCAGCCAACTGCCCGGGTCGTGGAAGACGACGACCTCGCCGCGCTCGGGCTCGGCGCCGAACCAGGGCGTGAGCTTGTCGACCAGCACCCGGTCACCGCGCTGCAGGGTGTCCTGCATCGACTCGGACGGGATGGAGAACGCCTGCACCAGGAACGTCTTGATGAAGAGGGCGAGGATCAGCGCGACGCCGACCAGGATCGGCAGTTCCTTCCAGAAGGACCGCTGCTTCCCGGATGTGCCCGGTTTCCCGCCCTTGCGAGCAGCCCCCGGCTCCCCGGCCGCCTCCCGGCCGTCCGGCCGGTCACCGCCCGCCGGCCCGTTCGCCGGGCCGCCTGCCGGCCCGTCGGGCGGGCCGCCCGCGGCTCCGTCCGGAGTCCGCCCGAGCGGACCGGGCCGGCCGGGATCCTCCGGTGGCGGCGGACCTCCGGGAGCCTCATGGGACCCATGGTGCACGGGAGAGGGGATTCCCTCCGGTGCCGGCCCCGCGGCCGGCTCCCCGGCACCGTCCGGGCGCTTCTCGGGCTCTCCATGGCCGGACCGCGCGCCGACCGCCACATCCCCCACATCCACTCCTCACTCCGCGCTGTCGCCTGTCGCCATCCGCCGCAGGCCCGCCACTCCCTTAACGAGCGGGAGTTCCGCAGGGGTCGGGATCCGGATCATCCCGTTCGCCCCACACGCCCCGGAACGTCCGCACGCCCGGCAGCGGACCCGGCCGGACGGCTCAGCCGTCGGCACCGCCCGCCCCGTCCGGTCCCCCGGACAGCCGGCGCCAGTGCCCCGGCGGCCAGGCGATCACCATGGCACGGCCGATGACCAGGTCTTCCGGGACCGTACCGTGCCCGGGCTCGGAGAGGTGGAACCGCGAGTCGGCCGAGTCGGAGCGGTGATCACCCAGGACGAACAGCCGTCCACGCGGCACGCGCACCTCGAACGGCAGCTCGGACGGCGCGTTTCCCGGGTGCACGTAGGGCTCCTGGACCGGCGAACCGTTGACCATGATTTTGCCGCCCGCGTCACAGCACTTGACCGTGTCCCCACCGACCGCGACCACCCGTTTGATCAGATCCTGCTCCCCCTGCGAGGGCAGCAGTCCGATGAACGACAGCACCCGCCGCCCCGCCCTGACCCCCGCCGATCCCTCGTCCGGCCGTTCCGCGTCCCCCAGCCAGTCGCCCGGGTCCTTGAAGACCACGACGTCGCCGCGCTCGGGCTCGGCGCCGAACCAGGGCGTGAGCTTGTCCACCAGCACCCGGTCGCCGATCCGGATGGTCCGTTCCATGGAGCCGGAGGGGATGACGAACGCCTGCACGAGAAAGGTCTTCAGCACCAGGGCGATCAGCAGCGCCACCGACAGCAGCACGGGCACCTCGGTCACCAGGGACCGGCGCCGGCTCCTGCGCTCCCGCCGCGCCGTCGCCCGCCGACGCGCCGCCCGCCCGTCGGGGCCACCCGGCGCCGGGCCCGGCGGCCGCGGCCCGTACCGCGCACGCGTCCCCCCGGTCCGCCGCCGGGGCCGGCCGCTACGGTGCTCCACTCGCACCCCCGCCATGAGCGCTCGGTTCCGGTACGCCGTCGAAGGCGTGCGTCCGGTCCAGCGCGGTCCACCGGCCGACGGGCCAGCCGATCCAGTCCGCGCGGCCGATCACCCGGTCCACCGGGACCATGCCGCCGCCCGGCTCTCCCAGGTGGTCGCGCGCGTCGCGGGACGCGCCGCGGTGGTCGCCGAGCACAAACAGCCGTCCCTCCGGTACCACCACCGTGAACGGCACCCGCGAGGCCGTGTCCCCCGGGAAGAGGTAGTCCTCGGTGATCACCCGGCCGTTGACCGACAGCCGGCCCCGGTGGTCGCACACCACCCGGTCGCCGCCGACGCCCACGACCCGCTTCACGTAGTCCGTCGCCGCCGGCTGCATCAGGCCGACCGAGGAGGCGACCTTGCGGACCGCCTTGGTCACCGCGTTCTCCGCGGGCTCCTCCTGGACGAACGACCCCAGGCCGTCGAAGACGACCACGTCGCCGCGCCGCGGCTCGTCGCCGAAGCGGTAGGCCAGCTTGTTGACCAGCACCCGGTCACCGGGCCGCAGGGTGTTCTCCATCGACGCCGACGGGATCACGAAGGGCTGCACGACGTACGCGCTGACGAGCATCACGGAGGCCAGGCAGCAGGCCGCCAGCACCCCCGCCCGGCGCAGCGGCCCGCCGCCGGTCAGCCACCGCCACGCCCTTCGGGGCAGCCCGGCGAGCGTCGCACGGTCCCGTATACGCGAAGAGCGCGACCGCTGCTCCTCGCCCCCTTCGGGGTGGGGAGAGCGGTCGCGCTCCGAAAGCTGTGCGTCGGTGTCCATCGGTCCGAGAGCCTATCCGGCCGGACCGGGACGCCGGGCGGAAGCTCAGTTGTCGCGCTTCTCCTTGATCTTCGCGGCCTTGCCGCGGAGCTCACGGAGGTAGTACAGCTTGGCGCGACGGACGTCACCGCGGGTCACGAGCTCGATCTTCTCGAAGATCGGGCTGTGGACCGGGAAGGTGCGCTCGACGCCGACCGAGAAGGAGACCTTGCGGACGGTGAAGGTCTCGCTGATGCCCGCGCCCTGGCGGCGGATGACGACACCCTTGAACTGCTGGATGCGGGAGCGGTTGCCCTCGATGACGCGAACGTGGACGTTCACGGTGTCACCGGGACGGAAGGCCGGGACGTCGGTGCGCAGCGACGCGGAGTTGACGTTGTCGAGCAGGGAGGACATGAGTCGTCTCTTCCTCGCCGATGCCACAGGTCATCGGCGGAACTGGTGCGGAAAGTGAGAGGTGCCGTACTGCCTCCGGCGGACGTCGGTCCCCCTGTGGCAGGGGCGTGCGCCGGACGCAAGGCAACGGCTTATTCTTCCACGTCCGGGGCCAGTCGCCCAAATCGGCCGTCGGGGCCCGGGGCCCAGCCGAGGATGGAGAGCATCTCGCGGTCCTTCTTGTCGAAGGACGCGGGGTCGGCGCGCTCGATCAGATCCGGCCGGTTGAGGTCGGTGCGGCGGAACGCCTCGTCGCGGCGCCAGCGGGCGATCTTCCCGTGGTGGCCGCTGAGCAGCACGTCGGGGATGCCCCGGCCGCGCCACTCCGGCGGCTTGGTGTAGACCGGGCCTTCCAGCAGGTCGGCCATGGCGCCGGGGGCGAAGGAGTCGTCGCGGTGCGACTCGGCGTTGCCGAGCACACCGGGCAGCAGCCTGGCGATGGCCTCGACCATGACGAGGACCGGGGCCTCGCCGCCGGCCAGCACATAGTCGCCGATCGAGACCTCACGGACGTCGAACCGCTCGCCGTACTCCTCGATCACCCGGCGGTCGATGCCCTCGTAGCGGGCGGGGGTGAACACCAGCCAGGGCCTGGCCGACAGCTCCACGGCCAGTTCCTGGGTGAACGGCCGGCCGCTGGGCGTGGGGACGACGATCGTCGGCGCATCCTCACCGGAGCCCGAGCCGACGACGTGGTCCAGCGCCTCGCCCCACGGCTCGGGCTTCATCACCATGCCGGGGCCGCCGCCGTAGGGGGTGTCGTCGACGGTGTTGTGCTTGTCGTGCGTCCATTCCCGCAGGTCGTGGATGCGGACGTCGAGCTGCCCACGAGCGCGGGCCTTGCCGACGAGCGAGACGTTCAGCGGTTCGAGGTACTCGGGGAAGATCGTGACGACGTCGAGGCGCATCAGCGGTCACCCTCGCCACGGGTCTCGCCGCCGGTTTCGCCACCGGTCTCGTCGCGGCTCTCGCCGGGATTCTCGTCACGGCTGCCGGCGATCACGGCCTTGTCGGCGTCGAGCAGCCCGGGCGGCGGGTCGACGAGGACGCGCTGCGCCTCCAGGTCGATCTCCGTGACGATCTCCTGCACGAAGGGGATCATCACCTCGTCGCCGCCGGGGCGTTCGACGATGAAGAGGTCCTGCGAGGGCAGGTGGGCGATCTCCGTGATCCGGCCGACCTCGGTGCCGTCGACGGTGACGACGTCCAGGTCCACCAGTTGGTGGTCGTAGAACTCGTCGGGGTCCTCGGGGGTCTCGTCCGGGTCGACGTCGGCGATCAGGAGGGTGTTGCGGAGCGCCTCGGCGGCCGTCCGGTCGGGGACGCCGGCGAACCGCAGCAGCAGCCGGCCGCTGTGCACCCGGCCGCTCTCGACGGTGAGCGGTCCCACGCCGGCGGGGTCGGTGGCGAGCACGGCGCCCGGGCCGAGCCGCAGTTCGGGCTCGTCCGTCCGCACCTCGACGGTGACCTCGCCCTTGATGCCATGGGCGCGGCCGATCCTGCCCACTACGAGCTGCACGATTCCGTTCCTTCTCCACGATCCTGGGGCCCGAAACGCCCCTCTCACACGACAACGGGCCGGGAAGGGGATCCCTTCCCGGCCCGTGCCGATGCCTGCCGTCCGTCAGCGGACGTTGTCCACGTCGACGAGGTCGACGCGGATGCCGCGGCCGCCGATGGCGCCCACGACGGTCCGCAGCGCTCGGGCGGTACGGCCGTTGCGGCCGATCACCTTGCCGAGGTCGTCCGGGTGGACCCGGACTTCCAGCACGCGCCCGCGGCGCAGGGTGCGGGACGCAACCTGCACCTCGTCGGGGTTGTCGACGATGCCCTTGACCAGATGCTCAAGGGCCTCCTCCAGCATGCTCAGGCCTCGGTCGACTCAGCGGACTCGGCGGCGTCGGCAGCCTCGTCCTTCTTCTCCGCCTTCTTCGCCTTCGGGGTGATGGCCTCACCCTTCGACTGGTCGGCGGCGTTCACGACGGACTCGAAGAGACCGCTGTGGTCCTTCTTCGGCTCGGCCACCAGCATGGGGGCCGGGGCCGGGAGGCCCTTGAACTTCTGCCAGTCGCCGGTGACCTTGAGGATGGCCATGACGGGCTCGGTCGGCTGCGCGCCGACACCCAGCCAGTACTGGACGCGCTCCGAGTCGACCTCGATGCGCGAGGGGTTCTGCACCGGGTGGTACAGACCGATCTCCTCGATGGCCCGGCCGTCACGGCGGGTACGGGAGTCGGCGACGACGATGCGGTAGTGAGGCGAACGGATCTTGCCCAGACGCTTCAGCTTGATCTTGACTGCCACTGGAGTGGTGTCTCCTGGTCTTGACGTGGTGGGCACAACAAGATGCCACGTGGGGTTGCGGTACTCGGAGTGCCCGATGGACGCGTCAGCCGGAGGAGAGAGGGGTCCTGTACGACTGTCGAGTACAAACCCCCATTGTGCCATACGCGTCCGGGCGCACGAACATCACCCGATCCCGGTCCGGCCCCGGTCCGACGGGCGTCGGCCGGGGCCGCGCGTCATCCCACGGACATCGCCTCGGGGATACGGAACGGCTGGCCACAGCCCCCGCACATGATCGGCGCCTGGGCGAGCACGGACGGCACCACACGGACGTTCCGCCCGCAGTCGCACACGGCCTTGACCCGGACGCCGCCGCCCGACGATCCGTGCCGAGCGGCGGGTCCGCGGAAGGTGCGCGAGGTGTCGGCCGCGGTGGCCATCGTGTGCGCCTTGAGGGCGCGCTGCAGTCTGTCGATGGTGGCGCGGTAGCGGCGACGCGCCTCCGGGTTGAGCACGACCAGCGAGAAACCGCTGCTGGGATGCGGCTCGTCACTGTGGTCGAGCCCGAGCTCCTCGGCGATCGCCAGGAACCGGCGGTTGTGGTAGCGGCCGGCGCGTGAGGTGTCCCGGACACCGCGGGCGGCCGCGATGCCGTGCACTGCCTCGTGCAGCAGCCTTTCGAAGGAGAGCTCGGCGCCGCACGCGGACGACGACTCCCCGATCAACGATTCGGGCGCGGCGAGATCCGGCAGCTCGGGGTGGTACCGCTGAATGTCGGCCCACGCCTGCGCCAGTTCTGCGGCGAGAACAGGTGGTGTCGTGCTCACGTCGTGACAACGAGCCGGGACCGCCCGGTGTTCCGATACCGGGCCATCCCAAATAATTTGCACGTACCAGTCAGTATCCCTGCGATACCGGTCCACCCGCCGCGACGAGGGCGGGTGCCCCGATCTGCGCAGAAGTACGGAGAAGCCGCAGAAGTGCGCACACCCGTTCGCAAGCCGGGGCGAAACTGACGCATGAGTCAGTTCCGCCCCGGCCGGAGTCCGACGGCGCCCGGACCTCAGTAGGCCCGCGCGACGATCGCCAGCGCGCCCGGGGCGTCGTCCGTCTCCGGCACCCCGCCGTCCTCGGTCACCAGGCAGCGCACGGTCACCGCCTGCTCGGCCAGCTTTGCCTCGCCCTCGGCGCCCAGCACCGCCCACGGGATCCGCGCCCAGCCGCCGGCGACGGCCGCCTCGGCCGCCTCCTCGATGGTGGACACGTCCGTCGTCCGCTCCTCGCGGCGCTCGCGGGACTGGCTCAGCAGCAGCGCCTGGTCCTCCTCCAGCACCTTCGGCAGCAGCGCCGTCAGCTCGTCGATGCGCACCGGCTCCTTGCCGCCGGGGATGCGGCGGGCCAGCATCGCGGTGCCGTTCTCCAGGTCGCGCGGGCCGATCTCGATGCGGACCGGAACGCCCTTGAGCTCCCAGTCCACGGCGCGGCGGCCGAACGGGGTGTCGGTGCGGTCGTCGACCTGGACGCGGACGCCCGCGGCCTTGAGCCGGTCGCCGATCTCACGGACCTTGGCGATGACGGCGTCGTCACCCTTGATGGCGAGGACGACGGCCTGCACCGGCGCCAGGCGCGGCGGGACGCGCAGGCCGCTGTCGTCGCCGTGCGACATGATCAGGCCGCCGACCATGCGGGTCGAGACGCCCCACGAGGTCTGCCAGACGAGCTCCTGCTGCCCGTCCTTGGACAGGTACGAGGTGTTGAACGCCTTGGCGAAGTTCTGGCCGAGCTCGTGGCTGGTGCCCATCTGGAGGGCCTTGCCGTCGCGCATCATGCCCTCCAGGGTGAGGGTGTTGATCGCGCCGGCGAACCGCTCCTTGGGCGTCTTGCGGCCGAGGACCACGTCGATGCCCAGGACGTTGACCATGAAGTCGTAGTACACGTCCCGGTGGATGCGCGCCGCGTAGTCGCGCGCGTCCTCGTACGTCGCGTGCGCCGTGTGGCCCTCCTGCCAGAGGAACTCGGTGGTGCGCAGGAAGACGCGGGGGCGCATCTCCCAACGGACCACGTTGGCCCACTGGTTGATCAGCAGGGGCAGGTCGCGATAGCTCTGCACCCACTTCGAGAAGTACTCGTTGATGATCGTCTCGGAGGTGGGCCGGACGACGATCGGCTCGTCCAGCTCCTTGCCGCCGCCGTGCGTGACGACCGCGAGCTCGGGGGCGAAGCCCTCCACGTGCTCGGCCTCGCGCGTCAGGTACGACTGCGGGATGAACAGCGGGAAGTACGCGTTGGAGGCGCCCGCGTCCTTGATCCGGGCGTCCATCTCCTGCTGCATGCGCTCCCACAGCCCGTAGCCGTACGGGCGGATGACCATGGTGCCGCGCACCGGGCCGTTGTCGGCCAGTTCGGCCTTGTTGATCAGGTCCTGGTACCAGCGCGGGAAGTCTTCCGCCTGCGGAGTGAGAATGGGAGCCTTTGCCATGGTGCGAATGGTACGGGCCCGGTCGGGCCGAGTGTGAATCCGTCCGCGCGCAACCCCGCGTTGGCGGCCCGTTCAGGGTTTGCGGCTGGGTATTCATCTCATGCGGCCCGGCGCGGCACATGCCATCTTGGGCGGTGGGGGAACTTCTCGCCGCATCCCCTGGACTCTCGGGCGGATGCGGGGTTCCCTGGCTTGGGGGGCGGTTCGGGGAACCGCGCGCACGGCAGCACATGGGGGGCGGCACTTCGGTCAGGAAACCGAATTCGGCGGATTGGGGCGCATGCGATGACACCAACGCTCGTGCGACGGCACCGGCCGTCCCCGTCGCCGCCCCGGTCGCGGGTCCGCGACTGGGCGGAAATCCAGGAACGCATGCTCGTGCCGCTGTACGAAGCGGTCTACGAGCGGCTGGAAGTAGCTGACGGAACCCGGTTGCTGAGCCTGGGCTGCGGATCGGGACTCGCCTTGCTGATGGCGGCCTCCCGCGGGGCCACCGTCAGCGGCATCGACACGGACGAACGCCGGCTCGACCTCGCCCGGGAGCGGCTGGCGGCCCACCCCTCCACCGTGCCGGTCCGGCTGGGCCACGGTGACGTGGACGGGGTCGCGGACCCGGCGGATCCCCCGTTCACCCTCGTCACCGCCTTCGACCCGCTCTACTGCGCGGGCGGCGGGGTCCGGGAGATGGCCGAGGCGCTGCGGCGGGCCGCCGCCCGGGCGCGGCGCGGGGCGCCGGTCGTGCTGGCCGGCTGGGGGCCGCCGGAGCGCTGCGCCGCCTCCGGGGCGCTGCGGGTCGCGGCCCGGCTGGCCGACCCGATGGCCACGGCGGCGCACTGGCGGCCGAGCGGCCGGGACGACCTGGAGGACCTGGCCCGGATGGCCGGGCTGCGGCCGGACGGCTCGGGGCGGGTCTCCTGCCCGTACGGCTACGCCGACCTGGCGAGCGCGGTCCGCGGGCTGCTCTCGACGGGCGCCTTCGACGCGGCGACCCGGACCACCGACCCGGAGCAGGTGACGAAGGAACTCACGGAGGCCGTCCACCCGTATGTGCGCGGGGACGGCACGGTGTGGATGCCGAATGTGTTCCGCTATCTCATCGCACGCGTGTAGCAACGGCAGGGTACGCGGGGACATGTGAAAAGCCCCCGGCCACGAGCCGGGGGCTTTCCGCCGGGGTGCGTCCCCGGGCCGGGCGGGCTCAGCCCGTCGACCGGCTCAGCCCATGAACTTCTTGAATTCGTCGGGGAGTTCGAAGTCCTTCGCGTCCTGTCCGGCGGGCAGGCCCAGCGGGTTGCCCGCCGCGGCCTGTTCCCGGCGGGCCGCGGCGGCCTGCTCCTCGGCCTTGCGCTTCATCGGGTTGCCGCTCTGGCGCTTGCCCTTGCCCTGCTTCTGCTGCTTCTTCTTCTTGCCGGCGCCGCCGCCCATTCCGGGGATGCCCGGCATCCCCGGCATGCCGCCGCCCTGTGCCATGCGCGACATCATCTTGCGGGCGTCGAAGAAGCGCTCGACCAGGTTCTTGACCGCGCTGACGTCCACACCGGAACCCTTGGCGATCCGGGCCCGGCGCGAGCCGTTGATGATCGTCGGGTCCTGGCGCTCGGCCGGGGTCATCGACTTGATGATCGCGGCGGTGCGGTCGACGTCGCGCTCGTCGAGGTTGGCGATCTGGTCCTTGATCTGCCCCATGCCGGGCAGCATCCCCAGCAGCTTGCTGATGGAGCCCATCTTGCGGACCTGCTCCATCTGCGCCAGGAAGTCGTCGAGCGTGAACTCCTTGGGGCCCTTCGCCAGCTTGGCCGCCATCTTCTCGGCCTCGGCCTGGCTGAAGGTCTGCTCGGCCTTCTCGATCAGGGTGAGCATGTCGCCCATGTCGAGGATGCGGGACGCCATGCGGTCCGGGTGGAACGCGTCGAAGTCGTCCAGCTTCTCGCCGTTGGAGGCGAACATGATCTGCTTGCCGGTGACGTGCGCGACGGAGAGCGCGGCACCGCCTCGGGCGTCACCGTCCAGCTTGGACAGCACGACACCGTCGAAGCCGACGCCGTCGCGGAAGGCCTCCGCCGTGTTGACGGCGTCCTGACCGATCATCGCGTCGACGACGAACAGCGTCTCGTCCGGGCGCACCGCGTCCCGGATGTCCGCGGCCTGCCGCATCATCTCGGCGTCGATGCCGAGGCGGCCGGCGGTGTCCACGATCACGATGTCGTGGACCTTCGACTTGGCGTACTCGATCGAGTCCCTGGCGACCTGCACCGGGTCGCCCACGCCGTTGCCCGGCTGCGGCGCGTAGACGGCCACCCCGGCGCGCTCGGCGACGACGCTGAGCTGGTTGACGGCGTTGGGGCGCTGAAGGTCACAGGCGACCAGCAGCGGGCTGTGGCCCTGGGTCTTCAGCCAGAGGCCGAGCTTGCCGGCGAGGGTCGTCTTACCGGCACCCTGGAGACCCGCGAGCATGATCACGGTCGGGGCGGTCTTGGCGAACCGGAGGCGGCGGGTCTCGCCGCCGAGGATGCCGACGAGCTCGTCATTGACGATCTTGACGACCTGCTGCGCCGGGTTGAGGGCCTTCGAGACCTCCTCGCCGAGGGCCCGCTCCTTGACCTGCTTGATGAAGGCCCGGACGACCGGGAGGGCGACGTCGGCTTCGAGCAGGGCGATGCGGATCTCGCGAGCGGTGGCGTCGATGTCCGCCTCGCTCAGGCGCCCCTTGCCGCGGAGGCTCTTGAAGGTGGCTGCGAGGCGATCGGAAAGGGTATCGAACACGGCGCTCGTCGGTCCTCGGGGTCGGGGGCGGTGGAATCGCACTCCAGGGTATCCGCACCGGCGGTGGGGGTGGCCCCGGTCCCGCCCTTTCCCCGTTTCCCGGGGCTGCGCCCCGGACTCCCTGATCGCGGCTCCGCCGCTCGTCCTCAAACGCCGGACGGGCTGAATGGTGCGCCAGGGCGCGCTATCCGGCCCGTCCGGGGGCAGGGCGGGACCGGGGCACAGCCCGCCGAAGGCGCTACCGCAACGCCCGCTCCACCGCCTCGGCCACAGCCTGCGCCTCCCCCAGAGGAACCCCATCCACCCCCGTCACATAAAACGCATCCACCACACTCGCCCCCAACGTCGACACATGCGCACTCCGCACCCACACCCCCGCCCCCTCCAGCACCCGCCCGATCCGGTACAGCAGCCCGGGAGCGTCCTCGGCCCGCACCTCCAAGACGGTCGCGTCGTGGGATCCGCCGTCGCAGACGGAGACCGAAGGCGCGGCCGGCGGCAGCCCACGCCGACGCCCCGCATAAGCCGCCTCGCGCTCGGCCAGCCGCCCCACGACATCCAGTGACCCGTCCAACGCCCGCACAAGATCGTCCCGCAACCGCACCCCCGACGGCGGATCGCCGTACTCCGCCGCCACCCGCCACCGCAGCAACAGCACGCCACCACGCACGGACCGCAGATCCGCGGCCCGCACGGTGAGCCGCCGCAGCGCGAGCACGCCCGCGGCGGCGGCCAGCACGCCGGGCTGGTCGGGGACGGCCATCAGCAACTCCACACCGTCGTCCCCGGCGGACAGCTCCACCGTCGGTGAGCCGGAACTCCGCGCCTCCGCCACGAGGCGTTCCTCGTCGGCGGAGGGCGGCGAAGGCTCCGCGCGCCCCACGACCCGCTCCCCCGCCAGGGCCGCCGCCGCCCGCCGCACCAGGCCGGAAACCAGCGACGCCCGCCAGGAGTTCCACGCCGCCGGCCCGGTCGCGAGCGCGTCGGCCTCGGTCAGGGCGTGCAGCAGATCCAGCGTGGCGGCGTCGGGGATCGCGTCCGTGACGGTCCGGACCGTCGCCGGATCGTCGAGGTCGCGCCGGGTCGCGGTCTCGACGAGCAGCAGGTGGTGCCGGACCAGGACGGCGAGGGTCGCCGTGTCCGGCGGACCGAAGCCGAGCCGGGGCCCGATCACCCGGGCCAGCGCCTCCCCCGCCACCGAGTGGTCCCCGGGCAGCCCCTTCCCCAGGTCGTGCAGGAGCGCGGCGACCAGCAGCAGATCCGGGCGGTCGACGCGACGCGTGAGCGCGGCGGCCCGGACGCAGGTCTCGATCAGGTGCCGGTCGACGGTCCAGCGGTGGACGGGGTTGCGCTGCGGGCGGCAGCGGACGCGCTCCCACTCCGGCAGCAGCCGGGACATCACGCCCTCCGCCTCCAGCGCCTCCCACACGGTGACGGTGTGCGGACCGGCCCCGAGGAGCGTGACGAGGAGTTCGCGCGCCTCGGCGGGCCAGGGCTCGGGCAGCGGACCGGCCGCGGCCAGCCGGCGGACGGTGTGCGCGGCGAGCGGCAGCCCGGCGCGAGCCGCCGCGGCGGCGGCGCGCAGCGGCAGGACGGGGTCGTGTTCGGGCCGGGCGGCCCGGGCGAGGACCGCCTCGCCGTCCTGTTCGACGACGCCTTCGGCGAGCGGCAGCCGCTCCGGTTCCCTGAAGCCGCCGCCACGGCCCCCAAGCACCCGCCGCAGCCGGGGCCGCCCGGACCGCGCCCGCAGCACCCGGCCGACCTCGCGCCACACCACGTCGGCCGCGTACGCGACGGTGCCCGCCGCCTCGTAGACGCGGCGCAGCAGGGCGTCCGCGTCCGGGTGGCCGAGGGCGCCCGCGACCTGGTCCTGTTCCTGGAGGGTGAGGCGGTCGGTGGCGCGGCCGGTGGCGAGGTGCAGGGCGTCGCGGGTGTCGAGGAGCAGCGCGCGGGCGTGCTCCAGGCCCTCGCGGGGGGCGTCGGCGAGCCAGGAGGCGGCGACGGCGCGCAGCGCGGTGGCGTCGCGGAGGCCGCCGCGCGCTTCCTTGAGGTCGGGTTCGAGGAGGAAGCGCAGGTCGCCGTGGTGGCGGGCACGTTCCTCGCCGAGTTCGCGGAGTTCGGGGAGCCGGGCGGGGGCGCGGTCGCGCCAGTCCGCGTAGGCGGTCGCGCGGACGGCGGCGGTCAGTCCGGGGTCGCCGGCGAGGTGCCGGGCGTCGAGCAGGCCGAGGTGGACCTTGAGGTCGTCGGTGGCGGTCCGGCGGGCGCCGGCCGGGGTGCGGACGGCGTGGTCGAGGGCGAGGCCGAGGTCCCAGACCGGGTACCAGAGGCGGTCCGCGACGGCGGCGACGTGCGCGGGGTCGGCGCCGGGCGCGTGCAGCAGCAGGAGGTCGAGGTCGCTGCGGGGCGAGAGTTCGCCGCGGCCGTAGCCGCCGACGGCGACGAGGGCGACGCCTTGGGTGCGGCCGAGGAGACCGGCGAGCCAGTCGTCGGTGAGCCGGGCGAGTTCCGCGCGCAGGACCGGTCCGCTGCGGGTGCGGTCGTGCAGCAGGCGCAGCCGGGCCGCCGCGTAGCAGTCGGTGCCCGAGCCGGCGGACTGGAGACGGGTATCGGTCAACTCGGGCTCCCTGGTGGGTGGTTCAGAGTGCGTCGGGTCCGCGTTCGCCGGTGCGGACGCGGACGACGGTCTCGACGGGGACGACCCAGACCTTGCCGTCGCCGATCTTCCCGGTGCGGGCGGTGCGGACGATGACGTCGACGACGTCGGCCGCGTCCTGGTCCTCGACGAGGACCTCGATGCGGGACTTGGGGAGGGTGTCGATCCGGTACTCGGCGCCCCGGTAGACCTCGGTGTGGCCGCGCTGTCTGCCGTGTCCCTGGACGTCGCTGATGGTCAGCCCCTGGATGCCGAACCGCCGCAGGGCGTCCTTGACCTCGTCGACGCGGTGCGGTTTGACGACGGCGGTGACGAGCTTCATGCGTCCACCTTCTTGTTGTCCGGCTTCTGGTTGTCCGGCCGGTCGTCCGGCGCGCCGTCCGTCGTACCGCCCGGCCGCGGTTCTCCCGGCCGCCCGTCCTCCGACCGCCCGTCCTCGGCTCGCGGTCCCTCCGCTCGTGGGTCCTGCGGCCGGCGGTCCGGGGCGGGCGCGCCGCGGAGGGCCGTGGTGCCTCCCACCGCGCTGTGGTCGTACGCGGTCTCGGCGTGGAACGCCCGGTCGAGCCCGGCGATCTCGTCGTCCTCCGTGGCGCGGAAACCGACGATACGGTCCACGAGCTTGGCGAGCAGCCAGGAGACCGCGAACGAGTAGCCCATGACCGAGAACGCGCCGGCGGCCTGCCGGCCGAGCTGGGTGGCGCCGCCGACGCCGTCCACGGCGAGAACGCCGACGAGCAGGGTGCCGATGACGCCGCCGACGAGGTGGACGCCGATGACGTCGAGCGAGTCGTCGTAGCCGAGGCGGAACTTGAGGCCGACGGCCCAGGAGCAGACGGCTCCCGCGACGAGGCCGATGAGAATCGCGCCGAAGGCGTTGACGGCGGCACCGGACGGGGTGATGGCCACCAGCCCGGCGACGGCCCCTGAGGCGGCGCCCAGGGTGGTGAAGGCACCGTGCCGGACGCGTTCGTAGGCGAGCCAGCCGAGCATCGCCGCGCCGGTGGCCACCTGGGTGTTGAGGGCCATGGTGGCGGCGGTGCCGTTGGCGGCGAGCGCGGAACCGGCGTTGAAGCCGAACCAGCCGAACCACAGCAGCCCCGCGCCGAGCATCACCAGAGGGAGGCTGTGGGGGCGCATGGGGTCCTTGCGGAAGCCGATGCGCTTGCCGACGACGATGAGAGCGGCGAGGGCGCCGACGCCCGCGTTGATGTGGACGGCGGTGCCGCCGGCGAAGTCGATCACCTTGAGCTTGAACAGCCAGCCGTCGGCGTGCCAGACCCAGTGTGCGACCGGGAAGTAGACGAGGCTGACCCAGAGGGTGATGAACAGGCACCAGGCGCTGAAGCGCACCCGGTCCGCGAGGGCGCCGCTCATCAGCGCCGGGGTGATCACCGCGAACATCAACTGGAAGAGGGCGAAGGCGAGGACCGGAATGCCCTCCTTGCCGCCCGTGAGGGTCTCCGGCCTGATGCCCTTCAGCCCCACATGACCGAGGTCGCCGAGGAGACCCCCGCCGATGTCGTCACCGAAGGCGAGCGAGTAGCCGTAGAGCACCC
Source organism: Streptomyces sp. NPDC052910 (assembly GCF_055585605.1). Taxonomy (NCBI): domain Bacteria; kingdom Bacillati; phylum Actinomycetota; class Actinomycetes; order Kitasatosporales; family Streptomycetaceae; genus Streptomyces; species Streptomyces sp. NPDC052910. The sequence goes on from NZ_JBVJJR010000001.1 coordinate 129,749, forward strand.
ACAGCACGGTGACGATGCCGAGGGAGACGAACGACATCATCAGCATGTTCAGCGCGCTCTTCACCCGGACCATGCCGCCGTAGAAGAAGGCCAGGCCGGGCGTCATCAGCATCACGAGCGCGGCGCTGATCAGTACGAACGCGGTATCCGCTCCATTCACGATCCGTGTCTCCTCGCAGCGGGGCCCGTGCCCCCGTGCGGGCGGGGTTCGCTGTGGGCCGGTGTGGCCTCGAGGCTGACGCAGCACGGTTTCGCACAGGGCAGCCGGCTGTTTCACGCCGGTGACGAAGGCGGCGGGAGTGTTACGAGTGGGTGAACCGCGCGGGGACGCGGCGGGGCGACCGTACAGCCGGATGACCGTACGGGGGGGCACCGCGCGGGGTGGGGTCACCGGGCCACCATCGGCCCGGGCTGCCGTCGCCGGGGTGCTGCCGCCCGGGTGCCGTCGTCCGGGCCGTCCTCGCCGGGCTGCCGCCGCCCGGGCTGCCCTTGGCGGGCGGTCGGGGAAGAAGGCCGGCCGCGGCGGCCGTCCGACGTCTGACTGGCGTGGGGGAGCCGAGTCGGGCTGTACGGGACGGTCGCCGCGGCCGGGGTCTGGGGCCGCGCGGAAGGCCGGGGGCCTGGGAGGCCGGAAGCCGCCCGGAGCCCGGCGGGTCACGCGGGGGCGGCCTCCACGGATTCCGGCAGGTGGAGGGCGAGCTGTTCGGTCAGGTCGCGGACTTCGGCGACGTCACCGAAGTCACGGACCGCGGTGCCCACGGTCTTGCGGAGCCGGTTGTTGACCCGTTCGGAGCGCACCTGCTTGGCGATCCGCAGGGCCTTCGCCAGGTGCACGGTGGACGCCTCGGGCTCCCGGTCCATGAGGTCGACGGTGGCCAGGCCGATCAGGTTGAGGGCGAAGGAGCGCTGGTGTTCGCCGTCCTCCTCGAAGAGCCGGACGGCCTGCCGCATCTTGGGGCGGGCGAGCGAGGCGTACGTGGGGCTGCGGCCGGCGACGTAGGCGAGGTCGCGGTACGAGTGCGCGTTCTCGGCGTTCAGCTCGGCCTCGGAGAAGAAGCGGATCCAGTCCGGATCGCCGTCCCCCGGGGTGCAGTCGGAGAAGCAGTCCTCCGCCATGCCCACGGCGCGCTTGCATTTGGCGGGCTGGCCCATGGTGGCGTACGCCCGGGCCTCCATCGCATACAACATGGCCTGGATGCGGGGGGTCGCCGTCTCACGTGATCCGTACTGCCCGAGGTGAATCAGTTCGAGCGCGTCCTCCGGCCGGCCGAGGTGGATCATCTGCCGGCTCATGCTGGAGAGGACGTACGAGCCGAGGGAGCGGTCGCCCGCCTCCTTGGCGGCGTGCAGGGCGAGCACGAAGTACTTCTGGGCGGTGGGGTGCAGGCCGACGTCGTAGCTCATCCAGCCCGCGAGCTGCGCGAGTTCGGCGGCCACCTTGAAGAGGCGTTTGGACGTCTCGTCGGCCTGCGGCTCCTGGAGCAGGTCGGTGACCTCGTGGAGCTGGCCGACGACGGCCTTGCGGCGCAGCCCGCCACCGCACTGGGCGTCCCACGCGCGGAACATCATGGTGGTGGACTCCAGCAGGTCCAGCTCCGGCCTGGAGAGCTGGGCGCGGCGGGAGCGGTCGCCGCCGCCGGACGACGCGGCACCCGTGGGCGAGGTGGGGACCAGCCAGCGCTGCATGGGCTCGATCAGGGCGGGCCCCGCCGAGAGGGCGAGCGAGGTGCCGAGGAAGCCGCGCCGGGCGAGCATCAGGTCGCTGCGGGAGAACTCGCTGATCAGCTCGACGGTCTGGGGCGCCGCCCAGGGCAGGTCGACACCGGAGGCGGAGGGCGACCTGTGGGCGGTGCGGAGCCCGATGTCCTCCACGCCGACGACACAGCCGAACCGCTCGGAGAAGAGCTCGGAGAGGATCTTCGGGATGGGCTCGCGCGGCTGTTCGCCGTCCAGCCAGCGGCGGACCCGGGAGGTGTCGGTGCTGATGTGGTGGGCGCCCAGTTGCCTGGCCCGGCGGTTGACCTGCCGCGCCAGCTCGCCCTTCGACCAGCCGCTGCGCAGAAACCAGGAGTTGAGCTGCTCGTTGGGACGTTTCTCGGCCTTCTCGGCCTTCTCGGCCTTCTCGGCCTTTTCGAGTTTCTCGGCCTTCTCGAGCGCCTCGGTTGCGCCCGGCTTCTCCGCCCGCTCGGCCACGCCGTCCTGCTCCGCCCGCTCAGCCCTGCCGGCACCGCCGGTGCCGCTGACGCTGCCGTCCACTGGAACGCCCCCATCCAGACCGTCCGGTCCCGCACTCGCCCGTGCGGACCGCTGAGTGGCGAACCACCGGCGCACCGCGCCGCTCACGCCGCCCGCCCACCACATCGCTCCATGGCGGCTCAACAGCCGCACAGGAAAAGGGAGTACGGGCGCGAACGTGGTGGCGGCACTCCGTAGTGCCGCCGCGGTTCACACACCGAAAGTAATCCTACGATCACGGTCGAAGCGAGTGCAGTCCAGGAAACGCCACCATTCGCCACCCCAAGGAATGAACGCGCCACGCCCGCCGCGCGATTGACTTGACATGGGCACCGGAATGCACGGCGAGCGGGGTCCGGCAAGGGGCGAACCGGAGTGAACGACGGCGCGCATCGCAGGTCACACACCCTGCCGCGCACCGTCGCGCCGCCATGAAGCGGCCCCCGCGACGGTACGTGTCCAGGACACTCCGACCCGTAACCAACCGCGAAGAGGACCCGTTGGAGGGGGCATGGGCTTCACAATCGGCGGCATCCGGGACCTGCGGGCGAGTTCCCGGCGCCGGGGCCGCGCGTCCGATGCCGTGACCGTGGTGGCGGAGTGCACCGGGCTGTGGGGCTGGGACGTGGCGCCCGGCGCCCGCGCGGTGCGGGCGGGGCAGCAGGTGGCGTGCTCCTGTGGGGCCGCCGACTGCCCGTCCCCCGGAGCCCATCCCCTCTCCTTCGCCCCCGTGGTCCCGGCCGGCGCCACGCTGGACGAGGCCGCGACCGCCTGGGCTCAGGTGCCCGGCGCGGCCGTCCTGTTGCCCGTAGGACGCTCGTTCGACGTCCTGGAGGTCTCCGAGGCGGCCGGGCGGCACGCACTGGCCCGGCTGGAGCGGATGGGGCTCCCCCTGGGCCCGGTGGCCCTCACCCCGCACGGCCGTGCCCTGTTCTTCGTCGCGCCGGGGGCCGCCGCCGAACTCCCGCAGTTGCTCTACCGGATGGGCTGGGACGACGCCCGGCTCGACCTACACGGTCTCGGCGCCGGCGACCACGTCACCGCGCCGCCGTCCGACTTCGCCGGGCTCGGCCCGATGCGCTGGCTGCGCCCGCCGGCCCTGGACACCGCCTTCCGGCCGCCGGAGGCCCGGCTGCTGCTGGGCACGCTGGCGTACGTCTGCCACCGCTCGGGCACGGCCTGACGCCTCAGGTCCCCCACCGGCCTCCACCGCTCGGGCACGGCCTGACACCTCTGGTCCCCCGCCGGCCTCCACCGGTCGGGCACGGCCTGACACCTCTGGTCCCCGCCGGCCTCCACCGGTCCGGCCCCGTACCGCCCATGCGTCCCGTGCCGCGCAGCCGTCCCGGGAACGCGAAACGGGCCCTGCCGCGCGCTCTCCGCGGCAGAACCCGTTCCTACGCTCCGGCCGGACCGTCGCCCGGCCCTCGAAGGCCGTCCGCCGGTCTCCGAAAGCCGTCCGGCGTCCGGCGTCCGGCCCGGGAAGGCCGGTGTCCGGTCCCCGAAAGCCGTCGCTCAGTCCCCGATCAGGGCGTCGACGAACGCCTCCGGTTCGAACGGCGCGAGGTCGTCCGCGCCCTCGCCCAGGCCGACCAGCTTGACGGGCACGCCCAGCTCGCGCTGGACGGCGACGACGATGCCGCCCTTGGCCGTACCGTCGAGCTTGGTGAGCACGATGCCGGTGATGTTGACGACCTCGGCGAACACCCGGGCCTGGACCAAGCCGTTCTGGCCGGTGGTGGCGTCCAGGACGAGCAGCACCTCGTCGACCGAGCCGTGCTTCTCGACCACGCGCTTGACCTTGCCGAGCTCGTCCATGAGCCCGGTCTTGGTGTGCAGCCGGCCGGCGGTGTCGATGAGGACGACGTCCGCGGCCTCCGCGATGCCCTCCTTGACCGCGTCGAACGCGACCGAGGCGGGGTCGCCGCCCTCGGGGCCGCGGACGGTACGGGCGCCGACGCGCTCGCCCCAGGTCTGGAGCTGGTCGGCGGCGGCGGCGCGGAAGGTGTCGGCCGCGCCGAGGACGACGGACTTGCCGTCGGCGACGAGGACGCGGGCGAGCTTGCCGGTGGTGGTGGTCTTGCCGGTGCCGTTGACGCCGACGACCATGACGATGCCGGGCTTCTCCTCACCGTTGACACCCACACCGGGCTCGGTGTGAACGCTGCGGTCGGCCTCGGTGCCGACCAGCGTCAGGAGCTCCTCGCGGAGGAGGTCGCGCAGTTCGTCGGGGGTGCGGGTGCCGAGCACCTTGACGCGCTCGCGCAGCCGCTCGACCAGTTCCTGCGTCGGCGCGACGCCGACGTCGGCGGTGAGCAGGGTGTCCTCGATCTCCTCCCAGGTGTCCTCGTCGAGGTGCTCCCGGGACAGGAGCGTGAGGAGCCCCTTGCCCAGGGAGTTCTGCGAGCGCGAGAGGCGGGCGCGGAGCCGGACGAGCCGGCCGGCGGTGGGCTCGGGCACCTCGACGGCGGGCGCCTCGGGCGCGGGCTCGGGCTCCGCGACGGGCGCCGGCGCCTCAGGGGCCTGCTCCGTCGGCGGGAGCTCGACCTCCTCGACGGTGCGGCGCTTCTCTTCGCGCGGGGTCTCGGCCTCCTCGCCGACGTGGGGCTCGGCGGGCGGCGCGGTGACGGACGGGCTGCTCGGCGGCGGAGCCGGGGGTAGCTGCTTCTTTTTGCGGCTGCTGACCACGAGCCCGCTGATCGCGCCGAGCGCGACCACAGCGATGACTACAGCGATGACTACAGCAAGGATGACGATTTCCATAACGGACCCAGTATCGGCCACCCTGCCGTCCGGGCGCCGCAGCGCCCGGCGACGCGGCACTCTTGTGCTTTTCCGGCGGCGGCCGTATGCCCGTCGCGCGTTTTCCCGCCGTCGCTCTTGTGGCTTCCCACAAGGACCAATGGCACTAACTGCGCAAAGTTGGAAGTAAGTACGATGGTCCGGGCTGCGCGACGCGCGTAGAGTCCGACTGTTCCTTTCTGTCCCCCCGCTGTTCAGGCCCCGCCCTGTTCACACCCCGCACGGAGCCCCCGATATGGCCCCCACCATGGACAACGCTGCCGAAGGCGCCAACGTGTCCAGCACCGACGGCGCCGCGAGCGCCATCGAGACGCGCGGCATCGAGCCCGTCCCCGACCACGAGCGGCACGGCCGGGTCCGGGAGCTCTTCCCGACCTGGGTCGCCGCCAACATCAGCGTCCTGCTGCTCACCATGGGCGCGGCTCTGATCGTCTTCAACTCCCTGAACTTCTGGCAGGTCCTGATCGTCGCCGCCTGCGCGGCGCTGGTCTCCTTCGGGCTCGTGGGCGTCCTGTCGGTCTCCGGCAAGTGGGGCGGCGCGCCGGGCGCGATGCTCTCCCGCGCGACGTTCGGTGTGCGGGGCAACCTCTTCCCGGGCGCGATCCTCTGGGTCGCCCGCTTCGGCTGGGAGACGATCAACGCGGTCACCGGCGCGTACGCCGTGCTGACCGTGCTCGACCTGGTCTTCGGCGTGAAGAGCAACACCGCGCTGATCGTGGTGACGCTGCTGGCGTTCGTCGCGTGCACGTTCCTGGTGAGCGGCATGGGCCGCAAGGCGCTCAACGTGTGCAACACCTGGTCGACCTACCTGTTCGGCGTCTTCAGCGTGCTGGTGCTCGCCTACCTGATCGCCAACATCGACTGGGACGAGGTCTTCTCCAAGCCCGCGGGCACGACGGCCATGGTGGTCGCCGGTGTCGGCACCATCGCCGCCGGCGGCATCAGTTGGGTGCCCACCGGTCCGGACTTCGCGCGCTACCTGCCGCACTCCGCCTCCGGCAAGAAGATCGTCGGGACGACGATCTCCGGTGCGGGCCTCGTCATGGTGCCGATGGTGCTCATGGGTGCCGTGATGGCCGTGTCCACCCCGGACCTGGCGAACGCCGCCGACCCGGTCTCCTTCCTCGGTGACATCCTCCCGACCTGGCTGGCGGTCCCCTACCTGATCACCGCCATCGTCGGCATGCTGCTGATCAACAGCCTCTCGATGTACTCGGCCGGCTTCACCGCCCAGACCATGGGCGTCAAGCTGCCGCGGGCCATGGCGGTCAGCATCAACGCCGTGATCTCGCTGGTCGGCGGCCTGATGCTGATGCTCGTGGCGAAGAGCTTCCTGAGCTCCTTCATCACCTTCCTGATCCTGCTCGCGGTCTCCTTCTCCGCCTGGATCGGCGTCTACGCGGTCGACATGTTCCGCCGCCGCACGCGCGCCGTGCGCTACGACCCCGAGGCCCTCATGGACACCGGCCGTACCAGCCGCTACTGGTATGTCGGCGGCTTCTGCTGGCAGGCCATGACGTCCTGGGCTGTGGCCCTGCTCGCGGGCCTCTGCTTCACCGACTGCTCCTGGTTCACCGGCCCGCTGGCCACCACCTTCATCGGCAAGTACGGCCTGGGCTGGGCCGCGACCATCGTGATCTCCGCGATCATCATGGCCGTCCTCCCCACCCCGCGCGAGAACGGCGCCGCCCCGGTCCCGTCGCAGCGCGAGAACGAGCCGGCCCGGCCGAAGGCCACCGTCTGACGGCTCCGCCGCTCCGTACGGAGCGCCCCCGCACCGGTTGCCGGTGCGGGGGCGCTGTGCTGTGCGCCCGGCTCAGCACCCCGCCGCGCCCGCGAGCAGCTCCCGCAACCGGCCGGGCGGGCAGAGCGCCTCACGCCCGTCCGGCACCGGCAGCAGCCAGAAGGCGCCGGGCGGGTGCCGCCGGGTCGGTACCGGGGTGGCCAGGTAGTTCGTGTGACAGCTCGCCCCGACGCAGTGCGTGTGCGGCACGTCCCAGTTCCCGGCGGCGTCCGGCGGCACCAGCACGCTGTACCGCTCCCGCCGCCGCGACACGATCACACCCGCGGTGATCCCACCCTCCCGGAACCGCCCCGCCACCGCGTCCCACTCCCCGCTCGCGCCCCCGCCCTCGACCAGCGCGGCGGGAATGTGAACGACGTCGAAGTGGATCCCGGCCCGCAACGTCGCCGGCAACCCCTTGGCCCACGCCTCCCGCGCCACCCGCGGGTGCACCTCCCGCGAAACGAGCCAGGCGGCTGCGCCGGTGGCGAGCCAGGGGTGGAGGCGGATGAGGTCGTTCATGGGCACGGCTTTCCCTTCGGTGTGGCGGGGGGCGCGTGAGGACGGGCCGGCGGTTCCGGCCGGGCGGGGCCCGGGCACACCGCGTCCGCCACTGCCATGGCAGGGACAAGCACAGGACCGGGACTCGGTGTGATCACCGCTGGCTTCTCCGGAGACGCAGCGGATCGTCGTGGCACCGGGGCAGGAAGAGTGCTGTCCGAGGCGACAGAGATCGGATGGCAGTGAGCGCTCTTCTGCCCTGCGGGGGATTGCGGGTGCTCGACCCGCAGCGCTGCTGTTCATGAGGCTCCCGGAGGCGCGCTGGTGGACGTGATGTCGCGCCGACCGTACGGCTGCGGGAAAAGCGGAAGGGGCAGGAATCCTGCCCCTCGCTCACGAGTTCGCCCGGTGCGTCTAGGCGGCCAGGATGCCCAGCCGCACGGCGAGTTCACCGGCCCGCCGTCGCCTTTCCGGGCTTTTGGACTCGGTTTCCTCCAGCACGATCCGTCGCGCGTAGCCGTTGTAGGCGATCGTTTCCGGCGCGGCCGCGTGGGCCTTGGCGAGGGTGGCGAGGGCGATGTCCGGCTGGTTGTCGAGATGGTGGGCGCGGGCCTCCTCGATGCGGTGCCGTGCCCGGCGAGGACGGGAGGGGATCAGATCCCCGTCCGCCCTGGCGGACTGCCTGACCGACTCGGGGCCCGCCCTCAGTTCCACGGCGATGGTGACGGCATGGGCCGACATCACGGCTGTGGAGAACGACGTGACGGGGTGGTAGTACCCGGGCGGCAGGCTGTCCGCGACAGTGCGGGCCTGATCCCACCAGCCCCACGCGGTCCCGGACTCACCCCGCCGTGCCGCCGTGTACCCCGCCTCGAAGCGCAGCGCCCCGACGACGGCGCGAACGTCGGCGCCGGCATTCGCGAGCAGCGGTTCCAGAAACCGCAGCGTCGCCGCGTTGACCGCGTCCGCCGCGTCGAAGCGCCCGGCGTCGCGGTGGGCCTGGACTGTCAGCCAGGCGGCGACGCCGACGGCGTGCGGGTCCTCCGATTCCTGGGCCGCCACCGTGCCGCGCTCGGCCACCCGCCAGAGGAGAGCCTGGTCGGGCTGGTAGGCCAGGAAGAACTGGGCCAAGGAGTAGACCTCGGACAGGATCGCCTGCATCGCCCGCCGCTCGGCTGACGTCTCGGCGGCGTGCGCACCGCACTGCGCGTCTCGGATCAGGTCAGGCAACAAAGCGCCCACGACTTCGCGGTGGTTGGCAGCCGAGTGGCGGGCCGCCCAGGCCCGGTCGAGCCGCTGCCGCAGGTGCTCGACGGACGACGGCTCACGGTCGCACCGGACCGGGAAAGCGTCGACCGCCTCCCGCACGGCGGGCAGAAGCCGGTGCCCCGGGCCGGTGAACAGCTCGGCCGACAAGGCAGGATCGCCGGTGAGATCGGCCAGGTCGCGCACGCGCAGAACCTCCGCGATACGCAGGATCATGGCCAGGGACGGGGTGTTGATGTCACCGTTCTCCACCTGCTTCACCCACGAGGGCGACCGCCCGAGCAGCCCGGCGAGCACCGGGCGGCTCAGCCCGCGGCGGGTGCGCAGGATCTGCATCCGCTGGCCGAAGACCAGGGGATGGGCGTACGGGTCCGGGGCGGCGTCCGGCATGGGCTGGCCCTCCTTCGCGCGGCTCGACACGGCCAGCGTAGAGCGTGCATGGGTGCGCACGGCATCGAAGGAGCCTATGTACGAAGGGCCGTTGATGTCGGTGGACCGTCCGGTCGGCCACCACGACACGGACCGGTCGGTGCGCCCCCCGGTCTCAGCAGACATGGCAGATCCAGCAAGGAGTGGACGCGCCACTCCGCCACAGCGGCTTCCGTGCTGCCCGACCACAGATATCCCAACGGCCCTCGCCGCAGATGCGCTGTGCGGAACCCGGCGGCAGCCGCGGGAACGCAGTCGTTGGCAGGGTGGTCACCCACGTAGACCGTGCGTCCGGGCGACGTTCCGGCCAGCTCGGCGACACGGCGGAAGAAGGCGGGGTCCGGCTTGGCCACCCCCCACTCCTCCGAGGTGGCGACGGCATCGACAGGCAGGTCCATGGCTCGCAGCAGGTCACCGGCCCGGGCCGTCTGGTTGCCGGCCAGGAGCACTCGCAGACCGGCTGAGCGAAGCGCGCGCAACGCCGGTCTGGCATCCGGGTAAAGGTCCGACTCGTCGAGCTCTTCGCCGAACCCCGCCACTTCCTTGGCACGCATTTCGGCGGCGAGATCGATACCCGGCCGGAGCATGCGAATCGCGTCGGCGTTGTCTCGCCCCTGCGCCACGACGGCGCCGACGAGCGCGGACAGGGTGTGCCGGGGAACGGCGAGCCAGTCCGCCCAAGAAGCCCACCCACGGTCGTCCTTGATGATCGTCTCGCCGATGTCGAACACCACTGCCTCGATCACGCGAAGCAGCCTACGGGACGGAACCGTCTGCGCGGCGGCGAAAGCGCCCGCCGTCCAGCGCAGAAGCCGAGCACGAGTCGGACGTCAGGCAGCCGCCACACGACCGAGCCACAGGGCGACTTCACCGGCCCGTCCGCGCCGTTTCGGGCTTCTGCACTCAGGACGTCGTGGGCGGAATCGTGCGGCGGGCCCGGACCTGCTCCGGCCATCGGTCCGGGCTCGTCTCCCGTCCGGTGACGTGCCGTCGTTCACGCGCGGGGCGAACGCCGCCCTCAGCGCCGCAGCGCCGCCTCCTCGTCCATCCGCGACAGCTTCTCCGGGTTGCGGACGGCGTAGAAGCCGCTGATCAGGCCGTCGTCCATGCGGACCGCCACGACGGTGTCCAGTTCGCCGGCCAGCCGGAAGAGCAGCGCCGGGTGGCCGTTGACCTGCGTCGTCAGCAGCGATGTCTCCTCGGTGATCCGGGACAGCGAGCCGAGGAGCAGACGGGCGACCTTGTCCGCGCCCACGACGGGCCGGAGGACGGCCTTCTTGACGCCGCCGCCGTCGCCGAGGAGGACGACGTCGGGGGCGAGGATGTCGAGCAGGCTCTGCAGGTCGCCTGTTTCGACCGCCCGCCGGAAGGCGTCGAGCGCGCTCCGGGTCTCGGCCGGGGAGACGGTGCCGCGCGGCCGGCGGGCGGCGACGTGGGAGCGGGCCCGGTGGGCGATCTGGCGGACGGCGGCGGGGGTCTTGTCGACGGCTTCGGCGATCTCGTCGTACCCGAGGTCGAACACCTCGCGCAGGACGAACACCGCCCGCTCGGTCGGCGCGAGCGTCTCCAGGACCAGCAGCATCGCCATCGAGACGCTGTCGACGAGCTCGACGTCCTCGGCCACGTCGGGGGCGGTGAGCAGCGGTTCGGGCAGCCAGGTCCCGACGTAGGACTCCTTCCGCCGGCCGAGGGTCCGCAGCCGGCCGAGGGCCTGGCGGGTGGTGACGCGGACGAGATACGCGCGCCGGTCCCGCACGGTGTCGAGGTCGACGGCCGACCAGCGCAGCCAGGTCTCCTGGAGCACGTCCTCCGCGTCGGCGGCCGAGCCGAGCATCTCGTAGGCGACCGTGAACAGCAGGTTCCGGTGGGTCACAAACGTGTCGGTGGCGACGTCCGCGGAGGTGCCGGTGCCGCACGCGCCCCCGCCCGGCGACCCGCCCGCGGGCCCTCCCTGCCGGACCTCGCCCGGCTCCTCCGTACGCGTGCCGTGCTCGCTGTTCACCTTCTGCTCCCCCGTGTTCGTTTCCGACCGTGTCACGTGCATCGGACACCGCTCACCGGCACTTTGTGACACCCTTCGCCGGTGGTCCTCGTCACATCCGCACACCGTCACAAGGCGCCGCCCGGCGGCATCTCATGGTCGCCAGTGCCACACCACACCGTGAGGACGACGTCATGGACACCCGTTTCGACCTGTTCACCAACGAGTTCGGCGCCCGGTTCACCAAGCGGTTCGCCAACGCCGGCGTGCTGCTCCACCAGTCGTCGCTGCCGCAGTCCACGCAGGAACTGGTGTCGCTGCGCGCCAGCCAGATCAACGGCTGTGGCTGGTGCGTCGACATGCACACCAAGGAGGCGGTGGCGGCCGGGGAGAGCCACGCGCGGCTGCACCTGGTGGCCACCTGGCGCGAGGCCACGGTGTTCACCGAGGCGGAGCGGGCCGCCCTGGCGCTCGCCGAGGAGGGGACGCGGCTGGCCGACGCCCACCAGGGCGTGTCCGACGAGACGTGGGCCCGGGTCCGCGAGCACTACGACGACGACCAGATCGCCGCGCTCGTCTGCCTGGTCGGGCTGATCAACGCGGCCAACCGGCTCGCCGTGATCGTGCACCAGCGGGGCGGGTCGTACGAGGCGGGCATGTTCGCCTCCGCACTCGACTGACCGCCGCCCGGCCGACCCCCGCCCGGCCGACCGGTGCCGGGATGACCGGCGCCCCGCTGATCCGCGCCCGGCTGATCCGCACTCGACTGCCCGCGCCCGGCCGACCGGCACCCGGTTGAAGGACGCCCACTTGAAGGACGCCCACGTGAAGGGCGCCCGGTTGAAGGCACCCGCCCGGCCGGCCCCGCTACGGTGCCTCCGCGAGCCGGTGCCGCGAGTGCCACACCGCGGCGGAGATCCGGGCCAGGAGACGGGCGGCCGGGTCGTGGACGTCGTCGCCGGAGCCGAGGGGGCCCGTGTAGCAGACGGCGACCGTGTAGGGCGGGGCGTCGGACGGGTGGACGACGGCGGCGCTGTGGCGGAGGCCGGTGACCCAGCCGTTCTTGCCGGCGAGCCGGGTGCCCGGGGGCAGGCCGGCGGCGAGGTCGACGGCGTGGGCGTTGTGCTCCAGCAGGGCCAGGACCTCCGGTTCCAGCGATGCCAGGAGGGCGGCCAGGTCGCGGGCGGTGACGAGGTTCTGGAGGCCGGCGGCGCGGGCGGGGTGGTCCTCGATGCCGCGGACGACGGTGCTGCGGGTGGCGCCCGCCCGTCGCCAGACCTCGGCCACGGCCGCGTACCCGACCTCGGCCAGGCAGAGGTTGGTGGCCAGGTTCGAGGAGTGCGTGACCATCCGCTCGGCGAGCCAGCGCAGCGGGACCGGCTCGCCGAGCCGTCGCCAGGGCAGTGGATCGCTGTCCTCGGCGGGGTCGTTGGCGTAGGTGCCGCCGGCCGCGGAGAGGAAGCGGTTGACGACCGGAACGGGCCGGTCGAGGTCGGTGCCGGAGCGGTGGAGGGCGGCCAGGACGGCCACTTTCATGGTGCTCGCGGCGTAGTGCGCCGCGTCCGCGTTCCGCTCGATCACCGGGGGGCGGCCCTGAGGAGTCACGACGAGGGAGAGCACGGTCTCAGCGTAGACAGCGGAACGGCCGCGTAGACAGCGGAAAGGCCGCCCCGGTGCGAAACCGGGGCGGCCTTTCCGTGGAGACGGGCGGCGGGGGGATGTCAGCCCATCTCCTCCAACGCCTTGCCCTTGGTCTCCTTGACGTACTTGAGCACGAAGGGGATGGAGAGCACGGCGAAGACCGTGTAGATGATGTAGGTGCCGGAGAGGTTCCAGTCCGACAGGCTCGGGAAGCTGGCCGTGATGGCCCAGTTGGCGATCCACTGGGCGGCCGCGGCGACACCCAGCGCCGCGGCGCGGATCCGGTTGGGGAACATCTCGCCGAGGAAGACCCAGACCACGACGCCCCAGGAGAGGGCGAAGAAGAGGACGAAGGCGTGGGCCGCGATCAGGGCGACGGTGCCCTGTGCGGTCGGCAGCGAGCCGTCGCCGGCCTGGGAGGAGAACGCCCAGGCCTCCAGGGCCAGGGAGACGGCCATACCGGCCGAACCGACGATCGCGAGCGGCTTGCGGCCGATGCGGTCGACGAGGAGCATCGCGACCACGGTGCCGACGATGTTGATGATCGACGTGGTGAACGAGTAGAGGAACGAGTCGCTCGGGTCGATGCCCACGGACTGCCACAGGGTCGCCGAGTAGTAGAAGGCGACGTTGATGCCGACGAGCTGCTGGAAGACCGAGAGGCCGATGCCGACCCAGACGATCGGCAGGAAGCCGGCCTTGCCGCCGAGGAGGTCCTTGAAGCTGGACTTGTGCTCGCTGCGCATGGCGTGCTCGATCTCGGCGACGCGGCCGTCGAGGTCGACGCCCTTGCCCTCGACGTCGGCGAGGACGGCCTTGGCCTTGTCGATCTTGCCGACGGAGATCAGGAAGCGCGGGGACTCGGGGATGGCGAAGGAGAGCAGGCCGTAGAGGACGGCCGGGACGACCATGACGCCGAGCATCAGTTGCCAGGCCTCGATGCCCAGCACCTTGCCGCGCTGGTCGCCGTCGGCCGCGTTGAGGATGCCCCAGTTGACCAACTGCGAGACGGCGATGCCGACGACGATCGCGGCCTGCTGGAAGGAGCCGAGGCGGCCGCGGTAGGCGGGCGGGGAGACCTCGGCGATGTAGGCCGGGCCGATGACCGAGGCCATGCCGATCGCGATGCCGCCGAGGACGCGCCAGAAGGCCAGGTCCCAGAGGGCGAAGGGCAGCGCGGAGCCGACGGCGCTGATGGTGAAGAGGGTCGCCGAGATCTGCATCACGCGGATGCGGCCGATCCGGTCGGCGATGCGGCCCGCGGTCGCGGCGCCGATGGCGCAGCCGATCAGCGCGATGGCGATGACCTGGGCGAGGGCGGCCGAGCCGATGTCGTACTTCCCGCGGATGCCCTCGACCGCACCGTTGATCACGGAGCTGTCGTAGCCGAAGAGGAAGCCACCCATGGCCGCGGCCGCGGTGATGAAGATGACGTGGCCGAGGTGGTCCGGCTGGGCCTTGCGGCCCTCGGCCCCCTGCGCCATCGCAGTGCTGGTCAACGTGTACTCCTGGGTTCCTCGGCGACGTTGCCGGGAAAGGTGTGGGGGTGGCCTTTCCAGTGGGTCACATGATCCAAGTGCCCACCAGTTGAAGGCATAAGCAACGCAGCAGACCCTATGTCTTCATTTGGCGAAGTCAATACTTTGTGACGAAGAACTATCCCTGGCGTTTGCGGTAGTTTGCCTTCATTACTTGAAGGCGATCATGAAAAATGCCCGGAATGCGGGGCTGTTTGAGCCATGGATGATCACCGACCGGCCGGCCGACAGGGGAGAGATCCGGTCACCGCAGCCGCTGGCTGATGACCTTTGAGACACCGTCGCCCTGCATGGACACGCCATAGAGCGCGTCGGCGACCTCCATCGTCCGCTTCTGGTGGGTGATCACGATCAACTGCGAGCTCTCCTGGAGCTCCCGCATGATCCCGATCAGCCGCTGGAGGTTGGTGTCGTCCAGCGCCGCCTCGACCTCGTCCATCACGTAGAACGGGCTGGGCCGCGCCTTGAAGATCGCCACCAGCAGGGCCACGGCGGTCAGCGACCGCTCGCCGCCCGACAGCAGCGACAGCCGCTTCACCTTCTTGCCCGGCGGCCGGGCCTCCACGTCCACGCCGGTGGCCAGCATGTCGTCGGGGTCGGTCAGGACGAGCCGCCCCTCACCGCCCGGGAACAGCCGCGAGAAGACGCCCTCGAACTCCCGGGCCGTGTCCCGGTACGCCTCGGTGAAGACCTCCTCCACCCGCCGGTCCACGTCCTTGACCACCTGGAGCAGGTCGGCCCGGGTCTTCTTCAGGTCCTCCAGTTGCTCCGAGAGGAACTTGTGCCGCTCCTCCAGCGCCGCGAACTCCTCCAGCGCCAGCGGGTTCACCTTGCCGAGCTGCTGGTACGCCCGCTCGGCGGCGCGCAGCCGCTTCTCCTGCTCGGCCCGGACGTACGGGACGGGCGCGAGCTCCCGAGGCTCCTCGCCCTCCGGCGCGGGCGACGGCGGCACCAACTGGTCAGGACCGTACTCGGCGGCCAGCGCCGCCGGCTCGATGCCGAACTCCTCCAGCGCCTTCGCCTCCAACTGCTCGATCCGCAGCCGCTTCTCGGCACCCAGCACCTCGCCCCGGTGCACCGAGTCCGTCAGCTTGTCCAGCTCGGACTTGAGCTCCCGGGCCCGGTTGCGGCGGGCGACGAGCTCGCGCTCGCGCTCGGCCTTCGCCGCCTCTGCGGCCCGCCGCTCCTCGTCCGCGCGGACCAGCGACACCTCGACGTGGGCCAGCAACTGCCGGGCGCCGGCCGCGACGGCGGTGGCCACCTCGGCCTCGTGCCGCAGTCGGGCGCGGCGCCGCTCGGCGCGCTCCCGCGCCTCCCGCTCGGCGCGCGCCGCACGGTCCAGCGAGTCCGCCCGGCCCGCCAGCGCCTTGACCCGCTCCTCGTGGGTGCGGAGCTGGAGCCGGGCCTCCATCTCGGTCTGCCGGGCGTTGGCGCCGTCGGCGGCCAGCCGGTCGCGGACCGCCGTGTCGGGCTCGTCAAAGGCTTCGCCGAGCTCGTCCTCGCCCAGTTCCTCGGCCGCGGCCAGCCGCGCGGCCAGCTCCTCGGCCTCCTCACGCGCCCGGACCAGGGCCTCCTCCGCGTGGGCCGCGGCGGCGGCGGCCCGTTCGGCCTCGCCCGCCGCCGCCCGGGCCTGCCCGGCGAGCCCGCCGAGCACCTGCGCGGAACGCGACTTCTCGCGGTCCGCGGCGCTCAGCCGGGCGGCCAGCTCCTCGACGGCGGCGGCGCACCGGCCGCGCTCCTCCCCCGCCTCCTCCTGCGCACGGGCCAGCGCGGCACAGCGCTCGTCCAGCTCCGCCCGCTCGGCGGCGGCCTCGTCGACGGCCGCCCGCACCTCCAGCAGGCTGGGCGCGCCCTCGGAGCCGCCCTGGGCGAGGTGGGCGCCGAGGACGTCGCCCTCGGCGGTGACGGCGGTCAGCTCCGGACGCCCGGCGACCAGCCGCTCGGCGTCCTCCAGGGAGTCCACGACCACCACGCCGTCCAGCAGCCGCCGCACGGCGGGCAGCAGCTCCTCCGGGCCGGTGACCAGCCCGGCGGCGTACCGTCCGAAGGGCGGGGCGGGCCGGTCCGGAGCCGCGGAGGAAGGAGCGCCGCCGAGCAGCAGGACGGC
This sequence comes from Streptomyces sp. NPDC052910, assembly GCF_055585605.1. NCBI lineage: Bacteria > Bacillati > Actinomycetota > Actinomycetes > Kitasatosporales > Streptomycetaceae > Streptomyces > Streptomyces sp. NPDC052910. Next base: position 146,032 of record NZ_JBVJJR010000001.1, read on the forward strand.
CCGGCCGGCGTCCTCCTTCTTCAGGAGGCGCAGCGCCTCGGCGGCGGCCGGGAGGCCGGTGACGGCGACGCCGTCGGCGACGGCGCCCAGCGCGGCGGCCACCGGCAGCTCGTGCCCCGGGGCGACGGTGAGGAGCTCCGCGGCCGGGCCCAGCAGCCCGTCCCACCGCTCCCGCGCCGACAGCAGGGCGTCCGTGCCGTCCTTGCGGCGCAGGCCCAGGGCCAGGGCGTCGTGCCGGGCCGAGACGGCGGCCCGGCGGCGTTCGGCGTCCGTGGCGGCCTCGCGGGCGGCGGCCAGCGCGGCGTCGGCGGCGGCCAGCGCCTCCTTGGCGGCCCGCAGCCGGCCGGCGAGTTCGGCGTCCCCGGCGTCGGTGCCGTCCGCCTCGGCCTGCCGGCGTTCGTACTCCTCGCGCGCCGCCTCGGCACGCTCCAGGGCCTCGTCGCGGGCGGTCGCCAGGCGGCCGGCCTCGGCCTCGGCGGAGGCCACCCGGCCGCGCGCGGCGGTGACCCGGCCCTGCAGCCGGGCGAGCTGCTCGCGCCGGTCGGCGAGGGCGCGGGCGGCGTCGCGCAGCCGGCGTTCCTCCTCGGCGAGGCGGCGTTCGAGGTCGGCGCGGTGGGCGGAGGTGTCCTCCAGGGCCCGGCCCGCGGCCTCCACGGCGGCCTCCAGCTCGGCCTCCTGCTCGCGGATCCGGGCCGCCTCGCGTTCCAGGTCCTCGGGGTCGCGGCCGCGCCGCTCCTCGGCGGGGGCGGCGGTGGCGCTGGTGACGCGGGCGTCCGCGAGGCCGATGGTGCCGCGCACCCGTTCGGCGAGACGGGACAGCTCGTACCAGGTCTGCTGGGCCGTCGTCAGCCGCGGTGCCAGTTCCTCGACCTGCCGCTCCAGTTCGGCCTCGCGCCGGGCCGCCTCGCGCAGCTCGGCCTCGGTGGCGTCCTTGCGGCTCTTGAGCGCGGCCTCGTCGGCGATCTCGGCGCGCAGCGCCTCGCGGAGTGCCGTCAGGTCGTCGGCCAGCAGCCGCAGCCGGGCGTCCCGCAGGTCGGCCTGGATGACGGCGGCGCGGCGGGCGACGGCGGCCTGCCGGCCCAGCGGCTTGAGCTGGCGGCGCAGTTCGTCGCTGAGGTCCTGGACCCGGGCGAGGTTGGCCTTCATCGCGTCCAGCTTCCGCAGCGCCTTCTCCTTGCGCTTGCGGTGCTTGAGGACGCCCGCGGCCTCCTCGATGAAGGCGCGACGGCCGGTCGGGTCGGCGTGCAGGACGGAGTCGAGCTGGCCCTGGCCGACGATGACGTGCATCTCCCGGCCGATGCCGGAGTCGGAGAGGAGCTCCTGGATGTCGAGGAGGCGGCAGGTGTCCCCGTTGATCTGGTATTCGCTGCCGCCGTTGCGGAACATGATCCGCGTGATGGTGACCTCGGCGTACTCGATGGGCAGCGCGCCGTCGGAGTTGTCGATGGTGAGCGAGACCTCGGCGCGGCCGAGCGGCGGCCGCCCGGTCGTCCCGGCGAAGATGACGTCCTCCATCTTGCCGCCGCGCAGCGACTTGGCGCCCTGTTCGCCCATGACCCAGGAGAGGGCGTCGACGACGTTCGACTTGCCGGAACCGTTGGGGCCCACGACACAGGTGATGCCGGGCTCGAAGCGCAGGGTCGTCGCGGACGCGAAGGACTTGAACCCGCGCAGGGTCAGGCTCTTGAGGTGCACGCGGAAGGACTTTACCGTCCTGTCCTGCGCCGTTCCGGGCCCGCGCGGGCCGTTGGCGCGCCGCGACGCGATCCGCGGGCCGTGGTTTCGCCCAGGAACGGGGAGGGCACAGTTGCGGTACGGGACGGGGGGCGAACGCCAGTGGACGACGGTCGGAACGACGGGGGACGCCCAGGGAACGGAGCGGCCGGCCGGTGGGAGCCACCGGCGAAGGCGGGTACTACGACGAAGGGACGCCGAAGCGTCCCTTGCAGATTCTCGAGCGGCTGACAGTGCAGCCCGACCAGGCCCCCGGGGCGGGGCCGACGCGGTCAGGCGAGCGCAGGCTCCGCCTTGGAAACGTCGATGCTGTCGAGCAGCGAGTCACCGCGGTGAGCGGCGGCAGACAGCGCGTCGTTCTCGGCCTGCATCCGGATGAGCTCGGATTCCAGGTCCTGGACTCGCTGCTGAAGCCGCCGCATCTCGGAGAGGACTCGGGGGTCGGAGCCGCCGACGTAACCGAGAAGCGCCTTTGCCATGATGGATGGTCCTCCACACTGAGTGACCGACCTAAGCGGTGTGGGTCGTGAGGGATTCGCACCCGCGGTGCTTGGCTTCGCTCTTGCTCGTGTCTTCCATGCCAAACAGCTAAGGTGCGCGGGGCTTCCAGAGTCTCACCAAATGGTTTGACGGTCAACACGATCACACCGCGTATCGACGGGCGTCCCGGGGGTGCGCGGCGGGTGAATGCGCGGCGCCTTTGCCTGACCGGGCCCGGAGGGCGGGGAGATCATCCGTTGGGGTGCAGCCTTCCATGGCGGGGCCCTCTTGGCAACCATCAGGCAATATCCCTGAGGTGCATATGCCAATGGCATATAAACGCGCGTCCGAGTCTTTCCCGTTTCGCCTTGTTCCCCCCTTCCGGCGGTACCCGGTCAGCGCATCTCGAAGCCGTCGTATCCGCCCCGCGGTGTGGCCCAGATCTCGGTGACGCCGTCCACGCGTCCGGGCGTGTCCCCGCTCCGCAGCCAGTCGAGCAGCCCCTCGCACGCCTCGCGCGGACCCTCGGCCACCACCTGGACCCTGCCGTCGGCGAGGTTCGAGGCGAAACCGATCAGACCTCCGATGCGCAAGGCGTTCTCCCGGGTGAACCAGCGGAAACCCACACCCTGCACATGACCACGAACCCAGGCGGTGAGACGGACACAGTCGTTCATGTCTGCACGCTAACCGGCCAATTAGATAAGCGGCACTTCGACCCCTCATGCCGTGCCGTAAGGTCGCGCCTCGAAAAGGACTAGCCCGTACGAGTGACATCCCACGTGACGCCGAGCACCCAAGGAAGGCAGCGGATGGGTCGCCATCGACGCTCTGCCCCCGTGACCTCCGAAGAAGCGACAGCGAGTCCCCGGGCGGCCAGGGATCCCCTGACGAGCGAGACGGCCGAACCGGCCGGGACGGCCGTGACGACTACGACGCCTGTTCCGTACGACCCGGACGAGGCGCCCACCATCCCCCTCCCGGTGGCGGTCCCCCCACCGGTCGCCGAGGCGCCCGGTCCCGTGCCCGAGGCGGCCCGTCCGGGCAGCCCCGGCCGGCACCGCGGTCCGCGCCGGGCCGAGCACGGGGGCGCGCCGCAGGGGGACGGCCGGGCACGACCGGAAAAGCGGCAGGAGAAGCGGCCGGAGAAGCGGGCGGAGAAACAGCCCGCGGAAACGGCCCGGCAGGAAGGAAAGGCGCCGCGCAAGGGGCGGAAACCCGGCCGGGGCTCCCCCGCGAAGGGCACCGCCGGGGCCGCCGGCGGCGTCGGGGGTGGTGTCGGCGGCGGGGCCGTCCGGCCGCCGAAGGCAAAGGGCCCGGCCCGGACCGGGCTGCTCGGCGCTTCGGCCGCCGTGGCCATGGGGGCCGTGGCCATGGTCTCCGGTCTGCTGCCCGGCAATCCGCTGACCGTCGGCGACAGCAGTGGGGGCGGGCGGGGCGGGGTCCCCGGCGGCCAGGTCCGGGCCGACGCCCCGATCGAGGTGCCGCCCGGTGCCCGGCCCGGGCAGCCGCCGGCGGCCGGGCACACCGGCCCGACCGTCCCGGTGGCCCGGCCGGGGACGGCCGTCGGCACGGCGTACGACCATGCGAGCGCCCGCACGCTGGTCCAGGCCGTCGCACGGACCTCCGCCGGACGCCCGGCGGCCGTCGCGGACATGGCGGACACCGCGACCTCGACGATCCCGACGGTCACGGGAATTCCGGGAGCCCCGGGAGTCACCGCCGCGGCCGCCTCGTCCGCCGCGGCGTCGGCGGCGACGGCCTCCGTCACCGTCCCCGGCTCCACCGCGGCCCGGATCACGGTCGGCGCGCACCGGTCCGACGCGGTACGGGACGCCCCCGCCCGGGCGGAACGGGCGGAGCGGGCGGACTCCGCCCCGGCGTCCGCCCGGCTGCGGGCCGACCATACCGTCGGCCATGCCGCCGACCACGTCGCGGAGACGAGGGCGCGGACCTCGGCGGACCTCGCCGCGGACACCCGGGGCGCCGCGGCGCGCACGGTCGTCGCCCTGGTCAACGCCGAGCGGCTGAAGGTCGGTTGCCGTCCGCTGCGTGCGGACGCACGGCTCACCTCGCTCGCCCAGTCGCTGAGCGAGGACATGGCGCGGCGCGGTTTCTTCGACCACACCGATCCGGACGGCCACTCCCCCTGGGACCGGGCGGCCCGGCACGGCGTCAGGAACCTGGGCGGCGAGAACATCGCCCGGGGGCATGCCGACGCGCACGCGGTGGTCGACGCCTGGATGCGCAGCGCGGGACACCGGCAGAACATCCTCAACTGCGACTACCGGACCCTCGGCGTCGGCGTCCGGCACGGCGCGGGCGGCCCGTGGTGGACGCAGGACTTCGGGTACTGAGGACGCCCGCCGGACACCCCGCCGGACACTCCGTCGGATACCCCGCCGGGCAGCCCGCCTGGTTACGGAGAACGCCGGCAGGCGGGCCGGGGCCCCGGTTTCCGGGGTCCGCGGCCCGCCCACCGGCGGCTGCGGGGCGGTGCGGATCAGAGGGCGGCGCGGCCGGCCACGAAGACGCGGGCCTGCTCGGCGACCCGGCGGCCGAGGTGCGCGGCCGTCTCGATGTCGGCCTTGTGCACGGCCTCGGGGCCCTGGTCGTTGTTGGTCTGCGCCCCCGCGCCGAGGAAGAAGCCAAGGCGGTTGAGGTCGTTCTCCGAGGCCTCGGAGGTGTTCCAGCCCGGGTGCAGACCGAGGCTCACCCAGTGCATGCCGTGCTGGCCGGCGAGGACGGTGAAGAACTGGAGGGTGTGCAGCTTGTCGCCGCTCTTGGAACCGGAGTTGGTGAAGCCGGCGGCGAGCTTGTCGCGCCAGGCGTTGGTGAACCAGCGCTTGGCGGTCGCCTCGGCGAAGCCGTGGAAGGCGCCCGAGGCGGTGCCCATGTAGGTCGGCGAACCGAAGACGATCGCGTCGGAGGCGTCGAGCAGGGCCCACTGCTCGTCGGTGATCTTGTCGACCTCGATCACGTGGACGGTCGCGCCGGCTTCGGCGGCGCCGGCGCGGACCGCCTCGGCGAGGACGGCGGTGTGGCCGTAGCCGGAGTGGAAGGCGATCGAGACGACGGGGGCGGTGGGTGCGCTCATGGCGGGTCTCCTGAGGGAAGTCGGGCGATCCGTCATGGGGGGTCGGATCGATGACCAAAGGAAAGCACTAACTTTTCGTAAGCGCAACCCTGAAGTGAGCGCTGTGGAGGAGTACGCTGAAACCATGGCGACCGACGGCACCGCAGCACCGAGCAGGAAGATGACCTGTACCGAGGCGCTCGCGTTCAGCGTCTACGCGCGCGACTGCCCGTCCCGGGAGACGCTGAGCGACATCACCGGCCGCTGGGGCACGCTCGCGCTCACCGCCCTGCGGGAGAACACCCTGCGCTTCAACGAGCTGCGCCGGCGGGTCGAGGGCGTCAGCGAGAAGATGCTGTCCCAGACGCTGCAGGCCCTGGAGCGGGACGGCCTGGTGCACCGCACGGCACAGCCGACCAACCCGCCGCGGGTGGACTACTGCCTGACGCCACTGGGCGAGGAGATCGCCGAACGGCTGATGGCCGTGATCGAGCTGGTGCAGGAGCGGCAGGACGACATCGAGGCGGCGCGGGCGCGGTACGACGCGGAACGCGCCTGACGCGGCGCCGGCCGGAGCCCACCCCCGTCCCCGGAGGCTCAGATCCGCGGCGGGCGCTGGCAGCGCGGGCAGAAGTAGCTCGACCGGTTCATCCAGGGGCTGCGGCGCATGGCCGTGCCGCAGCGCCGGCACGGCTCGTGCTCCCGCCCGTAGGCGTCGAGCGAGCGGTCGAAGTAGCCCGATTCGCCGTTGACGTTGACGTAGAGGCTGTCGAAGCTGGTGCCGCCGACGGCGAGCGCCTCGGTCATGACCTCGCGGACATGGGTGAGCAGTTCGGCCGTGCGGGGGCGGGTCAGTGTGGCCGTCGGCCGGTCGAAGTGCAGCCGCGAGCGCCACAGCGCCTCGTCCGCGTAGATGTTCCCGACCCCGCTGATCAGCGACTGGTCGAGCAGGGCGCGCTTCACCGTGGTGCGGCGCCGGCGCAGCGCGGCGTGGAAGGCGGCCTCGTCGAAGGCCAGGTCCAGCGGGTCCCGGGCGATGTGGGAGATCACGTCGGGGAGCGCGTCGTCGCTGCCGGGCACGGTGTCGTGCAGCGAGAGCCCGCCGAAGGTGCGCTGGTCGACGAAGCGCAGCTCGGTGCCCGCGTCGTCGGCGAAGCGGAGCCGCACCCGCAGGTGCTTCTCGTCCCGCGCGCCCTCCGGCTGTACCAGGAGCTGGCCGCTCATGCCCAGGTGGGCGAGGACGGCCCGGCCCGGCCCGGCGGGGTCCTCCAGCGGCAGCCACAGGTACTTGCCCCGGCGCCGCGCGAGGCCCAGGCGCTCCCCGGTGAGCTGCGCGGCGAAGTCGGCGGCGCCGGCGAGGTGCCGGCGGACGGCCCGGGGGTGCCGGACCTCGACCGAGGCGACGGTACGGCCGCACACCCAGGCCGCCAGCCCGCGCCGGACGACCTCGACCTCGGGCAGTTCGGGCACGGCGCTCCTCCGGGAACGGTTCTCCCGGGAACGCGATCGTCCGGGAACGGTCTCCTCCGCCACCCCGCGGGGGACGGGAAACGGCCGGCCCGGGGCGTGGGTAAGCGCCCCGGGCCGGCCGGTGATTCACTGCGCGGCGGGCTGTGCCCCGCCTGCCGTGGGATCGGTGTCCCCGTCCACGACCTCGTCCCGCGCGGACGCGGGCTCGGTCGGGGCGGGTACCGTCCCGTCGGCCTTGACGGCCGTCTCCCGCTGGACGGACTTCTCCGTCTTCGCGGCCTTCTCCGCCTTCGCGGCGGCCTTCTCGGTCTTCTCGGCCTTCCCGGTCCGTTCGGCCTCGGCGGCCTTGGCCCGGGCTTCCGCCGCACCGTGGATGGCGCGCCAGGCGGACTCGGCCGCCTGCTGCTCGGCTTCCTTCTTGCTGCGGCCGGTGCCGGTGCCGTACTCGACACCACCGACGCGGGCAGCAGCCGTGAAGGTCTTCTCGTGGTCCGGACCCGTCTCGGTGACGAGGTACTCGGGCACGCCCAGTCCCTCCGTCGCCGTGAGCTCCTGGAGGCTGGTCTTCCAGTCCAGGCCGGCGCCGAGGTTCGAGGACTTCTCGATCAGCGGGTCGAAGAGCCGGTGCACCAGTTCGGCGGCGGCGTCGAGCCCCTGGTCGAGGTAGACGGCGCCGATCACCGCTTCCAGGGTGTCGGCGAGGATGGAGGCTTTGTCACGGCCACCGGTCCCCTCTTCACCCCGGCCGAGCCGGATGAAGGAACCCAGGTCGAGACCGCGTCCCACCTCCGCCAGCGCCCGAGAGTTGACCACCGCGGCCCGCAGTTTGGCCAGTTGGCCCTCGGGCAGGTCGGGGTGGATGCGGTACAGCGTGTCCGTGACCACCAGGCCGAGGACGGAGTCACCGAGGAACTCCAGCCGCTCGTTGGTGGGCAGACCGCCGTTCTCGTAGGCGTAGGAGCGGTGGGTCAGCGCACGCACCAGAAGGGCGGTCTCGAGTCTGTACCCGAGCCGCCCTTCCAGAAGCGTGTGAGACGAGGCTGCGTCCTGTGGCGCCGGTCCGGATCCTGTCCCGCGTCCGCGGGACGGCGTATTGGCGTCTGACATGGAGCCTGTCACCCGCCGATCAGACCTCGAGGACCTGGCGCTTGTTGTAGGTGCCGCAGCTCGGGCACGCGATGTGCTGCTGCTTCGGCTCGTGGCAGCGCTCGCACGCCACCAGGGTGGGGACCGCAGCCTTCCACTGCGACCGGCGGTGGCGCGTGTTGCTGCGCGACATCTTCCGCTTCGGAACAGCCACGGCTACTTCTCCTGTGAGTCATCCCCGGCGGACCGGGGTGCGTTGTCCATCTCGCCGTCCTGGTCGGATACGGCGAGTCCCTGCAGTGCCGCCCACCGAATGTCGTGGACGTCATGGTGGTGGTCGGGGTCTTCCGCGAGCCGCGCCCCGCATTCGGAGCACAGGCCCGGGCAGTCCTCCCGGCACACCGGCTGCAGCGGCAGTGCGAGCACCACCGCGTCACGCAGCACGGGTTCGAGGTCGAACAGGTCGCCCTCGAGGAAGAGCGTGTCCTCCTCGTCCTCGGCGTCGTCCTCCGGTTCCGCCACGGGGCGGTTCCGGCTGTCGGCGTCGGGGTAGGAGTACATCTCCTGGAAGTCCGTCTCGAGCTCTCGCTCCAGCGGCTCCAGACACCTTACGCACTCCCCGGTGAGCGGTGCACGGGCGGTGCCTGTGACGAGCACCCCTTCCATGACCGACTCCAGTCGGAGGTCGAGCTCCACGGTCGCGCCCTCGGCGACCCCGATGACCTCGATGCCGAGATCGGCGGGGGCCGGGATCGAGCGGGAGAGCCGCTTCAGCGCACCGGGACGCCGGCCCAGCTCGTGCGTGTCGAACACGAGGGGGGAACGGTGATCGAGGCGGGCGTTCAGGGCTTCCTGCTTTCTACGCTGCGGCGAAGGCGGCCCGTGTCCGCATGCCGTACGACACTCGTACGCCACGCCGCGGGCAGCCGGGATCGCGAATGTACGCGCGACCGAACAGTCAGGATACTGGACGGTCCGCCCCTGGCCCAATCGTGCCTTCCGCACCGACTTCGGACCCGGTCCCGGACCGCCCGCGAGAGCGGCCGGGACCGGCTCAGCGCCCTTGCTCGTAGCGCCGGAGCTGCTCCAGGTCGATCATGCTCGTGTCGAAGAAGCTGGTCTCGTCGAGGGCGCCACCGCCCTGTGGGGGGACGACGACCACGCCTTCCACCGGGGCGTCCTGCCGGGAGTGGGCCGGGTAGCCCCGGCCGTGGTCCTGGGCGTGCCCTCCCCGGCCGTGGCCGTGCGCGTGCTCCGGACCGTGGCCCTGATCCTGCGCCTGGTCGTACCCCTGTTCCTGGCCGTACCCCTGTTCCTGCCCGTATCCCTGCTCATAGCCCTGCCCGTACCCGTGGCCGTACCCCTGGCCCGCGTCCTGGACCGGCCAGCCGTACCCCGCGTCCTGCCCGGTGTGGCCGCCGCCGGCCGCGTACGGATCCGCCTGACCCGGGTACGGCTGCCAGCCGTAGCCGGTCTGGTGCCCGGTCTCCCGCGCCGCCGCCGGGGCGTCCGCCCGCGGGTACGCGGCGGCCGGCTCCCGGTGGGCGGCCCAGTCGGACCCGGTGGCGGCCGGGGCCGGGTGGGCGGCGAGCTCGGCCAGGAAGTCGGCGTCCGTGGCGGGGCGCTCGGCCGGGCGGCCGTCCCGGGCGGCGTCCTGCGCGGCCAGATGGGCGCCCAGCTCGTCCGCCGGGCGGGCGCCGAGCAGCTTCTCCCGGCCGCGGCCGACCGCTTCCAGCGTCTTGGCCAGCACCGCCGAGACGGCCGTGAGCTTGGCGTCGACGTACGCGTCGGCGTTCTGCCGCTGGGTGGCGGGGTCGCCGCTGCGCGCGGGGGCGTCGGGGTCCTCGGCCTCACGGCCGTCGCCGAGGCCGAGCAGTTTCTCCCGGCCGCGCTCGACCGAGCCGCGGGTCTTGGTGAGGACGACCTCGAAGTTGGCGAGCTTGCCGTCCACGTAGTCGTCGGCCTGGGCGCGGATCTCGGCGGCCTCCCGGCGGGCCTCCGCGAGGATGCGGTCGGCCTCCTCGCGGGACTCCCGGGCGACCTCGGTGTCGGAGATCAGGGAGCCGCGCTGGGCGCGCGCGGACTCGATGATCCGCTCGGCCTCCTCGCGGGCGTCGGCCACCAGCCGCTCCCGGCCGCCGATCAGCTCCCGGGCCTGCGCGAGGGAGTCCGGCAGGGCCGCCCGCACCTCCTCCAGGAGGCCGAGCAGTTCGGCCCGGTTGACCACGCAGGACGCGGACATCGGCAGCGAACGGGCCCCGGCGACCGTCGCGACGATCTCGTCGAGCTTCTTCTGGACGTCCACCTTGGCGCTCGCCACTCTCTCCCGGACGACGGTACGGACGCCACGACTGTACGGCCGCCGGGGGCCCTCCGGCGGCTACTGACGAGTCGTCAGTTCCGGGTGGCGGGCCGGTGCCGGATCCCGGTGCCGGGTCAGGTGCGCGCGAGGCGCTCGGTGAGGGCGTCCAGCACGGCCGGCGGTACCAGGTGGGAGACGTCGCCGCCCCAGGCGGCGACCTCCTTGACCAGGCTGGAGGAGAGGAAGCTGTAGGTGGGGTTGGTGGGGACGAACAGGGTCTCGACGCCCGAGAGGCCGTTGTTCATCTGGGCCATCTGGAGCTCGTAGTCGAAGTCGCTGACCGCCCGCAGGCCCTTGACGATGGCCGGGATGCCGCGCTCCTTGCAGAAGTCGACGAGGAGCCCGTGGAAGGACTCCACCTCTACATTCCCGTACTCGGCGGTGACCCGGCGGAGCAGGTCTATCCGCTCGTCCACCGTGAAGAGGCCCTGTTTCGATTTGTTGATCATCACGCCCACGTGCACGACGTCGTACAGCTTGGAAGCGCGGGCGATGATGTCGAGGTGTCCATTGGTGACGGGGTCGAACGACCCCGGACAGACGGCGCGGCGCAACAACGGTGGTTCCTCGCTCTCCGGTGCGTTCATGGCGTGCGTGACGTGCGCGGAGCGGTGTCGGTGATGCACGCCGAGGCGGCGCGACCGTACCAAAGGGTTCCCTCGCCGTAGCGACGGGCCCTCAGCCCCTCGAAGCCCTCCGGCCACCGGAACGTGCCGCCCCGGGTGGCGCGCTCGACGGTGACCAGAGCGTCCTCGGCGAGCCAGCCGCCGGTGCGGAGTGTGAGCAGGATCTCGCGGAGTTCGTCATCGGTGACCACGTAGGGCGGGTCGAGGAAGACGATGTCGTAGGGGGCGTCCGGGGCGGGGCCGGTCACGATCTGCTCGGCCCGGCCGGTGCGCACCTCGGCGCCCGGCAGGCCGACGGTCCTGACGTTGTCCCGGATGGTCTTCGCGGCCCGGGCGTCGGCCTCGACCAGCAGCGCGTGCGCCGCGCCGCGCGACAGCGCCTCCAGGCCGACGGCGCCCGATCCGCCGTACAGGTCGAGGACGCGGGTCCCGTCCAGCGGGCCGAGCAGGGCCGTCCAGGTGGAGAACAGGCCCTCGCGCGCCCGGTCGGAGGTCGGGCGGGTACCGGTGCCGGGCGGTACGGCGAGGCGGCGTCCGCCGGCGGTTCCGGCGATCACGCGGGTCATGGGGCTCGGGTCCTTCGGTGCGGGCGGAGGGCGGCGGGGGTTCGCCGCTGCCCTCAGCGTAGGCCGTGCCCCGGGGGCCCGCCCCGGGCGCGTCCGCCCCGCGCTCCCGCCGCCCCCTCCCCCGGACGCCCGGCCGGCCGCCGAGCCCCCGTGTCAGCCGCCCGCCGGGAGCTCCGTGAGCCGGTAGAGCTCCGGCACCGAGACCTTGATCGGCTCCTGTGTGGTGCGCGCGATCACGACGACCACGGGCTCGTCCGCGGAGGGGTTCTCCTCCCGGTGCGGGACGAACGGCGGGACGAGGAGGAAGTCGCCCGGGCCCGCGGTGATCCGCACCTCCCCGGTGCCGTCGTGGAAGACGAACACCGGGTGGCCGCTGACCACGTAGACACCGGCCTCCGAGGCGCCGTGGTGGTGGTTGTCGGTGGCGCTCAGCGGCGGGTTCTCCACCAGGCCCATCCAGAGCCTCTTCGAGCCGACGGTGTGGCCGCTGAGGGCGGCGTGACCGTCGAGTTCGCCGGCGCGGACGAGGTGAACGCGGTCGTTCGGCTTCCCGTCCCCGCCGACGCCCGGTGTGGTCGCGGTGTTCTCCCGCATGGTCATGGCCCGCCTCCCTGAGGTGTTCGTCCGGCCCTTTCGGCCGGTCCTCAGGCTGCGGCGGGCCCGGTCGGACGGGCAACCTTCGTTGCGGGAACGGCAACAACCGCCGGATCAGCCCTTGTCGAGGTACCGCTCCCGCTCCTCGTCCAGCAGGGCGTCCAGGGCCGTGCGGAGCTCCGGAAGGGACTCCAGCTCCGGATCCGCGGCCACCACGGCCGCCGCCTCGTCGCGGGCGGCGGCGATGACCTCCTCGTCGTCGATGACGGTGAGCATCCGGAGGGAGGACCGGACGCCGGACTGGGCCTGGCCGAGCACGTCGCCCTCGCGGCGCTGTTCGAGGTCGATGCGGGAGAGCTCGAAGCCGTCCAGGGTGCTCGCGACCGCGCCCAGCCGGGCCCGGGCGGGGCTCGCCTCGCCGGCCTCGGTGACCAGCAGGCACAGGCCCGGGGCGGAGCCGCGGCCGACCCGGCCGCGGAGCTGGTGCAACTGCGAGACGCCGAACCGGTCGGCGTCCATGATCACCATGACGGTGGAGTTGGGCACGTTCACGCCCACCTCGATCACGGTGGTGGCCACCAGGACGTCCACCTCGCCGGCGGCGAAGCGGCGCATGACGTCGTCCTTGGCGTCGGGCTGCATCCGCCCGTGCAGCACCTCCACACGCAGGCCCGCCAGCGGCCCCTTCGCCAACCCCGCGGCGATGTCGAGGACGGCGAGCGGCGGGCGCTTCTCGGGGTCGTCAGGCCCGTCCGCACCCTGCTTCCTCCCGCCCTTGGCGCCGCCCTCCTCCTCGTCCCCGATGCGCGGGCACACCACGTACGCCTGGTGGCCGCCCTCCACCTCCTCGCGCACCCGCTCCCAGGCACGGGACAGGAAGTGCGGCTTGTCCTTGGCGGGGACGACGTGGGTGGCGATGGGCGAGCGGCCGGCGGGGAGCTGGTCCAGGACGGACGTCTCCAGGTCGCCGAAGACGGTCATGGCCACCGTGCGGGGGATCGGGGTGGCCGTCATCACCAGCAGGTGCGGTGGCTGCTTGCCCTTCGACCGCAGGGCGTCCCGCTGCTCGACGCCGAAGCGGTGCTGCTCGTCCACCACGACCAGCCCCAGATCGTGGAACCGGACCTTGTCCTCGATCAGGGCATGGGTGCCGATCACGATCCCGGCCTCGCCCGTGGCCAGGTCCAGCAGGGCGCGGCGGCGGGCCGGGGCGCCCATGGAGCCGGTGAGGAGGACGACCTTGGTGCCCTGGTCGGCGCCGCCGAGCAGGCCGCCCTCGGCGAGCTCGCCCATCATCTCGGTGACCGACCGGTGGTGTTGCTGTGCCAGCACCTCGGTGGGCGCCAGCATCGCCGCCTGCCCGCCCGCGTCCACGACGGCGAGCATGGCGCGCAGGGCGACCATCGTCTTCCCGGATCCGACCTCGCCCTGGAGCAGCCGGTGCATGGGGTGTTCGGTGGCCAGGTCGTCGAAGATCTCGGCGGAGACGGTGCGCTGGCCGTCGGTGAGGGTGAACGGCAGCTTCGCGTCGAAGGCGTCGAGGAGGCCGCCGGGGACGGTCTTGCGGGCGACGGCCGGGAGCTGGGTCTCGGCGTGCCGGCGGCGGGCGAGGGCCACCTGGAGGACGAACGCCTCGTCCCACTTGAGGCGGGCGCGGGCGTCCTCGATGTCGGCCTTGGTGCGCGGCCGGTGGACCTTGCGGAAGGCGTCCGGCAGCTCGGCGAGGCCGCGGCCCTCGCGGAGTGCGGGCGGCAGCGGATCGACGAGACCGCGCCAGCCGTCGGCCTCGAAGAGGTCGAGGAGGGTGTCCACGGCCTTGGTGAGCTTCCAGGACTGGAACTGCTTGCAGGCCGGGTAGAGGGGCAGCAGCCGGTTCGCGAAGTCGGCGGCGGCGTCCGCGCCGCTGTCGCGGTCGAGCAGCTCGTAGTCGGGGTGGAGCAGTTGCCGGGTGCGGTTGAACAGCGACACCTTGCCGGCGAACATGCCGCGGCGGCCGGGGACGAGCTCCTTCTCGCGCGCGTAGGCGCCGCGCCCGAAGAAGACGAGGGTCAGTGCGCCGCTGCCGTCGGTGACGACGACTTCGAGCCGGACGCCGCGGCCCTGGTTGAAGGTCTTCATGGCGGCCTTGGCGACCTGGGCGACGACCGTGACGTGCTCGTCGAGCGGCAGGTCGGCGAGGCGGGTGAGCTCGCCGCGCTCGGCGTAGCGGCGCGGGTAGTGGTGCAGGAGGTCCCCGGCGGTGTGCAGGCCGAGGTGCTCGGCCATCACCTTCGCGGTGGTGCCGCCGAGGATCTTCTTCAGGGGCTGATCGAGCTGCACGGGGTTCTCCAGGCCGTTCTCCGGGCGGCGCTCCGGGCCGTCCGAGTCGTTTCCGGGCAGGGGTCCGGGAGCGCCCCGGGGGCCGCTGTGTCGAGCGCGGGCACGGTCCCATTGCACACCACACCACTGACAACGCCGGGCATCCGGTGGCCTCCCGGGGGCGCGGGGACCGGCTACTCGACGCCGATGAGCAGGGGCGCCGGCTGCCGACCGCCCCGGTAGACGACGGTGTCCACGGCGAGGTGGCCGCCGCGGACGTGCCGCTCCAGCCCCTCGGCGAAGCCGGGCGGGACGTCGTCGGCGACGACGAGGGTGACCAGTTCGCCGCCGGCCGCGAGCATCCGGTCCAGCACCGTGGCGGCGGTCGCGGCCAGGTCGGCGCCGATGACGGCGACGTCCCCGTCGATCAGCCCGAGCACGTCGCCGGCCTGGCAGACGCCCACCGTGGTCCAGGACCGGCTCTCGGCGACGGTCAGTTCCGCGTAGCGGGTGGCGCCGGCGGCGGAGGTCATGGCGACGACGTCCTCGTCGAACCGGCGGCCGGGTTCGTGGACGGCGAGCGCGGCGACGCCCTGGACCGGGGAGCGGGTGGGGATGAGGGCGACCCTGACCCCCTCGGCGCGGGCCTGCTCGGCCGCCGCGGCGGCGGTGTGCCGCAGATCCGGGTCGTTGGGCAGGAGGACGACCTCGCGGGCGTGCGCGCGCCGCACCGCCTCGACGAGTTCGCCGCTGGCGGGCGGTTCGCCGGCCCGGACGGGCACGACGGCCGCGCCGGCCTCGGCGCACAGGGCGGCCAGCCCCTCGCCGGGGACGACCGCCACGACGGCCCGCTGGACGCGTTCGGGGGCGCGGGTGCGCTCCTCGGCGGCGGCGCCGAAGTGGGTGACGCGGATGCGGTACGGACGTCCGGCGTCGACGCCGGCCTCGACGGCGGCCCCCGCGTCGTCCACGTGGACGTGCACGTTCCAGAGGCCGTCGCCGCCCACGACGACGAGCGACTCCCCCAGCGCGTCCAGCCGGGCACGGAGCCGGGCGACAGCGGCGTCGTCCGCCTCCAGCAGGTAGATCACCTCGAAGGCGGGGCCCGTGCCGGAGGGGGTCTCGGGGGCCGGGCAGGCCTCGACGGGCCGGACGGCGCGGGCGGCGGCCGTCCTGGCCGGGCGGCCGGCCGGCGCGGTGCCTCCCTCCAGGGCCGCCGAGAGCGCCCCCAGGACCTCCACCAGGCCCCGGCCGCCGGCGTCCACCACTCCTGCCCGGCCGAGCGCCTCCAGTTGGCCGGGGGTGGCCGCCAGGGCGGTACGGGCGGCGGTGTGCGCCGCGCGGGCCACGGCCGCGGCGTCGCCCTCGGTACGGGCGGCCGCGTCGGCGGCGGCGGCGGCCACGGTCAGCACGGTGCCCTCGACCGGCCGCGCGACGCCCTCGTACGCGGAGTCGACGGCGCGGCGCAGGGCGCGGGGCAGCAGGTGACTCCGGTCACTCGGACCGCACTCCGTGAGGACCTCCGCCATGCCCCGGAACAGTTGCGCCAGGATCGTGCCGGAATTGCCCCGGGCGCCGATCAGAGCCCCGTGCGCCATCGCCCGCACCGCCTCGGACAGGCCTGGCCGGGCGTCCGGCCCCGCGGTGGCATGCGCCTCGAAGACGGCCTCCACCGCGCGGCCCGCGGACTCGACGGTCAGGTAGAGGTTGGTCCCGGTATCCCCGTCGGCCACGGGATACACGTTGATCGCGTCGATCTCCTCGCGGGCCCGGCCGAGCGCGTCGAGCGCCAGAGCACACCAGGCGCGTACCGCGGCGGCGTCGAGCGGATGCGGCACCTGAAGGTCCTCCTCGGGGAGCGGCGGGCGGCGGTGGCGGTGGGCGGTGACCCGTGGGCACAGTAGTCGTGCGGGCCGCTCCACCGGGCCGGCCGGGCGGGATACGGGCCGGTCATGGTAGTTTCGTTGTCCTGGAGCGGTCGTTGTATGCTGCTCCGGTTGCCTGACGAGAGTCAGGTCATCCCCCTGACACTGCCGGTCACTCTCTGAGATCTCGGCACGCAGGGATTCACCGTACGTGCCTGTCGTCCTCGCGTGAGCGAGGGTGACCCGTCTTTGGAGTAACCCGTGGCTGCCAACTGCGACGTCTGCGGCAAGGGGCCGGGCTTCGGCAACAACATCTCGCACTCGCACCGCCGTACCTCCCGCCGTTGGAACCCCAACATCCAGCGGGTGCGTGCGAAGGTCGGGGCGACGCCGAAGCGGCTCAACGTCTGCACCTCGTGCATCAAGGCCGGCAAGGTCTCGCGCTAGCGGCTTCGCGCCACGCGCAGCCCTTTCCGGTTGCTGAAAGCCGGCCCCCTGCGGGGGGCCGGCTTTTTGCTGTGCCCCGGTCCCTCCCTTTCACCGTTTCCTGCGGGGGCGAGCCCCCGCACCCCCCGAAGCGCCCTGCGGGCGCTGTCCTCAAGCGCCGGACGGGCTGAATCAGCCCGTCCGGCGCTTGAGGACGAGCGGCGAAGCCGCGATCAGGGGGTCTGGGGGCTTGCCCCCAGGAAACGGTGAAAGGGAGGGACCGGGGCACCAGCCCGCCGCAGGCGGACTCAGCGCAGTGCCCACCCGTGATCCACCGGCCCGATCCCCTCCCCCAGCGGGAAACCGGCAGCGATCGCCCCGGTGACGTACTCCTTCGCCGCCGACACCGCGTCCGGCACCGGAAGCCCCTTCGCGAGCCCGCAAGCGATCGCGCTCGCGAGCGTGCACCCCGTCCCGTGCGTATGCCGGTTGTCGTGGCGCGGAGCGCGCAGCAGGTGCTCCGACGTGCCGTCGGTGAGGAGATCGACCGCGTCGCCGGGCAGATGGCCGCCCTTGACGAGGACCCAGCGCGGGCCGAAGGCCAGCAGGGCGTCGGCGGCCCGCCGGAGATCGCCCTCGCCGGTGACGCGGACGCCCGTGAGCCACGCCGTCTCGTCGAGGTTGGGCGTGGCGACGGTCGCCAGCGGCAGCAGCTTCAGCCGCAGCGCGTCGAGCGCCGACGCGGCGAGCAGCGGATCGCCGTGTTTGGAGACGCCCACCGGGTCGACGACGACGGGCGCCCCGACCTCCGTCAGCAACTCGGCGACGGTCTCCACCAGCTCCGCGGACGCCAGCATCCCGGTCTTGACCGCCTGGACGCCGATGTCGTCGACGACGCTGCGGTACTGGGCCCGTACCGCCTCCGCGGGCAGCGGCCAGGCGCCCTGTACGCCGCGGGAGTTCTGGGCGGTGACGGCGGTGAGGACGCTCATGCCGTGCGTCCCCAGGGCGAGCATCGTCTTGAGGTCGGCCTGGATGCCGGCGCCGCCGCCGGAGTCGGAGCCGGCGACGGTCAGCACGCGCGGAGGTATCGGCATGAGCACCAACCTACGCGCCCCTCAGTCCTCCTCCGCCTCCGGCAGGTCCTCGTCGCCGAAGTGGTCCCAGCCGCCCGCCCGCTCCCAGGGCGCGCCGTCGACGGTCACCTGGGGCAGGGCGGAGGGGTTGACCACTTCGCCGATCACCTTCCAGCGGGCGGGCAGTTTCACGTCCGGCGGGAAGGTGGCGACGATGGCGTGGTCCTCGCCGCCGGTGAGCACCCACTGGAGGGGGTCGACGCCGACGGCCTGCCCGATGTCGGACATCTGGGTGGGCACGTCGATCGCCGCGGTGTGCAGGTCGATCCGGACCTTGCTGGCCTCGGCGATGTGCCCGAGGTCGGCGATCAGTCCGTCGCTGACGTCGGTCATGGACGTGGCGCCGAGCGAGGCGGCGGCCGGGCCCGCGTGGTAGGGGGGTTCGGGGCGGCGGTGCGCCTCGACGAAGGCGCGGGGGGAGCGGAAGCCCCGGGAGAGGACGGCGAGTCCGGCCGCCGACCAGCCGAGCCAGCCGGTGACGGCGACGACGTCGCCCGGCTGCGCGCCGGAGCGCATGACGGGTTCGTGGTTGCGGAGGTCGCCGAGGGCCGTGATGGACACGGTGATGGTCTCGCCGCGTACCACGTCCCCGCCGACCACCGCGGCTCCGGCGACCTGGCATTCGTCGCGGATCCCGTCCATGAGCTCCACCGGCCAGGTGGCGGGGAGTTCGGCCGGGACGACGAGGGCGAGCAGGACGGCGGTCGGCACGGCGCCCATGGCGGCGATGTCGGCGAGGTTCTGGGCGGCGGCCTTGCGGCCCACGTCGTAGGCGGTGGACCAGTCGCGGCGGAAGTGCCGTCCCTCCAGGAGCACGTCCGTGCTGGCCACGACCCTCCGGTCGGGCGCTGCGACCACCGCGGCGTCGTCGCCCGGTCCGAGCCGGACGGCCGGGGTGGTGGTGAGCCGGGAGGTCAGCTCCCTGATGAGGCCGAACTCCCCCAACTCGCCGACGGTGCCTTTCACTGCGCTCCTCCTCGGAGTATCCGGTGCTGTGGTCTCGCGGTTCCCGAGGAACCGCGCGCCGCGCAGGTGGCGCGGGTCTCCCCGTGCCGTGCGGCGGCGCGGTACGGTGGCGTCTCTTCTCCCCACATGATCCTCGAAGCCGCCCTGGAGGTTCCGTGGTACAGGCGTACATCCTGATCCAGACCGAGGTCGGCAAGGCGTCGACCGTGGCCGAAGTCATCTCGAAGATCAACGGCGTGATCCAGGCCGAGGACGTGACGGGTCCCTACGACGTCATCGTCCGCGCTCAGGCCGACACCGTGGACGCGCTCGGCCGGATGGTGGTCGCCAAGGTGCAGCAGGTGGAGGGCATCACCCGGACCCTGACCTGCCCGGTCGTCCACCTGTAGCCCCTCGTATGCTCGGCCGGTGAGCACTGTGCCCGCCCGTTCAGCCCGTTCAGCCCCGCTCGTCCGGCCGCGCCGGCGGGCCGCCCTGTCCGTCACGGCGGCCCTGCTGGGCGCGGCCGTCGCCTGCTCGGCGACGGAGGACGCGCCGCGTCCGTCGGTGCCCACCCCCGCCGCGCGGCAGGCCGGGCTCTGCCGGGCGCTGCGGAAGGAGTTGCCGGACGAGGTGGGCGGGCTGAAGCGCCACGCCACCGATCCCGTCTCGGACTTCACCGCCGCCTGGGGCGACGGCCCGTGGATCGAGCTGCGCTGCGGGGTGCCGCGGCCGAAGATCTTCGAGGACGAGCGGACGCAGTCGGTGGACGTCGACGGGGTGAAGTGGTCCCCCGAGCGGCTGTCGGACGGGAGCATCCGCTGCACCACTCCCCTGCGGCCGGTGTACATCGAGGTGACGCTGCCGAAGAAGGTGGTCGGCGACGGCGGCGACATCAGTGTGCTCGTCGATCTCGCCGCCGCCGTCCGGAAGGCGGTGCCGTCCGACGACCCGGACGACTCCCCCGCTCCGAAAACCCCCTAGCGCAGGCCCGTGGAGCGGCGCAGCGCGGCCTGGAGGAGTCGGTCGACCAGCTCCGGGTACTCGACGCCGCTCTCCTGCCACATGCGCGGGTACATGGAGATGGGCGTGAAGCCCGGCATGGTGTTGATCTCGTTGATGACGAACTCGCCGTCCTCGGTGAGGAAGAAGTCCGCGCGGACCAGGCCCTCGCAGGAGACGGCCTCGAACGCCTGGACGGCCAGCTCCTGGACCCGGCGGGTCTGCTCCTCGGTGAGCGGCGCGGGGACGATGCCGGAGGCGGAGTCGATGTACTTGGCCTCGAAGTCGTAGAAGGAGTGCGCCTCGACCGGCGGGATCTCGGCGGGCACGCTGGCGCGCGGGCCGTCCTCGAACTCCAGGACCCCGCACTCGATCTCCCGGCCGCGCAGCAGCGCCTCGACCAGGATCTTGGGGTCGTGGCGGCGGGCCTCCTCGAGGGCCTCGTCCAGGCCCGAGGCGTCGTCCACCTTGGTGATGCCGATGGACGAGCCGGCGCGGGCGGGCTTCACGAAGAGCGGCCAGCCGTGCTCGTCGGCGAAGCCCAGGATCTTGCGGCGGGCGGCCTCGCGGTCGTTCTCCCACTCGCGCGGACGGATCACCTCGTAGGGGCCGACGGACAGCCCGTAGGAGATGAAGATCCGCTTCATGTACTCCTTGTCCTGGCCGACGGCCGAGGCGAGGACGCCGGCGCCCACGTAGGGGATGCCGGCGAGGTCCAGCATGCCCTGGAGCGTGCCGTCCTCCCCGTAGGGGCCGTGCAGCATCGGGAAGACCACATCGACCTCGCCGAGCGCCTTGGGCACCGAGCCGGGCTCGGTGTAGACGATCTCGCGGTTGGCGGGCGCGACGGGCAGCACGACCTCGCCCTCCGGCGACTCGGCGAGCCGGTCGACGCTGGGCAGCGTGCGGCCGGAGATGGCCATCCGCTCGGGATCGTCGGTGGTCAGCGCCCAACGGCCGTCCTGCGTAATGCCGATCGGCAGCACGTCGTACTTGGTGCGGTCGATGGCGCGCAGCACCGCTCCGGCGGTGACCACGGAGATGGCGTGCTCGGAACTGCGGCCGCCGAAGACGACCGCGACGCGCGGCTTGCGGCCGGGGCTCTGGGTGGGGTTCTCGCTGCTCATATCGCGTTGAGACTACCTGGTGGCCCCGCCGGATCTCAGTGCCGCTCCGGCTTGGCGCTGCGCGCCATCAGCTCCTTCAGGGCGACCATGGGCGGCTTGCCCTCGTGGACGATGCCCACCACGGTCTCCGTGATCGGCATGTCGACATGGTGCCTTCGCGCCAGATCGAGCACGGACTCGCAGGACTTGACGCCCTCCGCCGTCTGCTTGGTGACGGCGATGGTCTCCGCCAGGCTCAGTCCGCGGCCCAGGTTGCGGCCGAAGGTGTTGTTGCGGGAGAGCGGCGAGGAGCAGGTGGCGACGAGGTCGCCCATCCCGGCGAGCCCGGCGAAGGTGTGCGCGTCGGCGCCCATCGCCAGCCCGAGGCGGGTGGTCTCGGCGAGGCCGCGGGTGATGAGGGACGCCTTGGCGTTGTCGCCCAGGCCCATGCCGTCGGCGATGCCGACCGCGAGCGCGATGACGTTCTTGACGGCGCCGCCGAGTTCACAGCCGACCACGTCGGTGTTGGTGTAGGGGCGGAAGTACGCGGTGTGGCAGGCGGTCTGGAGGCGCTTGGCGACCTCCTCGTCGCGGCAGGCGACGACGGCGGCGGCGGGCTGCCGGGCGGCGATCTCCTTGGCCAGGTTGGGGCCCGTGAGGACGGCGACGCGGTCCGGCGAGACCCCGGCGACCTCCTCGATGACCTCGCTCATCCGCTTGGCGGTGCCGAGTTCGACGCCCTTCATCAGGGAGACCAGCACGGTGCCGTCGGCCAGCAGGGGCTTCCAGGCTGCGAGGTTGCCGCGCAGCGTCTGGGACGGCACGGCCAGCACGGTGAACGCGGCCCCGGCGGCGGCCTCGGCGGGGTCGGTGGTGGCCCGGACGGCGGAGGGCAGTTCGACACCGGGGAAGTAGTCCGGGTTGGCGCCCTTGTTGACGGCGTCCACGACGGCCTCGCGGCGGCCCCACATGGTCACCTCGCAGCCGGCGTCCGCGAGGATCATCGCGAAGGCGGTGCCCCACGATCCGGTGCCGAAGACGGCGCAGCGGGTCACTTGGCGTCCTCCTGGCGGGCGGTCTCCGACCGGCGGCGGGCGGCAGCGGCGGCCCGGGCCTTCTTGAGGGTGTACGGCTCGGCGGGGGCCGGTTCGCCGCGGAGCTCGGCGAGGAGTTCGGTGATCGCGGCCATGATCTTCTCGGTGACCGCGCGGAGTACCTCGGCGGTCGGCTCCTTGTCGTGGAATTCGCTCAGGTCCACGGGCGGGCCGGCCAGCACCCGGAGGGTCTTGCGGGGGAAGAGGCGGAGCTTCTTCTCCTTGGCGTAGGGCGGCATGGCCTCGTGGGCGCCCCACTGGGCGACCGGGATGACGGGTGCCTTGGTGAGCAGGGCGACGCGGGCGGCGCCGGTCTTGCCCTCCATGGGCCACAGGTCGGGGTCGCGGGTCAGGGTGCCCTCGGGGTAGAAGGCCACGCACTCGCCCTTGTTGATGGCGTCGACGGCGGCCCGGAACGCGTTGGCCGCGTCGGTGCTCTCGCGGTAGACGGGAATCTGTCCGGTGCCGCGCAGCAGGGTGCCGACGAAACCGTTGCGGAAGAGGCCGGCCTTGGCGAGGAAGCGGGGGACGCGCCCGGTGTTGTACTGGAAGTGGGCGTAGGCCAGCGGGTCCAGGTACGAGTTGTGGTTGATGGCGGTGATGAAGCCGCCGTCGGCGGGAATGTGCTCCATTCCGCGCCACTCCCGCTTGAACAGAATCACGAGCGGCGGTTTGGCCAACACCGCCGTAAAGCGGTACCAGAAGCCGATTCTGTGGCGGGACACCCGTACACCCTTCTCTTGGGACCTGGAAGCTACCGCGGGCCTGCTGCTCTCCCGGGGCCGGACAAGTGTGGCGCCAGGTACCCGGTCTGTCGAGAACACCGTAACCCCGTGCCCCTCCGGTGGCAGCGGCCGGACTCCCGGAGCGGGGGCGCGCGGCCGGGGGCGACAATGGGCCCGGCAGGGGCGGGTGGCGGCCGGGGCGAACCCGGGTGGCCCCGGGTGGAGGAGAGAGGGAGTGCCGTGCGCTGGACGCTGGTGGTGCCGTTGAAGCCGCTGGCGCGGGCCAAGAGCCGGCTGGCGGCGGCCGTGGGCGCGGGTTCCGGTGCGGACCGGCCCGCGCTGGCGCTGGCCTTCGCGCTGGACACGGTGGAGGCGGCGCTCTCCTGCGCGGCGGTCCGCGATGTGGTGGTCGTCACCGACGACCCGCTGGCCGGGGCGGAACTGACCGCCGCCGGTGCCCGGACGGTGGCCGAACCGGCGGGCGGCGGGGGCATCAACGCGGCCCTCGCGCACGGGGCCCGGACGGTCCGCTCCCACCGCCCGCACTCGGGCGTGGCGACGCTGAACGCGGATCTTCCGGCACTGCGGGCGGCGGAACTCGGGCGGGTGCTCGATTCGGCGTCGGAATTCCCGCGCGCATTTCTCGCGGATGCCGAGGGAATCGGGACGACGCTCTTGGCCGCGGCGCCCGGAATGCTTTTGGCGCCGGCGTTCGAGGGCCGTTCGCGCGCCCGGCACCGGGCGTCGGGGGCGCGGGAAATCGGGCTGTCGGGAGTGGATTCCGTACGGCGTGACGTCGACACCGTGGCGGATCTGCGGGCCGCGCTGGCGCTGGGCGTGGGGCCGCGCACGGCCGCCGTCGCCGGGGCCTGGGCGGCGACCGGTCCGGCGCGGGGGGCCGCCGGCACGGTGACGGACTAGGCTCTCCGGCATGCAGGCCACCGCGTACACCTACGACCCCGAGACCCGCTGCGGCAGCGTTCTCCTCGACGACGGCACGCCGGTGCCGTTCGACGCCGCGGCGTTTGACGCGGGCGGGTTGCGGCTGTTGCGGCCGGGGCAGCGGGTGCGGATCGAGTGCGCGGAGGCGGACGGGCCGGAGCCGCGGCGTGTGACGTTGGTGACGCTCCAGACCTTCTGAGCCCGGGCCCTCAGGGTTCCCGGCTCCGTCCCGGGCCTCCCGGCTCTCTCGGGCGCCGGGCGCGCCGCGGGCGTCGAGACGCCGGGCCGGGCCGGGCGTTCAGGGGACGCCGGCCGTTCCCACGGCGAACCGGCCCGGACTTCCGGAGGAACGGGCTCCGGCGCCCCCCTCGGGGCTTTCGCGCGCTTCCCGGGCCCAGGGGGCCGATCCGAACTCCCCCGGCGGCTCCGGCGTCCAGGGGATGCCCCTTCGGGCGGATACGGGTCCCAGCGGGCGCACAGCCGCTCCCGCGAGCCGGCGGGCGCGGCGCGAGCGTCCTTCCGTCCGCCGCCCCGCCGGAGGCGGACGCACCGCGGGCCGGGCTCCCCGAAGGGAGCCCGGCCCGGCGCGTGACGCCGTCAGCGGCTTTTTACTTCTTCTTGGCCGCGGTCTTCTTGGCGGTGGTCTTGCGCGCCGTGGTCTTGCGCGCGGGCGCCTTGGTCGCCGTGGCCTTCTTCGCCGCCGGCGCGGTCTTCTTCGCCGTGGTCTTCTTGGCCGCGGTGGCGGTGGCGGTCTTCTTCGCCGGCGTCGCCTTCTTCGCCGCCGCCTTCGTCGCGGGGGCGGTCTTCTTCGCCGTGGTCTTCTTCGCCGCCGTGGTGGTCTTCTTGGCGGGAGTGGCCTTCGTGGCGGTGGTCGCCTTCTTGGCCGTGGTCGCCTTCTTGGCGGCCGTCTTCTTGGCGGTGGCCTTCTTGGCCGCGGCCTTCGTGGTGGCCTTGCCACCGGAAAGGCTGCCCTTGGGCGCCTTCTTCACCGCGACCTCGCCGCCCTTGGGCAGCTTCTTCGAGCCGCTCACCAGGTCCTTGAAGCCCTGACCGGCGCGGAAGCGGGGCACCGAGGTCTTCTTGACCCGGACGCGCTCGCCGGTCTGCGGGTTGCGGGCGTAACGGGCCGGGCGGTCGACCTTCTCGAACGAGCCGAAGCCGGTGACCGAGACCCGGTCGCCGGCGACAACGGCACGGACGATCGCGTCGAGTACCGCGTCGACGGCGTCAGCGGCCTGCTGACGGCCGCCGAGCTTGTCGGCAATGGCTTCAACGAGCTGCGCCTTGTTCACGTCTTCCCCTTCGGAGACATTGCTGGAATTGTTCCAGCCTTTTCGCACGTTAGGCAGATATATACCGCAAATCAAACACGAAACGGTCTAATCACCCTTGTGCCGCAACGAACCCGACCCATCACGGAGTTCCGTCGGTGCCGCGCTCTGAAGGGAAACGGCCCTCGTCGAGGTCCTTCATCAGCCGGTCCAGGCGCATTGCCGCGCCTGAGAGATCGTGCTTCGCCGCGGCCGTGATGGCCAGCAGCTTCCGGGACAGCGCCATCCGTACGCCCTCCGGGACTTGCAGTGCGCGCACTCGGGAGTGCGCTTCCTTGAGTTGGTCGGCGACGAGCCGGTAGAGCTCGAGTTGGCTGCCGCGTTCCATGCACCGATTGTGCCATCTGAGGCGAGTTGTCGCCTCACAGGGCCTCAACAACGCGATGCGCCCCCTGTCCGAAGACAGGGGGCGCATCATGCCAAACCTGGGGTGAACAGCGGAAATCGAGGGTCGTTCCGGGGCCGGGAGACTGGGCCGAACGGGCGGGAAAACGGGCTCGGAACCGGGCGGGTTCCGGCCCGGAACCCGCCCGGAAGGGGCCTCAGACCAAGGCCGTGGACGGCTTGTGGGACGGTCGGCGGGCCTCGAAGGCGGTGATGGCGGACTCGTGCCGGAGGGTCAGCCCGATGTCGTCCAGCCCCTCCAGCAACCGCCACCTGGCGTTGTCGTCAAGGCTGAAATCGGCCGTGATGCCCTCGGCCCGTACCTGGCGGGCGACGAGGTCCACGGTGACCTCCGCCGAGGGGTCGGCCTCGGTCAGCTCCCAGAGCCGCTCGACGGTCTCCTGGGGCAGGACGACCGTCAGCAGACCGTTCTTGAGCGAGTTACCCCGGAAGATGTCCGCGAACCGGGAGGAGATCACGGTCTTGAAGCCGAAGTTCTGCAGCGCCCAGACGGCGTGCTCCCGGGAGGAGCCGGTACCGAAGTCCGGTCCGGCGACCAGGACCGAGGCGCCCGCGCGGGCGGGCTCGTTGAGGACGAAGTCCGGGTCCTTGCGCCACGCCTCGAAGAGGCCGTCCTCGAAGCCGTCGCGGGTGACCTTCTTCAGCCAGTGCGCCGGGATGATCTGGTCGGTGTCCACGTTGCTGCGGCGCAGCGGCACGGCCCGGCCGGTGTGTGCGGTGAACGCTTCCATGAGCTGCTCTTCCTCCCTGGGTGGAGTGCTGGGGTAGGGTGCCCTGCGCCGGTCAGGCGGCGAGGACCGGACCGGCCGGGAGGTCGGCGGGCGACGCCAGTCGGCCCAGCACGGCGGTGGCGGCGGCGACCTGGGGCGAGACCAGGTGCGTGCGGCCGCCCTTGCCCTGCCTGCCCTCGAAGTTGCGGTTGGAGGTCGACGCCGACCGCTCGCCCGGCGCCAGTTGGTCGGGGTTCATGCCCAGGCACATCGAGCAGCCGGCGTGCCGCCACTCGGCACCCGCCGCGGTGAACACCGCGTCGAGCCCCTCGTCGACCGCCTGGAGGGCCACCCGGACGGACCCGGGGACGACCAGCATCCGCACTCCGTCGGCGACGGCGCGGCCCCGCAGGACGTCGGCGGCGGCCCGCAGGTCCTCGATCCGGCCGTTGGTGCAGGAGCCGACGAAGACGGTGTCCACCCGGATGTCCCGCAGCGCCTGACCGGCCGTCAACCCCATGTACTCCAGGGCACGTTCGGCGGCGGAGCGCTCCGACGCGTCCTCGTACGAAGCGGGGTCGGGGACGGCCGCCGAGAGCGGCGCGCCCTGCCCCGGATTGGTGCCCCAGGTGACGAACGGGGAGAGGGCGGACGCGTCGATGACGACCTCGCGGTCGAAGACGGCGTCGTCGTCGGTGCGCAGGGTGCGCCAGTGGGCGACGGCGGCGTCCCAGTCGGCGCCCTTGGGGGCGTGCGGGCGGTCCTTCAGATAGGCGAAGGTGGTCTCGTCCGGAGCGATCATGCCCGCCCGGGCGCCGGCCTCGATGGACATGTTGCAGACGGTCATCCGGGCCTCCATCGAGAGCTTCTCGATCGCGGGCCCGCGGTACTCGATGACGTGTCCCTGGCCGCCGCCGGTGCCGATCTCCGCGATGACGGCGAGGATCAGGTCCTTGGCGGTGACCCCCGCGGGCAGTTCGCCCTCGACCGTGACGGCCATGGTCCGGAACGGCGACAGGGGCAGCGTCTGGGTGGCCAGGACATGCTCGACCTGGCTGGTGCCGATGCCGAAGGCGAGGGCACCGAACGCGCCGTGGGTGGAGGTGTGACTGTCCCCGCAGACCACGGTGGTACCGGGGTGGGTCAGTCCCAGTTGCGGTCCCACCACGTGGACGACGCCCTGCTCCACGTCGCCCAGCGGGTGCAGCCGGACCCCGAACTCGGCGCAGTTGCGGCGCAGCGTCTCCAGTTGGGTCCGCGAGACGGGGTCCGCGATGGGTTTGTCGATGTCGAGGGTGGGGGTGTTGTGGTCCTCGGTGGCGATGGTCAGGTCGGTGCGCCGCACCGGCCGCCCGGCCTTGCGCAGGCCGTCGAACGCCTGCGGGCTGGTGACCTCGTGCAGCAGGTGGAGATCGATGTAGAGGAGGTCGGGCTCGCCCTCGGCGCGCGCCACCACGTGCTCGTCCCAGACCTTCTCGGCCAGTGTGCGTCCCATCGCTCTTCCTCCGGATCGGGGTGCCGTGGATACAGGTTGGCGGCTTCCGGGGAAACGTGAACTTGCGTTTCATAGTGTGAGACGCGAGTATCGTTGCATGGACAATTCTGGTGGCGCCTCGAGCGGAGTGGGCGTTCTCGACAAGGCGGCCCTGGTGCTGAGCGCCCTGGAGTCGGGTCCGGCGACGCTCGCCGGGCTGGTGACGGCCACCGGGCTGGCGCGCCCGACGGCGCACCGGCTCGCGGTGGCCCTGGAACACCACCGCATGGTGGCCCGGGACATGCAGGGCCGCTTCATCCTCGGCCCCCGGCTGAGCGAACTCGCGGCGGCGGCGGGCGAGGACCGGCTGCTGGCCACCGCGGGCCCGGTGCTCACGCACCTCCGGGACGTGACGGGCGAGAGCGCCCAGCTCTACCGGCGCCAAGGCGACATGCGCATCTGCGTCGCCGCGGCGGAACGGCTGTCCGGACTGCGGGACACGGTCCCGGTCGGGTCCACGCTGCCCATGAAGGCCGGTTCCGCGGCCCAGGTCCTCATGGCCTGGGAGGAGCCCGAGCGGCTGCACCGCGGGCTGCAGGGGGCCCGGTTCACGGCCACGGCGCTTTCGGGTGTGCGGCGGCGTGGGTGGGCGCAGTCGATCGGGGAGCGGGAGCCGGGCGTCGCGTCCGTCTCCGCTCCCGTGCGGGGGCCGTCGAATCGCGTGGTGGCGGCCGTGTCGGTGTCCGGGCCCATCGAGCGGCTGACCCGGCACCCGGGGCGGATGCATGCCCAGGCCGTGCTGGACGCGGCGGTGCGGCTGACGGAGGCGTTGCGGCGCAACGGGTGAGGTTGCCCCGGTCCCGCCCTTTCGCCGATTCCTGGGGCTGCGCCCCAGACCCCCTTTTCGCGGCTTCGCCGCTCGTCCTCAAGCGCCGGACAGGCTATATCAGCCTGCCCGGCGCTTGAGGGCAACCGCGCGGAGCGCGGTTTCGGGGGTCTGGGGGCCGGCCCCCAGGAATCGGCGAAGGGGCGGGTCAGGGGCTCAGCCCGCCGCAGGCGCACCCAGCCGCTCCGCGGCCCGCTCGCCCCGCCGGGCCACCGGCTCGACCCCGTAAGCGGCCCCGAGACCATGCCGCGGCATCCCGCTGTAGATCGACTCGTACGCCCCCGCCGGCACGACGTACGTCTCGTGCCAGATCCCCACCCGCCCCGCCGCTTCCCGCGCCCGCCGGTTGAAGGCGGCCCACGCCGGCCGGTGGAGCCGATCCCGGTCGGCCGCGTAAGCGAGCAGCTTCTCGCGTGACTCCCAGTACTGCAGCACCGTGTACTCGCGCGGCCCGGCGGTCAGCAGCCGGTGGCCCAGCAGCCCGGCGTCCGGGTCCCGGCCGAGTTCGGCGAGCATCGCCCGCATCGCCCCGAACACCGGCGCCCAGTGGCGCACCGAGCGCCAACGGTTGATCCGCATGCCGATCAGGAAGACGACCACCTCCCCGTCGGCCGCCGCGGTGACCCGGCCCTCGATCGGTGACACAGCCATGAGCGACCCCCACCTCTTCATTGGATAGCGGCGCTATCCATGTTTGGATAGTGGCACTATCCCAGGAAAGGCGCAAGAGCCATGCGACTGGCCGAACTGAGCGAACGAAGCGGCGTTCCCACCGCGACGATCAAGTACTACCTGCGGGAGGGCCTGCTGCAGCCCGGCCGCCGGGTGTCGGCCACCCAGGCCGAGTACGGGGAGGAGCACCTGCGGCGGCTGCGTCTGGTGCGGGCCCTGATCCAGGTGGGAGGGGTGCCGGTGGCCGCCGCACGGGAGGTGGTCGCCGCGGCGGAGGACGCGTCCCTCGACCACCACATGCGGCTGGGAGCGGCCACCTGGGCGCTGCCGAGGGTTCCGACACCGGAGGCGGGCGACGAGGCGGCGGAGGCCGCCCGCACGGCCGTGGACGGCCTGCTGACGCGACTGGGCTGGGACGCCGAGCGGGTGGGGGTCGCGCACTCCCCCGCCTACCGGACGCTGCTGGACTCGGTGGCCGCCCTGGCCAGGCTGGGTTACCCCTGCGGGACGGACGACCTGCTGCCGTACGGGCGGGTGGCCGCGGAGATCGCCGGCACGGACCTGGAGATGGTGGCGGCGGAGCCGACGGAGGACGGGCAGGTGGAGGCGGCGGTGGCGCTCACGGTGCTCTACGAGCCGGTGCTGCTGAGCCTGCGGCGGATGGCGCACGCGGAGGAGTCGGCGCGGCGGTTCGGGGGCGGCCGGTGTGGTGCCTGCGGCGAGGACGAGGACTGAGGCCCCGCCGGGGTGCGCTCAGCCGACCGTCTCCGCCAGCCGGAGACCGGGCGTGCGGTCCCAGCCGATGAGGGTGATGACCTGGGACAGCTCCGGGGCGAGGCCGGTCACCTCGACGGAGCGGTGGCGGGCGGCGCGGGCCCGGGCGAAGGTCATCAGCAGCCGGAGGCCTCCGAGGTCCGGGAACTCGACGCCGGACATCTCCAGGCGGAGCTCCCCGCGCACCGCGGCCACCGACCGCAGCGCGTCGCGCAACTGCCGGTGGGCGGAGGCGTCGACCCGGCCCTCCAGGCGCAGCCCGGGCGGGCGGTAGGTGCGGACGACGAGCAGGTCGGCGGTTCTCACCAGCGGGTCGGGGCCCACGCCGCGGGTGTGGGCCGACGTGACGGCGTCCAGCGCCTCGGGGACGCACTGCCGGACGTCGTACTGGCAGACGGCCAGTGCCCGGCCGGCGGCGAACTCCTCGCCGAGGAGGGACTCGTACCGCAGGAGCCGGCGCGCGTCCCGCCCGTCGCGCGGGGCCGGGCGGGGTTCCCCGGCGATGCGCAGGGCGCGGTAGCCCTCGGCGCGGGAGCGGGTCGCGGCGGCGCGTAACCGGCCGAGCAGGGCGTCGGGTTCCAACGACCCGTCGGTGGTGCGGAGTTCGTCGAGGGGGAGCACTTCAACCCGGCCGCCGCGCGGGGGCGGGAGCCGGTAGCGGTCCAGCAGGGCCGCGGGGTCGTGGGGTTCCCGTGGGCCGGCCAGGTAGAGGATCTTGTCCTGGGCGTCCAGGCCGCCGCGGACGAACTCCCGCAGGACCGTGGTCCGCTCCTCGTCGGACGCGAAGAGCAGACAGGCATGGTCCCCGGGCCGGAGGTCGCCGACGGGGATCCGGTGGAGCGCACCACGGGGAAGGGCCATGCGGGGAATTATGGCGACGGCGCCCCGGGGCGAGAAGAGCGCACGGGGCGGGAACGGAAAATGCCCCCCGCGTATCGCGGAGGGCATTTCCGGTGCGTACCCCCGACCGGATTCGAACCGGCGCTACCGCCTTGAGAGGGCGGCGTGCTAGGCCGCTACACAACGGGGGCTTGCTTTTGCAGACTCGGAAGTCTTGCGCTGGGCTACCAGGACTCGAACCTAGACTAAATGAACCAGAATCACTCGTGCTGCCAATTACACCATAGCCCATGGTGAATACCAGTACCCCCGACCGGATTCGAACCGGCGCTACCGCCTTGAGAGGGCGGCGTGCTAGGCCGCTACACAACGGGGGCCCTAGCGATCCTTCGACATCGCCTCCGGAAATCTCCGGATGGTGACGGATTCAGGATCAGTACCCCCGACCGGATTCGAACCGGCGCTACCGCCTTGAGAGGGCGGCGTGCTAGGCCGCTACACAACGGGGGCTTGCACTTCGCTTTTGCGCTTTCGCGCGGTGTCTACTTTACCAGTAGATTTGCGAGAGAATTTCGAGCGAATTTCTCTTGCTGGGGTACCAGGACTCGAACCTAGACTAAGTGAACCAGAATCACTCGTGCTGCCAATTACACCATACCCCACCGGAACTCGACCCCCCTGAAGGGGTCTTGCTCGGGCTCGCGCCCTCCGCTCCGGCCTCTCGGCCCTCCCGGGCGGCGCAGGAAGAACATTACCCGAAGGTGGACGGGGCACCAAAATCGATAACCCGAGGCGCCGTACGGCCCGGCCGGCGGGGGCCCGGACGCGGCGAGGGGCCCTGGCAGCCGCCCATGCGGCTCCCAGGGCCCCTCAGGGCGCGGTGACGGCCGTCAGCCCGCCAGCTTCGCCAGCGCGGCGTCCACGCGCTCCAGGGTCCGCTCGCGGCCGAGGACCTCCAGCGACTCGAAGAGCGGCAGACCGACCGTACGGCCGGTGACGGCCACCCGGACCGGGGCCTGGGCCTTGCCGAGCTTCAGGCCGTGCTCCTCGCCGGCGGCGATGACGGCGGCCTTCAGGGCCTCGGCGTTCCACTCGGCGGCGGCCAGCTTCTCGCGGGCGGTGCGGAGCAGGGCGTCGGAGCCCTCCTTCATGGCCTTGGCCCAGGACGCCTCGTCCTCCACCGGCCGGTCGAGGAAGAGGAAGTCCACGTTGGCGGTGATGTCGGAGAGGACCGTGAGGCGGGTCTGGGCCAGCGGGGCCAGCTCCGCGAAGGCGGCGGCGTCGAACGCCTCCGGGGCCCAGGGGGCGTGCGGGGCGCGCAGCCAGGGCTCGCAGGCCGCGACGAAGTCCTGCACGTCCAGCTTGCGGATGTGGTCGGCGTTGATCGCCTCGGCCTTCTTGAGGTCGAAGCGGGCCGGGTTGGCGTTGACGTCCTTGATGTCGAACGCCGCGACCATCTCGTCCATCGAGAAGAGGTCCTGGTCGGCCGAGAGGGACCAGCCGAGCAGCGAGAGGTAGTTGAGCAGGCCCTCCGGCAGGAAGCCGCGCTCCCGGTAGAGGTTGAGGGAGGACTGCGGGTCGCGCTTGGAGAGCTTCTTGTTGCCCTCGCCCATGACGTACGGCAGGTGGCCGAACTCCGGGACGCCCTTGGCGATGCCCAGCTCCATCAGCGCCTTGTAGAGCGCGATCTGCCGCGGGGTGGAGGACAGCAGGTCCTCGCCGCGCAGCACGTGGGTGATCTCCATCAGCGCGTCGTCGACGGGGTTGACGAGCGTGTACAGCGGCGCGCCGTTGGCCCGGACGATGCCGAAGTCCGGCACGTTCTCCGGGGTGAAGGTGAGCTCGCCGCGGACCAGGTCGGTGAAGGTGATCGGCTCGTCGGGCATCCGGAAGCGGACGATCGACGGGCGGCCCTCGGCCTCGTAGGCGGCCTTCTGCTCGGGGCTCACGACCCGGCACTTGCCGTCGTAGCCGGACGGCTTGCCGGCCGCGCGGGCGGCCTCGCGGCGGGCGTCGAGCTCCTCGGTGGTGCAGTAGCAGTGGTACGCGTGGCCGGCGGCCAGCAGCTTCTCCGCGACGTCGCGGTAGATGTCCATGCGCTGCGACTGGCGGTAGGGCGCGTGGGGGCCGCCGACCTCGGGGCCCTCGTCCCAGTCGAAGCCCAGCCAGCGCATCGCGCCGAGGAGCTGCTCGTACGACTCCTCGGAGTCGCGGGCCGCGTCGGTGTCCTCGATGCGGAAGACCAGGGTGCCGCCGTGGTGGCGGGCGAACGCCCAGTTGAAGAGGGCGGTGCGGACCAGGCCCACGTGGGGGTTGCCGGTCGGCGAGGGACAGAAACGTACGCGGGGGGGTACCCCCTGCTCGAGCGAAGTCGAGAGCTTGGGGGAGTTCGCGTTAGCCACGCTTGATCACCTTGTTGGTGAGAGTGCCGATGCCTTCGATGGTGACGGCGACCTCGTCGCCGTCGTGCAGGGGTCCGACCCCGGCGGGGGTGCCGGTGAGGACGACGTCGCCGGGGAGCAGCGTCATCGCCTCGGTGATGTGGACGATGAGCTCCTCGACGGAACGCAGCATCTGGGCGGTGCGGCCGCTCTGCCGCAGCTCGCCGTTGACCGTGCAGGTGATCGCCAGGTCACCCGGGTCCACCTCGGTCTCGATCCAGGGGCCGAGGGGGCAGGAGGAGTCGAAGCCCTTGGCACGGGCCCACTGCTTCTCGCGCTCCTGGACGTCACGCGCGGTGACGTCGTTGGCGCAGGTGTAACCGAGGATGACGTCCTTGACGCGCTCGCGCGGCACCTCGCGGCACATGCGGCCGATGACCACGGCGAGCTCGGCCTCGTGGTGGAGCTCGCTGCTGAAGGACGGGTACACGACGGGGTCGCCCGGGCCGACGACCGAGGTGGACGGCTTGAAGAAGGCGACGGGCACCTCCGGCACCTCGTTGCCCAGCTCGGCGGCGTGCTCGGCGTAGTTGCGGCCGATGGCCACGACCTTGCTGGGGAGGACGGGCGGGAGCAGGCGGACCTTGCTCAGCGGGACCTTGGTCCCGGAGCGTTCGAAGTCGCCGTAGGGAATGCCCTTGATGATGTCGAGGACGGGACCGCCCTCGGTGGAGGCGTCCCCCTCGACCACGCCGTAGCCGACGTTGCCGTCGATGGAGAATCTGGCGATGCGCACGGGAAGCTGGGCCCCTCACTGATCCGGCCGGAGTCTGACACTTCAGGCTATCGCGGGGGGCGTGCGGGCTCCGTGCGCGGCGTTCGCCGGGTGAGAAGCGATGAGACCGGGTGAGAAGGGAGGGGCGGGCGGGCCGGGAGCGGGGAGGCGATGACGGCGCCCCGGCGGGTCGCGCCGGGGCGGTGGGTTCCGTCGGTCCTCAGTCCTCGACGACGGCCGGCGCGGGGGCGGTCATCAGGATGGTGCGGCGCGGGTTGGCGGTGACCGTCGGGAGCTCGACCGGGTGCTGCGGGCGCTCGGCCTCGAAGAGTGCCTTGGCGTCCTTGAGGCCCGCGAGCGTGGTGCGGCGCGGGTTGGCGGTCTTCCGGGAGGGGCTGGTGGTCTTCACTGTGCGGTTGCCTCGCGTTGTCTCTGGGAGCGGTCGTCGCGGTCGTCGCGGTCTTCACGGGCGGTCGGCCGCGGCCTTCGGATCGCCCGGGGCCTTCGGCGGTCGTCGCGTCCGCGCAAGGGTCCAGGCTAGGCGCGCCTTTCCCCGCCATACCGAGCGGAATGCGGGGTGTCACCTGTGAGTTTCCTCACGAAGCTTGGGATAAAAGCCGCATAACCGGCGGCTGTCACGCCTGCACGAAACGGACATTGCCGGACTGAAGCTGACGTTCCGCTCCTGATCATGGCGACTGGGACAGCTCGCACAGCGCGACGAGGTGCGGAACATTCGCCCCCTAAAGACCGAATTGATAGGACTGACCTCTCCACGGAGAGCTACGAGCCGGGCTACCGTCCGTCACCGATCAGGGGTGGGACGCACCGGCCTTGTTGGCGCATCCGGCACTGTGCTGGAATTCCACGGACCGCCAGGGGGGCACCGCGGTCCCCCCACGACTCGACACCGTTCCTCCGTTCATCCGGAGGGACGCCTGGTCCAGAGGTTGCGACGCTAGTGCAGGGACGTTTCAAGAGGGATGGCAGCGCTGCGGCGGAGCCGGAGCCGCACGGTGCGGCGACAGGCGGCGACCGCGGCACGCCCGTCGACGCGCCGGCCGGTGGCGAACCCGCCGACGGTTCGGCCAAGGCGAAGGCCGGCAAGACGAAGGGCCCCAGCGGGCCGGGCTCACGAATAGCCCTGCGCAACTGGCGCATCAGCACCCGCCTGGTGTCCCTGCTCGCCCTGCCCGTCGTCGCGGCGACGACCCTGGGTGCGATGCGAATCGACACCTCGCTGAACAACGTCGATCAGCTCGATCACATGAAGCTGCTGACCGACATGACCAAGGCGGCCACCAACCTCGCCAACGCCCTCCAGGAGGAGCGCGACCGCTCCGCCGGCCCGCTGATCAGCAAGGACGCCAAGAACGACGACGTCGTCGCGCCGCGTCAGAAGACCGATCAGGCGATCGAGGAGTTCGACAAGCTCACCGCCGAGGTGAAGCCTGACGACAAGACCACCACCGGCGTCAGCGCCACGATGGTGCAGATCACCCGGCAGCTTCACGACATCAAGAAGATCCGGGGCGACGCCTACAAGGACGAGAACCAGATCTCGCGGACCGTCAACGCCTACAACGGCCTGGTCAGCCAGTTGATCACGCTCTCGCAGGACATGGCGCTGGCGTCCAGCAACAGCGAGATGATCTCCTCCACCCGCGCCCTGGCCTCGTTCTCCTCCGCCAAGGAGTACGCGTCCATGCAGCGCGCGCTGATCAGCGCCGCGCTGGCCCGTTCGCCGCACGCCCTCTCCGACAACGACCGGCTCTTCGGCCAGTCGGCGCTCTCCGGTGAGAACCAGTCCTACCAGCGCTTCCTCCAGATCCACGGGGACGAGAAGGAACTGGTCCAGGGCCTCAACGGCGGCAAGTACGACATCGCGCAGGCGAACTCGTACGCCGAGCGCGTGATCATGCGCAACGACGGCCTGCGGGGCGCGGACAGCCTGTCCTACCGCGACTGGTTCGACCGCGACAGCGTCAAGATCCAAGAGATGTTCAAGATCGAGAGCTCGCTCCTCAGCGAGATGGATCAGAAGGCTCTCGAACTCCGTGACGACGCCCAGCAGGAGGCGTACCTCAACGGTGCGCTGATCATCCTCGTCCTCGGCATCTCCCTCGTCGGCGCCTTCGTCGTCGCCCGGTCCATGGTGCGCTCGCTGCGCCGGCTGCAGGACACCGCGCAGAAGGTCGCCCAGGAGCGCCTGCCCGAGCTGGTCAAGCAGCTCTCCGAGACCGACCCGCAGGACGTGGACACCTCCGTCGAGTCCGTCGGCGTGCACAGCCGCGACGAGATCGGCAAGGTGGCCGCGGCCTTCGACGACGTGCACCGCGAGGCGGTCCGCCTCGCCGCCGAGCAGGCCCTCCTCCGGGGCAACGTCAACGCGATGTTCACCAACCTCTCGCGGCGTTCCCAGGGCCTCATCCAGCGTCAGCTCTCGCTCATCTCCGAACTGGAGTCCCGCGAGGCCGACCCGGACCAGTTGTCCTCGCTGTTCAAG
Source organism: Streptomyces sp. NPDC052910 (assembly GCF_055585605.1). Taxonomy (NCBI): domain Bacteria; kingdom Bacillati; phylum Actinomycetota; class Actinomycetes; order Kitasatosporales; family Streptomycetaceae; genus Streptomyces; species Streptomyces sp. NPDC052910. Next base: position 182,319 of record NZ_JBVJJR010000001.1, read on the forward strand.
CTCGACCACCTCGCGACCCGCATGCGCCGTAACGGTGAGAACCTCCTCGTTCTCGCCGGTGAAGAGCCCGGCCGCCGGTGGACCCGGCCCGTCCCGCTCGTCGACGTGCTCCGTGCCGCCGCGTCCGAGGTGGAGCAGTACGAGCGCATCGAACTCACCGGTGTGCCGCCGACCGAGGTCGCCGGCCGCGTCGTCAACGACCTCGTGCACCTCCTCGCCGAGCTGCTGGAGAACGCCACCTCGTTCTCCTCCCCGCAGACCAAGGTCAAGGTCACCGGTCACGCCCTGCCGGACGGCCGGGTGCTGGTCGAGATCCACGACACCGGCATCGGCCTGTCCCAGGAGGACCTGGCGGCGATCAACGAGCGGCTGGCCAGCCCGCCGACCGTGGACGTCTCCGTCTCCCGGCGCATGGGCCTGTTCGTGGTCGGCCGCCTGTCCCTGCGACACGGCATCCGCATCCAGCTCCGTCCGTCGGACTCCGGCGGCACCACCGCGCTCGTCATGCTGCCCGTCGACGTCGCCCAGGGCGGCAGGAAGCCGGGTCCCGGCGCGCCCGGCGGCCCCGGCCTGCCCGGTGGCGGCGCCCCCGGCGGCATGCCCGGCCCGGGTGTCCCCGGTGTTCCGGGCGGCAAGTCCACGCCCGGCCTGCCCGGCCCGGGCGGCGCCCCGCAGGCGCCGGACCGCGGCCGCGGCCAGCAGCCGCCGTCGGGTCCGCGTCCGCCGGCCAACCCGTCCCGCGCGGGCGGCCTGACCCAGAGCGGTCTGCCGACGCGCGTCCCCGGCAGCACCCCGGGGGCGAGCGCGCCGACCGGTGGCCCCAGCCTCTTCGACGCCCCGCCGCACGCCGGCGCGGGTGACGCCGCGGGCAAGGGCGCCGACGGCCGTTCCGGCCTCCCCTCGCGCGGCAAGCGCCCCGCCGTCATCGCTCCGGTGGGCAACGGCCGCCGCCCGCAGCAGCCGCCCCAGCGCGACGAGAACGGCGGCTCCGACCTACCCGTCCGCGGTGGCACCGACAACGGGCTGCCCAAGCGCGGCGACCGTCAGGGCCCCTCCGGCGAGCTGCCGGCCCGGGGTGCCGGTTCCCCGTCCGCCCTGCCCGAACTGCCCGCCCGCGGCGGCGCCGAGGGCGGCCTGCCGCAGCGCGGCACCACCGAGAACGGTCTGCCCAAGCGCGGTGGCGCCGGCAACGGGCTGCCCAAGCGCGGCGGCACCGGTGACGGCCTGCCCGCCCGCAACCCGCTCTCCGGCCTGCCGAAGCGCGGCGACCGCAAGAACACGCCCGCCGAGCCGCCGGCCCGTCCGGCGCCGAGCTGGGGCAACGACCGCTCCCCCGCCGCGCCGGCGGACGACTGGCCGCTCGCCTCGAACGGCTCGTCGCGTGCCGCGCAGGAGACCCCGCGCGGTCACGACAGCGTCGAGTCCGCCGGGCACCCGGCCGGCGACCGGGGCGAAGGCACCGCGAACGGTCCGGCCGCCACCGGGCAGTTCCCGCAGCTCACGCCCGTTCCGGAGCCCGAGAGCAGCAGCACCGGGCGGCACGCGCTGCCCACCGCCCCCGGCGACACCGGACGGTTCGACCGCCCGGCGGCCGACGGTCCCGGCGCCACCGGGCAGTTCCCGCGCCTGGCGCCCGTGCCGGAGCCGGAGAGCAGCAGCACCGGACGGCACGCGCTGCCCGGGCGCGACGCGGCCGGCCCGGGTGACACCGCCGCCTTCCCGCACCTCGCGCCCGTACCGGACGCCGACGGCGCCGGGCGGATCGTTCCGCCTGCCGGCGACGACGGCTTCGGCCGGCAGGACGCCGGGCGACGGGACGGTGCGCAGGAGACGACGCCGCTCTTCCAGGAGCTCGAGTCGCACTGGTTCCGCGAGCAGGAGGAGGCCCGCGAGCGGGCGGCCGAGCCGGAGGCGCCGCGCGGTCTGCCGCGCCGGGCACCCCGCGCCGAGGCCCCCGCGGCCCCCGCCGCCCCGGAGCCCTCCCACGCCACGGCCCAGACCCCGCTGCCGGACTGGCGCGAGTCCCCCAACGACGAGCGCTGGCGCCGGGCCGAGCAGGTCCGGGTGCCGGCCGCGGACGGGACCACCTCGTCGGGCCTGCCCCGCCGCGTGCCCCGCGCCAACCTGGTGGAGGGCACGGCCCAGCAGCAGGCCCTGCCGGAGGGTCCGCAGGTCTCCCGCGCGCCCGACGACGTGCGGGGCCGGCTGACCAACCTCCGCCGGGGCATTCAGCAAGGACGTCAGGCCGGCACCAGCCCGGCCACCGGTAGCCACCACGGTGGCCCCACCTACCAGCAGGAGCGTTAGTTGAGTCCGATGAGCCAGGCGGCGCAGAATCTGAACTGGTTGATCACCAACTTCGTGGAGAACACCCCGGGGGTGTCCCACACGGTGGTGGTGTCCGCCGACGGACTGCTGCTGGCCATGTCCGAGGGGTTCCCCCGGGACCGCGCGGACCAGTTGGCGGCGGTGGCCTCCGGCCTGACCTCCCTGACGGCCGGTGCCTCGCGCATCTTCGAGGGCGGCGCCGTCAACCAGACCGTGGTGGAGATGGAGCGCGGCTTCCTCTTCATCATGTCCATCTCCGACGGCTCCTCGCTGGCCGTGCTGGCGCACCCCGAGTGCGACATCGGCCTCGTCGGCTACGAGATGGCCCTGCTGGTCGACCGCGCGGGCAACGTCCTGACGCCCGACCTCCGCGCCGAACTGCAGGGAAGCCTGCTGAACTGACCGTACACACCCCGCAAGTCCCGTCCGACCGTACGGCCGAAAGCTCCCACCGGCCCCCGCTCGACGGCATCATTGCCTTCCTGCTGTCCCGCCCGGAGGATTCATGACCCCGCCCGTCTCGCCCGGCCCGTACGGCGCCTCGCACCACATGCCGTACGGGAGTGAAGGCGACCAGCCCCTGGTCCGTCCCTACGCCATGACGGGCGGCCGGACCCGGCCGCGTTACCAGCTCGCCATCGAGGCGCTGGTCAGCTCGACCGCCGACCCGGCCCAACTGGTCAATCTGCTGCCCGAGCACCAGCGGATCTGCCACCTCTGCCGCGAGGTGAAGTCGGTCGCCGAGGTCTCCGCGCTGCTGAGCATGCCGCTCGGTGTGGCGCGGATCCTGGTGGCCGACCTGGCGGAGGCCGGCATGGTGGCGATCCATCAGCCGGGCGGCGGCGGCGAGGCCGGCGGAACGCCGGATGTGACACTGCTCGAAAGGGTGCTCAGTGGACTTCGGAAGCTCTAGCGGGAACGCCGGCCGCTCCACGACCTCCGCGAAGATCGTGGTGGCCGGTGGTTTCGGCGTGGGCAAGACCACGTTCGTCGGTTCGGTCTCGGAGATCAGCCCGCTGCGCACCGAGGCCGTGATGACGTCCGCGTCGGCGGGCATCGACGACCTGAGCCACGTCCAGGACAAGACGACGACCACCGTCGCCATGGACTTCGGCCGCATCACGCTGGACGACGACCTGATCCTGTACCTATTCGGCACCCCCGGACAGGACCGGTTCTGGTTCATGTGGGACGACCTGGTCCGCGGCGCCATCGGCGCCGTCGTCCTGGTGGACACCCGCCGCCTCGCCGACTGCTTCCCCGCGGTCGACTACTTCGAGAACAGCGGCCTGCCCTTCGTCATCGCCCTCAACGGCTTCCACGGAGAGCAGCCCTACTCCCCCGAAGAGGTGCGCGAGGCGCTGCAGATCGGCCCGGACGCGCCGATCATCACCACCGACGCGCGCCACCGGAACGAGGCGAAGAGCGCGCTCATCACGCTCGTCGAGCACGCCCTGATGGCGCGGCTGAAGTAGCCGACGGGAACGGGCGGCCGTGTGGGATATGCCACGGGCCGCCCTCGGGGTTCATAACGTTTCGACAGAGAATTGACCGGGGCGCGACAGGCCCGCCGCAACAGGCCGCAGCCGCCCGGCTCCCCTCCGCACATGTTTCGCCCGCCTTTTGGCGCCGCTCGCTCTTAATGCCCGTTTTATGTCGGGCACATTCCCCCGGCCGTCGGCTCTGCCCACTGTTTGGAACGCACTGGTCCGGCGTGCTGGAATTTCCCGAACTGGGCCGTCGTGGCCCAGCCGAAAGACGGCACGACGACTGTGCCGACGCCGAGAGGTTGTTGGACGAGTGAGGCGAAGAAAGACCGGCACCGCGCAGCAGGCGAAGGACGCGCGGGGCAACTTCACACCGCCGTCGCAGGCCGCGGTGCAGCCCTCGGACGTTCCCCGGACCCCCGCCGCCGCCCCCGGCGGACGCGGCGGCCGGCTCTCGCCCCGCAACTGGCGGGTGGCCACCCGACTGAACGCGATCCTCCTCATCCCGGTGCTGGTCGCGCTGGTCTTCGGTGGTCTCGGCATCAAGAAGTCGGTCGACACCTGGACCGAGGCCGAGGACGCGGCCGACACCGCCCGTGTGGTGCGGGCCGCCGCCGACTACGCCCAGGCCGTCGTCGACGAGCGTGACAAGAGCGTCATGCCCCTGCTGGCACAGCAGCGGGACGACGCGAACGTCAAGAAGGCCCGGGAGGCGACGGATGCCGCCCAGGCGGCCTTCGACGACGCCGTCCGCGGCATGCCCGACACCCCCAGCCTGCAGCGCCGGCTCTCGGCCGTCCGGGACGCGGAGAAGAAGCTGCCGCAGATCCGGAAGACCGCCTACGCCTCCGAGGCCGCGCGGACCGAGGACGCGTACGGCTCCATCCAGCGTCCGCTGATGGCCTTCACCAACGAACTCGGCCTGGGCACCGGCACCGTCACCTCGTACGGCCGCATGGTCTACGCCGTCTCGCTGGCCAAGGCCGCCGAGTCGCTGCAGCGCTCCATGGGCACGCACCTGCTGGCCAAGCCGGACATGTCCGCCAAGGACCGGCACGCCCTGCTGACGTCGTTCTCCTCCTACAACTTCCTCGAGTACATCGCCCACGACGAGTACACGACCGGTGGCGCCCAGCAGGACATCGACCGGCTGAAGACCGCGTTCAAGGAGAAGGCGCAGGTCGAGCAGCAGAACAAGATGGCGCTCGCCATCATGTCCGGCGAGTCCCCGCAGAAGCTCAAGGGCCTCGGCGTGACCTCGGAGTCCTGGTACGCCACGGCCACCGGCAAGTTCGACGCCTACCGCTCCGTCGAGGCCTACCTCACGGACCACGCGGTGGACGAGGCCTCGCAGGTCGCCTCCGACGCGCGGCGGGACGCGATCCTCAACGGGTCGATCATGATCGTCGCGCTGCTGGCCGCGTTCTTCGTCGCCGGGCGCATCGCCCGCTCGATGAGCCGCAGCATGCGCAAGCTGCGCGGCGCGGCCTTCGAGGTCGCCGAGCAGCGGCTGCCGGCCCTGGTCGACCAGCTCTCGCGCACCGAGCCGGGCCGGATCGACACCCGGGTGCAGCCGATCCCGATCGACACCAAGGACGAGATCGGCGAGGTCGCCCGCGCCTTCGACCAGGTGCACCGGGAGGCCGTCCGGCTCGCCGCCGAGCAGGCGATGCTCCGGGGCAACGTCAACGCGATCTTCACCAACCTCTCCCGGCGCAACCAGAGCCTGATCGAGGGCCAGCTCGAGCTCATCACCGGGCTGGAGAACAACGAGGCCGACCCGGACCAGTTGGAGAACCTCTTCCGCCTGGACCACCTGGCCACCCGTATGCGCCGCAACGGCGAGAACCTCCTCATCCTCGCGGGCGAGGAGCCCGGCCGCCGCTGGGACCAGCCGATCCCGCTGGTGGACGTGTTGCGCGCGGCCTCCTCCGAGGTGGAGGCGTACGAGCGCATCGAGCTGGACGGCGTCTCGGAGGCCGAGATCCACGGCCTCGCCGTGACCGACCTCGTGCACCTCCTCGCCGAGCTGCTGGAGAACGCCACCACGTTCTCCTCCCCGCACACCAAGGTCCGCGTCAACGCCACGCGTCTGCCCGACGGCCGGGTGATGATCGAGATCCACGACAAGGGCATCGGGCTCACCCCCGAGGACTTCGCGGACATCAACCACAAGCTGGCCAACCCGCCGACCGTGGACGCCACGGTGTCCCAGCGGATGGGTCTGTTCGTGGTCGGCCGGCTGGCCATGCGGCACGGCATCCGGGTCCAGTTGCGCCCCTCGGGCGAGCAGGCCGGCACCACCTCGCTGGTCATGCTCCCGGAGCCGATCACCCATGGTGGCGGTGGCGAGGACGAGCAGGCCGGCGACGACTTCACGGTCTCCCGGATCGTCCCCGAGCAGCAGGCCGGGACCGTCGGGCCGGCCGGTGGCGTCCGGACCGCCGCGGAGCTCGGCTTCGACGACTCGCGCTACGAAGCGGGCGCGGCCGGCGCCCCGGTGCTCGACCCGCTCAACCGCTCGCGGCTGCGCGAGGAGCGGCGGGCCGCGCTGGAGGCGCACAACGTCGCGCAGTCCGGTGCCGACGGGTTCGCGCCCCAGGGCCACCAGGACGGTCAGGGCTACGTACCGCAGCAGCAGGGTACGGACGGGGCGGGGCAGCAGCTCGCGCCGCACGACACCCAGCAGACTCCGTTCGCCCCGCAGGCCACGGGTGAGCAGCCGTATACGGAAGCCGCCTACAGCGAGCAGGGCTTCACTGACCAGCAGACCTACGGCGACTTCAACGCCCCCGCCTACCAAGGCGAGTGGGGTGCGTCGACGCCGGAGGCCACTCCGTACCAGCACGAGTACGCACCGGGTTACGGAGCGGAATCGGAATCTCAGCCGTCCGCTGACACGGCGCAGCCGGAGCGCGTAGAGTTCGACCGTCCGGGCCCCGCCTCGAGCGGCCCTCCCTCGCTGACCGGGTCCGGTCTGCCGCGCCGCGATCGGCAGTGGCAGCAGCCGGAGACGGGCGAGGAGGCCACGAGGGGCGGCGGAGAACCCGAGCAGTCCCAGCAGGACATCTCCCGGCCTCGGAACGAGGGGGACACGTCCGCCGGGCAGTCGGCCAACGACGAGCGCTGGCACCGCGCCGAGCAGCTCCGGGTGCCGAAGGCGGGCGGAACGACTTCCTCCGGTCTCCCGCGCCGAGTGCCCAGGGCCAATCTGGTCGAGGGCAAGGCGGCGGAGACCTCCCAGGGCGGCCCGCAGATCTCCCGGGCACCCGAGGACGTCCGCGGCAGGCTCGCCAACCTGCGCCGCGGTGTCCAGCAGGGGCGCAGCGCGGGGACGGACTCCTCGGAGTTCCCCGCGATCACCGCGCAGGAGCAGCAGCAGCAACACGACCAGGGCTTCGGCCCCGGCGGCACCTACGAGCAGGAGCGTTAGTGTGAGCCCGATGAGCCAGGCGGCGCAGAACCTGAACTGGTTGATCACCAGTTTCGTGGAGAACACCCCAGGGGTGTCCCACACCGTCGTGGTCTCCGCCGACGGACTCCTTCTGGCCATGTCCGAAGGGTTTCCGCGAGACCGCGCGGACCAGTTGGCGGCGGTGGCCTCCGGCCTGACCTCCCTGACCGCGGGTGCCTCGCGCATCTTCGAGGGCGGCGCCGTCAACCAGACCGTGGTGGAGATGGAGCGCGGCTTCCTCTTCATCATGTCCATCTCCGACGGCTCCTCGCTGGCCGTGCTGGCGCACCCCGAGTGCGACATCGGCCTCGTCGGCTACGAGATGGCCCTGCTGGTCGACCGCGCGGGCAACGTCCTGACGCCCGACCTCCGCGCCGAACTGCAGGGGAGTCTTCTCAACTAGCAAAGAGGCAGTGCGTTTCGCGCCACCGCGCCTTAAGGTGCGGTGGCGCGACCAGCAGCAGACAGGAAAGTCGGAGGAGGAGCCGTGGCAACGCCCCCAGGCGGTTACCCGTATGGCAATGACCAGCAGGAGAACCCGCCGCTGAACCGCTTCAACTTCCCCTCCGCGCCCACCCCCAGGGACCGGTCGGAGGCCCAGCACCCCTCACAGGTGCCCTACACCCCGCAGCCCCCGGCGCCGCCGAACGCGGTGCCCGGCGGCGGGTACTCCCCTCCCGGCGCGCCCGGTCACGTCCCGACCGGCCATGTCCCGCCTCCCGCGGGCCAGGGCCGGCACGCGGGACAGGGACCGCAGCACCGGCGTTCGGGGTCGCCCTCGGGTGGCAAGAGCAACCCGTTGGTCCGCCCCTACGCCATGACCGGCGGCCGGACCCGGCCGCGCTACCAGCTCGCCATCGAGGCGCTGGTGCACACCACGGCCCAGCCGGCCCAGCTTCAAGGGCAGTTGCCGGAACATCAGCGCATCTGCCACCTGTGCCGCGAGATCAAGTCGGTCGCCGAGATCTCGGCACTTCTCTCCATCCCGCTCGGCGTCGCCCGAATCCTCGTCGCCGACTTGGCCGAGGCCGGGCTCGTCGCCATTCATCAGCCCGGCGGCGACGCGTCCGCCGGCGGCCAGCCTGACGTGACACTGCTCGAAAGGGTGCTCAGTGGACTTCGGAACCTCTAGCGGCGAGGCAGCCCGCTCCACCACCAGCGCGAAGATCGTGGTGGCCGGTGGTTTCGGCGTGGGCAAGACCACGTTCGTCGGCGCGGTCTCGGAGATCAACCCGCTGCGCACCGAAGCCGTCATGACCTCCGCCTCGGCGGGCATCGACGACCTCACGCACGCGCCGGACAAGACCACGACGACCGTGGCGATGGACTTCGGCCGTATCACCCTGGACCAGGACCTGATCCTCTACCTGTTCGGCACCCCCGGACAGGACCGGTTCTGGTTCATGTGGGACGACCTGGTCCGCGGTGCCATCGGGGCGGTCGTCCTGGTGGACACGCGGCGTCTCGCCGACTGCTTCCCGGCCGTCGACTACTTCGAGAACAGCGGCCTGCCGTTCGTCATCGCCCTCAACGGGTTCGACGGGCACCAGCCGTACACGCCCGACGAGGTGCGCGAGGCTCTCCAGATCGGGCCGGACGCGCCGATCATCACGACGGACGCGCGGCACCGGAACGAGGCGAAGAGCGCGCTCATCACGCTGGTGGAGCACGCGCTGATGGCGCGCCTGCGGTAGCAGGCCCCTGACCCGCCCTTTCACCGTTTCTTGCGGGGCAAGCCCCCGCACCCCCTGAAACCGCGCTCCGCGCGGTTGTCCTCAAACGCCGGACGGGCTGGTTTTCCAGCCCGTCCGGCGTTTGAGGACCTCGTGGCGAAGCCGCGATGCGGGGGTCTGGGGCAGACCCCAGGAATCGGCGAAGGGGCGGGACCGGGGCACATCCCGGCGAAGCCGAAAGGGCCCCGCACTCCCTCGGGAGTGCGGGGCCCTTTCCATGGGCCAGGGCGTCAGCCCTGCCAGCTATGAGCGGCGGTGAAACCGCCGGACCGCTCCAGGCGGCGCCAGGACGCCGCGGACCGCCGCGGACCGGGCACCGGGGCCGAAGACCCCGCGGACGCCCGGGCGAGCAGCACCGCCGTGACGGCGGCCAGCTCCTCGGGCCCGGCCGTCCCCTTCTCGACGCGAACAAGCGTGTCAGTCATGTCTGTCCTCTGGGGTTACTGGGGCGGATTGCCGTGCTTGCGGGATGGCAGGTCGGCGTGCTTCGTCGCGAGCATGGCCAGCGAACGGATCAGCACCTGCCGCGTCTCCACCGGGTCGATGACGTCGTCGACGAGGCCGCGTTCGGCCGCGTAGTACGGGTGCATGAGCTCGGCCTTGTACTCCTTGACCATGCGGGCGCGCATGGCGTCGGGGTCGTCGGCCTCGGCGATCTGCTTGCGGAAGATGACGTTGGCGGCGCCCTCGGCGCCCATGACGGCGATCTCGTTGGTGGGCCAGGCGTAGGTGAGGTCGGCGCCGATGGACTGGGAGTCCATGACGATGTAGGCGCCGCCGTAGGCCTTGCGGAGGATCACCGAGATGCGCGGCACGGTGGCGTTGCAGTAGGCGTAGAGCAGTTTGGCGCCGTGCCGGATGATGCCGCCGTGCTCCTGGTCGACGCCGGGCAGGAAGCCGGGTACGTCCAGAAGGGTGACGATGGGGATGTTGAAGGCGTCGCACATCTGGATGAACCGGGCCGCCTTCTCGGAGGCCTCGATGTCCAGGACGCCGGCCAGCGACTGGGGCTGGTTGGCGACGATGCCGACGACCTGGCCGTCGAGCCGGGTCAGGGCGCAGATGATGTTGGTGGCCCAGCGCTCGTGGACCTCGAGGTACTCGCCGTCGTCGACGATCTCCTCGATGACCTTGCGCATGTCGTAGGGGCGGTTGCCGTCGGCCGGGACGAGGTCGAGCAGGGCCTCGCCGGTGCGGTCGACGGGGTCTTCGCAGACGACCCGGGGCGGGTTCTCGCGGTTGTTCTGCGGGAGGAGGGAGAGCAGGTAGCGGACCTCCTCCAGGCAGGTCTCCTCGTCGTCGTACGCGAAGTGGGCCACGCCGGAGGTCTCGGCGTGCACGTCGGCGCCGCCGAGGCCGTTCTGGGTGATCTCCTCGCCGGTCACCGCGCGGACCACGTCCGGGCCGGTGATGAACATCTGCGAGGTCTCGCGGACCATGAAGACGAAGTCCGTCAGGGCGGGCGAGTAGGCGGCGCCGCCCGCGCACGGGCCGAGCATCACCGAGATCTGCGGGATGACGCCCGACGCCTTGGTGTTCCGCTGGAAGATGCCGCCGTAGCCGGCGAGGGCGGAGACGCCCTCCTGGATGCGGGCGCCGGCGCCGTCGTTGAGCGAGACCAGGGGCGCGCCGGCCGCGATGGCCATGTCCATGATCTTGTGGATCTTGGTGGCGTGGGCCTCGCCCAGCGCGCCGCCGAAGATGCGGAAGTCATGGGCGTAGACGAAGACGGTCCGGCCGTGGACGGTGCCCCAGCCGGTGATCACCCCGTCGGTGTACGGCTTCTTCGCCTCCAGGCCGAAGCCGGTGGCGCGGTGCCGGCGCAGCGGCTCGACCTCGGAGAAAGAGCCCTCGTCCAGCAGCAGATCGATACGCTCGCGGGCCGTCAGCTTCCCCTTGGCCTTCTGTGCCTGGGTAGCCCGGTCGCTCGGACCACGCCGAACCTGCTCGCGGATGGCGTGCAGCTCGGCGACGCGCCCACGGACGTCACTCGCCTCTTCGGGCGCACCTTCGAGATTGCTCATGGATAGACGGTACGTGGGACCCCCGCCGGAACATCATGTCGACTCCGCACAAGGTAGTGCTCGATTTGGTGGGCAAGAAGCACAGAATCGCGCTGCGCCCCTATCAGTCGGCCCCATTCGTCCGGGCTTCCCACGCTGTGGGTAGTCCACAAAACCACTCGGACACACCGCTGCCCGGCCGGGCTCCTGGCGGGGCGTCAGCCGGTCTCGACCTCGCAGCGGTGCGGCAGGCACCGGGTCCCCGGCCGGATCCGCAGCCGCAGGACGGGCCCGGTGGCGCGGACCTGTACGGACGGGTCGTGCGCCACCACCCGGCGCACCGGCCGCGCCCAGACGAGGTCGAGCGGCCGGCCGGTGCGCGGGGGCTCGGCGAGGTGCAGGGTGGCGCGGCGGCCGTGCCGGCGGACGAGGACGGCGGCGGGGGCGGTCACCGTGAGGGTGCCCACAGTGCCGGGGCGCCAGAAGGCGGCGGCGGTGAGGCCGGGCGAAGCGAGACGTACGGCCTGCCGGTCGGCGGTGTTGGCGAGGACGGTGAGCCGGCCGTGCTCCGCCGCGCGGGCGGCGACCGCGGCGCGGCTCGCACCGGGCATCAGCAGGTGGACGAGGGCCGCGCCGTCGGGGTCGGTGCCGTGCGGGTGCCACAGGGTGAGGTAGCGGCGGGTGAGCGGGCGGGCGGAGCCGCCGGCGTTGACGTCCCGCCAGGCGCCGGTGCGGTGTTCGTCCAGGACGTGCACGGGCGCACCGCCGGGGAGCACCCAGCCGCCGTGTCCCTCCAGGTGGAGCCAGTGCGCCCGGGGGAAGAAGCCCGTGCCGGAGGGCCGGGGCACGCCGTCGACGGTGAGCCGGGGCGGTCCGGTGATCCGCCGGTTGTCGAGCACGGTTTCGACCGGTGTCCCGTCGCGGGCCGTGACGCCCGCGGTGAGGCAGACGACGGCGTCGTCCGCGTACACCCAGACCCGGCGCGCCTCCAGGGTGGAGCCGAGGCCCTTGAGGTGCTGGCCGAGGAGCGCGTAGGTGCCGTCCGTGACGCCGCCCACCCAGCGCGCGTCCGGTCGCGGCTTGCCCCAGGCGCCGCCCTCGCCGTCGGCGAGGCGCTTGACGGAGACGGTGATGCCGGGGAGGCGGTAGGGGTCGACGGTGGGCCAGAACCCGTCCCCGTACTGGTCCTCGCCGCCGGGCACCCACCACAGGTGCATGCCGGCGCCGGTGTGCCAGCCGCGCGGGTTCTCGCCGTTGCCGTTCTCGTAGTGGGCGACGCGGTCGGAGGCCATGGCGAGCGCGGCGGTCCAGCCCGGGCGGCGGTGCACGGCCCGGTCCATGGCCGGGAACAGCCGGTGCCCGACGGCCTCCGGCACGACGCGAGCCGGCCCGGCGAGGACGGCCGCGAGCCGGGCGAGGTCGCCGGTGTCGAACTGCGGGTCGGCGAGCGGCGGCGCGGCCGGGTCGTGGGCGGCCCAGCCCTTGATCAGCCCGTGCCACCGGGCGCGCGCGGCGGGCGCGCCCTCCGCGAGCAGCGCGATGGCCGCGACCAGGGCGTGGCCACGCTGCCGGTCGCTCTGCGGCGGGCCGTCGTCGGTCAGCCCCCGGCTGACGGCACGGCCGGAGACGGTGTCCGGCACCAGGCCGTGGTGGATCAGCGGGACGAACGCCCGGTCGACGGCGTCGTGGACGAAGCGCCGGCCGGCGTCGGCGACGTCCCAGGCGGAGCCGTTCAGCAGGGCGAGGAGCCGGGCGAGGCCGTCGAGCAGCACCCACCCGTAGGTGCCGGTGTAGGGGACGGCGGTGTGCTGGAGGAACGAGCCGTCGGCGTACAGCCCGTCGCCGTGGTCGACGTGGGCGAGGACCGGGGTGAGCGCGTCGCGGGCGAGGGCGAGCTTGGCCGGCGCCTCCCCCAGGACGCCGCGGAGGGCGACGACGCGGCAGAGGTCGACGCGGTTGGCGCCGGTGCTGGTGCCGGTGTACGGGCCGAGGAGCGCGTCCAGGACGAAGTGGTCGACCGCCGCGAGCCCGTCGGCGCACCGGGCGGGCCCGGCCTCGGCGTACAGCAGGGTGAGCGTGTCGAGCAGCAGGCGCGGGGTGCCGATCTGCCACTCCCACCAGTTGCCGTACCGCTCGGCGCCCGGGTGGTAGACGGTCCGGTGGACGTGGTCCAGCCCGGCGAGGACGTCGGCGGCGAGCGCCGGGTCGCCGGTGAGCCCGGTGCCGGGCTGGACGTACGCCCGGGCCATGCCGTGCAGCCGGGCGTGGCTGAGGGTGATGCCGGCGGGCGGGTCGAAGGGGGCGTCGGGCCAGAGTGACCCGGGGGCGGGCCGCATCCGGGCCCGGTGGGCGCGTGCGGTCGCGCCGGTGCGGCGCAGGACGGTGCGGTACGGCTCGGCGCCGGGGTGGAAGCCGGTGCCGAGGAGGAGGTCGCGCCAGCGGTGGCGGAGGGTGGTGAACGCGTCGGCGGGGGCGGGGGCGCCGTCGGCGGCAGGAGTGGCGCAGGAGGCGGGAGCGCAGGGAGCGGGGGCGGTGGAGGTGGGGGCGGTGGAGGTGGGGGCGGTGGAGGTGGGGGCGGTGGAGGCGGTGGCGGGCGGCCCGTCGGCCAGGGCTCCGGCGAGGCTCCGGGCGAGAGCCGTGGCGAGGAAGGCGCGGCGGGTCCAGGGTGGAGGCATGGGCGTCCTCACGATGCGGGAGGGCTGCGCGGGGTGGCCACACCGTGCCAGCCGCGCGGCGGGGCGCGCAATGAGGCGAACGGAAACGCCGCCCGCTCCACGCGGCGCCGGGGCACGGGGCGAGCCGGGTGCGCGGCTCGCCGTCGCGACTCCGCCGGGGCACGGAGCGGGTCCGGGTGCACGGCTCACCGTCACGGCTCCGCCAGGGCCCGGGGCGGGCCCGGGTGCACGGCTCGCCGTCACGGCTTCCGCCGGGGCCCGGGGCGTGCGACCGGTCCTCGCCGGCCGCCGGGGTGGCGCCGGGATCCGCCCGCCACGGACGTCCTGCGAGCGTCCCGTCGCGCACCCGGGTCAGCGTCGGTCGGCCCGGCCCGGCCCGCACCCGTCCCCGCCGCCCGCCCGGCGGCGCGAAGCCGGTCCGGCCCGCACGGCATCCGGCCCCGCGCCGCTCCCCCGGCGGCGTCCCCGCGCCGCACCGCTTCCCTGGCCCGCACGGCCCGCACGGCCCGGCCGGAAACGGCCTCCCGGCGCGTCGCGCGGGCGCGGAGAATCCCGCCCGGACATATCCCCGATTCAGTTGAAGGATGAACCATCCCGCACTACCGTGGAAAGGGATCGAGCGATCGACCCACCCCCGCCGGCCCCGCCCGGCCGGCCGTCGACCCACGAGGAGAACGCCATGGGCCCCTTCACCCGCAAGTCCGCCCCCGAGACCCCGGCCGCCGCGAACCCCGCGCTGTCCGCCCTCACCGGCGACTGGACCATCGATCCCGTTCACAGCAGCATCGGCTTCACCGTCCGCCACGCGATGGTCACGAACGTCCGCGGCCACTTCGGCGAGTACCAGGGCACGCTCCATCTCGACGGGAGCGACCCCACCCGGTCCGCGGCCTCCCTCGACATCTCCGTCGCGAGCGTGGACACCGGCATGAAGGACCGTGACGCGCACCTGCTGAAGGAGGACTTCTTCGACGCCGAGCGGTTCCCGCTGATGACCTTCCGGTCCGCCTCCGCCGAGGCCTTGGGCGGCGACACGTACCGGATCACCGGTGACCTGACCATCAAGGACGTCAGCCGTCCCGTCGCCATCGACCTGGAGTTCAACGGCTCGGCCGTCGACGCCTACGGCACCGAGCGCGTCGGTTTCGAGGGCCGCGCCGAGATACAGCGGTCCGACTGGGGGCTGTCCTGGAACGCGGCCCTGGAGGCGGGCGGCGTCATGATCAGCGACAAGGTGAAGCTGCTCTTCGACATCTCCGCCGTCCGCGCCCCGTCCCAGGACTGAGCCCGCCGCCGGGTCTCACTCCCGCGGTTCGACGCCCGCGCGCCACAGCCCGTAGGCGTAGGCGTCGTCGAGCGCCTGCCAGGAGGCGGCGATGACGTTCTCGGCCACGCCGACCGTGGACCACTCGCCGTCCTGGTCGCTGGTGGAGACCAGGACCCGGGTGATCGAGCCGGTGCCCAGGCTGCCCTCCAGGATGCGGACCTTGTAGTCGGTCAGCTCCAGCCCGCCGAGCTGCGGGTAGAACGGTTCGAGGGCCGAACGCAGCGCCCGGTCCAGCGCGTTGACCGGTCCGTTGCCCTCCGCCGTGGCGACGATGCGCTCGCCCTTGGCCCAGAGCTTCACGGTCGCCTCGTTGGCGTGGGTGCCGTCGGGGCGGTCCTCGGCGATGGCGCGCCAGGACTCGACGCGGTAGTAGCGCAGCGCCCGGCCGGTCACCTCCTGGCGGAGCAGGAGTTCGAAGGAGGCGTCCGCCGCCTCGTAGGTGTAGCCCTGTGCCTCCCGCTCCTTGACGCGCTCGACGACCCGGCCGACGAGTTCCCGGTCGCCGCCCAGGTCGATGCCGAGCTCCTTGCCCTTGAGCTCGATCGACGCGCGGCCGGCCATGTCCGAGACCAGCATCCGCATGGTGTTGCCGACCCGCTCCGGGTCGATGTGCTGGTACAGGTCCGGGTCGACCTTGATCGCGGAGGCGTGCAGTCCGGCCTTGTGGGCGAAGGCGGAGACTCCCACGTACGGCTGATGCGTGGACGGCGTCAGGTTGACGACCTCGGCGATGGCGTGCGAGATGCGGGTGGTCTCGGCCAGCTTGCCGGGCGGCAGCACCCGCCGGTCGTACTTGAGCTCCAGCGCCGCGACGACGGGGAAGAGGTTGGCGTTGCCGACGCGTTCGCCGTAACCGTTGGCCGTGCACTGGACGTGGGTGGCGCCCGCGTCCACGGCGGCCAGGGTGTTGGCCACCGCGCACCCGGTGTCGTCCTGCGCGTGGATGCCCAGCCGCGCCCCGGTCGCCGCGAGCACCGCGGAGACGGTCTCGCCGACCCGGGCGGGGAGCATGCCGCCGTTGGTGTCGCAGAGCACGACCACGTCGGCGCCGGCCTCGTGCGCGGCGCGGACGACCGCGGTGGCGTACGCCGCGTCGGCCCGGTGACCGTCGAAGAAGTGCTCGCAGTCGACGAACACCCGCCGGCCGTGCGCCCGCAGGTGCGCGACGGTGTCCCGGACCATCGCCAGGTTCTCGTCCAGCGTGGTGCGCAGGGCCAGTTCGACGTGGCGGTCGTGAGCCTTGGCGACGATGGTGACCACCGGGGCGCCGGACGCGAGGAGCGCGGCGACCTGGGGGTCGTCCTCCGCCCGGACGCCGGGCTTGCGGGTGGCGCCGAACGCGACGAGCCGGGCGTGGCGGAAGGTGATCTCCTCCCGGGCGCGCCGGAAGAACTCGGTGTCCCGCGGGTTGGCGCCCGGCCAGCCGCCCTCGATGAAGCCCACGCCGAAGTCGTCCAGGTGCCGGGCGATGGTGAGCTTGTCCGCCACCGTGAGGTTGATGCCCTCGCGCTGCGCGCCGTCGCGGAGCGTGGTGTCGAAGACGTGGAACGCGTCGGACGGGGCCGCCTCGGGGGCGTCCGTGAGGGTGTCCGTCATGCTGCTGAGGCTCCTGTCGGGATCTCGGTCTACCGGAATGACCGGCTCCACCGTCCCTCCATGGTCCCGCGTGCTCCGCTCCCGGCGAAGGGTGGGCCGGAAACGAAAAAACCTCTCGCGGGTGCGAGAGGTCTGCGCGCGGGTCGGGGACGAGGGTGGCCGTGCCGCACCAGGTACGTGCGGAACGGTCACTGCGGACCGGCGCGCCTGCTGCCCGTAATCATGGCGAGCGAGAACACGGACGCAGTCTTGCACAGCCGCCCCCGCCGCCGGAGGCGCGTCTCACGATGCGGGCGGCGGGGCCGGATGTCGGGCAATCGTTCGGGTCAGGGGGCGGCCACGGCGCCCTTGGAGTCCCCGAGAGCCTCGGGATCGCGCCCGGCCGGTCCCGCGGGCGCACCGGCACCGACCCGCTTGAGGTCGATGTCCCGGGTCTCCCGCATCGTCAGGTACACCACCAGCGACACGGCCGCGCAACCCGCCACGTACCAGGAGAAGCCCGCCTCGTGCCCGCTGTTCTTGAACCACAGGGCCACGTATTCGGCCGTCCCGCCGAACAGCGCGTTGGCCAGCGCGTACGGCAGCGCGACGCCCAGCGAGCGGACGCCCGTCGGGAACAGCTCAGCCTTCACACAGGCGTTGATCGACGTATAGCCGGTGACCACGACGAGGGCCAGCAGGGCGAGACCCAGGGCGGGCCAGAACGAACCGGCGTGCTTCAGCAGCGTCATGATCGGCACGGTCAGGAGGGTGGACCCCACCGCGAAGGTGACCAGCAGCGGCCGGCGGCCGATCCGGTCGGACAGGGCGCCCGCGAGGGGTTGGAGGCAGGCGAAGACCAGCAGCGCGCAGAAACTGACCAGGGTGGCGGTCTGCTTGGGCAGCCCGGCGGTGTTGGAGAGGTACTTGGTGAGGTACGTGGTGTACGTGTAATACGCGACGGTGCCGCCCATGGTCAGCGCCATGACCAGCAGCGCCTCGCGCTTGTGCCGCAGCAGGGCGCGGACCGTGCCGCGGTCCCCCTGCGGGGTGTCGTCCGCCTCCTGGTACGTCTCCGTCTCCAGCATGTTGCGCCGGAGGTAGAAGATGACGGCCGCGCCGAGCGCGCCGACGACGAACGGGATCCGCCAGCCCCACTGGTGCAACTCCGCGGAGCTCAGGCTGTGTTGCAGCACGATCAGCAGCCCCAGGCCGAGCAACTGGCCGGCCGTCATGGACACGTACTGGAAGCTGGACGCGAAACCGCGGCGGCCGGGAGCGGACGCCTCGGTGAGGTACGTGGCGCTGGCCGCGTACTCGCCGCCCACCGACAGCCCTTGCAGCAGCCGCGCGACCAGCAGCACGGCGACGCCGCCGTACCCCGCCACCCCGTAGGTGGGCGCGGCGGCGATCAGCACCGCCGAGGCGGACATCAGCGTCACGGTCAGGGTGAGGGCCGCCTTGCGCCCCCGCCGGTCGCCCACCCGCCCGAGCAGCCAGCCGCCGACCGGGCGCATGAAGAAGCCGACGGCGAAGATGCCGGCGGTGTTCATGAGTTTGGCGGTGTCGTTGCCTTCGGGGAAGAAGGAGCCCGCGAAGTAGGTCGCGAAGCTGGCGTAGACGAACCAGTCGAACCACTCGACCATGTTGCCGGCCGAGCCGACCCAGATCTTCTTCCAGTGCTGTTCCATGGGGGAACGGTGGCGGACCGAGCGGTTTCGGACAAGGGGTCCGAGGCGGAGGCGCGGTCGCGTGCTCCTCGGACGCCGGACGAGCTTGATTCAGCCCGTCCGGCGTTCGAGGACGAGCGGCGAAGCCGCGAAAGGGGGTCTGGGGCGTCAGCCCCGGGAAACGGTGAAAGGGCGGGGCCGGGGCACCCCGACCGACTACCCCAGCGGGTGCATCCACCCGTACGTGTCGTCCGCGGCCCCCGTCTGAACGTCCAGCAGCGCCTGCCGCAGCCGCATCGTCACCTCACCAGGACCGCCGTCGCCGATCGTCCAGTCACCGCGCGCGGACTTCACCGACCCGACGGGCGTGATGACCGCGGCCGTGCCGCAGGCGAACACCTCGGTCAGCGACCCGTCCGCGTTCGCGTTCCGCCAGTCCTCCACCGAGATCCGCCCCTCGGCGACCTCGTACCCGAGGTCCGAGGCGATCCGCAGCAGCGAGGCCCGCGTGATGCCGGGCAGCAGGGACCCGGTCAGCTCGGGGGTGACGATCCGGTTCCCGTACACGAAGTACAGGTTCATGCCGCCCATCTCCTCGATCCAGCGGCGCTCCACGGCGTCCAGCCAGACCACCTGGTCGCAGCCCTTCTCGGCGGCCTGCGCCTGGGCGATGAGGGAGGCGGCGTAGTTGCCCGCGCACTTGGCGGCGCCGGTGCCGCCGGGGGCGGCGCGGACGTACTCCTCGGAGATCCAGACGGAGACGGGCTTGACGCCGCCCGCGAAGTAGGCGCCGGCCGGCGAGGCGATGACGACGAAGAGGTATTCCTTGGCCGGGCGCACGCCCAGCCCCGCCTCGGTGGCGAACATGAACGGCCGCAGGTAGAGGGAGGCTTCACCGGAGGCGGGCACCCAGGCGCGGTCCTGCCGCACGAGGGCGTCGCACGCCTCGATGAAGGTCTCGACGGGCAGTTCGGGCATCGCGAGCCGGCGGGCGGACGCCTGGAAGCGCTTGGCGTTCTCGTCGGGACGGAAGGTGGCGACGCCGCCGTCGGGGCGCTGGTACGCCTTGAGGCCCTCGAAGATGGCCTGCCCGTAGTGGAGGGTCATGTTGGCCGGGTCGACCGACAGCGGCGCGTACGGCACCAACTGGGCGTCGTGCCAGCCGACCCCGTCCGTCCACTTGATGGTGACCATGTGGTCGGTGAAGTGGCGGCCGAACCCGGGGTCGGCGAGGATGCGCTCCCGTTCCGCGGCGGACAGCGGCTGCGAGGAGGGCTTGAGCTCGATCGTGGGCGTGGTCATGGATGCGTGTCCTTAACTTTCGGGTGCTGCGGACCGCGCTCACGCCGCCCCCGCTCTGGTGGACGTCCGAGCTTTTCGCCTCTTTTCGCGGCCCCGTGTCCGATTATCGCTCGGCCGGGGTCATGAACGAAATACCTGTGCGAACGCCGAGGAGGCGCGCGGCCCGATGGAACGGTGGTGATTCCGGCCGCGCGCGAGGCGGACGGGTCAGGAGGGTACCCCCGGTACCTCGGTTACCAAGGCCACCAGCGCCGATCCGGTCTCCTCCGTGGAGCGGGCGGTCCCGTCCCGCCGCGCGAGGTCGGCGGCGACGGCCTCCTCCACCCGCGCGGCCTCCCCCTCGTAGCCGAGGTGCCGCAGCAGCAGGGCGACGGAGAGGACGGTGGCCGTCGGGTCGGCCGTGCCGGTGCCCGCGATGTCCGGAGCCGAGCCGTGGACGGGCTCGAACATGGACGGGAAGGTGCCGTCCGGGTTGATGTTGCCGGAGGCGGCGGTTCCGATGCCGCCGCTGACGGCCGCCGCGAGGTCGGTGAGGATGTCGCCGAAGAGGTTGTCGGTGACGATCACGTCGAACCGCTCGGGCCGGGTGACGAGGAAGATCGTCGCGGCGTCCACGTGCAGGTAGTCCGTCGTGACCTCGGGGAACTCCCGGCCGACCCGTTCGAAGACCGAGGTCCAGAGCCGCCCGGCGTGCACCAGGACGTTGTTCTTGTGCACCAGCGTGAGGTGCTTCCGCGGCCGGGCCTGGGCCCGCGCGTAGGCGTCCCGGACGACGCGTTCCACGCCGTACGCGGTGTTGACGCTGACCTCGGTGGCGACCTCGGCCGGGGTGCCGGTGCGCAGCGAGCCGCCGTTGCCGGTGTACGGGCCCTCGGTGCCCTCGCGGACCACGACGAAGTCGATGTCCGGGCCGCCGGCGAGCGGGCCGGCGGTGCCGGGGTAGAGCCGGGAGGGGCGCAGGTTCACGTAGTGGTCGAAGGCGAAACGGAGCTTGAGGAGCAGGCCGCGCTCCAGTACGCCGGACGGTACGGAGGGGTCGCCCACCGCGCCGAGCAGGATCGCGTCGTGGTCCTTGAGGGACTCCAGCTCGGCGTCGGGAAGGGTCTCCCCGGTGGCATGCCAGCGCCGGGCGCCGAGGTCGTACTCCCGGGTCTCCAGCTTCACGTCGGAGGGGAGGACGGCGGTGAGGACGCGAAGTCCCTGGGCCACCACTTCGGGGCCGATGCCGTCACCGGGGATCACTGCGAGGCGCATGCTGCGAGACATGACGGGACCGTACTGCCTCGTCCCACTGAATGACACTCTGCGTCCATCATGTGGACGAGAGGCGACCGGCAGGGGCCGGTTCGGCGGAATTCGGCGGAAGTGGGTGACGGGACGGGCCTTTGCTGGCACTTTCCCGGCATGGACACTCCACGCGTAGGCATCCCCGGCCGGCTCGCCGAGCGCATGACCATGCCGGAGCAGCACGAGTACCTGCGGAGCAAGCTCACCCGGCGCGGCCTGCTGCGCGCGGGCGCGGTGACGGCGGGGACGGTCGCCGGGACGGGCCTGCTCGGAGCCGCTCCCGCCGCCCTGGGAACCTCCGCCCTCGGAACCTCCGCCCCGGGGACCTCCGCTCCGGGAGCCCCGACCCTCGTCTCGGCTAGAGCCACCGGCCGGGTCAGCGGCGCCCTGGTCGCCCCCTTCGGACGGCACCTGGCGTTCGGCGCCGACCCCAAGACGCAGATGCGCGTCTCGTGGCAGGTGCCGTTCGCGGTGCGCAAGCCCTTCCTCCGGGTCGGGCTGAAGCCCTGGGACCTCGGCCGCCGGGTCGAGGCCGAGGTGCGGCACCTGCACACCCCGCCGCTGGTCCGGAAGCTGCCCGCCGTCGACCAGCACTACCTGCACGTCGCCCTGGACGGGCTGCGTCCCGGCACCACGTACTACTACGGCGTCGGGCACGCCGGCTTCGACCCGGCGGACGTCCGCAACCTCGGCACGGTGGCGTCCTTCCGGACCGCGCCCGCGCGCCCGGAGCGGTTCGTCTTCACGGCCTTCGGCGACCAGGGCGTCGGCTACCACGCGCTCGGCAACGACCAGTTGCTGCTCGGCCAGGACCCGGCCTTCCACCTGCACGCGGGCGACATCTGCTACGCCGACACCAGCGGCGCCGGCCGGCCCGGCGACGTGTACGACGCGCGGGTGTGGGACCAGTTCCTCGCCCAGACGGAGACGGTGGCGCGGAGCGTCCCCTGGATGGTGACCACCGGCAACCACGACATGGAGGCCTGGTACTCCCCCAACGGCTACGGCGGCCAGAGCGCCCGCTGGGCCCTCCCCGCCAACGGCTTCGACCCGCGCCGCGCACCAGGTGCCTACTCCTTCGTCCACGGCAACGTCGCCGTCGTCGCCCTGGACGCCAACGACGTCTCATACGAGATCGCCGCCAACGCCGGGTACAGCGGCGGCCGGCAGACCGCCTGGCTCGACCGCCGACTGCGCGAGCTGCGGGCCCACCGGGACGTCGATTTCATCGTCGTCTTCTTCCACCACTGCGCCTTCTCCACGACCAAGGCCCACGCCTCGGACGGCGGCGTCCGCGACGCGTGGCTCCCCCTGTTCGACAAGCACCGCGTGGACCTCGTCGTCAACGGCCACAACCACGTCTACGAGCGCACCGACGCCCTCCGCGCGGGCCGGCTCCGCCGCCGCGTCCCGATCGGCGCGACGGTCGACCCGGCCCGCGACGGCATCGTCTACGTCACCGCCGGCGGCGCGGGCGCCGACCTCTACGACTTCCCCGTCCCCGACAGCTACGAGGGCCACGTCCACGACCTCGAAAGCATCGCCAGCTACCACTGGAAGAAGGGTCGGGTGAAGTCCCCCGAACGAGTGGAGTGGTCCCGCGTCCGCTACACAGGCCACTCCTTCCTGGCGGTCGAATGCGAGCCGGGGACGCGGCCCCGGCTGCGGGTCACGGCGCTGGCGGAGAACGGGAAGCGGATCGACCACTTCGACGTGGTGCGGTCAGGGCGGTAGGGCCGACGCCGGATCGGGCCCACGGTGCGCCGCCGGGCCGGCGACGCGCCGTGGGCGCCCCCGTCCGGCCCTCCGCCCGAGATTCGCAACCATGTCCGATCGATCCCGGTCGGATGAGATCTGTCTTTATCCGTGCCTTTCTCGCGGCACGGCACGCGTTCATGGTGGAGCGTGCGCCGACGGCACCCCGCCGCCGGCGGAAGCGGACCGTGAGAGAGGGAGTCCCTCGCATGCCTCCGATCCCCGTGAAGCCCGGCGTCTACAAGGTCCACGCCCACATCATCGGCCCGGCGGCCCTGCTGACGGCCACCGAGTACGCCGTCAAACACGGCGCCCCGGTCATCACCGACCGCCTCAACCCGCTCCCGATCGAGCAGGAGTGGACCATCGAACCCACCGAGCCGGTGCCCGGGGCGCCGTACGTGGTGCACCTCGCGCAGCACGAGGCCGCCGGGCTGGTGATCGCCGAGGACAAGCTGTACGTGAACAGCGTCCCGCGCCCCGAGTGGGCGAAGTTCACGTTCGAGCGGGTCATCGGCGGCGTCAAGATCCTCTCGGACAAGGGACTCGCCCTCCGCGCCGGGCACCGGGGCGCGCAGATCGAGGTCGTGCCGCCGCAGCCGGAGTTCCAGGAGACGTGGACCCTGGAGTTCCTGCGGCCGTCCGACGAGGAGTAGACACCGCCCGGCTGCCCGGCTGCCCGGCTGTCCGGCTGCCCGACTGCCCGGCTGTCCGGCTGCCCGACGGGCGCGGGCCTGCCTCGTCAGGGGCCGGCGCCCGTCGTCCCCGGCAGGGCCGGGACGAACGGGATGAACGGGATGAAGTCGAGCACGGACGGCGGGACCGAACCCGCGGGGCCGTCCGTACACGTCCGGGGCGTGCGGTCGCTCAGGATGTCGAAACCTTGCACGCCGACGTTGAGCAGGGTCGGGACCGCCGGGCTGGAGTCCGGGACGGGGGCGCACGGGGGCTGCGGCCGGTGGTTGTCGTAGCCGCCGCACGGGGCAAGCAGTCCGGTGACGGGCGGGCCGAGCAGGCCCGCCACGACCCCCGCGGCATCCCCGCCGGCCGTCACACCCGACCGGCCGGAGCAACCACCGCCGGCGACCGGGGAGAGGAGGCCCCCGTCCGGGCCCCCGGCCCACGCGGGAGCCGTCCCGGCCCCGGCTCCGGCGAGGAGGGCCAGACCGACGCCGGCGGCGCGGGCGACGGTGCGTCGGTTCATGAGCCTGTGTCGGTTCATGAGCTGACGAACGACCGCGCTCGCGCGCGGATACGGGATGTCGACGGCGGCGGGACGCGCGGGCCCGCCGTCGCCGGCGGACGAACGGACCGGCCGGGCCGCCCCCGGGGCGCCCGCACCCCCGCCGGGCCGGCGTTCCGGGGTCACCCGCCCGGCGGCCTCCGGTCCTGATGACCGGGCCAGGACCCCGGCCGTGGCGCTGCCTGTGCGCAGGCGACGCAGCGGGCGACCGCGTCGAGTCCGGCCGGGCAGCGGCGAGCCGGCGCCCACCGATCGTGGACCGTTCCCGTCGGCTGGGCCTTGTCAGAGCATGACAAACACAGGAGACTCGCATCCGCGGAGCGGCACCGTCTGCTTACAGCGCGCAGCTGTCGCCCGGCGAAGACGATTTCAGACACACCAGGAATCCAGTGAAGACAGAAAACGTCACCGCCACGGTTCTCCCCGCGCTCGCCGCCGCTGCCGCATCCGCACTGCTCCTCCCCCTGGCACCCGCCCAAGCGGAAACGCCGTCACCGTCCGCTTCCGCCTCGCCAAGCTCCGCCACTCATGCACGACTTGAGGTGTTCGGCCTGGGCCCCGACAGGCACACACCGGTGCGGGCCGGCAGCCTTGCCTCCGTACGCCTCAGCGGGATGCCACCGGGGTGGGACAAGGCCACCATCGACGCCCGGCCCGCCGACCCCAATGACCACTTCTCCTATTTCTTCGGCTACGACGTCAGGCCGCGCAAGGGCAAAGAGACGGAAAGCGCGGACGACTACGGTCATTACACGACTCTGGAGCCGGGCCGGTATGTGGTCACCGCCAGCTATCGCGGACGGGAACTCGCCAGCACCGAGGTCACAGTGCAGAAAGGGCCGTATCTCGACTACGTTCGCCGCTTCGACATCTACCCCCGCTATGGAAGCCCCACCGACTCGGCAACGGAAGCACACCGAGTTCGCCCTGGGGCCCAGGCAGCCGTCTCTCTTGCTGTCAGCGACGACGATGCAGGGACCCTTCAGGCGCGTTCGCCTGCTTTTGATCATCCGTTGAAACTGCGCATGAACACCAGTGACGACCCGGATCTCCGGCAGGACGCGGAAAGCGGCCCTTACGTGTATGCGGGACATTTCCGAGTGCGGCCGAACCTCCCCGAGGGCGTATACCCCGTCACCGTGTCCTCGCACGGAGGACGGCACAGCGTGACCCAGAACCTGATCGTCGCCGCGACAGCCCAGGACCCCCCACCTCGGGCACTACCCGGGTCCACGTCCGGTTTTCGGCCGACCATCTGGCAACTAGCCGGCCTCGCCATCGGCCTGCCCTGCCTTGCGGTCTTCACCTTCCGCGCCGTCCGCGCCCTCCGCGACCGACGACGTCGGAATTCCACCACGGCCTGAGACCGCCTCCTCTGACTCTCCCCCGCCGGAATCCGTCCGGACCAGCCCCCCCCTCACGACGAGCCCCAGTTCCTTACAGGCGCTCGCCTTAAAAGCCTTCCCTGACGACCAGGGAAGCCGCGATTCGAAAAAAGGGGAACACATGTCTCTGAACAGAGCACGCCTTCGGCATGCTCTCGTGGCCGCAACAGGTCTCATTGCCCTGGCCACCAGCCCGGCGGACACCGGACGAGGAGAGGCCTGGTGTTCCCGCCGAAGGCGCGTGCGAGCACGACCAAGATGACGTGCCGCTTCCTCGGTCACCCAGCGGCCCCGGGACCCCTCCCGCCGGCGGGGTCTTGTCAGAGCATGACAAGTACAGGAGACTCGCAGCCGCAGAGTGCCACTGTCTGCTCACCAGCGCGCAACTGCCGCACGACGAAGACAATTTCAGAATCACACCAGGAATCCAGTGAAGACAAAGTTCGCCACCGCCACGGTTCTCCGCGCGCTCACCGCCGCTGTCGCATCTGCACTGCTCCTCCCCCTGGCACCCGCCCACGCGGAAACGCCGTCACCGTCCGCCCCTACTCCTCTCGCTTCGCCAACCGCCGCCCCCCACGCACGCCTTGAAGTGTTCGGCCTGGGCCCCCACGGGCACACGCCGGTACGGGCCGGCGCCCTTGCCGCTGTACGCCTCAGCGGGATGCCTGCGGGTTGGGACACGGCCACAATCAGAGCCCGGCCTGCCGACCCGAACGACGGCTTGTCCTATCTCTTTCCGGATCCGATGGAAGTTGCCCCACGCGACGGTCGAGCTACAGAGAGCGCGGACGAATACGGCCGCTATACGACCGACTATCCGGGGCGGTATGTGGTCACCGCCTATTACCACGACCAACCAGTCGCCAGCACCGACGTAACCGTGGGGAAAACGCCGTACTCCGACTATGTCCGACGTTTCGATGTCTACCCCCGCTACGGGACCGACCCCACCAACCCGGCAGCCCAGGCGCATCGAGTACGCCCTGGCGCGGAGGCGGCCGTCTCCCTTGCTGTCGACGACGACGGGGCCGGAACGCTCCAGGCGCAGTCACCGGCTTTCGAGCACCCACTGGCTCTGCGTATGCACACCAGTGACGACCCGGGACTCCGGCAGGATGACGAGAACGGGCCCTATGTGTACGCGGGGCATATCCAGTTGCGACGAAATCTTCCCGAGGGCACCTACCCGGTGACGGTGTCTTCGCACGGAGGACGGCAGAGCGTGACGCAGAACCTGATCGTCTCCGCGAAAGCCGAACAGCCGCCACCCCCGCCTCCCGGTTCTTCCGCGTCAACCACGCCCAATAGCCGGATCAGCCCCTGGCTGTTTGCCATCATCGCCGTCGCCTCCATCGGCCTCGCGGCCATCGTCATCCTCATCGTCCGCGACCGGCGACACAGGAAGTCCACCACGACCTGAACACCTCCTTCTGTGAATGTTCCTGAAGCGGATCCCCTCCGGTTCGGGAGTCCATTCGGCGCGCCCATATTCCTTGTGGGCGCCCGCCCTTAAAAGGCTTCTCTGAAAACAGGGAAGTTCGAATTCTGAATGAAGAGTGAAAACGCATGTCATTGCACGGAGCACGGCTTCGGCGCGCCGTCATGGCCGCAACAGGTCTCGTTGTCCTGGCTGTCAGCCCGGCAACCGCCGCCAACGCACCCACTCCGAACCCACTCGGCGCATCCAACCCGGCGCCCTCCATACGTCTCACGCCCCCCGGCGCCGCCCCCAGAACAGCGACATCCCCCACCTCGGCCCTATGCCGCCGGCTCCCCCGGAGCGAAGCGCCTCCCCTGCCCCGACGGACCCCACTCAGGGCAGCACGGACGGCGACGCGGAGGCGGAGGAGCTGAGACGGTTCTGGACGCCGGAGCGCATGGCCTCCGCCACCGACCCCTCAGGGCGGACACCCAACGGGTATCAAGCTCCTCTCAAGTCGAGGGCCGTACGGAATCTGGCCCGTGAAAACCTGGTTCATCTACGGGCAATACCAACGAAACGATAAAACCGCCGTCTCCGACCTGGATTTCACCTTCGCCGGCTTGAAGTCACTCAAGGGCAAGAACGTACAGGACGTAGTGGGGGGCAACACTCTCGGCAGAACCAAGACCTTTTACAACAACGTCACGATCTTCGAATATCCCATGATCGGCCATAACCGGGCCGACACGGCGGTGAAGTGTTCCACCAAGACGTCGCCGTTGCCGAGGTACAACCAGATGCAGATCGACTGCGCCGGCATGTGGGGTGGTGTCTCGGGCGGACCGTGGTTCTCCAAGCTGAACAATGACGGGACCGGTGAGATCATCGGCAACGTCGGCGGCTGGAATGGCGGTGGCATAGACAAAAGCGACCCCCGGTACCCCGGCATGTACGACCGCATCACCTACAGCCCGATGCACCAGGACTATTTCTTCCGCCTCTACGACGACGCCCAGCACGGCCGCCATCCCAACTATGGCAAGTACCAGCAGCCCCGCCTCCCGTACACCATGGGCGGCGCCAGCACGTGGAAGCACGCCAAGCTGATGGCCTCCGGCGACTTCACCGGCCGCGGGCGCAGTGATTTGATTGTGGTGTGGACCGACGGTGAGATCACCCTCTACAACAGCGACGGCCGCGGCGGGTTCAGCGGCGAGCGGCAGCTCTTGGGGAAGAACGCCACCTGGAAGCACGCGGAAGGGATCACCGCCGGTGACTTCACCGGCTCCACTCAGTTCGACCTGATCGTGCGCTGGTCCGATGGCGAGGTCTCCCTCTACGGCGATGTCGGCTCCAAGGGGCTGAACTGGAACGGCATCACGATGGTCGACAAGGACAAAGACAAGGACAAGGCCAAGACCTGGCAGCACGCCACCCAGATCACCGCGGGCCGCTTCATCGCCGCCAAGTACGTCACCGACCTGATGGTGCGCTGGTCCGATGGCGAGCTGACCCTTTACACGAACGTCGGCGCCGAGAAGGAGTTCTCGGAGGAGCACAAGCTCATGGACTCCAACAAGGCTTGGGAGGACGTGACATTGCTGACCGCCGGCGAGTACAGCGGCAGCGGCAGGTGGGATCTGCTGGTGCGCTGGAAGGACGGCTCGATCAACAGCTACGTGGGCACCACCACCAGCCATGTGGGCGCCAGGCACACCGTCCGCGGCGGCAACTGGAGCACCTGGACCCACAGCACCGTGATGACCACCGGCGACTTCACCGGTAACGGCCGCACCGACGACCTCGTCATCCGCTGGTCCGACGGCGAGACCTCCCTCTACGAGGACACCGGCAGCGAACGCCTCGGCACGGAGCACAACCTCGTCCCTGCGACCGGCTGACGTGACTGCGGGTGGGTGGATCGCTCGTACGGTGATCCACCCACCCGAAGCACGCCCGCTGCCCGGCGCGGGAATGCCCCGGAGATGGCGTGAGATCCGAGCCTGACACCCTGTCCCTCGCCCTCCTCGGGGCGATCGGCCGGGCCCCGGTCATCGACGACGACCCGCCATGTGAGTGGTGAAGGCCCGCCGGAGTTCTCCGGCGGGTCTTTCGCGCTGCTTGACGACAACGCTGACGGCGATGCTGACGGCAACGTCAACGGACGCCGGCTGCGGCCGATGGGGCGTCGGGGTCGGCGTCCCTGCAGGCCAGGCGACCTGGCACTCCGCTCGGGGAAGACAGACTGGCAGGCGGCGTTCCCTCTTCGCCGTGCTCCTCGTCCGGGCTCGACGCCGACCGAGGAGGCAGAACCTAGAGGCCCGCCGGGCCCCCGTTGTCGCGGCGGTCGAGGGCGCGCTGGAGGGCCGCGGCGGCGTTGATGCGGTCGGCGTCGCGCTCGGCACGGCGGGTGCGGCGGGGTTTGCGGACGGCGGTGGTCTCGGCCATGGGTCACGTCTCCTCTGGAAGAAGCCCTGCAAGAAGCCCTGCGAGGAATGCGGTCTGGTGAGGACGAGTGGGATTGGGCGGGACCGGATGGAATCCGGCGTGAAAACCGAGCCGGGAAGGGGCGGGGGCCCGGGCGCTCACAGGGGTCACCTGCGCTCGCGCGCCCGGCCGCATCCGCCGTCGCTCGATGGAGCGGGACGCTCGGCTTCCTCCACGCTAAGCGAGCATTCCCGCGCTGTCGCGGTATTTACTCGGGCTTCCTACTATCTGAGACGGCGAACGGGGGAACGGCCGACGTGGACGCGCGTGCGGGCCGTCGGCGTGCCGGGGCCGAGACGTGAGCGGGGCCGCGACGCGAGCGGGACCGCCCGGCCGTCGGGACGCCCGCCCGCACCGCCGACGACTCAGCCCTCCGCTTTCGGTGACTCCTCCGCCGCCTGCTGCACACCGTCCAGGTCGTCGGCGTAATACTCGATCGCCCTCCGGTAGTCCCGCACCCGACGGTCGCCGCTGGTGGCGGCCACCGTCTTCAGCAACAACCGCACCGCCTCGCGGCCTTCGCCCTCGTTGTACAGCGCCATGGACAGGAAGACCCGCAGCGCCGGATCGTCCGGAAACTCTTCGAGCCCACGCCGAAGCGTCCGCACGGCCGCCCCGTACCGGCCCAGGACCCGGAACGTGCTCCCCAGTCCGACGAAGGCCCCGTGACGGGCTTGCGGAGCCAGTCCGTCACCGTCGGCCAGGGCCCGCTCATAGAACGGCACGGCCTCGGCCTCCAGGCCGAGGACGTCGTGCACCCAGGCGGTCTGGTAGGCGATCTCGGCGTCCTCCGGATACCGCTCGGCCAGCTCCGTCAGCCGCTCCCGGGCATGCTCGGCCTGTCCCTCTTCCCGCAGCCGCACTGCTCGTGCCAGCTCCGCGTCCCTCTCGTGATCATTCTCCATGGCGCCCCACGCTGGCACACCGCCCCCGGCCGGCGGAACCCCGGCGGCGGTGCGATCGCTCCCGATATTCCCGGCGCCGCGGGCGGCCCACCGGGGATGCTGGGCGCCATGGATGAGGTCGAGGTCGTCGTCGCCCACTCCGAGCGCGTGACCCTGCGTGTCGGTGACGTGTTCCTGAAGGTGGACGCCGACCAGGCGCGCGTCGACGTCGAGGTCAAAGCGATGGCGATGGCGCCCGTGCCGACCCCGGAAGTCCTGTGGCGTGAGCCGCCCGTGCTCGCGATCGGTGCGGTACGCGGGGCGGCGCTCGGCCGCCTCGGCGTCCCGTCGACCGCCTCGCCGGCGGCGTGGGCCGCGGCGGGTGCCGCCATCCGGACGGTGCACGACGCGCCACCGCCGCCGTGGCCCGGCCGGGCCGGACGAAGTCGCGACGCGTTGGCGGCGGATCTCGACGGCGCATGCGAGTGGCTCGTGGCGAACGGGGTCCTGTCCGGTGATCAGGTCGCCCGCAACCGCCGGATCGCCGAGGCCGTACTCCGGCCCTGGACCCGGTGTTCACGCACGGAGACTTGCAGATCACCCACGTGTTCGCCGACGGTGACGAGATCACCGGCATCATCGACTGGTCCGAGGCGGGCCAGGGTGACGCGCTGTTCGACCTCGCCACCCTGACGCTCGGACACGAGGAGCACCTCGGCGACGTCCTCACCGGCTACGGCTCCGACGCCGGCGTCGACCTCGACGTGATCCGCGCGTGGTGGTCCGTGCGGTGCCTGTCGGCCGTGCGCTGGTTGGTCGAGCACGGCTTCGATCCGTTCGCACCGGGCTGTGAGGTCGACATTCTGACATCTCGGTAATCGCGGTGATGCTGGTGATTGTGGTGAACGCGGTGTCGCCGCCCCGGGTCGGTTCCTTCGGTGTCTGCCGCGCTGGAGGCCCTGCCGGTTCGGGCCGAGGGCAACCGGCCCCTCAGACCGGCCCGTAGACGGCGGCGCGGGTGCCCGTCACGAGTGCCCAGTAGCGGTCGCCGTACGACCAATGCCACCACTCACTCGGGTAGTTGACGAAGCCCTCCGCACTCAGGCAACGGGCCAGGAGGCCGCGGTTCTCCCGTGCGGCCTCCGACAGCCCCGGGGCCTCGAACGGGCACGTCCGTTCGCCTCCCGTGCGGTGTCCGTTCACCGGGCCGCCCATGTCCTGCTCGACGCCGTCCGCGTCGACGAGTGTCAGGTCGAGTGCGGAGCCGGCACAGTGCGGAGCCACCTCGACCGGAGAGACGAAAGCGCTGGTCAGACGTCGGCGCTCGGCCGGGTCCGCGATCCCCGAAAGCCGCAGACGGTCCTCGTACAGCGCGAAGCGGCGGGCTTGTTCCCGCGGGCTGCGATGGCCTTCGATGACGAGGAACCCGATGCCCTCGGGAAGCCTCCCGGATGCCGCGCGCAGACGTTCGAGCACCCCGGCCCTGACCCGGCCGTAGGCGCCGGCCGCGTCCCGTTCCCGCGGGTCCAGCGTCACCGCCGGAACCGTCGCGACGTCCACAAGCGGCTCCCCGCAGTCGAGCACGGGGATGTCGACCAACCGAGGATCGCTCAGCAAGACCATGACCGCGAGCCTACTGGCGTCGGCTCGGCCGGTGGCATGGGAGGTGACCCGGGCCGCGTGCCAGCCGACACCTGCCGCCTGCTACTTGCCGCCTGCCGGTCAGGCTTTGAACGAGTGCAAGTCGGTCACCGCCAGGGTCTGCTCCGCGCCGTGCGCCTTCGAACGCCAGGCCCGCGCCCCAACTCCCGCGACGCAGCAGGTAGGTCAGTTCGAGTTCATCCCCCTCCTCGGTGACGTGCCCGGGAAGCTCGGCGGAGCGTCGGTCGAGCACGAGCGTGCCGATGAGCCGGTCGGTCGTCTCGTCGGCGATGACGAACGTGCCGGGCTTGTCGGTGACGTGCGCGGCACCGATCGCGTCGAGATACCCCTCGACGGCGTGTCGCGGTCTCGGACCGCCGAGGTACCGCCGGACCTGTGGATCGGTCTGCAGTTCCACGAGTCCGTCGCGATCGGTGTCGTGCGCGGCGCGCAGCCGGAGCCGGCCCGTGGTGATCTCCGTGGCGGACAGCGTGGGCGACGGTTTCATGGGGCCCATCCTGTCCCGGGACCGCACGACCTCGCGACCGACCCCGCCGTCACCGTTTTCGTGACTCCGCAAAAGGGCGGACACGACGCCACCGCCGTGACACCGGCCGGGAAGAAAGCGTTCGGCGAACGGCTTCCCCACACCGAGCCCAAGCTCCGCGAACTGTTCCCGAAACTCCAGGCCAGGCATGGATGCGGCGGATCGCCGACCTCTATCCAGGTGAGGCGAAGACAGATGCGAGGGACGCGTTCATCATCGCGGACGCGGTCCGCGCGATGCCCCACACGCTGCGGGCCCTCGCCGGCGAGGACGTGATGCTCGCCGAGCCGGAGATGATCACTCCGGGTTCGACGACGACCTCGCAGGGGAAGCACCCCGGGCCGCGAACCGGCCGCACGGCCTGCCGGTCCAGCTCCACCCCTCGCCGGA
This sequence comes from Streptomyces sp. NPDC052910, assembly GCF_055585605.1. Taxonomy (NCBI): domain Bacteria; kingdom Bacillati; phylum Actinomycetota; class Actinomycetes; order Kitasatosporales; family Streptomycetaceae; genus Streptomyces; species Streptomyces sp. NPDC052910. The sequence goes on from NZ_JBVJJR010000001.1 coordinate 214,918, forward strand.
ACGGGTCCTGGGGCCACGGTCGCAGCACCAGCCACCCTCACACTGCCGGAGCGGTTCGGCTCACCGCCCCCGATCCGCGGGGCCGGCCGACGGCGACCGCCGGCCACTTCGCCACCTACGCCGGACTTGCCCCGGCGACCCGGCGACCCGGAGCTCAGGTTCCCGGATCCGCGGCGAACAGCCCTCCAGGAGAGGAGACAAGCAGCTCAAGGGGCTTTCTTCCTCTCCGCGTTCGCAGCCCTGGGCGCCCCCGTGTCCCGGGCTGTTACGGCAAGAAGACCGCCCAGGGCAAACATCGCACCCAGGCCCTGCCCTGCCTCGCCCGACGCAGGGCCGACGTCCTGTTCGCGATGCTCCGCGACGGGACCTTCTACGAGCCGCAGCCGTCGGCCGCAGTCACCTGACGTGGCGGATCTGCAAGGAGAACGACTCGACCGGCCTCGACATCGAAGCCGATCACCGGATGGCCACAGTCGCCTTCCGGGTCCATCAACACCGGCTTGCCCAGCCGCCGCCCGATCTCCCGAAGGAAGCCGCAGAACACGTCAAGGCGATCCTGACCCTGCAACTCCCTCACGTCGACGTCGAAGTCGACTTCATCGCCGGCATGGAAACGGAAGATCGCCAACACATCGGCAGCCGGCCAGACCCGCAGGCTCGGGCACTCGGCGTCCACCGGACGGGACAGCACGGCCTCCGCCCGGGGCACCGGAAGCACCGTCTCCCCCTCGGAGTACCGGCACTTCCAGCCCTTCTCCGCGATCAGATCGAGGACCGCCTGCCAGTCCTCCACCGAGGCATCCGGGACACGCACGTCCGGCAACGCCCCCACCGTGTCCGGGTCGAAGAAGCGCTTCACGTCATTCCACAGCAGATCAGCCACCCCGCCATGCTGCCCGGCTCACCGACCCGACACGCCCCCGTTTCCCTTGATCCAAGGCATAGGACACGCCCCGCCTCTCCACTCCCCCCTCTCGTGAGAGGCAAGGAGAAGTGCGTCGCCCGGCAATGCGTCCGCCCCTCCCCCGTCTAGCGTTCATGCCCGGCCGACGCGCCCCGAAAGAGGGGACGCCCGCCCCTCTCACGGCCGCCGGACCAGGGAACGACCATCCGGCAGGCGGTGCGGCTTGCCGTGCGGTGTTCAGGCACGGTTTTCGTCCTCAGGACGTGGCGGCCACTGCGGTCACGAAGGAGGCCCAGGCGGCTCGGGGGACGATGATCGGGGGCGGTGGGGGTTTTGGAGTCGCGGATGGGGAGGATGCCGGGGAACTGTTCGGCGATCTCGGTACGGCCGACATCGCCCTCCACTCCAGGCGGTTGGGGACATGGAGGCTAGAGGTACAGGCGGTAGGCCCTACCCATCACCTTGCGAATCAGCATTCTTGATGCCTTGGCGTCCAGCACCCCGGCCTGGAGCCGATCATAGAAGCTGGCATATTCGTCCACCGCTTCTTGTTTGGTGATCACGCCGCCTCGAAAGCCGGATTGATTGTACACCACCTTCTTGCCTGCGGGAAGCTCCATGATGGTGAATCTTCCAACGCTCTGCACGATGTCGGCGTCGCCGTCGAAGGGCGCGATGCGTACCTCGATCCCCGGCGTCTGAGACGCGGCAACCAAGTCCGCAAGCTGCTCCCGCATGATCGCTCCGCTACCGATCACCGTGTGGAGGGCAGCCTCGGTGAGCACCGTAGAAAAGTGGGGCCGACCGGAACCCTCGAAGAGTTGGTGCCGACGAGCTCGGTACTTGAGCTTGTCCTCTACATTGCCGCCCCAGAACGGAATGTGCTTCTCGATGATCGCCCGTTCATACGCGGCATTCTGCAGGAGGGCAGGAACTGCGCAACTGATGTCACGAAGGCCGATCGACCGGGACTCGAACCAGAACGCCCGGCGCACCCACACGGCATCGGGATCGTCGTCGAGTTCGTCACGGAGCTTCCAGATGCGACCGTTGGCGCCCAACGCACGGTCGATGCGGCGGGCGACGTCGCGCCTCGGCACGTGCGTGCCCTTTTCGAAGTGGGAAATCGCGGTGTTCGACAGGGCAACCGCCTTGCCGAGCTCCCTCTGCTTCCACCCCTTCGTAAGCCGGTGCTCGCGGATCGCCGCTCCGAGCGCTGCGACTCGTGCTTGGTACGGATCAAGTGGAGCAGCACCAGCCATAGTTGTATCCCCCAATCGACTTGGTCAGCACTCAACCCTGAGATGGGGTGAGCATAGGGGCTGAGGACGATACTGGAGATCGGAACCGGGACGCGTAACTCCCGCCGCACGACGCTGCGTTCGAATCCTCACTGTGATGCCCGCCGTGCGGTATCGCACACATAAGCGAGCGCAAGGGTTCGCGCCCACGTGCCCCGGTTCCCGACAGCCGTCCCCCCACCGAGGAGAGCGACCCCATGCCCGTCTGGCCCGGTACCGCCATGCCCAACGGAGGCCGACAGGCCGCCCCACCGGCCCTCCGCCCCGCGGCCGAAGCGGAGATCGAAAGCGTGGTCGGCCTGATCCTCACCGCGTCCATGCCGCCCCCGGCGGAGATCATGGAGGCGTCGGCCGCCGAGCTGCGCCGTTTCATCGGCGAGTGGGCGCCCTGGATCAAGGTCACGGCGCGGGAGTCGCTGCCGGTGGGCGATCCGCGGCGGGTCGCCGCCGAGGGGGCCGCCGACGAGGCGACGTACCGGGCCCGGTGCACGGGTCCCGGGAACGGGCTGGAGTCGGCGTTCAGCCACTGCCGGAGCCTGGCCCTGATCGTCAGGGAGTTGCTGGGGCACCGGCGGGTACTCGACGCGCGTACGGCCGCGGGTTCCGCGCCGTGTGTGCGGGTGGCCGCCCGGGCGCTGATCTGCCGTCCTTCCCCCGGCGGAGCCGACGAGCGGGACGTGCTCATGGTGTCGCCTTCGCACCCCGGCGTACCCGGCAGCAACTTCCGGTTGCCCGGAGGGCCGGCGGCGGCGGGTGAGCCGGCCTGGGAGACCATGGCCAGAACCGTGCGGGAGGAGACCGGACTGGCCGTCCGGCCGGAGCGGCTGCTCGTCGTCGACTGGGCGCGGGGCGGCGGGGTCGAGGCCGGCGTCACCTTCGTGTACGCCGTCGGCGCCCTCGACACCGGCGACACCAGCGACACAGGAGAGACAGGAGAGACAGGAGACACCGGCGTACGGCTTCCCGAGCGGCCGGAACTGGCCGGTTACGCCTGGGTCCCCGTCGGCGCTCTCGGCGACCGCTGCTCGCCGCATCAGGCGCGCCGGGTCAGGGCGGCCCTGGACGCGGCACGTGCCGGGACGCTCGCGGAGCTGCGGCTCGGCGCGCCCGCCTACGCCGTCGCCGCGTAGAACCGCCACACCGCAAAACCGCAGAACCGCACGACCACCGCCGCGCACGACCGCCGCCGCGTAGAGCCGCCGCCCCGCACGACCGTCACCGCGTGGCACCACCGCCGCTGAAACTTCTCCGCCTGGAACCGTCGCCGCGCCCGCCATGTCGCGAAGGTCCGGCGGTTACGGCGACGGGACGGCGGTCAGCCGAAGGCGGCCGGTGTCGTCGGGGGCCTCCGCCCGGACCTCGACGGCCGAGGTGGCGAAGCGGAGGGTGAAGCCAGGGTCCGTGTCGATGAGCTCTTCGAGGTTCTCGCGGGTGCCTTGGCCGTGAGGTGGCGGGATCAGGGCCTCCCACTCGCCCGGACTCGCGGTGGCCGTCGCTCTGACAGGGATCCGGGCCAGGCAGGTGGACGGGTTGGCCCACCACTCCAGAAGCGCCGTCTTCTCGTCACGGTTCATTCCGTGAGCCTAGGCGCCGCTCCCTGAGCCCGGGCGTCATCCCTTGAGCCGGGGCGCCCGTCTCCCGGCAGTGGCGGCCCCGCCCGCGCGGCCCCGCCCGCGCCCCCGCCGGACCGACAGCACCGACCGACAGCACCGGCGGAAACGCCCCCGCCCGGCGGGAGCCGGACGGGGGCGGGAACCCCGGAAATCCCGGGAACCCGGAATCCCCGGGGAAGGGCAGGTCAGCCCATGTGCGGGTAGCGGTAGTCGGTCGGCGGGACCAGGGTCTCCTTGATGGACCGGGTCGAGACCCAGCGCAGGAGGTTGGTGGCCGCACCGGCCTTGTCGTTCGTGCCCGAGGCGCGGCCGCCGCCGAAGGGCTGCTGGCCGACGACGGCGCCGGTCGACTTGTCGTTGATGTAGAAGTTGCCCGCGGCGAAGCGCAGCTTCTCCATCGTGTGGGCGGCGGCGGCGCGGTCCTGGGCGATGACCGAGCCGGTCAGCGCGTAGGCCGACACCGACTCCATCTGCTCCAGCATCGCGTCGTACTGGTCGTCCTCGTAGACGTGGACGGCGAGGATCGGGCCGAAGTACTCGGTGGTGAAGACCTCGTTGGACGGGTCGGTGCACTCGATGACGGTCGGGCGGACGAAGTAGCCGACCGAGTCGTCGTAGCTGCCGCCCGCGACGATGGTGCAGGTCGGGTCGGACTTGGCGCGGTCGATGGCGGCCTTGTTCTTGGCGAAGGACCGCTCGTCGATGACGGCGCCGATGAAGTGGGACAGGTCGGTGACGTCACCCATGGTGATGCCGTCGACCTCGGCCGCGAACTCCTCCTTGAAGCCGTCCTCCCAGATGGAGCGGGGGATGTAGGCGCGGGAGGAGGCGGAGCACTTCTGGCCCTGGAACTCGAAGGAGCCGCGGGTCAGTGCGGTCTTCAGGATGGCGCGGTCGGCGCTCGGGTGGGCGACGACGAAGTCCTTGCCGCCGGTCTCGCCGACGAGGCGCGGGTAGCCCTTGTACTTCTCGATGTTGTTGCCGACGGTCTTCCAGAGGTATTGGAAGGTCTTGGTGGAGCCGGTGAAGTGGATGCCCGCGAGCTCGGGGTGGTTCAGGGCCACCTCGGAGACGGCGATGCCGTCGCCGGTCACCAGGTTGATGACGCCCTTGGGCAGGCCGGCCTCCTCCAGGAGCTGCATGAGCAGCACGGCGGAGTGGGTCTGGGTCGGGGACGGCTTCCAGACGACGACGTTGCCCATGAGGGCGGGGGCGGTCGGGAGGTTGCCGGCGATGGCCGTGAAGTTGAACGGCGTGATCGCGTAGACGAAGCCCTCCAGCGGGCGGTGGTCGCTGCGGTTCCACACGCCGGTGGAGTTGGCGACCGGCTGCTCGGCGAGGATCTGGCGCGCGAAGTGCACGTTGAAGCGCCAGAAGTCGACGAGCTCGCAGGGGGTGTCGATCTCGGCCTGCTGGGCGGTCTTCGACTGGCCGAGCATGGTGGAGGCGGCCAGCGTCTCACGCCAGGGGCCGGCGAGCAGCTCGGCGGCGCGCAGGATGATCGCGGCGCGGTCGTCGAAGGACATGGCGCGCCAGGCCGGGGCGGCGGCCAGGGCGGCGTCGATCGCGTCCTGGGCGTCCTGCTCGGTGGCGTTGGCGTAGGTGCCGAGGCGGGCCTGGTGGTTGTGCGGCTGCACGACGTCGAAGCGCTCGCCGCCGCCCATCCGCTTCTCGCCGTTGATCGTCATCGGCAGGTCGACGGGGTTGTCGGCCAGCTCCTTGAGCTTGGCCTCGAGGCGGGCGCGCTCCGGGGTGCCCGGGGCGTAGGAGTGCACCGGCTCGTTGACCGGGGCGGGGACCTGGGTGACAGCGTCCATGAGTCTCGGACTCCTTACGGGGTTGGAGGGTCTCAGCCCTTGGTGATCATCGAGCGGAGGAAGAACAGCAGGTTGGCGGGCTTCTCGGCGAGGCGGCGCATGAAGTACCCGTACCAGTCGGTGCCGTAGGCCGTGTAGACCCGCATCCGGTGGCCCTCGGCGGCCAGCCGGACGTGCTCGTCACCGCGGATGCCGTAGAGCATCTGGAACTCGTACTCGTCGAGCTTGCGCCCCGCCTGCCGGGCCAGCTCCTGGGTGATCGCGATCAGGCGCGGGTCGTGGGACCCGATCATCGGGTAGCCCTCGCCCGCCATCAGGATCCTGACGATCCTGACGAACGCCTTGTCGATCTCGGCCTTGTCCTGGTAGGCGACGGAGGCGGGTTCCTTGTACGCACCCTTCACGATACGCACCCGGCTGCCGGCGGCGGCGAGCCGGCGGGCGTCGTCCTCGGTGCGGAAGAGGTACGCCTGGATGACGCAGCCGGTCCGCGGGAAGTCCTTCCGCAGCTCCTCGTGGATGGCGAACATCGAGTCGAGGGTGGTGTGGTCCTCGGCGTCCAGCGTGACGGTGGTGCCGATGGCGGCGGCGGCCTCGACGACCGGGCGGACGTTGGCGAGGGCCAGCTCGTGGCCGCCCTCCAGCGCCTGGCCGAACATCGACAGCTTCACGGACATCTCGGCGCGCTCGCCGAGGCCCAGCTCCTTGAGGCGCTCGATCAGCTCCAGGTAGGCGTCACGGGCCGCGTACGACTGCTCGACGGTGGTGATGTCCTCGCCGACGACGTCGAGGGTGACCTCCAGGCCCTTGGCCGCGGCGTCCTTGACGATCGGAATGACCTGGCCGACGGTCTCGCCCGCGATGAAGCGGTCGACGACCTGCTTGGTGCCCGGGGCGGCCGACACGAAGCGACGCATGCGGTCGCTGCGCGAGGCGGCGAGGATGACGGGACCCAGCACGGGCACCTCCACGATGACGGCCGGTCCCACCCGGGACGACGGCATAACCAACTCGACGTGAAACGTAGGTTTCGCGCCACCCCGCGGGCCATCGACACCTGTCACGCATCCGTGGCCGGGATCTCAGACACATGTATGACAATGGTTCCCGGAGGCCACGGAGGCGGGGGCGAATCGGACGAAAGCCCGGCGGGCGGTCGGCGGAAGCCGGGACGAGCCGGAGAAATGGAGCGCGGCGCGTCATGCGGGGCGAGTACCAGCAGCTCGTGGACGAGATCTCGGCGGTGCTCGGCGCGCCCGCGACCCTGGAGGACCGGGATTTCGGCCTGATCGCCTTCGGCGCGCACGGCGGCGACGACGACCTGGAGATGTCCATGGACCCCGTCCGGACGCGCTCGATCCTCCAGCGGCGCTCGACGGCGGCCGTCCGGGCCTGGTTCGAGGCGTTCGGCATCGCCCGGGCCCAGGCGCCGATGCGCATCCCGCCGGACCCGGCGGCGGGCGTCTTCAAGGGCCGCGTCTGCCTTCCCGTACGCCACCGGGGCGTGGTGCACGGCTACGTCTGGCTGCTGGACGACGAGCACCTGGCCGGCGTCGACCTGGACCCGGCCGCGCCGGACCCGCGCGTGGCGCAGGCGATGGAGACCGCCGCCCGGATCGGCGCCCTGCTCGCCGCCGAGGCCCGCGCCGGCGCCGAGCTGGGCGAGCTGCTGCGGGACCTGCTGACCGCGCGCCCGGCCGGCCGGGACGCGGCGCGCCTCGCCCTCCGGGAGGCGCTGGGCCCGGCGGCGGACGGGCCGCTGGCGCTGCTGGCGGTGGCGCCCTGGCGCACGGACTCCGACGACGGCGACGACGCGACGGGCGACCGGCCGGGGTCGGCGTTCGCCGCCCGCTCCGGCGTGGCGGCGCTCTGCGCCGTGCCGGACAGCCTGCCGGACGGCTCGGCGGCCCTGGCCGCGCTGGTCCGGCTGCGTGCCCTCAGCGCCCCGGCACCCGCCCGGGCCGCCGCCGACCGGCTGCTGCACTCGCCCCGGGCGGGCGCGGACGGCGGTCCCGGCCTGGCCGCCGCCGGCCTGGGCACCCCGCGCAGGGGGCTCGCGGAGCTCACCGACGCCTGGGCGGAGGCGCTGTCCGCCGCCCGCGCGGCGGCGGCCGAACGGCGGCTCGGCCCGCTCGCCGAATGGGCGGCCATCGGCCCGTACCGCGTCCTGACCGGCCTGCCGGCCGACCGGGCGGCCGACCACGCCGTCCGCCCGCTGCTGGAGCGTTCCCACGCGGAGCTGGCCCGCACCACCGAGGTCTACCTCGACTGCGCCGGCCAGGCCGGCCGCGCGGCGGCCGCCCTCGGCATCCACCGGCAGACGCTCTACTACCGGCTGTCCCGGGTGGAACAGCTCACCGGCCTGGACCTGGACAACGGCGAGGACCGGCTGCTGCTGCACATGACGCTGAAGGCGGCGCGGCTGGGCTGAGGGGCAGGGTCCGCGACCGGTGTGCGCACCGGGTGCGGAACGGCCCGGGCCGCTGCCGGGGGGCGGTCGACCGGCGCCCCACCGTCACCGGCCCCTGTGGCGTGCCGGTGCGCTCCGGCTCGGGGCTCAATGGTCCGCCCGCCGAGCGGGGCGTCTCGCCGCGGCCAGGAGAAGGAGGCGACGGGTGGCCTGGGCGTAGAGGTGCTGGGGCACTCGCGCGGGGGCCCGCAGGGGCAGCAGGCGTTGGGTGGCGACGGTCTGTGCCTCGGTGTAGGCGAGGAGGCCCTCGCGGCCGTGGCGGCGGCCGAGTCCGGACTCCCCCATGCCGCCCATGGGCGCGTCCACGGACGAGTAGGCGGCGGCGTAGGACTCGTTGATGTTGACCGTACCGGCCCGGACGCGCCGGGCGAGGCGACGGCCGCGCGCGGCGTCGCGGGTCCAGATGCTGGCGTTGAGGCCGTAGGGGCCGGCGTTGGCCCGGCGCACGGCGTCGTCCTCGTCCCGGACGGGGTGGACGCTCGCGACCGGTCCGAACACTTCCCGGCCGTCGACGGTCATGTCCTCGGTGACGCCGGTCAGGATCGTGGGTTCGTAGAAGCACGGGCCCAGGTCCGGGCGCGGGCGGCCGCCGGTGATCAATCGGGCGCCCTTGCCCAGGGCGTCCCGGACGAGGGCGTCGACGGTGCGGAGATGGGCGGGGGACACGAGTGAACCCATGTCCGCGCTGTAGTCGAGGGCCGCTCCCAGCCGCAGGGAGCGCGTCCGCGCCGCGAACTTCGCCAGGAACGCCGGGTAGAGGCTTTCGTGGACGAGTACGCGCTCGGCCGACATGCACAGTTGGCCCGCGTTGGCGAAGCAGGCGCGGACCGCCCCGTCGACCGCCCTGGGCACGTCCGCGTCGTGCAGCACGATGAGGGCGTTCTTCCCGCCCAGTTCCAGCGTGCAGCCCACCAGGCGCCGGCCGGCCGAGGCGGCGACGCTCCTGCCCGTGGCCGGGGATCCGGTGAAGCACACGTAGTCGCTGTGGGAGACGACCAGGGGGCCGGCTTCGCCGCCGGGGCCGGTCACGAGCCGGAACAGCCCGGGGGGCAGACCCGCGCGCTCCAGCAGTTCACGGGCCCACACCGCCGTGAAGGTCCCCTGGAGATCGGGCTTGCACACCACGGCGTTGCCTGCCACGAGCGCGGGCAGGGCGTCGCAGAGCGCGAACGTGAGCGGGTAGTTCCACGGGGCGATGACACCGACGACACCGCGGGGGTGGCGGTATTCGACGGTGTGGGTGAAGCCCGGCACCGCGCCGCGCCGGCGCCTGGGCCGCAGCAGGGCGGGTGCGTGCCGGCCGTAGTACCGGGCCGTCAAGGCGACGTCGACGACTTCCTCGAAGGCGTCCTTGCGTGCCTTGCCGGATTCGAGCTGGATCAGGTCCAGCGCCTCCTCGTGGCGGCGCAGGACGAGTTCGTGCACCCGGCGCAGGACGGCGGCCCGCTCGCCCACCGGCCGGCGGGCCCAGAGGCGCTGGGCGCGGCGGGCCTCGGCGAAGGCGCGTTCCGCGTCGTTCGGCGTGCAGTGCGGCACCCGGCCCAGGGGCCGCCCGTCGAAGGGCGCGTGGGTCGTCGTGTGCACGGTCATGACGGTCCCCTCACCGCGTTCACCATGGGCCGCCACGACCGGCACGACACCGGGTGCGGATCATCACATGAACGGGTTTCCGGCCGAAAGGATGCGCCGTCCGGCCGGAAGACCACCCGAACCGGTGAGCGGCCGGGCGCGGCCTCCCGCCGCGTACGCCGCACGAGGGACCCGCCCCTTCCCCGGCGACGGCTCATGGTCCGATCATGCGGCAGTATGTCTGCCAGCCCGAAGCCCCCCTCCCGGTGCGCCCGCTACGACCGTGCCCGCCACATCGCCTCGCTCGACGGCGTGCGCGACCACCTCTTGATCTACCGGCTCAGTACCGGACTGGAGTTCCCCTGGGACTACCAGCGCTCCCTGGAGCTGGCCCTGATCCGCATGTTCGCCGTGCCCGAGATCGCGGAACTCATCGACGCCACCGGCCAGTTCGCCCGGGCCGGCCAGCGGCGGTACGACGACACCCTCGCCCTCCTGGCAGCCCTCGCCAAGTACGGGTACGACTCCCCGGAAGGCAAGGTCGCCCTGCGCACCATGAACCGGGCCCACCACTGGTACACCATCCGCAACGAGCACCTGCTCTACACCCTGTCGGCACTCGTCTGCGAGCCGGTCCGGTGGATCGCCCGCTACGGATGGCGTCCGCTGCTCGAACAGGAGAAGACCGCCGCCTTCTGCTTCTACCGGGCCATCGGCACCCGCATGAACGTCAAGGACCTGCCGGACGACTACGCCGGGCTGGAACGCTTCAACAGGGAGTACGAGCAGACCTGGTTCGCACCGTCGGCGACGGGCCGCAAAGTCGCGGACTACGTACTGGACATCGCCTGTTCCTGGGTGGCACCACCGGTCCGCCCCCTCGCCCGCGCGGGCGTCGTCAGCCTGATGGACGAGCCACTGCGCAGGGCCTTCACCTACCCCGAGCCACGGCTGGCCCGTCCCGTGGTGGAGACCCTGATGCGGCTGCGGGCCCGGGGGCTGCGCCTGCGGCGCCCCCAGCGCCACTCGTACTACGACGACCCGCCCCGCCTGCGCAGTTACCCGGGCACCCACCACCAGTACACGGTGGCCGACTTCGGTGTCACCGCGCCCAGCGACGTGGACGCCCGGTGGCGCAGGGAGCCCTGATCCCGGACCGTCAGGCGACACGCGCCCTGTGCACGGTGTGCCGGGCGACGGCCCGGACGAACAGGGCGGCGCGGTTGCGCGGCAGGCAGGGCCGCAGATCCCGCCAGGCCGGGTCGAGGAGCCGGCCGGCCTCCTCGACACACGCCTGAAGGGCACCGCACTCGGTCAGCACGGCCGCGTCCTCCCGCAGCGACTCCGGTGTCCAGCGGCCTTCCCGGGCGCGCTGCCACAGCGCGCTCATCCGCCGGCGCGGGAGCAGGGCGACCGCGTGGGCCAGCGGCATGGTGACCTTGCCGTTGCGGAGGTCCTCGGCGACGGTTTTCGTGGGCGCGCCCTCGTGGAGGACGCCGCGGAGGTCCAGGACGTCGTCCGTGACCTGGTAGGCGACGCCGATGGCCTCTCCGTACCGCCCGAGCCCGTCGCGCGTCCGGGCCGGTGCACCGGTGAGCAGGGCGGCGACCTCGAAGGCGGCGCGCACCGGGACGCCCGACTTGAGCCGGTGCGTCAGCCGCAGGTGGTCCAGGAGGGCGCGCGGATCGCCGGCGGCGACGGCCGTGTCCATCTCGGCCCGCAACCCGGCGATGTCCAGCCCCTGCCCGGCGTGGGCCGCCCGGAGCGCGCGCAGGTACACGTCCTGGACGGCGGACCTCAGGGGCGCGTCGTCCGGTACGACGGCGCACAGGGCCCGGTGGAAGACGAGGTACGCCGCGGTGCCGGCGTTGAGCGCGACGGGCACGCCGAACGCCAGATGGGCCGTCTGCGTCCCGCGGCGGAGCCCGGCGCCGTCCTCGACGTCGTCGACCATGAGGGAACCGGTGTGCATGAGTTCCCCGGCCGCGAGGATCGGTCCGAAGCGCCGGCTGTCACCGCCCAGCGTCTCGATCACCTTGGCCATCAGGTAGGGGCGCCACCGCCGCCCACCGCCGTCCACGAGGTGCCGCACGGGCCGTACCAGGGCCTCGTGGAGCCGGGGGGTGATCTCCGCGAGCAGCCCGGGCCGGAGGCACGAGGCGTCCGGCAGCCCCAGGAAGTCCCGCACGACGCCGGCGTCCAGGGAGTCGGCGTCGGGGTAGAGCGCCGTGATGTGGGTGCGCAGCTCCGCGCTGAAGCGCCGCAGGTCCGCGCGCACGGCCTCGGGAAGCCCGGTGTCCGGGCGGGCGCCGTGACGCCGGCGGTCGGCGGGCGCGGGCTCCTGGCAGGGGTCCCCCGCCACGGGAGAGCCGTCGACAGCGTACGAAGGGCGGGTGGGGGGCATGTGACTCTTTCTCACGGGTGCGGCTCGTGGGTAGGGGGAGGTGTCGTCGGGAACCGCTCACAGGGCGACGGCCAGCGCCTGCCGCACGGAGTGGAACGACAGCGTGCGGCAGGGGGGCAGCGGTTCGCCGTCCGCGTGCAGCGCGATGGGGACCTCCGAGGTGACCGACAGGTTCGTGACGCCGGAGAACCGTGTCACCGGCCGTCCCGCGTGCTCCCGCCGGGGCGCCGCGAGCATGCGGGCCAGCAGGAAGGCGCAGCGCGGGAAGGACGCACCGGTGAACGCCAGCGCCTCCAGGTCCTTGTCCCAGGCGGCGGCCGGGCACGGGTTGAGAGGCCATCCGCCCAGGTAGGCGTAGGGGGAGGTGTTCGCCACCAGCAGGGCGAAGGCCTGTCGTTCGCTCCCGGCCGCCGAGATCCGCAAGGCCCGCCTGCGCCGGTCCTCCCCGCGGGGGAAGACCCGCACGCCCTCGGCGAGGGCGCGGATCGCCGACGTCCTGCCGCTCCGGCGCCGGGTGGCCTCCACCCGGGACATCAGCTCGGCGCCGAATCCGGCGCCGGACGCGAAGAGGAAGAACCGCGAGTTGACGCGGCCGACGTTGACGAGCGTGCGCCGGCCCGTGCGCAGGGCGGCGGCCAGTCGGCGCACGGCGTCCGGCGGGCTGGTACGCACACCGAGGGAACGGCCGACGACGTTCAGGGCGCCGACGGGCAGGATGCCCAGCGCCGGCACGCCGTCGGCGGGCCCTCCGGCCGGCGGGCCGCCGGCGGGGACATCAGCCAGCAGGCCGTTGGCCACTTCGTTCACCGTCCCGTCACCCCCGGCCGCGACGACGAGCCGGACCCCGCGCCGCCGGGCCTCGCGGGCCAGTTCCGTCGCGTGCGCCGGGCCTCCGGTCACCGCCAGGTCCACCGTCCCGCCGGCCCCGGCCAGGGACCTCCTCACCGCGTCCACGTCGAGCCTGGCGGCCCTGGTGGCGGCGGGGTTGACGATGACAAGGGCCGTCCCGGTCACCGGAGGCGGCCCGGCCCCGTCACGGCGGGAACCGGCGCGACGGGCCTTCTCCCACGCTCGCTTCCCCCCTCCCGGAGGAGGAACGCCGCGGCACACGACCCGGCGAGGCACAAGGCCGCCGACAGGTACGCGATGTGGTGCAGGGCCGACAGAAACGCCGCCTGCGCCTCGTGCGCCAGCACACCGGCGGCCCGCAGCCGCCGGGCACCGGCGGGCGTGCGGGGCCCGCCGGCCAGCGCGGCCTCGGCCACCAGGCCGCGCACCCGCGCCAGGGCGGCCAGCAGATGATCCCGTGCGCCCGGCCCGCCCGCCGCCGCCCCCGGCCGCGAACGGTCCCGCATGGCCGAGGAGTACACCGTGTTGAACACCGAACCCATCGCGGCCACCCCGGACGTACTGCCCACACTGCGCACCGCGTCGTTGACGGCGGCGCCCACGCCCGCCGTGCCGGGCGGTACCGCGCCCATGATCAGGCCGGTGGCCGGACCACCGGCCAGCCCGGTTCCCAGACCCACCAGCCACAGGAACACGCGCAGCCGGCCGTCCCCGGCCGCCGCCGACACACCGGCCAGCACGAGGAACGCACCACCGCACAGCACCAGACCGGCGACGATCAGATGCCGGGCGGCCGTCCACCGGGCGGCCACGGCCGCGACGACGCCCCCGCAGGCCACCCCCAGGCCGCCGAGCACCATCGTGGTCCCCGCCTCGAACGGGGAGAGCCGCAACAGGCCCTGAAGATGGAAGGTGAGGACGAAGGTGGCACCGACCAGGGTGAAGAACAGCAGGGAAAGCGTCCCCACCGCCACCGCGTAGCCCCGGTCGCGGAAGAGTCCCAGCGGCAGCATGGGCGACGGCGCACGGCTCTCCCAGCGCACCATCGCGGCCAGCAGCACCGCCCCGCCGGCCGCGACCCCCACCACGGGACCGCTGGTCCACCCGTGCGACGGGGCCTGGATGAGCGCCCACACGACCGCCGCCAGCCCGCCGGAGGACAGCAGGAGGCCCACCGGATCCGCGCCGGGCGCCCGCTCCTGCCGGCAGGCGGGGACCACGGCGACGACGCCGGCCAGGGCCAGCAGGGCCAAGGGGACGTTGCCCCAGAAACACGCCCGCCACGAGTACCGCTCCAGCAGCCAGCCGCCGACCAGGGGACCCAGCAGGACGCCCACGCCCGCGACGGTCGACCAGAGCGTCACGGCGAGCCGCCGGCGCCCCGGACAGGTGAAGACGTGCACGAGGATGGAAAGGGTCGCCGGCATGATCAACGCGGCGCCGGCGCCCATGAGTCCGCGAGCCGCCACCACGAGGAAGGCATCGGTCGCGACGCCCCCGAGCACGGACGCCGCGACACACACCCACAATCCGGTGACCAGGGCCCGGCGCCGCCCCCGGCGGTCCCCCCAGTTGCCCGCGGCCAGCACCCCCGCGGCCAGCGTGAGAGTGTAGGCCCCGACGATCCACTGCAACCGGGCCGCCGAGAGCCCCATTTCCCGCTGCATCTCCGGCAAGGCCACGTTCACGACGGTCTGATCGACGCCCAGCAGCATCAAGGCCAGACACAGCGCGGTGAGCACACCCCACTGCCGCACGGCTCAGTCTCCTTCCGGCCGGGGCACGGGGAAGACCGCGCACGCCAGGGCGTCGAACCAGGGGCCGGGCAACAGGCCGTGCGCACCCAGCGAGAGACGCGCGGCCGGCCCCACCACGTACCGCGACCGGGGACCGGTCGCGCCCAGGGCACACTCCACCGCGCGGGCCACCGCCTGCGCGGAGCCGACGCCGTACCGGCGCGGCCGGCTCCGCACCCGGCCGTAGAAGGTCTCCAACTGCTTCCGGAACGCGTCGTAGGCCGGCAGGTGCCGGCCGCCCCGGGACAGGGCGTCCAGGGCCGTCCCGATGAACGCGGTGCGCACCGCCGCCGGTTCGATGGTGCTGACCCGCACACCGAAGGGCCGGGTTTCCAGCCTGAGCGTGTCACTGAGGGAGGTCAGCGCGTGCTTGCTGGCGTGGTAGCAGCCGCCGCCGGGCAGCGAGAAGCGGCCGGCGACCGAGGAGATGTTGACGATGCGCCCCTCGCCCGCCGCACGCATGCCGGGCAGCACCGCCTGTGCCATGAGCAGCGGGCCGAAGACGTTGACCTCGAACTGGTGCCGCGCCTCGTCGAGCGGGATGTCCTCCAGGGGGCCGGGCAGGGCGTACCCGGCGTTGTTCACCAAGCCCCAGACGGCACCGTGCCGCTCCTCGACCGCGGCCACGCACTCCCGGACCGACACCTCGTCCGTGACATCGAGGGCCGCGACGCTCAGACCGCCGGCCGCCAGGTCCCGGAGGTCTTCGACCCGCGGGGCGGTGGCGACGACCTCGTACCCCCTGCGCGACAGTCGGGAGACGACGGCACGCCCGATACCCGTCGAACAGCCGGTCACCAACACGGCCCGATGCTTGGCGCGGGGGATCGCTGCGGACCCGCCGGACCGATATGACGTTCTCACAAGTGGCGCATCCTGCCCGACGCTCCGGGCGAACGGTGTGATCAGTACGCGCTTTAGCCCGTACGAGGGGACGGCCGGGGGACGACGGCCGTCGAGCCCCGAACGGCCGTCCGGTCATCCGCGCACCCGGACGGACGGACGCGCCCCAAGGGCGCACCAGCCCTCGGGGAAGCCGCCGCGCCCGCCCTCGCGCTCCCTCCGGTGCGACGTGACACGGGTCCTCGGGAACCGCCCGTAACTGTGATCGTGTGACGGCGTTAGCCCGTCCGTGTGGTCGGATGATCATTGGCCACCGCTTCCTCCGACCGGAGCCGGGCGGACCGGCCCGCTCCCCGTGGAAAGGCAAGGCAGACCGATGCGTGCGTCGAAGCGATTCGCGGTACTGGCCGGCACGGCCCTGGCCCTCCTGATGTCCCCCGCGGTGACCGGATCGGCCACCGCCGACACGATCGACACCCTGCCCGGCGGCCTGCTGTCGAACATCAACAGCAGGACCGCCTCCGGTGACTCGAACCTGTGCGGCACGAACAGGGTGGGCCTCCTCAACGACCGGCAGTGCGTCGTCCGACGAGGTGGCCCCGGCGAGCGGAACCTCGTCGGCCCGACGGGCGGACTGCTCTCGAACCTGGACTCGCGCCAGGCGTTCGGCGGCAGCAACAACTGCGGAAGCGAGACGGTCGCCGTGCTCAACAGGACGCCCTGCGTCGTGCGATGAGGACCCGACGGTTCTGATCAGCCCGCGGCGGCCTCGACGAGGGAGAACGGCCTGGCCGCCGCGAGCGGGGTGACCGAGACGACGGTCAGGCCCGCGCGTCGGCACACGTCCTCGAACTCCGCGCGGGTGCGTTCCCGGCCGCTCACGTTCACCAGCATGTTCAGATCGCTCAGATAGGTGATCCCGCCGTCGGTGGAGTGGGCTTCGGGGTCGACGGTGTCGGGGAGGACGGGTTCCACGATCAGGACCCGGCCGCCGGGCGGCAGCGCCTCGCGGCAGCGGCCCAGGATGGCGGCCGCCTGGTCGTCCGGCCAGTTGTGCAGGACGCTCTTGATCAAGTAGAGGTCCGAGCCCTCCGGGACGGATTGGAAGAAGTCCCCGGCGCGCGGGGAGCAGCGTCCCGTGAGCCCGTGCCGCTCCAGGGTCGCGGGCGCCTCGGCCAGGCCCTCCGCCGTGTCGAAGACGACGCCCGTGAGTTCCGGGTACGCCGTCAGCACGCCGGCCAGAAGCGTTCCGTCGCCGCCGCCGACGTCCGTGACCGAGGTGAACCGGCCGAAGTCGAAGGCGGCCGGGAGCGCGGCGGCGGTCGCCCCCGTGGCCTGGCTCATCGCCGTGTTGAACGCCGCGGACAGCTCCGGGTGCCGCGCGAGGTGGCCGAAGAAGTCCGTGCCGAAGACCGCGTCGAACGCGACGTCGCCGGTGCGGACGCTGTCCTCCAGGTCCTCCCAGGGGCGGGTCACCACCGGGTCGGTGAACACCCGCGCGAGGGCCGCCAGATTGCCGGGGCGGCGGGAGTCGAGGAGCGTACCCGCGGGGGTCACCGCGAAGGTGCCGGGGGTGGTTTCCCGCAGCAGGCCGAGCGCCGCCAGGGCACGCAGCAGGCGGGTCATGGGCCGGACCGCGGTTTTGGCGTCGGCGGCTATGTCGTCGGCCGGGCGCGCAGTGTCGCCGATCAGCTCGGCCACCCTCAGCCGTACCGCCGCGCGCAGGGTCTGCGCGGCCATGCTGCCGAAGGCGGTCCGGACGATCAGGGCGCGGTCGGCGGGGGTCGGTGTGCGGTCACCGGTGGCGGTCATGGGCGGGTTCCTTTCGGGGGGCGGTGCGGTGGGTGGGGAGCCAGGGCTCCCGGCGTACAGCCGGCGAAGGCCAGGACGTCGCGATGGAGATGGGGCTGGTCGGCGTAGCCGCACGCCAGGGCGGTATCGGCGGCGCTCTCGCCCGCGCGGAGCGCCCGGGCGGCGTGGTCGAAGCGGACCAGCATGGCGGCGCGCTTGGGCGTCAGACCGATCTGGGCGGTGAACACGGACCACAGCCGCTTGCGGCTCCAGCCGCAGGACGCGGCGAGGTCGCCGACCCGCACCCGGCCCCGACGGACCACGATGGCGTTCCAGACCGCCGCGACCTCGGGGGCCATCACCGGTGCCCGCGCGGCCCGCCGCGTGAGGAACGCGTCCACCAGCGTGAGACGTTCCTGCCAGGTCACGGCCTCGGCCAGCCGCTCGCGGAGGCGGCGCGCCTCCCGTCCCCACAGGTCCTCCAAGCCGACGGCGGACCCGTCCGGTGTGCGCGGCGGGACGCCCAGCAACGCGTAGGCGGCCGGGGGCGACAGGCGTGCCTCGACGCACTCGACCCGGGCGCCGCCGACGCGGACCGGTCCGGGCGCCGGCGCGGCGGCGAAGCTGCTCAGCGACTGCCGTCCCGCCGCGCCCTCGACGGTGAACGGTTCGTCGCCGAGACCGATGACGACGACCACGGCGGGCCCGGGGAGCACCCGTTTGTCCAGCCAGCTCGCGGCCCGGTCACGGAACCCCGCCATCCGGACGCCGGCGACGGAGGTGCCGTGAAGCGGTCGGGCGACCTCCCAGCCCTCTCCGGCGTCGGCGTCCGGGGGTTCGGGCCACGTGTGGTAGCTCTGCATGCGCCAATGGTCGTACGGGCAGGCGGACTTGTCTTGGACGAAAGTTCCGCGAGCGGAGGCGGTGGTGCGGCTTGGCACCCGTCGCCGCGCCACCACCCGTCGCCGCCCGCCATCACCCGTCGTCGCCTTCCCGGCCATCGCCGTCGGCGTCGGTGGCGCCATCGCGTCGGCGGCGGCGGCGTCGGCGTCGGTGTCGATGGTCAGGCCGGTCGTGTCGGCGCGATCACGGCCAGCAGGTACGCCGCCTCGACCCGCACCTCCGCGTCCGGTCCGGTGACGGCGTCCGGTCCTGCGGTGGCGTCCGGTCCTGCGGTGGCGTCGTCCGGTCCTGCGGCGGCCTCCGGTCCTACGGTGGCGTTCAGGTTCCAGGCGGCGAAAACGGCCGCGAGGTCGTCGTGCAGGGCCTCCCAGGAGCCGTCCGCCCGGAGGCGGGGACGTTCGAGCTGCACGTGCCCGGCCGTGCGGACCCAGAACCCGGCCGCCGCGCGGGGGGACGCGAACGTGAGGCGGACGTGTTCCGTGGCCACGGCGACGTCGTGCCCCGCGAACAGCCCCCGCACATAAGCCTCGTCGCCCCAGAGCACCGGCGGCCGGCCGCCCGGTGGCGGGGGTGGCAGGTAGCGGCCGGCCGCCCGGTTGAGGGCCGCCATCAGGCCGTCCGGCGTCCAGGCGGCGGACACGATCCGGCCGCCGGGGGCACAGCACCGCAGCAACGCCTCGGCGGCCCGGGAGTGGTCGGGCGCGTACATGGCGCCGAAGACGGTCAGGACCCGGTCGTACCGGCCGGTGAGGTGCTCGGCGCCGGCCTCCTGGAAGGTGACGGTCAGCTTCTCCGCCTGTGCCCGGCGGGCGGCCACGGCGAGGAGTTCCGGCGTCGGGTCGGCGGCGGTGACGGCCGCGCCGGCGCGGGCGGCGGCCAGGGCGGCGTTGCCGGTGCCGCAGCCGACGTCGAGGACGGTCGTCCCGGGCGCCGGCGCGGCGACGGCGACGACTCGTTCGGCGGCCGGGACGAGGCGGCGGGCCATGGCGGGGTAGTCGCCGGCGGCCCAGGTGGAGGGGGCCGGGGGCGCGGCCGGATCCGGTTCCGGAGAACTCTGCGCGGGTGTCGAGATGTTCACGCACCGAGCGTCCTATGGTGAAGCGACCGGGGCCGGTACGGAAATCGGACCGGGACGGAACGGATACGACGGGACGAGACGGGGGGTGGCTGCGGTCATGCCGCGGGGGATCGAATACTGCCCGGTGACGGCCGGGGTGGAGGCGGTCGGGGACCGCTGGACGCTGCTCGTGCTGCGCGAACTCATGCTCGGATCCGATCGGTTCAACGACATCCACCGCGGGGTCCCCGGGATCGGCCGGAGCCTGCTGTCGGCCCGGCTGCGCCGGATGCGGGCCCATGGCCTCGTCACCCGCGTCCCCGACGCCGACGGGCGCCCCGCCTACCGGCTGACCCCCGCCGGCGCCGCGCTCGAACCACTCGTCCGGGAACTCGGAGCCTGGGCGCGCCGCTGGGCACTGGGCGACCCCACGCGCGAGCAGTTGGACGCGGGGTGGCTACTGTGGCGCCTGCGCCAGTTCATACGGCGTGAACGGCTCCCCGGCCGGCGCGTGGTGGTGGAGTTCGCCCTGTCGCTCCCCGACGCGCCCGACGAACACGCGTGGCTCGTCCTGTCGCCCGGCGGAGACGTCAGCGCGTGCCGGCGGCACCCCGGGTACGACGTCGACGTGTGGGTGACCGCCGACTCGGCGCAGCTCCACCGAGTGGTGGCGGGCACCACCACCCTGACGGCGGCCCGGCGCTCCGGACACGTCCGGATGGCCGGGGACCCCGAGCTCACCGGGGCTTTCCCCCACTGGTTCGCCTGGCGGGCGGCCGGGGATCCGGCGGCGTGAGGCGGTGGGGGTGGCGGGGGAGGTTGGCGGTGGGGGTGGTGGTGGAAGGCGGCACCGGCGTCCGGGGGAATCGGATCAGCGCAGACTCCACCCGGTCACCGTGGACAGCGGCACCCGAAACGACTCGCCGAGCCCGGCCGGGAGCGCGCTGGAACCGGAGATGAGCTGACAGTGCCGGAGGTGCGCGAACTCCGGCGGGTAGGCGGTGGGTTCCTCCCCTTCCCGCGCGACGTCCTCGGCGAAACGGTCGTCGGGCGCCCCGGCCTCGTCGAGTCGCGCGGCGACATGGCCCGCCCAGTGCCGCTGCGCCGTGAGGCGGCCCGCGATCACCACTCCCCCGGCGACGAGGGTGATGCGCGGGCCGACGCCCTCCATCTCCGTGCGGTTGATCAGGTCGATGAGGAGTGCGTCGGTCACGGTCATGCGAGGACTGTAGTGATCATGAAGGAGCGCCCCTCGGCTCGGGTGCGTCCCGTGCGTGGGCTCGGACGCCGCGGGGCTGCCAGGCGGGTCCCCGGGTGGCGTGTGCGTACGCCGCCCCGGCGGGGGCCCGGCCGGGGGGGAACCGGCCGAGGAGGGGGTCCGGCCGAGGAGGGCGAGCCGCCCGGAACCGGTGCGGTGCGGGAGCCCGCCGTGGTTCGCCGTGGGGCGGGTCGCGGTGGGGCACGTCGCCGTGGGGTGCGTCGTGGTGGAGCCCGTCCCGGTGGGGCCCGTCGCGGTGGAACGCGTCGCGGTGGAACGCGTCGCGGTGGAACGCGTCGCGGTGGGCCCGTCGCGGTGGGGCGCGTACGGTCCCGGCCGGGGCGTCGCCGAGAGGGAGCCCGGCTACTGCCGACCGCTCCCGCCCCGCGCTCCGTGCGTCGCGCGCCATCCGGACGCCACCCACTCCCTGGCTCCCCACGCCGTCGAACGCTGGGAGACCCGGCTGACGCCGACCACGCTGTCCGCCGCACGCCGGCCGCACACGGCCGGTTTCCCGGCCGGCCGGCAGCGGTGCACCCGGGCGGCGCGAAGCGAGACGCCATGGCGAACACAACGTCCGCCCCTGCCAAGCGAGTTGAGGTGAGCGCGGCCGGCACCCGCCCGCAGCACAAGGTTCCGACCCCCCGGGCGACAGCGGAGACGAACCACCCGTCCCACCAGGAAGAAGCATGAGCGAGAATCGTGCAGTCATTCGATTGACCGGTGGGGCCGACGGGACCGGGGAGGCGATCCCCTCCCGGCCGCCCCGCCACGGCCCACTTCTGGGGGGAACCCGCCATGACCGCACACCCGATACCCGACGCCGCCCCGATACCCGGCGCCGCCTCCGCGTCCGACGCCCCCGCGGCCGCCGCGAGGACCCGCCGCCTGCCGCGCCGCGCCCTGACCGCCGCCGTCGCCGCGGCGGCCGTCGCCACGCCGCTCGCCGTGGCTGAGCCCGCCGCCGCGGCGGGGCCCAAGGTGGTGTGCACCTCGGAGAAGGCCGGGCTCGCCGCCAAGCTCACCAAGGACATCACCGCGGCGCTGAGCGGCCGGGCCGGTCACACGGGCATCGCGTTCGACGACCCGAAGACGAAGACGACCTGCACGTACGACGCCGACCGGCAGTTCGACTCCGCGAGCGTCTTCAAGCCGATCGTCCTCGGCACCCTGCTGTGGGACGCCGACCGGGCGAAGCGCTCGCTGTCGTCGCGCGAGAAGGCTCTCGCCAAGAAGATGATCACCGAGTCGGACAACAACTCCACGACGGAGCTTCGCAACCGTCTCACCACGGCGAAGATCAAGGACTTCGTCAAGGCCGCCGGCATGAAGCGCACGCTCCCCAACCAGACCTGGGGCACCACGCAGATCACCGCGCGCGACGAACAGCGGCTGCTCGCCCTGTTCACCACGCGCAACAAACTGCTCGCCGACAAGTCGCGGGCCTACGCCCTCGACCTGATGAACAAGGTGATCCCCTCGCAGCGCTGGGGCACCCCGGCCGGCGCCCCCAAGGGCACCACTGTGCACGTCAAGAACGGCTGGCTGCAGCGCGACCGGGACGGCCTCTGGCGCGTGCACAGCATCGGCGCCTTCACCGTCGGCGGCCGGACCTACACCATGTCGGTCCTCACCCACGGCAACCGCACCTGGCAGGGCGGCATCGACACCATCCAGGCCGTCGCCCGCGTCATCCACCGCGACGTCAACCAGGTGACGAAGAACGCCCGGCTCATCGCGCCGCCGGCACACCCGCAGGAGGTCATGCCGCCCGGCGTGTGAGCCTCGGGCACACCAGCCCCCGGGCCGCGGGCGGCGGGCGGCGGGCGGCGGTGCGGACCGGCCGCACCGGCGCCCGCGCCCGGCGGCGGGGACGGGGGCCCCGTCAGCCCTCGTCGAGCGTGATCGCCTGGACCGGACAGGCCCGCACCGCCTCCTTCACCATCGGGTCCGCGCCGCCCTCGCCCTCCGGCCGGACGACGCCGAAGCCGTCGTCGTCCGTGTCGAAGGCGCCGGGGGCGGTGAGGGCGCACTGACCCGAGCCGATGCACAGGTCCGAATCGATGCTGACGCGCATGGGGGTACTCCGTTCTGCGGTCACCAGGTGACCGGGAGGGCGAACAGTCCTTGCACGGTGCCGCCGGGCTTGACGGACACCTCATCGGGGGCAACGGCCAGCCGTAGCGTGGGGATACGGGCGAACAGGGACGAGAAGGCGATTTCGAGCTCCGCGCGGGCCAGATTCTGGCCCAGGCACTGGTGGATCCCGTACCCGAACGCCACGTGATGGCGGGCGGAGCGGCGTACGTCGAGGGTGTCGGGGTCGGCGTAGGCGGCCGGATCGCGGTTGGCCTCCGGCGTGGCGAGCAGCACGCCCTCGCCCGCCCGGATCGTCTCCCCGGCCACCTCGACGTCCGCCACGGCCACCCGCACCAGCGAGTCGGCGATCGAGAGGTAGCGCAGCAGCTCCTCGACCGCGCCGCGCATCAGTCCCGGATCGGCGCGCAGTGCGGCCAGTTGCTTCGGGTGGCGGAGCAGGGTGTAGGTGCCGAGGGAGATCATGTTGGAGGTGGTCTCGTGGCCCGCGATCAGCAGCAGCATCGCCGTGGAGACGAGTTCCTCGGCGTCCAGGGTTTCGGCCGGGTCCGCCAGGAGGGTGTCGAGCAGGCCGTCGCCCGGCGCCCGGCGCTTGCGGTCGAGGAGCCGCCGGAAGTAGGCGCGCAACGCGTCGCGGGACTCGCCGGCCTCCGCCGCTGTGTCCGCGACCAGCAGCCGCCGCGAGTGGTGTTCGAAGAACTCGTGGTCGTCGTACGGGACGCCGAGCAGGGCGCAGATGACCGTGGACGGGACGGGCAGGGCGTACGCGGTGACGAGGTCGGCCTCCGGTCCGGCGGCCAGCATGCGGTCCAGGAGGTCGTCCACGACGCGCTGGACGGCGGGGCGCAGGGCCGTGATCCGTTGCAGGCCGAAGCCCGGGATGACCGTCCGGCGCTGGCGGTTGTGCAGCGGGTCGTCGGCGCCCAGCAGCGGGATGGGCCGGTCGGCCTGTTCGGCCAGGCGCGGCATGGTGACCGGGAAGTCCGGGCGCTGCCGGTCGGCGGAGAGGCGGCGGTCGGCGAGCAGGGCCCGGACCTCGGCGTGACCGGTGACGAACCAGACCTGCCGGCCGTCGAAGAGCGTCACCCGGGCGAGCGGGCGGTCCCCGGGGGCCGACGGAAGGCCGGCGGGCGGGTGGTAGGGACAGCTCCGGTTCCTGGGCCAGGGGTGGGCGCCGGCTTCCGGTGCGGCGGGCGGGGCCGAGTGGGGGGCAGGGAGCGGGGGTTGCGCGGTTTCGGTCATGAGTGACCTCCGGCAAGCGGACTAGTATCCTCGGGCAACCATTAGACCGGAGGGTTCCGCACCCGTCCATGGGGCGTGCCCGGAATCCGGCCACGACGGACCGCCACCGGGCCGCGGCGGGCGACCATTCGACGGTGACGGGCCGCCACCGGGCCGCGGCGGCAGACCGCCATCCGACCACGGCAGGCGATCATCCGACCGTGGCGGCCCGCCACCCGGCCGTGAGGGACCGCTATCCGACTGCAGCGGGCCGCCACCCGGCCGTGACGGCCGGCCATCCGGCCCCGATGGAGCACCCCCGCCCCCGGCCCCCCGCCACCCGGCCACCCAGCCACCCGGCCCGCCATCCGATCACGCGGCCCGCCCGCCCTGCCGGTCCGCCCTCCCGCCTCACCCCTCCTCCGGGTCGAGCACCCGCCCCTCGACGATGCGCCGCATCCCCTCGACGAGGTCCTTGCCGCGCGGCGCGACCTTCGGATCGATGATCCACTGCACCCACAGCCCGATGAAGAGGGCGTGCACGACGGAGCCGGCGGTGCGGGACGCGACCGCGGGCACCTCGGCGTCCTCGACCCCCTCGAAGACGGCGACGATGCCCTCGCGCCCGCTCGGCAGCACGGCGGCGAACTGCTCCCGGAGCTCCGGCCGGTTGGGGAGCTGGCCGATCATCTCGAACTGGGCGGCCCAGAAGGCGCGGTCGTTCGCGAACCCGTCGAGCAGTGAGTCCCAGCAGGCCGCCATCCGTTCGTCGTGCGAAGCGTCGGGGTCCACCCCGGCGGCCAGCGCCCGGCCCACACGATCCCCCCACTCCTCCGTCAACTGGAGGAACGCGGCCATCATCAGCGCTTCCTTGGAGCCGTAGTGGTAGCCGATCGAGGCCAGGTTGGCGCCGGAGGCGGCCACGATGTCGCGCGCGGTCGTCCGCACCCAGCCCTTGTCGAGCAGGCAGCGCTTGGCGCCCTCCAGCAGATCTTCACGATGTCCCATACCGGAAGCCTAGCCGCCGCCCATACAAGCGTCATGGACGCTCGTCTTATACAAGCGTCATAGACATGCGTCTCATACGCTCGTATAGTCCTGCCCATGATGAACCCCACCCCGCAGGCCGGGCGCCGGGAATGGACCGCTTTCACCGTCCTCCTGCTCCCCCTCCTCCTGGTCTCGATGGACACCTCCGTCCTCTTCTTCGCCGTCCCGGCCATCACCCGGGACCTGGGCGCGAGCAGCACCCAGCAGCTCTGGATCTTCGACAGCTACGCGTTCGCCCTGGCCGGGCTGCTGATGACGATGGGTTCGCTGGGCGACCGGATAGGCCGCCGCAAGCTCCTGCTGCTCGGCGCCGCCGCCTTCGGCGTGGCCTCCGTGGCCGCGGCCTACGCGCAGAGCCCGGAGATGCTGATCGCGGCGCGGTTCGTACTGGGCGTCGGCGGTGCGACGCTGATGCCCAGCACGATGGGGCTGGTGCGCAACATGTTCCGCGACGACACCCAGCGCGCCAAGGCGGTCGGCATCTGGTCCGCGGCCATGGCGGGCGGCATCGCGCTGGGCTCGGTGCTCGGCGGGGTGATGCTCAGGCACTTCTGGTGGGGGTCGGTGTTCCTGCTGAACGTGCCCGCGATGGTGCTGCTGCTCGCCTGCGCGCCGTTCCTGGTCCCGGAGTTCAAGGACCCGCGGCCCGGCCGCTTCGACCTGCTCGGCGTGGTGCTGTCGATGGGTGCCGTGCTGCCGACGATCTACGGCGTCAAGGAGATGGCGGCCGACGGCTTCAGCATGCCGCGGTTGCTCTGCCTGGCCCTCGGCCTGGCACTCGGCCTCGCGTTCGTCCGGCGGCAGCGTGGCGGGCGGTCCGCGATGATCAGCCGGGAGCTGTTCCGCGACCGCGCCTTCGGGGCGGGCATCGGCCTCAACACCCTCGCGATGTTCGCGATGATGGGCTCCTCGTACTTCACCACCCAGTACCTCCAGTCGGTCCTGGGCAAGGGCCCGCTGGAGGCGGCGCTCTGGGGCACCCTCCCGTCCCTCGCCGTCGGCGCGGCCGGCCCGCTCGCCACCGTCGCGGCCCAGCGGGTGGACCGGGCCTACGTGATCGCCACCGGTTTCGTCGTCGCCGCGACCGGCTTCGCTCTCCTCCTCGGCACCGGCACCCGCTCCCTGACCCTCACCCTTGTCTCCTGCGCCGTCATCGCCTGCGGCATCGTCATCGTCGCGGCCCTCGTCTCCGACCTGGCGCTCGGCGCCACGCCCCCGGAGAAGGCCGGTTCGGCCGCCGCCCTGCTGGAGACCGGCCAGGAGTTCGGCGGAGCCCTCGGCATGGCCGCCTTCGGCAGCATCGGCATGGCCGTCTACCGCCGCGACGTCTCCGGCACCCTCTCCCCCACCCTCCCGCACGGCGACCTCACCACGGCCCGCGAGACACTGACCGGCGCGGCAGCGGTCGCGGGGCGACTCCCGGGACGACCGGGCGAGGCGGTGCTCTCCGCGGCACGGGAGGCGTTCGTGCACGGAATGCACGTCGCGGCCCTGGGGGCCGCGCTCGTCCTGCTCGCCGGAGCGGCGGTGACGGTGCGCGTCCTGCGGGGACGCGCGGAGGGCACGGCGCCGGCAGACATGCCTACGGAGACGCCGGTCGTCTCCGGACGGTGAGTCTCGGGAGGTGGGACCGGGATGTCCCGGTCCCGCCTTTCACCGTCACGGGCCGGAGCAAGGCCCACCAGCGCAGCCACGTTTCGGGTACCGACCGCCCGTGGTCCCGCGGCGAACCTCGTCCGGACGGCATCCGGCCCGGACTGAGCCCTTCGACCGGACGCCGTGGTGAAGAGCGCACTCGCGGCGACTACTCGAACCCCTCATGGAGTACGCAATCCGCGTCGAGGCCCGACTCCGTCAGAAAGTCCGTCAGCGTCACGCGCGGATCCTGCGCCCCTATGGCAGTCAGGATGTAACCCGCGGACGGCGCGTTCTCGACTTCCCGAACCAAGGCGGCCAGGATTCCGTTGTCAAGAGCGAAGGCGAACGTGAACCACGGCCCTAGGTCATCCTGGGTGATCTCTTCGGACCCCCACCATGAGATTAGTTGCCGCGTTGTCAGGTCCAGTTGGGCCACATACCTCTGCGGCGTGCCTCGAAACTCGGATGCATCGATCCTTCTCACGCTCACCTGACTTCCGTTACGAAAACCGGATGCGCCGCCCGGTCGCCGCCGCTGTGACGGAACCCTCGCACACCCGGTTCCCCTGACGCTTCCACTGCCCTGCGCGGCCTCCCGACGTGCCCGCCGGAGCACCGTGCCGCTTCGGCGGGCGACGAAACGATGAGGCATGCTGAGGGGCATGTCTCTCACTCCCGACACCGAACCCGGCGAGCCCGCCGCGCGGCTCGCCGCGCTCGCGGCGGCGCTGGCCGACGAGACCCGGGCGGCCATCTGCATGGCGCTCCTGGAGGGCCGCGCCTGGACCGCGGGGGAGCTGGCGCGGATGGCCGACGTCGCGCCGTCCACCGTCAGCGGGCACCTGACGAAGCTGGCCGCCGCGGGGGTCTGCGTGATCGAACGGCGGGGGCGGCGCAGCCTCGTCCGTATCGCCGACGCGGCCACCGCACGGCTGGTGGACGGCCTCGCCGCGCACGCCGTCCCCGGGCGGGACGCCCCGCACGCGGTGCCGGTGGTGTCGGCGCCTGACCCGCTGGTCCGCGCGCGGACCTGCTACGACCACTTCGCGGGACGTCTCGGGCTCGCGGTGACGGACGCCCTCGGGGAACGCGGACTGCTGCGCACGGACGGCGTGTTCGAGCTGACGGAGGAGGGTCATGACTGGTTCGCCCGGGCGGGCATCGACCTCACCCGGCCCGGCCGGCGGCCGGTGGCGAGCTCGTGCCTTGACTGGACCGAACGCCGTCGCCACTTCGGCGGCGTGGCCGCGGCCCGCCTGTGCGCGCGGGCGTTGCGCGCCGGGTGGGTCGTCCGCCCGCCCGAGGGCGGCCGGGCGCTCCTGGTCACGGAGGCGGGCGAGCGGGCGTTCGAGGAGCTGCTGGGGGTCGGGGCAGGCGCCTGGGTGTGAAGACCGCGCGCGCCGAGGGTGGCAGCCGGATCCACAAGGGGCCAACACTTCGGTGGTCGCCGAAATGTTTTCGCTCTAGAGTGACCGGCATGACTTCCCGCCCCACCGCCCTCTCCCCCGCCCGCTCCCCCGCCGCCCTCACGGTCGGCGCGGCGTGCTTCTCCGTGCTGGCCTGGGCGTCCGCCTTCGTCTCCATCCGCAGCGCCGGGACCGCCTTCTCGCCCGGCGCCCTCGCGCTGGGCCGGCTGGCCACCGCCTCCGTGACCCTGGTCCTGCTGCTGGTGGCCCGGCGGGAAGGGCTTCCGCCGCGCGGCGCGTGGCGGGGGATCGTGATATCCGGCGTGGTCTGGTTCGGCGGCTACATGACCGTCCTCAACTGGGGCGAGCGCCTGGTCGACGCGGGCACCGCCGCCCTGCTCGTGAACATCGGCCCGATCCTGATGGCCCTGCTCGCCGCCCGACTGCTGGGCGAGGCGCTGCCGCCCCGACTGGTCGCGGGCATGGCGGTGTCGTTCGCCGGCGCGGTGGTCGTCGGCCTGTCGCAGTCGGCGGGGTCCTCGGGGTCGACGCCGGTCCTGGGTGTGGTGCTGTGTCTGCTGGCCGCCGCGGCGTACGCGACGGGCGTCGTCGCGCAGAAGCCCGCGCTGTCCTACGGCTCTCCCTTGCAGATCACCGTGTTCAGTTGCCTCGTCGGCACGGCGACCTGCCTGCCGTTCGCGGGGCGACTGGCGGCGGAACTGCCCCGGGCGCCGGCTTCCGCCACCCTGAACATGGTGTACCTCGGCGTCGTCCCGACCGCTCTCGCGTTCACCACGTGGAGCTTCGCCCTGGCCCGGACGCCCGTCGGGAAGATGGGCGCGACGACGTATGCCGTACCGGCCGTCGTGGTGGTGCTCGGGTGGGTGTTCCTGGACGAGGTGCCTCTGTGGCTGACGTTGGCGGGTGGGGGGCTGTGCCTGGTGGGCGTGGCGGTGTCCCGATCCCGCCCGCGCCGCGCACCGCGGGCGGAGCACGCGGAGGCCGGCCCCGGCCCTTCCTCCCGAGCGGGCGCCCCCGGACGGGCCGAATAGCGCGCCGGGGCGCACACTCCTGCCCGTCGGGGGCGCAGCCGCCGCGAGCACCGGAGAAAGGGCGGGGCCGGGGCAACCCCGGGCCTAGTCCGCCAGGTTCACCGCGCGGGCCGAAACCGCCCCGATCTCGTCCGCGATCTCGGCGAGCACCGGCAGCGGGATCGACTCGTCGACCGTCAGGGCGACCAGCGCCTCGCCGCCCTCCGTCGCCCGCGACACCTGCATGCCGGCGATGTTGATGCCCGCCTCGCCGAGGATGCGGCCGATGGTGCCGACGACGCCGGGGCGGTCGACGTAGCGGAGGAACGCCATGTGGTCGGCGAGGGCGAGGTCGATGTCCTTCTCGCCCACCGCGACGATCTTCTGGAGGTGTTTGGGGCCGGCGAGGGTGCCGGAGATGGAGACCTCGTCGCCGCCCGACAGGGTGCCGCGGACGGTGACGACGTTGCGGTGCTCCGGGGACTCGGAGGCGGTGGTGAGGCGGACCTCGACGCCGCGCTCCTGGGCGAAGAGGGGGGCGTTCACGTAGGAGACCGTCTCGTCGACGATGTCCTCGAACACGCCCTTGAGCGCCGAGAGTTCGAGCACCTTGACGTCGTGCTGCGTGAGCTCGCCGTAAACCTCCACGTCCAGGCGGACCGCGACCTCGCCGGCCAGCGCCGTGAAGATGCGGCCCAGCTTCTCGGCCAGCGGCAGCGCCGGCTTGACGTCCTCGGCGATGACGCCGCCCTGCACGTTGACCGCGTCCGGCACCAGTTCGCCGGCGAGGGCCAGCCGCACCGACTTGGCGACGGAGATGCCCGCCTTCTCCTGCGCCTCGCCGGTGGAGGCACCGAGGTGCGGAGTGGCCACGACGTTGTCGAACTCGAAGAGGGGCGAGTCGGTGCACGGCTCGCTCGCGTAGACGTCCAGGCCGGCGCCGGCGATCCGGCCCTCCTTCAGGGCCGCGGCGAGGGCGGTCTCGTCGACGATGCCGCCGCGCGCGGCGTTGACGATCCGCACCGACGGCTTGACCTTGCGCAGCGCCTCGTCGCCGATCAGACCGAGCGTCTCGGGGGTCTTCGGCAGGTGGACGGTGATGAAGTCGGCCGTCTCCAGCAGTTCGTCGAGCGTGCAGAGGCGGACGCCCATCTGCGCGGCGCGGGCGGGCTGGACGTACGGGTCGAAGGCGACGATCTTCATGCCGAAGGCGGCCATGCGCTGGGCGACGAGCACGCCGATGCGGCCGAGGCCCACCACGCCGAGCGTCTTCTCGGAGAGCTCCACGCCCGTGTACTTGGACCGCTTCCACTCGCCGTTCTTCAGCGCGGCGTTGGCCTGCGGGATGTTGCGGGCGGTGGCGATGAGGAGGCCGCAGGCGAGTTCGGCGGCGGTGACGATGTTGGAGGTGGGGGCGTTGACGACCATCACGCCGGCCTTGGTGGCGGCGGAGACGTCCACGTTGTCCAGGCCGACGCCGGCGCGGGCGACGACCCGCAGCCGCTTGGCGGTGGCGACCGCCTCGGCGTCGATCTTCGTGGCGGAGCGTACGAGGACGGCGTCGACGTCCACGAGGGAGGCCAGCAGGTCGGCTCGGTCGGCGCCGTCGCAGTGCCGGATCTCGAAGTCCGGGCCGAGCGCGTCGACGGTGGCGGGCGAGAGTTCCTCGGCGATGAGTACGACGGGTTTGCGGGTCGAAGCAGTGCTCACGGGGTCCTCAGTCCTCACTGGTCCATGGGTTTCCCGGACGTGCCGTGGGGGGCACGGGGGAATGACGGCCGTCCCGACGGCCGCAGGCGGTGAAGGGGCGCAGCCGCGTTGGAGACGCACGACGCTGTGAGCCTGACGCGCTTTGTTGCGGTGAAGTGTATCGGCGGACGGGCGGGCGTCCCGCGCCGTTTCGCAAGGATCACCCCGAGGGGACCGGCCACCCTGGACAACCGTGCCGGGAGGGACGGGAAGGGTCCGGTGGGGCCGCCCGGAAGCGGCCCCGCCGGACCCTGGGGATCACGCCTCGTCGTCGACCCAGCTCATCAGCTTGCGCAGCTTCTGACCGGTGGTCGCCAGCAGGTGGTCCTCGTCGGCCTTCTTGTACTCGTTGTACTTCGGCAGGCCCGCCTTGTACTCCTTCATCCAGTTCTCGGCGAAGGTGCCGTCCTGGATCTCGGCGAGGACCTTCTTCATCTCGGCGCGGGTCTGGTCCGTGACGATGCGCGGGCCGGTGACGTAGTCGCCCCACTCGGCGGTCTCGGAGACGGACCAGCGCATCTTCTCCAGGCCGCCCTCGTACATCAGGTCCACGATCAGCTTCAGCTCGTGGAGACACTCGAAGTACGCGATCTCGGGCTGGTAGCCGGCCTCGACGAGGGTCTCGAAGCCCGCCTTGACCAGGGCGGAGGCGCCGCCGCAGAGCACGGCCTGCTCGCCGAAGAGGTCGGTCTCGGTCTCCTCGGTGAAGGTGGTCTTGATGACACCGGCGCGGGTGCCGCCGATGGCCTTGGCGTAGGAGAGGGCGAGCTCGAAGGCCTTGCCGGAGGCGTCCTGCTCGACGGCCGCGATGCACGGGACGCCGCGGCCCTCCTCGTACTGACGGCGCACCAGGTGGCCGGGGCCCTTGGGGGCGACCATGCAGACGTCGACGCCGGCCGGGGGCTTGATGAAGCCGAAGCGGATGTTGAAGCCGTGGCCGAAGAACAGCGCGTCGCCGTCCTTCAGGTGCTCCTTGACCGACTGCTCGTAGACGTCGGCCTGAACCGGGTCCGGGACGAGCATCATGATGACGTCGGCCTCGGCCGCCGCCTCGGCCGGGGTGACCACGCGGAGGCCCTGCTCCTCGGCCTTCTGCCGGGACTTGGAGCCCTCGTGCAGACCCACGCGGACGTCGACGCCCGAGTCACGCAGCGACAGCGCGTGGGCGTGGCCCTGGCTGCCGTAGCCGAGGACCGCGACCTTGCGGCGCTGGATGATGGACAGGTCGGCGTCGTTGTCGTAGAACAGCTCGGCAGCCACGTGTGGTTTCTCCTTGAATGCGAGGTGTTGCGTCCCACCGTATGACGGCGGGGAGGCGGGATGTCGCCGGGTCCCGGTATCCGGGACCGCCGGCGGGAGGGACGAAGAGGTGTCAGGCCGAGCGGTCCAGGGCGCGCAGGCTGCGGTCGGTGATCGAGCGGGCGCCGCGGCCGATGGCGATGGTGCCGGACTGCACCAGCTCCTTGATGCCGAACGGCTCCAGCATCTTGAGCATGGCGTTGAGCTTGTCGCTGCCGCCGGTGGCCTCGATGGTGACGGCCTCCGGGGAGACGTCCACCGTCTTGGCGCGGAACAACTGGACGATCTCGGTGATCTGGGAGCGGGTCTCGTTGTCGGCCCGGACCTTCACCAGGACGAGCTGCCGCTTGACGGCTCCGGTGTCCTCCAGCTCGACGATCTTCAGCACGTTGACGAGCTTGTTGAGCTGCTTGGTGACCTGCTCCAGCGGCAGCGACTCGACGTTGACGACGATGGTGACGCGGGAGATGTCCGGGTGCTCGGTGACGCCGACGGCGAGCGAGTCGATGTTGAAGCCGCGGCGGGAGAACAGGGCGGCGATCCGGGCCAGGATGCCGGGGGTGTTCTCCACCAGGACGGAGAGCGTGTGCTTGGTCATGGTCGGTCTTCTCTCTCCTGGTGTCAGTCGTCGACGACGTCGCCGAAGTCGGGGCGGACCCCGCGGGCGGCGAGGATCCGGTCGTTGGAGGTGCCGGCCTCGACCATCGGCCAGACCATGGCGTCCTGGTGGACGATGAAGTCCACCACCACCGGCCGGTCGTCGATGGCGTTGGCCTGTGCGATCACGGCGTCCAGATCGGCCGGGTCCTCGCAGCGCAGGCCCACGCAGCCCATGGCCTCGGCGAGCTTGACGAAGTCCGGGACGCGGGTGCCGGAGCAGGGCTGCTTGCCGTCGGCCTCGGGGCCGGAGTGCAGCACGGTGTTGGAGTAGCGCTCGTTGTAGAACAGGGCCTGCCACTGGCGGACCATGCCGAGGGAGCCGTTGTTGATGACGGCGACCTTGATCGGGATGTTGTTCAGGGCGCAGGTGACCAGTTCCTGATTGGTCATCTGGAAGCAGCCGTCGCCGTCGATCGCCCACACCGTGCGGTCGGGCATGCCGACCTTGGCGCCCATGGCGGCCGGGACGGCGTAGCCCATGGTGCCCGCGCCGCCGGAGTTGAGCCAGGTGGCGGGCTGTTCGTAGGTGATGAAGTGGGCGGCCCACATCTGGTGCTGGCCGACGCCCGCGGTGTAGACGGTGTTCTCCGGGGCGAGCTGCCCGATCCGCTGGATGACCTGCTGCGGGGAGAGACTGCCGTCCTCGGGCCGGTCGTAGCCCAGCGGGTACGAGGAGCGCCACCGGTCGATCTCGGTCCACCAGGCGGTGTGGTCGCCGGTGTGCCCGGCGGAGTGCTCGGCCTGGACGGCGACGATCAGGTCGGCCAGCACCTCCCGGGCGTCACCGACGATGGGGACGTCCGCGGCGCGGTTCTTGCCGATCTCGGCGGGGTCGATGTCCGCGTGGACGATCTTGGCGTGCGGGGCGAAGGAGTCCAGCCGCCCGGTGACGCGGTCGTCGAAGCGGGCGCCCAGCGCGACGATCAGGTCGGCCTTCTGCAGGGCGGTGACGGCGGCGACCGAGCCGTGCATGCCCGGCATGCCGACGTGCTGCGGGTGGCTGTCGGGGAACGCGCCGAGCGCCATCAGGGTGGTGGTCACGGGGGCGCCGGTCAGCTCGGCGAACACCTTCAGCTCGGCGGTGGCCCGGGCCTTGAGCACGCCGCCGCCGACGTACAGCACCGGCCGCCTGGCCTGCGTGATCAGCTTGGCGGCCTCGCGGATCTGTTTGGCGTGCGGCTTGGTGACGGGCCGGTAGCCGGGCAGGTCGGTGTGGGGCGGCCAGACGAAGGTGGTGCGCGCCTGGAGCGCGTCCTTGGCGATGTCGACCAGGACCGGGCCGGGGCGGCCGGTGGAGGCGACGTGGAACGCCTCGGCGATCGTCCGCGGGATCTCGGCGGGGTCGGTCACCAGCCAGTTGTGCTTGGTGATCGGCATGGTGATGCCGCAGATGTCCGCCTCCTGGAAGGCGTCCGTGCCGATCGACTTGGAGGAGACCTGGCCGGTGATGGCGACCAGCGGGACGGAGTCCATGTGGGCGTCGGCGATGGGGGTGACGAGGTTGGTGGCGCCCGGCCCGGAGGTCGCCATGCAGACACCCACCCGGCCGGTGGCCTGGGCGTACCCGGTGGCGGCGTGGCCGGCGCCCTGCTCGTGGCGGACCAGGATGTGCCGCACCTTCGAGGAGTCCATCATCGGGTCGTAGGCCGGGAGGATCGCGCCGCCGGGGATGCCGAACACGGTGTCGGCGCCCACCTCCTCCAGCGAGCGGATGAGCGACTGCGCGCCCGTGACACCGGGCTCGACGATGGCGGGCTGCTGGTGGGCCGCGCCGCCTCGGGTGCGCGGCTGCGGATGGGGTGCTCCGGTGGCCTGCTCGGACATCGACCTTCTCTTCTCGGAGATTCGTACTGCTGGGACGGACGCTTCGAGGGATGTGCTTCGGCTACGGGGACTGGTTCGGTCGGGGACTGCTTCGGCTGTGGAGGCTGCTTCGCCTGCCGGGTCCGCTTCGGCTGCCGGGACTGCCACGAGCCGCTTCGGACGGACTGCTTGGGACGGACTGCTTCGGACGGACTGCTTCGGACGGACCGCGGCGGGCTGCGGGAGCTGCCGCGGTGGAACCGCGTCGTCGCGGTCCGGTCGGGCGGTGGAGTCTCGGTCGGTATCGATGCAACAAAAAACCCCTCGTGCCGTAAGGCAAGCGAGGGGAGCGCGCCGGTGTGGGTCAGCAGGCGGGGAACCACGACCTGCTTCAGCCGACGCGCTGTCCAAGTACGAGAATTCGGGTGCGCATGGGACCGACCCTCTCCCTGTCACGGGCGAGGTGTCAAGTGGGTGGGACGGGCGTCTCACTATTTGAGCGCAATGGAGCATGGGCCAGGGCCCCCGCACCGCCCGCCCGGAGCGCGGACGGCAACACCACGTTGACGGGCACCGGTCCGCCGAGGAGCAGCCGTTTCCCGCCGCCCGGCAGCCTGTTCGCCGACGACGGCAGCGGCCCGCCCGGGGTGGGGCCGCTCTCGCCGGCCGGCGGTTCGAGGGGAACCGGGTAGCAGCCGCGGCCGAGCGCCTGCCGCAGCCGGTGCTCGTCGAGCGGCCCGGAGAACGCCAGGCCCTGGGCGTGGGTGCAGCCCATGGCACGGAGTACGCGGGCCTGTTCGGGGTCGTCCACGCCTTCGGCCACGGACTGCGTCCCGAGATCACCGGCGATCTTCAGCAGCCCCGCCGTGATCTTGCGCAGCCGGACGGAGTCGGTGACGCCGTCGACGAGGTCCCGGTCGAGCCGGAGGACGTCGACGGGCAGCCGCCGCAGGGCGCTCATGGCCGCGTGGCCGCTGCCGAAGCCGTCGAGGGCGATGCGCACCCCGAACCGGCGCAGCGAGACCAGCCGCCGCTCCAGCTCGTCCAGCGGGACGCGGGAGTCGACGCCGGTGAGCTCCAGGACCAGCCCGCCGACGGGCGTGCCGTGCCGCAGCAGCAGGGACTCGACGTGCTTGGCGGGCAGCGCCCGGTCGACCAGCCGGGCGGCGGACAGCCGGACGTAGACCGGCACGGCGTGGCCCGCGACCCGTCGGCGCTCGGCCTGTTCGAGGGCCTTCTCCAGCGTCCAGCGGCCGAGTTCGACGGTGCGGCCGTTCTCGTCCCCGCGGTCCGGGTCGGCGGCGGGCAGGAACTCCTCCGGCGGGAACAGGATGCCCTGCGGGGAGCGCCAGCGGGCCTGGGCGGCGACGGCGGTGACCCGTCCGGTGGCCAGCTCCACCACCGGCTGGTGGAGCAGCGCGAACTCCCCGTCGTTCAGGGCGGTGCGCCACCGGGTGGTGAGCTCGGCGCGGCGGACGACCTCGGCCTGCAGGTGGGGCGCGTACAACTCGACGCGCCCCTTGCCGGCCTGCTTCGCCCGGTACATGGCCAGGTCGGCGTTGCGCATCAGGGTGCCGGGGGTGATGCCCGGCTCGGCGAAGGCGACGCCGATGCTGGCGGCCACCCGGACCTCGGTGCCGCCCTCCACCACGTAGGGCTGGGAGAGGGTGAGCCGCAGCCGGTCGGCGATCTCCATGATGCGGTACTCGCGGGCCGACGGATCGCGGGTGCCGTCGCCGATGATCAGCGCGGCGAACTCGTCGCCGCCGAACCGGGCGGTGCTGTCCCCGGCGCGCACGGACTCCTGGAGCCGGCGGGCGGCCTGCACCAGCAGCTCGTCCCCGGCCTGGTGGCCGACGGTGTCGTTGACGGCCTTGAAGCCGTCGAGGTCGATGAAGAGCACGGCCGTGCCCGGATCGGTCACTCTGCGGCCGGCCAGGGCCTGCTGGACGCGCTTGGTGAACAGCGAGCGGTTGGGCAGGTCGGTGAGCGGGTCGTGCTCGGCGGTGTGCTGCAACTGCGCTTGGAGGCGCACCCGTTCCGTGACGTCACGGCTGTTGAAGATGAGGCCGCCGTGGTGCCGCTTGACGGTGGACTCGACGTTCAGCCATTCGCCGTCGCCGGAGCGGAAGCGGCACTCGATCCGGGTGGTGGGCTCGTCGGCGGGCGCCGCGGCCAGGAAGCGGCGCACCTCGTGGACGACCCGCCCCAGGTCCTCGGGATGGATGAGGGAGGCCAGCTCCGAGCCGACCAGCTCCTCCGCGTCCCGCCCGTAGACGCCGGCGGCGGCGGGGCTGACGTACCGCAGTATGCCGGTCGGCGCGGCGATCATGATGACGTCGCTGGAGCCCTGCACCAGGGAGCGGAAGTGGTTCTCCGCCTGCGCCAGTTCCTGGGTGAGGGAGATGTTGTCGAGCAGCATGATGCCCTGCCGGACGACCAGCGCGAGGACGACCGTGCAGCCGGTGAAGAGGACGACCCGGTCGACGTGGTGGCCGTCGAGGACGTTGTAGAGGATGCCCAGGGTGCAGACGGCCGCCGCGAGGTACGGCGTGAGGGCGGCGAGGGAGCCCGCGATGGGCCGGCCGGAGGCCTGGACCTGACGGCCGGAGGTGGCGGCGGCACCGGACGCGCTCCCCTGCTCCCGCGTCACCCACGGGGCGTAGGCCATCAGCATGTAGCCCGCGAACCAGCCGGCGTCGAGGATCTGTCCGGAGCGGTAGTTCTCGCGCAGCAGCGGCGAGGTGAACAGGGCGTCGCACAGCACCGTCAGGGCGAGCGCGGCGATCGCCGTGTTGACGGCGGACCGGTTGGCGGAGGAACGCCGGAAGTGCAGCGCCAGCACCATGGACACCAGCACGATGTCCAGCAGCGGGTACGCCAGGGACAGCGCGACGTGCGCCACCGTCTCGTCGGCGAAGTGCGCCGTGTGGGCGAGGGCCAGGCTCCAGGACAGCGTCAGCAGCGAGCCGCCGATCAGCCAGGAGTCGAGCGCCAGGCAGAGCCAGCCGGCCCGGGTGACCGGGCGGCGGGCCAGCACCAGCAGACCGATGATGGCGGGCGGCGCGAACA
Source organism: Streptomyces sp. NPDC052910 (assembly GCF_055585605.1). Taxonomy (NCBI): domain Bacteria; kingdom Bacillati; phylum Actinomycetota; class Actinomycetes; order Kitasatosporales; family Streptomycetaceae; genus Streptomyces; species Streptomyces sp. NPDC052910. Next base: position 252,519 of record NZ_JBVJJR010000001.1, read on the forward strand.
GGAGGAACGCGAAGTCCGCGGGCGAGGTGGTCGGGACGCGCTCCTCCAGCACGACCTCGTACCAGCCCCAGACCGCGTTCCCGAAGCCCGCCATGCCCGAGGAGACCGCGAAGAGCAGCCACGCGGGCCGGAAGCCGGTGGTACGAGTGCGCGCGTACCAGAAGCAGGAGACGGCGGCGAGGACCGCCGCCCCGCTGAGCCCGAAGTCGCCCATGGTCTTGGCGAGATGGGGCGAGCCCCAGCCGAACGCCGCGCCCGTGGCGTAGCCGCCGCAGACGAGGGCGAGCAAGAGCTGTGACACCACGCCCGAGGCCCCGGCGGGCCGGCCGCCCGGCCCCCCGGCCGGGACCGCCTGCCGGGGCAGGGCGGCTCCCTGCGCGGTCACCGCTCCGCCGTCCCGAGCGGGGCCCGGAACGCCTCCGACCCCGCCGTCCGCCGGGACCGCCGGAACGGGCCGGCCGTGCGGTGGGCCGGGCGGACCGGATGCCGCCGGACCTGCCGCGGGTGAGCGGGCCGCCACCGTGCCGACGACGTGGGCCGCTGGTGCGTGAGCCGCGTCGGGTTGATCGTCCATTGGCCGTGCATCGCCCGTCGCCCCCCTTGAGTGCGGTACTTCGCTGCGCCCGTACGGTGCCCGGCGCAGCCCCCGGTCCGGACGATACACCAGACTGGTCACTCACGGACATAGCTCATATACATAGCGTAACTAGCTACGGGATTATGGATACTCAGTGCAGCCGGACGGTGTCTGTACGTGGCTTCAGACGGCCGTGGCTACGACGTTTCGCAGAGGCTCGTCCAGGACGAATCCGGCCAGTTGGCCGCGGAGCAGCGCCTCGGCGCGGGGCCTGAAGGCCGAGGACGGGCCGCCGACGTGCGGGGTGATCAGCGTGTGGGGGGCGGTCCAGAGCGGGTGCCCCGGGGGCAGCGGCTCGGGGTCGGTGACGTCCAGCGCGGCGCGCAGCCGCCCGCTCTCCAACTCGGCGAGCAGTGCCCCGGTGTGCACGACGGCCCCGCGCGCCACGTTGACGAGCAGCGCCCCGTCCTTCATCCGGGCCAGCAGGCCGGCGTCGAACAGGCCCCGGGTCTCGTCGGTGAGCGGGGTCGCCACGATCACCACGTCGGCGTCCGGCAGGAGGTCCGGCAGGGCGGTGACCGGGTGCACGGGACCGCGCTCCGTGGGACGCGGGGAGCGCGCGACGCGCGCCACCCGCGCGCACTCGAAGGGAGCAAGCCGGTCCTCGATGGCACGTCCGATCGAGCCGTACCCCACGATGAGGACCGACGTGTCGGCGAGCGCCGGACGGAAGCCCTGCCGCCACTCCCCCACGTCCTGCGCCCGGACGAAACCCGGGATGTCCCTGAGGGAGGACAGGATCAGAGTGAGGGCCAGCTCGGCGGTGCTCGCGTCGTGCAGGCCGCGGGCGTTGCACAGCACGGCCCCCGGCGGGAGCAGCGGCAGGGCGGGGCGGAGGTGGTCGGTCCCGGCCGTGAGCGCCTGGACGACCCGGACGGCGCGCATCAGGGGAAGCGGACGCAGGCACACCTCGGCGGGGGCCAGCGCGCCGTCGATCTCGTAGGGGATCCCGTAGAAGGCGACCCGCGCCGGGTCGGTCGGATAGTCGTCGCCACCGTTCCAGTAGGCGTACTCCAGCCCCTCGGGCAGCCCGTCGATCTCCTCGGGGCGGAACGGCAGCCAGGCCAGGGGCCGGGCGTCGGACGGGTGCTCACCGCTGTGATCTGCGCTCATGCCGGGAGGTTATGCGACGTCCCCCCGGCGGCCCGCTGACGGCCGGACCTGCGCCAAAGGTTAAGTTGGACGCGCGCCGATCAGGAGGGAACGGGAGGGATACGGCCGGTGGAGCGCAGGACAATCGGTGCGACGGCGCTCGAAGTGGGTGCGATCGGCCTCGGGTGCATGCCCATGCACTGGGCCTACACCGCCTCCCAGCAGAGCGGCGAGACCGCGCTCCGCACCGTGCACGCCGCCCTGGACGCCGGCGCCAGCCTGCTCGACACGGCCGACATGTACGGCCCGTTCACCAACGAGTTGCTGGTGGGACGGGTGTTGCGCGAGCGGCGATCCGAGGCGTTCGTGTCGACCAAGTGCGGGCTGCTCGTCGGCGAGCAGCACATCGTCGCCAACGGGCGCCCGGGCTATGTGAAACGCGCCTGCGACGCCTCGCTGCGCCGGCTCCAGACCGACGTCATAGATCTCTACCAGTTGCACCGGCCCGACCCCGAGGTGCCCGTCGAGGAGACCTGGGGCGCGATGGCCGACCTCGTCGCCGCCGGGAAGGTGCGCGCCCTGGGGTGGTGCGCCATAGGCGCCCGCACCCACCGGCGCGCCCGCGGTGGCCTCTACGACGGCACGATCCGGCAGTTGGAGCGCGTCCAGCAGGTCTTCCCGGTCAGTTGCGTCCAGGCCGAACTCTCCGTCTGGTCCCGGGAGGCCCTCGACGCCCTCGCGCCCTGGTGCGCGTCGCGCGGCGTGGGCCTCCTCGCCGCGATGCCCCTGGGCAACGGTTTCCTCAGCGGCACCCTCACCCCCGGCCAGGGCTTCGAGCCCGAGGACATCCGGGCCCGCCACCCCCGCTTCACCGCCGAGATGATGGCCGCCAACCAGCCCATCGTCGCCGGACTCCGCCGCGTCGCCGACCGCCACGGCGCGACCGCCGCCCAGATCGCCCTGGCGTGGGTGCTGGCCCAGGGGCGGCACGTGATACCCGTGCCCGGGACGAAGAAGGCCCACTGGGCGGTGGAGAACGCGGCGGCGGCGGAAGTCCGGTTGACGGAGAAGGACTTGGAGGAGATAGGAGAGCTCCCGAGAGCGCTGGGATCCTGGTACTGAACCTCTCCGGCCGATCCGGCGTTCGAGGACGACCGCGGGGCGCGGTTCCGGGGGCCGCGCCGTCGGGAAACGGCGAAAGGGCGGGGCCGGGGCTCCTATCCCCGCGGCCCGGCCGCGATCACCTCGTCCAGCAAGCCCCGCGCGGTCAGCAGCTCGTCGATGGCCGACGTGATCCGGGACCGCTCCCCCCGCAGCTCGGCGACGAGATCCGGACAGACCGGCACCAGTCGCGACCCGTCCCCGTCCAGGCAGGGCAGCATCCTGGCGATCACGGCGGTCGTCAGCCCGGCGGCGAGCAACCCGCGGATCCGCCGGACGGTGACGACGTCGTCCTCGGAGTAGACCCGGTACCCACTGGGCAGCCGCTCGGGCGTCAGCAGCCCCTGGTCCTCGTAGTACCGCAGCAACCGTTCACTGACGCCCGTCCGGCGCACCATGTCTTTCATGCGCATGCCCGGTGCAGCGCCGCGCCCCGGCGCGCGCATTCCCGCCGGGGCGCCGGGCGTCACCACAGCCGGCCGGCGGAGACGTCCGCCAGGTGCGGCGCGGACAGGTGCGCCACCTCGTACCGCTCCACAGCGCTCTCGGCCTCGTCCTCGGGAACCTCGTGCTTCCACAGCACGAACCGCATGAGCTCCCAGTGGCGCGGATCGACGGCGAGCGCCGCCGTGTGCACGCCGGCGCGCCCGGCGGTCTCGGCGAGCCGGGCGGTCTCCTCGGCCACGAGGGCGGTGAGGGCGCCCGGGTCCTCGGTCACCGGCAGCGGGGTGATCCGGCGGGAGGCGGCGCGCGGGGTGTCGGCGCGGGCGGGCCCGGCGTGACAGGCGATTCCCGTCCAGTGGTGGACGGCGGGGCGGCCGAAGTCGGCGACGACGCCCTGGAAGCCGCCCCCGCCGACGAGGAACTCCGCCATCGCCCCGTCGTCGTGCCAGAGGTAGAAGGGCGCGTACTGGTTGACGGGCGAGCCCCCGCGCCCGCGTTCGCGGATCAGGTACGCCTTCAGGCCGAGGCCGGCCCGGTCGTCGAGGGCGTGGCCGCGGGTGGCCACGCGGTCGCGGATGACGCCCATGTCGTAGTCGGCGGGGAGGGTGATCTCGTACTGCATCGCGTACACAGGAGGCTCTTTCCGGTCGTGTCGGACGTCGGTTCGGTGGGTGACCAGGGCTTCGCGGTTCGGATGGCGAGGATGGCGGTCAGGAGCGCGGTGGCACGCACGCCGGTGGACGGCGGGGGGAGGACCGGGCCCGGGGGCTCATCGGGCGTGGGCTCGCAGCAGTCCGAGCACGCCCGTGACCGCCTGCCGGAAGGGTTCGTCGGAGTCGGCGGCGCGGGCCAGGACGTAGCCGCCCTGGAGCACGGCGACGATCGTGGACGCCGTGGTGGCCGGGTCGAGTGCCGGGTCCAGCTCGCCGCGTTCGCGGCCGTCCGCGAGCAGGCCGGCGAGCCGGTCGCGGAGCCAGGCGAAGGTCTCGTCCACCGGCCGCCGGAGCTCCGGGTCGGCGACGACGTCCGGGTCCTGGGTGAGCCGGCCCACCGGGCAGCCCTTGAGCACCTCGCGCTCGCGCAGCAGGTAGGCGGAGATCCGCTCAAGCACCGTCCCGGGCCCGGAGAACTGCCGCTCGGCCTGGGCGCGCATCTCCTCGGCCGTCCTGCGGATGGCCGTGAGGGCGAGATCGGGCTTGCCGGTGAAGTGGTGGTACATGCTGCCCTGCCCGGCCCCGGCCCGCTGCTGGATGGCCTTGGGGCTGGTGCCCACGTAACCGCGCTCCCAGAGCAGGGCGCGGGTGCTCTCGATGAGGCGTTCCGAGGTGTCCATGATCAGAACTGTACATACCAGTAGGTACAGAAACAAGGTGCGGTCGTACCGCCCGGCCGTCGCACACCCGTGTGCTTACATGGGAAAGGCCGCCACGACGACGGGAGTCGGCATGTTCGACGCACTCAGCGAGTTGTTCGCCCCGGGACGCCGGCACACCGAGGAGGAACGGAACCGGCACGAGCTGTGCCTGGACGACGTCGGGGACGCCGACCCCGGGCGGGGGCCGGTCGACCTCGACTCCGGATGCGTCGTCATCCGGCCCCGGCGGGGCTGAGCCGTCATCCGGCCCCGGCGGGGCTGAACAGCCCCAGCCGGTGCGCCGTCGCCGCGGCCTCGCCACGGCCCGAAGCACCCAGCTTCGCCAGGATGTTGGAGACGTGCACACTGGCCGTCTTCGGGGAGATGAACAGCTCCTCGGCTATCTGCCGGTTGCTCCGGCCCAGCGTGACCAGGCGCAGGACGTCGCGTTCCCGAGGCGTGAGCCGGGGCGGCGCGTCGGGCCCCGGGACCGCTTCCGGCGCGCGTCCGTCGGGCGACGGCTCCCCGTCGAGGGAGAGCCGGGCGCGCCGGGCGAGCGACGCGGTCGCCTCGCGCAGCGGCCGGGCGCCGAGCCGGACGGCCTCGGCGTGCGCCCGGGCCAGCGGCCCGGCGGCGTGCTCCGCGGCCGGGCCACCCGCCGTGAGCAGCGCCTCGGCCCAGCGGTGGCGGGCACGCGCAAGCTCCAGGGGACGGTCCAGCGGCTCGAAGGCGTCGGCCACGGCCTCCCATCGACGGGCCTCGAAGTGCCCTTCCGCGCGGGCGTGTTCGGCGTCGAACAGCAGCCCGTAGGCCCGGTGGAGCGGGATCGACCGGCTCCGGCCGTCGGCCGCCGCCCGGAGCCCGGACAGCACCGCGGCCCGGCCGGGGGCCGTCTCCGGCAGCTCCCCGGCGTCGGCCTCGGCCGCGGCGGCCGTCGTCAGGAACGGCCAGACGTACCGGTCGACACCCCGCGGCAGCCCGGCCGCCAGCACCCGTTCCAGCTCGGCGCGGGCCTCGGCGTACCGGCCGAGCGCCGCGTGCAGTTCGATGGTGTACCGCGCGAGGACCAGGGTGCTCTGCGGTTGCGGGTCGTGCGTGCCGAACCGCTCGCGGGCCGAGGCGAGCAGGCACTCCGCGCGCTCCAGGTCGCCCCGCGCGAGGGCGACGGCGGCCAGGCGGACATCGGCGAAACCGGGGGGCTTGACGCCCCGGGCCTCGCGCCGGGCCTCCAGGGCCGCCGCCTCCGCCTCGTCCCAGTGCCCCAGGAGGAAGAGGGCGGACGCCAGGTTGTTGCGCGCCCACGCACGGGCGTCGTCGAGACCGTAGCGGTCGGCGAGGGCGATGCCCTCCCGGGCCACTTCGGCGGCGCGCGCGGAACGGCCCACGCCCTGCAGGGCGGAGGCCAGGTTGATGTGGCTGCGGCCCACGACGCCGACGACGCCCCGGTCCACGACCCGGGCGCAGACCTCGGCCATCTCGGCGAGCCCGCCGTCCACGTCGCGCCCGGTGTCGACCCGGTGGCCGCCGAGCGTGAGGCGGGCGCTGAGCTCCGTGCTCTCCGCCCCGACGGCACGGGCCATCGCGACCGCCCGCTCCGCCGTGTCACCCACCTCGGGCCCGGAGTCGTGCAGCGCCCCCCAGGCGGCGAGCTGGGCCAGCACCTCGGCGTGCACGGCGGACGGCGGCAGCTCCGCGACCAGCTCCAGCGCGGTGTCGAGCTCCGGCCGGCCGTCGCCCCGCCCGAGGCTGGTCATCAGCTTGGAGCGCTGCAACCAGAACCAGGCGCCGCGCAGCGGGTCCATCCCCGGCTTGCGGAGCGCCTTCTTGGCGATGGCCAGCGCCCGTTCCTGGTCGCCGGAGAGGTTGGCGGCGACGACGATCTCGGCCAGCAGGTCCATGTGGTGCAGCGCCTCGTCGTCACAGCCGCAGGCGGGGTAGACGTCCGCGAAGTCGAGCGGGCGCTGGGCGGCGCGGATCTCGGCCGGAACGTCCTCCCACAGCTCCAGCGCGCGCTCCAGCAGACGCAGCTTCTCCGCGTAGGCGTACCGCCGGCGGGCGTGCACCGACGCCTCCAGCACGGCGGGCAGCGCCTTGGCCGGCTCATGCGCGTGGTACCAGTGGACGGCCAGCCGGGCGGGGCGCTCGTCGGCCCGGACCAGACCGGGCTGGGCCTCCAACGCCTCGGCGTACCGCCGGTGGAGACGGGAGCGCTCACCGGGCAGCAGGTCGTCGGCGACGGCCTCGCGCACGAGGGAGTGCCGGAAGCGGTAGCCGTCGCCGTCGGACGTGGGCACGAGGACGCTCGCGCCGACGGTCTGACGCAACGCCTCGATGAGCGCGTCCTCGTCAAGGCCGGTGACCGCGTGCAGCAGCGCGTACTCCACCGTCGAGCCGCCCTCGGCGGCGACGCGCACGACCCGCTGCGCGTCCTCGCACAGCGCCTCGATGCGGACGAGCAGCAGCTCGCGCAGCGAGTCGCTGAGGCCGGTCCGGCAGCCACCGGCGATGGACGCGGCCAGCTCCTCCACGAAGAAGGCGTTGCCGTCGGAGCGTTCGAAGACCCGGTCGAGCAGGGAGTGGTCGGGCGCGCTGCCGCTGATGCCGGTCAGTTGGGCGTGCACCTCGTCCCGGGTGAAGCGGGACAGCTCGACGCGGCCGAGCGCGCGCATCCGGTCCGCCTCCGCGAGGAACGGGCGCAGCGGGTGCCGCCGGTGGATGTCGTCGGAGCGGTAGGTGGCGACGATGACGAGCCGCGCGGTGTGCAGCGAACGGAAGAGGTAGGAGAGCAGCTCGCGGGTGGAGCGGTCCGCCCAGTGCAGGTCCTCGATGGCGAGGACGATCGTGCGGTCCGCGGTGAGGCGCTCCAGCAGGCGGGCCGTCAGCTCGAAGAGACGGGCGCGGCCGTCCTCCGACTCCCGCGCGGTCTCGCCCAGCTCGGGCAGCAGCCGCGCCAGTTCGCCCTCCTGCCCCGCCGCCGCCCGGGCGAGCTCGTCCCCTAGCTGCCGGTGCAGGCCGCGCAGGGCGGTGGAGACCGGCGCGAACGGCAGCCCGTCGCTGCCGATCTCCACACAGCCGCCCAGGGCGGTGACGGCCCCGGCCGCGGCGGCCGCGTCCAGGAACTCGTCGATCAACCGGGTCTTGCCCACCCCCGCCTCGCCGCCCACGAGCACGGACTGCGGCTCGCCCGTGGCGGCGCGGGCGAGAGCGTCGACAAGTACGCCCAGTTCTTCGGTCCGGCCGACGAACACGGGGCTGACGGAGGTCTTCTGCACATCGCCGAGCATCGCACAGCCCTCTGACATCGCCCCGGACGAATTGATCACAGTCCGGCCGGTGACGGGCGGGGCGGTGAGGGTGGGGCCGGTGGCTCTGAGGGTGGGGCCGGTGACGGTGGGGCCGGTGACGGCGGGGCCGGTGGCGGTCGGCGCGGTCACGGTCAGACCGGTGACGGCGAGGCCGGTGGCGGTCGGGCCGGTGACGGCGAGGCCTGCTACGGCGCGGTCGTCCCCGGCCGGGCCGGCCACCGGGTGGATCACAGCCCGGCCCGCTCGGTCACGCGCCGCTGCCGCGGGATGAGCGGCAGGGTGCCCTCCGCCCTCAGCGGCAGGTCGCCATCCGTCCTCACCCGCCTCCCGGCTTCCCGGGCGGCTTGCGAACGGCCGGCGACCCGGGCCTCGTCCAGCATCCGCTGGTTGGCGGCCTCACGGCCGAACTCGACGAGGCGGTAGTGGTGAAGTACGACGTCGAACATGGTGACTCCTCAGATTCTCGGCTTCCGTGGGCCGGTGCCGTCTTCTGCGTTCCGGCTTTCCGACCTGAGACAAGCTTCGTCTCTGAGGTGGGGGCGGGGCATCGGGTGACTGCCTCATATCGGCGGGCCCGGACCGCCTTAGATTCCGGGGCGCCCGGCGCCGACCGCCTTAGACGCCCTGAGCGTCCTTACCCGGGCAGGTGACCAAGTCTCAGGGCCCGCCACTGCTCTCCGCGTCATCCCCTGCCTCCGCTGCTTTACGGCGGCGGGCACGGTACTGGGCGCGACGTCCACCCGGCGGCAGCCAGGGGCCGGGCCGCGCCGGGCACGGCCGACGGGCGCTCTTCCTGTCGGGGGTCGTCCTGGGACCGGTCGCATGCCGACTGCCCGAGGCGACGGAGGAGGAACTCGCAGGCGCGGCCTCCGCCCTGCCGGCCCTGCGCACGTCGGCCGCCCGGTGAGCCGGGTCCCGGGCCGGGCCGGTGCGAGCGGCGGATGGCCGCCCGCACCGGGAACACCAGGCCCTGCCTCCCGGTTCTGACGTCGTCCGGGCACGACGGACGCGGAGCGCCGGCCGCGGTCAGCGCGAACGCTGCCCGGTGAAGAGGCGGTACAGCAGGAGCACGATCACCGAGCCGATGATCGCGGCGATCCACGTCGAGAGGTGGAAGAAGCCGTTGATGGAGTGCACGCCGAAGATCACCTTGCCGAGCCAGCCGCCGAGCAGACCGCCGACGATGCCGATGAGCATCGTGACGAGGCAGCCGCCCGGGTCCTTGCCGGGCGTGAGTGCCTTGGCGATGGCGCCCGCGATGAGGCCGATGAGAATCCAGGCGATGATGCCCACGGTGTGCGTCCTTTGCTGTAGGTGTGCTGTGGGGCCCGACGGGGTTTCCGCCGAGGCTGCCCGCCGGTCGCTCCGCGCGGACGACCGGCGACATACGGATATCCGTTCAGGATCACTCCACACGGGGCCAAGGTCCCGTTCCCTCCGACTGGCCCACCCGGCACCCCGGCCCGGCGGCCGTCGACGGCACCTTCGGTGACCGGTCCGCCTTCGATGGCCATCGGTCCGGGTCCGCTGTCAGCCCGACCGTCAGGAGGACCGCCATGCGGCGCTGCGAAGCCCAGGTCACCCTCACGACCGCCGACGGCCGGGGGACCTGCCACGGCGACGGGAGCGGCCTCGACGACGTCGCCACCGAGGAGCCGCCGGCCGGCGCCGAGGCCGCCGCACTCACCCGGGAAGAGGTTGCCGCACTCGCCCGGGACCGTGGCGGGACGCCGCCCGCACCGTTCACGTCACCCGCGCTCGGCGCGACGCATACGACGACGGCGTCGGGTCCGCGAACGAAGTCGGCCACGCGACGTCGTCGATCGCGAGCCACGGCGCAGCGGCTACGGCCACGGGCGTGGCGCCGGTGAACGCCTTGACCTCGCGGTGGAGGTGGGACTGGTCGGCGTAGCCGCTTGCGGCCGCCACCCAAGTGGCGGCATGGCCCGCCGCGAGAAGGCGGGCGGCGTGGTCGAAGCGCACCAGTCGGGCAGCGTGCTTGGGGGTGAGGCCGGTCTGGGACCGGAAGCGGGACCACAGGCGCTTACGGCTCCATCCCACCTCCTCCGCCAGGCCGTCGACCCGCACCCGTCCCCGGCTGGTGAGCATCCGCCACCAGGCACCGGCGACCTCCGGATCGGGCAGTGGGCGCGCGCCCAGCCGTCGGCCGAGGAGATCTGCCGCGATGGCGAACCGTTCGTCCCACGACGCGGCGGCGCGCAGCCTGTCCTCGGCGCGCCCGGCGTCGCGACCCCAGACTTCTTCCAGGGAGGTCACCGTCCCGCCGAGCTCGGTCGGTGCCCCGAGCACCGCGGCCGCCACGACCGGTGACAACCGAATCTGGAGGCACCCCAGCCCCCCGGCCGCCCGGCCGCTGACCCGAAGCTCGCCCGGGGCCAGTCCGACGACCGCGCTGCCCCGTACACGCCGGCCGCGGGCGTCGTGGACGAGCCCGTTTCCTTCGCTCAGGTCCACGAACAGGGTGACCGATGGGTGCGCGACCATGGTGATGTCCGTGGGCGCCGGGACACGTTGCCGGAATCCGGCCATGCGGATCCCCGGCAGACGTTCCGACGGCCGCGGGACGGCGACGTCCACCGACGTCCAGTCAGGTGGTGACCCGGGGGACTCCATGGCACCAGGCTAGGCGACAGGTGTCAGCGGCCCGTGGCCGTTGCCGCGAAGTCCAGCAGCAACTCGCCGGTCGTCTCCGGCGCTTCGGACATCGGGAGGTGCCCGACGCCGGGCAGCAGCTCGACGCGCGCGTTCGGCACGGTGTCGTAGAGGTGCGCCGAGGACGGATCCCAGCGGGGGTCGGCAGCGCCGAAGATCACCAGGACCGGTATGCCGAGGACGGTGAGGCGCTCGGGCACGCTCCGCTCGGTGATGTACGCGGTGTTCCGGCGCAGCACCGTTCTGAGCGTCCGGTAGCTGATGCTCCGGGCCTCGGCGACCATGTCGTCCGGAATGTCCACCGGGCGGTTGCACACCGCGGTCATGCCCCTGCGCAGCATCGCGTCCGTACGGATCGGCCAGAGGAGCGGCCCCAGCGGCGGGCCGACCAGGACCCGAAGGACGACGGGCTGCGGAAGGAGGGCACCGGGACTCGGGCCGCTGCTGATCAGTGCGAGCGAACCGACCAGGTCGGGGCGCTGTTCGGCGAGCGCGGTGGCGATGTAGCCACCGCTGGAGTGCCCGACCAGGGTGACCGCACGAAGGCCGAGTTCATCGAGCGCCTCGGCCAGGGCACCCGCCTGCTCGGGCACGTCATACGACGAGGCGGGCAGGGACCGGCCGTGACCCGGGAGGTCGATCCGGACGACGTGATGCCGGCCGGCGAGCGCCGGCACCACGGGGCTCCATGAACTGCTTGAGGTCCCCGATCCGTGGATGAGCACCAACGGCGGTGCCTCTCGCGGGCCGTCGTGGACCACGTGCATCCCGTGCACCTGCTTGACGTCGTCATTCCTCATGGACGGGACGATGCCTGGGCCACCGCCTGTCGGTCTTGTACAAATGTCGCCGCGAGGCCGGCGATCGCCGGACACTTCCGTCTCCACGAGCGCCACCGGGCGGGCGGGAATCGGCGCGCCCGGCCGCGGCGAGCGGCTCGGCGAGGTCGTCCGGGGCGAGTCGCGTCGCCGGGTCACGTCGCCGGAGGTGTGGGTGACCGGCGGGAGCCGAGGCCCGTCCGGGAGCTCACTTCACTTCGACCCTGACCTTCCACGGCGTGACCACCAAGGGACAGGTGTGTCCCTGGTCGGCACGGCAGTGCCGCTGGGCGGTGAGGACGGTGACGCCCTGCCGCTCGGCGTGGAACCTCGCCGTGGCGTCACCCCTGGGGGTCGTGCTGCCCGCGGCCCGGTGAAGGCCGGTGTTGTCGCTTACCGGGACGCTCCAGGAGTAGGTGAGGCCGTTTTCGCGGGAGCCGGTGAGGGTGACGCCGATGTCGTCGCCTGTACGAGCGGGCACGGTCCTGCCGTCGTCCGCGTTCGTGAGAGTGACACGCCCGGCCATCCGGTGCGGTGACCCGGTGTGGGCGACCGCCGGCGCCGCGGCGGATGCCATGACGGTGACCAGGACCAGTCCCATGCTCCACGGAGCGGTCGACCGATGCGAACCCATCACGTTTCCCTCCCTTGGTCCCGCCGGGTCGGACGTCCCTCCCGGCGGCCGACGGTCCATCCTTCCGGCCCGCTCGACGTGACGGCGAGGATTCGGGTCCAAACCACCCGTCCGCGGGAAACTCCGGCGCCACCCGGGACGCGATGCCGCCCGGCGACGCGGGGTGGGTCACGGCTTTCGGCGACATATCACCTGAAAGGAGTATTCCGCATCGGGCCGGGGCAAGGTGCTGTCGGCGGGCACCTCAACTCGCCCAGCACGAAGGAGACTTCATGGCGGATGAGCAGGCGGCCGGCGGGGTCCGCGGCGGGAGCCCGGACTCCACCGTCGATCGGGTGGCCGATTTCTACGGCGCTTATATCGACGCCGTCTTCGACGGGACGGACGACCTCGGTGCGCAGCTTCGCGCGCACTACCTCACCGAGGACCTGCGGCAACGGCTGGCCGCCTGGGAGGAGGCGAACCACGCCGACGGCGTGCTGCGCGCCCAGGACGTTCCCGCGCACTGGGAGGTGCGCTACCACGACTCCGGGGCCGGGCACGTGTTCACCACGGTCACCCTCACCTGGGGCTCCGGCCCGGACGCGGGGCACACCCGGCTGGCCGTGCAGAGCGACGCGAGCACCAAGCTCATCTCGGACATCGAGGACGGCTGATTCGGGACCCCGCCGGGGCAGTGCGGGACGTCGGCGCCTCCCGAAGCAACCGCCGCCGGGGGAAGCGGGAGCCGGGGCGGCGCGACGGCCGATCCCGGCACGGCGGCGGGCGGATGGGGGGGAGGGGCCGCGAGGCCGCGAGGCCGCGAGGCCGCGAACCGCACCGACGGCGGCCGGGGCTCCGGGCCGTCAGATCGCGCCGGCCGTCCGGCCGCCGCCGTCACCCACCCGCCGTCACCCACCCGCCCTCACCCACCCGCCATCACCCCACCCGCCGTCGCCCCACCCGCCGTCACCCCACCCCCGTCACGCCACCGGCCGTACGTCCTCCCGGTCCGGGCGCGCCGTCGGCAGCGGTGCCGCCTCCCGCAGCCGGTCCGGGCCGTGCTCCGGGCACGGTTCCGGCGGTTCGATGCTGATGCGCGGCAGCCGCCGCTCCAGCCACCCGGGCAGCCACCAGTTGGCGCCGCCGAGCAGGTGCATCAGGGCCGGGACGAGCAGTGTGCGGAGCACGAACGCGTCGAGGGCGACGGCCGCCGCCAGGCCGATGCCGAACATCGCGATGACGCGGTCGCCGCTCAGTACGAACGCCAGGAACACCGAGATCATGATGATCGCGGCCGAGTTGATGACCCGGCTGGTCTCGGCCAGCCCGACCCGGACGGCCCGGCGGTTGTCGCGGGTGGCCAGCCACTCCTCGTACATCCGGCTCACCAGGAACACCTGGTAGTCCATGGACAGTCCGAAGAGGACGGCGATCATCACCACGGGCAGGAACGGCTCGATGGGCCCGGCCCGGCCGAGGCCGAGGGACTCGCTGCCCCAGCCCCACTGGAAGACCGCGACGATCAGGCCGAAAGAGGCGGCGACGGCGGCGATGTTCATCGCGGCGGCCTTCAGCGGTATGCCGACGCTGCGGAACGCGAGGAGCAGCAGGACGCAGCCCAGGCCGATCACCGTGCCGACGAACAGCGGCAGTTTGCCGCGGATGACGGCGGCGAAGTCGTCGTAGCCCGCGGTCGGTCCGCCGACGTGTACGTCGAGGCCGGTCCCGGCGGTGGCGCGGGGCAGCGTCTCGGAGCGCAGTCGCCGGACGAGGTCGCTGGTGGCGCGGGACTGCGGGGAGCCGTCGGGGACGACGGCGATGACGCCGGAGGCGCCGCCGCGGCCGTGCGCGGCGGGGGCCACGGCGGCGATGCCGGGTGTGCCGCGCAGTCGCTCGGGCAGCCGGTCGAAGGCGAGGCGCTCGCCCGCGCCGTCGAGTTCGGCGACGAGCGTCAGGGGGCCGTTGACGCCGGGGCCGAAGCCGTCGGCGAGCAGGTCGTACGCCTGGCGGGTGGTGGAGGAGGCGGGGTTGTTGCCCTGGTCGGAGGTGCCCAGGTGGAGGGCGAACGCGGGCAGGGCGAGGACGAGCATCACGCCGGCGGCGACGGCGGCGAGCAGCTTGGGACGCCGTTCGACCAGTGCCGACCAGCGGGCGGCCAGGCCGGTGGGGGCGTCGGGGCCGGGTCCGGCGGGGACGGCAGCGCGGCGTTCGCGCCGGCCCAGCACCCGCCGTCCGATCAGCCCGAGGAGGGCCGGCAGCAGGGTGAGGGAGGCGGCGACCGTGAGGACGACGGTGAGGGACGCGGCGAGGGCGACCCCGATCAGGAAGTCCAGCCGGAGGACGAGCATGCCGAGGAGCGCCGCGCAGACGGTGCCGCCGGCGAAGACCACGGCCCGTCCGGTCGTCGCCACCGCGCGTTCGGCCGCCTCCGGGACGGACAGCCCCTGGCGGAGGCCCTTGCGGTGCCGGGTGACGATGAACAGGGCGTAGTCGATGCCCACACCGAGGCCGATGAGGGTGCCCAGCATGGGTGCGAAGCCGGCGACCGGCATCAGGTGGCCGAGCAGGACCGTGCCCGCGGCGGCCGTGCCGACCCCGACGACGGCGGTGGCGATGGGCAGCAGGCTCGCCGCGAGGGAGCCGAAGACGACGAACAGCACGACGGCCGCCACGACGATGCCGACGAGTTCGCTGAGGTGGCTGTTCGCGCCCTCGGTGAGGCCGATGGACTCGCCGCCCAGGGCCACCTCCAGGTCGGCGCCGGCCGCGGCCCGCGCGGTGTCGACGACCGTCCGCACCTTCGCGGGGCCGGCGTCGCGGAAGGTGAGGTCGGCGTAGGCGGTCCGGCCGTCGTGGCTGATCCGGCCGCCGGAGCCGGTGTACGGGCCGTCGACGGAGGCGACGCCGGGCAGTTGGGCGATCTCGCGGAGCGTGTGGGACATCCGCTGCCGGACGTCGGCGGAGCGGACGGTGCCGGACGTGGTGTGCCAGACGATCGTGTCGTCGCCGCCGCGGCCGGGGAAGTCCCGTTCCAGCAGGGCCGTGGCGCGGCCGGACTCGGTGCCGGGCACCCGGTAGTCCTCGGAGTAGGAGGAACCGGCCAGCGCGGCCGCGGCGGCCGTGCCCGCGAAGGCGACGAGCCACAGGACGACGACGGCGAGGCGGCGGCGCAGGCACCACCGGACGAGAGCGGTCATTCCCTGCTTTCCGGGGGAGTCGTGCCGCTTCGCGCACGCCGGGGGGGACCCGCGGTGATCGAGCGCTGCGGCGGAGAGGGGGCGGACGGCCTCAGTATGCGGGCCTCCGGCCGTCCACTCTGACAGCTCCCGGAGATCGTTTGTCCCTTTTGTGGGTCACACCACAGGGCCCCCGTCACACCCGGCCACAGGCCCCCGCCACACCCGGCCACAGGGGCACGCGGCTCGTCCGGCCACAGGGGCACGCGGCTCGCCCGGCCGCGGGCCGCGGGCCGAACCCGGCCGCAGGGCCTGGATCGCGCCCGGCCGGAAAGCCCGGATCCGCACCAGGCCCTTCTGGCGCCCCGACAACGTGCCCCGACCACGCGCCCCGACAACGTGCCCCGGCCACACGTCCCGGCCACGCCCCCCGCCTCACACCCCGGCGGCTCCTACCGGAAGGTGTGCCACGTGTGGGCGACGTCCACGACGACGTGGTTGCCCGTCTGGAAGACCCTGAACGGCAGCCGTCCCCGCAGCCCCAGCCCCACCATCGTGTCGCCTTCGAAGCTGCCCACGAAGCGGGCCTCGCGGAACGCCCGGTATCCGGTGAGGTCCACGCCCGGCAGCGGGTGGCCGGCGTGCGCGGGGTAGCGCGCGCCGCCGGTCTCGGGGTCGTGGCTCGGCGCGGACACCCGGATCTCCAGGACGGCGCCCCCGCCGACGGTGACGACGTCCCCGGAACCGTCCTGATACAGCTTGTCGACGTACCCCACGTGGTACCCGATCGGGTGACCGTCCGAGGTGTGCACGTCGAAGACCATCCGGTCGAAACAGCGGTGTCGGCCGGTTCTGATGTCGGTCAGCGGGTGGTACTCGGAGTCGGGATGGCTCCTGGGGCGGCTCCCCCAGCCGACCCGGCAGTCCGACGCGTCCGTGGTGCCGCCGTTCGCGGGCTCCGACGCGATCGCCCCCGTGGCCGTCACCAGTCCGGCGCCCGCCAGCAGGAGCGCGGCCAGCGCAGTGCTCAACCGTCGCATTGCTACCCCCAGCCATGGAGTACGGGCACGCTGTCCGGCCCGTTGCACGGGATCATGCCGGACCGTTCCGGCGGATGGGGAAGCGATCGAGCGAATCCGGCCAAATGCGACTTGTCAGCCAATAGGCACCCGGCGATACGGAAGAGGGCCGCCCCCCTCTCGGGGAGCGGCCCTCTCGCAGGGAACCGGAAGGCGTCAGCCCTCGACGCCCGGCTTCTCCGGGCTGTGCTCAATCATTCTTTCGCGCCGAGGCGCTCAAGAATCAGCTCGCGCACGCGCGCCGCGTCCGCCTGGCCCCGCGTGGCCTTCATGACCGCGCCGACGAGCGCGCCCGCCGCCGCGACCTTGCCGCCGCGGATCTTGTCCGCGATGGCCGCGTTGGCCGCGATGGCCTCGTCCACGGCGGTGCCGAGCGCGCCCTCGTCGGAGACGACCTTCAGACCGCGCTTCTCCACGACGACGTCCGGCTCGCCCTCGCCCGCGAGCACGCCCTCGATGACCTGGCGGGCCAGCTTGTCGTTGAGCGAGCCGTCCGCGACCAGCGCGGCCACCCGGGCCACCTGGGCCGGGGTGATCGGCATGGCGGCCAGCTCGGTGCCGCCCTCGTTGGCGCGGCGGGCCAGCTCGCCCATCCACCACTTGCGGGCGGCGGCGGAGTCGGCGCCGGCCTCGACGGTGGCGGTGATCAGGTCGACCGCGCCCGCGTTGAGGATCGACTGCATGTCGTGCTCGCTGATCCCCCACTCCTCACGGAGGCGGTTGCGGCGCACGCGCGGCAGCTCGGGCAGGGTCCCCCGCAGCTCCTCGACCCATTCGCGGGAGGGGGCCACCGGCACCAGGTCCGGCTCGGGGAAGTAGCGGTAGTCCTCGGCCTCCTCCTTGATGCGGCCGGCCGTCGTGGAGCCGTCCTCCTCGTGGAAGTGGCGCGTCTCCTGGACGATCGTGCCGCCCGAGGACAGCACGGCGGCGTGCCGCATGACCTCGTACCGGACGGCCCGCTCGACGCTGCGGAGCGAGTTGACGTTCTTGGTCTCCGAGCGGGTGCCGAACTTCTCGGTGCCGTTCGGGCGCAGCGACAGGTTGACGTCGCAGCGCATCTGGCCCATCTCCATGCGGGCCTCGGAGACGCCGAGCGCCTTGATGAGCTCGCGCAGCTCGGCGACGTACGCCTTGGCGACCTCGGGGGCCCGCTCGCCCGCGCCCTCGATCGGCTTGGTGACGATCTCGATGAGCGGGATGCCGGCCCGGTTGTAGTCCAGCAGGGAGTGGGACGCGCCGTGGATACGGCCGGTGGCGCCGCCCACGTGCGTGGACTTGCCGGTGTCCTCCTCCATGTGGGCGCGCTCGATCTCCACGCGGAAGACCTCGCCGTCCTCCAGTTGGACGTCCAGGTAGCCGTTGAAGGCGATGGGCTCGTCGTACTGGGAGGTCTGGAAGTTCTTCGGCATGTCCGGATAGAAGTAGTTCTTCCGGGCGAAGCGGCACCACTCGGCGATCTCGCAGTTGAGCGCGAGACCGATCTTGATCGCGGACTCGACGCCGACGGCGTTGACGACCGGGAGCGCGCCGGGCATGCCGAGGCAGGTGGGGCAGGTCTGCGAGTTCGGGTCGGCGCCCAGCTCCGTGGAGCACCCGCAGAACATCTTGGTCTTGGTGCCGAGCTCGACATGGACCTCCAGGCCCATGACGGGGTCGTAGGACGCCAACGCGTCCTCGTACGACACCAGTTCAGTGACGGTCACGGAAAACTTACCTCTCAGTCCCGGCTCAGCCCGCGAGGACGTCGTCGCTCTTCATACGGCGCAGCTCGCGGACGAGCAGAGCGACGCCGGTGACGATGGCGGCGGCCGAGACGACCGCGTCGACGAGCTGGAGCGTGTCCTGCTCGCCGCGCGCCGTCTTCGCCTGCTTGACGACGCTGACCGCGCCGAACAGGGTCGTGCCGATGGACAGGTACGTGCCGGCCTTGGACTTCTTGAAGCCCTTGGCCTTCTTCAGCGCGCTGCCCTTGCTCTTGTTCTGGCTCGCGGTGCTCACAGTGCGGGTGCCTCCTCCAGCAGCGGGTGGCCCCAGCGGGCGGTGAACGCGGCCTCGACCGCGGCACCGACCTTGTAGAGCCGTTCGTCCTTCATGGCGGGAGCGATGATCTGGAGCCCCACCGGCAGCCCGTCCTCCGGAGCGAGGCCGCACGGCAGCGACATGGCCGCGTTGCCCGCCAGGTTGGTCGGGATGGTGCACAGGTCCGCCAGGTACATCGCCATCGGGTCGTCGGCGCGCTCGCCGATCGGGAAGGCGGTGGTCGGCGTGGTCGGCGAGACGAGCACGTCCACCTGCTCGAACGCCTTCTCGAAGTCCCGCGTGATGAGAGTGCGGACCTTCTGCGCCGAGCCGTAGTAGGCGTCGTAGTAGCCGGAGCTCAGCGCGTAGGTGCCGAGCATCACGCGGCGCTTCACCTCGGGGCCGAAGCCGGCCTCACGGGTGAGGGCGGTGACGTCCTCGGCGGACCGGGTGCCGTCGTCGCCGGCGCGCCGGCCGTAGCGGAGGCCGTCGAACCGGGCCAGGTTCGAGGAGCACTCGGACGGCGCGATCAGGTAGTACGCGGCCAGCGCCAGGTCGAACGAGGGGCAGTCCACCTCGACGATCTCGGCACCGAGCTCGCGCAGCAGCTCGACGGACTCGTCGAACCGCTGGAGGACACCGGCCTGGTAGCCCTCGCCGCGGAACTGCTTGACGACGCCGACGCGCATGCCCTCGACGCTGCCGTTGCGGGCCGCCTCGACGACCGGCGGGACCGGGGCGTCGATGGAGGTGGAGTCCATCGGGTCGTGCCCGGCGATGACCTCGTGCAGCAGCGCCGCGTCCAGGACCGTACGGGCACAGGGGCCGCCCTGGTCCAGGGAGGACGAGAACGCGACCATGCCGTAGCGGGAGACCGCGCCGTAGGTCGGCTTGACGCCGACCGTGCCCGTGACGGCGGCGGGCTGGCGGATGGAACCGCCGGTGTCCGTGCCGATCGCGAGGGGGGCCTCGTACGCGGCGAGGGCCGCGCTGGAGCCGCCGCCGGAACCACCGGGGATCCTGGTCAGGTCCCAGGGGTTGCCGGTCGGACCGTACGCGCTGTTCTCCGTGGAGGAGCCCATCGCGAACTCGTCCATGTTGGTCTTGCCGAGGATGACGACGTCCGCGTCCTTGAGGCGCTTGGTGAGCGTCGCGTCGTACGGCGGGATCCAGCCTTCGAGGATCTTGGAGCCGACGGTGGTCGGGATGCCCTCGGTGGTGAAGATGTCCTTCAGCGCCAGCGGGACGCCGGCCAGCGGGCCGAGCTTCTCGCCCCGCGCGCGCTTCTCGTCCACGGCGCGCGCCTGCTTCAGCGCGCCCTCGCGGTCGACGTGCAGGAAGGCGTGCACCTTCTCGTCGACGGCCTCGATGCGCGCCAGGTGGGCCTCGGTGACCTCGACGGCCGTGACCTCACCGGCGGCGATCTTCTCGGCGATCTCCGCGGCGGTCAGCTTGATCAGTTCGGTGGTCATCGTGGTCACTCCTCACCCAGGATCTGCGGCACCTTGAAACGCTGCTGCTCCTGAGCGGGGGCGCCGGAGAGCGCCGCCTCCGGGCTGAGCGACGGACGGACCTCGTCCGGCCGCATGACGTTGGTCAGCGGCAGCGGGTGGGAGGTCGGCGGGACGTCCTGGTCGGCGACCTCGGAGACGCGGGCGACCGCGCCGATGATGTCGTCGAGCTGAGTGGCGAAGTGATCGAGCTCTTCGCCCTTCAGCTCCAGGCGCGCCAGCCGGGCGAGGTGGGCGACCTCCTCGCGCGTGATGCCAGGCATGCAGCGATCCTCAGGGTGGAGTGTGTAGGTTTCGCGGCCAATCCTATGGCGCGGGCCGTGTCCACCGCGAAACGGATTGTCCGCTGGCGCGGTGGGGGTGCCCCGGACCCGCCCTTTCGCCGTTTCCCGGGGCTGCGCCCCGGACCCCCTTTTCGCGGCTTCGCCGCTCGTCCTCAAACGCCGGACAGGCTGAAGATAGCCCGTCCGGCGTTTGAGGACAGCGCGCGCAGCGCGCTTCGGGGGTGCGGGGGCGGAGCCCCCGCAAGAAACGGTGAAAGGGAGGGGCCGGGGCATCCCCCCTACGTCACCGGCTGGTCCGCCTCCTTCTCCGCGACAACGGGAGCGGGCGCCGCAGGCGCGGGCGCGGGCGCGACGGCCGGCGGGTGCTCCCGCCGCCAGCCGGCCTCCCGCATCCGCAACCAAGCCGTCGTCTCCTCAGGAGGCATCGCAGCCGCGACCAGCCACCCCTGCACCGCATCACACCCGAGATCCCGCAACCGCTCCCACGTCTCGTCGTCCTCGACCCCCTCCGCGACAACGAGCAGCCCGAGCGAGTGCGCGAGGTCGAGCGTGCAGCGCACGATCTCCGCGTCCTCGTTGTCGATGGCGAGCCGGGCCACGAAGGACCGGTCGATCTTCAGCTCGCTGACGGGCAGGCGGCGCAGGTGGACCAACGACGAGTAGCCGGTGCCGAAGTCGTCGAGGGACATCTTCACGCCGTGCCCGGTGAGCCCGGCGAGCGCGTCGGCGGCGCGCTGGGGGTCCTCGAGGAGGACGTGTTCGGTGATCTCCAGTTGGAGGGCGCCGGGCGGGACGCCGTGTCGGGCGAGCCGGGCGGCGACGGAGCCGGCGAAGCCGGGGGTGTGGACGTCGCGGGGGGAGACGTTGACGGCGACGGGCACCTCCAGGCCCATGGCGCGCCAGCGGGCGACCTGGCCGAGGGCGGTCTCCAGCACGTACTCGGTGAGCCGGGGCATCAGCCCGGAGGACTCGGCGATGGCGATGAACTCGTCCGGGGAGACCCGGCCGCGCTCCGGGTGCACCCAGCGGACCAGGGCTTCCAGGCCCTCGACGTGTCCGTCGAAGGCCACCTTGGGCTGGTAGTGCAGTTCGACCTCGCCGGCGTCGAGGGCGCGGCGGAGGTCGCCGAGGAGGCCGAGCCGGTCGGGGGTGTTGCCGTCGCGGCGGGCCTCGTAGACCTCGACGCCGCTGCGGTCCCGTTTCGCCTGGTACATGGCCACGTCGGCGCGGCGCAGCAGGCCTTCGGCGTCGAGGGCGTGGTCGGGGTGGACGGCGACGCCGGCGCTGGCCTCCAGGACGAGGGTGAGGCCGTCCAGGTCGAGGGGGGAGCCGAGGGCGGCGACGAGGCCGCGGGCGACGCGCTGGGCGCTGGTGAGGGAGTCGACGGCGGGGAGGAGGACGGCGAACTCGTCGCCGCCGAGCCGGGCGGCCTCCGCGTCGCGCGGGAGCGCGTCCCGGAGCCGGGCGGCTATCTGGAGCAGCAGCCGGTCCCCGGCGAGGTGGCCGAGGGTGTCGTTGACGGACCGGAAGCGGTCGAGGTCGATGAGGACGAGCGCGGTCCGCTCGCCCGCCTGTTCGGCCTCGTCGAGCGCGGCCCAGGTCCGTTCGAGGAGCCACTGCCGGTTGGGCAGCCCGGTGAGCGGGTCGCGGAGCTGTTCCTCCGCGCGGGCGTGGGCTATCCAGAGGGTGGAGTCGAGGGCTATGAGCGGGATCGCGAAGAGCGGCAGCAGCAGCGGGGTGTGTTCGGCGACGACGGCGATGAGCGGGGCTATGCCGAGGAGCGCGCCGCCGACGAGCGCCTGCCGCAGCAGGGCGGCGCGGGCGACGCCACTGGTGAACCCGGAGTGGGGCGGGGCGAGGTGACGCCAGAGCAGGGCCCGGGTGACGGTGAGGTAGACGAAGGCCGCGAGGGCGATCCTGGGGATGTCCGCCGGCTGCCAGCCGCTGGGCAGCCAGGGGTGTTCCACGGAGGCGTGCACGCCGAGCAGTCCGAGGGCGGCGCCGCCCGCCGCGACGCCGAGGACGTCGACGGCGCAGTGGAGTAACGCCTGCCGCCAGCGGTGCCGCCGGGCGGTGGTGACGAAGGTGACGACGGCGATGCCGATGACGGCGGCCGGGAGCCAGCCGTGCAGCAGCAGGACGGCCAGGGTCAGGGCGGCGCCGGAACCGGAGCCGCCCCACCACCGGTCCCGGCCCAGGGCCACCAGGTGGGCGACGATCAGGGCCGTGAGGGTGGCGAGGGACCAGCCGACCGTCCGCCCGGGGAACACCGCGTGGCCCGCGGCCGCCGCGTGCTCGATCCCCAGGGCGAGGACGAGCAGCGCGAGGGGGACGCAGACGACCGGCAGCGCGGGTGGTGGATCCCTGCGCAGCCGCGATGCCGGTTCGGCGCTGTCGGTGGGTTTCATGCCCGTCCCTCTCACAGCCGGCGGTGCCCGCGCCACGGCAGGCGCACATCTCAACAGTAGGCCGCAGAAGGCTACGACGGGCAGCGATCGGCGGCGGTTGCCCGAACAGGATCCGGCCGCGCGCGGCGTTCGGAAAGCGCTGTAGGGGTAATGCCCACTGGCCCTGCGGGCATTACTCCGCCGGGGTGGGCTCCTGTGGCACGGCGACGGCGCGCGCGGCGTCCGGTCCCTCGGCGAGCAGTACGGCGAAGCCGTCCTCCTCCAGGACGGGGACCTTGAGCTGCATGGCCTTGTCGTACTTGGAGCCCGGGTTGTCGCCGACGACCACGAAGTCGGTCTTCTTGGAGACGGATCCGGTCACCTTGGCGCCGCGGGTCTGGAGCGCCTCCTTGGCCTGGTCACGGGTGTGGGAGGCGAGGGTGCCGGTGACGACGACGGTGAGGCCGGCCAGCGGGCGGGGGCCTTCGTCGCCGCTCGTCTCCTCCTCCATCCGGACGCCGGCGGCCCGCCACTTCTCGATGATCTCGCGGTGCCAGTCCTCGGCGAACCACTCGCGGACGGCGGCGGCGATGGTGTCGGAGACGCCGTCGACGGCGGCCAGTTCCTCCTCCGTGGCGGCGGCGATCCGGTCGATCGAGCCGAACTCGCGGGCCAGCGCGGCGGCGGCGACCGGGCCCACGTGGCGGATGGAGAGGCCGTTGACGATCCGGGCGAGCGGCCGGGTCCTGGCCGCCTGGATGTTCTCCAGCATGGCCAGGGCGTTCTTCTTGGGCTCGCCCTTCTGGTTGGCGAAGAAGGTGACGACCTTCTCCTCACCGGTCTTGGGGTCGTGCTTGGGCAGGCCGGTGTCCGGGTCGCGGACGTAGGACTTGATGGGCAGCAGTTCCTCGATGGTCAGGTCGAAGAGGTCGCCCTCGTTGAGCAGCGGCGGAGTGGCCGGTTCCAGCGGCTGGGTGAGGGCCGAGGCGGCCACGTAGCCGAAGTTCTCGATGTCCAGGCACTCGCGGCCCGCGAGGTAGTAGATCCGCTCGCGGATCTGGCCGGGACAGGAGCGGGCGTTGGGGCAGCGGAGGTCGACGTCGCCCTCCTTCATGGGGCGCAGCGCCGTCCCGCACTCGGGGCACTCGGCCGGCATCACGAACTCGCGCTCGCTGCCGTCCCGGAGGTCGACGACGGGCCCGAGGATCTCGGGGATGACGTCGCCGGCCTTGCGGAGCACGACGGTGTCGCCGATGAGGACGCCCTTGGCCTTGACGACCTCCTGGTTGTGCAGGGTGGCGAACTCGACCTCGGAGCCGGCGACGGTGACGGGCTCGACGACGGCCTGCGGGGTGACGCGCCCGGTGCGGCCGACGCCGACGCGGATGTCGAGGAGCTTGGTGTTGACCTCCTCCGGCGGGTACTTCCAGGCGATGGCCCAGCGCGGGGCCCGCGCGGTGGAGCCCAGCCGCCCCTGGAGCGGCACCTCGTCCAGCTTGACGACGACGCCGTCGATCTCGTGCTCCATCGAGTGCCGCACCTTGGGCTGCCCGTAGTGCGCGATGAACTTCCGCACGCCGTCCAGCGAGTCCACCACCTCGGCGTGCGCGGCGGTGGGCAGGCCCCACTCGCGCAGCAGCTCGTAGGCGTGCGACTGGCAGTCGATGTCGAAGCCCTCACGGGCGCCGACACCGTGGACGACCATGTGCAGCGGGCGGGTCGCGGTGACCCGCGGGTCCTTCTGGCGCAGCGAGCCGGCCGCCGCGTTCCGCGGGTTGGCGAACGGCGGCTTGCCCGCCTCCACCAGGCGCGCGTTGAGCTCCTGGAACTTCTCCATCGGGAAGTAGACCTCGCCGCGCACCTCGACCAGGGCGGGGATCCGGTCCCCTTGGAGGCGGTGGGGGATCTCGGAGATGGTCTTGATGTTGGGCGTGATGTCCTCGCCGGTGCGGCCGTCGCCGCGGGTGGCGGCGCGGGTCAGCCGGCCGTGCTCGTAGGTCAGGTTGACGGCGAGGCCGTCCACCTTGAGCTCGCAGAGGAAGTGGTAGTCCGCGCCCTCGCCGACGTCCTTGGCGATGCGGTCGGCCCAGGCGGCCAGTTCCTCGTCGTCGAAGGCGTTGTCGAGGGAGAGCATGCGCTCGCGGTGCTCGACGGAGGTGAACTCCGTCTCGTACGAGCCGGCGACCTTCTGGGTGGGCGAGTCGGGGGTGCGGAGCTCGGGGTGCTCCTCCTCCAGGGCCTCCAGCTCGCGCAGCAGCCGGTCGAACTCGGCGTCGCTGACGACCGGCGCGTCCTTCACGTAGTAGCGGAAGCGGTGCTCCTCGATCTGCTCGGCGAGCAGGGCGTGCCGCTCCCGCGCCGCCGCGGGCGTCGACGCCTCCGCCGTGAGCCGCTCGCTCGCCCCGCCGTCTCCGCCGTGCCCGCCGTGCTGTTCGACAGCCACCGTCTCGTCCTCCCGTTGTCCTCTGGTGCGCCCTCCGGCGCCGTCACTCAGGGTTGTCCACGAGTGATCGTGCCGCCCGGACGCAGTGGGTGAGGGCCGCGCGGGCGTGGGCGGGCGAGGCGCCCGCCATCCCGCACGCCGGGGAGACCACCACGGACTCGGCGAGAGTCGCAGGTGACAGCCCCAGTCTGCGCCACAGCGTCCTGACTCCCATGACGCTACCGGCAGGGTCGGACAATGGGCCGTCCACGCCGGGCACGACGCCGGCGAAGAGCGTCGTGCCGGCCTCCGCGGCCTCGCCGATCGCCTCGTCCTCACGCTCGGTGAGCAGCGAGAAGTCGAACGAGACGCCATCGGCCCCGGCGCGCCGGAGCAGCGCGAAGGGCACGCCGGGGGCGCACGAATGGACGACGAGGGGTGCTCCGGCGTCCCGCGCGACCGCCGCGATCTCCCGCAGCGCGCCCTCGACCACGGCCCGGTCGACCGCCCGGTGGGTCCGGTAACCGCTGGCCGTCCTGACCTGGCCGCGGAGCACGGCCGTCAGCGAGGGCTCGTCGAGCTGGAGGACGGGCGTCGCGCCCGGCACCCGGCGGCGCACCTCGGCGAGGTGGCCGCGCAGCCCCTCGGCGAGCGAGGCGGTGAGATCACGGCAGGCGCCCGGGTCGCCCAGCGCGGCCTCGCCGCCGCGCAGTTCCAGCGCCGCGGCGAGCGTCCAGGGGCCGACGGCCGAGACCTTGAGCGCCCCCTCGTACCCCTGGGTGAACTCCTCCAGGGCGTCCAGGTCCTCGCGCAGCCAGGAGCGTGCCCGGCGGGTGTCGCGGCCGGGCCGGTCGGAGATCCGCCAGCCGCTGGGCTCCACGTGGGCGAAGACCTCCACGAGGAGGCCGGCGGTCCGGCCGATCATGTCCGCGCCGGGACCGCGCGCCGGCAGTTCCGGCAGGTACGGAAGGGTCTCCAGGGACCCGGTGACGGTCTTCGCCGCCTCCCGGGCGTCCGTTCCCGGCATCGACCCGACACCGGTCGCGGCGCCGGGCCCCCAGGGGCGGTTCTCACGGGGCTCGCTGGTCTCGATCGTCTGGCTCACCCGGGAAGGGTACGAGACTCTCCCGGCCGGTCCGGGCACGCCCGTCCGGCCGGGAGCGCGTCCGGAGGGTCAGCGCCCCGGCCGTACCGTGATGTCGTGGATCTCCGCGTCACGGGGCAGGTCGATCGCGTGGAGCACCGTCGACGCCACGGAACCGGCCTCGATCCACCGCCCGGCGTCGTACTCCTTGCCTTCCTGCTGATGCACCTTCGCCTGCATGGCGGTGGCGGTCCGGCCCGGGTAGACGCTGGTCACCCGCACCCCATTGGCGTGCTCCTCGGCGCGCAGGGAGTCGGCGAGCGCCTTGAGCCCGTGCTTGCTGGCCGCGTAGGCGCTCCAGTTCGCGTGCGCGTTGAGGCCCGCACCGGAGTTGACGAAGACCACGTGGCCGTGGGACACCCGCAGTTGGGGCAGGAACAGCCGGGTGAGCTCCGCCGGTGCGACGAGGTTGACCGCGAGCGTGTTCGTCCACGTCCGCGTCGTCAGCTCGCCGACGCCACCGAGGTCCACGACGCCCGCCACGTGCAGCAGCGAGTCGACGCGCTCGGGAAGTGTCTGGTGGTCCAGGGCCCAGGAGAGCCGGTCGGGATTGGAGAGGTCGCCGACGAGCGTACGGGCGCCGGGGAACCGGGCCGCCAGCTCCTTGGCCCGCCCCGCGTCGCGCGCGAACAGCCAGAGCTCGTCCCCGCGGGCGAGCAGCCGCTCGGCCAGTACCTCTCCGATGCCCGATCCGGCACCGGTGATCACATGAGTTGCCATGCGCCCAGCTTGCCCTACCGGCAGCCGGCGGACGCCGGTAGGCCGGAACCCCGGGGAAGCGCCTCCGTGAGGAGAGTTGAGCGCCCCGGCCGCGGCGACCCCCATCGGGGGCGGGGAAGCACCGTGGCCGGGGCGGGCCCGTTCCGGAGACGGCGGGGCCGTCCCACTGTCGGGACGGCCCCCGGAGCCGTACGTTCCCCCCTTGGCCCGTACGGCTCCCCGGCCGCGCTCCCCCGTTGGAACGCACGGCCGGCCGCCCGCCTCCGGAAAGTCCGGCTGATGCGGACCCCATCCCCCGCACTCATGGTGGCAAGCCGGAGGCACCCCCCGGTACCCGCCGACCGTCGGTTCCGTCCCCGCCGGTCGGCGGGTACCGGCGGGGTGCGAACGGCCGGGCGGTTGTTATATTTCCTGACCGGTATCCGCGCAGGAGTGGTGATAGTGATCCGCGTCATGGTCGTCGACGACGAGAAGCTCCTGCGCGCGGGGATCCGCAGCATCCTGGAGGCGGAGCCGGACATCGAGGTCCCGGTGGCCTGCGAGGGCGTACGCGCCGTCGCACTCGCGGCCGAGCACCGGCCCGACGTCGTCCTGCTGGACATCCGGATGCCCGAGGTGGACGGCCTCTCGGTGCTCGGTTCGCTGCTGGCGCTGCCGGAGCCGCCCGTGGTGGCGATGCTCACCACGTTCTCCGGCGACGAGCACATCGCCCCCGCCCTGCGTGCCGGCGCCGCCGGGTTCCTGGTGAAGGACACCGTCCCCGACGAACTGGCCAGCGCCGTCCGCATCCTGGCGTCCGGTGGGACCGTCCTGTCGCCCGCGGTCGCCGACAGCGTGGTCCACGGCTACCTGCGCGCCGGCGGCGGCGCCCCGCCCGCCCGGCTCGCCTCCCTCACCGAGCGCGAACGCGCGGTGCTGACGCTGCTGGCCCGAGGGAAGTCCAACGCCGAGATCGGCGCCGCCCTGCTGATGGGCGCCGCCACCGCCAAGGACCACGTCAGCGCGATCCTCGCCAAGCTCGGCGCGGCCAACCGCGTGCAGGCGGCGGTGCTCGCCCACCACCACGGGCTGGTCCGCCTCGACGGGGAGCCGGACGCGGCCGGTCCCGCGTGAGGCTCCCGCGGTTCACCTCCGGGACCGAGCGCTCGGCGGCACGGAAGGGTTTCCTCCGCGACCTGATCCTGCTCCCCGTGGCGGCGGCCGAGACCGCGGCCATGTACCCCGTGACCGGGCCGGCGGAGACCGCCCTCTACGCCGTGACCGTCGCCGCCCTCTTCGTCCGGCGCCGCCACCCCGTCCCCGTCCTCGCCGTCGCGCTCCCCGTCACCTTCGGCGGCCATCTGCTGATCGCCCCCATGGTGGCGATGTACCAGGCCTCGCGCTCCCTGGAGCGGCGGCGGGCGGTCTACGGCTGGGCCCTGGCGTTCTTCCTCACCGCGCTCGGCCCCTGGTGGCCGTCGGTGCTCGGAGCCTGGCACAGCCGGGACGACGCGCTGCTGTTCGGCGTCCTCTCCTCCGCCCTGATGACGGCCGGCCCGACGGCCATGGGCCAGCTCAGCCGCGCCCGCCGGCAACTGGCCGACCACATCGAGGAGTTGTCCCGGGCCCACCGGCGCGAGGCGGAACTGATCGCCGAACGCGCGGTCGTCGCCGAACGGGCCCGGCTGGCACGCGAGATGCACGACGTGGTCTCGTACCAGGTCAGCCTGATGACCGTACAGGCCGGCGCCCTGGAACGGACCGCGGAGGAACCGGCCGCGCGCGAGACCGCCTCCGTGATCCGCGGCCTGGGCGCCACCGCCCTGCGCGAACTCCGGGGCCTCCTCGGCGTCCTGCGCTCGACGCCCGGCGACACGGCGCTCCGGCCGCGGCTCGGCGCACTGCCGGACCTGGTCCGGGGCAGCGGCCTCGACGCCCGCCTGGAGGCCGACCTCCCCGCGCTCGACGCCCGGGTCTGGCCCGGGCCGGTGGAGGAAGCCGCCTACCGCACGGTCCAGGAAGCCCTGACCAACGTGCGGAAGCACGCGCCGGACGCGTCCGTCACGGTGGCCGTGACCACCAAGGACGGCACCGGACCCTCCGCCCTCGTGGTCGAGGTGACCAACACGGCCGCCACCCCCTCCCCCGGCGCCCCCTCCCCCGGCTCCCCCGGCGCCCTCCCGGACCCGGCCCTGCCCTCGGGCGGACACGGCCTGACGGGCCTGCGCGAGCGCGCCGAGCAGCTCGGCGGGGAGTTCACGGCGGGGCCGGTGCGCGGCGGCTTCCGGGTACGGGCGGTCCTCCCGTCCACACCGACACCACCACTGCCCGCACCCTGACACCCCTCTCCCCGGCGCCCTTCCCCGCCGCCCGACATGCCCGCTATCCCGGGGTTTACCGGCCTTTTCCAGCCACGCCGGTTCCGTTTCGTCACCGGTTTCATCCCGCCCTTGTCACAGAAGGCGCAGGGATTTCTGAGCTTGTAAAGATCTGGTTAGTCTGGCGTGCGCTCGTCAAAAGAACGGGCAAAAAAGCCTGACAACGGGGGAGTTCCGAACCAGTGAAGTTTCGCCATGTCCGCGCAGCGGCCGTCTTCGGCGTCTGCGTCGTCGCACTGACCGGTGCCAGGGGCCATCACGGCGGTAGCTGCGGAGGGAGCGGTTCCAGCCACCACAGCAGTAGTAGCAGCAGCAGCTCGTCGTCCGGTGGCAGCACGTCCACTTCCGGCGGCGACTCGTCGGGCGGCACGTTCGGCGGCACCACGTCCAGCGGCTCCGACTCCACGTCGGGCGGCTTCAGTACCGGCTCGACGACCAGCGGGACGACGACCTCCGGCGACTCGTCCGGCGGCGGCTCGTCGATCCTGGGCTCGTCCGGCCGCAGCCGCGGCAGCTCGAACGACGCCATGCGGGACATCAGGATCGATAGCTGCACCTACAGCGGCTCGACGGGGATCACCGCCAAGATCACCGCCACCAACAGCAGCACGTCGCAGACCAACGACTACTCGCTCACCGTGAAGTTCACGACCCCGGAGGGCGACACCCGCACCCGCTTCACCTCGATCATGTCCGTCGCGCCGAACGGCAACCGCACGGCCGACGTCTCCACGATCTACATCGCCAAGCCCGGCTCCACGGGCACCTTCCGCTGCTCGGTGACGAACGTTTCCCGTACGTCCCGCTGAGGCCGAACACACTCGACCGCCGGCCGGCGACCGGCGGTCGAGCCCGCGGGAACGGGCGTCGGGAAGAAGCCGCACGGGCCGCCCGGTTCACGCCGTCCGGGATACGGCCTGTTCGAGAAGTCGGTGCATGACCTGGGGGTGGCGGCTCTCGACGGTGGCCCATCGGGCGCGTGCCGCGTCGTCGTGCAGTCGGACGAAGCAGGCCAACAGCAGTGTGCTGCGCCGGCGTTGGAAGAGCAGTTCGGCGTGGAGTCCGAGGGGGGAGGCGGCGGCGAGGAGGGCGGCGTCCGGGGTGCTGTGGTCCACCCGCCAGCCGAGTACGTGTCCGTCGGACGGGGCTGCGGCGAGGGCGAGGCCGAGCGACGTCCAGCCCTGGGTGAGGGCCTGCCGCATGCCGGCGTCCGCGTCTTCCAGGACGGCGCGCGCCCATTGCCCGGCCGTGCGGTCCGGCGCCGGGTCGGGGTCGGCGAGCACGGCGTTCTCGTAGTCGATCCTCGGCAGTGTGCTGAGCGCGTGGGCGGCAGGCGGCACGGGGACGTGGCGCACTCTGTCCGGAATGCGGGGACCGGACGTGGAATCGACCATCGTCACTCCTCATGGTGGCGT
Source organism: Streptomyces sp. NPDC052910 (assembly GCF_055585605.1). Lineage (NCBI taxonomy): Bacteria > Bacillati > Actinomycetota > Actinomycetes > Kitasatosporales > Streptomycetaceae > Streptomyces > Streptomyces sp. NPDC052910. Next base: position 283,133 of record NZ_JBVJJR010000001.1, read on the forward strand.
CGAACCGTCGGACAGGACAGGGCAGGGCAGGGCTGCGGTGCGGTGCGGTGCGCCGGCGCGGCAGAAGGAAGTGGAGCTCGCGGGGCCTGGCCTCGGTCGGGGTCGCTGATGCCGTCGGGCGACGCGGCCGCGTCACGGCCGTCCGCGGACGCCGCGAGAAGGCCGCTTCGGGCGCGTACGCGCCGGGCGGTGGCGGCGGCATCGCCGTCCGGGGCGACCCGGGCCCCGCCGGGCATGAACCCGGCTGACGCCGCGCCGTGTCGGCGACTTTGTGGGGTTCGCGCACGAACATCCCGAGTCGACCCGAGAGGTTCAGGGACGGGGTGGTGGAAGGCAACGAGACCGAACGGCATGAGGGCGCCCTCCCCACGGTTATACGTTGCCGTACAACCCGAGGCTAGGACGTTATACGGTTCCGTACAACCGGGCCGACAGGGTGACGTGGGCCACAGAGGGGCGCGTTGCGCACACCGCGCGAGAAGTGGATCGAGGCGGGGCTGGAGGCCCTGGCCTCAGGCGGGGTGGACTCGGTGCGGATCGAGGCGCTCGCCAAGGCGATGGGGACCAAGGACGGCTTCCACGGGTACTTCGCCGACCGCGAGGCACCGCTGACGGCGATGCCGGACGCCTCGGAGCGGGGAGAGCGTCGACGACGTCATCGCCCGGGTCGAATGCGAGGGCGGCGACGTACGGGACGGAGTCCACCGGTCCGTGCGGGGCCTGTCGTGGCGCGGGCCGCCGCGGGGAAGGCGGCGCCCGGCCCGGCCTCAGACCGCGACGGCCCGCTTCGTCGTGGCGATCGTCGCCGAGCCGACCACGCGGGTGCCGTCGTAGAGGACGATCGCCTGGCCGGGGGCGACGCCCCGGACGGGGGTGGTGAAGGTGACCTGGAGGACGTCGTCCACGAGCTCGGCCGTGACCGGGGTCTCGCCGCCGTGGGCGCGGAGCTGGGCGGTGTAGCCGGCGGGGCCGGTGGGGGCGACGCCGCACCAGCGGGGGCGGATGGCGGTGAGGGCGGTGACGTCCAGGGCTTCGGCGGGGCCGACGGTGACGGTGTTGTTCACCGGGGAGATGTCGAGGACGTAGCGCGGCTTGCCGTCCGGGGCGGGGTGGCCGAGGCGGAGTCCCTTGCGCTGGCCGATGGTGAAGCCGTAGGCGCCCTCGTGGGTGCCGACCTTGGCGCCGGTCTCGTCGACGATGTCGCCCTCGGAGGTGCCGAGGCGCTTCGCCAGGAAGCCGCGGGTGTCGCCGTCGGCGATGAAGCAGATGTCGTGGCTGTCCGGCTTCTTCGCGACGGCCAGGCCGCGGCGCTCGGCCTCGGCGCGGATCTCCTCCTTGGTGGTGATCGTGTCGCCCAGGGGGAACATCGCGTGCGCGAGCTGCCGCTCGTCCAGTACGCCGAGGACGTAGGACTGGTCCTTGGCCATGTCGCTGGCGCGGTGCAGCTCGCGGGTGCCGTCCTCGTTGAGTACGACCGTCGCGTAGTGGCCGGTGCAGACCGCGTCGAAGCCCAGGGCCAGCGCCTTGTCCAGCAGCGCCGCGAACTTGATCTTCTCGTTGCAGCGCAGGCAGGGGTTGGGCGTGCGGCCGGCCTCGTACTCGGCGACGAAGTCCTCGACGACGTCCTCGCGGAAGCGCTCGGCCAGGTCCCAGCAGTAGAAGGGGATGCCGATCACGTCGGCGGCGCGGCGGGCGTCGCGGGAGTCCTCGATGGTGCAGCAGCCGCGGGCGCCGGTGCGGAAGGACTGCGGGTTGGCCGACAGGGCCAGGTGCACGCCGGTCACCTCGTGGCCCGCTTCGACGGCGCGCGCCGCCGCGACGGCGGAGTCGACGCCGCCGGACATGGCGGCGAGGACGCGGAGGCGACGACCGTCGCGGGGGCCTGTGGGTGCACCGGGGAACTCAGTCATAACCCGTCCAGGGTAAGTCAGGACAGCCCGGCACTCCTGGCCCGTGCCACTGCGGGGCCGATGGCCTCCGTCACGGCCCGTACGTCCGCCTCGGTCGAGGTGTGGCCGAGGGAGAAGCGGAGGGTGCCCCGGGCCAGCTCCGGATCGGTGCCGGTGGCCAGGACGACGTGGCTGGGCTGGGCGACGCCCGCGGTGCAGGCGGAGCCGGTGGAGCACTCGATGCCCTGGGCGTCCAGCAGCAGCAGGAGCGAGTCGCCCTCGCAGCCGGGGAACGAGAAGTGGGCGTTGGCCGGGAGCCGGCCCGCCGGGTCCGGGTCGCCGCCGAGTACCGCGTCCGGGACGGCCGCCAGGACGCCCGCGACCAGGCGGTCCCGCAGGGCGCCGATCTCCCGCGCGAACGTCTCCCGGCGCTCGGCGGCCAGCGTGCCGGCGACCGCGAACGCGGCGATGGCGGGGACGTCCAGGGTGCCGGAGCGCACGTGCCGCTCCTGGCCGCCGCCGTGCAGCAGCGGGACGGGCGCCTGGCTGCGGCCGAGCAGCAGCGCACCGATCCCGTACGGCCCGCCGATCTTGTGGCCGCTGACGGTCATGGCGGCGAGCCCGGACGCGGCGAAGTCCACGTCGAGCTGGCCGACGGCCTGCACCGCGTCGGAGTGCATCGGGACGCCGAACTCGGCGGCGACGGCGGCCAGTTCACGTACCGGCTGGATGGTTCCGATCTCGTTGTTGGCCCACATGACGGTGACCAGCGCCACGTCGTCGGGGTCGCGGGCCAGCGCCTCGCGCAGCGCCTCGGGGCGCACCCTGCCGTGCGCGTCGACCGGCAGGTACTCGACGGTGGCGCCCTCGTGGGCGGCCAGCCAGTCGACGGCGTCGAGGACGGCGTGGTGCTCGACCGGGCTGGCGAGGACGCGGGTCCGCGCGGGGTCGGCGGCGCGCCGGGCCCAGTACAGGCCCTTGACGGCGAGGTTGTCCGCTTCCGTGCCGCCGGCGGTGAAGACGACCTCGCTGGGGCGGGCGCCGAGTGCGGCGGCGAGGGTCTCGCGGGCCTCCTCGACGGTGCGGCGCGCTCGGCGCCCTGCGGCGTGCAGCGACGAGGCGTTCCCGGTGGTGGCGAGCTGGGCGGTCATCGCCTCTGCCGCCTCCGGGAGCATCGGAGTGGTGGCTGCGTGGTCGAGGTAGGCCATGGTGGGACGATTCTACGAGTCGCGGGGGCGGGCGGTCCCCGGGCGGTGCGGCCTTGTTCGTCGGGGGTGCCCCCGGCCCCTTCGGCCGGCCCCTTTCCCTCCGCCGTTTCCTGCTGGGGCGCGCCCCCGGAACCGTGCCCCCCGCGGCTGCCCCCGGTCGTCGGACGGGCCGGGTGGGGCCGGGGTGGGCGGGCGAGCGGCCCACGCGCCGTTCGCCGACGCCGGACGGGCCGTATTCGGCCGACCGCCGACTCATATTGGCCGAAAATCACACGCCGGACGTGCTCCTTCAGCGGCAGGCTCGCTGTGCCGGGGGATCCGCCCCGGACCGCCGTCCGCACCGCACCGAGGAGAGCCGCCCGTGCCCGACACCGAGAACGTCCCCGACCCGCGCCCGCAGTTGCGCCGGGCCGTCGCCCAGTTGGCCGCCGTCGCCGCCGAGGTCCGGCCGGAGCGGCTGGACGCCCCGACCCCGTGCTCCGAGTACGACGTCCGGGGGCTGCTGGGCCACATCGTCGGCGCCGCCCACGCGCTGGCGGGCGTCGCCTCCAGCGGCGGCTTCCGGCCGAGCGGCCCGCCGCCCGTCCCGCGGGTGACGGACGACGGCTGGGGCGCCGCCGTCCGGGAGGCGGGCGACCGGCTCGCCGAGGCCTGGGACGACGAGACTCTGCTGACGGCCGTGTACGACGTGCCGTGGGGGAAGTCGCCCGGGTACGCCGTGGTGAGCTTCCTGGTGCTGGAGACCGTCACGCACACCTGGGATCTCAACCAGGCGCTCGGCCGGCCCGCCACCCTCGACCCGGAGCTGTCGGAACTCGCCCTCAAGGTGGCCGAGACGCTGCCGCCCGAGGGCAAGGAGGGCGCCTTCGGGGCCGCCCGGCCGGCTCCCGAGGGGGCCGACGTCCACACTCGGCTGGCGGCCCGCACCGGCCGGCCGCTGGACTGATCCGGCGCGGCTCCCCCGCGGCTCTTCCGAGGCTCAGCCCAGCATCCGCGCCAACTGCCGCGACTGCGCCACCAGCCGGTCCGCGCTGTCCCAGATCTCCGCGTCCTCCTCCAGGAAGCCCCCGGCGAGATTGCGGGTGACGACGGAGATCCGGAGCGGGCCGGGGGCGGGGCGGCGGCGGACGTGGACGGTGAGTTCCACCGTCGGGACCCAGCCGATGATCCCCAGGTCGAACGGGGTGGGCGGGAGCGCGTCGGCGGCCAGGAGGAGGGAGAACGGGTCCGGGTCGCGGCCGTCGGCGAAGTCGAACCAGCCGCGCATCTCGCCCCGGCCGGCGGGTCCGCCGGTGGCCCAGTTGGCGGTGGCGGGGTCGAGTGCGAGGTCAAGACGGGCGACGATCTCGGCGGCGCCGAAGCCCTCGCCGCCGCCGAGGTCGTCGCGGGAGAGGCAGTGCTCGCGCGGCGGCAGCTCCGGCGGCTTGGCGGTGGTGCGCACGTCGTCGGAGAGCGTGTCGAGGTCGCCGTAGGTGGCGAGGACGCGCAGCCGCTCGACCTCGGTGCCGTCGTCGGCGGTCTGGAAGAGGCTCGCCTGGCCGGTGGAGAGCGACCGGCGGGTGTGGGCGACGGCGCTGCGGACGACGGCCGGGCCCGGGCGGGTGGCGCTCAGGTAGTGGGCGGTGAGGGTGAACGGGTCGGGGTGCGGCAGGGTGTCCGCGAGGGCGCGGGCCGCGATGGCGAGGAGGTAGCCGCCGTTGGCCGCGCCGAAGAGCGTCCAGCCCTGGTGGATGCGGACGTCGTGTTCGGCGGTGTCGCCCGCCGGAACACCCGGGACGCCCGGAGCGCTCGGGCCGTCCGGGACGCGCGGCGTGATCGCGGTGTCCCGGTCGAACTCGCTGTTGCCGATGCTTGCCAGTGCCATGCGGGCACCGTACTACCGGTAGGTTACCGGCGGGTAGCCTTACGTTGTGTGAGGTGCGGCCCGACCCCGGGCTGGAGCTCCTCCGCCGCCGCGCTCCGCCGGTGCCAGGCGCGCGGGGCGCGCCAGTGGAAGCGCATGGAGAGCAGCCGCAGCCCGCAGCCGACGACGACCGGGATCGCGTTGGTGGGGCCGTGCAGCACGCCGTACTTCAGCATCAGGACGGCCGTCGTGGCGCCGGCCATGGCGGGGACCGCGTACAGGTCGCGGTCCCAGCGCAGCAGCGACGGGACCTCGTGGGCGAGGACGTCGCGCAGGACGCCGCCGCCCACGGCGGTGGCCAGCCCGAGGGTGGCGGACTGGGTGAGGCCGAGCCCGTGCCCGTACGCCTTGACGGTGCCGGTGACACAGAAGAGGCCGAGCCCGGCGGCGTCGAAGACGTTCACCGCGCTGGTGATCCGTTCCACCTCGGGGTGCAGGAAGAAGACGATGAGCGTGGCGATCAGCGGGGTGAGGAAGTAGCCGAGGTCGCTGAAGGCGGCGGGCGGCACGGCACCGATGACCAGGTCGCGGAAGAGACCTCCGCCCAGTGCCGTGACCTCCGCCAGCACGGCCATGCCGAAGACGTCGAAGTTCTTGCGGACGCCGAGCAGCGCGCCGGAGATCGCGAAGACGAAGATCCCGACGATGTCCAGCCAGTGCTGGACGGAGGGGGTGAACAGATCGGTGAGCACGCGACATTCTTACCGGTCGGCCGGGTGTCCCCCTTGTCCCGCCCTGGGAGGGTTCCTCGGCCCGCCCGGGGCGGGCCTCCCCGAGCGGGTCCCCGGAGGACCCCCGACGCCCCTCCGCTCAGGCCGCGGTCTCCCCCGCCTCCGCCACGGACTCCGGGTGGTGGCAGGCCACCTGGTGCCCGGGCCGCAGCGCGGTCAGCACCGGTTCCCGCTGCCGGCAGACGTCCGTCGCCTTCCAGCAGCGGGTGTGGAAGCGGCAGCCGGACGGCGGCGAGATCGGCGACGGCACGTCGCCCTTGAGCAGGATGCGCTCCCGCTTGGCCCGCCGCCCGGGGTCGGGCACCGGCACGGCGGAGAGCAGGGCCTTGGTGTACGGATGCATGGGCGTGCCGTAGAGCGACCGGCGGTCGGTGAGCTCCACGATCTTGCCCAGGTACATCACCGCGATCCGGTCCGACACGTGCCGGATCACCGACAGGTCGTGGGCGATGATGATGTACGTCAGCCCGAGCTCGTCCTGGAGGTCGTCGAGCAGGTTGACGACCTGGGCCTGGATCGAGACGTCGAGCGCGGAGACCGGCTCGTCGGCGATGACCAGCTTCGGCTTGAGCGCCAGCGCGCGGGCGATGCCGATGCGCTGCCGCTGACCGCCGGAGAACTCGTGCGGGTAGCGGTTGTAGTGCTCGGGGTTGAGGCCCACCAGCCCCAGCAGCCGCTGCACCTCCTTCTTCACCCCGCCTTCCGGGGTGATGCCCTGGAGCCGGAAGGGCGCGCCGACGATGGTGCCGACGGTGTGCCGGGGGTTCAGCGAGGAGTACGGGTCCTGGAAGATCATCTGGATGTCCCGGCGCATCGGGCGCATCCCGGCCACCCCCAGGTGGGTGATGTCCCGGCCCTCGAACTCCACGGTCCCGCCGGTCGGTTCGAGCAGCCGGGTGACCAGCCGGCCCATGGTGGACTTGCCGCAGCCGGACTCGCCCACGACGCCGAGGGTCTCGCCGGGACGGACGTCGAAGCTGACACCGTCCACGGCGTGCACGGCACCGGCCTGGCGGCGCAGCAGCCCCTTGGTGATCGGGAAGTGTTTGACCAGGTTCTCCACCCGCAGCAGGGGGCGGGCGTCGGCGTCCGGGAGGGCGGACGGCGTCTCCTTGGCGAGCGGGACCGGCTTCTCCGGCGCTGCCGCGGCGGCGGGAACCGCGTCGTTGTCTTCGGGCACAGCGTCTTCAGGCACAGCTCGGTCCTTCACAGCTTGGGAGCGATCTCTTCGGTCCAGATCCGCGTCCGTTCCTCCTGCGTCATGTGGCAGGCGGCGACGTGGCCCCGGCTCTTCTCCCCCGTCACCGGGCGGAGTTCGGGCCGGACGGTCCGGGTGACCCCCTTCTCGGGGACGTCGGCGTACGGGCAGCGCGGACTGAAGGCGCAGCCCGGCGGCACGTTGATCAGGCTGGGCGGGGAGCCCTTGACCGGGATCAGCCGTTCGGTCTGCTCGCGGTCGATGCGCGGCATGGAGCCGAGCAGGCCCCAGGTGTAGGGGTGCTGGGGCTCGTGGAAGACCTGCTCGGCGGGGCCGCGTTCGACGCAGCGGCCGCCGTACATGACGAGGATGTCGTCGGCCAGTTCGGCGACCACGCCCAGGTCGTGGGTGATGATGACGACGGCGGAGCCGAACTCCTCCTGCAGGTCGCGGATGAGGTCGAGGATCTGTGCCTGGACGGTGACGTCCAGCGCCGTCGTCGGCTCGTCCGCGATGAGCAGGGCGGGGTTGTTGACCAGCGCCATGGCGATCATGGCGCGTTGCCGCATGCCGCCCGAGAACTGGTGCGGGTAGTCGTTCACCCGCTGGTCGGGCTGCGGGATGCCGACCCGGTCGAGGAGCTCGACGGCCCGCCTGCGGGCGGTCTTCTTGTCGGCGTCGTGGTGGATCCGGTACGCCTCGGCGATCTGCGCGCCGACGGTGAAGTAGGGGTGCATGGCGGACAGCGGATCCTGGAAGATCATCGCCATCTCCCGGCCGCGCAGCTTGCGGACCTCCTCCGGGTCGGCGGAGAGCAGCTCGCGGCCGTCGAGCCAGATCTCCCCGGAGATCCGGGGCTTGCGCCGCCCGTACTGGCCGACCGTGTGCAGCCCCATGATCCCGAGCGAGCTGACGGACTTGCCGGAGCCGGACTCGCCCACGATGCCCAGGGTGCGGCCCTTCTCCAGCTTGAAGGAGAGCCCGTCGACGGACTTGACCAGGCCGTCGTCGGTCGGGAAGTGGATGCGCAGGTCGCGGACGTCCAGGTAGGCGCGGGCGCCGTCCGGCTCCTCCACCGATTCGGTGACCGGCTCGGGGGTGGTGGTCATGAGAGCCTCACACGGGGGTCGATCACGGCGTAGAGCAGGTCCACCACGAGGTTGGCGAGGACGACCGCGGTGGCGGCGATCAGCACCACGCCGAGGATGATCGGCAGGTCGCGGTTGTTGATGGCGGTGACCGCGGCCTGGCCGAGCCCGGGCAGGTTGAAGGCGCTCTCGGTGAGGATCGCGCTGCCGACCAGGGCGCCGAGGTCCATGCCGAGGATGGTGGCGATGGGGGTCATGGTGGAGCGCATGGCGTGCTTGCCGATCACCACCCGTTCGGTGAGCCCCTTGGCGCGGGCGGTGCGGATGTAGTCCTCGCCGAGCACCTCCAGCATGGTGGCGCGGGTGAGCCGGGCGTACATCGCCGCGTAGAGGAAGGCGAGGGCGACCCAGGGCAGGATCAGCCCGCCGAACCACCCCGCCGGATCGTCGGCGAAGTCCACGTACTCGGACGAGGTCCAGCCGAGCTTGTACTTGAACAGCGCGAGCAGGAGCAGCGCGGTGAAGTAGATCGGCAGCGAGACGCCGGCCAGGGCGGTCATCATGGCCCCGCGGTCGATCTTGGAGCCGCGCTTCAGCGCGGAGACCGCGCCGGCCGTCACGCCCAGCAGCAGCCAGATGACGCAGGCGCCGCCGGCCAGCGAGAGGGTGGGGGCCAGCCGGTCGGTGAGGACCGGCCAGACCGCCTGCTCGGTACGGAAGGAGTAACCGAAGCAGGGGGCCGGGCAGTGGTCGGTGGTGCCGCCCCCGGTGTAGTCGCGGCCGGTGAACAGACCGCTGACGAAGTGCCAGAACTGGACGAGAACCGGATCGCTGAGCCCGAGCTTCTGCCGGATGCCTTCGATCGTCTCCGGGTCCGCCTGCTTGCCGACGTACATGGCGGCGGGATCGGCCCCGGTGAGCTTGGGGATGGTGAAGAAGATGAAGAAGGTCACCAGCGTGACCACGAGGAGCATCACGATGACGGCGAACAGCCGCCTGACGATGTAAGCGAACACTGCGGTCGGCCCGGCGGCGGCCCGGTGGAGGAGTCTCCACCGGACCGCCACGCTCGGCCCTCACCTGCCCTTCGGGCCTAGCGGCGGGAGCGCCGGAGGAGCGGACGGACGGCGGTCGGGTGCGGTCCGGGGACCGTCATCGGACGACGCCCAGGGAGGCGTAGTCGTACCGGCCGTTGAAGGCGTCCGTGGTGTAGACGTTGGTCAGCCGGGAGCTGCGCCAGATGATGTTCTTCTCGTAGGTGAAGGGCAGGTACCAGGCGCCCTCCATGACCTTCTTGTTCGCCTCCTGGTAGACCTTCCCCGCCTTCTGCGGGTCGGATTCGGCGATCGCCTGGTCCATGAGCCGGTTGACCTCGGGGTCGTTCAGCTCGGGGTAGTTCTGGTTGGCGGTGTCCAGGATGAACCGGCCGTCCACGATGGGCTGGAGGAAGCCCTGGCCGCTGGGGAAGTCCGCGCCCCAGCCGAAGACGATGATGCCGTAGTTCTTGTTCTTGACGTTCTTGGGGGCGCCGACGACGGTCGACGACTGGGCGCCGTCGTACTGGTCGATCTGCGTCTCGATGCCGATCTTCTTCAGGGACGCCTGGAGCGACTCGGCCGTCGCGATCTCCTGCGGCTTGTTGTTGCGGACCGCGATGGTGGTCTTGAAGCCGTCCGGCTTGCCGCAGGCCTTCAGCTCCTCCTTGGCCTTGACCGGGTCGGCCGCGCCCTGCTTGAGGTTGTACGGGTCGTAGGAGCCGTCGTGGCCGGTGACGGCCGGCGGGATCATGTTGAGGCCGATGTCACCACCCGCCTGGGGGCCGCCGCGGGCGGTCTGCAGCGAGGTGTGGTCGGCGCCGTAAATGACCGCCTTGCGGCAGTGCACGTTGTCGAAGGGCGCGACGGACTTGGGGAAGGCCGCGTACCGGATGAAGCCGGTCTGCGGGTTGTCCAGGTTCGCCTTGGCGGTCTGGAGCGCCTTCTGCCGGCCGGCCGAACCCATGCCGGTGGCGTTGAGGTCGAGGTCGTAGTTGCCCGCGATCAGGTCGCTGTCCATCGCGTCGGCGTTGGTGGTGAACTTGACCGAGATCTTGTCCGGCAGCGCCTTGCGGACCTTGTCGGAGTCCCTGTTCCACTTGTCGTTGCGGACGAGGACCATGTTCTTGTTGGGGTTGTACGACTCGAACTTGTACGGGCCGCTGGAGAACGGCCGCAGGTTGTACTTCTCCGCGGTGTCCTTGTCCTGCGGCACCGGGCTCGCGGCGGGCAGCGCCAGCATCTGGAGGAAGTCACCGTTGGGCTTGGCCAGCTTGAAGGTGATGGTCTTGGCGTTCGGCGTCTCGATCGCGGACAGGCCCAGCTTGTCCTTGCTGTCGTCCTTGTAGGGGCCCTTGTACTTCTTCTCCGGGTCCAGGACCTGCATCAGCCAGGTGGGGCCGCCGGAGATCTTGTCCTGCGCCCAGGTGCGCTCGATGCCGTACTTGATGTCCTGGGCGGTGATCGGCCTGCCGTCCTCCCAGGTGACCCCGTCCTTCAGGGTGAAGGTGTAGGTCTTCTTGTCGTCCGAGACCTTGCCCAGGTCGGTCGCCAGGTCCGGCACCAGCTCGGCGCTGGCGTGGCCCGGCTCCGGCTTGGAGGTCACGAGCGTACGGACGTAGTAGCGGGCGAAGTCCCAGGCGAAGCCGTAGTACATGCGCTGCGGGTCCCAGGAGTCGGACTCCTGGGTGGCGATGAACTTCAGCTCGCCGCCCTTCTTGTCGGACGCGCTGGCGACCTTCTCGACGCCCGCGTTGAAGCCGGCGCCCTTGCCGCCGCCTCCGCCGCCGTTGTCGTTCTTGCCGCTTCCGCCACCGCAGGCGGTGACTCCGACGAGGGCCGCGACCACCAGTGCCGCGCCCGCGGCCGTTCCGCGCCTTGATGTCCTGTGCGTTGCCAAGATGTCGCGACCTCCGTGATCGTCACGGTCCGGGGGCGGACCGCGATGGGGGTGGTTCCTTCAGCTCGTACTCCTGATGCCGGAGCGGCCGACGCGGCTGCCGTGCTGATGCGACGTCAGATCGCTCCGCAGTAAGCGGTGTTGCGCGTAAAACCGGTGCGGCTAGCGCGAACCCTTGGGGTCAAGGGCGTCCCGTACGCCGTCCCCGAAGAGGTTGAACGCCAGGACGGTGACGAAGATGGCGAGACCCGGGATCACCATGAACATCGGGTCGCCCTCATAGGTGCTGACGGCCTTGGAGAGCATCTGCCCCCAGGACGACGTGGGCGGCTTGACGCCGGCCCCGAGGAAGCTCAGCGCGGCCTCGGTGAGGACGTTGGTCGGGATCATCAGCGTGGCGTAGACGGTGATCGGTGCGACCAGGTTGGGCAGCAGCTCGCGGAAGAGGATGTACATCCGGCCGGCGCCCAGGCTGCGCGCCGCCTCGACGTACTCGCGCTCCCTCAGCGAGAGCGTCTGACCGCGGACGATGCGCCCCACGTAGGGCCAGCCGAAGAAGCCGATCACCGCGATGAGGACGGCCATCCGGACGCCCGAACCGGTCAGCCCGAAAAGCTCGTTGGGGACGACGGAGATCAGGGCGATGATGAAGAGGAGCTGCGGGAAGGCCAGCAGGGCGTCCATCACCCGGCTCACCAGGGTGTCCACCCAGCCGCCGAAGTAGCCGGCCACGACACCCAGGACGGTGCCGATCAGCACGGCGACCACGGCCGCGAGGAACGCGACGAGCAGGGAGACCCGGGCGCCGTAGACCACCCGGCTGAAGACGTCCCGGCCGTTGACCGGCTCGACGCCGAACAGGAAGTCGCCGTTGATGCCGCCCCAGGAACCCTTCGGTGTGCCGAACAGGGCGTCGATCTGGTCCTCGTGGTACTCGTTCGGCGGGTGGCCCAGCAGGTCCACGATCAGCGGCGCGAAGATCGCGACCAGGACGAGCAGCAGGACCACGATCCCGCCGGCCAGGGCCAGTTTGTCGCGCTTGAGCCGCGTCCAGGCGATGCGCCAGGGGGAGCGGCCCTCGATCGTCGTGCCCGGGACCGGGATTTCCGCGTCGGCGACGACGGTCGCGGTCCCGGTCGCGCTCGTCTCGGGGAGTGGTGCCGTCATCGTTCGCTGGACCCCTCTCGGCCGGTGGGACCGGCCTCCGCCGACCGCCCGGGGAGGCGGCCGGTCGACATCACTGACACATGCGGTGCTGTGCGGTGCGGTGGCGCAGTGCGGTGCGTTGCGGTGCGTTGCGTTGCGGTGCGTTGCGGTGCTGTGGCGCAGTGCGGTGCGATGCGGTGCGGTGCGGTGCGGGAAGTACAAGCGGAGCTGGTCGTACACCGGACCTGCGGGTCCTTGGAGCGGGAGTCTTCAACGCGTTCACGATCACCCGCCAGACCCGGCGGGCAATGGATGCGCAACCGTGATGTGCGATGCGAGCTTCCGTTATACGGACGGGGGTTGACCCTCAGCGGGGGAACCGGCAGCGGACGTGCGCCTCGCCCGCCACGCGGGCCCGTCCCGTCGCGGGTGCCTCCCGGGCCCCGGCCGGGGGTGCGTGCACGCGGCGGCGGACGGGGGTGGGCGCGCGCGGCGGCGGACGGGTGGGGTGACGGGACCGCGCGGAGGCGTCCGGCCGGGAACGTGCCCGCGCGGGCAGGGCCGTGGGGGCGGGCAGGGCCGTCCGGGCGGGGATTCGCCGGGACGGGAATCCGCTAGTGCGGGTACCCGTACCCCGGCACCGGTGCCGCCGCGCCGCTCGGGGCGGCATGCCCGTAGAACGGGCGGGCGTGGGAGCGCATCCACAGCGCCACCGGGTCGAACTCGTCCGCCATCGCCACCGTGGACACCGGCAGCCCCTCCGGCACCACGGCCACCACCTGCTGCATCATCGACCGGACGGACTCCACGGCCGGCGGGGAGGTGTCGTACAGGTCGAGGCCGATCGCCAGGTAGGCCGCGCCGATGGCCGGCTGCACCCAGGCGCGGCGCAGCGCCCGGACGGCGGGCGTGCGCTGAGCGTGCTGAGCGAGGAGGGCGTAGAACCGCGGGATGTCGACGGTGGGTTCGGTGATCTGGAGGGGGCCGGCGGGCAGCCGGTCCAGGCCGCCGGCGATGCGGCGGAGGTCGAGCCAGGGGATGCCGACGCCGCCGCCCGGGGCGTGCGGGTTGAGCCACAGGCCCCAGCGGCCCGGGTACAGGGACGCGGCGAGGGAGCGGCCGGTGACGACCTCGTGGGCGCGGTTCCAGCCGCTGGCGGCGAGCTCCCGCTCGGAGGTGACGCAGGGGGCGTAGCCGAGGCCGTCGACCTCCATGTTCCCGTACTGGGCGTCGGGCGAGCCGGGGTGGCCGTGCCAGAGCAGCATCCACAGCCTGCCCTCGGCGACGGCGTGCAGCAGCGACTCGTAGACGTCGTACCGCCCGGGCGCCACTTGGCGCAGCACCTGCTCCACGCCGCTCTCCGCGCCCGCGCTCACCTGATCCCGCCCCTTCTCCCGGCCGACGCTCGCGTCGCGTCCGCCCCCTGCCTCACGGCGCGGTCGCGCCTCCCGTACGGTCGTCCAACCAGCTTACGAGGCCGGGGCGACATGCAGGGGAGCAGTCAACGGTCACGGTCGTAGAACGGCGCGACGCGGTCCCGCATCCAGTCGGCGACCGGATCGCGGGTGACGTCGAGGAAGACCGTGCGGACCGGCCAGGGCACGGGGGCGGAGCCCAGGGCGCGACCCAGGGCGTCCACGGCGGCGGCGCGGCTGTCGTCGTCCGGGAGGTCGAGCTCCACGCCGACGAAGAGCTCCGGCGGGCCGCCCTCGACGCTGGCCAGGGCGCGGCGGGCGGTGCGCACGGCGCGGGCGGCGGTGAACTCCAAGCCGGCGGCGGCGAGGAAGGCGGTGGGCTCGTCCTGCCAGTCGGGCTCGTGGAGACGCACCCGGCCGCCGGTGGGCTCGCCCTCCAGCCGCAGCCGGCCGGCCCGGCAGAGCTCGGCGACGGCGGCGGGGGGCAGCGGCGCGGCGACCGTGCCCTCGAAGTTGACGACCACGCCGACCTGCGGGGGCAGGCCGCGGGCGAAATCCACGGCGGGAGCGACCGCGTAGGCCATGTGGTCGCCGACGACGCGGCGGAACTGCTCCTCGGAGCTGAAGACCGGCACGAACGCGGCGCCGCCGAGCTCCACGGTGGGCAGGTCGAGGTCGGGGCTGTCGGGGCCGCCGCCCTTGGGCAGGGGTATCCAGACCTCGCTGCGGGCCAGCGCCTCGACGACGCGCTCACCGGTGCCCGGGACGCCCGCGCAGGCGGCGAGGGTCTCCTCCAGTTCGTTGGCGGGCCAGTTGGGGGCCTCGCCCCTGGCCCGCTCCGTGCCGTGCAGCTCGGGGCCGCTCATCCGTTCTCCCCACGGTCTCGTCGCACTCGCACCCGCACCTTAACGGCCGGCTCCCCGTCAGACGGCGGGAGGGGCACGGCGGACGGCCGGGGCACACGGCGGGAGCGCACCGACGGCGGGACGGCGGCCGGCGGCGCGGGCCGGTGGGCAGCGGGGGCCGGGGGCGGCGGGACGGGCTGCCGCACGGCGAAGACGCCCCGCGGGCGCGGGCCGCCGACGGCTCCCGGGGCGGGGGCGCCGGGGGGCGCTTCCGGCGCGGGGGCGCCCGTGGATGCGCCCGCGAAGGCGCCCGGCGTGACCGACCCCGAGGTGGGCAACCCGAGCGGCCCCGAGGTGGGCGACCGGGGCGGGCCCGGAGCGAGCGGCCCGGGCGGTCCCGGCACCCGTGGCCTCGCGGGGGTTTCCGGCTCGGGCGGCACCGATACGGGCAGCCCCGGTGTGAGCGGCCCGCGCGGCCCCGACGCCGGCGGCGCCGTGGACGTCCCCGGCATGGCCGGTCCCACGGGTGTTCCCGCCTTCGCCGACCCCGCAGACGTACCCGCCTTCGCCGCCCCCGCGGACATACCCGGCATGGCCGGCCCCACGGAGGTACCCGACGTCGGCGCCCCCGTGAAGACGATCGTCCGCAGTGCCGCCGCCGCGGCGCGGTCGAGGAGGAGCACGCTCGTCGCACCGGCCGGGGGCCGGCCCCCGGCCGCCGCCGTGATCAGTCGTTCCATGGCGCGGCGGTGGCGGGCGAACGCGGTCCGGGAGACCGTCCGGCCGCGGGCCCGCTGCCCGGCGAGCGCGGTGCCGGGTTCCACGGCGAGCAGCAGGACGTGCAGCGCGGTGCCGCGGCGGCGCGCCTCGCGGGCCAGTAGGCGGCGGACCCAGCCGCGTTGCCCGCAGTCGTGCACGACGAGGCTCGCGCCGGAGCGCAGGGCGCGCCAGAGGTGCGCGTAGTGCGCGAGGCGCGCGAGGGGGCGGTAGGCGGCGTACGGGAGCCGGACCGGCAGCCGGCGCAACCCGCGCTCCAACCGGGCCCTGGCGTCCTGCGAGTCGACGCTGCGGACGGGGGCGCCCCGGCCGTCGAGGGCCGGTACGACCCGTCGGATCAGGGTGGACTTGCCGGCCCCGGGGAGCCCGGAGACCACCAGCAGATCACCGGCGCGGCAGCACAGCTCCGCCGGGGGCGCCGCCACCCCGCGCAGATCGCGCACCCGAGGCCCGGCGGCCCTCGCCGCCGGCTCCGCCCCCGCCGCCCGCGCGGCCCCCGCCGCCTCCCCCTGGACGCCCGTTCGCACCGCTCCCCCGCCCCTCGCCCGCTCTCCCACGGCCTCGTCGCTCCGTCGCTCGGTGCTCTCGGTGTACCCCACTCGCATACGGAGGGAGTAAAGGAAAAGTAATCCAATGCGATGGGCTGTGAACGGTCCATCGCACGCTCGTACGTGCAATGATGTGCGCGCCAGTGCGCGCCAAGAGCACGACCGACGCGTCACGACCAACTGCATACCGGCCGCTCGAATCCGCGCGGGAGAGTTCCGGCACGGCGCATCGCCGCCCGCCGGGCGCCGAAGGAGCAAGTTCCTCCCTTGAATCTCTCAGGCCCCGTACCGCGCAGGGTGAGGCAGATCTGAAAAGCGGACCGCCCCGCGGTCCCACCCAAGGTGCAAGCCGTGTGCCCTCCGGGGCTCCCGGTGAACCTCTCAGGTTCCGATGACAGATGGGGAGGCCGTCCTTCGACGTCCCCGCGTCCTCGCGACCGCTGCCCGGGAGCCTTGATCATGCCCTCAGAGTCCGCCGCCTCAGAGTCCGTCGCATCAGAGACCGCCACCCCCCGCCGTACCGCGCTCGACGCGCTGCACCGCGCCCTGGGCGCGACGATGACCGACTTCGCCGGCTGGGACATGCCCCTCCGCTACGGGAGCGAGCGCGACGAGCACGTGGCCGTCCGCACCCGTGCCGGTCTGTTCGACCTCTCGCACATGGGCGAGATCACCCTTACGGGTCCGCAGGCCGGCCAGGCACTGGATCACGCCCTGGTGGGCAACCTCTCGGCGCTGATGCCCGGCCGCGCCCGCTACACCATGATCTGCGACGAGCGCGGCGGGATCCTGGACGACCTGATCGTCTACCGGCTGGCCGACGAGGAAGGCCGCCAGAAATACCTCGTCGTCGCCAACGCCTCCAACGCCCAGGTGGTGCTGGACGCGCTCACCGGGCGGGCCGCCGGCTTCGACGCCGAGGTGCGCGACGACCGGGAGAACTACGCGCTGATCGCCGTCCAGGGCCCGGCCTCCCCCGCCATCCTGAAGTCGGTCACCGACGCCGACCTGGACGGCCTGAAGTACTACGCGGGCCTGCCCGGCACGGTCGCCGGCGTCGAGGCGCTGATCGCCCGGACCGGCTACACCGGCGAGGACGGCTTCGAGCTGTTCGTCGCCCCCGCCGACGCGGAGAAGCTGTGGCAGACGCTGACCGAGGCGGGCGCGGACGCGGGCCTGGTCCCCTGTGGCCTGTCCTGCCGGGACACCCTGCGCCTGGAGGCGGGCATGCCGCTGTACGGGCACGAGCTGACGACGGCGACCACGCCGTTCGACGCCGGGCTCGGCCGGGTCGTGAAGTTCGACAAGCCCGGTGACTTCGTGGGCCGCGCGGCGCTGGAGGCCGCCGCCGAGCGTGCCGCGGACGCCCCGCCGCGCAAGCTGGTGGGCCTGGTGGCCGCGGGCCGCCGGGTGCCGCGGGCCGGCTACCCGGTGGTGGAGGCCGCCACCGGCACGGTGATCGGCGAGGTCACGTCCGGCGCCCCCTCCCCCACACTCGGCAAGCCGATCGCCATCGCCTACGTGGACGCGGCCCACGCCGCGCCCGGGACGGCCGGGGTCGCGGTGGACATCCGCGGCAGCCACGAGCCGTACGAGGTGGTGGAGCTGCCGTTCTACCGGCGGGAGCGCTGACCTCCGGGACATCCGGGTAGGGAGCGGGCATCGAGCCGCAAAGCAGGCGGAATGCCCGATTTCCGAACGGAACCCCCGCCCTTCGTCTCACCTGGCAAGACGCCCCTGGCCGGACCAGGGGTCCTGCACAAGCATCGATCCGCGTACAGGAGAATCGACCCATGAGCAACCCCCAGCACCTCCGTTACACCAAGGAGCACGAGTGGCTGTCGGCCACCGACGAGAACGGTGTGGCGACGGTGGGTATCACCGAGTTCGCGGCCAACGCGCTCGGGGATGTCGTCTACGCGCAGCTCCCGGCCGTCGGCGACACCATCACCGCGGGCGAGACCTGTGGTGAGCTGGAGTCCACCAAGTCGGTCAGCGACCTCTTCGCCCCCGTCACGGGCGAGGTCGTCGAGGCCAACCAGGACGTCGTGGACGACCCCTCGCTGGTGAACTCCGCCCCCTTCGAGGGCGGCTGGCTGTTCAAGGTGAAGATCACGGACGAGCCGGCGGAGCTGCTGACCGCCGACGCGTACACGGACTTCGCCGGCTGACCCGCGTCCCGCCTCCACCCGGCCCCTCCCGCCCAGGAAGAACTCATGTCGCTTCTGAACAGCTCCCTCCATGAGCTCGACCCCGACGTCGCCGCCGCTGTCGACGCCGAACTCCACCGTCAGCAGTCCACGCTCGAGATGATCGCCTCGGAGAACTTCGCTCCGGTCGCGGTCATGGAGGCCCAGGGCTCGGTCCTCACCAACAAGTACGCCGAGGGCTACCCGGGCCGCCGCTACTACGGCGGCTGCGAGCACGTCGATGTCGTCGAGCAGATCGCCATCGACCGGATCAAGGCGCTGTTCGGCGCCGAGGCCGCCAACGTGCAGCCGCACTCGGGCGCCCAGGCCAACGCCGCGGCGATGTTCGCGCTGCTCAAGCCGGGCGACACCATCCTGGGTCTGAACCTCGCCCACGGCGGGCACCTGACCCACGGCATGAAGATCAACTTCTCGGGCAAGCTCTACAACGTGGTCGCCTACCACGTCGACGAGCAGACCAACCTGGTCGACATGGAGGAGGTCGAGCGCCTCGCCAAGGAGCACCGCCCCAAGCTGATCGTCGCCGGCTGGTCCGCCTACCCGCGTCAGCTCGACTTCGCGGCCTTCCGCCGGATCGCCGACGAGGTCGGCGCGTACCTGATGGTCGACATGGCCCACTTCGCGGGCCTGGTCGCCGCCGGGCTGCACCCCTCCCCGGTGCCGCACGCGCACGTGGTCACCACCACCACGCACAAGACCCTCGGCGGTCCGCGCGGCGGTGTGATCCTCTCCACGGCCGAGCTCGCCAAGAAGATCAACTCGGCGGTCTTCCCCGGTCAGCAGGGCGGCCCGCTGGAGCATGTGATCGCGGCCAAGGCGGTCTCCTTCAAGGTCGCGGCGAGCGAGGAGTTCAAGGAGCGCCAGCAGCGCACCCTGGACGGCGCGAAGATCCTGGCCGAGCGCCTGGTCCAGGACGACGTCAAGGAGCACGGCGTCTCCGTCCTGTCCGGCGGCACCGACGTGCACCTGGTCCTGGTGGACCTGCGCCACTCCCTGCTGGACGGCCAGCAGGCCGAGGACCGCCTCCACGAGGTCGGCATCACGGTCAACCGCAACGCCGTCCCGAACGACCCGCGCCCCCCGATGGTCACCTCGGGCCTGCGGATCGGCACCCCGGCACTGGCCACCCGCGGCTTCACCACCGAGGACTTCCGCGAGGTCGCGGACGTCATCGCCGAGGCCCTGAAGCCCGAGTACGACGCCCAGGCGCTGCGCGCCCGCGTCACCGCGCTGGCGGACAAGCACCCGCTGTACCCCGGCCTGAAGTAGGACCGGACCTCCGGTTTTACCGGGATGTACGGGGCATCGCGCACACTGGAGGTGAGCGCGGTGCCCCGCACCACGTCACAACCGCATATCGCTGTATCGCTGTACCCCCCACACCCTTTGTTCCACCCCCGACCCGAGGAGCTGCCACCGTGGCCATCTCCGTATTCGATCTCTTCTCGATCGGCATAGGCCCGTCCAGCTCCCACACGGTCGGCCCGATGCGC
The DNA here is from genome assembly GCF_055585605.1 of Streptomyces sp. NPDC052910. Lineage (NCBI taxonomy): Bacteria > Bacillati > Actinomycetota > Actinomycetes > Kitasatosporales > Streptomycetaceae > Streptomyces > Streptomyces sp. NPDC052910. The sequence continues at coordinate 302,518 of NZ_JBVJJR010000001.1, forward strand.
GCCGCCCGGATGTTCGTGGGCCGCCTGAAGAAGGACGGCCTGCTCGCCCAGACCGCCTCGGTGCGCGCGGAGCTCTTCGGCTCCCTCGGCGCCACCGGGCACGGCCACGGCACCCCCAAGGCCGTCCTCCTCGGTCTGGAGGGCCACTCCCCGCGCACCGTGGACGTCGAGATCGCCGACGACGAGGTGGAGCGCATCCGCACCACCAAGCGCCTGCGCCTCCTCGGCACCGAGATCGGCTCGGACCACGAGATCGACTTCGACGACTCCACGCAACTGATCCTGCACCGCCGCCGCTCGCTGCCGTACCACGCCAACGGCATGACCCTCTTCGCCTACGACGAGAGCGGCGCGCCCCTGCTGGAGAAGACGTACTACTCGGTCGGCGGCGGCTTCGTGGTGGACGAGGACGCGGTCGGCGCGGACCGGATCGTCCCCGACGACACCGTCCTGAAGTACCCGTTCCGCACCGGCGACGAGCTGCTGCGGATGTCCCGCGAGTCCGGCCTGTCGATCTCCGCGATGATGATGGAGAACGAGAAGGCCTGGCGCACCGAGGACGAGATCCGGGCCGGCCTGCTGGAGATCTGGCGCGTCATGCAGGCGTGCGTCAGCCGCGGCATGTCCCGCGAGGGCATCCTCCCCGGCGGCCTCAAGGTCCGCCGCCGCGCCGCGAGCACCGCCCGCCAGTTGCGCGCCGAAGGCGACCCGCAGGCCCGCGCGATGGAGTGGATCACCGTCTACGCGATGGCGGTCAACGAGGAGAACGCGGCCGGCGGCCGCGTCGTCACCGCCCCCACCAACGGCGCCGCCGGCATCATCCCGGCCGTTCTGCACTACTACATGAACTTCGTCCCCGGCGCGGACGAGGAAGGCATCGTCCGCTTCCTCCTCGCCGCCGGCGCGATCGGCATGCTCTTCAAGGAGAACGCCTCCATCTCCGGCGCCGAGGTCGGCTGCCAGGGCGAGGTCGGCTCGGCCTGCTCCATGGCCTCCGGCGGCCTCGCCGAGGTCATGGGCGGCTCCCCCGAGCAGGTCGAGAACGCGGCCGAGATCGGCATGGAGCACAACCTCGGCCTCACCTGCGACCCCGTCGGCGGCCTGGTCCAGATCCCCTGCATCGAGCGCAACGGCATGGCCGCGGCCAAGGCCGTCACGGCGGCCCGCATGGCCCTCCGCGGCGACGGCCGGCACCACGTCTCCCTCGACAAGGTCATCAAGACCATGAAGGAGACCGGCGCCGACATGAAGGTCAAGTACAAGGAGACGGCCCGGGGCGGCCTGGCGGTCAACGTCATCGAGTGCTGATCCCCTGACCTCGCGAGCGCCCCGCCCGGACTCCCGGGCGGGGCGCCGCCGTTGTGGCCGTCAGGCATGCACCCGCCGGTGTTCGAGCCGGGCCGTCTCGACCGCCGCGGCCGAGACGTAGAGGGTGAGCGCCCGCCCGCCGTGGACCAGCTTGGCCGCCACCCAGTGGAACGGGTTCGCCCGCTCCGGTACGGCGGCGGCGTGGTCGTCCACCAGCCGCCCGACCCCCGCCAGGAGCGCCGGGCCGAGGCTTTCGCGCAGCCTGCCGTGCGGCTCGCGCCGGCGCGGGGCGTACAGGTCGAACGGCAGGTACAGCGTGGCGTCGTCCGGCCGCGTCCCGTCGCGCGAGGTCATGCTCCAGCACAGCGTCGGGCGTACCCCGGGCATGTCGAGCGGCTTCGAGCCCGGCGGGGCGGTGTCCGTCACCAGGCCCGTCGCGGCGGCCACCGCGGCGGGGCCCAACGGGGCCAGGCGGGCTTCGAGTTCGGCGGTCGAGCGCTCCGCGACCGTCGTGTAGAACTTCATCCGGGCGTGCGGGGACTCGTCCACGTCGAGCGCGAAGAAGGCCGGCATCAGGTGGGCCATGCCCCGCGGGTCGTGGCGCCGCAGCCAGCTCCACGCGCCGCGCTGCCCGAGCCGGTCGAGTGCCGTCGCGACGGCCTCCCGGCTGCGCTCGGTGCCCGCCGCCAGCGTGTCGAAGTACACCTTGGGGCGCGCGATCCCCGAGGCGCGGACCGAAGCCGCCAGGCACATCCCGAACGCCGCCCGCCCGCTGCGCGGCCGGAACAGTCCGGCGACCCGCCGGGCCCGCTCCGGGCGCGCGAGGCCCAGGCGTTCCAGCCCGTCCAGCGTCCGCAGGCCGCGCTCCCAGCTCCCGGCCGCGGAGGCGGGGCCCCGCGCGGGGAGCGGCCGGAAGAAGATCCGGACGTCGACGCGGTCCCCGTCGAGTACGAGGGAGTACTCGAACGGGGCGGTCGCCACGGCGTCCTCCCGGGTCCCGCCGCCGTCGGTGTCCCGCGAGACCCGGTGCCCCCACCCGTCGAAGAGGTGCCGGACGGACTCCTCGGCCGCCGCGTCGAAACGTTCCCCCAGGCCGAACACCTCTCCCAGGTAGCGCAGGCCGTCGACGGCCAGTCCGGCGTATCCGGGCCGCTCGGTCGCGGGGCGACCGGCCGTCACGGGGCGACCGCGTCGGCGGCCCGCGGCAGGTAGGGCTTGGCGTCGATCCCGGGGTACATCCGCTCCAGGTGCGCGATCGTCTCGTCGGTCCAGTAGTCGTCCCCGGGCGGCGGGAAGCCCAGGAGGTGGCGCTGGCGCGGGCTCAGCTCGACCATGAGCTCGTGCTGGGTGTGCCAGTTGGGGTGGGCGGGGCGCATCGACCACAGGTGCTTGTCCGTCCAACGGGCCTGTGCGGCGTGCATGTTGAAGAAGAGCGCGAGCCGCCGCCCGTACCGCCCGTTGTAGGCCGACCCCCGGTGCACGATGTCGCCGACGAACAGCAGGAGCGAGCCGGCCTCGGCCTCCACCGGCCGCTCCCGCTCGTACAGTTCGGGGTAATCCGCCTTGTCGTACGAGCCCTTGCCCGCGTCGGTCAGCAGGGGCAGCCCGAGGTGCGCGGCGCGGTCGACGACGTAGGTGGGCCCGGTGTCCACGGTCACGTCGGTCAGGTAGAGGATGCCGTACACGCGCTGGTAGACGCCGTCCGCCCGCGGGTGCACCAGGCTGCTGGCCGCCCAGGCGTCGTTGTGCAGGGTCTGGTCCCGGCTCTCCCCGTACGCCGTGCCGTACTTGGCCTGGATGAAGGAGCTCGTCAGCCGCAGGTCGGTGGTGCCGAGCAGTTCCTCGACGACGTCGATGACCCGGGGGTCGAGCGCGTGCCGGTTGAGGTCGTTGCTGGTGAAGGGGAACGGGACCGCGTGCTTGAGGCCGTTGACCTCCTCGGGCGTGCTCCCGTTCGCCTCCGGGTCGGGGAAGTAGGTGGCGACCGCGGCCTGCGCCCGTGCGAGGGCCTCCCCGGTCAGGAAGCCGGGCACCAGCGCGTATCCCCGGCCGGCCAGTCGCTCCGCTATGCGCTTGGTGTCCATGGTGTCCGTCCGTCTCGGCTCTCGGTGGGGTGGTCGTGCGGCCTGCCGCTCCGTCCGGTGCGGGGGTCCCGGGATACGACGATGTTCTTGTGGAAGGCGTCAAGCCGCAGGGACTCGCCGACCGCCCGGCCCCCGACCTCGATCCAGGCGTGCGCGGCGAAGGGCAGCAGGCTGACGCCGGAGACCCAGTCGGGCCAGCCGCCCCGCAGGCGGGCCAGCAGGGCCGCGGCGATCGACCGCTCCAGGCAGTACGGGCCGGCGGCGCGGCGGCTGACGGAGACGACGTCGGCGCGCGCGGCGAGGGCCTCGGCGCGGGTGGCGGGCCGGGCGCCGCGGCTGAGCAGGCGCAGCACCCGCTCCAGCGCGTGCGGGCTCAGCCGGGTCAGCAGGCGGCTCACCGCGACGGCCAGCACCGGCAGGGGCAGCCGGCGCAGAGGCAGCCGGGCGCGGGGCTCCAGGGTCATGGGGAGTGTCACGTCAGATCAGCACCTTCGCGCGTCGCATGGTGTCGATCAGCCTCGCGACGTCGCCGGGTATCCGGCCGGCCGCCTCCGGGTGGCGTGCGCACAGCTCGCCCACGACCTCGTCCGGTGTGCGTCCGGCGGCGAGCATCTCGAAGACCGCCGTCCCGGTCGGGTTGACCCGGAAGTACGTGCCGGACTTCTTGTCCAGGAGAACGGCCGCGTCCTCGGTCTTGGTGAGGACGACGTGCGGGGAGATCTTCAGCATGGTGAGGCCAGTCGTCGGTGGGCGAGGGGGCGTTCGGGCGCCGGAGCGGGCGCCTGCGCCACAGCCCGCATCCAGACCTCGGCGGCGACGGTCGTCTCCAGCGCGTTGGTCTCGTACTCGGGACGCATGGTGTCCCGCAGGGCGGCGCGCAGCCGGTCGATGTGCACCAGGCCGTGCTCGGCGAGCAGCGAGTCCTCGAACAGGCCGAGGAGCGAACGGCGGTTGCGGGCCAGGCCGCGGTGGACCGACATGCTGAACTCGCCCTTGGTGGAGCGCGACAGCGCGCCCGCCCGGGAGTCCGGCGGCGCGCCCACGCGCATGGCGGCCTTCAGGACGGGTTTGAACCCGGTGCCCGGCAGGGCCTCGGCGCGTGAGACCGCCAGGGCGGCCTCCAGTACCGCGTCGTCCATGTACGGCAAGGACAGGGTGATGCCGTGGTGTTCCATCAGGGCTCTCAGCGGGCCAAGCCGTTGTCCGCCGATGCGGTGTCCCGCGACGCTGGTGTGCACCGAGCGGGTGCCGGCCTGCGGGGTCCGGCCGGCATCGGCGGCGGTCGCGACCGCGCGCACGGCGTCGACGCCTGCGGGGGTCGACCACGGGGGCACGCGGACCTGCGGGCCCCAGTTCAGGCCGGGGCCGAGGAGGTCCGGCCGGGGCAGGTGCACACTGCGCAACTGCTCCTCGAACCAGCCCCGGTACGTCTGCCGCCGGGCGAGCGCGCGCAGGACGGAGGGCATGCTCCAGCGCCTCAGCCGCGCGAGGTCGCGGATCCCGAGGACCGCCGCCAGGGGTGCGTGCGCGGAGAGGTCGGCGAAGTGCGACGGCGCGACGGTGAACAGCTCGTCGCCCCCGAATCCACCGACGTGCGTGTCCGAGCCGGTGGCGGCGAAGATCTTCGCCATCGCGGTCTTCCGCGCCCGGTTCCGGATCAGGGTGTACGGCTCGCCCAGTCCGTACGGGACGTCCTCGACGAGCCCGCGGCCGGGTTCCCAGATGCCGTCGTACGGGCCGGGGACGTCCTCGGGGCCGAGGACCGTCAGCGGACGGTCGATCTCCCGGGCGGCGATCGCCGCCCAGTGGGCGTCGTCGTGGTTGGGGTCGACGGTCCGCTCGACGAAGCACGGGAAGCGGGCGCCCTGGCCGGCCAGCAGGAAGCAGAGGGACGTCGAGTCCATGCCGCCCGACAGGTCCGCCGAAAGGCCGCCGGCCGTGGCCCGCCGGACGGCCACCGCCTCCTCCAGCGCGGCCCGTACCCCCGGCGCGCCGTCGGCCACCGACAGCGCCGGCGCCGGGGGGCGCCACCAGGTGGTGAGCTCGGCCCGGTCGGCGGTCATGCGCAGCCGCCGGTCGGCGGGGAGCCGGTGGACCCCGTGCCAGTAGGTGCCGTGGGTCAGCCCGTAATCGAAGCCGGGGTGCAGCATCCCCCAGGCCGCCATCTCGATGCGCGGGGTGGCGCCGCCGAGCCGGGCCAGCGGTTCGACCGAGTCGGACGCGGCGTACGAGCCGTCCCGGCACCGGGCGTAGAACACCTGGCGCAGGCCCGACGCGCTCCCCTGGACGTGGGTCGAACGGCCGTCGGCGTAGAGGATGTGAAAGCTGCCGGAGATCTCGTGTGCGGCGGCCATCAGGCCGACGACGTCGTCGTGCCGCGCCAGCAGGCGGGCCAGACGCCCCGCGTCGATGCTCGTCTCACCGAACAGCGCGAGGCGTCTGACGCCGGCTTCCGCGGCGATCAGGCGGGAATGGGAGCAGTCCGCGATCACCCACGTCCGGCCTGACGCGTACGTAAGCACTTCGGCGTTCTCGGTCGGCCCGGGGTGGGCCGGACATGCGTCATCGGCATTCTCCGGGAAAGCGATGAACCATGACGCGCTCAAGGAATCCCCCCAGCCGACCGAATGCGTACACCGCGATCAGATGATCGCGGTACCCTCGCCGTCGTTGCTGGCCCAGCCGTACCACATCGTGACCTCGGAGAACTCGCCGATGGGCAGCATTTCGGGCGCCTCGTACTCGACAATCTCGTGATCGTTCATATGCGTCACCCCCTTCCCCTCGATGGGGCCGCAACTTAACAAGAGGGAGCGGGGGTTCGCGAGAACGCGTTTTCGGTGTGGCCGCCGATTATGGCCGGAAGAAACGGTCCGGGCGGGATGGGAATATCGAACTCCTTTTACCGGGTGACGGGCATGTCCACTGGTCCCCTTGCGCATCAGGCGCGCGTCGCGGCCCGACGCGCACTCGGCGGCGACGCACCGCCGAGTGGACTCGAACGGCCGGAAGCAGGCCCTCTTGTTGAGCCCCCCCCCAACGCCGCCGCGCCCGGTTCGACCGCCGTCAGCCGTGCACCCGCCGGTGCTCCCGCCGCCAGTGCCCGGCCCGTTCCCGGGCGATCCGGCCTTCGGCGGCCGTGTCTCCCGCCCGCACCGCGCCGGCGAGCGCGTCCCGGAGCGACGCGCAGCGGACGCAGGGGCGGCGGGGCCGCTGGGAGACCGCGGGGAGGGTGTACATACCTACGGCGACGGGCGGCGGGCCGGATGTGTGCGGAACGGTGACCACGTACTCGTGCATGATCGCCAGGTCGGGCCGCCGGGGGCTCGTCGCATGCGTGTTCACGTCACCCGATCCGGTCGTCCTGCACCCCTTCCGGGCTGAGCCCGGCCGCCGCCGACCTGTGTTACCTGACCGGTTACATGGCCGTCGACGAGGGCTTCCACGGCCTGGCCCAGTGCTACTACGTCAAGGCTCTGGAGCTGGCCGGTGCGGTGGGCGACCACCTCACGTACTGCACGACCCTGCGCGGGATGAGCGTCCAGGCCGTGGACCTCGGGCACGGGCGCGAGGCGCTGCGCCTTGCCGACGCGGCGGCCGCCGCGTCCCCGCAGGCCGGCCCTCGGATGCGCGCCTTCCTTGCCGGGCAGCGGCGCACGCGGCGGCCCGCACCGGCGACCGCGCGGGTGCGCTGGCGTACCTCCGGGAGGCGGAGGTGGCGATGGAGAAGGCCGAGTCCCGGGCGAGGGCGTTCGGTTCGTACGATCCGTCGTCACTGCTGTACCACGTGAGCCAGGTCCGCCACGAACTCCGGGACGTCTCCGGTTCGGTGGCCGCGCTGAAGGAGTCCGACCGGGTGCGGCAGGGCGTGTTCCGGCGGGCCCGCGTCCGGCACCGCTGCACCCTCGCCGAACGACAGTGGGAACTGGGCCACTTGGAGGAAGCCTGCCGCACCTGGCACCTCGCCCTGGACGACTACCCCGATGTCCATTCCGGCCGCGCGGACGACCGCGTCCGCGCCCTGAACGCCCGCCTTCGCCCCCATCTGCGCAACCGTGCCGCGAGGGAACTCCACGAACGGGCGCGCCGCCTCGCCCCCGCGCTCGTCGGGACGTGAACCGAAAGGAATCCCCTTGTCCGAGAATGAAGGCGTCCGGCTGTTCCGCGAAGCGTGGTTCGCCGGCGTGCGCGCGTACTTTCCCGGGGAGCCCAAGCCCGGCTACGTCACCCTGTGGGGGGACACACCGGACTGGGAAAGGGCCGCCGCGGGAGCGGTGTACGAGCAGGTGCGGCGGTTCCTCGCCGTCAGCGACGGGCACGCGGCGCGGCTGACGCGCGAGCAGAAGGGCCGGTTCGTGGCCCTCTGCTGACCGCGCAGATGTACAGGCATTCCGCGGATCCGAAGCCGGGTTATGTCGCGGACTGGCCGGAACTGCCGGCATGGCAACGGGAGACGGACGCCGACGTCTTCGAGGCGATCGAGAAGGCGGTCGGCTGAGCGTCACCCCCGGAGGCCGTCTGCCCGCCCGAACCGGCTCAAGCGGCCGGCTCCGGCAGGTGTCCGAGGTGCCCGGTGACGCGTTCGCGCAGCAGGAGGTACGCGTCCCAGCGGCGGAGCGGGCCCGGCGGGCGCCTGACGACGCGCGCGTTCGTGAGCGGTTGGCCCCGGCGGAACTGTTCGCGGGTCAGGTCGAGTTCGACGCCGCTGGGCAGCCGGTTCCACCAGTGGTAGGCCTGCCGGGTGCCGTCGGGGCGGACCTCGGCGACCACCAGCTCGCCGCCGAAGATGTCGTTCACGATCAGCGCGGTGATGTCGCAGTGCCCCAGGGCGGGGTTCCCGGGGGACCATTCGGGCCGGTCGTCGGGTGAGCAGGTGTCGGCGGCCCAGCTCACCCGCAGGGCGGCGTCCAGCTCTGACAGAGTCCAGGCAGTCATACCGGCAGCGTCGCAGCCCCCACTGACATTCCGGGTGCCTCCGCCGGTCAGAGTCCCGGCAGCCGGTCCGTGGAGGAGGGTGGACGGCCCTCCTCCAGCCGGAAGAGGTAGATCCGCAGGTCCGTGGCCAACTCGCCGTACAGAGACGCCGCGTAGTCGCGCGCGGCCGCGGCCACGTCCTGTCCGGTCGCGGCGTCGATCTCGTCCCACCGCCGCCTGTGGTCCGCCAGGTACCGGATGATCCGGTCGCGGTCGCGCCACCACTCGCGGACGGCGGACGGCGTCCACCACGCGTCGCCGTCGCATCCGTACCCGAGGAACGGTTCCTCGCCCGCGGCCGTCACGAGGGCGGCGGTCTCGGCGGGCGTGCGGGGCTGACGGTAGACGAACTCGGTGAGGTGCTCGGCCTCGTACAGCACGTGCCGTGGCGCGTGCAGCCGGCCTGTCCGGCATGTGTCGGTGCCGCCGCCGTAGAAGGGGCCGGGCACGTTCAGCCACAGGCGGTCCTCCCAGCGGCCCTGGAAGAGGGCGCGGTCCCGTTCGGCGAGCGGGGTCACCCCTCCGACCCGTGCTCCTCCGCCGACCACCGCCGTACCGCCCGCCGCAGGGACCGGGGGTCGGAGTAGCCGAGGCGGTCGGCGAGGGCGGCGTTGGCCGGGCGGCCCGTGCGGCGGGCCAGGTCGGCGTGGCGGCGGCGGGCGGCGTCCAGTTCCACGCGCCAGGTGGTGCCGGATTCGGCGAGGCGGCGTTGCAGGGTGCGGCGGCTCATGGTGAGGTGCCGGGCCACGTGGTCGAGGGCCGGGGGGCCTTCGGCGAGGCAGGTGTCGAGGGCCTGGCGGAACCGGTCGCGCCAGTCGGCGGGCGGCGGCGGGGGCAGGGTCGCGGCGTAGCGGCCGAGGATGGCGCCCAGCCGCGGGTCGGCGCCGGGGACCGGGCGGGCGAGGTCGGCGGTGCGGAAGGTGACCGTGGCCCGGTCCTGGCCGAAGTCGACGCCGCGCTCGGCGCCGAGGGCCTCGGTGAGGGTGGCGTGCCTGCGCGGTGCGGACTGGGAGAAGCCGACGTGCAGCGGGTGCACCGGCGTGCCCGTCACCCCGCGCGACCGGGCGCAGAGCACGGCCAGGGCGAACTGTTCGGCCAGTTCCACCTGCCGGGGTTCGCCCTCCACGTAGTGGAAGGAGAAGGTGGTCTCCCGTTCGTTCCGCGCATGGAGCGCGAAACGGCCGTTGGTGGTGATGAAGTGCAGGTGCCGGGTGCTGCTCTCCATCGCGGCGCCGAGCGTCGGCGCGTTGGCGAAGAGGTAGTCGAAGAGCCCGAGCGCGCCGAGGCTGTACCAGCCGGCGATGGACACCGGCGAGTCCGGTACGTCCAGCGCCCGTTCCACCAGTTCCCAGACGCGCATCGTGCACCGGGCCGGGATCGTGACCTCGTCCTCGGCCAGCGCCCAGTCCGGCACCCCGGCCTCGCGGGCGATGCGGTCGGGGTCGGCACCGCTCGCCGCCGCCGCGGTGAGGAGGAACTTCGACAGGACGATGGAGTCCAGCTCGCCGGTCGTCCCGGTGGTCAGCGCTTCTGCCATGGGTTCATTTTCCGACACGTTGGCGCGTCGTGTGCCACGGGTGGCACGTTCGGTCCTGGGCAGGGGCGCCTCGGTCTGGGCAATCTGGAACGGCCGCGGGGCTTGGGCGGCCGAAAACGGACGCTGTCCGTCCATCGGCGGCCTTTCAGGGCCTCGCGGATCGGAGTGCGAGCGGGTACGGGGGTCCGGCTCGCGGTCCCACGTCAATCGACCGACGACCGTCAGGAGGGGAGTCGTCGGACGGCTGACGCCACAGGGGCCTCACCGCTACCGGAGGGCACGCCCCCGGACGAACGGACGGTCCCGGTCCGCGACGGCCGTGCACGGCCCGGCGGCCCGCAGCACGACGTCGAGGGCCGTGTCCGGATCGGTGGTGTAGAGGCCGCTCGCCCACGCGGCGTTTGCCTCGATCACCGCCCAGCCGCCCGCGACGGTTCCCACGTCGACGACCACGGCGGAAGGCAGCGTGTCCGCGTGAGCGGCGAGCAGCTCCGCGCCGAAACGGGCGGCGTCGGGGGCCAGGGGGCCGAGAACGAGCCGGCCCCGTTCGCCGTACCGGCTCCCGCCGCGCACCGCGCCGTCCAGGACGAACAGCCGGTACTCGGCGGTGAACTCGACCACGTCGCTCACCAGGACGGTCGTGGCCGGGTCGACGGCGTCGGGGCCGGGCAGCCGCGAACCGTCGGCGTAGACCATCGCGCGTATCCCCTTGTCGTTCGGGGACTTGACGAAGGCGGGCCGGCGGAGGCCGTACGCCTCGCCGATCGGCACCGCCCGCACCTCGCGCCGCGTGCACTCCCGCGGCAGCCGGGCGAGCCAGTCGGCCGGGGCCTCCAACGGAGCGATCCCCAGGGCGGGCGCCACGGCGTCCGCGAACGCCGGCCCGGCATGCAGGCGCTCCGCGCGGAACCCGTCCGGAACGGTGAAGTCCGGCAGCCGGACGGTACGGAGGCCGCGCCGGACGGCGGCGTCCCGTACGGACTCGGCGGAGGCGGTGAGGCGGGGCGGCAGGACGAGCGTCATGGCGGCCGATTCTCGCCCGGGGGCGTCGGAAGCGCCCCCGGTTTTCCGACCGCCCCCTCGGCCCGCCGCCGGAGCCTCGGGCCGCCGACGGCACCTCATCCCGTCACCGCCGCCCCGCCGTACGCCGCCCGCGCCACCGCGACGGCCGCCCGGTCCGATCCGCCGGGCGAGCGGTACGGGGAGGCGCTCGCCCGGCGGATACCGGCGCACTGTTCGCCCCGGGGCGCTCGCCGACGGATACCGGCGCGCTGTTCGTCCCAGGGCGCTCGCCACGGCTCGGCCGTGACCGTGCCGCGGTGAGGGTGAACGGTCTCGTGCTCCTCCCCGAGCCGGGAGCGTCAGGAGGTCTCCGAGCGCAGCCACGTCAGATAGGCGTCGCTGCCCGCCGTGACCGGCGTCGCGATGAACGGTCTCGTGTTCCCTCCCGAGCCCGGGAGCGTCAGGAGGTCTCCGAGCGCAGCCACGTCAGATAGGCGTCACTGCCCGCCGTGACCGGCGTCGCGATCACCTCGGGGACGTCGTACGGGTGCCCGGCACGGATGTGGGCCTCCAGCTCCGCGTACCGGGCGGTCGTCGTCTTGTAGAGGACGCGCCATTCGGTGTCGCTCTCGATCGCTTCCTGCCACCGGTAGACGCTGGTCACCGGACCGTCGATCTGGGCGCAGGCCGCCAGCCGGCGCTCGACGGCGCTCGCGGCGAGGCGCCGGGCGGTCTCTTCGTCGGGGGCCGTGGTCAGCACGGCGAGGCAGGGGGTCGTCGCGTCCGCGGGAGGGGTCGTGGCGTCCATGGGCCGACGGTATCGCGGGGCGGGGCGGGGGCGGGCGGTGAGGCGGCCGGATGTGCGGCGGGCGAGTGCCGCGCTCTGCCGGCCGGAGCGGTTCCGGTGCACGCTTACGGCGGACCCGGGCGGTGCGTCCGGCGGCCCCGGGCGGCACGTACGCCCCCGAACCCCGGGCGGCGCGTACGCCCCGGAACTCCGGGCGGCGCATCCGCCGGGAACCCCGCCCGACCTGGGCCCGAGCATGATCCGGGCCGCGTTGTCAGTGGTGCCGCGTACGCTCGCGAGCATGAGTTACGCAGACCTGCGCGAACTCCACAGCGCGCTCAATACCGCTTCGGACATCGCCTACGCCCTGGACGCCCCGCCCACCGCAGAGGAGGCCGGGCAGATCGTCGACGCCCTGCGCCGGGCGCTGGACGCGGCCCGTGCCCTGGGTGCCGCGCACGGCGCGACCGGGTGCTCGCTGCACCCCAAGGGCGCCGTGGACCCGTTGTACGGGGACGAGGAGGATCCGCTGCCCCCGGGCTGGGGCCGCTGCCTGTTGTGCAACGACGCGCGGCGCCGGGCGGGCGCCCAGCGGCGGGGCGGGCGCTGACCCGCCCCCGGCCGCCGGCCGCGCGGCGCCGGTCAGCCCTTGGTCTCGGGCTTGTTCCGGGCGGCCCAGAACTCGTCGAAGGACATCAGCCCGTCGCCGTTGGCGTCCTTGGAGTTGATGATCGCCTGGGCCACGGTCTCGGTGACGAACGGGTCGCCGAGCCGGGCCATGGCGCTCTTGTACTCGGCGGCGGTGATGAAACCGTCGCCGTTGGCGTCGAACTGCGCGAACACCTTGCGCGCTTCCTCGATGTCAGCCATGTGGGCCTCCCCTGATCTGCCGCGCACCGTGCGTCGCGGGCTTGTTGACCGGCACAGATTAGCCGCCCGCGGCCAAGTGCCCGGTCACGAGTTCCAGGTAGCGGTCCCAGTCCCAGTACGGGCCGGGATCGGTGTGCGTGGAACCGGGCACTTCCACGTGTCCGATGATGTGGTCGCGGTCGGCGGGGATGCCGTAGCGCGCGCAGACGGCGGCGGCGAGCCGGGCGGAGGAGCGGTACAGCGCGTCCGTGAAGTATTCGGGCCGGTCCACCCACCCCTCGTGCTCGATGCCGATGCTGCGGGTGTTGTAGTCCCAGTTGCCGGCGTGCCAGGCGATGTCCCGCTCGCGGACGAACTGGGCGATGTAGCCGTCGGCCGAGGCGACGGCGTAGTGCGCGGAGACCTTGGACTTCGGGTCCTGGAAGATCTTCACGGTGTCCGGGAAGGTCTCCTGGGTCACATGGATGACGAGGTACTCGACCGGATACGCGCCGGGGCGACCGGAGACGGTGTAATTCGCGCCGGCGGCCGGGATCCAGTGGGTGGGCGGGTACGCGTCCGGAGGCCGGGACGCGGCCGAGGCGGCCGGGCGGCCGACGCTGAAGGCGGCGGCCGCTCCCAGGGCGGCCACGCCGAGCAGCGTGGCGGTACCGCCGAGCGCGCGGCGGCGCGGCACGCCGCCCGGACCGGGTCCGAGCGGGGGCGTGGCGTCCAACGGCGCGTCGTTCAACGGCTCAGCGTCCATGGGGTCTCCGGGAGGCGCGAGGGGAACGTCGGACGGGGACATGACACCCACAGACAGTGTGGGCGCGCAAGCACCGCCGCGCCGGGGACTCGCGAGCGATCCCGGTATTGGTCTGCACCTACTCGACAGACAGCCGCATATCCATAAGTTACTCAGCGGATTGATTCATGGAAAAGAAGGCGAGTGGCACAACTCACCTTCGATTACCCTGAGTCATTTGGGAGATCACCGTCAAATCCCCCCATACCGTCGCTATTGAGGTTTGGCCGGGCACCGCCCTGTCTGCCATAGTCGGTGGCACGACCCCCATTGACCCGGGCTCGGTCGTCACCTGCCGCGGAACACACCCCAATTCTCCGCGGCGCCAGAAAGAGGCCCCTCCCGTCGCAGGACGACGGACCGGGGCCTCTCGGCGTACCGAGGGAACCGGAAGGCGATCTTCAACGCCGCCACACGAAAGCCCGCCCGACGGCCCCCACACGACAGCCCTCACGCGACAGCCCTCACGCGACGGCTCCCACGCGAAAGCCCCTTACCCAGAGCCTCCGCACGCAGAGCCTCCGCACGCAGAGCGCCCGCGCACAGGGCCCCGCGTCCGAAGCCCCCGCGAGACGCGGTCAGCGGTCGGCCACCCGCATCTCGAACCACGTCGTCTTGCCCCGCGCCAGCAGGTCCACGCCCCACCGGTCGGCGAGCCGGTCGACGAGGAACAGCCCGCGCCCGCTGATGTCCAGCTCGCCCACCGGCACCAGGCAGGGCAGCCCGCGCGAGGGGTCGCGCACCTCGGCCCGGATCCAGCCCCGGCGCCGCGCCAGCCGCAGGCCGAAGTGCCGGGCGCCGGTGTGCCGGACGGCGTTCCCGACGAGCTCCGAGACCAGCAGCACCGCGTGCTCGGCGAGCCGCTCGGAGAGACCCCAACGGCAGACGATCACCGCCTGGGTGAGCCGCCGCACGGCGACCGTGGACTCCGGGCAGGAGGGCATCCGGATCTCACGGACCGTGGGGTCGCCGTACCGCTCGAGCGCCTTGAGCGCCAGTTCGTCGTCAACCGCCGGAGCCCAGCGCGTCTCGGCCGTACCGACTCCGCGTCGCGGCTGCTCCGTTCCCTCCAGACCCGCCATGCCCCCATGATGGCCGCCGAAAGGCCGCCCGGGAGTGGAACCTTCGGATTCGGTTTTCCGGAAGAGACCCCTCCGAGCCCTCGCGACGACATATGCCAGAGGCTTCATCCGCCGTGGCACACCACGACTGACCTGCGATGACCGCAGGTGCACGAAAGATCGTCGCGGGTGTCCGGCCGGGTCAACACCAGGGGTCCGCACACCCCTCGAAATTCCCCCACAAGAGGCAACCCCCGGAACCTGATCCTCCGCGCACACCCGCTCGGGCCCGGGGGTCACTTGCTGTCAGTTCATGCCAAGTGGCCTGCTGTCAGACGAACTTGGCCTTGCCCGGACCGTCCTCGACAAAACTGCGCATACCGATCTCACGGTCCTCGGTGGCGAACAGTCCGGCGAACCAGTTGCGTTCGATGGCCAGTCCGGTGTCGATGTCGGTCTCCAGGCCGGAGTCCACCGCCTCCTTCGCGGCCCGCAGGGCGATGGCGGGTCCGGCGGCGAGCCGGGCGGCCCAGGCGTGCGCCTGCTCGTACACCTCGGCGGCCGGGACGACCCGGTCCACCAGGCCGATGGCCAGCGCCTCGTCGGCCTTGACCTGGCGGCCGGTGAAGATGAGGTCCTTGGCCTTGGACGGACCGATCAGGCGGGGCAGCCGCTGGGTGCCGCCCGCGCCCGGGATCAGGCCGAGCAGGATCTCCGGCTGGCCGAGCTTGGCGTTGTCGGCGGCGATCCGGAAGTCGGCGCAGAGCGCGAGCTCGCAGCCGCCGCCCAGCGCGTAGCCGGTCACCGCGGCGACCACCGGCTTGGGGATCCGGGCAACGGCGGTGAAGGCGTCCTGGAGCGAACGGGACCGGGCGATCATGGCCGGGTGGTCCATGTCCCGCATCTCCTTGATGTCCGCGCCGGCCGCGAACACCTTCTCCCCGCCCCAGAGGACCACGGACCGCACGTCCGCACGGTGGGTGATCTCCTCGGCCAGCTCGCGCAGCCGGTCCTGGGTGGCGATGTCCAGCGCGTTCATCGGCGGACGGTCCAGCCGGACCGTCCCGACGCCGTCGGCGACCTCAAGATGCACAGTCATGGCAGCAGGTTAGACGCCGGGAAACGGCGACGGCCCGGTGCACTTGGTCACAGTGCGCCGGGCCGTGCCGAACGGGACGGGAAGGACGGGACGGGAGGTTCGGGAGGGACGGTGTGGGAGGGCTGGGGTCAGTTGCCCTTCGTCCACTCCGACCACGGCATGTTCCAGCCGTTGAGGCCGTTCTCCGGCGCGATCACCTTGTCGTCGGAGTTCTTCACCACGACGACGTCACCGATCATCGAGTTCTTGAAGAACCAGGAGCCGGGCATCGAGGGGTCGCCGCCGCCGCGCTGGTCCTCCAGGCCGACGCAGCCGTGGCTGGCGTTCTCGGAGCCGAAGGTGCCCGAACCGGACCAGTAATTGCCGTGGATGAAGGTGCCGGACGTGGACAGGCGCATCGCGTGCGGCACGTCCTTGATGTCGTACTCGCCACCGAAGCCGACCGTGTCACCGTTCATCCGGGTCACTTCGTACTTCTCGCTGATGACCATCTGACCGTTGTAGGTCGAGTGGCCGGGGGCGCCCGCGGAGATCGGCACGGTCTTGATGATCTTCCCGTCGCGCTCGACCTTCATGGTGTGCGCCTTGGCGTCCACCGTGCTCACCTGACGGCGGCCGACGGTGAACTTCACGGTCTTGGTCTGCGTGCCGTAGACGCCGGGGCGGCCTTCGACGCCGTTGAGGTTCAGGTTCAGCGTCACCTTGGTGCCGGCGGCCCAGTACTTCTCGGGGCGGAAGTCGAGACGGTCGTTGCCGAACCAGTGCGGCTTGACCTCGACGGCGGGCTCGGCGGTCACCTTGACCGCCCGCTCCACGGCCTTGGGGTTGGTGATGCCCCGGCTGAAGGTGAGCGAGACCGGCATGCCCACGCCGACGGTGCTGCCGTCCTCGGGCGTGAAGTAACCGGCGAAGGTGTTCTGCGGGGTGAGGGTGGTGAACGACGCGTGCTTGGCGGACTCGCGGCCTTCCTTGTCCTTGGCTATCGCGTCCACCGCGTACTTGGTGGAGGCGGCCAGGTGGGCGACGGGCTCCCAGAGGGACCCGCCGCGGGATATCTTCCCCTCTATTCGGCCGCCCTTGCCGTCCGTCACCTTCACCGACGTCAGAGTGCCCTGCTCGGCGGTGACCTTGAGCGCCCCGCTCGTCTTCACGCCGGTCGCGCCGTCCTTGACCGCGATCGAGACCATGGCCTGGGACGGGCCGTCGGCGGCGACCTTCCTGCCCGCCTTGCCGCCCGGATCCGAGGCTTCCTTGTCGCCTCCGCACGCGGTCGCCACGGTCATCACCGCGGCCAGTACCAGGGCGGACAGCGCTCCCCGGCGGCCCCTTCTCCCGGCTCTTCCGGACAGCGGCAACACGTTCACTACGGTTCTCTCCTCATCGCACGGCCCGCGGCCACGCGGCGCCCCCGAAGCGCGTCCTCCGCGCATGGCGATAGATAACCATACGGATCGGACAGCCCGGTCCCGCCAAGGTCACCGTTGGGTTCCAAGTGGCACGCGAGCGGGGGTGCATAGGGTGCCGACCGGGTCAATCCACCCCGGTGGAGGAGGCCGAGCGGTCCAGCGCGGAGCCCGCGCGCCACTGTGCCCAGGTCAGATTCCAGCCACTCAGCCCGTTGTCCGGCAGCACCGGGCTCCGCCCGGAGTTGATCACTTCGACGGTGTCGCCGACGAGGGACGCGCCGTAGAACCAGGCGGCCGGGGTGGCGCCTCCCCCGTGTTCCGCGTCCCGCAGCCCGATGCAGCCGTGGCTGACGTTCCGGGCGCCGAACGTCGCGGCGGGAACCCAGTAGTTGCCGTGCAGGAACGTCCCCGTGGCGGTGAGCCGCATGGCGTGCGGCACGTCCTTGATGTCGTACGCGCCGCCGAAACCGACCGTGTCACCGTTCATCCGGATCACCGGCGCCTTCTCGCTGATCACCATCCGGCCCGTGTACGTCTCCGTCCCGGGGCCGCCCGTGGTGACCGGCACCGTGCGCAGCGTCCGGCCGGCGCGGACCACCGTCATGGTGTGCGCGGCGGCGTCCACGGTGCTCACCTGGTCGCGGCCGACCCGGAAGGCGATGCTCCGGCGCTGGAGCCCGTAGACGCCGGGCGCCGCGCGGACGTCGCGGAGCCGCAGGTCGACGGTGACGAGGGAGCCGGGCGCCCAGCGCCGGCGCGGGCGGAAGTCCAGCCGGGAGGGGCCAAACCAGTGGCCGGCGACCTCGGTCCGCGGCCAGGCGGTGACCCTGACGGCCCGTTCGACCGCGGCCCGGTCGGCGACCGGCCGGCTGAAGGCGAGGGAGACGATCATGCCCGTGCCGACCGTGGCGCCGGGGTCGGGGGCGACCGCGGCGACGACGCGGTGTTCCGGGACGTACGTCCGGAACTCACTGTGCTGCGTCGCCCGTCGGCCCGCCGCGTCCCTGGCCGTCACGTCCACGGTGTAGCGGGCGGCGAGCGCCACCCGCCGGGCGTCCGGCCGCCAGCGGCGCCCGTCGGCGGAGATCCGCCCGGCGACCGGGCGGCGGACGCCGTCCCGGATCCGGATCGCCCGCACCCGTTCCAGTCGCCCCTGCCGCACCCGTACCTCGAACCGGTCCGCGGCCCGGACCTCCCGGGCGCCGGGGCGCGGGGTGACCCGGATCAGCCCGGCGACCGGCCGCGGATCGTCCGAGGGCGCCGCCACCGGGGCGGCGGAGTGGGACCGTGTCGCGCGCGGGGCGTCGGCGGCGCAGCCGCAGAGCATGGCGAGGGCGGCGAGGGCGCACAGTCCGCGCAGGGCGCGCGGGAGGGCAAATCCTGTCACATCCGTCCCAACGACCCGGTTCCCCACGGGAAACGAACCGGCACTCGCTTGCCGCGCCCGGTCACACGTGTGAGCGCATACGAGGATCCGGGCCGGACATGCGCGGAACCGGGCAGGAGTGGGAAGGAAACCCCGAAGGAGCCCCGGGACGCGGGGCGGAGGCCGCACCGCCGGACACCCGTACGGGACGCCGGGTGCCCGGTGCGCGCCGTCCGAGAGCCGCCGGAGGCGAACACGTGTCGAGCACATCGGAGCAGCAGACGGGGCGCCGCCCCCAGACCGGACCGGCGGACCGGACGGCCGGTGCGCCGGCCGCCGCCGTCAACGGACGGCCGGTGGAGCGCGGCGCCGAGGGGGCGGTGTGGCCGGGCTCCCCCGAGCCGCTGGGGGCCTCCTTCGGCGTCGGGGCGCACGGGGTCGCGGGGACGAACTTCGCCCTGTGGGCCGGGGGCGCCGAGGCGGTGGAGGTGTGCCTCTTCGATGACGTCGACGACGCCACCGGGGAGCAGCGCGAAACCCGGCATTTCCTCAGCGAGTTGACGCACGAGATATGGCACGGCTTCGTGCCGGGCGTGCTGCCGGGGCAGCGCTACGGCTTCCGTGTGCACGGCCGCTGGGACCCCTGGACGGGCGCCCGCTGGAACCCCGCCAAACTGCTGCTCGACCCCTGCGCCCGGGCCGTCGACGGGGACTTCGGCCACCCTCCGGGCCGCTCGGGACCACTGCCGCCGGAGCTGTACGGGCACGTCCGGGACTGGCCGCAGCAGCACGTCGCCGACACCGTCCGCGACGAGCGGGACTCGGCGCCGTTCGTCCCCAAGGGCGTGGTGGTCGCCGACGACGACGTCCCGGCCGGCGCCGGCCGGCCCGAGACGGCCTGGGCCGACACCGTCATCTACGAGCTGCACGTCCGCGGCTTCACCATGCGCCACCCCGGCGTCCCCCCGGAGCTGCGCGGCACCTACGCCGGGCTGGCGCACCCGGCCGCCCTCGACCACCTGGTCCGCCTCGGGGTGACGGCCGTCGAACTGCTCCCCGTGCACCAGTTCGCCCACGAGGACCACCTGCTCCGGCGCGGTCTGCGCAATTACTGGGGTTACAACTCGATCGGCTACTTCGCGCCGCACGCCGCCTACGCCGCCACCGGGACCCGCGGCCAGCAGGTCGGCGAGTTCAAGCGGATGGTCAGGGCGCTGCACGCGGCCGGCATCGAGGTCATCCTCGACGTGGTCTACAACCACACCGCCGAGGGCGGCGAGCTCGGGCCCACGCTCTCGCTGCGCGGCGTCGACAACCGCCGCTACTACCGGCTCCAGGACGACCCCCGCCGCTACGCCGACTACACCGGCTGCGGCAACACCCTGCACGTCGTCCAGCCCAACGTGCTCCGGCTGATCACCGACTCGCTGCGGTACTGGGTGACGGAGATGGGCGTGGACGGGTTCCGCTTCGACCTGGCGGCGGCGCTCGCCCGGTCGATGCACGACGTCGACATGCTCTCGCCGTTCCTCGCCGTGATCGCCCAGGACCCGGTGCTGCGCCGGGTCAAGCTGATCGCCGAGCCGTGGGACGTCGGCTCGGGCGGCTACCAGGTGGGCCACTTCCCACCGCTGTGGACCGAGTGGAACGACCGCTACCGGGACGCCGTACGGGACTTCTGGCGCGGCGCCCTCCCGGACGTCCGGGACCTCGGCTACCGGCTCTCCGGCTCCAGCGACCTCTACGCCTGGGGCGGCCGGCGGCCGTACGCGTCCGTCAACTTCGTCACCGCGCACGACGGGTTCACCCTGCGCGACCTGGTGAGCTACGAGCGGAAGCACAACGAGGCCAACGGGGAGGGCAACCGGGACGGCAACGACGACAACCGCTCCTGGAACTGCGGCACGGAGGGGCCGACGGACGACCCGGACGTACTGGCCCTGCGCCGCCGGCAGGCGCGCAACCTGCTGACCACGCTGCTGCTCTCCACCGGCGTGCCGATGCTCGTCGCGGGCGACGAGATGGGCCGCACCCAGGGCGGCAACAACAACGCCTACTGCCAGGACGACGAGACCGGCTGGGTCGACTGGTCGCTACTGGAGGAGCCGGGCTGGCGCGCCCTCGCCGACCTGACCTCCCGGCTGCTGACCCTCCGCCGCACCCATCCCGTCCTGCGCAGCCGCACCTTCTACTCCGGCCGGCCGCAGTCGTCGGACGGGCTGCGGGACCTCGCCTGGTTCACGGCGCGCGGCACGGAGATGACGGAGGCCGACTGGTACGCGCCCGCCGCCACGCTGGGCATGTACCTCTCCGGCGGCGACATCCCCCAACACGGCCCGGACGGCACGCCCGTCACGGACGACAGCTTCCTCGTCGTCCTGCACGCCGGGGAGGAGCCGGTCCGGTTCACACTGCCCGGGCCGCCGTGGGCGGAGGCGTACGAACTGCTCGTCGACACGGCCCTGGAGGAACAGGACGCCGCACCGGGCGCGCGACGGTCCGCGGGAGCCCCAATCACCGTGGAGGCGCGGTCCGTTGTGGTGTGGAAGGTGCTGCCGGGACAGGTGACCGGGGGCGGGGCGGAGGGCGGCGCACGACCCTTGGCCTAGGGCGGAAATCCGAGTGAGCGTTGTCAGTGGCGGGTCGTAGGCTCCCCACTGATGACCGACATCCGTGAAGCACCCGGGGCCGAGGCGCAGCGCTCCGCCGTGCGCTCGCTGCTGCGCCTGTGGCCGTTCGTGCGGCCGGCGCGCGGCCGGATGCTGGGGGGCGCGGTCCTGGCGGTGTTCGCCTCGGCCATGAGCCTGGTGATCCCGCTGGCCCTCAAGTGGACCGTCGACGGCCCGATCGCGGACGGCGACCCGTCCGGGGTGTGGCTCGGCGGGCTGGCGATCCTGGTGCTGGGCGTGCTGGAGGCCGTCCTGTTCGGCCTGCGCCGGCTGCTGGTGGCCCGCCCGCTCGCCGAGGTCGAGGCGACCATGCGGGCCGCGCTCTACCGCCACCTCCAGCGGCTGCCCGTCTCCTTCCACGACCGCTGGGCCTCCGGGCAGTTGATATCCCGCGCGACCACCGACCTGATGCTGCTGCGCATCTTCCTGGCGTTCGCGCTGACGTTCCTCGTCGTCAACGGGCTGACGATCGTCATCGGTTTCGTCATCCTGCTGCTCCAGCGGTGGACGCTGGGCCTGGTACTGCTCGCCCCGGTCGTCCCGCTGGTGATCCTCTGCCGCTCCTTCGAGGCCCGCTACTCGCTGGCCGCGCGCACCGCCCAGGACCAGGTCGGCGATCTGACCACGGTGGTGGAGGAGAGCGTCCTCGGCATCCGGATCATCAAGGGCTTCGGCCGGCACCGGGGCCAGCAGCGGGCCTTCGAGGCGCTCTCCGGCCGCGTCCGCGCGACGGAGCTGCACAAGGCCCGGCTGCTGGGGGCGCTGTGGGCGGTCATCATGATCCTGCCCGAGGTGGCGGTCGGCGCGGCGCTGGTGCTGGGCGTCCGGGAGGTCGCCGACGGCGGTCTGACGGCGGGAGCGCTGGTGGCGTTCCTGTCGACCGCACTGGCGCTGCGCTGGCCGGTGGAGTCCATCGGCTTCCTGCTGGCGCTCTCCAACGAGGCCGCCACGGCGACGGACCGCTACTTCGAGGTGCTGGACGTGCCGGTGCCCGATGACGCTGCCGCGTCGGGGGACGCCGTTACGTCGCAGGACGCCGACGCGTCACAGGATGCTGCCGCGTCACAGGACGCCGACGCGTCGAGAAACGGTGGGACGTCGGGGGCCGCGCCGGTGGCGGGGGACGTCACACCGCCGGGGGATGGACCGGGGCGACGGGGGCCGCCGGTGCGGGACGAAGCGCCGGTGCCGGAAGGGTCGTCGGTGCCGGAGAGGCCGTCGGCACCGGGAGGTGCGCCCCGGTCGCCGGGCGCGTCCGCGGGCGCTTCCGCGGCCGTGTCCACCGCCGTGCCCGTGCCCGTGCCCCTGTCCGTATCCGTGTCCGAGAGTGCGTCTGCGCCTGCGCCTGCGCCTGCGCCTGCGCCGAAGAGCGTTCCTGTGTCGGCGACGGCCGGTGCCACGGCCTCCGGAGGTGGATTGCGCCTGGAGGGCGTGGAGTTCAGGTACCCCGACGCGCCGCCGGACGCCCCTCCCGTGCTGCGCGGCGTCGATCTGCACATCCGGCCCGGGGAGACCATGGCCCTGGTAGGGGCCACCGGCAGCGGCAAGACGACCCTGACGGCACTGATCCCCCGGCTGCACGAAATCACCGCCGGCCGGATCACTCTCGACGGGCGGGACGCCGCCACGCTCCCCCGTGAGCGCCTGCGCGAGCTGGTGGCCGTGGCGTTCGAGGAACCCACTCTGTTCAGCGCGTCCGTGGGGGAGAACGTGCTGATGGGCGGCGTCGGCGCGGGCGACGCCGAGCTGGCGCGGGCGCTGGCGGTGGCCCGGGCCGACGGCTTCGTCCGGGCGCTGCCGCAGGGCACCGCCACCCAGGTCGGTGAGCAGGGGCTCAGCCTCTCCGGTGGCCAGCGGCAGCGCCTCGCCCTGGCCCGCGCGGTGATCGGCGAGCCGCGTTTCCTGATCCTCGACGACCCGCTCTCGGCGCTCGACGTGCACACCGAGGCGCAGGTGGAACGGGCGTTGCGCGAGGTGCTCGCCACCACGACCGCGCTCGTCGTCGCCCACCGGCCGTCGACCGTGCTGCTCGCCGACCGGGTCGCGCTGTTGTCGGAGGGCCGCATCGCGGCCGTCGGCACCCACCACCGGCTGCTGCGCGAGAACCGGGAGTACGCGTGGCTGATGTCCGCCTCGGAGGACGGGCGGGAGCCGCACGGCGATCACCTGCCGCCGGACCGCCGGGAAGGGCCCGCACGCGCGGAAGGCCCGGCACGCGGCAATGGTTCGGCGTGGCAGGAAGAAGGCCCAGGACGCCGGCAGGGCCCGGCACACCAGGAAGGAGACGACCGACCGTGACCTCCACCGTCTCCGGACCAAGGGACAGCGGCCCCCGGCCGGCCGAGGGGGCCGCCGGGGCGCCCGCGGACGGCCCGCCGGGCCCACCCGCCGACGACCCGGTCGCACAGGACGTCCTGGCCGCTCCCAAAGGCGCCTCGCTGAAGCTGCTGCGCTCCCTGCTGGCGCCTGCGCGCGGGCGCGTGTGGCTCGCGGTGCTCCTGTTGCTGGCCCAGCAGGCGGCCGTGCAGGCCGGTCCGCTGCTCGTCGCCGTCGCCATCGACCGGGCCGTGCCGGCCGTCCGCCGGGACGACTACGGCCCGCTCGTCGCGGTGGGCACCGCCTACCTGGTCTGCGCGGTGGCCTCGGGCCTGCTCCAACTGGCCTTCGTCCGGGTCTCGGCCCGGGCCGGCCAGGACGCCCTGCTCGACCTGCGCGGCCGGATCTTCCGGCACGCGCAGACGTTGAGCGTCGACTTCCACGAGCGCTACACCTCGGGCCGGGTGATCTCCCGGGCCACCACCGACGTCGAGGCGCTGCGCGAGCTGCTCAACGACGGGCTCCAGGAGCTGATGGGCATCGCCGCGTCCGTCCTGCTCGTCTCCGCCACCCTGGCCTGGCTGGACTGGCGGACGGGCGCGGCGGCGGCCCTGTCCTTCGTCCCGCTCGCCGTCGTCATGCGCGGTTACCGACACCGGTCGCTGGCCGTGCACCGCCGCAAGTCGACGGCCACGGCCGCCGTCATCGTGAAGTTCGCGGAGACGATGAACGGCATCCGGCCGGTCCAGGCGTTCCGCCGGGAGGCGGTGAACGAGGAGCACTTCGCCGAGCTCAACCGCGTGCACCGGGAGACCAACGTGGACGCCATGCACAGCATGGCCCGCTACGTCACGACCTCACGGCTGATCTGCAACGCCTCGCTGGCCGCGATCGTGGTCTGGAGTGCCTATCGGGTGGCCGCCGGCGGGCTGGAGCTGGGCGTGCTGGCGGCGGCGGTGCTGTACCTGCGGCGGCTCTACGACCCGGTGGACCAGGTCGGCATGTTCCTCAACTCGTATCAGGGCGCCGCCGCTTCCCTGGAGAAGATCGCCGGTCTGCTGGCCCAGCGGCCCACGGTCCCCGAGCCGGAGCGGCCCGTCGCACTGCCGCCGCGGCCCGCCGGTGATCCGGGCCGTGAGGTCGTCTTTGAGGGAGTGCGCTTCGCCTACCGCACCGGCGGGGAGGTGCTGCCCCGCTTCGACCTCACCCTCGCCGCCGGGCACACCGTCGCGGTCGTCGGCTCCACCGGTGCCGGCAAGTCCACCCTCGCCAAGCTCCTGGCCCGGTTCTACGACCCGACCGAGGGGCGGGTGCTGCTCGACGGTGTCCCGCTCACCGGCCTGTCCTCCGCCGAGCTGCGCCGGCACGTGGTGATGGTGACCCAGGAGGCGTTCCTGTTCTCCGGCACCATCGCCGAGAACATCGCCGTCGGCCGGCCCGACGCCACCCGCGCGGACATCGAACGCGCGGCCAAGGCCATCGGCGCCCACGACTTCATCACCGCCCTGCCCGACGGCTACGACACCGACGTGCGCAAGCGCGGCGGCCGCATCTCCGCCGGCCAGCGACAGCTCGTCGGCTTCGCCCGCGCCCTCCTCGCCGACCCGGCCGTCGTGGTCCTGGACGAGGCCACGTCCTCGCTCGACATCCCCGGCGAGCGGGCCGTCCAGCGGGCGATGCGCACGGTGCTGCGCGGCCGGACGGCGGTGGTCATCGCGCACCGGCTCTCGACCGTGGAGATCGCCGACCGGGTGCTGGTCATGGCCGACGGCCGAGTGGTGGAGGACGGCACTCCGGCCGAACTGACGGCGGGCGAAGGGAGGTTCGCGGCACTGCACCGGGCATGGCGCGAGAGCCTGGCCTGACGGCCCGCCCGCGAACGGGGTCGCCCAGCCCGGCGGCGAACGGCGGCCGGGGAATCGGCCGCGACCGCGACGGCAAGGCCGGGGCGCAGGAATTCCAAGGCGGCAGTCGGGACCGGGCCGAGCGACAACTCCGGCAGGGGCCAAGGCGGCAGCCATGCCGCGGCGACGGCCACGGCCAGGGCAGAGGCAGAGACAACAGCCGCCACATGGGGTGAAGCAGCAGCAGGGGCCGGGCCGAGCGACAACTCCGGCAGGGGTCGAGGCAGCGGCCCGCTGCTACAACAGCGACGACCGGGGCAGAGGCAGAGACGACAGCCGCCACAAGGGCTGAAGCAGCAGCCCGGGCCAGGCCGAACGGCAACTCCGGCAAGGGCCGAGGCAGCAGCCATGCCGCGGCAGCAGCCACGGCCAGGGCAAAGGCAGAGACAACAGCCGCCACGAGGGCTGAAGCGGCAGCCGGGCCAAGGTGGAAGCGACAACCGGGTCGGGGCAGCGGCGGCAGCCGCGGCCGGGCCGAGGCGGCAGCCCGGCCCGGCCGCGAGGCAGCAGCCACGCCCCCAGCCGGCGCACCGCCCGGCGCCCCCGCGCATCGCCGCCGGAACCGGCCGCGTCCGGCCGGCCGCCGTCTTCCGGCCGTGAGGCAAGGCGTCTTCCGGCCACACCGCACGGCCCGGACCGCCCTTCCCCGCCCAACCCCCGGCATAACGCCCGCTATTCGGACAGCGATCTTTGGCCAACGGACATTTTCCGGCCAACTTGTTGACGCGCTCCTGACATCCGCCAGGAGGCGGTGGCACTCTTCACCACAACCGGCGCCGGAACACCCCCCACCCCCGCACTCCCCACAGCAAGCCCCCCACAGCGAGACGTTCGAGCACCGAGGCTTCACCGCCGAAGCCTCCCCGTCGGGGCTTCACCGTCGAAGCACCCGCACCGTGGCTCCCGTACCGCACCGGAGCACCTCCACCCGGTCCCGGACGGGAACGCCCCACCCCACCCTCCCCACCACTTCTTCACCCCTTTTCCCGGAGGACCTACCTCCTCCCTTCTCTCCACTGGTTCTGCCGTGAACTGCCGGCCGGCTCCCCACGCCGCCCGGTCGCCCATCCGGCCACACACCCATCGGTCGTGGTCGTCCGCAGAAGGAGTCAGCGTGAGACCCACCCCCCAGAGACGCGCCGTCGCGACCGGCGCCCTCGTCGCCGTCACCGCCATGCTCGCCGTGGGCGTCCAGACGACCTCGGCCTCGGCCGGGCAGGACAAGGCCGCTCCGACGGCCCCCCGGCAGTCGATCCACAAGCCCGATCCGGGCGCCGAGCCGGTCAAGCTGTCACCCTCACAGCGGGCCGAGCTGATACGCGACGCCAACGCCACCAAGGCCGACACGGCGAAGACCCTGGGCCTCGGGGCCAAGGAGAAGCTCGTCGTCCGCGACGTCGTCAAGGACGCCAACGGCACGGTGCACACGCGCTACGAGCGGACGTACGACGGCCTGCCGGTACTCGGCGGCGACCTGGTGGTCGACGCCACCAAGGGCGGCCAGGTCAAGACCATCGCGAAGGCCACCAAGCAGCGCATCGCGGTCGCCACCACGACCCCGTCCCTCGCCGCCTCGGCGGCCGAGAAGGACGCCGTCACGTCGGCCCGGGCCAAGGGTTCCAAGGCCGGCAAGGCCGACAAGGCACCGCGCAAGATCGTCTGGGCGGCGAACGGCAAGCCCGCGCTCGCCTACGAGACCGTCGTCGGCGGCCTTCAGGACGACGGCACGCCCAGCCAACTGCACGTCATCACGGACGCGAAGACCGGCAAGAAGCTCTTCGAGTTCCAGGGCGTCAAGCAGGGCATCGGCAACAGCCAGCACAGCGGCCGGGTCGAGATCGGCACCACCAAGGTCGGCAACGTCTACCAGCTCTGGGACCAGACGCGCGGCGGCCACAAGACGTACAACCTGAACCACGGTACGTCGGGCACCGGCACCCTGTTCACCGACAGCGACGACGTCTGGGGCAACGGGTCCAACTCCGACCCGGCGACCGCCGGCGTGGACGCGGCCTACGGCGCCCAGTTGACCTGGGACTACTACAAGAACGTGCACGGCCGCAGCGGCATCCGGGGTGACGGCGTCGGCGCGTACAGCCGCGTCCACTACGGCAACAACTACGTCAACGCCTTCTGGGACGACAGTTGCTTCTGCATGACCTACGGCGACGGCAACGGCATCCCGCTCACCTCGATCGACGTGGCGGCGCACGAGATGACCCACGGCGTCACCTCCGCCACCGCCAACCTCACCTACAGCGGTGAGTCGGGCGGCCTCAACGAGGCGACCTCGGACATCATGGCCACCGCCGTGGAGTTCTGGGCCAACAACCCGGTCGACCCGGGCGACTACCTCATCGGCGAGAAGATCAACATCAACGGTGACGGCACCCCGCTGCGCTACCAGGACAAGCCCAGCCGGGACAGGGCCTCGAAGGACGCCTGGTACTCCGGCCTCGGCGGGCTCGACGTGCACTACTCCTCCGGCCCGGCCAACCACTGGTTCTACCTGGCCTCCGAGGGCAGCGGCTCCAAGGTCATCGGCGGTGTGCAGTACGACAGCCCGACCTCCGACGGCCTGCCCGTCACCGGCATCGGCCGGGACAACGCCGCGAAGATCTGGTTCAAGGCGCTGACCGAGCGGATGCGCTCCAACACCGACTACAAGGGCGCCCGCGACGCCACCCTGTGGGCGGCCGGCGAGCTCTTCGGCGTCAACAGCGACACGTACAACAACGTGGCCAACGCCTGGGCGGCCATCAACGTCGGGCCGCGTGCCTCGTCCGGTGTCTCGGTCACCAGCCCCGGCGACCAGACCAGCATCGTGAACCAGGCCGTCTCCCTGCAGATCAAGGCCACGGGTTCGACGAGCGGCGCGCTGACCTACTCGGCCACCGGCCTGCCGGCCGGCCTGACGATCAACGCCTCCACCGGCCTGATCTCCGGCACCCCCACCACCACGGGCACCAGCAACGTGACGGTGACGGTCAAGGACGCCGCGGGCAAGACCGGTTCCACCTCCTTCAAGTGGACGGTCAACACCACGGGCGGCGGCAGCGTTTTCGAGAACGCCACCCAGGTGGCCATCCCGGACGCGGGCGCGGCCGCGACCTCGCCGATCGTCGTCACCCGGAGCGGCAACGGCTCCTCCGCCCTCAAGGTGGACGTCAACATCACCCACTCCTACCGCGGTGACCTCGCGATCGACCTGGTCGCCCCGAACGGGAAGACCTGGCGGCTCAAGGACGCCGACGCCTGGGACTCCGAGGCGAACGTCTCCGAGACCTACACGGTCGACGCCTCCGGCGTGACCGCGAACGGCACCTGGAAGCTCAAGGTCCAGGACGTGTACTCGGGTGACTCCGGCACCATCGACAAGTGGCGGCTGACCTTCTGACGGACGGCACGACCCTCCCCCGCGGCCGGCCGGGACGACCGGCCGGCCGCGGACAGCACGGACCGGGCGCCGCCCGGGGTGAGCACCGACTCCCCCGGGCGGCGCCTTTCGCCGTTCCCCGCGGCCGCCCGCCGCGCGGCCGCGCGGATCCGGACACCGCACGCCGCACGAATCCGGCCGATGCGCGCCCCGCACAACCGGAATGGACAATTCGCCCGGTTCGCCCGGAAATTCCCTGAACGGGCGAAGAATCTTTATCAAACCGCTGCCACAGCAGCCCCGATATTCCCGGCAAGACGCACGCGAGTTCGATCAAACTGGCGCTCGGCCGCGATCCTCGCGGACCGCTTTCTCTCATCTGCCAGGAGCATGCGTGCGTCACACGTCCCGAATAGCCCGTGCCGGGTCCCGTCGCCCCGCCGTCGTCGCGAGCGCGGCGACCGTCGCCGCGGCCCTCCTCGCCTCCGGCTTCGCCGGGGCCCCGGCCCAGGCGGCCGGCCAGGAGGACCCCGCCAAGGCCCTGAAGCTCAGCGGCAAGGAGCGGCTGATCCCGCGCGGCACGGTCACCGACGAGGACGGCACCGTCCACACCCGCTTCGAGCGTACCTACGAGGGCCTGCCCGTCCTCGGCGGCGACCTCGTCGTCCACCAGGACAAGGACGGCAAGGTCGAGGACGTCGACAAGGCCACCGAGGCGACCATCAAGGTCCCCACCACCAAGGCGAAGATCGCCGCGCCCGTCGCGCGGCGCCAGGCGCTGGCCGCGACGGCCGACGAGGGCGCCGGCGCCTTCGTCCGCAACCAGGCCCCGCGCAAGGTGGTCTGGGCGGCCAAGGGCGCCCCCGTCCTCGCCTACGAGACCGTCGTCGGCGGCCTCCAGCACGACGGCACCCCCAGCGAGCTGCACGTCGTCACCGACGCCACCACCGGCAAGAAGCTGGACGAGTACCAGGCCATCGCCACCGGCACGGGCACCGGCATGTACAACGGCAAGGTCCCGGTGAACTCGCTGAAGTCCGGCGGCCGGTTCTACATGAAGGACACCCAGCGCGGCGGTCACACGACCTTCCACGCGCAGAACAAGGAGTCCGGCAACTCCTTCCCGGCGTTCAGCAACACCCGTGACGTCTGGGGCAACGGCAAGCAGAGCATGGCCCAGACCGCCGCCGTGGACGCCCAGTACGGCGCCGCGATGACCTGGGACTACTACAAGAACGTCCTGGGCCGCAAGGGCATCCGGGGCAACGGCAAGGCCGCCAACTCCTTCGTCCACTACGGCAACGGCTACAACAACGCCTTCTGGTCGGACGAGTGCTTCTGCATGGTCTACGGCGACGGCAAGGGCAACAAGGCGCCGCTGACCTCCCTCGACGTCGCGGGCCACGAGATGACCCACGGCGTCACCTCCGCCACCGCCCGGCTGCGCTACGAGGGTGAGTCCGGTGGCCTGAACGAGGCCACCTCGGACATCTTCGGCACCGCCGTCGAGTTCTACGCCCGCAACGGCAAGGACAAGGGCGACTACCTCATCGGCGAGAAGCTGGGCAAGCCGCTCCGCTACATGGACAAGCCCAGCAAGGACGGCCGCTCGGCCGACTACTGGCGCAAGGGCCTCGGCGACCTGGACGTCCACTACTCGTCCGGTGTGGCCAACCACTTCTTCTACCTGCTGGCCGAGGGCAGCGGCGCCAAGACGATCAACGGCGTCAAGTACAACAGCCCGACCTGGGGCAACAAGAAGGTCAACGGCATCGGCCGCGGTGCCGCCGAGAAGATCTGGTACAAGGCGCTCACCGCGTACATGACCACCGGCACCGACTACAAGGGCGCGCGCTCCGCGACCCTGAAGGCGGCCAAGGCCCTGTACGGCACCAAGAGCAAGCAGTACAAGTCCGTCCAGGCGGCGTGGGACGGCGTCAACGTCAAGTAGCATCAGTCGTCGGTCCATCGCCGGCCGGACAACCGGCGGCACCGGACAACCGGCACATCTGAAGGCCGGCCGGGAAGCAGGGGCACCGCCCCGTCTCCCGGCCGGCCTGAAGCGTTTCGGCGCATGCGCCGGCGGATCAGCGCATCAGCACCCCCGCCGCCTCCCCCGAGGCCTCCGCCGGGACGGCGACGAGGCCCATCTCCGCGCCGTCGGCGAGGAGGCGGTGGCTGGGGAGGATGCGGACCGTGTAGCCGAAGGGGCCCGTGCGGTCGAAGGTGAGCGGGCCCTCGTAGAGCCGGCGGCCGTCGAGCGCGGAGGTGCCCGTCGGTTTGAGCGGCACGGCCGCCGCGCCGGTGAGCCGGTCGGCGGCGTCCACCCGGCCGGCCAGGGCCTGCACCTCGACGTCGGACGGGTCGAGGTCGCCGAGGGTGACGGTCACCCGGAGGGTGACGGTGGAGCCCAGTTCGGCGGTGCCGTCCAGGGGACCGTCGGCGGCGGCCTCCACATGGTCCACGGCCACCGCGGGCCAGGCCGTCCGCACCCGGGACTTCCAGGCGGCGAGCTCCCGCGCCGCGTCGGGGGTGAGGGCGCGCTGCGCCTCGGCGGCCGGCCCGTACAGCCGCTCCACGTACTCGCGCACCATGCGTCCCGCCAGCACCTTGGGCCCCAGGGAGCCGAGCGTGCCCCGGACCATCTCGATCCAGCGGCCGGGCAGTCCGTCGGGACCCCGGTCGTAGAAGCGGGGGGCCACACGCTCCTCCAGCAGGCCGTAGAGGGCGGCGGCCTCCAGGTCGTCGCGGCGCTCCTCGTCGGTGGCCGCGCCGTCGGCGGTGGGGATGGCCCAGCCGAAGTCCGGCTCGTACCACTCGTCCCACCAGCCGTCCAGCACCGAGAGGTTGAGGCAGCCGTTGAGGGCGGCCTTCATGCCCGAGGTGCCGCACGCCTCCAGCGGGCGGAGGGGGTTGTTGAGCCAGACGTCGCAGCCCGGGTAGAGCTTCTGGGCCATGGCCATGCCGTAGTCCGGCAGGAAGACGAGGCGGTGCCGGACGCGTGGGTCGTCGGCGAACCGGACGAGCTCCTGCACCAGCCGCTTGCCGCCGTCGTCGGCCGGGTGCGCCTTGCCCGCGACGACGATCTGGATCGGCCGTTCCGGATCGAGCAGCAGTCGGGTGAGCCGCTCGCGGTCCCTGAGCATCAGGGTGAGCCGCTTGTACGACGGGACGCGGCGGGCGAACCCGATGGTCAGCACGTCCGGGTCGAGCACCCCGTCGATCCAGCCGAGCTCGGCCGTCCCGGCGCCGCGCTCGCGCCAGGAGGCGCGCAGCCGCTCGCGGACCTCCTCCACCAACTGCTCGCGCAGGGTGCGGCGGAGCTCCCAGACGTCGGCGTCGGAGATGTCCGCGACCGAGTCCCAGCGTTCGCTGCCGCCGAGGGTGAGCGCGTCCTCCGCGCGGGCGACGCCGATCCGGCGGGCGCCGAGCCGGAAGACCTCGGGGGCGACCCAGGTGGGGGCGTGGACGCCGTTGGTGATCGAGGTGATCGGCACCTCGGTGTCGTCGAAGCCCGGCCACAGGCCGGCGAACATCCGCCGGCTGACCTGCCCGTGCAGGGTGGAGACGCCGTTGGCGCGCTGGGCCAGCCGCAGCCCCATGACGGCCATGTTGAACAGGGCCGGGTCGCCGCCGGGGTAGTCCTCGGCGCCGAGCCGGAGCACTCTGCCGACGTCGATGCCGGGCAGCTCGGCGCCGTCGGCGAAGTGCCGGGCGACGAGCTCGCGGTCGAAGCGGTCGATGCCGGCCGGGACGGGGGTGTGGGTGGTGAAGACGGCCCCGGCCCGGACGCTCTCCAAGGCCGCGTCGAAGTCCAGTCCGCCCGCGCTGAGTTCGCGGATGCGTTCGAGGCCGAGGAAGCCGGCGTGGCCCTCGTTGGTGTGGAACACCTCGGGAGCCGGGTGGCCGGTGAGCCGGCAGTAGGCGCGGACCGCCCGGACGCCGCCGATACCCAGCAGCATCTCCTGGAGCAGCCGGTGCTCGCTGCCTCCACCGTAGAGCCGGTCGGTCACGTCGCGTTCGCCCGGCGCGTTCTCCTCGACGTCGGAGTCGAGGAGGAGCAGCGGCACCCGGCCGACCTCGGCCTTCCAGACGTGGGCGCGCAGCGACCGGCCGCCGGGCAGGGCCAGGGCGATCACGGCGGGGGTGCCGTCGGCCTCGCGGAGCAGGGACAGCGGCAGCTCGTTGGGGTCCAGCAGCGGGTAGTGCTCCTGCTGCCAGCCCTCGCGGGAGAGGGACTGCCGGAAGTAGCCGTGGCGGTAGAGCAGCCCCACGCCGATCAGCGGGACGCCGAGGTCGCTGGCGGACTTCAGGTGGTCGCCGGCGAGGATCCCGAGACCGCCGCTGTACTGCGGGAGGGCGGCGGTGATGCCGAACTCGGGGGAGAAGTAGGCGACGGCGGCGGGCAGTCCGGGCGGCTGCTCCTGGTACCACCGGGTGCCGGTGAGATAGTCGTGCAGGTCGTCGGCGGCCGCGGCGAGCCGCCTGCGGAACCGGCGGTCGTCGGCGAGGGCGGTCAGCCGGGCGGCGGGCACGGCGCCGAGCAGCCGCAGCGGATCGCCGCCGGCCGCCCGCCAGCCCTCGGGGTCGAGGGTCTGGAACAGCTCACGGGTCTCGGGATGCCAGGACCAGCGCAGATTGCGCGCCAGCTCGCTGAGCGGTCGTAGGGGCTCCGGAAGGACGGGGCGCACGCTGAATCGACGAATGGCCTTCACGAGCACGACGGTAGCGGCGCGAGGCCCGCGTCGCGGCGCAAGACGCCAAGTGCCTCCTTCTGCCCGGTCTCCTTCGCCCGCGGGCGCGCCCCCGGCGGCTCCCTGACCCTGGCAGGGGCAGGCAGAAGGTTCACGGGCGCGGTTGACTGGCCCCATGGACACTTCCGCCGCCCTGGGCGCATTCCTGCGCACCCGCCGCGCCGCGCTGCGGCCCGAGGACGTCGGCCTGCCCACCTACGGGGGACAGCGCCGGGTGCCCGGCCTGCGCCGCGAGGAGCTGGCCCTGCTGGCGGGGGTCAGCACGGCGTACTACACCCGGCTGGAGCAGGGCCAGTCGGTGAACGCCTCGGACGCGGTGCTGGACGCGCTGGCGCGGGCCCTGCGGCTGAGCGCGGACGAGCACGCGCACCTGCGGAACCTGGCCCGGCCCGGCCGTCCCGCGCCCCGGGCCGCCGCCCGGCCCGCGCGGGTGCGGCCCGGGGTGGCGCGGCTGGTCGCGGCCCTGGACGGGATCCCGGCCCTCCTCCTGAACCACCGCTACGACGTGCTGGACTGGAACCCCCTGGGTCACGCACTGACCGCAGGCCACCTGGCCGCCGACGGCCCGCACCGCCCGGCCGCGCGCCCCAACTCCCAGCGGCTGCTCTTCCTCGACCCGCACGTAAGGGACCTCTATCCGCGCTGGGACCTGGAGTCCCGGCGGGCGGTGTCGGCGCTGCGGCTGGCCGCGGGCGAGCACCCGGACGACCCGGCACTGGCCGAGCTGATCGGCGAACTGACCATGAAGAGCCAGGAGTTCGCGTCGCTGTGGGCCCGGCACCCGGTCCGGGCCTGCGTCACGGGCACCAAGGACTTCCACCACCCGCTGGTGGGCCCGCTGACGCTGACCTTCGAGATGCTGCGGGTGCCGGTGCCGGACGGCCCCGGCCAGTCGCTGCTGACGTTCAGCGCGGAGCCGGGGAGCCCGGCGGAGGCGGCGTTGCGGCTGCTGGAGACCACGCTGGAGCCGGGCGCCGGAAAAGACGGACGCCGGGACCCGGGCGACCGGGCGGACGCGCGTCTCCGACGCGCCGTCACCGGGCGTGCGGAACACGACCGTCAGGGGCCGACCGCGCGCTGATGCTCCGGTACGAGGCGGAAATACGCCGCGCCTACACCCGGCGGTTCGAAGGCCGGAAGTCGCTACGGCCTTCGAAGGCCGGGCCGGTGGGGCGTTCCCCCATCCGGCCGCCGCCGGCGCCCGGTCGTCACATTGCACACGATCGGCTCAGCGGGGAGACTCCCTACGAGTGACGGAGGCCCCGCCGCCCTCCCCGGGCGGTACGAGGGGAACTACGCACCGGTAGGCCGGACGGTGCGGGCATGTTCGCCAGGGCCTGGTGGGAAAGCTCCATCGGTGCGGGGATCCCGCGCTCCGTCCGCTCACCCCCGGGACCACCCCCTCGGTATTTCCGCACTTCCCGCTCGTCAGCTCTTCCGCAGGTTTTCCGACGCCCGGCCGGGTGAATGCGGACAGGTGCAGCCCTGCCCGCGCACTCCCGGCCGTCGGGGCAGCGGATAGAAAGAACAGAACGCGCCAGATCTCCCGTCTGTACCCTTCGGCACCCGTCAGTCCCCGTCAGCAACCGGGCATTTCTCCGGTTTCCCCTCGGACCCCAGGTGATTCCATGATCGGTCGCATTCCCGTCCTGGACCTCGCCCCGCTCGTGGACTGCGGCCGCAGACCCGCGAAGGCAGTGGTCGGCGAGTCCTTCGAGGTCACCGCCACGGTTTTCCGCGAAGGCCATGACGCGGTGGGCGCCAACGTGGTATTGCGGGACGCGACGGGCCGTTCGGGTCCATGGACGCCGATGCGGGAGCTCGCCCCGGGTACCGACCGGTGGGGCGCCGAGGTCACCCCGGACGCGGAGGGCCGCTGGACGTACGCGGTCGAGGCGTGGAGCGACCCGGTGGCCACCTGGCGGCACGCGGCCCGCATCAAGATCCCGGCGGGCATCGACACCGAGCTGGTGCTGGAGGAGGGGGCACGGTTGTACGAGCGGGCGGCCGGCGGGGTGCCCAAGAGCGAGGGCCGGGAGGCGGTGCTCGCCGCCGTCGACGCGCTGCGCGACACCCAGCGGCCCGTCGCGGACCGGCTGGCCGCCGCGCTCATCCCGGCCGTCTCGGCCGCGCTGGCCGCGCACCCGCTGCGTGAACTGGTCACCGCCAGCCGCCCGCTGCCGCTGCTGGTGGAGCGGGAACGGGCGCTGTTCGGCTCGTGGTACGAGTTGTTCCCGCGCTCGGAGGGGGCGGTGGTGACGGCGGCCGGGCCGCCGGTGAGCGGGACGTTCCGGACGGCGGCCAAGCGGCTGCCTGCGGTGGCGGCGATGGGCTTCGACGTCGTCTACCTGCCCCCCATCCACCCCATCGGCACCTCGTTCCGCAAGGGCCCCAACAACGCGCTGAGCGCGGGCCCGCACGACGTGGGCAGCCCCTGGGCGATCGGCTCAGCCGACGGCGGGCACGACGCGATCCATCCCGACCTCGGCACCTTCGAGGACTTCGACCACTTCGTGACCCGGGCGCGCGAGCTGCGGATGGAGGTCGCGCTGGACTTCGCCCTCCAGTGCTCCCCCGACCACCCCTGGGTGGAGAAGCACCCGGAGTGGTTCCACCACCGCGCGGACGGCACGATCGCTTACGCCGAGAACCCGCCGAAGAAGTACCAGGACATCTACCCGCTGGCGTTCGACGCCGACTTCGACGGACTCGTCCGGGAGACGCTGCGGCTGCTGCGGTTCTGGATGGACCGCGGCGTGCGGATCTTCCGGGTGGACAATCCGCACACCAAGCCGGTGGTCTTCTGGGAGAAGGTCATCGCGGACATCGGCCGCACCGACCCCGATGTGATCTTCCTGGCCGAGGCGTTCACCCGGCCCGCGATGATGCGCACCCTGGCGGCGGTCGGCTTCCAGCAGTCGTACACCTACTTCACCTGGCGCAACTCCAAGCAGGAGCTCACCGATTACCTCACCGAGCTCTCCCGCGACTCGGCCGCCGTGATGCGCCCCAACCTCTTCGTCAACACCCCGGACATCCTGCACGCCTACCTCCAGGAGGGCGGCCGGGCGGCCTTCGAGATCCGTGCCGTGCTCGCCGCCACCCTCTCCCCGTCCTGGGGCGTCTACGCCGGCTACGAGCTGTGCGAGAACGTCCCGGCCCAGCCCGGCAGCGAGGAGTACCTGGACTCGGAGAAATACCAACTGCGGCCGCGAGACTGGGAGTCGGCCGAGCGCGCAGGGCGCAGCCTGGCTCCCCTGATCACCGTGCTCAACCGGCTGCGGCGGCGTCACCCGGCTCTGCGGCGCCTGCGCAACCTCCGCTTCCACCACGTCGACAACGACGCCGTCATCGCCTACTCCAAGCGCTGTGACGGCACGGGCGGAGACTGCGTGGTGACGGTCGTCAACCTCGACCCCCACCACACCCAGGAGGCCACGGTCTCGTTGGACATGCCGGAGCTCGGCCTGGACTGGCACGAGACCTTCCCGGTGCGCGACGAGCTCACCGGCGAGACCTACCACTGGGGCAGGGACAACTATGTGCGCCTTGAGCCGGGCCGTTCGATCGCGCCCGCGCACGTGTTCTCGCTGCGACCGTCCTCACCGATCGGAGGGTCACCCACACCATGATCGTCAACGAGCCCGTACCGGACACGTTCGAGGACACCCCCGCGAAGGACCGGGATCCCGACTGGTTCAAGCGCGCGGTGTTCTACGAGGTCCTCGTGCGTTCCTTCCAGGACAGCGACGGCGACGGCATCGGGGACCTCAAAGGGCTGACGGCCAAGCTGGACTACCTGCAGTGGCTGGGGGTCGACTGCCTCTGGCTGCCGCCGTTCTTCCAGTCCCCGCTGCGGGACGGCGGCTACGACGTCTCGGACTACACCTCCGTGCTGCCGGAGTTCGGTGACCTGGCGGACTTCGTCGAGTTCGTGGACGCCGCGCACCAGCGCGGCATGCGCGTCATCATCGACTTTGTCATGAACCATACGAGCGATCAGCACGACTGGTTCCAGCAGTCCCGGACCGATCCGGACGGGCCCTACGGCGACTACTACGTCTGGGCCGACGACGACAAGCAGTACCAGGACGCCCGCATCATCTTCATCGACACGGAGACGTCCAACTGGACCTTCGACCCGGTGCGCAAGCAGTACTACTGGCACCGGTTCTTCTCCCACCAGCCGGACCTCAACTACGAGAACCCGGCGGTCCAGGAGGAGATCCTGGCGGCCCTGCGGTTCTGGCTGGACCTGGGCATCGACGGGTTCCGGCTGGACGCGGTGCCGTACCTGTTCGCCCAGGAGGGCACCAACTGCGAGAACCTGCCGCAGTCGCACGCCTTCCTCAAGCGCGTCCGCGCCGAGATCGACGCCCACTACCCGGACACCGTGCTGCTGGCCGAGGCCAACCAGTGGCCGGAGGACGTGGTCGACTACTTCGGCGACTACGAGACGGGCGGCAACGAGTGCCACATGGCGTTCCACTTCCCGGTGATGCCGCGCATCTTCATGGCGGTCCGCCGAGAGTCCCGCTACCCGGTCTCCGAAGTGCTGGCCAAGACCCCGGCCATCCCCGCGCGCTGCCAGTGGGGGATCTTCCTCCGCAACCACGACGAGCTGACCCTCGAGATGGTCACGGACGAAGAACGCGACTACATGTACGCGGAGTACGCCAAGGACCCCCGGATGCGCGCCAACATCGGCATCCGGCGCCGCCTCGCCCCGCTGCTCGACAACGACCGCAACCAGATCGAGCTGTTCACCGCGCTGCTGCTGTCGCTGCCCGGCTCGCCGATCCTCTACTACGGGGACGAGATCGGCATGGGCGACAACATCTGGCTCGGCGACCGCGACGGGGTCCGCACGCCCATGCAGTGGACACCGGACCGCAACGCCGGCTTCTCCTCCTGCGACCCGGGCCGGCTCTTCCTCCCCACGATCATGGACCCGGTCTACGGCTACCAGGTCACCAACGTCGAGGCGGCGATGAGCAGTCCGTCGTCGCTGCTGCACTGGACCCGCCGGATGATCGAGATCCGGAAGCAGAACGTGGCGTTCGGTCTCGGCTCGTACACCGAGCTCCAGTCGAGCAACCCGGCGGTCCTGGCCTTCCTCCGGGAGTACCAGGACGACCTGGTCCTGTGCGTGAACAACTTCTCCCGTTTCGCACAGCCGACCGAACTGGATCTGCGGATGTTCAACGGACGCCACCCGGTGGAGCTGATCGGCGGGGTCCGCTTCCCGGCTATCGGCGAACTGCCGTACCTGCTGACCCTGGCGGGCCACGGCTTCTACTGGTTCCGGCTGCGCCGCAACGTACCGACGGGCCACCAGCCGGGCTGACCGACATCCCCGGCCGTGGGGACGGGACCGGGGCACGACTCCGGTTCTCCCGGCCCGGTTTTCCCGTCCCCGCCCCGGGCACCCTCACTATTACGCCCAGACCGGCCCGGCCCCCACGGCAGACCGGCCCGGCCGAGAACACCCGAACGGTTCCCGAACGGTCGCCGCACCCGCGCCACCGCGGCGCGCGCTGACCGTACGGACGATCCTGGCCGGACACTCCCGCCGCCTTCGGCGGGAGGGCCCCGA
Organism: Streptomyces sp. NPDC052910; assembly: GCF_055585605.1. Taxonomy (NCBI): domain Bacteria; kingdom Bacillati; phylum Actinomycetota; class Actinomycetes; order Kitasatosporales; family Streptomycetaceae; genus Streptomyces; species Streptomyces sp. NPDC052910. The sequence continues at coordinate 341,411 of NZ_JBVJJR010000001.1, forward strand.
CGCACCGCACACTGGCCAAAGCCGCAATCCGGGACACTGTGCCCCATCGTCGTGTGCCCCGGGGAAAGGACGCGACGCCATGTCGGACGCTGTACCTCCCCGCCGGGAGGCCGATCCCCGGGCGGCGGGCCCCGGGTCCGCACCGTCCGGTGTCACCGCCGCGCCGCCGCCCGTGACGTCCGGGGGGCCGCCACCCGCGACCTCGGGCGGGACGGACCGCGCACCCTCCGGCGGGGCGGACCGCGCCGAGGCGCTGCTGTCCTCCCTGGCCCCACCGCTCCTCCGCTGGCTGCCCCGGCAGCGCTGGTTCGCCGGCAAGGGCAGCGCGGTCACCGGGCTCGCCCCGGTCACCGCCGTCGACCTGCTGCCCGTCGGCACCGACGGCTCAGCCCCCGGCCTGATCCACCTCCTCGTCCGCGCCCGGCAGGCCGGGACCGGTTCGGACGACTGCTACCAACTGCTGCTCGGCGTCCGGCACACGCTGCCGCCGCACCTCGCGCCCGCGCTCGTCGGCCGGCCGGAGGACGGGCCGCTGCGCGGGCTCGCCGTGTACGAGGCGCTGGCCGACCCCCGGCTCGCCGGGCTGCTGCTGGAGCGGCTGCGCCTGCCCGGGCGGCTCGGTCCGCTCCGGTTCGCCCGCGAGCCGCACGCGGACCTGCCGGCGGGGCTGGCCCCCCGGCTCCTCGGCGCCGAGCAGTCCAACTCCTCGGTGGTATACGGCGACACGTACATCCTCAAGCTCTTCCGCCGCGTCAGCCCCGGCGTCAACCCGGACCTCGAACTCCCCCGGGCCCTCGCCCGCACCGGCTGTGCCCGGGTCCCCGCGCCCGTCGCCTGGTACGAGGCGGAACCGCCGGGCGCGGCCGAGCCGATGACGCTCGGTGTCCTCCAGCCGTTCCTGTCCGGTTCCGCCGACGGCTGGCGGCTGGCCCTCGACGCGCTGGCCGCGGGGGACGGCTTCACCGCCGCCGCGCGCGCCCTTGGACAGGCCACCGCCGAGGTCCACCGCGCCCTCGCCGCCGCCCTGCCGACCGTCGACCTCGACGCGCCGCGCCTGGAGCGCATCGCCGCCGCCATGCGCCGCAGGCTGGAGGTGACCGCGGAGGCCGTCCCGGCGCTGCGCCCGTACCGGGACGCGCTGCGCGCCGCCTACGACGAGCTGACCCGCCCGCCGGGCCCCGGCCGGCCGCGCCGCGCCCAGCGGATCCACGGCGATCTGCACCTCGGCCAGGCGCTGCGGACGGCGGCCGACGGCCACTGGTCGCTGATCGACTTCGAGGGCGAGCCCGCCCGGCCGCTGGCCGAGCGGCGCCGGCCGCAGCCGGTCGAGCAGGACGTCGCGGGCATGCTCCGCTCCTTCGACTACGCGGCGGCGGTCGGCCGGGCGGCCGGCACCGACTGGGCGCCGCGCGCCCGCGAGGCGTACTGCGACGGCTACGCCGCCGCCCACCGCGACCCGCGCGAGGACGGCCCACTGCTGGTCGCGCAGGAGACCGACAAGGCCGTCTACGAAGTGCTGTACGAGGCCCGGCACCGGCCGGACTGGCTCCCCGTGCCGCTGTCCGCGATCCGCCGGCTCGCCGAACGGGCGGACGGCGCCCGGCGCACCTGACCGCACCCGCTCCCCTTCGATCCCCGCCCTCCGACTTCCGGGAGGAAGACCCCGTGACCGCTCGACCGTCGTCCCACGAGCCCCCGAACGGGTTCGTCCCCGCCACCTTCCTGCCCGGCCGCCGACGCCCCGGCTCCCCGCCGCCCGTGCCGGCCGCGCCGGCCGGCGGCCGGGGGGTGCGGCACGCGCCACGGCCGGACGGCGCCGAGCGTGCACGGCTGCTGAGCGGCGCCCACCACGATCCGCACGCCCTGCTGGGCGCCCACCACGCCCCGGGCGGCGTGGCGTTCCGGGTGCTCCGCCCGTACGCCCGCGCGGTGACCGTGGTGGCCAAGGGGCTGCGGGCGGAGCTGCTCCCGGAGGGGGACGGCTTCTTCGGCGGCCTGCTGCCGCTCACCGAGATCCCCGTCTACCGGCTCCAGGTGGCGTACGAGGACGACGAGATCGAGATCGACGACCCGTACCGCTTCCTGCCGGCCCTCGGCGAGCTGGACCTGTACCTGATCGGCGAGGGACGCCACGAGCAGTTGTGGCAGGCGCTCGGCGCGTGGCCGATGACGCACCAGGGGGTGGCGGGGACCCGGTTCACGGTGTGGGCGCCGAATGCTCTCGGGGTGCGGGTGACGGGTGGCTTCAACCTCTGGGACGGCACGGCCCACCCGATGCGCTCGCTCGGGGCGACGGGTGTGTGGGAGCTGTTCGTCCCGGGCGTCGGCGAGGGCGAGCTGTACAAGTTCGACATCACCCGCGCCGACGGGACGCACACCCTGCGGGCCGACCCGATGGCCCGGCGCACCGAGGCGCCGCCCGCCACCGCGTCGGTGGTACACGTCTCGCACCACACCTGGGGCGACGACGCGTGGATGGCGCGGCGCGGCGACCGGCCGGCGCACGCGGCGCCGTTCTCCGTCTACGAGGTCCACCTGCCGTCCTGGCGGCCCGGCCTGGGCTACCGCGAGCTGGCCGAGCAGTTGTCCGCGTACGTGACGGACCTCGGCTTCACGCACGTGGAGTTCCTGCCGGTCGCGGAGCACCCGTACGGCGGCTCGTGGGGCTACCAGGTGACGGGGTTCTACGCGCCGACCGCCCGGCTGGGCACGCCGGACGAGTTCAAGCACCTGGTGGACACCCTGCACCAGGCGGGCATCGGGGTGCTGGTCGACTGGGTGCCCGCCCACTTCCCCCGGGACGAGTGGGCGCTCGCCGAGTTCGACGGGCGTCCGCTGTACGAGCCGGCGGACCCGCTGCGGGCGGCCCATCCGGACTGGGGGACGCTGGAGTTCGACTACGGGCGCACGGAGGTGCGCAACTTCCTGGTGGCGAACGCGGTCTACTGGTGCGAGGAGTACCACATCGACGGCCTGCGGGTGGACGCCGTCGCCTCCATGCTCTACCTGGACTACTCGCGCGAACCCGGCCAGTGGACCCCCAACGAGCACGGCGGCCGGGAGAACCTGGACGCGGTGGCCTTCCTCCAGGAGATGAACGCCACCGTCTACCGCCGCTGCCCGGGCGTCGTCACGGTGGCCGAGGAGTCCACCGCCTGGGACGGCGTCACCCGCGCCACCCACCACGTGGGGCCGGGCGGCTTCGGCGGCCTGGGCTTCGGGCTGAAGTGGAACATGGGCTGGATGCACGATTCCCTGGAGTACATGGCCAAGGAGCCGGTGCACCGCAAGTACCACCACGGCGAGATGACCTTCGCGATGGTCTACGCGTACAGCGAGAACTACGTCCTGCCGATCTCCCACGACGAGGTGGTGCACGGCAAGCGGTCGCTGGTGTCGAAGATGCCGGGCGACTGGTGGCAGCAGCGCGCCAACCACCGGGCGTTCCTCGCCTTCATGTGGGCCCACCCCGGCAAGCAACTGCTCTTCATGGGCCAGGAGTTCGCCCAGGGCGCCGAGTGGTCGGAGGGACACGGTCCGGACTGGTGGCTGCTCGACCCCTCGTACGCGGCCGGCGCGGACCACCGGGGCGTCCGCGAGCTCGTCCGCGACCTCAACAACCGCTACCGGACGACGCCCGCCCTCTGGGAGTACGACACGGTGCCCGACGGCTTCTCCTGGATCCTCGGCGACGCGGCGGAGGACAACGTCTTCGCCTGGCTCCGCTACGCCGCCGACGGCTCCCCTCTGCTGGCCGTCAGCAACTTCTCCCCCGTCGTCCGCACCGGCTACCGCCTGGGCGTCCCGGCCGGGACGGCGGTCTGGGAAGAGTGCCTCAACACGGACGCGACCCGCTACGGCGGCAGCGGCGTCACCAACCCCGACCCCGTCAAGGCCCGCCCGGTAGGCCACCACGGCCGCCCGGCGAGCATCGAGCCGACACTGCCGCCGCTGGCCACGGTGTGGTTCCGCGCGGTGTGAGGCGCCGTGACGCGCGCCGACGGCCGGGCGTACCGCTCGGCCGTCGGCGCTCCGCCCGGCGCGGGTTCGGTCGCGCCGACCCTGTGACCGGACGCTTCCGGGATTGCGCCCACGGCTCGTCCGGTAGCCGAAGACCTGATCAGAGACAGCCGGTGTCCGTACCGGACGAGAGGCCGGCACGGGTGTAATAGGCCGAGGCGACAGCGTTCGTGATGCCGCCGATCGCGCCCAGTACCGTGAACGGGCCGCCGAGTTCGTCCCGGTACAGCTCGTAGAGGAAGCCGCACGCCAGCGCCACCGTCAGGACGTGGTAGGTGACGGCGGACGCCCGCAGTCCGATGGCGTGCCGCCGCTCGTCCTCCTCATACCCGCTGAGCTGCGCTGCCACATCGCTGCGCCGTGCCGAGAGGCTGACGGTCAGCCCGTACCCCACGATGACGGCCGGCAGGACGACCGCGAGCACGGTCTCCCCGCGTACCGCCATGGCCACTGCCGCCGCCGCACCCACGGCCACGGTCAGCGCGAGCACGGCCCAACGGGTGCCTTGACGCCCGGCGTTGTCACGCGTCATCGACATGGAAGATCTCCTCGACGGTCAGACCGAAGTGCCGGGCCATACGGATGGCCAGGGGAAGTGACGGGTCGTAGCGGCCCTGCTCGATGGCGTTCACCGTCTGCCGGGAGACTCCGAGTACGTCTCCCAGTCCCTGCTGGGTCAGGCCGTGGAGGCCGCGCAGACGGCGCACTTCATTCCGCACGTAATGGAAAGTAGGCTTTACGTTCGGTTCCGTCAAGGGCATGCCACTGATGCGCTGTGACGAGGCAACACGCCGCGGCTGCCACTCCACCCCCTCTCACCGGGGGGCGAGCAGCGGAGAGATGCCGTGCGGCCAGGGGTATTCGGCCCGTTCGCCGGTTTCGCCCCGCGCCGTGGCGTCGGCGGCGCAGGGCGGTCGAACGGGCGGCAGGACCGGGCCGAAGCCGGGTCCGCAGCGCTTGCCGCCGGCGAGCCGACGCACGAAGCGGACGCACGAAGACGCCCGTACGCCGTGACGGTTCGTGTCACGGCGTACGGGCGGATGTCACGGCGGCGCGAGGGCCGGGCGGGTCGTCAGACGCGCTCGCTCTCCCGTTCCGCCGGCTTCTCCGTCGCGACCGGGGCGGGCTGGGACGCCGCCTTGCGCGGGAGGAGGAGCGCGACGACGACGGTGCCGATGCCGAGGATGACGGCGCCGACGACGCTGGTGTGGGCGACCGAGTCGGCGAACGCCTTGTGGACGGCGTCGACGACGGTCTGAGCCTGCTGGGCGCCGAGGGCGGCGGCCTTCTCGGTGCCGACCTTGGGGGCGGCGCCGGACGCGACCTGCTTGCCGACCTCCTTAGCGACGTACAGACCCGCGCCGACCGAGTCCTGGGCGGCGGAGAGCGCCTTCTCGGGCAGCTTGGGGCCGCCCGCTGCGGCGGCCTTGGCGGCGGCGTCACCGAGGTTGGAGGAGTAGGTCTTGGCGAGCACGGTGCCGAGGATGGCGATGCCGAGGGAGCCGCCGAGCTCGATGGAGGTGCTGTTGACGGCACCGCCGACGCCGAGCTGGCTCTCCGGGAACGAGCCCATGATGGCGTTGGTGCACGGCGACAGGGACAGGCCGATGGCCAGGCCCAGGATGATCAGCGGGAGCACGAAGTCGCCGTACGTCGAGGACGCGTCGACGCGGGTGAGGAGCGCGATGGCGACCGTGCCCACGGTCATGCCGAGCGCGACCGTGATCTTCATGCCGAAGCGCGGCGTGAGGAACGCGGTCAGCGCGCCGCCCACGAACACCGCGCCGGCCAGCGGCAGCATCCGGACACCGGTGTCCAGCGGCGAGTAGCCGAGCACGAACTGCAGGTGCTGGGTCAGGTAGTAGAAGGCGCCGAAGACGGCGAGGAAGAACAGGGCGACGGCCAGCGTGGAGCCCGCGAAGGCGCGCTGGGCGAAGCGGCGGACGTCCAGCACCGGACGCGGGTGGCGCAGCTCCCACAGGACGAAGCAGACGAGGCCGACGCCGGCCACGACCGCGGCCGTGATGGCCTTGGCGCCCCAGCCGAAGTGCGGACCCTCGATGATCATGTAGATCAGGGAGCCGACCCAGATGACGGACAGCAGGCCGCCGATGTAGTCGATCTTCTCGACGTTCTCCGCCTTGGACGGCGGGACCAGGAACAGCGCTCCCACCGCGCCGAGCAGCGCGATCGGCACGTTGATGAGGAACGTCGAGGCCCAGCCGTGGTCCTCCAGCAGCGCGCCCGCGACCAGCGGGCCGACGGCGATGGCGAGACCGGCGGTGGCCGTCCAGATGGTGATGGCCTTGGCCCGCTCGGCGCGCGGGAAGGTGGCGGCGAGCAGCGACAGCGTCGCCGGCATGATCATGGCCGCGCCGACGCCCATCGCGGCACGGGAGGCGATGACGCCCGCCGCGCTGTCCACGAGCGAGCCCGCGACCGACGCCCCGGCGAAGACGAGGAGGCCCAGGACGAGGGCGCCTCGGCGGCTGTACTTGTCACCGACCGCGCCCAGGATCAGCATCAGCGCGGCGTACGGCACGGTGTAGCCGTCGATGACCCACTGGAGGTCGGAGCTGCCGAGACCGAGGCTCTGGACCATGTCCGGGGCGGCCACCGTCAGCGAGGTGTTCGCCATGACGATGATCAGAAGGCTGATGCAGAGCACCCCCAGTGCCCACCAGCGGCGCGCGTACGGCCCGTCCATCGCGTCGACGGGACGCGATATCCCCAGGCGCATGGCATTCGTCCTTTCCTCGTTCTTGCACACGGTTGTGCAATTACCCACTGGTGTGCAATGTAAGGGGGGTGGACGGCGGTGTGCAAAATGAGGAGGAAAATAACGGGGAAGGCCCTCGGCGGGCCGGACCGGCCCGACGGAGAAGAGAACCGATGACCGGCAGAGCGAGCGCCAATCGCCGCCGCATCCTGGACGTCGCCCTCGCGGAGCTGCTGCGCGACCCCGAGGCGAGCATGGACCAGATCGCCCGGGCGGCCGGCGTCGTCCGGCGGACCGTCTACGGCCACTTCCCCAGCCGGGACGCGCTGGTGGCGGCCCTCGTGGACGACGCGGCGGAGACCGTCGGCGCGGCGCGGGCCGAAGCGCTGCGGGCCGTCGGCGACCCCGGCGACGCCGCGGAAGCACTGGCCCGCGCGATCCTCGCGGTGTGGGAGATCGCCGACGGCTACCGCCTGCTGGTCTCCATGGCGCAGCGCAGCGTCACGGTGGAGGGGATCCTGCGCCGGCTGGAACCGGTCCGGCGGGAGAGCGAGGCGCTGCTGCGGCGCGGCCTGGACGCGGGCCGCTTCACCTCCGTCCTGCCCGCGGCGGCCCTCGCCTACGTGCACGAACAGATCCTCTTCGGGCTGCTCCAGGCCGTCAACGACGGGCTGCTGCCCCCGGAACGGGCGGGCCGCTCGGCGGCCGTGACGGTCCTGACGGCGGCGGGCGTCCGGGCGGAGGAAGCCGCCGCACTGGTCGAACGGATCGGGGCGGAGCGGACGGAGGGCTGACGCCGCGTCGGGACGGCGGCAACCCGTCGGGGCGGCGGGACGGCGGGACGGCGGGACGGCGGGGAGAGCCGCCGGACAGGCGCGGGCCACCGGGCAGGCGAAGGCCGCTCCGGCGGACGAAAGGCGGGTGCCGGACGGGGCCCGTCCGGCACCCCTCGGTTGAGGAACCCTCAGACGCCCGCCGGCGCTCGCCCCGCTTCTCGCGGCTCATCAGGCTCATCAGGCCCCTGCGGCTCCCGCGCTTCATGTGGCTCCGCCGCCCCATGCCCGTCCGCCGTCAGCGTGCTCTCGTCGAAGGGCAGCCGCCCGGCGAGGACCTCCCGGGCCCGTTCCCGGTCGATCTCCTTCGTCCAGGTGCCGACGAGCACCGTGGCGACCGCGTTTCCCGCGAAGTTGGTCATGGCGCGGGCCTCGCTCATGAAGCGGTCGATGCCGACGATCAGGCCGACGCCGTCGACGAGTTCGGGCCGGTGCGACTGGAGACCGCCCGCGAGGGTGGCCAGCCCGGCGCCGGTGACGCCCGCCGCGCCCTTCGACGCGACGATCATGAACAGCAGCAGGGAGACCTGCTGCCCGAGGGCGAGCGGCGTGCCCATCGCCTCGGCGATGAACAGCGAGGCCATGGTGAGGTAGATGGCGGTGCCGTCGAGGTTGAAGGAGTAGCCGGTCGGCACCGTGATGCCGACGACGGGCCGGCTGACGCCCAGGTGTTCCATCTTCGCGATGAGCCGGGGCAGCGCCGACTCCGACGACGAGGTGGACAGGATCAGCAGGAACTCCCGTCCCAGGTACTTCAGCAGCCGGAAGATGTTCACCCCGGCCACCAGACGCAGCAGCGTCCCCAGCACCACCACGACGAAGAGCACACAGGTCGTATAGAAGCCGACCATGATGACGGCCAGCGACTTGAGCGCGTCGACACCGGTCGCCCCGACCACCGCGGCGATGGCACCGAAGGCACCGACCGGTGCCGCCCACATGATCATGGACAGCACCCGGAAGACCAGCTTCTGCACATGCCCGATACCGCGCAGCACCGGCTCGCCCGCGCCGCCCATGGCCTGCAGGCCGAACCCCACCAGCAGGGCGACCAGCAGCGTCTGCAGCACCTCGCCGGCGGTGAGGGCGGACACCAGGGTGGTGGGGATGATGCCGAGCAGGAACGCGGTCGTCGACTTGTGGGCGTTCTTGGCCTGGGCCTCACCGGCGTGCCGGAGCGCGTCCGTCAGGTGCAGGCCGCTGCCGGGCTCCAGCAGATTGCCGACCAGCAGACCGATGGCCAGGGCCACGCTCGACATCAGCAGGAAGTAGCCGAGCGCGAGGCCGCCCACCGCGCCGACCTTGGCGGCCTTCCGCACCGATCCGATGCCGAGCACGATCGTGCAGAAGATGACGGGCGAGATCATCATCTTGATGAGGTTGACGAATCCGGTGCCCAGCGGCTTGAGCTCGACGGCCGTGCCGGGAGCGGCGAAGCCGACCGCGATACCGGCCAGCACCGCCCCGATGACGGCGAGATAGAGGTAGTGGGTCCGGTCGCGTTTCCCGGCCGGCTGCTCCGTCCGTCCCGGCGGTCCTGATCGTCCCGGCCGTCCCGGTGGTCCCGACCGTCCCGGCGGGGTGGGGGGTGGCGTCGGCGTCACGCCTGTCACGTGGGGCTCCTCGTCGTCGCGGCTCCTGGTGGACCGGCCCCGCCCGTCCGTTCGGCGAGGTCGGCCCACGGGGAAGGGGGTCCCGCAGACTATGCACGCCGCTGTGACGGCGGTCACCCTTGCGTGCATTACGTTCACGAATGGGCGGCGGTGCACACTGTCGGCCATGCGCACACCTCGCATACGTTCCCGCAGCCTCGCCGGCCGGCTCTTCGCCGTGCAGATCGTGCTGGTGGCCGCGGTGGTGGCGGGGTGTGCCGCGTTCGCCTGGATCTCCGACCGCGCGGAGGCCGAGAAGGCGGCGCGCCGGCAGGTGACCGCGACGGCGACGGCGGTCGCCGCGTCCCCCGCCGTCGCCGCGGCGGCCGGATCGGCGGACCCCTCGCGCGAACTCCAGCCCTACGCGGAGCGGGTGCGGCACGACACGGGCGTGGACTTCGTGACCATCATGAGCCCACGAGGAACGCGCTGGACCCATCCCGACCCGGCCAGGATCGGCGAGCGCTTCCTCGGACACACCGGACCGGCACTGGAGGGACGGGTGTTCGCGGAGACGTACACCGGCACCCTCGGCCCGTCCGTCCGCGCCGTCGCCCCCGTACGGGACCGGCACGGCCGGGTCACCGCCCTGGTCAGCGCAGGGATCACCGTCGACGCGATCAGCGCGCGCCACCGCCGCCAGGTCGTCGCCCTCCTCGCCTTCGCCACGGCCGTCCTCGCGCTCGGCGGCGCCGGGACGTACGTCCTCAACCGGCGGCTGCGGCGGCACACCCACGGCATGAACGCCACTGAACTGGCCCGGATGCACGACTACCACGAGGCCGCACTGCACGCGGTTCGCGAGGGGCTGCTGATGCTGGACGGGCAGCGCAGGGTGGCCCTCGTCAACGACGGGGGCCGGGAGTTGCTCGGACTCCGCGACACGGACGCCGTCGGCCGGCACGTCACCGGCCTCGGCCTGCCCCGGTCGCTGACCGAGGCCCTGCTGGCCCCCGAGCCGCGCGTCGACGAGCTGCACCTGACCGCCCACCGGACGCTGGTCGTCAACACCTCGCCGGTCACCGGCGGCCAGCACCGCGGCACCGTCGTCACCCTCCGGGACCACACCGAACTCCAGGCCCTCAGTGGCGAGCTGGACTCCGTCCGCGGCTTCGCCGAGGCGCTGCGCTCGCAGGCGCACGAAGCCGCCAACCGGCTGCACACCGTCGTCTCGCTGATCGAACTCGGCCGCGCGGAGGAGGCCATCGGCTTCGCCACCGCCGAACTCGAACTCGCCCAGGCCCTCACCGACCAGGTGGTCGCCGCAGTCGCCGAACCGGTCCTGGCCGCGCTCCTGCTCGGCAAGGCCGCCCACGCCAACGAACACGGCGTCGAACTGCTCCTCTCCCCCGACAGCCACGTGGACGACGGCCTGCTGCCGCCCGACCTCCCCACCCGCGACCTGGTCACCGTCCTCGGCAACCTCATCGACAACGCGGTCGACGCGGCCGGCCCACGCCCCGGCGCCGGCCTTCCCGCCGGCACCGCCCGGGTCACCGTCACCATCCGCCCGGACGGCGCCGACCTGCTCCTGCGCGTCACCGACACCGGCCCGGGCCTGCCTCCGGGCACGGTCGACGAGGTCTTCCGCCGCGGCTGGTCCACCAAGGGGACCGGCGGCGCGGCGCACGGCCACGGTCTCGGCCTCGCCTTGGTCCGCCAGGCGGCGGTACGCAACGGGGGGACGGTGGAGGTGGGCCGGGCGCCGTCGGGAGGCGCGGAGTTCACGGTCCGGCTGCCGCTACGGGAGGCGGCGGGGCGACCGGAGGGGACGACCGGGGAGCGGCCGGACGGGCCCACCGCGGTACAGCTCCACGGGTGCGCCGCGCGGCGCCCGGCCGAACCCGCCGCCGGCCCGCCGGGCGGGCCCGGTGAACGGCCGTGACGCCGCCCGCGCCGCCCACCCCCGCGCCGCCGATCCGCGTCCTCGTCGTGGAGGACGACCCGGTCGCCGCCGACGCCCACGCGCTCTACGTCCGGCGGGTCCCGGGTTTCGCGGTGGCCGGGGTGGCGCATTCGGTGGGCGGCGCCTCGCAGTTCCTCAAGCGCTCCCCCGCCGACCTGCTGCTGCTCGACCTCTGCCTCCCGGACGGCCACGGGCTGCGGCTGCTGCGCTCCCTGCGCTCCGCCGGGCACACCGCCGACGTCATCGCCGTCACCTCGGCCCGCGACCTGGCGGTGGTCCGGGAGGGCGTGTCGCTGGGCGTCGTGCAGTACGTGCTCAAGCCGTTCACCTTCACCACGCTCCGCGACCGGCTGGTGCGATACGCCGAGTTCCGGTCCGTCGCCGGCGAGGCGAGCGGCCAGGAGGAGGTGGACCGCGCGCTCGGCACCCTGCGCGTCCCCCGCCCCGCCGTCCTGCCCAAGGGGCTGAGCACGGACACCTTGGCGGCGATCACCGACACCCTGCGCGGGGCGGGCCCGGACGGCGTCTCCGCCACGGCGGCCGGCGGGGCGGTGGGCATCTCCCGGATCACGGCCCGCCGTTACCTGGAACACCTGGTCGCCACCGGCCGCGCGGCACGGACGCCGCTGTACGGGCAGGTCGGCCGCCCGGAGCTGCGCTACCGGTGGCTGCGCGGCGGCTGAGGGCCGGCCGGCCGACGGCGTCACCGGCGCCGGCCCCGCCCCGGCTCGCGCGTACCCGAGCCGCGGACAGGGAACGTTACCGGGTGCCACCGAGCCGCCGGGCCCGCGGCGGGCCTCAGGCTCCGGCCCGTAGGAGGTCGTGCCCGTGCGCTCCACCGGTCCCCTGCGTCCCACCACTCGCGTAGAACCCGTACGCCCCGGGCGTCCCGTACGCCCGGCACGCCCCGGACGCCCCGCGCTCCTCGCCACCCTGCTGACCGTCGCGGCGCTCACCGGCCCGCTCACCGCCTGCGGGGACCCGGGCGGCGACCCCGACACGGTCCGGGTCGTCTACCAGCGGAGCACCGACAACAAGTACCGGATCCTGGACGACTACCTGGCCGGCGTGAAGCGGCGCTTCGAGCGCGAGCACCCGGGCCGGAAACTTCAACTCGTCCCCGTGCAGGCCGCCCAGGACGACTACGCCGTCAAAGTGCAGCAGATGATGCGTTCCCCCCGGACCGCGCCTGACCTCGTCCGTGAGGACACCTCCCTCATCGAGTCGGACGTCGCGTCCGGCTACCTGAGACCGCTGGACGACAAGCTGGCCGACTGGCAGGACTGGAAGCGGTACCTCCCGGCCGCGAAGGCGCTGGTGAAAGCGGAGGACGGCAGGACGTACGGGGTGCCGGACGGGACGGACACCCGGGGGCTGTGGTTCAACAAGGAGATCTTCGCGCGGGCCGGCCTGCCGGCCGACTGGCACCCGCGCGGTTGGGACGACGTGCTGGACGCGGCCCGGGCCGTCCGGGACCGGGTCCCCGGCGTGATCCCGTTCCACCTCTACACCGGCAAGGGCCCGGGCGAGGCAGCGGCCATGCAGGGATTCGAGATGCTGCTCTACGGCACGGGACGGGACCCGCTGTACGACCCGGCACGCAAGAAGTGGCTGACGGGCCGCAAGGGGTTCGTGGACGCGCTGGAGTTCGTCCACACCGTCTACGCCGAGAAGCTCGGGCCGGACCCGACCGACGCCCTGGACCCCAACGTCGGCACCCGCGTCACCGCCGAGTGGCTGCCCAAGGGAAAGCTCGCCATCGCGCTGGACGGCAACTGGCTCGGCAAGAACTGGCAACCGGACGGCAGCCGCCCGTGGCCCGCCTGGTCGAAGGTGCTGGGGTGGACCGCCTTCCCCACCCGGCACGGTGCGGCACCCGGCCGGGTCAGCCTCTCCGGCGGCTGGGCCTGGGCCGTCGCCGCCCGCTCCCGGAAGGCCGACCTGGCCTGGCAGGTGGTCGAAACCCTCCAGACCCGGTCGAGCGCGCTCGACTGGACCGTCCGCGACGGGCAGATCGCCGTCCGGGACGACGTGGCCGCCGACGAGCGGTACCGGACGTACGTACCGGGCATCGACTTCTTCACCGGCCTGGTCGCGGTCACCCGCCACCGCCCGGCCCTGCCGATCTACCCGCAGGTCTCCTCGGCGTTGCAGGAGGCGATGGAGGCGGTCGCCACGGACACCGCTTCCCCGGCCCGGGCGGCACGGGACTACGACGAGGAGCTCCGGTCCTTCGCCGACACGGCAAAAGACGACAGGGCGACAGGCGACGAAGCCACAGGCGACAGAGCCACGGCGGACATGGCCAAGGCAGACCCGCTCGCGATCCACACACCCGGGTACCGGACGCCCGCCGCCCACACGGCCGGAGCCGACCGATGACCGCCCGCCGCCCACACGGCCGGATCGGACCGATGACCGCCCGACGCCCACTCGGCCGGAACCGACCGGTGACCGCCCGACGCCGCCCCGCGCTCGCCCGCTGGCTGCCCCTCGCGCCCGCCACCGTCCTGCTGCTGCTCTTCCTGGCCGGCCCGGTCGTCTGGTGCGTCGGGATCGCCTTCACCGACACCCGGCTCACCGGCCAGGCATCGTCCTCCTGGGTCGGACCGGACAACTTCCGGCACGCCCTCGCGGACGAGAACTTCCGCAACGCGGTCGTCCTCACCCTCCTCTTCACGGTCCTGTCGTCCCTCGTCGGCCAGAACACCCTGGGGTTCGCGCTCGCCGCCCTGATGCGGCACGCGTCGCGGCCGGTCCGCACGGTCACCGGGGCGATCGTGGTCGCCGCCTGGGTGGTTCCGGAGATCGTGGCGGGGTTCCTCCTCTACACCTTCTTCCACCGGCGCGGAACGCTCAACACCATCCTCGTCCACCTCCATCTCCCGCCGCAGAACTGGCTGTTCACCCTGCCCATCCTGGCCGTCTCCTTCGCCAACGTCTGGCGCGGCACCGCCTTCTCCCTGCTGGTGTACTCCGCCGCGCTCGACTCCATCCCCCAGGACGTGACGGAGGCCGCCCTCGTCGACGGCGCCGTGGGCCACCGCCGCTTCCTCTACATCACCCTCCCCATGCTCCGCCGCACCATCGGCACCAACCTCATGCTCAACACCCTGCAAACACTGTCGGTTTTCGGCCTCATCTGGGCCATGACCCGGGGCGGCCCCGCCCACCGGAGCGAGACACTCCCCGTCTTCATGTACGACCAGGCCTTCCTCAAGTCCCTGATCGGGTACGGGGCGGCGGTCGCGCTGCTCCTGCTGCTCGTCGGAGGACTGTTCTCGGTGGTGTACCTGCGCTTGCTGCGCGAAGAGTGAAGCAGCCCCCGGCACCGGACCACATCCGCCCCGCCGGGCCCCCAGCCCCCGCCACGGCGCACTCCCCAGCCGACGACACCCCCCGCCCGCCCACCACCCCTTTCCACGCCCCGCCACCGGGCCCACTCTTCACCGGCCCTATCATCGGGGCGCGAGTGGTCTTTCCAGGTGCCGACTGCACCTCGAAAAACGGGGGTTCCGGGTGTAGGAAGGGAGTTGTCCATTGGATGCGGAGGTGCTGCGCCAGATGCTCACGGAGCGCCGGGCGGCGATCAACCCCGAGAGTCTGGGCCTCATACGGCTGGACCCGCGGGGCCGCAAGTCTCCCGGGCTGACACAGGCGCACATGGACCAGTTACTCCTCCGGGCACCCGGAACCTACGGAAAGCTGGAACGCGGTGTATTGGACAGCCCGACACCCGAGTACCTGCGTGACGTGGCCACCATCCTCCGCCTCACCGAGCAGGAATGGATCGTCCTCTACGGTTACGCCCGCGGCGAGCAGCCCCCTTATCCGCTCGTCAGGAATCCCCGGGTGACCGTCCCGGAGCACTGGCTGCGCATCATGCACGCCTTCTCCGGCATTGCCTACCTGTGCGATCCCGAGTGGAATGTACTGGCCTACAACGAGGCGTTCGCCGCCATCTTTCCCGGTCGCCGCGCCCCGCGGAACACCATGGACTGGATGTTGTTCGACGAAGAGGCCCGCGGCGGCATCCTCGGAGACTGGGAGACCTGCTGGGCCCCGCTCGTAGCCCCCCAACTCCGGGTCGCACTGGCACGCAACCCGGACAACAGGACGCTGCGCGCCCTCGCCCAGCGGTGCGTGGCCGATCCGCGGACGCGGGAATTCTTCCGCAGCATTCCGCCGGGTCACGCCAGCCCGGACGGCGCCGAACGCCCACTGCACCACACCGAACTGGGCCCCGGATCGCTCACCGTATCCGTCAGCGAACCCGTCGGAGCTCCCGGGATCCTGTTGTACCAATTGCTTTTCCGGCCCGTCGGCGCACCCCGGCACACGGCGCTGCCGACCACCCGGCCGGCGACCGACCACAGTCCGACCCGCTTCTTTCCGGCCCGTTCGCACGAGTGCGAGGGAACGGCCGGCTCACGGGACCCACACGCCGTGGCAGGCGGTGGCGAAGAATCCCGGACCGAAAGCGACCAGGACCCCGGGGGCTTCCGGGCTCGGCGGTTCCTCGTAGGTGCGGGCGAGAACGTCCAGAACGGAGACTCCGCCGAGGTTCCCGCTGCTTTCCATGCTGCGCCAGGAATGGCGCAGGACCTTCTCGTCGACTCCGAGCCGTTCGGTGATGTCCTCGAGGATCCTCGGCCCGCCGGTGTGGACGACTGCCCATTCCGGGGGTGCGGTGAAGCCGACGTTCTCCAGCCAGCCGCGCAGCTCCGGCATGACCTCCCCCGCCGCTCCCACGGCCTTGCGGGTGGAATCGAAGTGCAGACCCAGCTCGTCGACACGGCACCAGTAGCGGTCAAGGCTGTCCGGCAGCAGGTACTCCCAGCTACCGTCGACCCGGAACCCAGGGGTCCGCTGCTCGCCGGTGACGACGCAGGCCCCCGCACCGTCACCGAACAGCGCTTTGTAGATCATTGAGCCGAGGCCGGTGTCTTCGTGGCGGTAGACGGTACTCAGCGTTTCGGCGGCGACGACCAGAACGCGACTCCCCGGGCGGGCCGCGACCTCGTCGGCGGCACGAGCCAGCGCCTGGGCACCGCCACCGCAGCCGAGGGAGGCCATCGGCGTCCGACGGACGTCCGGGCGCAGACCCAGCGCGTTGGCCAGGTGAACGTCAAGCCCTGGCGTAGTCCAGGACGTGGTGTGGCTGGTGATGACGGAGTCGATGTCCGAGGGGCGCAGGCCGGCGTGGCTCAGGGCCGCGTGGGCCGCCTCGACGGCCAGACGGGCACAGTCGTCGAAGGCGACCAGGTTCCGCTCCTTGATCCCGGCAGAACCGGATACCGTCGGGGAGTCGAGTGGCCGGGTGAATCGGCGGCTGCTCACCCCCGAGGCTCTGGCGACCCTCAGATATGTCGCCAGCCGGGCGTCTCCCCGGTGCTGACGCTCGATGTCGTCGCAGATTTCCTCCGTCGTGACGACGTGTTCGGGCAGGGCTATGGCGGGGCGCGCAACATATGCGGACAACGGATCCTCCACGAAGGGGTCGGGTGGGGAACTGGCCGGAAAGGCGGAGACGCTAAGTCGCCCGCATTCGGGGAGGAGTTCTCGCTCATGGGGCCCGCAGAAGGTTCGGCGGACCCAGGCGGCGCTGCTCACCCGGCTGAAAAATCATCACCATCAGACGGACGCGGGGATGGGACAGCGGTTCCGCCGCGCAGAGCGTGACCCAACCCTTGCCGAGTTCCGAGTGGTTGAGGGGCCGCTCGTCGCCGTCGGGGTGGGCGAACGCCCCTCCGCCGCCGGCCCGGTAGAGCGGCCCGGCAATGGGGTCGGCGAGAATGTCCGCCTCCAGCTCGGCGAGATGCTCGTCGTGCGGCAAGGCGGCGACGGCCGCTCGCATTTGCGGCAGGGCCATAGGCAACCAGTGGTCCTCCCAGCCCATCAGGACATCGCGTGCCGACGGGTCGAGCACCATCCAGCGCATCGTATTGGCGCAGACCTTTCGCCCCGGAAACATGGCGGCGAAAGCGTCGTTATAGGTGACCACACGCCAGCTCTGATCGCTGATATACGCCATGTGGGAGATGCTCTGCACCACGGTTCCCCAAGCCCCGCGGACCTCGGTTCCCGACGTCGGGTGGAGGGGGGTGGGGGGATCGCGGTGCATCGTGTAGAGCCAGAGCAGGGTCCACTCGTGCTCGTTGAACGCGAGCAGTCGGGCCACGTCCCGCAATAACTCCTCGGGAGGATGCGGATACTTACCCGCTTCCAAACGGTTGTACGTACCGTGAGTGCGGTGCAACAGTTGGTCCATCTGCGACTGACTGAGCCCGGGGGCCCGCCTCCCCTGTCGCGAAGGCCTGCTCAAACCGTACTCTTCCGGGGCGATAGCCGCCCGCCGCTCACGCAAAAGCTGTTGAAGCGCTCCTTTGTCCACGCGCTCCCCCCTTACCACGGCCTCCTCCACAGAGGAAGCCGCTTTCATTGGACAGTTTTTCCGAGGAAAAGTTCCCCGAAGTAATGATCGCATCTCTCCTGCATCATGGGGCCCAGGGTTCGGCCTACGGGGGTGATCGAACCCTTCGGTCACTCCACAATGAGTGATCCACCTGTCACCGGGAGGGGAAGATGCGGTCTTCATTCGACGGGAAATGGCGACAATGGGCGGAGCTCATACGGCGGCAGTTGCCACGATCGGGGTTACGCGCCCACTTCGGGGCCTCTTTCCGTCGATTGTCACGCTAGCCGTACGATCTCCGACTGAAAACCCAATCCACTCGAAGTGGTGACGACCCTTCCGAGGAGCCGTCGGTCGCCTTCCCTTGCGCCGCACCGGAGTTCATGTCGAGGCGGCACAGGCAGACCTTTGCGGGCGGGCGAGCGAACGCCACTCCCACACCGACCGGCGAAGGGCGTCAGCCACGGCGACGCCGCCTATCCCAAGCGCAAAAATTGAGCAAAAACTAACTGCTGTTGTTTGTTTGTGCATACCCGCACCGGGCCTCAGATACCGGCCACCCCCACCCGCCCGGTGTGAAACCGCCTCGGGCCCGCCGCGCCCCACCGCCGCGGGCCCGTGGCCGCCGGAGAGTCGCCGACGCGTCCGGGGACGTCGTCGGCGCATTCGCAGAGCGCCGAGGGACGGGCACGGCGCCGGCCCTAGGCGCCGCCCCGTCAGGTCAGGCGGCCGCGGCCGGCTGGTCCGGGCGGATGATGGCGAAGGGCGCCTCGAACGGGTCGGCGAGCCAGGCGATCCGGCCGACTCCGGCCACGTCGGCGGCCGGCATGAGGACCGAGCCGCCGCCGCCCTCCGCCGCCGTGACCACCGCGTCCGGGTCCGTGACGGCGAAGTAGGGGACCCAGCGCGGCGGGTCGCCCTCCTGGAGGGGGGCCACGCCGCCGAAGGACGCGGCTCGCTGGTCGCCCTCCGCCGTGGAGAGCACCTTGTAGACCATCCCCGGGACTTCCATGTCCGTGACCCGCCACCCGAAGACGCCCCGGTAGAAGGCGTACGCCGCGGTCGGGTCGGCCACGTGCAACTCGGTCCAGCACAGCGCGTTCTCTTCCGAGGCGCGCTCCAGCCCGGCGACGCGCGCCGGCTGCCAGACGGCGAACTCGGCGCCGCCCGGGTCGGTGAAGCAGGCCATCCGCCCGGCGTCCATCACGTCGAAGGGCGCCACCCGCACGGTGCCGCCGCCCTGCTCGACGGACTTGGCGGTGGCGTCGGCGTCCGGCGTCCGGAAGTAGACCGTCCAGGCCGAGGAGGCACCCTCCTCGGTGAGGGGGCCGACGGCCGCGACGGTGGCGCCGTCGCGTCGGAAGAAGCCGTAACCGCCCGCCTCGGGCCCGGCCGACCGGAAGTCCCATCCGAAGACCGTGCCGTAGAAGTCGGCGGCCCGTCCGATGTCCGGGCTTCCCAGGTCGAGCCAGGTGGGCGAGCCGGTGACGAAATCGGTGGTGAGCATGGCCGTGAACCCCGTCTCTCCTCGTACCGCGGGCCTCGCGCCGCGCGCGGCGTCTTCCCGTCTTCTGCCCCGTTCCCAGTCTGGCACCGGCCCCGGGCGGACGCCCGGTACGGCGCGCGCCGCCCGCGTGCGCCCCGGCGGTGACCGCGCGACCATGGGACGAGGGGGCCGGAGGGAAGTACGACGCGGCGCGCCCCGCGGCACGCGTCACGGCGCCCGTCACGGCGCCCGGGCGGGGCACGCGCGAGGGGGAGACCACGAAGGCGCAGTCAGGAGGTACCACCATGACCACCGCCAAGGACATCATGCACGAGGGCGCGCAGTGGATTCCCAAGACGGAGACGCTGCTGAACGCCGCCCGGCGGATGCGCGACCTGCACGTCGGCGCGCTTCCCGTCAGTGACGACAACGAGCGCCTGTGCGGCATCATCACCGACCGGGACATCGTGGTGAAGTGCGTGGCCGAGGGCCACGACCCGTCCCGGTGCACCGCCGCCGACCTGGTCCAGGGCACGCCCCGCTGGGTCGACGCGAACGCCAGTGTCGAGGAGGTGGTGCGGGAGATGGGCACCCACCACGTCCGCCGGCTGCCGGTGATCGAGAACAAGAAGCTGGTCGGCATGATCAGTGAGGCGGACGTCGCCCGCAACCTCCCCGAGAACCAGGTCCACGCGTTCGCGTCCCAGGTCTACGCGACACCGCCGCAGACCTGACGAGCCGGCCTGAGGAGAGCCGGCCTGAGGAGAGCCGGTCTGGGGAGACGGTTTGGGGAGAGCCGGTCCGAGGAGCGGATCCGAGGAGCCGAAGCGGGGCCGGGGGCCGTCGGGCCGGAGCCGGCCGGGCAGGGGACGGGTCCCCACCCGCGCGCCGCGGGCCCGCCGTACGGGCGACGGGCCCGCCGCCCCTCACCCGGGCCGGGCCCTCCTCCCTGCCCTGTGGGCCTGGGCCCCGCACGGCTCCGCGCCCTGTCCGCCCCGCCGCCTGCCCGCTATCCTCCGAGCACGCGCCCGCGCCGGGCACCCATCGCCACGGTCCGCGCCGGCCGCGTCCGCGGCCGACCGCGCCCGCCTCGCCCACTCGGCGCGAGTGCGCGCGGAGCGCGGTGGCGGGCGCCCGGCGCGCTCGGAGGTCGTCATGCGCCCGCTCTCCGTTTCGCGCCCCCATCTCACCCGCTCACGCCTCGCCCGCCCCCGCCTCACTCACTCGCGCCTCGCCCGTTCCCGTCTCGCCCGCCTCCGCCTCACGCGCCGCACGAGACACCGGCTGGCCGCGGACGCGGCGCTGCTCGTCGTGGCCGCGGCCTTCGCCGTCCCCCTGCTCTGGCTGGCACTGGCCTCCGTGGATCCCGAGGCCGGGCTGAACGTACGGGTTCCGGAGGCGCCGACGGCCGGCAACTTCTCGGCCGTGCTGACGGACGAGATCACCTTCACCCCGATGCTCAACAGTCTGCTGCTGTGCGGCGGCGCCACCGCCGTCACGGTGGCCTGCGCGGCCCTCGCCGCGTACCCGCTGTCCCGCTTCCGGTCCCGTTTCGCCCGCTCCTACCTGCTGACGATCCTGTTCACGACCTGCCTCCCGATCACCGCGATCATGGTGCCGGTGTACGGGCTCTTCGTCCGGATCAACCTCATCGACACGATGTCCGGCACGATCCTCTTTCTGGCCGCCGCCCAACTGCCGTTCGCCGTCTGGCTGATGAAGAACTTCATGGACGAGGTCCCGACGTCGTTGGAGGAGGCGGCGTGGACGGACGGCGCGGGCCGGTTCACGACGCTGGTGCGGATCGTCCTGCCGCTCATGGGGCCGGGCACGGCCGTCGTGGCCGTCTACTGTTTCGCGCTGATGTGGGGCAACTTCTTCGTCCCGTTCCTGCTCCTGCTGTCGCCGGACCGGCTGCCGGCGTCGGTCACCGTCTTCACCTTCTTCGGCAGCCACGGGCAGGTGGCCTACGGGGAGCTGGCGGCGTTCTCGGTCCTCTACTCGACGCCCGTCGTCCTGCTCTACGCCCTCGTCTCCCGCCGGCTCGGCGGCGGCTTCGCCCTGGGCGGGGCGGTGAAAGGCTGACGGACCGACCGGACACAGCCGTATTCGCCCCCGTGAACCAGGCGCACCGGCCGCTCCCCGCGCCGTGCGCCCCCAGGATGACCGTGTCCGTCTCAAGGACTACGCGCCGGGCCCCGCTCCTCCCGAAAGTGTGATGCCGCATTCCGGTCCTGCGGCTGACGCCCGGCCGGTCTCCGGCCTGGAGACTGGACGGGTCCCTTCCCCCCGTCCGATTCCGCCCCGCACGGTCCGCGTCCCCGACCGGACCCGACCGGATCCCCGGGAATCGGCAGTCCCGTCCCTGAGGAGCCCCCTTGTCCCCCACGGCCGCCCCGACCACCCCCCGCACCGGAGCCGTCGGAGCCGTCGTGGCCCGCGCCACCGGCCTGAGCAAGGTCTACGGCGAGGGGGAGACCCGGGTGACCGCGCTGGACGCGGTCGACGTCGAGTTCCGCCGGGCCGAGTTCACCGCGATCATGGGTCCGTCGGGTTCGGGCAAGTCGACGCTGATGCACTGCATGGCCGGCCTGGACACCGTCTCGTCCGGCTCCGTCCGGATCGGCGACACCGAGTTGTCCGCGCTCGGCGACCGGCAGTTGACCCGGCTGCGCCGGGACAAGGTGGGCTTCGTCTTCCAGGCGTTCAACCTGCTGCCGACGCTGACCGCGCTGGAGAACATCACCCTGCCGATGGACATCGCGGGCCGGCGGCCCGACCCGGAGTGGCTCCGGGAGATCGTCAACGCCCTGGGGCTGTCGGGGCGGCTCGCCCACCGGCCCAGCCAGCTCTCCGGCGGCCAGCAGCAGCGCGTCGCGGTGGCCCGCGCGCTCACCTCCCGCCCCGAGCTCGTCTTCGCCGACGAGCCCACCGGCAACCTGGACTCGCGGTCGGGCGCCGAACTCCTGGGTTTCCTGGGCGAGTCGGTGCGCGCCCTGGACCAGACGGTGGTCATGGTCACCCACGACCCGGTGGCGGCCTCGTACGCGGACCGGGTGCTGTTCCTCGCGGACGGGCGGATCGTGGACGAGATGCCGCGGCCGACCGCGTCGGCGGTGCTGGACCGGATGAAGGCCTTCGAGGCCCGCGGCCGGACGAGCTGACCACCCGGCGCCCCCGACGCGGGCACCCGCCGCCGGCCGGACAACCGAGCCGCCCACCCGCGGCCGGACGCCCCCGGACGACCACTGCCCCGCCCCGTGCCCGGACGACCGGCGCCCCTCCCGACAGACGGACGACCGCCACCCCACCCGTCGTCCGGACAACCGGCGCTCCCCCGGACGACCGGCGCCCCACCCGGCAGCCGGAACCCACCAGAACCGACCAGACCCCCAGGACCAGGACTACCAGTGTT
Organism: Streptomyces sp. NPDC052910; assembly: GCF_055585605.1. Lineage (NCBI taxonomy): Bacteria > Bacillati > Actinomycetota > Actinomycetes > Kitasatosporales > Streptomycetaceae > Streptomyces > Streptomyces sp. NPDC052910. The sequence continues at coordinate 363,857 of NZ_JBVJJR010000001.1, forward strand.
CCGTACCGCCCTGCGCAACCTCCTCGCGCACCGGACGCGCCTGCTGATGACCGCCCTCGCGGTGCTCCTCGGCACCGCCTTCGTCTCCGGCACGCTGGTCTTCAGCGACTCCGTGAACAAGGCGTACCGCGACAAGACCTCCCGCAGCCTCGACGACGTCGCCGTCTCCGTGACCTCGACGGGCGGCGGCCCGGGTGAGGCCGGCGGGCTCGGCGCCCGGACGGCCGACCGGATCCGCGCGCTGCCCGGCGTCGCGTCCGTACGGCCCTCGGTCGGCGGCACCGTCATCGTCGCCGACCGCCACAGCGAGTCCGCCGGCAGCGAGTGGGGCAGCACGGGCGCCAACTACGTGCCCGGGCCGGACGGCAAGGACCGCCGCTACCCGATCGTCGAGGGCCGCGGCCCGGCCGCCGCCGGGGAGGTCGCGCTCGACACGAAGACGGCGAAGAAGACCGGCGCGCGGCTCGGCGGCACCGTACGGCTGGCCGCGGACGGGCCGGTGATGACCAAGAAGCTCGTCGGCACGGTGACGACGGACGACCCCCGGGTCGGCGCCGGCGGCAGCCTGGCCCTGTTCGACACGGCCACCGCCCAGGAGCTCCTCGGCGTCAAGGGCCGGTTCGACGAACTGGTCGTCACCGCCGCCCCCGGCACCGCCCCCTCCGCGCTGACCGCCCGCGTCCGTGCCGTCCTCCCCTCCGACGCGCAGGCCAGGAGCGGCACCGAGCTGGCGGCCGAGCAGTCCAAGGCCATCGACGAACAGACCGGCGCGATCCGCAAGACGTTCCTGGTCTTCGCCGCGGTCTCGCTGTTCGTCGGCATCTTCATCGTGGCCAACACCTTCACCATGCTCATCGCCCAGCGCACCCGGGAGATCGCCCTGCTGCGGGCCGTGGGCGCCTCGCGCCGCCAGGTCGTGCGCTCGGTCCTGATCGAGGCCGGACTGCTCGGCCTGATCGCCTCGGCGGCCGGCTTCCTCCTGGGCCTCGGCGTGGCCGTGGGCATGCGGTCCCTGCTCGGCGCCAACGGGGCGGAGCTCCCGGACGGGCCGCTGGTCGTCACCCCCACATCGGCGCTGTCCGCGCTCGGCGTCGGCTTCCTGGTGACCGTCCTGTCCGCCTGGCTGCCGTCCCGCAAGGCGGCGCGGATCGCACCGGTGGAGGCGCTCGCCGCCGTGGACGCGCCGGCCGGCACCCGGAGCCTCGTCGTCCGCAACTCCGTCGGCGCCCTCCTCACCGGCGCGGGCGTCGCGACGATGCTGTACGTCAGCACCCTCGACAACGCCCGTGACCTCACCGTCCCCATGGCGGGTTCGGTGCTCACCCTGGCCGGTGTCATCGTGCTGGCCCCGCTGCTGTCCAAGCCGGTCGTCCACCTCTTCGGGCGGATCGCGGAGCGCGTCTCCGGAGTGAGCGGCCGGCTCGCGCGACGGAACGCGCTGCGCAACCCGCGGCGTACGGCCGCAACCGCCTCGGCGCTGATGATCGGACTGGCCCTGATCACCGGCCTCACCGTGACGGCGGTCTCCGCCGACCAGGGCATCGACCGGATGGGCGACCAGGATCTGACGGCCGACTACCAGGTGAGCACCGCGGGCGGCCGGGGCCTGGACCCCGCCACCGCGCGGACGCTGGCGAAGCTGCCGGGCGTCGAGGCGGCGGTCCCGCTCCGCGTCACCGGTTTCGAGTCGGCGGGCACTCCGGCGGGGATCCGGGGCACGGACCGCCCGGCGGCGGTCGGGAAGGTCACCGACCTGAAGGTCCTCAAGGGCTCGCTGTCCGACGTGCGCGGCACGCGCGTGGCCGTCAGTGAGGATTACGCTCGCAAACGCCACCTGACGGTCGGCTCGTCGCTGCCCATGACGTTCTACGACGGGAAGCGCGCCACGGCCCGCGTCGTCGCCGTCCATACGAAGAACGACGTGCTGAGCGACGTCCTCGCCGCACCCTCCTTCGTCGATCCGCACCTGGACCGGGTGCGCGACCAGGACGTCCTGGTCAAGGCCGCGCCGGGGAAGGGCGACGGACTGCGCGCGCGGATCAGGGAGGCCCTGGGCGGCAACCCGGCCGTCAAGATCGACAGCCGCGACGACCTGCGTCGCTCCGCCGCCGGCGACATCGACGACGTGCTGTACCTGATGTACGGGTTGCTGGGTGTGGCCGTCGTGATCGCGGTGATCGGTGTGGTGAACACCCTCGCCATGTCGGTCTTCGAGCGGACCCGGGAGATCGGAATGCTGCGGGCGGTCGGGCTGGAGCGCTCGGGCGTGAGGCAGATGGTGCGGCTGGAGTCCGTGATGATCGCGATGTTCGGCGCGGTGCTCGGGGTGGGGCTGGGCCTCTTCCTCGCCTGGTCCGGCGGGCATCTGCTGAAGACCTCGTTCCCGCAGTACCAAATGGTCGTGCCGTGGGAGCGGATCGGGGTGTTCCTGCTGCTGGCGCTGGTGGTCGGGATCCTGGCGGCGGCGTGGCCGGCGCGGCGGGCGGCGCGGCTGGACATGCTGGAGGCGATCGGGGCGCAGTGAGCCAGGAGTGGGGGTCCGTCGGCGACGGGCCCCCACCTCCGGGTAAGTACCCACCTTATTGTGCGTACTTGAGCGGGACCGCCGCCTGGACGAGGCTGAAGGAGCGCGCGCAGCCGAGAACACCTACCTCCCCCGCCTCTTCAGGAGCAGCCCCATCATGAGCGACACCCCCGTCACCGTCCTCGGCCTCGGCGCCATGGGCAAGGCACTGGCCACCGCTTTCCTCACCAACGGCCACCCGACCACCGTCTGGAACCGCACCCCCGAGAAGGCCGACCCGCTCGTCGCCCTCGGCGCCGTCCGCGCCGACGACGTCGTGGCGGCGGCGGGCGCGAGCGAGCTGGTCATCGCCTGCATCTGGGACTACGCGTCCGTGGCGGAGACGCTGGAGCCGGCGGCCGACGCCCTCAAGGGCAGGACGCTCGTCAACCTCACCAACGGCACGCCCGAGCAGGCCCGGCGGATGGCCGTCTGGGCGGACGAGCACGGCATCGCCTACGTCGACGGCGGCATCATGGCCGTCCCGCCGGGCATCGGCACCGAGCAGGCGTTCCTCGTCTACAGCGGCGCCCGCGAGGCGTTCGACGCGTACCTCCCGGTCCTGGAACGGCTCGGCGCGGCCCGCTTCGTCGGCACCGACCCCGGGCTGGCGGCGCTGTACGACGTGTCGCTGCTGAGCGGCATGTACGGCCAGTTCATGGGGGTGATGCACGCCCTGGCGATGACCTCCTCGGCCGGGGTCCCGGCGGCGGAGTTCGCTCCGCTGCTCAGCGCCTGGCTGGAGGCCATGGCGACGAGCATCCCGCGCTTCGCGGAGCAGATCGAGACGGGTGACCACGCGCAGCACGTGGTCTCGAACCTCGGGATGCAGACGGCCGGTTTCGGCAACCTCATCACCGCCGCCGAGGAGCAGGGCGTACGCCCGGTCTTCTTCACCGCGCTCCAGGAGCTGATGGTGCGGCGCACGGCGGAGGGGTACGGGTCGGACGATCTCACGAGCATCGTCGAGCTGATGATGACCCGAAACTAGAACGGCTCCCCGGCGCAAGGGGGTTGCGAAGAAGCGGCGTGGGGGGGCCCGGGGGCGACCGGGCGCCCCCCCCCCGCGGGGGGGCCCCCCCCACCCCCCCCCCAACCCCCGTTTTTGGCACGCCCCGGGGGGATGATAAAGGGCCCCCC
>NZ_JBVJJR010000001.1:367569-1078129 GCF_055585605.1 Streptomyces sp. NPDC052910
CCTCTAGCTGCGCTCCCTTGATTATTCCAACACCACACCCCCGCCCCCGCGGGCGGGGGGCTGGCCCAGGCGCGGCGTGCCCCGCCGCGCCCCCCCCCCCCCCCCCACGCCGCTTTCGCGCTCCCCCTCAACGGCCTCTCAACGGCCTTTGAGCGCACGCCCGTTGCGATAGCATACGGACCAGCGCTGCACACGCGCCCCCCTTCACGAGGGACCCACGCACGTCGGGGTCCTCGTCCGGGAGGTCCTTCACGGGCTTCCACGGGCGGGGAGTCCGAACCCGGGCCCCCTCCGGAGCGGTCACCGGTCCTCTGGCCGCAACCGTCGAAGGGGGGCGCCGTGGGGCGTCACCGCAAGAAGCCTCTGCACGAGCGGATCGCGGCAGTGATCCGGGAGTTCTGGAGGTGGCTCAACGAACGGTGACCGCCAGTCCTCCGGAGTACTGAGGACTGACGGTCAGGATGCCGTCCGTTGAGGGCGGTGTCGGCTCTCGTCCCGGGGACCGCCGGGGCGGGAGCCTCTTTTTGGTTGTACGGCGACGACGCGGTGAGCGCCGCCTCGGTGACCGCCAGTCCTCCGGATAGCTGAGGACTGACGGTCAGGATGCCGTCCGTTGAGGGCGGTTGGCTCTCGTCTCCGGCTGACCCCCGGGGCGAGAGCCTCTTTTTTCTCTTGTGCTTCGCTGCAAATGAAGGGAGCACTTCGCCCAGGAAGACTCGTGGACGAAGCCGTGGGGCGTCCCCAACCCCAAGGATTCCGAAGACTCCCCAGGGCCACCAGCACTCTAGCGCCCCCGCACCACACCGTAAACGCCGCCGCGTCAAGCGCCGTACCCGCCAACCCCCGTACGGGGGAGGCGGAAAGCCGCGAACCGGAGCCTCCGGACGAGCCCTCCGCCCGCGAACCCTCGGCCCCTCAGCCGGTCAGAAAACCGACTCCGCCTCGTCCATCCGGTCCTCCGGCACCCGCTTCAGCTCGGTGATCGCGTCCGCCAGCGGCACCATCGTGATGTCGGTGCCGCGCAGCGCGGTCATCTTGCCGAAGTCGCCGCGGTGCGCGGCCTCGACCGCGTGCCAGCCGAAGCGGGTGGCGAGGACGCGGTCGTACGCGGTCGGGGTGCCGCCGCGCTGGACGTGGCCGAGGATGACCGGGCGGGCCTCCTTGCCGAGGCGGCGCTCCAGCTCGCCCGCGAGCTTGGTGCCGATGCCGGCGAACCGCTCGTGGCCGAACTGGTCTATGGCGCCCTTCTTGTAGTCCATCGTCCCGTCGGCCGGGTGGGCGCCCTCGGCGACGCAGATGACGGCGAACTTCTTGCCGCGGGCGAACCGCTCCTCCACCATCTTCACCAGGTCGGCGGGGTCGAAGGCCCGCTCGGGGAGGCAGATGCCGTGGGCGCCGCCGGCCATGCCGGACTCCAGGGCGATCCAGCCGGCGTGCCGTCCCATGACCTCGACGACCATCACCCGCTGGTGGGACTCGGCGGTGGTCTTCAGCCGGTCGATGGCCTCGGTGGCGACGCCGACGGCCGTGTCGAAACCGAAGGTGCGGTCGGTGGAGGAGATGTCGTTGTCGATCGTCTTGGGTACGCCGACGACCGGGAGACCGGCGTCCGACAGCATCCGGGCCGCGGTGAGAGTGCCTTCGCCGCCGATGGGAATGAGCACGTCGATGCCGTGCTCACGGGAGAAGTCCTTGGCGTTCTCGCACGCCTCGCGCAGCCGGGCGCGCTCCAGCCGGGCGGAGCCCAGGATGGTGCCGCCACGGGCCAGGATGCCGCTCACGGCGTCGAGGTCGAGCTTGCGGAACCGGCCGTCGAGCAGGCCCTTGAAGCCGTCCTCGAAGCCGATGACCTCGTCACCGTGCTCCGTGATGGCACGGTGCACCACCGAGCGGATGACGGCGTTCAGGCCGGGGCAGTCGCCGCCCGCGGTGAGGACTCCGATGCGCATCGTGCTGTGTCTCCTGCTGGTTCTGGTGGTCGCTAGTGGGACCTGTGAGCCGGACCCGATTGTTCCACGGGCCCGGCGGGCCCGCCGGGCTCGTACGGGCGGCCGTCAACGCACATTAACCAACACACTGACGATCTTCCGCCGAGCCTCTCGCCTTCCGCCTGACGAGCGCCTTATCCAGGGTCGCAGGTATTGTCAAGAGGGCAAGACCACCCTAACGGGTAATTTCACAAGCCGAACAAACGCCACCCGAACAGCACACGGCCATGGAGCAAGGAGAGCACGCGTGACGCGCAGCGTGTACGTGACCGGGACCGACCGCGGCGACGGACGCCAGGTCATCGAGCTGGGAGTCATGGAGCTCCTCACCCGCCAGGTGGACCGGGTCGGGGTGTTCCGCCCGCTCGTCCACGGTGACGGGCCGGACCGCCTCTTCGACCTCCTGCGCACCCGCTACCGGCTGGAGCAGTCACCCGAAAGCGTGTACGGCCTCAGCTACGCCGAGGCCGCCGCCCTCCAGGCCGAGAAGGGCACGGACGAGCTGGTCTCCCGGCTCGTCGAGCGCTTCCACGCGGTGTCCCGGGAGTACGAGAACGTCCTCGTCCTCGGCACCGACTTCATCGGCAGCAACCTGCCGGACGAGCTGGCCCTCAACGCGCGGCTGGCGAACGAGTTCGGCGCCTCCGTGATCACCGTGGTGGGGGGCGGCGGCCAGACCGCCGAGGCCGTCCGCGCCGAGGCCCGCAACGCCTGCCGCGCCTACGAGGCGCTGGGCTGCGACGTCGTCGCCCTCGTCGTCAACCGGGTGGCCCCGGCCGACCGCGAGGCCATCGCCGAGGGGCTGTCGGCGAGCCTGCCCGTGCCCTGCTACGCGCTCCCCGAGGACGCCTCGCTCTCCGCGCCGACCGTGGCGCAGATCGTCCGCAAGCTGGGTGCCGAGGTGCTGCTCGGCGACGACGCCGGGCTCAACCGGGACGCCAAGGACTTCGTCTTCGGCGGCGCCATGCTCCCCGTCTTCCTCCCGGCCCTGACCGACGGCTGCCTGGTGGTCACCCCCGGCGACCGCGTCGACCTGATCGTCGGCGCCCTCGCCGCGCACAGCGCCGGCGCCCCCTCGATAGCCGGCGTGCTCCTCACCCTGGACGAGCGGCCTGGACCGGACATCCTCGCGCTGGCCGGCCGGCTCGCCCCCGGCACCCCGGTGATCTCCGTACCCGGCGGCTCCTTCCCGACGGCGGCCGAGCTGTTCGCCGTCGAGGGCAAGCTGGACGGCTCGTCGCCGCGCAAGGCGGAGACCGCCCTCGGCCTGTTCGAGCGGCACGTCAACACCGCCGAGCTCACCGAGCGCATCGCCGTGGCCCGCTCCGGCCGCGTCACGCCGATGATGTTCGAGCACGAGCTGATCGAGCGCTCCCGCTCCGCCCGCCGCCGGGTCGTCCTCCCCGAGGGCACCGAGGAGCGGGTGCTGCGCGCCGCCGACGTGCTGCTGCGCCGCGACGTCTGCGACCTCACCCTGCTGGGCGAGGAGGAGGCCATCCGCAAGCGCGCCGCCGAGCTGGGCATCGACCTGGGCGAGGCGCAGCTCATCGACCCGCAGAAGTCGCCGCTGCGCGAGCGCTTCGCCGGGATCTACGCGGCGGCCCGCGCCCACAAGGGCATGACGGTGGAGCTGGCCCACGACGTCGTCGCCGACGTGTCGTACTTCGGCACGCTGATGGTGCAGGAGGGGCTGGCCGACGGCATGGTCTCCGGCGCGGTGCACTCCACCGCCGCCACCATCCGGCCCGCCTTCGAGATCATCAAGACCGCGCCGGGCGCGCAGATCGTCTCGTCGGTCTTCTTCATGTGCCTGGCCGACCGGGTCCTCGTCTACGGCGACTGCGCCGTCAACCCGGACCCGAACGCCGAGCAGCTCGCGGACATCGCCATCCAGTCCGCGGCGACGGCGACCCAGTTCGGCGTGGAGCCGCGGATCGCCATGCTGTCGTACTCCACCGGCACCTCCGGTTCCGGCGCGGACGTGGACAAGGTGCGCCGGGCGACCGAGCTGGTCCGCGAGCGCCGTCCCGACCTGCTGGTCGAGGGCCCGATCCAGTACGACGCGGCCGTGGACGCCGCCGTCGCCGCCACCAAGCTGCCCGGGTCCGAGGTGGCAGGCAAGGCGACCGTCCTCGTGTTCCCCGACCTGAACACGGGCAACAACACCTACAAGGCCGTGCAGCGGTCGGCCCACGCGGTCGCGGTCGGCCCGGTCCTCCAGGGTCTGCGCAAGCCGGTCAACGACCTGTCCCGCGGCGCCCTCGTCCAGGACATCGTCAACACCGTCGCCATCACGGCCATCCAGGCCCAGGGCGACCAGCGCGGCGACCGCGTCGAGCCGTGACGCCCCTCCCGCTCCCCGACGTTCCCCCCACCACGGAAAGCCCCATGACTGCCAACGCCCAGGCCACCTCCCGCGCGACCCGCGTCCTCGTCCTCAACTCCGGCTCGTCCTCGCTGAAGTACCAGCTCCTGGACATGGCCGACGGCTCCCGGCTCGCCGTCGGGCTCGTCGAGCGCATCGGCGAGGACTCCTCGCGGCTGGCCCACACCCCGCTGGCGACCGGCGGCACCAAGCGCGAGATCACCGAGCGGATCGCGGACCACACCGCCGCGCTCCGGGCCGTCGCCGCCGAGCTGGCCGCCGACGGGCTCGGCCTGGACTCCCCCGAGCTGGCCGCGATCGGCCACCGCGTGGTGCACGGCGGCAACCAGTTCACCGAGCCGACGCTGATCACCGACGAGGTGCTGGCGGAGATCGAGCGGCTGATCCCGGTGGCCCCGCTGCACAACCCGGCCAACATCACCGGCATCCGCACCGCCCAGGCGCTCCGTCCGGACCTGCCGCAGGTCGCGGTGTTCGACACGGCGTTCCACACGACGATGCCGGAGCACGCCGCGCGCTACGCGATCGACGTGGCCACGGCCGACGCGCACCGGGTGCGCCGCTACGGCTTCCACGGCACCTCGCACGCGTACGTCTCGCGGGAGACGGCGAAGCTGCTGGGCAAGGACCCGTCCGAGGTCAACGTGATCGTCCTGCACCTGGGCAACGGCGCCTCGGCGTCCGCCGTCCAGGGGGGACGCTGCGTGGACACCTCCATGGGTCTGACGCCGCTGGAGGGCCTGGTCATGGGCACCCGCTCCGGTGACCTCGACCCGGCGGTCATCTTCCACCTGGCACGGAACGCCGGAATGTCGGTCGACGAGATCGACTCGCTGCTCAACAAGAAGAGCGGTCTGATCGGACTGTGCGGCGACAACGACATGCGCGAGATCCGCCGGCGGATCGACGAGGGCGACGAGGCGGCGCGGCTCGCGTTCGACATCTACGTGCACCGGCTGAAGAAGTACATCGGCGCCTACTACGCGGTGCTGGGCAAGGTCGACGCGATCGCCTTCACGGCGGGTGTGGGCGAGAACGCGGCGCCCGTGCGGGAGGCCGCCGTGGCCGGCCTGGAGGAGCTGGGCCTGGCCGTGGACGCGGAGCTCAACGCGCAGCGCGGGGACTCGGCGCGGCTGATCTCCCCCGACTACGCGCGGGTCGCCGTCGCGGTGGTGCCGACCGACGAGGAGCTGGAGATCGCCACCCAGGCATACGCCCTGGTCAGCGCCTGATTCCTGCGGAACCGGGGGTTCCGGCCCCCGGTCCGCCCCTGTCATTTCCCACAGCTCGAATATTCCGCTCCGAAACAAACCGATAGGATCTGCCCCATGCGCCGTTCCAAAATCGTCTGCACCCTGGGCCCCGCCGTCGACTCCTTCGAGCAGCTTAAGACGCTGATCGAGGCCGGTATGAACGTGGCCCGCTTCAACATGAGCCACGGCAGCCACTCGGAGCACGAGGAGCGGTACCACCGCCTCCGCAAGGCCGCCGAGGAGACCGGCCGCGCGGTCGGCGTCCTGGCCGACCTCCAGGGCCCGAAGATCCGCCTGGAGACCTTCGCGGACGGTCCGGTGGAGCTGGTGCGCGGTGACGAGTTCACCATCACGACGGAGGACGTCGCCGGCGACAAGACGATCTGCGGCACCACCTACAAGGGCCTGCCGGGTGACGTCGCCAAGGGTGACCAGATCCTGATCAACGACGGCAACGTCGAGCTGCGCGTGACGGAGGTCGACGGCCCGCGGGTCAGGACCATCGTCATCGAGGGCGGCGTCATCTCCGACCACAAGGGCATCAACCTGCCCGGCGCGGCCGTCAACGTCCCGGCGCTGTCCGAGAAGGACATCGAGGACCTGAAGTTCGCGCTCGCGATGGGCTGCGACATGGTCGCCCTGTCCTTCGTCCGCGACGCCAAGGACGTCCTCGACGTGCACGAGGTCATGGACGAGGTCGGTCGGCGCGTCCCGGTGATCGCCAAGGTCGAGAAGCCGCAGGCCGTCGAGAACATGCAGGAGGTCGTCATGGCCTTCGACGGTGTGATGGTGGCCCGTGGCGACCTGGCGGTGGAGTACCCGCTGGAGCGCGTCCCGATGGTGCAGAAGCGCCTCATCGAGATGTGCCGCCGCAACGCCAAGCCGGTGATCGTCGCGACCCAGATGATGGAGTCGATGATCACCAACTCGCGTCCGACCCGCGCCGAGGCGTCCGACGTCGCCAACGCGATTCTGGACGGCGCGGACGCGGTCATGCTGTCGGCCGAGTCCTCCGTCGGCGCCTACCCGATCGAGACCGTCAAGACGATGTCCCGCATCGTCGAGGCGGCCGAACAGGAGCTCCTCTCCAAGGGCCTCCAGCCGCTCGTCCCGGGCAAGAAGCCGCGCACCCAGGGCGGTTCGGTGGCCCGCGCCGCCGCCGAGATCGCCGACTTCCTGGGCGGCAAGGCCCTCGTCGCCTTCACCAAGTCCGGCGACACCGCCCGCCGCCTGTCCCGCTACCGCGCGGCCCAGCCGATCCTGGCCTTCACCACCGACGCCGCCACCCGCAACCAGCTCGCCCTGAGCTGGGGCGTCGAGACCTACGTCGTCCCGCACGTCGACAACACCGACGCCATGGTCGACCTCGTCGACGCCGAGCTCCTCAAGCTCAAGCGCTACAACGAGGGCGACACCATGATCATCACCGCCGGCTCCCCGCCCGGCGTCCCGGGCACGACCAACATGGTCCGCGTCCACCACCTCGGCCGCGAGAACTGACCTCGCGCCCGAAACGGCCATGGCCGCCACCCCTCCCGGGGGTGGCGGCCACGGCCGTTTCCGGCTTCCGGCTCGGCTCGACTCCCGCTACGGATACACCCCGTCCGTCACGTAGACGCGCATGTTCGGGATGGTGAGGGAGCCGCCGAACTGACCCGCCTGGCGGATCTTCACGTCGGTGAAGAAGATCGGGATGGGCAGCTTGAGGCCCGGGATGAGCGGGGGCGGGTGCTCGGCGGTGTAGTCGGCGGCGAAGAGCGGGAGGGTGCTGCCGAGGAGCTTGCCCTTGAGCTCCTCCGTGTACATGGTGACCCGGCTGCCGTCGATCGTCGCCGCGGCGCCCGCACCGGTCTGGTGGTAGATCTTGCCTCGGTCGTTGACCATGGCGTGGAGCCGGCCGATCTCCAGTTTGTCGGCGCTGAACTTGAGGACGGACTTCTTCCGGCCGCCCGCCGTGGTGATCTCCTTGACGCCCTCGTAGGTCAGCCCGGTCAGCGTGAGCTTGTTCGACTCCATGAACCAGGGGTTGTCGGCGAAGGCCGCCTGACCCTGGTCGCCCTGCTTCTTGACGGCCGGGCAGGGAAGCGGCGTCTTCGTACCCGACGCCCCCGGGGACGGGGTGCCCGAGGGGCTCGCGGAGGAGGACGGGTCCGGGGACGCCGTGGGGGTGCGGCCGGGCGACGGGGTGTCCCCCGGAGCCGGCTCGCCCGACGGGTGGGCGGCCTTCTTCGCCGCCTCCGCCTTCTTGGCCGCCTCCGCCTTCCTCCGTGCCTCGGCGGCCTTTTCCGCCGCGTCCCGCGCCTTCTCGGCGGCGTCCTCGCTCGCTTCCGACGACGGTGTCGTCGCGGGCGGTGCCGGAGTGCCGCGGGTTCCGCTCGGGGACGGAGTGGTGGCCGGGGACGGAGTGGTCGTGGGCTGCGGAACCGGTGGCGGTGTGAGCGGGCCGGGGAGCGGCGGAGGCACCGGCAGCCTGCCACCCGGCTCCTTGGGGCCGTCCGTCCGGTCCGCCGGCGGGGCGGGGGGGGTCGACCGCCCCGGGTCCGGTGTGCCGGACCCGTCGGCGGGGGGCGCCGGCCGCTTCGTCGCCCCGCCCTTCGGCCCGTCGTCGTCCTTGCCGTCCTCGTCCTTCTTCTTGTCCTTCGACTTGTCCTTGCCCTTCTCCTCGCCGTCCTCGGTGACACCGCTCGCCCCGGGAGACGGCGTGGCGGAGGACGATGTTCCGGGAGACGGTGTTCCGGAAGACGGCGTCGCGGACGGCGATCCGTCCGGAGCCGTCAGGCAGAAGGCGTCGCCGAAGGGGCTCGGCTCCCCCGGCTTGGCGGACGCCAGTTGGGGCGTGAAGCCCATGCCCATGAGCACGGCGGTGGGCATGGCCGCCAAGGCGACGGCCTTCCCCGCCGGCATGTGCAGCCGGGACAGCAGCGACTTCCGGGCCGCGGCATGCCGCGGCCCGCTTCTCGGCGCGCTCTGCGCGCGCTCGACGTCATCGGTCGGCACGGTCGCCCCCGTTCATTCCTTGACCAGAGAGGGCCCACCGGGCACGACGGACGGCGCCTCGGAGGGTCCGCCGTCGGCACCGGGCTCCCCCGCCTCGGCGGCCGGCCGGCCCGGCATCCAGGAGACGCCCAGCCCGCCGCCCACGAGGGCCAGCAGGAATCCGATCAGGAAGGCGCCGAAGTTCGAGACGACCAGGGAGACCAGGCCCAGCAGGATCGTCGCCACCCCGGCGAAGATCCGCGACTGCGGCTGGAACCACATCGTCAGTCCCAGGACGATGAGCAGCACCCCGATGATGAGGGAGCCCGCGCCCGCGGTGGTGGCCATCCGGATGTGGAGGTCACCGATCGACATGGTCTGGTACGGGATGTACATGACGGGGATGCCCGCCAGCAGGGTCCACAGCCCGCCCCAGAACGGGCGCCTCCCCCGCCACCCCTTGAAGGCACGGCGTGCGCGGCCGAACGAGCCTGACTGCTGCGATCGCGTGTCGGCGCTCATGGGTACAGCTCCTCGGGGCTGGCGAATCAGTGGTACGCGGTGCTCGCGGGCGGCCGGGTGAGTGCCCGTCGCCCGGGCGCGGGGGCGGGGCTTCCCGTGCCCCGCGCCCCGCGAGGGGTCAGTCGTCGGCGCCCTTCAGGTCCGAATCCTTGAAGCACTCGTTCTTCCCGAAACCGACGCTCATCTTCAGGCCCTTGAGCGTGAAGGTCCCGGCCGAGGTGGCCCAGGCCCGCTGCTTGGCGTCCTTGAAGGTCACCTTCTCCGCCTGCTGGGCGAAGGAGCCCGGGACGTACGTGTCGCCCGACGACGGGCCGGGGCCCTTGCCGCCGTTCTCGCCCTTCTTGGTGCTGTCGACGGAGACACCGATATCGATCTTCTCGAACCTGGCGTCGGCGTTGAGGACGTCCGCGTCGATGTAGAGGTTCGTCGCGTCGACCTTGTCGTCCTCCTTGGGGCCCTGGCCCGCCCGGAGTTTCATGGACACTTCGCCGAGGCCCTTGATGGGGATCGAGACCGACTGGCACAGGTTGCTGATCGTGGCGTGGTTCAGGCCGACGACAGCCACCGGGTGGGGGCCGGACTTGTTCTTCTCGAGCGCGCCGTACTGGACGAAGTCCTCGCCCACCATCTCGCCGGCCGACACCTGGAACTGCTGGCCGGAGACGCTGAACGACGCCGCCAGCGCGCCCTGCGCGATCGCCATCGTGACCGCCGCCGCCGCGCCCACACTCGGGACCATGACGACCGCGAACCGCTTCCATCTGGTCCCGCCGCGTGCCTGGGACTTCATGACTTGCCTCCTTCTCGGACGTACACCCCGGAACGGGCCGATGACCCCTGGCCCGGGGTGGGAGACGTGCTACGTCCTCGGAAGCGGAGCGCCGTCGCCTTGCGGTGGCCTCCAACGCCAAGCCGCGACCGAAACACCGGCGATCACCCCCGAGCGACAACCACGTGGCCACGCGTGCGCGCAACCTCCGGGACAGGCCCCGCCGTTGGCGGCGGGGACCCCCCTGTCCCACGGCCGGCGGACAGCCGCCGGCCGCACCCGGTGGGGACCCAACGCCGGGCGCCGGCCGGATGCCGGGCCGCGGTGCTGGACCGGGTTGCGCCGATCGTGGTCGATTCCGGGGCAGGGCACAAGAGGTTCATTACTTGCGAGTAACGCCCGGATAACCCCGAGGAGTCCGGCTCGCGACGGGCGGGCACGGGGCGTGAGCGGCGCGATGCCGGAAAAGTGGCGGCATGAACGGAAAAACCCGGGCGGAAGCCCGGGTTTCCCTTACCGCAAGTAACTGCGGCCGCGTTTATAAAGATTTGATATACCGCGACCGGTGGTTCGTTTGTGACAATCGTGTGAGCGGAGTGTTCAGAAGCGGAGCGTCAGAACAGCGCCCGCGACAGCGCCGCACGCGCGACCGTCACCCGCGGATCGTCCGGACCGATGACCTCGAAGAGCTCCAGCAGCCGGACGCGCGCCGCGTCGCGGTCCTCGCCGGCCGTGCGCCGGATGACGTCGATCAGCCGGCCGAACGCGTCCTCGACGTGTCCGCCGACCAGGTCGAGATCAGCCGCCGCGATCTGCGCCCGCACATCGCCCGGCGCGTCGGCCGCGGCCTTGCGCACCTGCTGGGCGTCCACCCCCTGGACCCGCCGGAGCAACTCGGCCTGCGCCAGGCCCAGCTTGGCCTCGACGTTGCCCGGGTCGTCGGACAGCACGTTCTTGTACGCCTGGACGGCACCGCCCAGGTCGCCCTTGTCGAGGGCGTCGTGGGCCGCGCCCAGCGCCGCGTCGTACGGCCCGGCGGGACGCGCGGGCACCTGCGCCTCGTCGTCCGCACCCGGCGCGACGGGCGCGCCGACGATGCCGAACTGCTGCTCGGCGACCTGGACGAGCTGGTCGAGCACCTGGCGGATCTGCGCCTCGGGCGCCGCGCCCTGGAACAGCGGCAACGCCTGCCCGGCCACCACCGCGAAAACCGCGGGGATGGACTGGACGCCGAACTGCTGGAACAGCCGCTGGTTGGCCTCGACGTCCACCTTGGCCAGCACGAACCGGCCCGCGTACTCCCCGGCCAGCCGCTCCAGGACCGGGCCGAGCTGCTTGCAGGGCTCGCACCAGTCGGCCCAGAAGTCGATGACGACCGGCACCTCGGCCGACCGCTGGAGCACCTCGTGCTCGAACGACGCCTCGTCGACGTCGAGGACCAGGCGTCCCGCGCCCGCGGGCACACCGCCCTGGCGGGCCGCCTCGGCCCGCGCCTGCTCCGCCTTCTGCTTGGCTTCCCCGGCCGCCTTCACCGCGGCGAGGTCGACCACTCCACTCATGGACATGTTCCGTGGCTGCATGGGCCTATCCTCCCCCCTCCGCGCGGCGATCGGAAAAGTACGCAGCGGTACACAGCGAATTCGACGCCGGGTCCCCACCTGGCGTCCGTGGTTGTCGCTCACTCTTTCGCTACGACTCGTAGCGTAACTAAAAGCCCACGACCGCGGCAGAGCGCCTCCCGTGATCTGGCTCATACCCGTGTGACTACCCGGCGGTAAGGTCGCCGTATGACGTCCGCCCCGCCGCCCCCCGCACAGCGCGCGAGCGGTCGCACGGGCCGCCCCCGCAGCGCCGAGGCCGACCGCGCGATCCTCGACGCGACCCGCGCCGCGCTGGTGGAACTCGGCTGGGGCAAGCTGACGATGGGCGACGTCGCCGCCCGCGCGGGGGTCGCCAAGACGACCTTGTACCGGCGCTGGGCCGGCAAGAACGCCCTCGTCGTCGACGCCGTCGCCGACCTCTTCGACGAGCACCTCGAACTCCCCGACCGCGGCAGCCTCCAGGCGGACATCGAGGGCGTCGTCCTCCGCTTCGCCGCGCTCCTCGACCGGCCGGAGACGAAGACGGCTCTGATGGCCGTCGTGGCCGAGTCGACGCGGGACGAGGTGCTGCGTGAGCGCATCCGCTCCGCGATCGTCGAACGCCAGAAGGGCCTGGTCCTGCTGGGTCGTGCCCGCGCCCAGGCTCGCGGGGAACTCCCCCGCGAGGACGAGCCGGCCGTCGCGGCCCGTACCGCCGATCTCATCTTCGACGTCATCGCGGGGGCGGTCGTGCATCGGACGCTGGTGAGTGCGGAGCCGGTGGACGCGGAGTGGGCGCGGGGGTTCACGGCGTTGCTCATCGGGGGGTTGGCGAGCGCGGCTTCGCCGCGGTAGGGGTGCCCCGGTCCCGCCCTTTCGCCGTTTCTGCGGGGAGGGCCCCGCACCCCCCTGAAACCGCGCTCCGCGCGGTTGTCCTCAAACGCCGGACGGGCTGGAGTGGGCGCCCTATTCAGCCCGTCCGGCGTTTGAGGACGAGCGGCGAAGCCGCGACAAGCGGGGTCTGGGGCGCAGCCCCAGGAAACGGTGAAGGGGCGGGGTCGGGGCCCTCACCCCTCCAAACACCCCCGCACCGCCGCCACCAGCCGCCCCGCCCGCTCATCCCCCTCGCCGATCATGCGATTGGCGACATACCCGAATCCGACCTCGAACGCGTCGTCGCCGAAGCCCAGATGCCCGCCCGCGCCGTCGTGGCCGAAGCTGCGGGGGCCGAGCAGGGGGACGGCGGGGGGTGAGTCGAGGTGGAAGCCGACGCCCCAGCGGACGCCGAGGTCGGGGAAGCCGGACCAGGAGGCGCCGGAGGACTGCGGGCGCAGGGCGGCGGTCACCGTGTCCTCGGTGAGCAGCCGGGGCGAGCCGTCGACGCCGGTGACCGCCGCCGCGTAGGTCGCGGCGAGGCCGCGGGCGGTGGAGACGGCTCCGGTGCCGGGGATCTCGGCGGTCAGGAAGTCCTTGGCGTTCCAGCCGCGCGGGTGGTCGAGGCCCGGGAAGACGAAGGCGCCGTTCATGGTGAGGATGCGCGTGAAGAGGTGGTCGGGGCCCGGGAGGGCCGGCGGCTCGCCGTCGTACGCGAGACGGGCCAGGCCCTCGTACTCGTCCTCGGGGACGCCGATCCAGGTGCGCAGGCCCAGGTCGTCGGCGACGGCGGAACGGAAGTACGCGCCGGGGGTGAGGCCGGTGATCCGCCGGACCAGCTCGCCGGCCAGCCAGCCGAAGGTGTGGCCGTGGTACTCGTGGGTCGTGCCGGGCTCCCAGAGCGGCTTCTGCTCCTCCAGGGCGCGGACGACCGGCGTCCAGGCGGTGATCTCCGCGAAGGACGGGCTCGCGTCGAGGACGGGGAGGCCGGCGCGGTGGCCGAGGACCATGCGGACGGTGATGCCCTCCTTGCCGTTCCGCGCGAACTCGGGCCAGTAGCGGGCCACGGGCGCTTCGAGGTCCAGCAGGCCCCGCTGGGCGAGGAGGTGGACGCAGACGGCGAGCACGCCCTTGCCGGCGGACATCACCGGGACGGCCGTGTCCGCCTCCCAGGGGCGGCCGGTGCGCTCGTCGGCGGTGCCGCCCCAGAGGTCCACGACCTTGCGGCCGCCGTGGAAGACGGTGACGGCCGCGCCGAGCTCCGTCGTCTCCGCGAAGTTCCGCGCGAACGCGTCCGCGACGGCTCCGAAGCCCTCGTCCACGTGTCCGTCGTAGCGCATGCCCGTTCCCCCTGAATCGCGTCCGCACCAAGATCGATGCCTGGTCACCCTAACGAGGGGTGACCAGGCATTTCGAACGCATTTAGGGTTCCGGGAGCTCGGGGTCAGAAGCCCGCCGGCTCCGTGTACGTCCCCCACTCGTCCCGCAGCACGTCGCAGATCTCGCCGAGCGTGGCCTCCGCGCGGACCGCCTCCAGCATCGGCTCGATCATGTTGGAGCCGTCGCGGGCCGCGGCCAGCATGGCGTTCAGGGCGGCGGTGACGGCGGCGTCGTCGCGGGCCGCCTTGCGGTCGGCCAGGACGCGGACCTGCTCGCGCTCCACCTCGTGGCTGACGCGCAGGATCTCCAGGTCACCGGTGACCGAGCCCTCGTGGCAGTTGACGCCGACGACCCGCTTGTCGCCCTTCTCCAGCGACTGCTGGTAGCGGAAGGCGCTCTCGGCGATCTCGCCGGTGAACCAGCCGTCCTCGATGCCGCGCAGGATGCCGGAGGTGATCGGGCCGATCGGGTGCTTCCCGTCCGGGTGGGCGCGCAGGCCGCGCTCCTTGATCTGCTCGAAGATCTTCTCGGCGTCGGCCTCGATGCGGTCGGTGAGCTGCTCGACGAACCACGAACCACCCAGCGGGTCCGCGACGTTGGCGACGCCCGTCTCCTCCATCAGCACCTGCTGTGTGCGCAGCGCGATCTCGGCGGCCTGCTCGCTGGGCAGCGCCAGGGTCTCGTCGAGGGCGTTGGTGTGGAGGGAGTTGGTGCCGCCGAGGACGGCGGCGAGGGCCTCCACGGCCGTGCGGACGACATTGTTGTACGGCTGCTGGGCGGTGAGCGAGACACCGGCGGTCTGGGTGTGGAAGCGGAGCCACTGCGCCTTGTCCGTCTTCGCGCCGTAGACCTCCTTCATCCAGCGGGCCCAGATCCGGCGCGCCGCGCGGAACTTGGCGATCTCCTCGAAGAAGTCGAGGTGCGCGTCGAAGAAGAAGGACAGGCCGGGGGCGAAGGTGTCCACGTCCAGGCCGCGGGAAAGCCCGAGTTCCACGTACCCAAACCCGTCGGCCAGGGTGTACGCGAGCTCCTGCGCGGCCGTGGCCCCCGCCTCGCGGATGTGGTAGCCGGAGACGGAGAGCGGCTTGTAGGCGGGGATGGCGCGGGTGCAGTGCTCCATCAGGTCGCCGATCAGGCGCAGGTGCGGCTCGGGGCCGAACAGCCACTCCTTCTGGGCGATGTACTCCTTGAAGATGTCGGTCTGGAGCGTGCCGTTGAGCACGGCCGGGTCGACGCCCTGGCGTTCGGCTGCGACGAGGTACATGCAGAAGACCGGCACGGCCGGGCCGCTGATCGTCATGGAGGTGGTGACGTCGCCGAGCGGGATGTCCTTGAACAGGACCTCCATGTCGGCGGCCGAGTCGATGGCGACGCCGCAGTGGCCCACCTCGCCGAGCGAGCGGGGGTCGTCGGAGTCGCGGCCCATCAGGGTCGGCATGTCGAAGGCGACCGAGAGGCCGCCGCCGCCCGCGGCCAGGATCATCTTGTAGCGCTCGTTGGTCTGCTCGGCGTTGCCGAAGCCGGCGAACTGGCGGATGGTCCAGGTGCGGCCCCGGTAGCCGGTGGGGTGCAGGCCCCGGGTGAACGGGTACTCGCCGGGCCAGCCGATGCGCTCGAAGCCCTCGTACGTGTCGCCGGGGCGGGGGCCGTAGACCGGGTCGACCGGGTCGCCGGACAGGGTGGTGAAGTCGGCGTCCCGCTTGCGCGCCGCGTCGTAACGGGCCTGCCAGCGTCCGCGTCCCGCTTCGATGGATGCTGCGTCCATGGTGGTGCCGTCCGCCTCTCCGGGCTCCCGCGCGACCCCGCGCGGGACTCGACCGCCGGGCGGCCCCCGTCGTCGCGGGCCGTCCCGGGGACGTCGAACTACTAGAAGCCACGAAAAACTACTAGGACGTCCTAGTAAATCGTCGCGCAAGAAAGCCCCGGACACAAGGGGTGTCCGGGGCTGTCCGTTCCGGGGGGTGCCCCCGCCGGGCGGGGTCAGGCGACGGGCGACGGAGCGGCCGCCGGCTCCGCGAACAGGGGCTCCAGCTCCCGGGTGACCTTGCGCTCCACGAAGAAGGCGGCCGTCGGGATGGTGCCCGCCAGCAGGATCCAGGCCAGCCGGCCGAACGGCCACTTGGCCTTGGAGCCCATGTCGAAGGCGAAGACCAGGTACAGGACGTAGAGCCAGCCGTGGGCGATGGCGACGACCCGGAGGGGGCCGGCCACCCCGTCCATGTCCAGTCCGTACTTGGCGATCACGCCGATCGTCAGCAGGACCAGCAGCACGCCGGTGATGTAGGCCAGGGCACGGTAGCGGGTCAGGACGGAGCGCTTCATGGGGGAGAGCGTAACGGCACCATCCGGGGCGATCTTCGCCGCCCCTGGCGTGGGTGAAGGGTGCCTGGTGAGACGGGTGCGGGGCGTGTCGCGCGGCCCGGCCGGAGGGCGGACGGGCCCCTGCCGGAGGGGCGGACGGGCTCCCGCCGATCCGCTGCCGGAGGGGCGGACGGGCCGTCACCGACGGCGGCGGACGGGTTCCCGCCCGGGGCGTCGGGCGGCCTCTACCCCGCCCGGTCCGCCCGGTCCGCCGAGGTGCCCTCCTCCGAGTCCTCGGTGAAGTCCGACGCCGCCACCCGCAGCGGCCGCAGGATGCGGAAGATCTCCGCGCACTCCTCCGCGTCGTACACGCCCAGCCCGAAGTCCATCGCCATCAGGTCCCGCGTCGCCGCTTCCACGACCTCGCGCCCCTTGTCGGTGATCGACGCGAGCGTGCCGCGGCCGTCCCTGGGATTGGGGCGCTTGTCCACGAACCCCGCCGTCACCAGGCGGTCCACCGTGTTGGTCACGGACGTCGGGTGCACCATCAGCCGCTCCCCGATCTTCGACATCGGCAGCTCGCCCGCCTTGGAGAAGGTGAGCAGCACCAGCGCCTCGTAGCGCGCGAACGTCAGCCCGTACGGCTTGACGACGGCGTCGACCTGGCCGAGCAGGATCTGGTGGGCCCGCATGATCGAGGTGATCGCGGCCATGGAGGGCACCGCGCCCCAGCGCCGCTCCCACAGTTCGTCGGCGCGGGCGATGGGGTCGAAGGGGAGGCTGAGCGGCTTGGACACGGCACGACCCTATCGCCCGGCCTCTTCCCCGGCGCCCGCGTTCCGGGATCCGGACCCGGCCCGGATCCCGGGCCGGCGGGCGTCGGTGCGTACCGAGCGGACCGACCGGGCCACGGCCGCCGTCGCGAGCGCCCCCGCCGTACCCGCGCCCGCGATCACCGCCGACGGTGGCGCGAACTCGGCCGCCGCCCCCGCGAGGGCCATGCCCAGGCCCTGGACGGTCATCAGGCCGGCCGTCTGGAAGGTCATCGCCCGCCCGCGCAGCTCCTCGGGGACCGCCCGGACGAACCACTGGTCCACACCGAGCGTGTACAGCATCCCCGCGCCCGCCAGGGCCAACGCCGGCAGCGCCCAGGGGACGGACGGACGCCAGGCGAACGCCAGGAACGGGAGCAGGGAGACGACGGCCACCGGCAGCGCGGCCCGTTCCCGGGCACCGGGGCCCAGCAGGCCGCCCGCCAGGGCCTCCCCCACGATCGCCCCGACGGGCATCCCGCACATCAGCAGCCCCAGCCCGACCGGGCCGGCCCCGACGGCGTCGGCGTACGAGGCGGCGAGCGCCTCGGGGGCGACGAGGAAGAACGGCGGCACCCAGACCAGGAGCACCAGCCCGCGTACGCGCCGGTCGGCCAGCAGCCGCCAGGTGCCCGTCAGCGAGGTCCGCAGCAGGCCCTCGCCCCCGCCGGCGCGCGCCGGGCGGCGGCGGGTGCCCAGCCGCAGCAGCAGCGCCGACGCGAGGAAGCCCGCCACGGTCACCAAGAGCGCCCGCCGGGGTGCGAGCACGGTCAGCAGCAGGCCCCCGGCGGCGAACCCGGCGAGCTGCGCCCCCTGGGAGACCAGCCGGAGCAGCGAGCGGCCCAGGACGAACAGGTCGCCCTCGCCCAGGATGTCCCCGAGGGTGGCCGCCCGGGTCCCGGCGAACACCGGGCTCACGACGGCGCTGACGCAGCGCAGCACCAGCAGGACGCCGACCGGTGTCCAGGGCAGGGCCATCGCCGTCGCGGCTCCGGCGCACAGCAGGTCGCAGCAGACCAGGACGCGGCGGGCCGGGTACCGGTCGGCGATCCCGGACAGCAGGGTGCCGCCGACGAGGTACGGGAGGAACCCGAGGGCGAACGTCAGCGCGCTGAGCAGCGGCGATCCGGTGATCCGGAAGACGAGGACGGACAGGGCGAGTTCACAGACCACGACGCCGAGCAGGGACAGCAGATGCGCGGCGAAGACCGCCCGGAACTCCGGTACGGCGAAGACGGCGGCGTAACCGGTCCGCGCGGGCGGGGCGTCGTGCCGGGCGGGGGGAGACGGGGGTGCGGGAGAGACAAGAGGGGCGATAGGGGCGAGGGGAGCAGGGGAGGCAAGAGGAGCCGACTGCGCAGAGGAAGTCGGAGGAGCAGGAGACGGAGGGGACGGAGGGGACGGAGGGGACGGAGGGGACGTGGGGGAATCCGGGGAAGTCGAGGAGCCCATGGCCGAAGCATTCCGACCGCCGGCAGCCCGCTCTAATCTTTCGGCCTGAGACGAATCCGTCCACCGGAGGCGCACGGCGGAACGGCCCGGCGCCGACCGGGGACGAGGGGACGAGCCGCGCCGACCGGGGACGACCGGCTGGGGGGCCATGCCGTACCACCTGTACTTCGGACCCGATGACCTGCTGCGCTGCCGCTTCGCCGTGTCGCCGCTCTGGGAGACGCAGGAGGCGCTGCGCACCCTGCACCAGCCGGAACGGCACGGGTACTACGGCCCCTGGCTGCGCCGGGTACGGGAGGCGGCGGCGGGGATCGACTTCTCGGCCTACCGGCTGGTGATGCCGCGCCGCGGGTACTCGCCCGACGTCCTCTGTCCGCCGCCCCGCGACCCGTCGGCGTCCTTCGCGGACGAGCTGGCGCGCGTGCGGACGGCGGCCCCGGAGCTGGTCAGGGAGGAACTGGCCCGGTCCCTCGCCGACACACCGGGGGCCGCGGAGTCGGAGCGGGGCCGGGCGATGCTCGCCGACCCGGCCGCGGCGCTGCGGGAGTTGACCGCCGTCCTGGAACGGGCCTGGCGGTCGCTGCTCCTCCCCCACTGGTCACGGCACCGGGCCCTGCTGGAGGACGACGTGGCGTACCGGACCCGGCAGGTGGCGGACGGCGGTCTCGAGCGGTTGTTCGCGGACCTGCACCCCGCGCTGACCTGGCGGGCCGGCACCCTGACCATCCGCCACCAGGGCGATCACGAGCGGACGCTGCGGGGCGAGGGGCTGTTGCTGGTGCCGAGCGCCTTCGTCTGGCCGAAGCCGGTCGGCGGCTTCGACCCGCCCTGGCAGGCCACGCTGGTCTACCCGGCGCGCGGCATCGGCGGCCTCTGGGCCTCGCCCGCGGCGCCGTCGGACGCGCTGATCAGGCTGCTGGGCCGCAACCGGGCGGCCCTGCTCGCCGGCCTGTCCGCCCCGGCGACCACGACGGACCTGGCCGAACGGCACGGTCTGGCGCTCTCGTCGGTCTCGGCGCACCTGACCGTGCTGCGCGACGCGGCGCTGCTGACCGCGCGACGGCGGGGCCGGCGCGTGCTGTACGAGCGGACGGCGCTGGGGACGGCGGTGGCCGAGGGCCGAACCGGCCGGGCGCCGGGCGTCGGAGGCCGCGGCACCGGGCCGGCCCCGGTGGGTTCCGGGCGGGCGGGCCGCCCGGTCAGGACGCCAGGTGGCGCTCCACCGTCTCGACCTTGCTGGTGAGGCCGTCCGTGACGCCCGGGCGGATGTCCGCCTTGAGGACGAGGGAGACCCGGCCGCAGCGGGCCTCGACGGCCCGGACGGCGCGCTTGACGACGTCCATGACCTCGTCCCACTCGCCCTCCAGCGAGGTGAACATGGCGTCGGTGCGGTTCGGCAGGCCGGAGGCGCGGACGACGCGGACCGCTTCCGCGACGTACTCGCCGACGTCCTCACCGGCACCGATCGGGGTGACGGAGAAAGCGACGATCACGCGCCGACCACGCCTTCCTTGCGGGCCCGGGCGGCCATGACGCTCGCCTCGGCCTCACGGCGCAGCTTGCGGTCCGCGAAGAAGCCGCCCAGCGGGATGACCGAGAGGGCGAAGTAGAGGGCGGCGGTCTTGTTCTCCCACTTGGCCCGTTTCCAGGCGTCGATCCAGAAGAGCACGTAGATCAGGAACAGGAAGCCGTGCACCATGCCCATGGCGGGCACGGCGTTGAAGTCGGTGGTGCGCTTGAGGACCGAGCACGTGATCAGCAGCAGGAACGACGTGGCCTCGGGCGCGGAGATCAGTCGGAGCCGACGCAGAGCGGAGGCGGTCTTGAGGTCCACGGGAAAGCACCCTTTCCGTCGGGAGTGGCGGGACGGTCACGCACTGCAGCGATCTTGTGAGTGCGTTCACAAGTTCCGCCCATTGTTGCAGTCCCCTCCGGCACCCCCGGATCGGGGTGGCGCCCGGGCCGGCATCAGGGATGCGTTCGAGCCGGGACCAGGGATGTTCTCGGGGACGGCTCAGGGGTCGATCCGGGACCGGGGCCTGTCGGAGCGGCGCCGGCGCCCGCTAGCGTCGAGGCGTGGCACAGTTTCGGCTCCAAGGGAGCAAAATCCTCGCCGTCGACATGACGGGCGACGCGGTCAAGGCCAAGAACGGGTCCATGGTCGCGTACGAGGGCGACATGACGTTCAAGAAGATGACCGGTGGCGGTGACGGCCTGCGTGGCATGGTCACCCGCCGGCTCACGGGGGAACAGATGACGGTCATGGAGGTGAAGGGGCGCGGCACCTGCTACTTCGCCGACCGGGCGAGCGAGATCAACCTGGTGAGCCTCCAGGGCGAGACGCTCTACGTGGAGGCGAGCAACCTCCTCTGCACCGACTCGGCGCTGCGCACCGGCACGTCGTTCACGGGTCTGCGCGGGGCGTCACAGGGCAACGGCCTGTTCACGACGACCGTGGAAGGCACCGGGCAGGCGGCGATCCTCTCGGAGGGCACGGCGATCGTGCTGCGGGTGACGCCGCAGACGCCGCTGTCCGTGGACCCGGGGGCGTACATCGCGCACACGGGCGGCCTCCGGCAGCACTTCCAGTCGGGGGTGAACTTCCGGACGTTCGTGGGCGAGGGGTCGGGCGAGGCGTTCCAGATCCGCTTCGAGGGCGACGGGCTGGTGTACGTGCAGCCGAGCGAGCGCACCACCTTCGGGGGTGACGTCTGATGCCGTTCCGTTCGCTGAACTCGCGCATGGTCGAGGCCCAGGTGCTGCCGGGGCAGCGGCTGTTCAGCCAGCGCGGCGCGATGCTCGCGTACAAGGGCGAGGTCTCCTTCACGCCCAGCATCACGGGCGGCCAGGGCGGCGTCATGGGGATGATCGGCCGCCGGATCGCCAACGAGGCCACCCCGCTGATGACGGTGGAGGGCAGCGGCACGGTGATGTTCGGGCACGGCGGTCATCACGTCCATGTGATCGACCTGACCGGTGACACCCTCTACGTGGAGGCGGACCGGCTGCTGGCGTTCGACGGTTCGCTCCAGCAGGGCACGATGTTCATGGGGTCGCAGGGCGGCGTCATGGGCATGGTGCGCGGCCAGGTGACGGGCCAGGGTCTGTTCACCACGACGCTCAAGGGGCACGGCGCGGTGGCGGTGATGGCCCACGGGGGCTTCGTCGAGCTGCCGATCCGGCCCCAACAGCCCGTCCACGTCGATCCGCAGGCGTACGTCGCGCACCGCGGCGACGTGCGGAACAAGCTGTCGACGGCGATCGGCTGGCGGGAGATGATCGGCCGCGGCTCGGGCGAGGCGTTCCAACTGGAGCTGTCCGGCAGCGGCACGGTCTACGTCCAGGCATCCGAGGAGAAGCTGTGAACGGCCCGGTCATCCACGACGCGTACACGCTGCCGGTCAACGACAACGTCAATCCCTACGCGTTCAGCGTGGACCTCGACGGGCAGTGGTTCCTGCAGAAGGGGAAGATGATCGCCTACTTCGGGCAGATCAGCTTCCACGGCATCGGCCACGGCCCCCTGGACCGGCTGATCCGCAGCAGTTTCCACTCGCCGTTGCACGCGGCGGACTGGGTGGTCGCCGAGGGGCGGGGCAGGATGCTGCTCGCGGACCGGTCGTTCGACGTCAACTCGTACGACCTGGAGGAGGGCAACCTCACCGTCCGGTCGGGCAACCTGCTGGCCTACCAGCCGACCCTGGCGCTCAAGCAGTCGATCATCCCGGGGTTCGTGACGCTCATCGGCTCGGGGAAGTTCGTCGCCGCGTCCAACGGTCCGGTGGTGTTCGTGGAGCCGCCGATCCGGGTGGATCCGCAGGCGCTGGTCGGCTGGGCGGACTGTCCGTCGCCGTGCCACCACTACGACCACGGGTACCTGCGCGGAGTGCTGGGCGGGGTGCGGATGTTCACCGGTTTCGGCGGGACGTCGGGCGAGGAGCACCAGTTCGAGTTCGTCGGCGCCGGCACGGTACTGCTGCAGTCCAGCGAGCAGTTGATGGCCGAGCAGCCCACCGGGGCGCCGCCGGACGAGGCGGGTGTGCCGGGGGGCGGCACGCCTTCGACACATGGGAACCAGCCATCCGCCCCCCGGCTCCCCGGCCAGTTGGGAGACCTCCAGCGCCGCTTCGGGCTGTGAGCGGTACCCTGCGGAGTGTGACGTCGAACGCCTGACCTCCCGTTCCGGCCCCACATTCCAATTGGTTCGCTTTTCAACTTTCTTAGGTAGAATCTCACCATGGACACCGAGAACGGCACACGTTGGCTCAGCGATGAGGAACAGCGCACCTGGCGTACCCATCTGGACGTCAGCAGACTGTTGATGCACCAGCTCGAACGGGACCTCCAGCCGTTCGGACTGACCAACAACGACTACGAGATCCTGGTCAACCTCTCCGAGTCGAAGGACCACCGGATGCGGATGAGCGATCTCGCCGCCGCGACCCTCCAGTCGAAGAGCCGCCTCTCGCACCAGATCACGCGGATGGAGAACGCGGGTCTGGTCCGCCGGGAGAACTGCGAGTCCGACCGGCGGGGGCTGTTCGCCGTCCTCACCGAACAGGGCTGGGAGACCATGCGGAAGGTGGCCCCCCACCATGTGGCGTCCGTCCGGCAGCACTTCATCGACCTGCTGGGCCCCGGCGAGCTCAAGGCGCTGCACACCTCGCTGACCCCGGTGGCCGACCACCTGCGGGCCGCGCGGGGCAAGGGCTGATCCACAGGCCGGGGGCCCACGGCCGCCACCTCCGTGGGACGGCACCGGCCCGGCCGTTCGCGTCCGAGGAGTCTCGGGCACGAACGGCCGGGCCGGCCCTGGAGGAACGGAGGCTCAGACCCCCGCCGTTCCCGCCGTCAGCCCCGCCACCAGCTCGTCCGCCGCCGCGTACGGGTCCAGCGACCCGTCCAGCACCCGTGCCGCCAGGACGCCCACGTCCCGGCCGCCGCGCAGGTCGCCGATGCGCGAGCGCAGCGCCGTGAGGGCGATCCGCTCGATCTCGTGCGCCACCCGGGCGGCGCGCCGTTCCGCGAGGACGCCGTTCTCCTCCATCCAGGCCCGGTGCTTCTCCAGCGCCTCGACCACCTCGTCGGTGCCCTCGCCGCGGGCCGCCACCGTCTTGACGATCGGCGGCCGCCAGTCGCCGGGCTCGCGGGCCTCGCCCAGGCCCAGCATGTGGTTGAGCTCGCGGGCCGTCGCGTCCGCGCCGTCCCGGTCCGCCTTGTTGACCACGTAGACGTCGCCGATCTCCAGGATCCCGGCCTTCGCCGCCTGGATCCCGTCGCCCATGCCCGGGGCCAGCAGCACCACCGTCGTATCGGCCTCCGAGGCGATGTCCACCTCGGACTGGCCCACGCCCACCGTCTCCACCAGCACCACGTCGCAGCCGGCCGCGTCCAGGACCCGGATCGCCTGCGGCGCGGCCCAGGACAGGCCGCCCAGGTGCCCGCGGGTGGCCATCGAGCGGATGTAGACGCCCGGGTCGGAGGCGTGCTCCGACATCCGCACCCGGTCGCCCAGCAGAGCGCCCCCGGAGAACGGCGAGGACGGGTCGACGGCCAGCACCCCCACCCGCTTGCCCCGCCGCCGGTAGGCGGCGACCAGGGCCGAGGTGGACGTCGACTTGCCGACCCCGGGCGAGCCGGTGAGGCCGACCACATAGGCCCCGCCGGCCAGCGGCGCCAGCGCCGCCATCACCTCGCGCAACTGCGGGGACGCCCCCTCCACCAGCGAGATCAGCCGGGCGACGGCGCGCGGACCGCCGGCCCGGGCCTGCTCGACCAGCGCGGTCACGTCGGCCATCGCCGCTCCTTCCGCCGTGGTCCGCCGGGTCGGGCCGTCACTTGCCGGGGACGCGGACGATCAGGGCGTCACCCTGGCCGCCGCCGCCGCACAGCGCCGCCGCGCCGACCCCGCCGCCGCGCCGCCGCAGCTCCAGGGCGAGGTGGAGCACGGTCCGGGCGCCCGACATGCCGATGGGGTGGCCCAGGGCGATGGCACCACCGTTGACGTTCACCTTTTCCGGCGATACCCCCAGATCCTTGGTTGACTGCACCACAACCGCCGCGAAAGCCTCATTGATCTCGATCAGGTCCAGATCGTCGACGGTCAGCCCCTCCTTGGCGAGGGCGTGCCGGATCGCGTTGGACGGCTGGGAGTGCAGCGAGTTGTCGGGGCCGGCCACGTTGCCGTGGGCGCCGATCTCGGCGATCCACTCCAGGCCCAGCTCCTCGGCCTTGGCCTTGCTCATCACGACCACGGCCGCGGCGCCGTCGGAGATCTGCGAGGAGGTGCCCGCGGTGATGGTGCCGTCCTTGCTGAACGAGGGCTTCAGCTTGCCGAGCACCTCGGCGGTGGTGTCCCCGCGGATGCCCTCGTCCTTGCTGAAGACCACCGGCTCGCCCTTGCGCTGCGGCACCGCGACCGGGGTGATCTCGGCGTCGAACAGGCCGTTCTTCTGCGCGGCGGCGGCCCGCTGGTGCGAGCGCGCGCCGACCTCGTCCTGCGCCGCGCGGCCGATGCCCAGCCGGGTGTTGTGCTTCTCCGTCGACTCGCCCATGGCGATGGACTCGAAGGGGTCGGTGAGCCCGTCGTGCGCCATGGAGTCGAGCATCTCGATCGCGCCGTACTTGTAGCCCTCGCGCGACTTCGGCAGCAGGTGCGGGGCGTTGGTCATCGACTCCTGGCCGCCCGCGACCACGATGTCGAACTCACCCGCGCGGATGAGCTGGTCGGCCAGCGCGATGGCGTCCAGGCCGGAGAGGCACACCTTGTTGACGGTGAGGGCGGGAACGTTCATGGGGATGCCGCCCTTGACGGCCGCCTGGCGGGCGGGGATCTGCCCGGCGCCGGCCTGGAGCACCTGACCCATGATCACGTACTGCACCTGGTCACCGCCGATGCCGGCCCGGTCCAGCGCGGCCTTGATGGCGAAACCGCCCAGTTCGGCCGCGGAGAAGGAGCGGAGGGACCCGAGCAGCCGGCCCATGGGCGTCCGGGCCCCGGCGACGATCACGGAGGTGGGGGCGGTCGAACCGTTCGTACCAGACATGGACGGTGCTCCTTCGGCGGAGGCGGTTAACGGTGGTTCTCGTCAATGTACTGAGCGGTACACCGGTCGGTCATCGGGCGGCGGGTGTGATCGCGCGCACGTTGCGTAACCGCTCCGCGCGGCGGTGCACTGGACCCATGCTGACGCGCATCGACCACATCGGGATCGCCTGCTTCGACCTCGACACCACCGTCGACTTCTACCGTGCCACGTACGGCTTCGAGGTGTTCCACACGGAGGTCAACGAGGAACAGGGGGTACGCGAGGCCATGCTGAAGATCAATGAGACGTCGGACGGCGGCGCCTCCTATCTCCAGCTCCTGGAGCCCACCCGGGAGGATTCCGCGGTGGGCAAGTGGCTGGCGAAGAACGGCGAGGGCGTGCACCACATCGCGTTCGGCACGGCCGACGTGGACGCCGACGCGGACGCCGTGCGGGACAAGGGCGTCCGCGTCCTCTACGACACCCCGCGCACCGGTTCCATGGGCTCGCGCATCACCTTCCTGCACCCCAAGGACTGCCACGGCGTGCTGACGGAACTGGTCACCTCGGCGCCCCGCCCGGCCGAGGAGCACTGACCCACACCTGCCCCGGCCGGTAGAGTGCAGGTTCGGCCGGGGTACGGGTGGGGCCCGGCCCAGGCTGTGCCGATGATCTGACACCATTTCTTCGGAAGGGCGGGCTCCGGGTTCCACCACCACGCACGGGGCCGGCCACCGACGCGACCAGGGGACGGATGGACCGCGCAGTGCGGGGCTACGAGCGCCAGGACAGCCAGCGGGCTGAAACCGACCACCTCTCGCAATTCGAGGCCGAGATGGAGCGGCTGAAGAAGGAGCGGGAGAAGGCGGTCCAGCACGCCGACGACCTCGGCTACCAGGTCGAGGTGTTGCGCGCCAAGCTGCACGAGGCGCGCCGCACCCTCGCCCACCGTCCCGCCTATGACGCGGCCGGACTCGATTACCAGGCCGAGCAGCTTCTGCGCAACGCGCAGATCCAGGCCGACCAGTTGCGCGCGGACGCCGAGCGCGAGCTCCGCGAGGCGCGCGCCCAGACGCAGCGGCTGCTCCAGGAGCACGCCGAGCGGCAGGCCCGTATGGAGGCCGAGCTGCACGCCGAGGCGGTGGCCCGCCGGCAGCGGCTGGACGAGGAGCTCAACGAGCGCCGGTCGACCGTCGAGTCGCACGTCAACGAGAACGTCGCCTGGGCCGAGCAGTTGCGCGCCCGCACGGAGTCGCAGGCCCGCCGGCTCATGGAGGAGTCCCGCGCCGAGGCCGAGCAGGCGCTGAGCGCCGCCCGCGCCGAGGCCGCGCGCCTCACCGAACAGGCGCGCACCCGGCTCGGCGCCGCCGCCGAGGAGGCCCGCGCCGAAGCCGAAGCGATCCTGCGCCGGGCGCGCACCGACGCCGAGCGGCTGCTGACCGCCGCCTCCCAGCAGGCCCAGGAGGCCACCGACCACGCCGAGCGGCTGCGCACGGAGGCCGGCGGCGAGGCCGAGCAGGCCAGGACGGCCGCCACCGAGCTGACCCGGGCCGCCGAGGCGCGGATGCGGGAGGCCGAGACGGCGCTGCGCGAGGCGCGCGCCGAGGCCGACAAGGTCGTCGCCGAGGCCGCGCAGGCCGCCGCGGCGCGGCTCTCCGAGGCCGAGACGGACAACGAGCAGCGCACCCGGGCCGCCCGTGCCGAGATCACCCGGCTGGTCGGCGAGGCCACCAAGGAGGCCGAGGCACTGCGGGCCGAGGCCCGGCAGTTGCGGGACGACGCGGCGGCGGAGGCCGAGCGGCTGCTGGCCGAGACGGCGGAGAAGGCGCGCAGCGCCGCCGCCGAGGACTCGGCGGCCCAGTTGGCGAAGGCCGCGCGGACGGCCGAGGAGATGCTGTCCAAGGCGTCCGAGGACGCGCGGGCCGCCACCAAGGCGGCCGCCGCCGAGGCCGAGCGCATCCGCAAGGAGGCGGAGGCCGAGGCGGAGCGGCTGCGCAAGCAGGCCGAGGAGTCGGCCGAGCAGCTCAAGGGCGCCGCGAAGGACGACACCAAGGAGTACCGGGCCAAGACCGTCGAGCTCCAGGAGGAGGCGCGGCGGCTGCGCGGCGAGGCCGAGCAGTTGCGTGCCGACGCCGTCGCCGAGGCCGAGAAGGTGCGCGCCGAGGCGCGCCGCGAGGCGCTCCAGCAGATCGAGGAGGCGGCGAAGACCGCCGAGGAGCTACTGGCCAAGGCGAAGTCCGACGCGGCCGAGACGCGGTCGGCGGCCACCGCCGAGGGCGAGCGGGTCCGGGCCGAGGCCGCCGAGCGCGCCGCCGGGCTGCGCAAGCAGGCCGAGGAGGCGCTGGAGCGGGCCAGGGCCGAGGCCGAGGAGATGGCCGAGGAGGCCGAGGACCACGCCGAGCGCACCCGCACGGAGGCCGCCGAGGCGGCGGAGAAGCTGCGCGCGGAGGCCGAGAAGGCAGCCGAGGCGCTGCGCGA
Organism: Streptomyces sp. NPDC052910; assembly: GCF_055585605.1. Classification (NCBI taxonomy): domain Bacteria; kingdom Bacillati; phylum Actinomycetota; class Actinomycetes; order Kitasatosporales; family Streptomycetaceae; genus Streptomyces; species Streptomyces sp. NPDC052910. Next base: position 395,368 of record NZ_JBVJJR010000001.1, read on the forward strand.
GGACGCCGCCGAGGAGCTGACCCGGCTGCGGACCGAGGCCGAGGAGCGGGTCGAGGCCGCCGAGGAGGCGCTGCGCGAGGCCCGTACGGAGGCCGAGCGGCTGCGCAAGGAGGCCGCCGAGGAGTCCGAGCGGCAGCGGACCGAGGCCGCGGAGCGGGCCCGGGCGCTGCGGGCGCAGGCCGAGGAGGACGCCGAGCGGCAGCGCGCGGAGGCCGCCGAGGAGGCCGCCGCGGCCCGTGCCGAGGGCCAGGAGACGGCGTCGCGGCTGCGCGCCGAGGCGGCCGAGGAGGCCGAGCGGCTGCGGTCGGAGGCGCAGGAGGCCGCCGACCGGATCCGGGCCGAGGCCAACGCCGCGGCGGAGCGGACGGCGGCGGAGGCCGCCGAGGAGCTGGCCGCCGCGCAGGAGGAGGCCGCCCGGCGCCGCCGCGAGGCGGAGGAGACGCTCGGCGACGCCCGTACGGAGGCGCAGGCGGAGCGCGAGGCGGCGCACGAGCAGAGCGAGGAGCTGCTGGCGTCGGCGCGCAAGCGGGTCGCGGAGGCGCAGGAGGAGGCCCGGCGCCTGGTCGAGGAGGCCGAGGCGCGCGCGACGGAGCTGGTGTCCGCGGCGGAGCAGACGGCCCAGCAGGTCCGGGAGTCCGTCGCGGGCCTGCACGAGCAGGCCGAGGAGGAGATCGCCGGGCTGCGCTCGGCCGCCGAGCACAGTGCCGAGCGGACGGTCACCGAGGCACAGCAGGAGGCGGACCGGGTCCGCTCCGAGGCGTACGCCGAGCGCGAGAGCGCCCGGGAGGACGCGGTGCGGATCCGCTCCGAGGCCCAGTCGGCCTCGGAGGCGGCCCGCGAGCTGGCCGAGCGCACGGTCGAGGAGGCCATCGCCGAGGGCGAGCGGGTCCGGGCCGAGGCCGCCGGTGTGCTGGAGGAGGCCCGCGAGGCGGCCAACAAGCGCCGTTCGGACGCCGCCGAGCAGGCGGACGCCCTGATCGCCGAGGCGACGAGCGAGGCCGAGCGGCTGCGCGCGGACGCCGGCCGGGTGCTGGACGAGGCCGAGGAGGCCGCCGAGGCGGAGCGCGCCCAGGCGGCGTCCGACGCCGAGGCGCTGCGCGCCGAGGCCCGGCGGGTCATGGACGAGGCGCGCGACGCGGCCGACGCCCACCGCGTCGAGGCAGCGCAGCAGGCCGACGAGCTGGTCGCCAAGGCGACGGCCGAGGCCGAGCGGCTGGTCTCGGACGCGTCGGCGAAGGCGCAGCAGATGCGCACGGACGCGTCGGACGCGCTGGCGTCGGCCGAGCAGGACGCGGCGCGTGCCCGGGCCGAGGCCCGCGAGGACGCGAACAAGATGCGGGCGGACGGCCGTGCGGAGGCCGAACGGATCGTCAACGAGGCGGCGGAGCTGACCTCTTCGGCGCAGGAGGACGCCGACCGCATCCTGGACGAGGCCCGTGCGGCGGCCGACAAGCGCCGCGCGGAGGCCGGCCGTCAGGCGGACGAGCTGGTCGCCGAGGCGACGAGCGAGGCCGAGCGGATGGCCGCCGAGGCCGCGCGTACGGTCGAGGAGGCCCGCGCGGCGGCGGAGGCGCACCGCGCGGAGACCGCGGCGGAGGCCGAGCGGACGCTGGCGGACGCCAAGGCCGAGGCCGAGCGGGTGCGGGCCGACGCGGCGGCGGCGCTGGAGCAGGCGCGTCAGGAGGCCGCCGAGACGGCGGACGAGGCGCGGGAGGCCGCCGACAGGCGCCGTGCGGAGGCGGCACGCCAGGCCGACGAGCTGGTCGCCGAGGCGACGGCCGAGGCCGAGCGGATGGCCGCCGAGGCGCGGGCGGCGCTGGCCGCGGCGCAGGAGAACGCCAACAGCACGCGCGCGGACTCGGCCAAGCTCAAGGCCGACGCGGTGCTGGAGGCCGAGCGGCTGCGCGCGGAGGCGCGCGAGGAGGCCGAGCGGACGGTCGACGAGGCGCGGGACGCGGCGGCACAGCGGCGTACCGAGGCGGCCGAGCAGGCGGACGCGCTGATCGCCAAGGCTCAGGAGGAGGCGGTGAAGACCGCCGCCGCGGCCGAGGAGCAGGCGGACACCATGGTCGGCGTCGCCCGCCGGGAGGCCGAGCGGATCGTCGCCGAGGCCACCGGCGAGGGCAACGCGCTGGTGGAGCGGGCCCGTACGGACGCGGACACCCTGTTGTCCGAGGCCCGTGGGGACGCGACCGCCATAAGGGACCGCGCCGAGGAGCTGCGGGCGCGGATCGAGGCCGAGGTCGAGGAGCTGCACGACCGGGCGCGGCGGGAGGCCGCGGAGGCCATGCAGTCGGCCGGCGAGCGGTGCGACAAGCTCGTCGCCGCCGCCACCGAGCAGTTGGCGGAGGCCGAGGCGAAGGCGAAGCAGTTGGTGTCCGACGCCGGCGGCGAGGCGAACAAGGTCCGGGTCGCCGCCGTCAAGAAGGCGGAGGGCCTGCTGAAGGAGGCCGAGCAGAAGAAGGCCGCCGCCGTGCGCGACGCCGAGCGGCTGCGCGGCGAGGCCGTACGCGAGGCGGAGCGCCTGCGCACCGAGGCCGAGGAGGAGGCGCGGCGTCTGGTCGAGGGCGGCCGGACCGAGTTGGAGGCGCTGGTTCGGCGCCGCGAGGACATCAACGCGGAGATTTCCCGTGTCCAGGACGTGTTGGAGGCGTTGGAATCATTTGAGTCCCCTGGGGCAAGCGGCTCCAAGGAGGGCGGGGTGAAGGCGACGGCGGGAGCCGGCGCTACTCGTTCGGGTGGCAAGCAGTCGCAGAAGTAAGCCACTCATTCGAGGGGACAATTCCCCAATCCGCCAACCGAGTACGAGGATCTGCTCCATGCGACGCCGCTCACCGCCCTAGGATTCCCTTATCACCTCACCGGTCTCTTTCGACAGGAACCCCATGAGCGACACTTCCTCCCCCTTCGGCTTCGAGCTCGTGCGGCGTGGATACGACCGCGGCCAGGTGGACGACCGCATTACCAAGCTCGTCGCCGACCGTGACAGCGCACTGGCCCGGATCACCTCTCTGGAAAAGCGCATCGAGGAGCTGCACCTCGAAACGCAGAACGCTCAGGCCCAGATCAATGACGCGGAACCGTCGTACGCGGGGCTCGGGGCGCGGGTCGAGAAGATCCTCCGGCTGGCCGAGGAGGAGGCCAAGGACCTGCGTGAGGAGGCCCGTCGGGCGGCGGAGCAGCACCGTGAGCTGGCGGAGTCGGCGGCGCAGCAAGTGCGCAACGACGCCGAGGCGTTCGCCGCCGACCGCAAGGCGAAGGCGGAGGACGAGGGCGCCCGGATCGTCGAGAAGGCCAAGGGGGACGCGGCGACGCTGCGGGCCGAGGCGCAGAAGGACGCGCAGTCCAAGCGCGAGGAGGCTGATGCCCTCTTCGAGGAGACGCGCGCCAAGGCGGCCCAGGCGGCGGCCGACTTCGAGACCAACCTGGCCAAGCGCCGCGAGCAGTCCGAGCGGGACCTCGCCTCCCGGCAGGCGAAGGCGGAGAAGCGGCTGGCGGAGATCGAGCACCGCGCGGAGCAGTTGCGGCTGGAGGCCGAGAAGCTGCGGACGGACGCGGAGCGCCGGGCCCGTCAGACGGTGGAGACCGCGCAGCGCCAGGCCGAGGACATCGTGGCCGACGCCAACGCCAAGGCGGACCGCATCCGCAGCGAGTCCGAGCGCGAGCTGGCGGCGCTGACCAACCGTCGCGACAGCATCAACGCCCAGCTCACCAACGTCCGCGAGATGCTCGCCACGCTGACCGGCGCCGCGGTGGCCGCGGCCGGTGTGCCCGGTGACGACGAGCCGATCTCGCGCGGCGTCCCGGCCCAGCAGAGCCGCTGAACCGCGGCGGTTCACCGGCGGCGCGCGGCGACCGCGGAGCCGCGAGGAATCCGTACGAGGGCAGCGGTACGGCGGGTTCGCGCAGCGGCGGCACGGACAGTACAGAGCGGCACCACACAGCACCACAGCACCACAGCACCACAGCACCACAGCACCACAGCAGCAACTCACCACAGCAGCAACAGCAGTACCCAGCACCACATTCGTTCGGGGGATCCCGCGCTCAGCGCGTCGTGGCCGTCCGAGGATCCGGCGGCGGCTTACGGCGCGCTGACGTGTCCCGCGCGCCCTTGCCCTCGCGAACGGCGTCCTTCCGGTGGCGAGGTCCCTGGCACGCCCGTACCGTGAATGAATGATCGAGCTGGAGGGTCTGACCAAGCGATACGGCGACAAACTCGCCGTCGATCACCTCACCTGCACCGTGCGCCCCGGCATCGTCACCGGCTTCCTCGGTCCCAACGGCGCGGGCAAGTCGACCACGATGCGCATGATGCTCGACCTCGACAACCCCACCGACGGCACGGTCCGCATCGACGGCCGGCACTACCGCGAACTGCGCGACCCCCTGCGGACGGTGGGCGCCCTGCTGGACGCCAAGGCGATCCACGGCGGTCGCAGCGCCTACCACCACCTGCTGTGCCTGGCGCAGAGCAACGGCATCCCGCCCGCACGGGTGCGCGAGGTGCTGGACACGGTGGGGCTGACCTCGGTGGCGCGGAAGCGGGCCAAGGGGTTCTCGCTCGGCATGGGCCAGCGGCTGGGCATCGCGGCGGCGCTCCTCGGCGACCCGCGCATCCTCATGTTCGACGAACCGGTCAACGGCCTCGACCCGGAGGGGATCCACTGGATCCGGACGCTGATGAAGGGGCTGGCGGCGCAGGGCCGGACGGTCTTCGTCTCCTCGCACCTGATGAGCGAGATGGCGCTGACCGCCGACCACCTGATCGTCATCGGCCAGGGCAAGCTGCTCGCCGACACCTCCATGGCCGACTTCATCGCGCAGAACTCCCGTTCGTACGTGCGGATGCGCTCGCCGGAGCAGGAGCGCCTGCGGGACGTGCTCGCGGACGCCGGGATCACGGCCGCGCCGGGGCCGGAGGGCGGCCTGGACGTCACCGGCGAGGACGCGGCCCGCCTGGGCGAACTGGCGGCGCGGCACGGGATCACGCTGCACGAGCTCAGTCCGCAGCGGGCCTCGCTGGAGGAGGCGTTCATGCGGCTGACGGCCGAGTCCGTGGAGTACCACGCGCGGGCCGGACGCGGCGCGGAGCCGGAGGCCGGGCCGACGGCGGGTGGGGCGGCACCGGCCGGGCCGGGCCCGGGTGAGCCGGGGTCGGGCGGGCCGGGGCCGGGTCGCTCGTCATGGGGAGCGGACTGGCGCGAGGAGCGGCGCGGGAAGGAATCCTGATCATGGCGGTGACGGCACAGGTTCTGCGATCGGAATGGACGAAGATCAAATCCGTGCGCTCCACGGTGTGGACGCTGGGCACCGGAGTGGTGGTCACCGTCGCACTCGGCGCGCTGATCAGCGCACTCGCGAAGAACGACTACGAGAATCTCTCGCCGCGCGACCGGTTCACGTTCGACCCGACATTCATCAGTTTCGCGGGGATGGGACTCGGCCAGCTCGCATTGATCGTTTTCGGGGTATTGGTGGTCGCCAACGAATACAGCACCGGAATGATCCGCACATCATTGGCGGCCGTTCCGCGTCGCGGTCTCTTCCTGTTCGGCAAGATCGCAATTGCGACCGCACTCGCACTGGTCGTGGGCATGATCACGAGTTTCCTGACGTTTTTCGTCGGACAGGCGATGCTCGGCGACCGCGGCGCGCACCTCGGCGACCCGGGAGTGCTGCGCGCGGTGGTCGGCGGCGGGCTGTACATGACGCTGATCACGGTGTTCTCGATGGGGGTGGCGGCGATGCTGCGCAGCCCCATGCTCTCGCTCGGCGTCCTGATGCCGTTCTTCTTCCTGATCTCCAGCATCCTGGCGAACGTCTCGGCGACGAAGAAGGTCGGCGAGTACCTGCCGGACAAGGCGGGGCAGAAGGTCATGCAGGTGGTCCTGGTGGACGACGACGCCCCGTACGGGCCCTGGGGAGGCTTCGCCATCATGGTGCTGTGGGTGGCCGCCGCGCTGGTGGGCGGGTACGTGGTGCTGAAGAAGCGCGACGCGTAGCACGGTGACGCGCCGGACCCTGCGCGACCTCGGACTGGACGCCGTCCCGTTCCGGCGTCCCCTGGAGTACCCGGGCCGCCCGGCCCCGGAGCCGTGCCTGCTGCTGGAGACGGAGCTGCTCCCGCTGCGCGCCGTCCCGGGACGGCCGCTCGGGGCGTGGCCGGTCGTCGGCGCGCCGGTCCCGGACGGGACGGGGGCGTCCGCCGCCCCCGATACGCCGTCCCCGTCCGGGCCCCCGTCCGGTACGCCCTCGGTGCCCGGCCGCCCCGACGGCACCGGCCCCGCTCCTGCTGCTGCCGCCCCGCCGCCCGACGGCACCGGTCCCGCGCTGGACGCCGTGCTGACCGTCCTGGGACGGCTCGTCACCGGCCACCGCCACCCCGTCCTCGCCGTGGGCTCCAACGCCTCCCCCGCCCAGATGGGCCACAAGCTGGCCGCGCACCGGCTGCCGGCCGCGGTGCCCATGGTCCCGGTGACCGTCCGCGGCATCGGGGTGGGCTGCTCCGCCCACATCGGGCGGGCCGGGTACGTGGCCGCCGCGCCGTACGCGGACCCGGCGGCCGAGCGGCGGCTGGTGGTGAGCTGGCTGGACCCGGCCCAGTTGGCCGCCGTGGACGCCTCCGAGCTGCATTACCGGCGGGTGCTGCTGCGCGGCACGGCGTTCCCGATGACCCTGCCCTCCGGCGACCATCTGGGCGGCGCCTACCTCTATGTCTCCCGGCATGGGGTGCTGGCCGACCCGGCCACCGGCCGGCCGCGCCCCGGCGGGGAGGACCAGGGCGCGCTGCTCGCCGCCCTGCTGCGTTCCTCGAAGCGGCTGCGGACCCTGCTCGGGCCCGACCCGCACGCCTGGACCGAGCGGGCCCGCGCCGAGGAGACGGTACGGGCGGAGGGCGCCCGGATCTTCCGGGAGGAGGGCTGGATCCACCCGGAAGGCGACCTTCCGTCACGTTCCGGAACGGCCGACCTCCGCCACGCCGACCTGTCCCCTTGACCCCGTCCGCCCCCTCCCCCGGCATTCCGTGGAACCGTCAGCCTCTCGTTATCCTCCTAACCCGAACGGGGGCACACGCCCCGACCATCTCGCGAGGGGCGGAGAATGATCGAGGCAGTCGGCCTGACGAAGCGCTACGGCGCCAAGACGGCCGTGCACAACCTGAACTTCCGGGTGAGGCCGGGTGCCGTCACCGGCTTCCTGGGCCCCAACGGTTCCGGCAAGTCCACGACCATGCGCATGATCCTGGGCCTGGACGCACCGACCGCTGGCCGGGTCACCATCGGTGGCCGCCCCTACCGGGAACTGCCCAACGCCGCTCGCCAGGTCGGCGCGCTGATCGACGCCAAGGCCGTGCACGGCGGGCGCAGCGCCTACAACCACCTGCTGTCCCTCGCCCAGCTCGCCGGCATCCCGCGCTCCCGGGTGGACGAGGTGCTGGGCGTGGTGGGTCTGCACAACGTGGCCAAGCAGCGCTCCCGCGGCTTCTCGCTCGGCATGGGCCAGCGGCTCGGCATCGCCGCGGCGCTGCTCGGCGACCCGCAGGTGCTGCTGTTCGACGAGCCCGTCAACGGTCTCGACCCCGAGGGCATCCTCTGGGTCCGCAACCTGATGAAGCGGCTGGCCGCCGAGGGCCGGACGGTGTTCGTCTCCTCGCACCTGATGAGCGAGATGGCGCTGACCGCCGACCACCTGATCGTCATCGGCCGCGGGCAGTTGCTCGCCGACATGAGCGTCCAGGACTTCATCGCCGCCAACTCGGCCGGTTTCGCCCGCGTCCGTACCCCCGACACCGAGCCGGAGGGGCGCGAGAAGCTGATCGCCGCGCTGGTCGAGGCGGGCGGCCAGGTGCTGCCCGAGCCCGACGGCGCCCTGCGCGTCACCGGCCTGGAGCTGCCCCGGATCAGCGACGTCGCCCACGACCACGACGTCCGCCTCTGGGAGCTCTCCCCGCACCAGGCGTCCCTGGAGGAGGCGTACATGCGGATGACGCAGGGGGCCGTCGACTACCGGTCGACCCACGACCCCCGGGCCGGCTTCCAGCCGCCGGCCGTCCCCGGGCACGCGATGCCCGGCGGCCCGGCACCGGTGCCGCAGGGGTGGAACGGACCGGCCGGCTACCCGGTGCTGCCGGGTGAGCAGCCCAACCCCTACGCCCAGCAGCCCGCCGCCCCGCAGCAGCCCGCCCTCCCCCGGCAGCCCGCGGCGCCCCCGCAGGCCGCCCCGGCCCCCACCGCGCCCGCCGCCCCGCCGGCCGACGCGCCGTCCGACGCCCCCTCAGCACCCGCCGACCTGACCAAGCGCGACACCGAGGACGCCCGATGACCACCCCGACGACCCCTCAGCACCCCGTGCCCCCGCAGGGCGCGCCGCAGCAGCCCGGCCAGGGCCCCGCGCAGCCGTACTGGCCCGGTCAGGCGGGCCCGGGCGGCCCCGGCGGGTACGTGTCCCCGGTCCCGGTGCGCGCGGCGCACCTCGGGGACGCCGTCATGGCCGAGTGGACGAAGATCCGCAGCCTGCGGTCCACGATGTGGACGCTCGGCACCATGCTGGTGATCGTCGTCGGCCTCGGTCTGACGCTGTCGCTGGTCGCCTCCTCCTCGGACAAGACCGCCGACGGTGAGGACATGCTGGGCCTGGGCGCCGTCGGCGTGCTGCTCGGCATGATCCCGGTGCTCACCCTGGGCGTGCTGACCATCTCCTCGGAGTACGGGACCGGGCTGGTCCGCACCACCCTGACCGCTTGCCCCAGCCGCTCCCGCGTGCTGACGGCGAAGGCGATCGTCCTGGGCTCCCTGGCCTTCGTGACCACGCTGGTCGCGACGCTCTTCGTCGCCATGATCAGTGCCGCCCTGCTGGACGACCAGGTCATCGACGACCCGACCGCCGGCCAGTGGTTCAAGGCGACCGTCGGGGTCAGCCTCTACGTGGCGCTGGCCGGGCTGCTGGCGCTGGCCGTCGGCACCCTGCTGCGGCACTCCGCCGGAGCGATCACCACCATGCTGGGCCTGGTGCTGCTGCCGCCGCTGCTGTCGCTCTTCCTCCAGGCCGACTCCGTCCAGAAGATCGGTGAGGTGCTCGCCAAGTACTCGATCCCGATGCAGTTGTTCACCCTTTACGGCGCGGAGGTCGACTCGGGGCCGTCCGGCTGGGACCCGCTGTGGATCATGCTCGCGCTGACCGCCGCCGCCACGGCCGGCGCCCACCTGGTGATCAACAAGCGGGACGCCTGACGGAGATCGGCGAGGGGGCCTTCGACCGGCCCCCACGCGGTGCGCTCAGTACCGCGGCGCGTTACGGGACCGCTGGAGCCGCGCGCTCCGGCGGTCCCTCGCGTTCCAGCAGGCCTTGTGCCAGTGGCGCCGGTCCTCGACCCCCGCGCCGTACTGCGGCCACACCACCAGGTGCGGCACCCCGGGCGGGATCTCCTGGTCGCAGCCGGGGCAGCGGTAACGCTTGGCCGCCGCGCTCCCGCCGACCATGCGGACCGACCAGTCCTCGCCCTGCCAGCTCTCCGTCTGCTCCAGTCCGTACCGCACCCCGCCGCCCTCGTACCGGGCGTTCTCTGCGGTGTGACTGACGGCGCCGCCTCGGGGGCGGTTTCGGCGCGGGGACACGGTTCACCTCGAAGGTCGGGCGAGCTACGGGCTGTGACCAGGGTACGCGTCACGGTCACCGCCCCGGCCGGGTGAGTCGACCACCCACCCGGCCACCCTCTCCGATCATCATGAAAACTTCCTGAACGCCCGTACCTCGTGGCACGTGTCGGGCGTTATTGCCAACGGGGGGTCGGGTCGGTCGCGCAGGAAGGTGCACACATGCGCGTTGGAGCGTTCGTCCTGGCCGCCCAGTTCCCGGGCCAGGGTCACGGAGAGGCGCTGTACCGGGCGGTGCGGACGGCCGAGGTCGCCGAGGAGGCCGGTCTCGACGCGGTCTGGCTGGCCGAACACCACTTCGTCCCCTACGGCGTCTGCCCGTCGGCGGTGACGCTGGCCGGGCTGCTCCTGGGCCGTACCCGGCGGATCCGGGTGGGCACGGCGGTGAGCGTCCTGCCGACCACCCACCCCGTGACCCTGGGCGAGCAGACGGCGCTGCTGCACATCGCCTCGGGCGGCCGGTTCACCCTCGGGGTCGGCCGCGGCGGACCTTGGGTGGACCTGGAAGTGTTCAACGCGGGCCTCCAGGCTTACGAAGAAGCGTTTCCGGAATCGCTCGAACTGCTGATGCGCTGGCTGCGGGAACCCCGCGTCGGCGCCTCGGGCAAACGATTCTCCTTCCGCGAGGTACCCGTGGTGCCGCGGCCGGACGAACTGCTGGACCGGCCCGGCCCGCCGGTGCTGGTCGCCTGCACCTCGCCCGCCGGGGTCCGGCTGGCCGCCCGGCACGGGCTGCCGATGCTGCTCGGCATGCACAGCACCGACGAGGAAAAGGCCGAGATGGTGTCCCTGTGGCGCAAGTGTGCGCTGGAATCCGGGAGTTCACCGGAGCACGTGGCGTCCGCCGGGCATGTGGCGGCGGGCGTGGTGCAGGTGGCGGACCGCCGCCAGGAAGCGGCGGAGACCCTGCTGAAGACGATGCCCGGCTGGCTGCGTCAGGGACTCGGGGCACATGTCACCGTCGACGGCCGGGAGCGCCGGATGCGGGACCCGCTCGCGTACACCGAGCTGCTGTGCTCGCTCCATCCGGTCGGCCCGCCCCGGCTCTGCGCCGATCGCCTGGCGGCCACCGCGGAGCGGACCGGGATCCGCGGGTTCGCGCTGCTGGCCGAGGGGTCGGGCGACCTCGCGGCGACCGAGGAGAACCTGCGCCGGCTCGGCGCCGAGGTCCTGCCGCTGATCCACTGACCCGCTGAACTACCGACCCGCCGACCCGCCGATCCACCGAGCCGCCGAATCCGCCCAATCCGCCGGGGAGGACGGACGGGGGACGAACGGGGTCCACCGGACCCCGGCACCCCCGGCCTTTGGCCGTTTCCCATGGCGGCGCACGGACGCGGACCGGCGCCGCGGTGGACCGCCCCCGGCGCGCACCGCGCCGGCAGCGCCGCGCGGGGCGCCACGGACGCCGGCGAGCCGTGACACGGGTGACACCAGAGACCCCGCCACCACCTCCCGCATCTGCCTTCTCCCCGGCCACAGGCCCCGGGGAGCCACCGCCCCTGAGCACCACAGCCCGGGGGGCCACCGCCCCGACCGTCCCGCGCCCCCGCGCGCGGAGCGGCGTCGGCGCGGGCTCAGCAGTCGCGCAACTCCGGGGACTGGTTGAGCAACTGCCCCCGGACGGAGGTGAAGCGGGCCAGCCGCTCGTCGACCGAGGGGTCGAGGGGGAAGACGGCGACCCGGTGGCAGTTCTGGAACGCCAGCCGGACCCCGAAGTGCCGCTGCAGCGCTCCGCGGATCGCGTCGCTCGCCAGGGCGCGCAGCAACTGGCCACGCGCCTGCTCGTCCGGCGGCGGCGTCCGGTTGTCGGCGAACTCGCCGCCTTCGACCTCGAGCCGGGCCACCAGCGAGCTGATCATCTCCCAGGCGTAGGGCAGGGAGTTCCGGACGCAGTCGACGAATGCCTCTTCGTCGACCTCGCCTCGCTCGGCCTGTTCGAGGAGGGCCGGTGAGACGTCGAGCGACATGAGTTCTCCTCTCGCGGACCCCGACGGGCGGGGTCCTGGGGGTGGGCGAGCGGACGACGACGCCCCGTGCCCGTACGACGACCGCCCGCTTCAACGGTAATCCGGCCACTGCTGCCCCACCAGGAGAACGCACCTACAACTGGCCACCGGCGAAGGGGCCCATCCAGGGCGAATCGCGTCCGGTGCCGGGAGTCGAGTAGCGTGGCTCACCATGCGTCTCGTCATCGCCCGTTGCTCCGTGGACTACGCCGGCCGGCTCACCGCCCACCTGCCGTCCGCCCCCCGTCTCATCCTCGTCAAGGCCGACGGCAGTGTCTCGATCCACGCGGACGACCGTGCCTACAAGCCCCTCAACTGGATGTCCCCGCCGTGCACCCTCAAGGAGGGCGACGGCAGCGTGTGGACGGTGATCAACAAGGCGGGCGAGAAGCTCATCATCACCATGGAGGAAGTCCTCCACGACTCCTCGCACGAGCTCGGCGTCGATCCCGGCCTCATCAAGGACGGCGTGGAAGCGCACCTTCAGGAGCTCCTCGCGGACCGCATCGAGACCCTCGGCGAGGGCTACACCCTGATCCGCCGCGAGTACCCGACGGCCATCGGCCCCGTCGACATCCTCTGCCGCGACGCCGACGGCCGGACCGTCGCCGTCGAGCTCAAGCGACGCGGCGACATCGACGGCGTCGAACAGCTCACCCGCTACCTCGAACTCCTCAACCGCGATCCGCACCTGGCGCCGGTGCGCGGCATCTTCGCCGCCCAGGAGATCAAGCCGCAGGCTCGGGTGCTTGCCACGGACCGGGGGATCGGGTGCGTCGTGCTCGACTACGACGCGCTGCGGGGGATCGAGGACGACAAGCTCAGGCTGTTCTGAGCGGGGGGGGTGCCCCGGTCCCGCCCTTTCACCGTTTCTTGCGGGGGCTGCGCCCCGCACCCCCGAAGCGCCCTACGGGCGCTGTCCTCAATCGCCGGACGGGCTGATTCAGCCCGTCCGGCGATTGAGGACGAGCGGCGGAGCCGCGATCAGGGGGCCTGGGGGCGGAGCCCCCAGGAAACGGCGAATGGGGGTGCCCCCTCTGGGGGAGGGACCGGGGCACCCCACCCCCGTCAGCCGGTCGGCTTGACCGTCCCCGATCCGGGCGGCGGATTCCCCCCGCCGGACGGCGGAGTCGGCGGCTGCTGAGTCGCCGGCGGCGAATCCGTCTTCGTCGGAGCCGTGGGCTCGGGCGGCGTGGTCGGCGGTTGCGGCTCCTTGGTCGGCTCGCCGCCCCCGGACGTACGCGTCGGGCTCGGGCGCCCCCCACCCGTCCGCGTCGGCGACGGCGAGTCGTCGGGCGAAGCCGAGCCCGACGGCGAAGGCGAGGAGCTCCCGGACGGCGTCCCCGACGGCGCACCCGTCGGCCCCGGAGTGCCGGGCCGCTCGGGCCCCCCGGTGGGCCGGCCACGCATCGGCGCGGGCCCGCCCCTGCCCGACGCCGGGTGGTCAGCGGTGAGATCGGGCTCCCCGTCCTGCTGCGAAGAAGACCGATCCGGCTTCACCGCATCCTGCTCGCCCCCACCCTGCTCCCCACTCCCGGCGGAGGTACCGAGCGAGACGACGGTCCCGAGCACGGCGGCGAGCACCACGCCGGCCCCGGCCGCGGCGAGGTTGCGGCGTCCGCCGCCGGCCATCAGCTTCTGTACCCAGGCCTGCGGCCCGCCGGCCCGCTTGCCGGACGCCGAGGGAGCAGCGGCCTTTGCCCCGGCCCGCGGCGCGGGCACCCGCTTGATGGCCGCGGTGGAGACGCGGTCCGGGTCGGTGGTGAAGGGCACGGGCCCGGCGGGTGGCGCGGCGGACTGCTCGCTGCGGGCCGCCGGGACCTCCTCGCCCGCGGAACCGCGCGGCCGGCCGGCGGGTGCCGCGTACGGCCGGGCGGCGGCCCCGCCGCCGGGCGATCCCGCCGGTGACGGGAACACCGGGGCGGGCGTGGGGGCCGGTGCCGGGCGAGACCGGTCGGCGACGAGGGCGAGCGCCCGCCGGCTCGCGACGGCGCCGCGCTTGTCGGCGAGCACCCCGCGCAGTCCGGTGGAGGCCTCCAGTTCGGCGCGGGCCCGGCCGAGGTTGCCGGTGCACAGCGCCAGGACGCCCAACTCGTGGTGGAAATACGCTTCTTCGCCCACTTCGCCGGCCAGCCGGGCGGCCTCCTGGCCGTGCCGGAGCCCGCGCTCCCAGGCGCTCCAGTGCAGGGCGCCCGCGAACGCCGGCGCGGCCGTGCGGGCCAGCAGCACGGCGGCGGCCGGGTGGCCGGGCGCGCCGGAGGCCACCAGGGCGGCGAGCGCGGCGAGGACGACGTCCGCCTCGGCGGCGATGCGCTCGGGGGTGACGGAGGGGTGCCCGGCCCACCAGGCGTAGTGCCGGGCGGCGGCCAGGGCGCGCTCGGCGGCGCCTTCGGACCAGTCCCCGCCGGCACCGCCTGCCGCGCCGGTCAGTTGCTCCGCGACTCCGGCGGCCACCCGCCAGTGCGCGCCGACCGCGGTGATCAGGCCGCCGTCGACCAGTTCGCCCACGGCGGCGTCGGCGTGCTCGTCCCCGACGAGCGCGGGCAGTTGGGCCTGGTGCGGGACCTCGCCGCCCAGGGCGAGGGCGAACCGCAGGGTCTCGCGGGCGGAGTCGCCGAGCCGGGCGGCGAGCGCCACGGCGGGGGCGGTCCCGCGGGGCAGCGGCTCGCGCCGGCCGGCCGGGGCGCCGGTGCTCCCGGCGTCCTCGGGGATGCTGAACGGCCGCTCGTCGTCGGCCGCGGCGGCCTCGGACGCGGCGGTGTCGAGCCGCCGCAGCAGCGCGCCGGCCTGGACGAACCGGAGCGGCAGCCCGTCCGATTCGACCCACAGGTCGGCGGCCCAGTCGGCCTCCTCGTCGGTGAGCGGCCGGTCCACGGCCGTCTCCAGCAGCTCCAGGGCCTCCGTGCGGTCGAGGCCGTCGAGGGCGACCTCCTCGACGTGGGCGTCGGCGGAGGGCGCCGGGACGTCGGGCCGGGCGGCGAAGAGGAAGGCGCACTCCGGGGTGGCGTCCAGGAGTTCGTCGAGCGCGGCACCGCCGAACTCCAGGTCGTCCAGGACGACGACCGCGCCGATCTCCCGTACGGCGGCCGGCAGTCCGGCCCGGTCCGGCCGGTGCAGCGGCGCGTGGTGGACGGCGGCGAAGAGCTCGTGGAGGAGGTCGGTGGCGGTGCGGTGCCGGCCGTTCAGCCGGACGACGCCGTCGGGCGCCAGGTGGGCGCAGTCGGCCGCGACGACGTCCAGCAGGGTGGTACGGCCGGAACCGGCGGGGCCGGTGAGGCGGACGGAACGGCCGCGCGAGAGCAGCCGGCCCAGTCGTTCACGGACCTCGCCGCGGCCGATGAGCGGCGCCCCGGACCGGGCGGCCCCGGCGGGCGGCGGCGGGAGCGCGGCGCGGTCGCGGTCGGCACGCGCCTCGGGGTCGTGCCGGCGGGGGGCCGCGGGCAGCCGGCCGGGCGGGCAGGGCTCTATCTCGCTGCCGTCCACGGGGTTGACGGTCAGCAGGTAGTCCCCGGCGACGAGCTGGACGACCCGGACCGGCGCCGGGCCCTGGCCCGCGTCCTCCGCCGGGGAGTCCGCACCCGTGCGGCCCTCACCCGGGCGCGCCGCGTCGGGTGTCCGGTTGGTCGGGTCCATCGTTCAAAGCCCCCCAGTCGCGTGGCGTGCCGTCGTGTCCTCCCGGCCTGTCCGCGCTCTTCCGACCACCGGTCCGGCGCCCCGCGGGCTTCTGCGAAGCGACGGGAAACCGAACAGACCTGGGGACAGTATCGCCGACGGGGGGCGCCCACGGCGCCCCGGGCGTCACCCTCGTACGGGTAATCCGGACACTTGGCTCACACCCGGCTCATCCGGCTCTTTCGCAGGCCGGAAACGGGGTGATGCGGCCCGGCTGTTCGGGGTCCTCGATGGCGAGGATCCGGTGCAGCCGGGTGGCCACCAGCACGCGCTGCATCCGGTCCGGCACCCCGCGCAGCACCAGCCGGCGGCCGGTGCGCCCGGCCCGGCGGTGGGCCCCCATGATGACGCCGAGTCCGGTGGCGTCCCAGGAGTCCAGCTCGGTGAGGTCCAGGACGAGGTCGCCCCGGCCGGCGTCGAGCGCGGAGTGCAGGACCGTTCGGGCGTCCGCCGCGTTGCGGACGTCGAGGCGGCCCCCGACGACCAGTTCGGCGTGGTCGCCCCTGATGTGCATATGCGCTCCCTTGAGTGCTGCGTGGTGTGGGTGTGGCTCTAAAGAACTGACTGCCTCTCACACGCCAAGGTTGCCGTCCGTTAGCGAACCATTACCCAATTCACACGGCAGAGTGAACCGGCCTTGGCCCCGAAGGGTCAGTGCTGGTAAAAGCCCTGACCGCTCTTGCGGCCGAGGTCGCCGGCGTCCACCATCCGGCGCATGATCTCCGGCGGGGCGAACTTCTCGTCCTGGGACTCGGCGTAGATGTTCCCCATCGCGTGCATGAGGATGTCCACGCCGGTGAGGTCGGCGGTGGCCAGCGGGCCCATCGCGTGGCCGAAGCCGAGCTTGCACGCGGTGTCGATGTCCTCGGCGGTGGCCACCCCGGACTCGTACAGCTTCACGGCCTCGCCGACGAGCGCGGTGATCAGGCGGGTGGTGACGAAACCGGCCACGTCACGGTTGACGACGATGCAGGTCTTGCCGACGCCCTCGGCGAACTCCCGGGCGCGGGCGAGCGTTTCGTCGCTGGTCTTGTAGCCGCGCACCAGCTCGCACAACTGCATCAGCGGCACCGGCGAGAAGAAGTGGACGCCCACGACGCGCTCCGGGCGGGAGGTCGCGGCGGCGATCTTGGTGATCGGGATCGCGGAGGTGTTGGACGCGAGCACGGCGTCCTCGCGAACCATCCCGTCCAGCGCGCGGAAGATGTCGCGCTTGGTGTCGATGTCCTCGAAGACCGCCTCGACGACGACGTCCGCGTCGGCCGCCGCGTCCAGGTCCGTGGTGGCCGTGATCCGCCCGAACGCCGCGTCGGCCGCCTCGGCCGTCAGCTTGCCCTTGGAGACGAACTTGTCGTACGAGGCCCGGATCCCGTCGGTGCCCCGCCGCAGCGCCGCGTCGGTGACGTCCCGGAGGACGACCTCCCAGCCGGCCTGGGCGGAGACCTGGGCAATACCGGAACCCATCAGTCCGGCTCCGACGACGGCGAGCTTCTTGGCCACGACTGTCCCCTTTAATTCCTGTGCGCTTACCGGCGGTTCACTTACGGCTCCGCTGCGGACCTTAGCGCCCGTCACCGCGCTGGTGGGGGCAGAGAGATGCGCGTCACGTCCCAAATGACGGACATCACACCGGACACCGCGGCGGCGCGGGCGCACGCCTCAATCCAGTCACTCCCGTACCGCGGGTCACACCCGTTCGGCCCTGGCGGCACCGGCGCCGACCGCCCCCGGACGGGCCGCGGCTAGGCTCGTGGCCATGGTCAATCTGACGCGCATCTACACCCGCACCGGCGACAAGGGCACCACCGCGCTGGGCGACATGAGCCGCACCGCCAAGACCGACCCCCGCATCGCCGCCTACGCGGACGCCAACGAGGCGAACGCGGCGATCGGGGTCGCCCTGGCCCTCGGCCGATTGCCCGAGGACGTCGCACAGGTGCTCGTCCGGGTGCAGAACGACCTCTTCGACGTGGGCGCGGACCTCTCCACCCCGGTCACGGAGAACCCGAAGTACCCGCCCCTGCGCGTGGAGCAGTCGTACGTCGACCGGCTGGAGGCCGACTGCGACCGCTTCCTGGAGGAACTGGAGAAGCTGCGCAGCTTCATCCTGCCGGGCGGCACCCCGGGCGCGGCCCTGCTGCACCAGGCGTGCACGGTCGTACGCCGCGCGGAGCGCTCGACCTGGGCGGCCATGGAGACACACGCGGAGACCATGAACCCCCTGACCGCCACCTACCTCAACCGCCTCTCCGACCTGCTGTTCATCCTGGCGCGGACGGCGAACAAGGAAGTCGGCGACGTCCTGTGGGTGCCGGGCGAGAACCGCTGAGGCACGCGTCCGCCCACCCCGCCCGGCCGGGTCCTGGCGCCCCGGGGGCCGAGGCCCAGGCGCCAGTGGCCGAATCTTCAGGCGTCGAGGCTCGTTTCGGCCACAGGGTGTAGCTCGCCGCGATGGCCACATTGATGCCGATCACCCACAGCATTCGCGTCTGCCACATCCGCAGCGACGACGTGTCCCCGGAGCTCCCGACGTACCAGACGGCCGCCTGGAGCAGCGCCAGGGCGACCGCCGCGGAGAGGATCCAGCGGCCGGCGGTCTTCCACTCGTGGACCGTCCGCGCCCGCCCGTGCTTCGGCGGCTTGACCGGCGGCGGTCCGCCCGCGAACCGGTGGGCGAAGCGCTGGTCGGCCCACTTCAGCGTGGAGTGACCGAGGCCCACCGAGAAGCCGACGTAGACGGCGGCCAGGCCGTGCTTCCAGTCGGCCGTCGCGCCGTCGCGGAGGTCCATCGCGGTCACGACCAGCAGGACCAGCTCCAGCACCGGCTCCACGAGCAGCAGCGCCGCCCCCGCCCGCGGGCCGCCCCCGCCCGCGGCATGCGCAGCAGGTAGCGCAGGCTCAGCCCGCCGGCCAGCAGCAGCCAGAAGGCCACCTCGCAGGCGACGATCAGCGTGACGACCATTGCGCTCTCCCTTCCCTCCCTTCCAGGCTCGCCGCCGGCGCGCGCCCGTTCGTCCTCACGGGCGGCGATTCGCGACTGCATCCTTTGATGTACTCCGCGCCCCGCCCGGCGGCCGGACGGCGGACGACGGCACCCGCCCCCACGTGCTGTGATGGCCTCATGCCCCGTTCCCTCCCGCACCGCGACGACCTGCTGATCGCGGGGGCCGGGCTGCTCGGCGGCCTCGCGCTGTACGCGCTGGGGCTGAGCAGCCGGCCGGTGGCCGCGCTGCCGCACCAACTGTCGCTCGTGGCGCTGGTGGTGATTTCCGGGGCCGAACTGCTGCGTCGCCGGAACCCTCTCGTCGCGCTCGCGGTGGGAACCTGCGCGCTGACGCTCGACGTGTGCTCGGGCAACCTGATCGCGACCACGGTGATGTTCACGGACCTGCTGTACGCGGCCGTCCTCTACGGTCCTCAGGCCGCGTACCGCCTCCTCCCCCGCGCCTGCGAGGCGGTCACGGTGATCGGGACGCTGGTGTCCGTCGCCCTGATCCGCCGCCCGGAGGCGGTCCTCATCGGTGTCGGACTGGCCGTGGCCACCATCGCCCCCGCCTGGACGGGCGTCGGCGTGCGCCACCACCGTGACGCGGCCCAGGCCGCCCGGCTCGCGGCCGAACGGACCGTCCTGCTGGCCGAGATGGACCGGCGCGAAGCGGTCGTCGCGGAGCGCGCGCGGATGGCCCGCGAGCTGCACGACGTGGTGGCGGGCCACCTGTCGGCCATCGCGATCCACTCCACCGCCGCCCTGTCCATCGGCGAGCCGGACGCGTCCCGCGAGGCACTGGGCGTCATCCGTCGGGACAGCGTCCAGGGTCTGGCCGAAATGCGCCGCCTGATCGCCCTGCTGCGCGGGGCGGAGGACAGCGCCGAGCCGGCCACGACCCCCACCCTCGGCAGTCTCGGCGTGCTCCTCGAACGGACTCGCGCCGCACTCTCCGACGAGCGCTTCACCGTGGAACTGCGGGACGGGCGCGGCCCCGGCCCGCTGCCGGCCCCCGTGGAGCTGGCCGCCTACCGCATCGTCGAGGAGTCGCTGACGAACGCCGTCAAGCACGCGGCTCCGGGTCCCGTCACGGTGGAACTGACCGGTGCGGACGGCCGGGAGCGCGCCCTGACCGTACGGGTGACGAACGCGCTCGGCGGCGGGTCGGTGCCCCGGGCCCCGGGCGCCGGGGCGGGTCTGGTGGGGATGCGGGAACGTGTCGCCCTGCTGGGCGGCCGGCTGGCGGCCGGGCCGGCCGCCGGGGACGCCGGTGCCTGGGAAGTGCGGGCCGAACTGCCCCTGAACGACGAGGAGAAGAACGCATGAGCGAGCGGGAACGGCCGATCCGGGTGGTCGTGGCCGAGGACCAGGCGTCGGTGCGGTCCGGGTTGGTGCTGATCCTGCGGTCGGCCCCCGGCGTGGAGGTGGCCGGGGAGGCGGCCGACGGCGAGGAGGCGGTCCGGCTCGCCCGGGAACTGCGCCCGGACCTGGTTCTGATGGACGTCCGGATGCCGCGGCTCGACGGCATCGCGGCCACCCGTCTGATCTCCGGCGAGGGCCTCGCCGACGTGCTGGTCCTGACCACCTTCGACCTGGACGAGTACGTCTTCGGCGCGCTGCGCGCCGGCGCGGCCGGCTTCCTGCTCAAGGACAGCGAGGCCGCCGACCTGGTGGCGGCGGTACGGACCGTCGCCCGCGGCGAGGGCCTCATCTCGCCCGCCGTGACCCGCCGGCTGATCTCCGAGTTCGCCCGCCGCGCCCCCGACCCCGCCGTGCACCGCGACGCGGCGGTGGTGGACACCCTCACCCGCCGTGAGCGGGAGGTGCTGGCCTGTCTGGGCGGCGGGCTGTCCAACGCGGAGGTCGCGGGGCGCCTGGGGATGGCCGAGGCGACGGTGAAGACCCACGTCAGCCGGGTGCTGGGCAAGCTGGGGCTGCGCAGCCGGGTCCAAGCGGCCGTCCTCGCGCAGGAATTGGGCCTGGTCCAGACCTCTTGACCATTGGTACGGACCTTCTTACGCTCCCCTCACAGTCGTGGTGAGCGTTCTCATCGAACGCACCCCCCTGCGCCGGGCCCGTCCCCCTCGCCCACGCGCGCTCACCTCGCTGCGCACAGGTCATGGAACCCCCCACCCCCCACATCACCCCCCCACATCTCCTGACCTCACCGAGGAGCACTCTCTTGTCAACAGAGCCCTCTCGACATCACGCAAGCCCCACCCTCAACTCCCCCCGCAGAAAGCCCTTCACCCGCGCCGTCGCCGCCCTCGGCGCGCTGCTCCTCCCGGCCGCGGCCCTCGTCGGGTTCGCGACGCCGGCGAACTCCGCGGGCGCGGCGGCCCACCCGGTGACGTCCGCGGCGGGCAAGCCCGTCAAGGCCGCCTCCGCCACCGCCACGTTCGCCAAGACCGGCGACTGGGGCTCCGGCTACCAGGGCGAGTGGACCGTCAAGAACACCGGGACGACGGCCATCGACGGCTGGACCGTCGAGTGGGACCTCCCCTCCGGCACCGGCGTCGGCGCCTACTGGGACGCCCTGATCACCGCCTCGGGCTCGCACTACACGGCCAAGAACCGGGAGTACAACGGCTCCATACCGCCCGGCGGCAGCGTCTCCTTCGGATTCGTCGCCACCGGATCCGGCGCCCCGGACAACTGCAAGCTCAACGGCGGGGCGTGCGACGGCTCGTCCACCGACACCCCGCCCAGCGCGCCCGGCAAACCGGAGTCGACCGGCGTCACGGCCACCAGCATCGGCCTGAAGTGGGCCGCCGCCACCGACGCCAAGGGCATCAAGGAGTACGACGTCTATCGCGGCACGGCCAAGGTCGCGACCGTCGCCAAGCTCGCCTACACCGACACCGGTCTGACGGCGGACACCGAGTACACGTACACGGTGGTGGCCCGCAACCTGAACGGCAAGACGGGGCCCGCGAGCCCCGCCGCCACCTTCCGTACCACGAAGAGCGGCTCCGACCAGCCTCCGTCCGCCCCTGGCACCCCCCAGGCCACGGCGATCACCGACACCTCCGTCGCCCTCAAGTGGACGGCGGCGACGTCCGACAAGGGCGTCAAGGAGTACGACGTCTTCCGCGGCACGTCCAAGGTCGCGACCGTCGCCAAACTGGCGTACACCGACACCGGCCTCCAGCCCGGCACCGACTACACCTACACCGTCGTCGCCCGGGACAGCGCCGGCCAGACCGGACCGGCCAGCCCGCCGCTGACCGTCCGCACCACCGGCGGCGGTACCCAGCCGGCCGGCGACATGATCAAGGCCGGGTACTTCGCCCAGTGGGGCATCTACGGCCGCGGCTACACCGTGAAGTCCCTCGACACCACGGGCGCCGCCGCCAAGCTCACCCACATCAACTACGCCTTCAGCAACATCGACCCGAACAACCTCACCTGCCTCAACGGCGTCACCAAGGCCACCGGCTCCAACCCGCAGGACCCCAACCAGGGCGACGGCGCCGGTGACTCCTGGGCCGACTACGAG
Source organism: Streptomyces sp. NPDC052910 (assembly GCF_055585605.1). Taxonomy (NCBI): domain Bacteria; kingdom Bacillati; phylum Actinomycetota; class Actinomycetes; order Kitasatosporales; family Streptomycetaceae; genus Streptomyces; species Streptomyces sp. NPDC052910. The sequence continues at coordinate 417,190 of NZ_JBVJJR010000001.1, forward strand.
AAGGGCTTCAGCTCCGGCGAGTCCGTCAACGGCACCCAGGACACCTGGGACCAGCCGCTGGCCGGCAACTTCAACCAACTGAAGCAGCTCAAGGCCAAGTACCCGAAGCTCAAGGTGATGATGTCGATCGGCGGCTGGACGTACAGCAAGTACTTCTCCGACGTCGTCAAGACCGACGCCTCCCGGCAGAAGTTCGTGAAGTCCTGTATCGACATGTACATCAAGGGCAACCTGCCGGTCACCAACGGACGCGGCGGCAACGGCGTCGCGGCCGGGATCTTCGACGGCTTCGACCTCGACTGGGAGTGGCCCGGCTCCGAGGGCCACGCCGGCAACCACATCTCCAAGGAGGACAAGGCCGGCAACACCCTCCTCTTCGCCGAGTTCCGCCGCCAGCTCGACGCGCAGGGCGCGGCCGACGGCAGGAAGTACCAGCTCTCGGCCTTCACCCCGGCCGACCCCGGCAAGATCGAGGCGGGCTGGGACATCACCACCAAGGACGGCACGCCCAGCGTGTTCGACTACATGGACTACGCCAACGTCCAGGGCTACGACTTCCACGGCGCGGGCAGCGACAACAGTTGGGAGCCCAACCTCACCGGCCACCAGGGCAACCTGTACCCCGACGCCAAGGACCCGTACACCACCAAGTTCAGCGTCGAGAAGACCGTCCAGACCTACCTCGACGCCGGCGTCGACTCCCGCAAGCTCGTCCTCGGCCTCGCCTTCTACGGCCGCGGCTGGCAGCAGGTCGCCGACGGCGGCGTCCACGGCGTCTGGCAGAAGGCCAACGGCGCCGCACCGGGCCAGTTCCCGGAGGAGTCCGGCACGCGCGGCTACGACAACCTGCTGGCCTCCGTGCCGAACCTGAAGATCTACCACGACGAGACGTCGGTGGCGACGTACGGCTACACCGGCGAGAACGGGCAGTGGTGGACGTTCGACGACGCTTGGTCGATCGGGAAGAAGACGGCTTGGCTGAAGTCGAAGAGGCTTGGCGGGGCCATGGTGTGGGAGATGAGCGGTGACAGCGGCACGCTCATGACCGCACTGGACAACGGTCTCCGCTAGCACGGTAGGGAGCCCCGGCCCCGCCCATTCACCGTTTCTTGCGGGGGCTCCGCCCCCGCACCCCCGGACGGGCTGACCAGTCAGCCCGTCCGGCGTTTGAGGACAAGGGGGTCTGGGGCGTCAGCCCCAGGAAACGGCGAAAGGGAGGGTCCGGGGCACACCCCCCTACGCCACATTCACCCGCTGCCCAGGAGGCGCCGCCTCCAGCCACGCCAAGAAGCCGGTCAGAGCGTCCTCGCTCATGGCCAGCTCAAGAAGCGTTCCCCGCAGAGAACACCGCAGCACGACCGCGTCCGACAACAGGGCCAGTTCCTCATCCCCATGAGGAGCCCGCCGCTCCAGAACCTCGATCGCGTCCCGTTCCAGCACCCGCCGCGGGCGGTACGCGTACGAGAAGACCCGAAACCACTCGATCCGGTCACCGCTGTACCGCGAGACGCCATACACCCACCCTTTCCCGGGCGGGTCGGCGGCCGGCTCGGTGACGTCCCAGCGGAGGCTGCAGTCGAAGGTTCCCCCCGACCGCTGGATGAGCCGTCTGCGCAGTCCGAAGACGAAGAGTCCCAGCAGTACCAGCAGAACGACGATGCCGCTCACGAGCAGAGCGAGGACCATCACCACCGACCTCCTCGCATCATCTAGAGCAACCGCACCTGTATTGCCTCAGCCGCGGACCGGCCTGGATTGTTCCAGGCGGTCCGCGGCTGAGGGACGTACTTCAGTGAGGCCGCGGGCTAGTGAGGGCCCGCGACCGCACGCAGCCGGACATCCGCGCGACGCTCGGCGGCGCCGTCGGCTTCCGCCTTCGCGCGCTCCAGAGCCCGCTCCGCACGGGTGACGTCGATCTCGTCCGCCAGCTCGGCGGTCTCCGCCAGCAGCGACAGCTTGTCGTCCGCGAAGGAGATGAATCCGCCGTGCACCGCGGCGACGACGGTGCCGCCACCGGTGGTCCTGATGGTCACCGGGCCGGACTCCAGCACACCGAGCAGCGGCTGGTGGCCGGGCATGACGCCGATGTCACCCGATGTGGTACGCGCGATGACCAGAGTGGCCTCGCCGGACCAGACGCTTCGGTCCGCCGCGACCAGCTCGACGTGCAGCTCAGCAGCCAACGTGGCTCCTCGGGTCTCCACCCGCCGGGCGCGGCGGGTGTTGGGTCAAAGAATAGGGGACGTGCGGTCCGGGGGCGGGAGTGCCCCGCCCCCGGACCGCGAGCATCACGATGCTCAGGAGACGCCCAGCTCCTTGGCGTTCTTCTTGAGGTCCTCGAGACCACCGCACATGAAGAAGGCCTGCTCGGGGAAGTGGTCGTACTCACCGTCGCAGATGGCGTTGAACGCGGCGATGGACTCGTCCAGCGGAACGTCCGAACCGTCGACACCGGTGAACTGCTTCGCCGCGTGGGTGTTCTGCGACAGGAAGCGCTCGACGCGACGGGCGCGGTGGACGACCAGCTTGTCCTCTTCGCCCAGCTCGTCGATACCGAGGATGTTGATGATGTCCTGGAGGTCCTTGTACTTCTGCAGGATCCCCTTGACGCGCGAGGCGCACTCGTAGTGCTCCTGCGCGATGTAGCGCGGGTCCAGGATCCGGGACGTGGAGTCCAGCGGGTCCACGGCCGGGTAGATGCCCTTCTCGGAGATCGGACGGGAGAGCACCGTCGTCGCGTCGAGGTGGGCGAAGGTGGTGGCCGGGGCCGGGTCGGTCAGGTCGTCCGCGGGGACGTAGATCGCCTGCATGGAGGTGATCGAGTGACCGCGGGTCGAGGTGATGCGCTCCTGGAGGAGACCCATCTCGTCGGCCAGGTTCGGCTGGTAGCCCACCGCGGAGGGCATGCGGCCGAGCAGGGTCGAGACCTCGGAACCGGCCTGGGTGAAGCGGAAGATGTTGTCGATGAAGAACAGCACGTCCTGCTTCTGGACGTCACGGAAGTACTCGGCCATGGTGAGGCCGGCCAGCGCGACGCGCAGACGGGTGCCCGGGGGCTCGTCCATCTGACCGAAGACCAGTGCGGTCTTGTCGAGAACGCCCGACTCTTCCATTTCCTGGATGAGGTCGTTGCCCTCACGGGTGCGCTCACCGACACCGGCGAACACGGAAACACCATCGTGCAGCTTGGCCACACGCATGATCATTTCCTGGATCAGCACGGTCTTGCCGACACCGGCACCACCGAACAGACCGATCTTGCCGCCCTTGACGTACGGGGTCAGCAGGTCGACGACCTTCAGACCGGTCTCGAACATCTCGGTCTTCGACTCGAGCTGGTCGAACGCGGGCGCCTTGCGGTGGATGGACCAGCGCTCGGTGACCTCGTTCTCGGCCTCGGGGTCGTTCAGGATCTTGCCCAGGGTGTTGAACACCCGGCCCTTGGTGACGTCACCGACGGGAACGGTGATGCCCGTCCCGGTGTCGGTCACGGCCGCCTGGCGGACCAGGCCGTCGGTGGGCTCCATGGAGATGGCGCGCACCACGCCCTCGCCCAGGTGCTGCGCGACCTCGAGCGTCAGGGTCTTCTTCCGGCCGGCCTCGGCCGGGTCGGAGACCTCGACGGTCAGGGCGTTGTAGATCTCCGGCATCGCGTCGACGGGGAACTCCACGTCGACGACCGGGCCGATGACCCGGGCGACGCGGCCCGTCGCGGCGGCCGTCTCAACAGTGGTGGTCATTTATCGGTCACTCCCCGCGGTCGCGTCGGCCAGGGCGCTCGCGCCTCCGACGATCTCGCTGATTTCCTGGGTGATGTCGGCCTGTCGGGCCGCATTGGCAAGCCGCGTGAACGACTTGATGAGCTCTTCGGCGTTGTCGGTCGCCGACTTCATCGCCCGGCGCCGGGCCGCGTGCTCGGAGGCCGCGGCCTGCAGCAGGGCGTTGTAGACCCGGGACTCGACGTACCGCGGCAGCAGCGCGTCGAGCACGGCCTCGTCCGACGGCTCGAACTCGAACAGCGGAAGGATCTTGTCCTTCGCCGCGTCCTCCGCGTCCGCCTTCTCGAGGGTCAGCGGCAGCAGCCGCTTGTCCACCGGCGTCTGCGTCATCATCGACACGAACTCCGTGGAGACGATGTACAGCTCGTCCACGCCGCCCTCGGCCGTGTCCTTGAGGACGGCCTCGATCAGCGGGTCGGCCACCTTCTTGGCGTCCGCGTACGTCGGGTTGTCCGTGAAGCCCGTCCACGAGTCGGCCACCGGGCGCTCCCGGAAGGCGTAGTAGCCCACGCCCTTGCGGCCGACGATGTAGTGGACGACCTCGCGGCCCTCGCCGCGCAGCCGCTCGGTGAGCTGCTCCGCCGCCTTGATGGCGTTGGACGAGTAGCCGCCCGCCAGACCGCGGTCGCTCGTGACGAGCAGGACCGCGGCCCGCGCCGGCTGCTCGACCTCGGTCGTCAGCGGGTGCCGGGTGTTGGAACCGGTGGCGACGGCGGTCACGGCGCGGGTGAGCTCACCGGCGTACGGAGCCGACGCGGCCACCCTGCGCTGCGCCTTGACGATGCGCGAGGCGGCGATCATCTCCATCGCCTTGGTGATCTTCTTGGTCGCGGAGACGGCTTTGATCCGCCTCTTGTAGACCCGAAGCTGGGCACCCATGCTCAGCCCTCGCCCAGCAGCTTGCCGTCCGCGGTCTGGAACTGCTGCTTGAAGGACGCGACGGCGTCGCCGAGCGCCTGCAGCGTGTCGTCCGACATCTTGCCGCCCTCGACGATGCTGGTCATCAGGCCCTTGTGCGCCTGGTGCAGGTAGTCCAGCAGCTCGCGCTCGAAGCGGCGGATGTCCTCGACCGGGACGTCGTCCATCTTGCCGGTGGTGCCGGCCCAGATCGAGACGACCTGGTCCTCGGTGGCGTACGGCGCGTACTGGGTCTGCTTCAGCAGCTCGACCATGCGCTTGCCGCGCTCCAGGGCCGCCTTGGAGGCCGCGTCCAGGTCGGAACCGAAGGCGGCGAACGCCTCCAGCTCGCGGTACTGGGCGAGGTCCACGCGGAGCCGGCCGGACACCTGGCGCATGGCCTTGTGCTGGGCGGAGCCACCGACACGGGAGACCGAGATACCGACGTTCAGGGCCGGGCGCTGGCCGGCGTTGAACAGGTCGGACTCCAGGAAGCACTGGCCGTCGGTGATGGAGATGACGTTGGTCGGGATGAACGCCGAGACGTCGTTGGCCTTGGTCTCGACGATCGGCAGACCGGTCATCGAGCCGGCGCCCATGTCGTCGGAGAGCTTGGCGCAGCGCTCCAGCAGACGGGAGTGCAGGTAGAAGACGTCACCCGGGTAGGCCTCACGGCCCGGCGGGCGGCGCAGCAGCAGGGAGACGGCACGGTAGGCGTCGGCCTGCTTCGACAGGTCGTCGAAGACGATCAGGACGTGCTTGCCCTGGTACATCCAGTGCTGGCCGATGGCGGAGCCGGTGTACGGCGCGAGGTACTTGAAGCCGGCCGGGTCGGACGCCGGAGCCGCGACGATCGTCGTGTACTCCAGGGCGCCGGCCTCCTCCAGCGCGCCGCGGACGGACGCGATGGTGGAGCCCTTCTGGCCGATGGCGACGTAGATGCAGCGGACCTGCTTCTTGGGGTCGCCGGTGCGCCAGTTGGCCCGCTGGTTGATGATCGTGTCGATCGCCAGGGCGGTCTTGCCGGTCTGGCGGTCGCCGATGATGAGCTGGCGCTGGCCGCGGCCGATCGGGGTCATGGCGTCGACGGCCTTGTAGCCCGTCTCCATCGGCTCGTGGACCGACTTGCGGACCATGACGCCGGGGGCCTGCAGTTCGAGGGCGCGGCGGCCCTCGGTCTTGATCTCGCCGAGGCCGTCGATCGGGTTGCCCAGCGGGTCGACGACGCGGCCGAGGTAGCCCTCGCCCACACCCACGGAGAGCACCTCGCCGGTGCGCTGCACCGGCTGGCCCTCCTCGATGCCGCTGAACTCGCCGAGGACGATCGCACCGATCTCGCGCTCCTCAAGGTTGAGGGCGAGGCCGAGGGTGCCGTCCTCGAACTTCAGCAGCTCGTTCGCCATGGCCGAGGGAAGACCCTCGACCTTCGCGATGCCGTCGCCGGCAAGGCTGACCGTACCGACCTCCTCGCGCGAGGCCGCGTCCGGCTTGTACGCCTGGACAAAGTTCTCCAGCGCGTCCCGGATCTCCTCCGGCCGGATCGTGAGCTCCGCCATCTGGGTTCCCTGCTCTCCTTGTTGGGCCCGAAGTATTTCTCTCCCGCGGGGGCTCCCCCGCGGGACACCGTCGGCCCAACTCGGGCCGTCAGTCATGCTCTTGAGTTGGTGGCTGGTCAGCCGCCAGCCCGGCCGGCGTCAGCCGGCCAGGTGCCGGCCCGCCTCCGCGAGGCGGTCGGCGATGGTCCCGCTGATGACCTCGTCGCCGATGCGCACCTGGATGCCACCGAGGACCTCCGGGTCGACGTCCAGGTTGAGGTGGACGCTCTTCCCGTACAGCCTGGCGAGCGCGTCGCCCAGCCGCTGCTTCTGCCGGTCGTTCAGCGGCACCGCGGAGGTGACCTCCGCGACGACGCGGCCGCGGCGGTCGGCGGCCAGCTTGGAGAGGGCGGTGAGCCCCGCCTCCAGGCTACGGCCTCGCGGCGCGGTGACCAGGCGGACGACGAGCCGCTCGGTGACCGGGTTGGCCCGGCCGCCCAGCAGGCGTCGCAGCAGTTCGGCCTTGGCGGAACGGTCGGCGACCTTGTCGGTCAGCGCGGCGCGCAGACCGGGGTTGGACTCGACGATCCGGCCGAAACGGAACAGCTCGTCCTCGACGTCGTCCAGCCGGCCGGCCCGCTGGGCGGCGGCCAGGTCGGCCGACGCGGCGAGCTCCTCCAGGGAGTCGACGAGGTCGCGCGAGGTCGACCAGCGGGAGCGGACCATGCCGCTCACCAGGTCGGCGCAGTCGGCGCCGACCTGACCGCCGAGCAGGCGCCCGGCCAGCTCGGCCTTGGCCGCGCCGGGCTGCGCCGGGTCGGTGAGGACCCGGCGCAGCGAGACCTCGCGGTCGAACAGCGCGGTGACGGAGGCAAGGTCCCCGGCCAGCTTCGCCGCGTCGACCGAGGCGCTGTCCGCCAGCGCGTTGAGGTTTTCGCGTGCCGAGGCAAGGGCCTCGCGGCTCGCTCCGTTCATCGCGTGACCTCAGCCTTCGTCGTGTCGGCCGGCTTGGCCTCGAGCGCGTCGAGGAACCGGTCGATGGTGCGCTCCTGTCGGGCGGCGTCCTTCATGGACTCGCCGACGATCCGGTCGGCCAGGTCGATGGCCAGCTTGCCGACGTCCTGGCGGAGCGAGGCCGCGGCGGCCTGGCGGTCGGCCTCGACCTGGGCGTGGCCGGCGGCGATGATTTCCTCACGCTGCCGCTGGCCCTCGACCCGCATCTCGGCGACCATGGCGGCGCCCTGCTCCTGCGCGTCCTGGCGCAACTGTGCGGCCTCGTTGCGGGCCTCGGCGAGCTGCGCGCGGTAGTCGTCGAGGACCTGCTGGGCCTCGTCCTGCGCGGCCTTGGCCTTCTCCAGGCCGCCCTCGATGGCCGCCCGGCGCTCGTCCAGAACCTTGTTGAAGTTCGGGAGGAGCTTCTTGCCGAGGAAGAGGACGACGATGAGGAAGGCGAGCGTGCCGATGACGAGCTCGGGGACCGGCGGGAGGAAGGCGGGCTCCGTCTCCTCCGACGCCAGCATGGCTGCTGCCAGGGCGATCACATCAGTGCCTTTCGTCGCGTAATGAGTGGCCGTCTACCGATTAGCTGTAGACGAAACCCATGACGAGGCCGATCAGGGCGAGCGCCTCACAGAGGACGAAGCCCAGGATCTGGTTGGCGCGGATCAGGCCGGCCGCCTCGGGCTGACGAGCCAGGGCCTGCGTGCCGTTGCCGAAGATGATGCCGACGCCGACACCGGGGCCGATGGCCGCGAGACCGTAACCGATCGCAGCGGCGTTGCCGTGGAACGTGTCCTTGGCGGCGGCGAGGTTGACCATTTCGAGAGCAGCGGACATGCCGTTACTTCCTTCTCTTTCACGGACCGGTGGGGGTTGGCCACCGGACGTCTGGGGGTCTGTGGGGAGGGTCTGCTCAGTGGTGCTCGGCGAGAGCGCCCTGGATGTAGGAGCAGGCCAGGAGGACGAAGACGTACGCCTGAAGGGCCTGGATGAACATCTCGAAGACGGTCAGCAGGATGACCATCACGAAGGAGACACCGGCGTAGGCGATGCCGATCCCGTTCAGCAGGTACCAGCTCGCGATCGTGAAGATCAGCAGCAGCACGTGGCCCGCGAACATGTTGGCGAAGAGCCGCACGGCGTGGGTGAAGGGCCGGATCAGCAGGTTGGAGAAGAGCTCCAGGACCATGACCAGCGGAAGAACCCAGCCGAGTTCCTTGTTGTAACCGCTGATGTTCTTGATGCCGCCGATGAAGCCGTGCCGCTTGAACGTCAGGGGCACCCAGATCAGATAGACCAGCAGTGCGAGACCCGCCGGGTAGGCGATGATCGACGTCACCGGGAACTGGGCGACCGGGATGATCGACCAGAGGTTCATCATCCAGATGAAGAAGAACAGCGAGACCATGAGGGGGACGTACTTCTCGCCCTCCTTCTTCCCCAGGGCCTCGTAGACGATCCCCTTGCGGATGAAGTCGTAGCCCGCCTCACCGACCATCTGGAGCTTGCCGGGCACCAGCTTGGCCCGGCCGAAAGCGGCCCAGAGGAACACGATCGTGATGACCGAGCCCAGGACGGCCAGGAGCATCGGCTTGTTGACCTCGATACCGCCGACGGTGAACAGCGGCTCGAACACAAAGGAGTGGAGCCCTGGGGTCGGGAAGCCGCACCCGTCGAAGATGTGGCAATCGGTCTCGAAGGCGAGCATCTGGTCAGCACTCACCGCGAGCTCCTTCAGCGTGGCGCATAGGTACGGCAACCTCGTTGTGTCGGCGCGGCAAGCAGCCACGGAACGGCACTGGACTGGTCTTACGGTTAGGGGTGCGGCAGGTCGGCCGGGGGCCGGGAGCCATCGCGGGCATCATCGGCGCGGATGGCCGGTTCGCTCCCGCGTGGAGCGGGGCTTCGGCTGTCCGCGTCCGCTGCACCTCAGATGGCACCGGACGATAGCAGGTGAGCACGCGGGCGCTTATCCCGGCCCTACCTGTCATGACGGGGACTCCGCCGGCGCGGGCTTCCTCGCGTCGGCGGCGGCCTCCGGATCGACGTACAGGATCTTCATCTTCAGGTGGGCGCGCAGTTGCGCGGCGACCCACACCAGCGTCGCGGCGAGCACGGAGAAGGCGAAGGCCTTGAAGCTGAAGAGCGTGGTGCCCTTCAGGATGCCGAGGAGAATGACGATCGCCAGGCACTGCACGGCGTACAGCGCGAGGCCCATCATCTGGAAGACCTGCGGCCACTGCCGCGCGGTCCGCTGCAGCAGGTAGAGCCCGAGGGACATGCTGGCCAGCGCGAGCAGCGTGCCCACCACGGCCCCGACGGCCCCCTTGCCGCCCGCGACGGCGAAACCGACGGCAACGGCGACGAGCCCCGCGACTGCGGTCGGGACGGCGCACTGAAGTAGCGTTCGGGCGTCGTTGGCCTGCATGAAGGGTCTCTCCGGCGGATTCGGAAGCAACGATTCGTCGGGGACGAGGGTATCCCGGGGTGTGGGCGCGACCTCGCGACGAAGGAACCGCCGGGGGGCGCTCCACTACGGTCCTTCGGCTCTGCCACGGGTTTCGTGAACGGTATCACAAACTATTTGATGAGGTCTTTACCTATATCGTGTGCCGCCTGTCACACACAAGAGTCAAGCCGCCCGTCGTTGTGCTGACGAGCGGCTTCTTCTCTGCTAATGCCCTTGACCCCTGGCTTCGTCAGTGGTGGTTGCTGATGTCCCGTACGTGACGGAACCGCGAGCGGTCGCCCACGGCCGTCGCGCCGTGCAGCCCGGCCGGTACCGGCTCCGGCTCCTCGGCGGGCGCCTCGTCCGGCGCCGGGCGATCCACCGGGCCCTCCGTCCGCTCCTCCGGCCGCCCCTCCGCCGGCACCGGGGTGCGGCGACGGCGGTAGCGGGGCGGCACCAGGTGTTCGGCCCAGCGGGGAGCCCGGGGCCGGAACCGCGGCATCAGCAACAGCACCAGGCCGACGGCGCTCAGCGCGACGATCAACAGCAGGACGCCGCCCGCCGAGTTCACCGAGTACGCCACCGTGCCGAAGGCGATCAGCGCGGACCAGAAGTACATGATCAACACGGCCCGGCTGTGCGAGTGGCCGATCTCCAGCAGCCGGTGGTGCAGATGGCCGCGGTCGGCCGCGAACGGCGACTGGCCGTTCCACGTCCGGCGCACGATCGCCAGCAACAGGTCGGCGACCGGCACCGCGATGATCGTCAGCGGCAGCAGCAGCGGGATGTAGATCGGCACCGTGGCCTGGACGGTCGCCTTCTCCGAACCGGTGAAGGAGCCCAGCAGGTCCGGGTCGACCTGGCCGGTGATGGAGATCGCGCCGGCGGCCAGCACCAGCCCGATGAGCATCGAGCCGGAGTCGCCCATGAAGATCCGTGCGGGGTGCATGTTGTGCGGCAGGAAGCCCAGGCACATGCCCATCAGGATGGCCGCGAACAGCGTCGCCGGGGCCGCCGCCTCCACGTTGTGCCCGTACCAGAGCCGGTAGGCGTAGAGGAAGAACGCCGCCGCCGCCAGGCAGACCATGCCCGAGGCGAGCCCGTCGAGGCCGTCGACGAAGTTCACGGCGTTGATGGTGATCACGACCAGGGCGACGGTCAGCAGGGTGCCCTGCATGGGGGTCAGGGCCACCGTGCCCACGCCGGGCACCGGCAGCCAGAGGATCGTGAGTCCCTGGAGCACCATCACGCCCGCGGCGATCATCTGCCCGCCGAGCTTCACCAGGGCATCCACGCCCCACTTGTCGTCCAGCACCCCGAGCAGCCAGATCAGTCCGGCACCCGAGAGCAGCGCGCGCGGCTCGTTGGAGGTCTCGAAGACGTGCTTGAGACTGGACAGGTGCGAGGCGACCAGCAGGCCCGCGCACAGTCCGCCGAACATGGCGATCCCGCCCAGCCGCGGCGTCGGTTCGCGGTGCACGTCACGCGCCCGGATCTCCGGCATCGCGCCCGCCGCGATGGCGAACTTCCGCACCGGGCCCGTGAGGAGATAGGTGACCGCCACGGTGACGCACAGCGTCAGCAGGTATTCACGCACGGGCTGCCCCAGGGATTTCGCCGGCCATCACAGCCCCACACCATATTCGCGTCCGGACCGGATCCGTGAATGCAGATGAAGACGTTCACCACCCCCTGATGGTTGCGAGCGCTCGGTAAACGATCACGCCAGCGCAGGATACGGCGGAAACGCGAGCGCCAGTTCCGCGACCGCCTCCCGGAGCCGCACGGCGGTGCCCTCGCCCCGCAGCGCCGCCCCGACGAGCGCCGCCACCCGGGCCATCTCCGGCTCGCGCATCCCCTGGGTCGTCACCGCCGCGGTGCCCAGCCGCAGACCGCGGGCGGCGCCGTGGCCCAGCCCGCAGACGTCGAGGACGATGCCGGCCGCCGCCAGCCGGCCACGCGCCCGCACACCGTCCAGCCCGAGCCCCGTCGCGTCCGCGACGATCAGGTGGGTGTCGGTGCCACCGGTGGCGACGGCGAGCCCCTGCTCGGCCAGTCCGGCCGCGAGGGCCCGGGCGTTGGCCACCACCTGTCGGACGTACGCGGCGTACGCCGGCGTCGCGGCCTCCCCGAAGGCGACGGCCTTCGCCGCCACGCTGTGCATCTGGGCGCCGCCCTGTGTGAACGGGAACACCGCCCGGTCCACCCGCTCCCCCTGCCGCCCGCCGCACAGCAGCATCCCGCCGCGCGGCCCGCGCAGCACCTTGTGCGTGGTGGCGCACACCACGTCCGCGTACGGCACCGGGTTCGGCGCCGCTCCCCCGGCGACCAGGCCGATCGGATGCGCGGCGTCCACGATCAGGAGCGCGTCCACCTCGTCGGCGATCTCCCGGAACAGCGCGTAGTCCGGGTGGCGCGGGTAGGCGATGGAACCGCAGACGATCGCCCGCGGGCGGCGGGCCCGGGCGAGGTCCCGCACCCGGTCGTAGTCGATCCGGCCGGTGTCCGCGCGGGCCCCGTACCCCGTGAAGTCGAACCACCGCCCCGAGAAGTTCGCGGGCGACCCGTGGGTGAGGTGCCCGCCCTCCCGCAGCCCCATCGCCAGCACCCGGTCCCCCGGGGCCAGCAGCGCCGCGTACGCGGCCAGCACGGCCGCCGACCCCGAGTGCGGCTGCACGTTGGCGTGCTCCGCCCCGAACAGTCCCCTGGCCCGCTCCTGGGCCACCCGCTCGGCCATGTCCACGACCTCGCAGCCGCCGTGGTGCCGGGCTCCCGGGTAGCCCTCGGCGTACTTGTTCACCAGCGGTGAGCCGAGCGCCTGCAGCACGGCGGGGGAGGCGAAGTTCTCCGCCGCGATGAGCTGGAGTCCTGCGGACTGCCGTCTCGCCTCGGCGAGGATGATGCCGGCGATTTCGGGATCCTGACGCGTGAGCGCGTCGGCCGCTGCTTCGGTGACGGGCATCGGGGGCTCCGTGCGGTGGGGGTGAGCGCTGTGCTCACTCCCAATGTAGGCCCGGTGCGGGGGGTGTGCAGGGTGCCCCGGACCCTCCCTTTCACCGTTTCTTGCGGGGGCAGGCCCCCGCACCCCCGAAGCGCGCTGCGCGCGCTGTCCTCAAACGCCGGACGGGCTGATATTCAGCCCGTCCGGCGTTTGAGGACAAAGGGGGTCTGGGGCGCAGCCCCAGGAAACGGTGAAAGGGAGGGTCAGGGGCCCCTCAAACCGCCGGGACCCCGGTCAGGGCCGTCACCACAGGATCCAGCGCCACCTGAATCTCCTCGCCGATCGAGCGGAAGAACGTGATGGGCGCCCCATACGGATCGTGCACCTCATCCGCCTCGGCGTCGGGCGCCAGCAACCACCCCCGCAGCGCCGCGGCAGCCTGCACCAGCGCGCGGGCGCGCTCGACGACACCGCCGTCCCCGTCCGGCGCGGGCAACGTCGCCGGATCGATGGCCCGCACCAGCCGGGTGAACTCCTTCAACGTGAAGGTCCGCAGCCCCGCCGAGTGCCCCATCGAGATGACCTGAGCCCGGTGATCACGCGTAGCGGTGAGCACCAGATCGGCCCGGATGACGTGCTCGTCCAGCAGTTCCCGCCCGGTGAACCCGTGCGGGTCCGCGCCGAAGTCGGCCAGCACGGTGGCCGCGTGGGCCTCCATGGGCGCGCCCTCGTGCCCCCAGGTGCCGGCGCTCTCCACCACCAGCCCGCCCGCGTCCGGGTCGCCGAGGCGCTCGGAGAGGGCATGGCGGGTCAGCCGCTCGGTGATGGGCGAGCGGCAGACGTTGCCGGTGCTGACGTGGAGGATGCGGAAGGTGTCGGTGCTCGTCTCCGGTCCCGCTATGCCACGCCCCTGCGGGGCGATCAATTCGCCACCTCGAGGTCGGGTACCACCTCGCGGAGCCGCTCGGCGCTGATGGCACCGGCCCGCAGCAGCACCGGCACCTTGCCGGTGACGTCAACGATCGAGGACGGCACGTCCGCGGGGGTGGGGCCGCCGTCGAGGTAGACGGAGACGGAGTCGCCGAGCATCTCCTGGGCGGCGTCGCAGGTCTGCGGCGCCGGGTGGCCGGTGAGGTTGGCGCTGGAGACGGCCATGGGGCCGAACTCGGTGAGCAGTTCGATGGCGACGGGGTGCAGCGGCATCCGCACCGCGACCGTGCCACGGGTCTCGCCGAGGTCCCAGGTCAGCGACGGCTGGTGGGTGGCGACCAGGGTGAGCGCGCCGGGCCAGAAGGCGTCGACGAGCTCCCAGGCCTGCTCGGAGAAGTCGGTGACGAGCCCGTGCAGGGTGTTCGGGGAGCCGACGAGGACCGGCGAGGGCATGCCCCGGCCGCGGCCCTTGGCCTGGAGGAGGTCGCCGACGGCGTCGCGGCTGAAGGCGTCCGCACCGATGCCGTACACGGTGTCGGTGGGCAGCACGACCAGCTCGCCGCGGCGGACCGCGGCGGTCGCCTCACGCAGACCGGTCCTGCGGTCGGTCGCGTCGCCGCAGTCGTATCGCCGAGCCATTGAGCCAACCTCCTCGTACGGGGCAGATGTCTGGGGTGCCGTGGCGGTCACGGCAGGGCCTTCCGGGCCGTGGCGAACCGGGGCCGGTTGTTGAGGTCGGGGTGGTCGGCCGCGTCGGCCCAGCCCCGCTCCTCGGTGAAGATCCACGGCACCTGGCCGCCCTGGGTGTCGGCGTGCTCGATGACGACCACGCCGCCGGGGCGCAGCAGCCGGTGCGCGGTGCGCTCCAGGCCGCGGATGGTGTCGAGGCCGTCCTCGCCCGAGAACAGCGCGAGCTGCGGGTCGTGGTCGCGGGCCTCGGGGGCGACGTACTCCCACTCGGTGAGCGGGATGTACGGCGGGTTGCTGATGACCAGGTCGACCTGGCCGTCGAGCTCGGGGAGCGCGTCGAGCGCGTTCCCGTGGTGCAACTGGACGCGCGAGCCCTCGACGTTCTTGCGCGCCCAGGACAGGGCGCCCTCGTCCAGCTCCACGGCGTGCACGCGCGACCGCGGCACCTCCTGGGCCAGGGCCAGCGCGATGGCGCCGGAGCCGGTGCACAGGTCGACGATCAGGGGTTCGACGACGTCCATGGCGCGGACCGCGTCTATGGCCCAGCCGACGACCGACTCGGTCTCCGGCCGGGGGACGAAGACGCCGGGTCCGACCTGGAGCTCCAGGTAGCGGAAGAAGGCGCGCCCGGTGATGTGCTGGAGGGGTTCGCGGGCCTCGCGGCGGGCGACGGCCTCCCAGTAGCGGGCGTCGAAGTCCGCGTCGGCGACCAGGTGCAGCTCACCCCGTTTGACGCCGTGCACGAAGGCGGCGAGCTCCTCCGCGTCGAAGCGCGGGGAGGGCACGCCGGCGTCGGCCAGCCGCTGGGTGGCCTGCGCCACCTCGGCGAGCAGCAGGTTCACTGGACCTTCCTCCTGTTGCGCTCCATGACCGGTCTCTCGTACGCGGTCTCTACTGTGCGGCAGCCAGCTTGGCCGCCGAGTCGGCGTCGACGCACGCCTGGATCACGGCGTCCAGGTCGCCGTCGAGCACCTGGTCCAAGTTGTACGCCTTGAACCCGACCCGGTGGTCCGAGATCCGGTTTTCCGGGTAGTTGTAGGTCCGGATCTTCTCGGAACGGTCGACCGTGCGGACCTGGCTGCGGCGCGCGTCCGCGGCCTCGGCCTCGGCCTTCTCCTGCGCCGCGGCGAGCAGCCGGGAGCGGAGGATGCGCAGGGCCTGCTCCTTGTTCTGGAGCTGGCTCTTCTCGTTCTGGCAGGAGGCCACGACGCCGGTCGGCAGGTGCGTGATGCGGACGGCCGAGTCGGTGGTGTTGACGGACTGGCCGCCGGGACCGGACGAGCGGTAGACGTCGATCCGCAGGTCGTTGGGGTTGACCTCGACGTCGATCTCCTCGGCCTCGGGCGTGACGAGCACGCCGGCGGCGGAGGTGTGGATGCGGCCCTGGGACTCGGTGGCCGGCACGCGCTGGACGCGGTGCACGCCGCCCTCGTACTTCAGCCGGGCCCAGACGCCCTGGCCGGGCTCGGTGGCGCCGTTGCCGCCCTTGGTCTTCACGGCGACCTGGACGTCCTTGTAGCCGCCGAGCTCGGACTCGGTGGCGTCGATGATCTCGGTCTTCCAGCCGACGCGCTCGGCGTAGCGCAGGTACATGCGCAGCAGGTCGCCCGCGAACAGCGCGGACTCGTCGCCGCCGGCGCCGGCCTTGATCTCCAGGATGACGTCCTTGTCGTCGCTGGGGTCGCGCGGGACGAGCAGCAGGCGGAGCTTCTCGGTGAGCTCCTCGCGCCGCTTCTCCAGCTCCTTGACCTCGGCGACGAAGTCGGGGTCGTCGGCCGCGAACTCGCGGGCCGTTTCGATGTCGTCCGCGGTCTGCTTCCAGGAGCGGTACGTGCCGACGATCGGGGTGAGCTCGGCGTAGCGCTTGTTGAGCTTGCGGGCGTTGGCCTGGTCCGCGTGGACGGCGGGGTCGGCGAGCCGCTTCTCGAGGTCGGCGTGCTCGCCGATCAGTTCCTCGACTGCCTCGAACATCAAGATTCCCTATGCGAAGGTGACGGACCTGCTGGAAGTGACGGACCTGCTGGACGACAAAGCGCCGGTCCGGCCGTCCCCCGCCGAGGAGGGACGGCCGACCGGCGCCTGCGGGCCGCTACTTCTTCGCGGACCCGGCGTTCTTGCCGAAGCGGGCCTCGAACCGCGCCACACGGCCACCGGTGTCGAGGATCTTCTGCTTGCCCGTGTAGAACGGGTGGCACTCGGAGCACACGTCGGCACGGATGGTGCCGTCCGCGACGGTGCTACGGGTGGTGAACGAGGCGCCACAGGTGCAGCTGACCTGGGTCTCGACGTACTCCGGGTGGATGTCGCGCTTCAAGGGGTTCTCCTAGGTTCGGGAGGGCTCCGGGTCGTGCGGCGGGATTGCCGTACGTGAACCGGGGCCGACGTACCAGTCTGCCAGTACCGGCCGCATCCCCCAAAACGGGGTCCGGGGGCCCGTTATTCCCGGGCCTCCGGCGGGCCGGGCGCGGCCGTCCGGCGCTACTTCACGACGCCGTCGGCGTCCGTCTTCGTCCCCTCGCCGTCCTTGAGGGCGGAGGCGGGGATCGGCTTGTCCTCGTGCAGCGCCCGCCACATCTCCTTGGCGGCCTTCAGCGGCACCACGCGGTTCTTGTCCAGCGGGTCGGTGGTGACGGGCAGCGTCACCATGTGCATGTCCCCGGAGCCGATGCCCTTGAGGCCGTTGGCGAAGGAGAGCAGCTTGTCGACCGAGGCCAGCTCGGAGTCGGTGGTGAGCGCCTTGGTGGCGGTGTCCGCGATCCCGTAGAGCTTGGTGGGGCTGGTGAACAGCCCGACGGACTTCACCTGGTCGATGAGGGCCTTGATGAACGCCTGCTGGAGCTTGATCCGGCCGAGGTCGCTGCCGTCGCCGACGCCGTGCCGGGTACGGACCAGGCCGAGCGACTGCTCGCCGTTGAGCGTGTGCTTGCCGGCCGGGAGGTTCAGGTGGCTCCACTTGTCGCGGATCGGCTTGGTGGTGGTCACCTCGACGCCGCCGAGCTTGTCGATGAGCTTCTGGAAGCCGGCGAAGTCGACCTCCAGGTAGTGGTCCATCCGGATCCCGGTCAGGGCCTCGACGGTCTTCACCGCGCAGACCGCGCCGCCCACCGAATACGCGTCGTTGAACTGCGCGCGCCGGACGGCCGGGCTGGTCTTCCCGTCGAGGGTCTTGCACTCGGGCCGGGGGACCATCGTGTCGCGCGGGATGCTGACCACACTGGCCTGCTTGTGACCCGCGTAGACATGGACGATCATCGCGGTGTCGGAGCGGGAGCTGCCCTCGTCCCGGCCGTACTTCTTGTTGTCGCCGGCCCGCGAGTCGGAGCCCAGGACGAGGATGTCCTGCGAGCCGTTGTCCACGTTCTCGGGGCGGTCGGTGCCGAGCGCGGAGTTGATGTCCACGCCGTGCAGGTTGCCGTTGAGCTTGAAGTAGACGTATCCGATCCCGGAGCCGCCCAGGACGACCAGCGCCGCGGCCGTCCAGAGGACTATGCGCCAGCCCGTACGGCGCGCACGAGGCTTGCGCCTGCGGCCGCGGGGTCCGCCGGGACGCCGACGGCGCGCTCCCGCCTGCCTGCCCCTGGTCTCGTCCGCCATACGCTCCTCAGTCCTCCGTGTTTCGGCTTCCCCCCTGCCGCCCGATCAGGCGCGGTGTCTCGCCACTCTCAGACGGCGAGGTCTGCGACAGGGTTGCACGGCGACATAAGAGAGCTTTCTTGGGAACCGACCGGACGGAACGGCGTGACAAACCCACCCACACCCCCTGTCACCTGCGTTTTCGGCCTCCATATCAGCGCCGGCGCGGCTCGCTTCGGCGGGTGCTCCTGTGGCGGATGTCTCAAAAGGTCACGGTGAGGACTCGGCAAGATCACGAAGAAAACACCCGGCGCGGAGGCCGACGGACGGAGATCCTCCGGAACCGTCCGCCGCGGCCTGCGCCCCCGGAAACGCGGAACCTCCCCGCCACCGAGGTGACGGGGAGGTTCCGGGAACCGCCGGCGGTCGCCGGATCAGTCGTTGCCGTTGCCCGGCGCGGGCGCCGTCTTGGCGATCTGCATCAGGAACTCGGCGTTCGACTTCGTCTGCTTCATCTTGTCGAGGAGCAGCTCGATGGCCTGCTGCGAGTCCAGCGCGTGCAGCACCCGGCGGAGCTTCCAGACGATGGCGAGCTCCTCGCCGCCGAGCAGGATCTCCTCCTTGCGGGTGCTGGACGGGTCGACGTCCACCGCGGGGAAGATGCGCTTGTCGGCGAGCTTCCGGTCGAGCTTGAGCTCCATGTTGCCGGTGCCCTTGAACTCCTCGAAGATCACCTCGTCCATCCGCGAGCCGGTCTCGACCAGCGCGGTGGCCAGGATGGTCAGCGAGCCGCCGTCCTCGATGTTGCGCGCGGCACCGAAGAACTTCTTCGGCGGGTAGAGCGCGGTCGAGTCGACACCACCGGACAGGATGCGGCCGGAGGCCGGCGCCGCCAGGTTGTAGGCGCGGCCCAGGCGGGTGATGGAGTCGAGCAGCACGACCACGTCGTGACCCAGCTCCACGAGGCGCTTGGCGCGCTCGATGGCCAGCTCGGCGACGGTGGTGTGGTCCTCGGCCGGACGGTCGAAGGTCGAGGAGATGACCTCGCCCTTGACCGACCGCTGCATGTCGGTGACCTCTTCCGGACGCTCGTCGACCAGGACGACCATCAGGTGGCACTCGGGGTTGTTGGTGGTGATCGCGTTGGCGATCGCCTGCATGATCATGGTCTTGCCGGTCTTCGGCGGGGCCACGATCAGACCGCGCTGGCCCTTGCCGATGGGGGCGACCAGGTCGATGATACGGGTCGTCAGAACGCCCGGGTCGGTCTCCAACCGCAGCCGGTCCTGCGGGTAGAGCGGCGTCAGCTTGTGGAACTCGGGGCGGCCGCGGCCGGTTTCGGGCGCCATGCCGTTCACCGAGTCCAGGCGCACGAGGGCGTTGAACTTCTCGCGCCGCTCGCCGTCCTTCGGCTGCCGCACCGCGCCGGTGACGTGGTCACCCTTGCGCAGGCCGTTCTTGCGGACCTGGGCGAGGGAGACGTAGACGTCGTTCGGGCCCGGCAGGTAGCCGGAGGTCCGGATGAACGCGTAGTTGTCGAGGATGTCGAGGATGCCCGCGACGGGGATCAGGACGTCGTCCTCGGACACCTGCGGCTCGTTCGCGAACTCGTCGCGGCCACGACGGCCCCGGCGGTCACGGTAGCGGCCGCGACGGCCGCGACGGCCGCCCGCCTCGTCGTCGAAGTCGTCCTGCGGGGCCTCGGCGCGCCCGGCGCGCTGCTGCTGACGGTTGCCGCCGCCCTGCTGGCCGGCGCCGGCCTCGTCGCCACGGCCACGGCGGTCGCGCTGGCCGCGCTCGCCACGGTCGCCCCGCTCGGCACGGTCGCCGCGCTCGGCACGGTCCCCGCGCTCACGGCGGTCGCCCTTCTGGCCGCGCTCGGCACGGTCGCCGCGGTCCTGACGGTCGCCCTTGGCGCCCCGGCCCTCGGCGGTGTCCACCGCGGCCTCGGGCTTCTCCGAGGTCAGCACCTCGGTACGGGCCTCGGTCCGCGCCTCGGCGGTGGGCTCCGGGGAGCCCGCGGGGGCGGTGGCGCGACGACGACGGCGCTCACCGGCCGGCGCCTCCTCGGCGCCCGGCTGGCCCGGGATCTCGATCTGCTGCTGAGCGGCGGGGGCCTGCTCGGCGGTCTTCTCGGCGGCCTCGCCGGTACGGGCCCGGGAGGTGGCGCGGCGCTTCGGCTTCTCCGCCGGCTGCTCCGCGGCCGGCTCGGCGGCGGGCTTGGCGGAGGCGCCGGAACCGGCCTGCCTCTCCTTGATGACCTCGATCAACTGGCCTTTGCGCATCCGCGCGGTGCCCTTGATGCCGAGGCTGGAGGCGAGCTGCTGGAGCTCGGCCAGGACCATGGCGTCGAGGCCCGTGCCCGAGCGTCGCCGCCGGGGGGCGGCGGAAGCACCGGTGGCAGGCGCGGCGGGAGCGTCCGTGGCGGGCGCGGAGGCATTGCCCGCGGCACCCTTGGTGCCCGCGGCGTTCACGCCCATCAGATCGGTGGTGTCGCTCACGAAGGGGTCCTTCCCTGGAGCGGGCGTCGGCCTGTCTGGCTCGGCGACCGGTTGTGCTGTCCGGCTGCGGTCCTGCTGTGCGGACCGGGCCGGGGCGGTGGTCCGCCGCGGTACGGCGGAAGAATCAGTGCATTGATGCCGACGTGGGGAAATCAGTGAGGACAAGACGCATCGCATCACTCATGTCGCCCACGCCGATTTCCGGAGCGTGCTCGAATCTGCTCAGGCAGTCTGGGAGGCTCCCGGAAGAAAAGCGGTCCCTGATCGGGACACAGAGCACCGAGCCGACGTGGCTTCGGGTGCAGACTTGAGGTTAACACTACCGGATCCCACAAACATTCCCCCTCTCAAAGTCCGGCAACCGCGTTTTCCGCGGGGCCTTCCTCGGCGGCGTACCACCGCCTTCCGCCCCTTGTCAGGCAAGCGTCAGGCGAGCGGAAGCACGCTCGCCCCCCCGGCGTCGAGGGACAGCCGGTTGGCCGCCCACCCCTCGCCCGCCAGCCGTGCGACCTTCTCGGCCGCACTGTCCTCGACCAGCGCGAGCACCGTGGGGCCCGCGCCGGAGACGACCGCGGGGACACCGTCCGCCCGCAGTCGGTTGACCAGGGCCACGCTCTCCGGCATCGCCGGTGCGCGGTACTCCTGGTGGAGCCGGTCCTCGGTGGCCGGCAGCAGCAGCTCGGGGCGCCGGGTGAGGGCCTCGACCAGCAGCGCGGCCCGTCCGGCGTTGGCCGCCGCGTCCACATGGGGGACCTGGCGCGGCAGCAGGCCGCGCGCGGTCTCCGTCGCCACGGGACGGCCGGGCACGAAGACCACCGGAACGATGGAATCGGCGGGGTCCATCCGCACCGCGCGGGCCGCTCCCCCGTCCATCCAGGCCAGGGTGAAACCGCCGAGCAGGCAGGCCGCGACGTTGTCCGGGTGGCCCTCGATCTCCGTGGCCAGCTCCAGCATCGCCGTGGCGTCGAGCCGCTCGGCCCCGCCTATCGTCACCGCCCGGGCGGCGACGATCCCGGCGCAGATCGCGGCGGCCGAGGAGCCCAGGCCGCGGCCGTGCGGGATGCGGTTCGCACACACCACCTCCAGGCCGCGCGGCTGGCCGCCCAGCAGGTCGAACGTGGTGCGCAGGGACCGTACGAGCAGGTGACTCTCGTCGCGCGGGAGCGAATCGGCGCCCTCGCCGGCGATGTCGATGTGCAGCCCTGATTCGGCCACCCGGACCACGACGTCGTCGTAGAGCCCCAGGGACAGACCGAGGGCGTCGAAGCCGGGACCGAGATTGGCGCTGGTGGCGGGGGTGCGCACTCGGACGGCGGCGGCGCGGAAGGCGGGACCGGCCATCGCTCGATGACTCTCCTTGATGTGGCCTTGGTAGGGCGTGCGACATCCGCAAGGGCCGCGACGGCGGTACCGCATGGGGGGCGGCTTGGTCAGCGACGGGGCGGAGTGAGGACAGCCTATCGAAGGAAGGTTCTGTGGCGACATAGGGCGCACAGGAGGCGCGCGATGCGTGTCGCACGCCAAGCCATGCCCCGTGTCGATTTTGGCGGACTTTCGTCGGGGTTGTGACCTGGGGATTCGTGAATACGAGGGGATATGGAGAGGAGCGGACGGAATTTTTCGCTCTCCCCCGGCGCCTGGTTGCGCCCGGGTCCGGGGGCGGGGTCATCGCCTCGCGGGGAGGGCGGCTGTTCCACCGGGGAGGCGGCCGTTCCGGCGGGGGAACGCCCGCTTCCCCGGCGGACGACGACTTCTCCGGGGGACGGCCGTCTCTTCGGGGGACGACCGCTTTTCCGGAGGGGGACGACTGCTTTTCCGGAGGGGGACGGCCGCTTCTTCGGATGACGGCCGTCCTCCGAGAACGGCTGCCTCTTCGGGGACGGCCGCCCGATCGCCCGCGCGGGCTCACGTGTCCGCGCGGGCTCGCGTGTCCGCGGGGGCTCACGTGTCCGCACGGGCTCCTGCACCCGGCCGGGCTCCCTCGCCCGCGCGGGCTTCGTCGCCTGCGCGGGCTTCGTCGCCTGCGCGGGCTTTCCTCCTGCGCCAGCTCCCTCCCCCTACGCGGGCTTCTCCGCCTCCGCGGGCTTCTCCGCCCGCGCGGGGCCCTCGCCTACGCGAGCCCGAGCCGTTCGGCCGCGGCGGACGCGTCCACGGGGACGGTGACCGGCTGCGGGGCGCCGGCCACCGCCCAGTCGGGGTCCTTGAGGCCGTTGCCCGTGACCGTACAGACGATGCGCTGGCCCGGATCGACCTTGCCCTGCTCGGCGGCCTTGAGCAGACCGGCGACGCTCGCCGCCGAGGCGGGCTCGACGAAGACGCCCTCCTGCGCGGCCAACAACCGGTAGGCGGCGAGGATCTGGCGGTCGGTCACCTCGTCGATGTGCCCGCCGGACTCGTCGCGCGCCTGCTCGGCGAACCGCCACGAGGCGGGGTTGCCGATGCGGATGGCGGTGGCGATGGTGTGCGGCTCCTTCACCGGCTCGCCGCGCACGATCGGCGCCGAGCCGGCCGCCTGGTAGCCCCACATGCGCGGGGTGCGGGAAGCGATGCCGTCCCCGGCGTACTCCCGGTACCCCTTCCAGTACGCGGTGATGTTGCCCGCGTTGCCCACCGGCAGGACGTGGATGTCCGGGGCGTCGCCGAGCGCGTCCACGATCTCGAAGGCGGCGGTCTTCTGCCCCTCGATGCGCACCGGATTGACCGAATTGACCAGGGCCACCGGATAGTTGTCGGCCAGGCCGCGGGCCAGGTCCAGGCAGTCGTCGAAGTTGCCGGCGACCTGGAGGATGCGGGCGCCGTGCACCAGGGCCTGGCCCATCTTGCCGAGCGCGATCTTGCCCTCGGGCACCAGGACGGCGCAGACCATCCCGGCCCGGACGGCGTAGGCCGCGGCGGAGGCGGAGGTGTTGCCGGTGGAGGCGCAGATGACGGCCTTGGCGCCCTCCTCCTTCGCCCGCGTGATGGCCATCGTCATCCCGCGGTCCTTGAAGGAGCCGGTGGGGTTGGCGCCCTCCACCTTGAGGTGGACCTCGCAGCCGGTGCGCTCGGAGAGCACCTGGGCCGGCACCAGGGGCGTGCCGCCCTCGCGCAGGGTGACCACCGGCGTGTCCGCGGAGACCGGGAGGCGGTCGCGGTACTCCTCGATGATGCCGCGCCACTGACGGGTGGCGGCGTTGCCGTTGTTCGCAGACATGGTCTTCCTTGCTCCCCTACTCACCTTCGACGCGCATGATGCTGGCGACCCCGCGGACCGTGTCCAGCCGGCGCAGGGCCTCGACCGTGGCCGACAGCGCGGCGTCGGGGGCCCGGTGCGTGACGACGACCAGCGCCGCCTCGCCGTCCTTGCCCTGCTGGCGGACGGTGTCGATGGACACCCCGTGCTCGGCGAAGACCGTGGCCACCTGGGCGAGCACGCCCGGCTTGTCGGCGACGTCGAGGCTGATGTGGTAGCGCGTGACGACCTCGCCCATGGGGCTGACGGTCAGCCGCGCGTACGCCGACTCGCCCGGCCCGGTGGTCCCGGCCAGCTTGTTGCGGCACACGGCGACCAGGTCGCCGAGGACCGCGGAGGCGGTCGGCGCGCCGCCGGCGCCCGGCCCGTAGAACATCAGTTGTCCGGCGGCCTCGGCCTCGACGAACACCGCGTTGTACGCCTCGCGGACCGAGGCCAGCGGGTGGTTCAGGGGGATCATCGCGGGGTGGACACGGGCGGTGACCGACCGGCCGTCGGCGGCGCGCTCGCAGATGGCCAGCAGCTTGATGGTGCAGCCCATCTGTTTCGCGGACGCGAAGTCCGCGGCCGTGACCTCCGTCATGCCCTCGCGGTGGACGTCGTCGAGGCGGACGCGGGTGTGGAACGCGATGCCGGCGAGGATCGCGGCCTTGGCGGCGGCGTCGAAGCCCTCGACGTCGGCCGTCGGGTCCGCCTCGGCGTAGCCGAGGGCGGTGGCCTCGTCCAGGGCCTCCTGGTAGCCGGCGCCCGTCGAGTCCATCTTGTCGAGGATGAAGTTGGTGGTGCCGTTGACGATGCCCAGCACCCGGTTGACCTTGTCACCGGCGAGGGACTCGCGCAGCGGGCGGATCAGCGGGATGGCACCGGCGACGGCGGCCTCGTAGTAGAGGTCCGCGCCGTGCTGCCCGGCGGCGGCGTGCAGGGCGGCGCCGTCCTCGGCGAGCAGCGCCTTGTTGGCCGAGACGACGCTCGCGCCGTGCTCGAAGGCCGTGGTGATCAGGGAGCGGGCCGGCTCGATGCCGCCGATGACCTCGACGACGACGTCGATGTCGCCCCGTTTGACCAGGGCGGTGGCATCGGTGGTGATGAGCTCGGCGGGCACCCCGGCCCGGACCCGGTCCGGCCGGCGCACGGCGATGCCGGCCAGCTCGACCGGGGCGCCGATCCGGGCCGCGAGGTCGTCCGCGTGCGTCGTCATGATGCGCGTCACCTCGGAGCCGACCACTCCACAGCCCAGCAGCGCCACTTTCAGCGGACGCGTACGCATCATCCGACCTCGTTTCTCGTACATCTTGGGTGGTACACCAGTCTCACTCACCGGTCGGAGGCTTTCCCTCCCCCGTCCAGTATCCGAGATTCCGTCTTCCGCCAGCCGGTTTTCGGGCGGCCGGCGGCCGTGATCGGCCGGTCGTCGTCAGCCGACGTCGGGTCGTCGTCAGCCGACGTCGAGGCGGAGCAGGTCCTCCTCCGTCTCCCGCCGGACGATCACCCGGGCCGCGCCGTCCTTCACCGCCACGACCGGGGGCCGCAGCGCGTGGTTGTAGTTGCTGGCCATGGACCGGCAGTACGCGCCGGTCGCGGGCACGGCGAGGAGGTCGCCGGGGGCGATGTCGGCGGGCAGGAAGGCGTCGCGGACCACGATGTCACCGGACTCGCAGTGCTTGCCGACGACGCGGGAGAGCATCGGCCCGGCCGTCGACGTACGCGACACCAGGGCGACCGAGTAGTCGGCGTCGTAGAGCGCGGTACGGATGTTGTCGGACATGCCGCCGTCGACGCTGACGTACGTCCGCAGCCCGGGGAGCTCCTTGACCGTGCCCACCTCGTACAGCGTGAAAGCGGTGGGACCGACGATCGCGCGCCCCGGCTCGACGGACAGGCGCGGCACCGCGAGCCCGGCCGCCGCGCACTCCCGCTCGACGATGGCCCGCAGCGCGGTGGCGATCTCCTGCGGCTCGCGGGGGTCGTCGTCCGGGGTGTAGGCGATGCCGAGGCCGCCACCGAGGTCGATCTCGGGCAGCTCGACACCGTGCTCGTCGCGGATGTCGCGGAGCAGGCCGACGACGCGGTGCGCCGCGACCTCGAAGCCCGAGGTGTCGAAGATCTGCGAGCCGATGTGCGAGTGGATGCCGACCAGTTCGAGCCCGTCCAGCTTCAGCGCCCGGCGGACGGCCTCGGCGGCCTGGCCGCCGGCCAGCGGCAGTCCGAACTTCTGGTCCTCGTGGGCGGTGGCGATGAACTCGTGGGTGTGCGCCTCCACGCCGACCGTGACGCGGATCTGCACCCGCTGCCGCTTCCCGGCCCGCTGAGCGGTGTGCGCGACGCGCACCAGCTCCTGGAAGGAGTCGACGACGATCCGCCCGACACCGGCCTCGACGGCCCGGTCGATCTCCTCGGCCGACTTGTTGTTGCCGTGCAGGGCGATCCGCCCGGCGGGCATGCCCGCGTCGAGCGCGGTGGCCAGCTCGCCGGCGGAGCAGACGTCGAGGTTGAGCCCCTCCTCGGTCAGCCAGCGCACGACGGCCCGGGACAGGAACGCCTTCCCCGCGTAGAAGACGTCGGCGTCCGGCCCGAACGCCTCGCGCCAGGCCCGGCAGCGGGCCCGGAAGTCGTCCTCGTCGAGGAAGTAGGCGGGCGTGCCGAACTCCTCGGCCAGCCGCTTGACGTCCAGCCCGCCGACGGTGGCGACACCGTCCTCGTCGCGGGAGACGGTGCGCGACCAGACGCGCGGGTGGAGGACGTTGAGGTCGGCGGGGGGCGCCGGGTGGTGGCCCTCGGGCAGGACGTCGGCGTAGCGGGGCCCGGCGGGGTGGGCGGAGCGGCTCATGGCGCTGATCTCCTCGGGTGCTCAGAGATGTGCGATCTCGGAGGTGTGGGGTCTCGGAGGTGTGCGGGTCTCGGAGGCGTGCGGTCTCGGAGCTGTGCGGGTCTCGGAGACATGCGGCTCTCAGAGGTGTGCGGGTGCGGTGATGCCGAGCTGGTGGAGGCCGTCGGCGAGCACCGTGCCCGTGGCCTCGGCGAGGGCCAGGCGGGCGCGGTGGACGACCAAGGGTTTCTCGTCCCCCCGGGGCAGCGTCGGACACGACGCCTGCCAGCGGAGGAAGGCGTCGGCCAGCCGCTCCAGGGCCCGCGCGAGCCGCTCGGGGTCGCGGGCGGCGACGATGCGGGGGTGATCGGCGAGGGCGGCGAGAAGAGGACCGGCGCCCTCCCCGAAGTCGTCGCCGACACCGTCGGTCAGGGAGTCGAACCCGAGATCACGAGCGTTGCGCCGCAGGGCGCGGCACCGGGAATGGGCGTACCGCACCCGGAAGAGGGGATTGGCTTCCCGCTGCACCAGCAGCAGGTCACGGTCGAGACCGGGCGGGCTGAGCACACTCCAGCGGGCGGCGTCGGACCCCAGCCGCCGGACCAGCTCGTCGGGGGGCCGCACGGCCAACGCCTCCCCCGCCTCCCACCGCTCCAGAACCTCCGCCACGAGCCGCGCCTGCGGCGCGCCCGCGAGAGTGATGTTGAGGAAACCGGGACCGGCGATGTCGACCCGCTCGATACCGGGCTCCCGGACCAGCCGGCGCCGCAGCAGCTCGGCCACCTCCGGGGCGGGCCGGCCGCTCTCCTTGGCGAGCCGCAACGCGACGCTGGTCGCGTAGTCCCCACTGCCCGGGTGCGGCGGCACCCGGACCCCGACCGTGCTCGGCACGACGACGCGCAGCTCGTCGGCCTCGACGGCCCGACGCACGGCGCGCAGCACGGTACGGGAGAGATCTGCGGGGGTCACAGGGCAAGCCTAGGGGAGGAAGGAGGTCGCTCGGCCGGCCGGTTTCCCCGATGTTCCCCGGACATGCCCCTTACACCGTCCTCAGGGCCAGCCGGCCGGCCGCACCACGGCCCCGGCACCCCCGGACGACGCCTCCCCCGCATCCCCCTCGCCCCCACGCCCCGCCATCAGTCCCCACACCATCCGCACCAGCTCCGCGGGCTCGAAGGGCTTGGCCAGGAACGCGTCCACCCCCGCGGACCGCCCACCGTCCACCTCCGGCTGCGTGCACGCGCTGATGATGGCGATGGGTATGTCCCGCGTCCGCGCGTCACCCCGCAACCGCGCCGCCGTCCGCAATCCGTCGAGCCGCGGCATCACGAAGTCGAGGGTCACGACATCGGGACGCACCCGATGCACGATCTCCAGGCACTCGGCACCATCGGCCGCGGTCACCACCTCGAAGCCCTCGAGCTCGAGATTGACCCTGATCAACTGCCGGATGACCCTGTTGTCGTCGACAACGAGGACCCGGCCGGGCAAGCCAGGCACACCCCGAGAGTAGGCGCGCCCACGGCACCGCGTCCGGCTTTTCCCCACTTCCACCCACAGAAAGCCCCCACCACCCCCTCCCCCCACCCCGGCCCCTCTCCCCCCTCCTCCATCCCTCCCCCCCCACCCCTCCGCACCTCCTCCGCACCCCCTCCGGAACCCGTTACGGATCACCCGCCCGGAGCTGGTACTGTTCTTCCTGTCGCCGCGAGCGAGACCGCAACCGGACGACACGCCCCCGTAGCTCAGGGGATAGAGCAACGGCCTCCGGAGCCGTGTGCGCAGGTTCGAATCCTGCCGGGGGCACTCGCCGGTCAGATACCGAGTCAAGGGTTCTGACCAGGGCGGATGCCGATGAGAGAGAGCGGGAGTCAGTCTCACTGACTCCCGCTCTCTCTCGTTGCCTCTCACTGTTCGCGCCACACCTCCGACACACTCGTCAGGTCGCGCCGCCCCGCTCCCCAGTCCACCCCATCACCCCCCTCGATCTTCTTGTTGTTCTCTTCCTCACTGTTGTCGATCAGACCTGCGTAGTGGCGGTCGATGACCTCCGGGGAGGTGCCCGCACGCCGCGCGACTTCAGCGATCGCCAGCCCCGCCAGAAGCCACTGCGTGATGCACAACGCCCGCCCAGCGTACGGGTTCTCCGCCAATGGGGAGTGGAACTTGGGCGGCGGGAAGGCATAGACGCGCGCCTCCACCCAGACCCGGTAGTACGAGGTCATGCCCACCAAGCCGCCCCGTTCGTTCTGGAAAACCCGGCCATCAGGGGCTGTACCGAAATCCTTCAGGTGCGCCCGGAGCATCGTCACCAGCTCGGGGAGGGAATCGGAACCGGGCGATCCGCGTTTGGGTCCCGCATCTTCAGCCCCCGCTTGTCGTGCCATTCCCCGATGTCAGTCCACTTCTTTCCCGACACAGGGGGCGTCTCCTGAAGAGGAGGCACACCCCATCCCGTTTCCAGCAAGTAGCAGTCCGACAACCGTAGCCCTACCACTTCCGCCGGCCGCATGGCCGCATGGCCGCATGGCCGCATGGCCGCATACAGGATGCAGCCGAAGAAGGCGACTAGACGTCTACCCCGGTTTCGGTTTACTGACCCGACGTAGGGTACGGCGGTGAGGAACTCACGCGCCTGGATCGGGTTCGATCTATCGAGGCGCCTCGGGCGGTTGCGGCCTATCGAATTCGGTAACCAGGTTTTCGTCCATATACCCGCTCTGGATCGCGTATGCGGTCGCCGCGTTGAAGCACCTCCGGCGACGTTTGTAGGTTTCCCTGGCAGCCAGCTTGCCATCGTACCTGTAGGCCAGCCGATAGTGGACGTCCTCTGGCACCCCGGGTTTTCTCAGAGCCGATAAGGGACGGTAGTTGCGCTCCAACCACGCGCAAGCCTTCTCCAGATTCAGTGGTGGCTCTTCGCCCTCGTGGGTCGGCACAACAGCGCATCTCACGGCCCTCCGCACCGCTCCAAGAGGTCTGGGGCACCAAGACCCTCCTCTATCATGCCCAAGGCAGCAGAAGCGAGGCTGTCGGCAAATCCCTCGCGCGTCTTCGCTGGTGCAGTGCGCCAACGCCGCTTCATGAACTCGCGCGAGAATTGCCACCAGGTGGGGTCCAACTTCGAGGCTGCCTGGCTGCTTCCGCAACCTCCGCTGCGACGCGCATTTCGGACTCGGGTACTCCCGACTCAATGTCGAACGCCTCACCGCGTCGGTTCATGGCCTGCCACAGCTCATTGCGTCGACTTTTGGCGAAGGGGGTACGTGGTGAACGCGCCACCAAATACTTGACCCGCAACAACCCAACGCACGCGCCAGGGACGGGATTTTTGTCCAGTCTTCGATGTGTTCCAGAGGCTGACGTCGAAGGTATAACCCGGCCGAGCTGATGCGCGAGGGAGCCTGGCCGGGGTGTTGTTCTCAGCTTTCACGCAGCATCCTCCCGCTCGGCCAGCCACCGCTCGCATTCGGAACGACGAATGCGCACGTCCCCGTTCGGGGGTTCGATCGAGCGGGGCCCTTTACCGAGTTGACGCCACCTGTAGAAAGTTGCCGGGGCGACCTTCAGGTCGGCGAGCACTTCCTGGATGGTCACTTTTTCGTCCGGCACGCGGCCGCTGCTCATACCGGCTCCCTCTCTTCTGTTGTGGCTGCGATCGGTCACAGTTGCGCCCGGATGCCGTCAACAACCCGGGTGTTTGAGGTGGCCCGCCGCGGTCAGCGCTGGCGCCACGGGCTGTTCGCAGATGGGGCAGCGCAGTCTCGGATTAGAAGTGCTGTGCGGGATAGCGTCCGCAGCGTCCGGAATCTTGTGTGAGTGCGCAGGTCAGAGCTGGTGCCGAGTACGGACGTTAGCGAGGACACCGAGGGGTCCTTAGACCGTGTGTCCTGGTGGTGAGGCGTCGTTGTTTAGGGCATGGGGCGGGGAACATGGAATTGGATCGTGCCGGACGGGTTGTGGGAGATCGCGAAGCCGTTGATCCCGCCGTTGAAGGTCCGGCCGCAGGGCGGCGGGACGCAGGATACGCCCGATGAAACGCTGTTCGCGGCCATCATCTACGTGCTGGTCAGCGGGTGTGCCTGGCGGGCGCTGCCGCCGTGCTTCGGCATATCGAAGTCAACTGCCCACCGCAGGTTCCTGATCTGGTCGCGTGCCGGCGTCTGGGGCCGCCTCCACGAAGCGGTCCTGCACCGGCTCGACGACGCCGGCCTGATCGATGTCACCCGCGTCGTCCTCGACGCCGCCCACGTCCGCGCTAAAAAGGGGGCGAACTCACAGGCCCGTCGCCCGTGGACCGGGCAAAGCCGGGTTCCAAGATGCGCATCCTGTCGGACCGGAACGGACTGCCCCTCCTCGTCGGCCTCTCGGTCGGCAACACGCACGACAGCGAAGGGCTGAAGCCCATGGTCGCCGGTCACCAAACGAGACACGACCCCGATCGCGGCCGGAACTTCAAGCCCCAGAGGCTGCACGCGGATAAGGCCTATGACCATGCTGATCTGCGCAAATGGCTACGCGGTAAGCACATCGGAGTGCGGATCGCGCGCAAGGGCATCGAGTCCAGCGAACGATTGGGCCGCCGCAGATGGGTGATCGAGCGCACGATGTCCTGGCTGTCGGGCTACCGCCGACTCAGCCCCCCGCTACGAGAGCAATCCCCGCGACTACCTGGCCTTTTTCGGACTTGCTGCAGCGATCTGCTGCTACAAGCGACTCATCCGCCTCACCACATAGGACACGGTCTAACTCAGCTGTCCTCGCCGCCCCCAGCCTTGGGTCCCTTGGGCAGGGCAATGCGGAAGCCCTGAGCTAGGCTGCCCAGCCTACCGGCCCAGGTGGCCCCCGATCGCGCACATGAGAGCGTCAGCACCCACCCAGGAGGGTGGACCACGGGTGTCACATCGAGGGGCCTCGCCGGGCGAACCATACCCTTGGACGTTAAGCAACCCCCTGCCATGTCACTCAGATGGATGACTTTGCGGGAAACCGCATCACTCAGAGCCATCAGGACGCTAGAAAGGAAGCTCTCAGCATTCTTCCTAACGAAAGATAGTCGACATGGGTCCATGGGTTGCTCCCTACCGTCAGCGCCAGATGAACCTCTTATACGCCCATCACCGAGACGAGGAGAGCAGGCGCCAAGAAGAGGAGAATCGCCGCTCGGAACTTCGTCGGCGGCTGCTGAAAATTGAACGTGAAGTCGCCGAGCTTGTCAGTGAAAAAGAAAGTGTTCCCTGCCTCGTTCGCAGGAGCTCGGGAGTGCCACGTACGGTCTATCATTCAGCGGACGAACACTGTCAATACGTCACCCATCCCGACAATTTTCTACGCTTGCCCGAGCGCGAAGCTCGCAGCTTCGGACGCTCCCGCTTGGAGCGCTGTCGTTCATGTCGATGGCCAGCAGCCGTGAAGCGTCATGCCCAGCGGCTCCTGAGCGGCGAAACCATGGACTAACGGGCACGCACCTAAATTCCTGAGTAGTGCGCGTCAACTATGAGCAAACTACTCCCTATAAAATTCCGTGAAAATCCATGAAGACCCATGGGTGCTCAGGTCATGCAAGCATTTCTGGCTTGCATGCACTTTGAACAGAGCCTTCTGGAATTTCACTGAAATCTCAGGAAGACCCTGCGCCCAGCGAATTCCGGGCGCAGGGTCTTCCTCGTGTGAATTAATGGCGGGACGGGTGCTCAATCCGGTCGACCGGAGGGGTCAGGTCTGGCCGTTTTTGGCGATCAGGGCGTGGAAGCCGTGTTGGAGGTAGTCGCCGTAGGGGATGGGGGGGTTGGTGGGGGGTGTGGTGGAGTTTTCGGGGGTGAAGGGGGTGAGCACTGTTTTGGCGCCGGCGTGGAGGAAGAAGGGGAGGCTGAGGCGTTCCGCGTTGATGAATTTGACGCGGTGGTTCGGGGCGGGGAAGTGGTCGTGGGTGAGGTAGCCCAGGTAGGTGCCGCAGTTCACCAGGAAGTTCTCGCCCGAGGTGGGGAGGTCGCGCCAGCCGTCGACGGTCTCGACCTGGAGGTTCTGGACCTCGGTCTGGAAGAGGACGGTGATCATGGAGACGTCGAGGTGGTCCTCGAAGCTGAGTTTCGTGCCGTCCGGGCCGGTCTTGACCGGCGGGTAGTCGTCCAGGCGGGGGTAGCGGATCATCGAGACGGCGGAGAGGGTGTCGGTCTCGTCGAGGGCGGCGTCGAAGAAGTCCTCCGGGCGGCCCAGGGCGAGGGCGAAGCCGCGCATCAGGTGGCGGGAGAGCCGGAACATGTCGCGGTAGTACTGCTCGGAGAACGCGCGGAATCCCGGGTGCCGGTCCTCGTCGGGCCAGATGTTGACCTCGTGCATCGGGGCGCCGGCTTGGATCATGGGGTGGTCCGCGTCGAACGACGGGTTGAGGTAGCACCAGGACTCGACGGCTTTTTTGCCCTTCACGGCCATGTAGTAGCCGTTGCGCACCCGGGGGTTGGCGGGGTTGTAGGCGTTGATGGCGAGGTCGTGTTTCTCCTCGTCCGTCATCGTGCGGTGGAATTCGTTCACGACGTCCTGGAGCTTTCGGACGTCGATTCCGTGATGGGACGCGTAGAAGAAACCGGAGCCGCGGCAGGCCTTGTCGATCTGCCGGGCGACGTCGGCTTTCGCGTCCGGGTCGGTGCCGAAGAGCGGCGAGATGTCGATCGTCGGGACGTCCGCCGACGGCATCGGAATGGGCATGGAATCCTCCGTGGAACCGTAGGGAGAGGTCAGGTGGCGTCACGCAGGTTTTCGACGCGTGCGCAGAGCTCGGCCACCAGACGGTCGTTCCGCACCCAGGAGTGGTGGGTGGCGCCGCGCAGCGGGTGGACGTCGATCGACCGGGCCGGCAGGAGCGCGTCGAGGCCGTTGTAGGGCGAGCGCTGGTAGTGGGCGAACAGCCGGCGCTGGCGGTCGTCGCGGGCGATCTCGTTCTCCTCGCCCGCCTTGAACAGCACCACCTTGCCGGTGCTCGCGTCGAGCCGTTCCAGGTCGGCCGGGTCGGGGACGTAGTGGTGGTTGATCGGGTCGAGTACGTCCTGGACGCCCGGGAGGCCGATGGCGGCCGTGGCCCGCCGTATGTCGAAGTAGGGGTCGATCAGGAAGAGGTGGTCGATCTTCTCTCCGTCCCTGGCCAGGCGCAGCGCCGTCTCGAGGGCGACGATGCCGCCGAAGCTCCAGCCGAGGAGGCTGTACGGGCCGGAGGGGCGGAGTGCGCGGATGTGTTCGAGGTAGTAGTCGGCAACGGCCTCGAACGACGCCATGGGTGTGTGCAGGTGCACGTTGTTGAACAGGACGAGCCGGGAACCGGTCAGCCGTTGGGCGATGTTGCCCAGGTAGCTCTCGGCGCCGCCTTCTCCTGGCGGGAAGACGAAGAGGGTGTGGTCCGTGTTCTCCTCGTTGACGAGGAGGTAGGGGGTGAAGGGTTCGCCGGCGGGGAGGGTGTTGAGGGGTGTTCCTCCCTCGTTCCGTCGCTTCGGGTCCTCCGCTTCCCGCGCCACCGTCACCGTGTGGGCGACGATCCGTTCCAGCCACTTCCGCAGCTCGCCCGCGAACCGTTCGGTGGTGGCCCGGTCCAGGCGGCTGTCGATCACGGTGACGAGGCGGTCGCCGGCGCAGTGCGCGGTCACGTCGACGGCGAACTGGTGGACCCCGCGGTCGCGTTCGGAGGTGTGGGCGCCGCACAGGGCGGGGTCGAGCCGCCACGGCGCGGAACCGTCCGCCGCCCGCGGCCCGTCGTCCGCGAACCGGCCCAGGTAGTTGAAGGAGACCGGAGCGAGCGGCGCGCGTTCACCGCCGTAGGCGCCGTGGAGGGCGCCGTAGCCGATGCCGTGGTGCGGGACCCGCCGGACGGCCTCGCGGGTGGCGAGGATGCTGCGGCCCAGGTCCTGGGGATCCGTCCGGACGGCCAGCGGGTGCATCGCCGTGAACCAGCCGACGGTGGCCCGGACGTCGGGCGCCCCCGCGAACCGTTCGCGGCCGTGGCCCTCGACGGTGACGTGCTGTTCCGCCCGGCCGGTCACCGACCGCAGCGCCAGGCCGGTCGCCGTCAGCAGCAGGTCGTTCATGGTGGTGTCGTACGCCCAGTGGCTCTCGGTGAGCAGGGTGCGGGTGTCGGAGGGGCTCAGGGTGAACTCCTCGCGGTGCGACACGGTGCCGTCGCCCGCCGTACCCAAGCTGCCCGCCGCGCCCGCGCCGTCCACCGCGCCCACCGCGCCCAGGGCGTCCGCCGAGGTCAGGGCATCCGCCGAGGTCAGGGCGTCCGCCGAGGTCAGGCCGCGTACGGTCGCGTCCCAGAGCCGCCGCTCCTCCTCGTCGGGGGTGTAGGCGCGCAGGGCCCGGGCCCACTGCCGGTAGCTCGCCGTCTTCTCGCCCAGTTCGCCGCCGTGGTACAGGATCTCCAGGTCCTGGGCGAGGATGTGCCAACTGACGGTGTCGACGATCAGGTGGTGCAGGGCGAACCAGACCCGCGCGCTGCCGTCGGCGTACCCGTGGAGGTACGCGGCGCGGGCGGTCGGGCCGTGTTCCAGGTCGAAGCCGGACTGCCATTCGGCGAGCCGCCGCCGGACCTCCTCGTCGGTCAGGCCGCGCACGTCGAGCTCGTACGGCTCGAGGGACGGGACGCCGGACGCGTAGAACTGGGTGATCTCCGTACCGTCCCCGCCCGCGTACCGCAGGCGGAACGCGTCGTGGTGGCCGGCCAGTCGGGCCAGGGCCCGCCGCAGTCGGTCCGTGTCCAGCTCCGGGGTCCGGACGGCGAAGGTCTGGTTCCAGTGGGCGCGGTCGGTGAGGGGCCTGGCGAAGAACCACTCCTGGACGGGGAGCAGCGGGCAGTCGCCGCTCAGCGTCCCCTGCTCGGGTGCCTCGTGGTCCCGCTCCCCCTCCCCCGCGACCCGGCGCGCGGCGGCCGGCCCGGCGAGGACGTGGTCGGCGAACCCGCGGACGGTGGGGTGGTCGAAGACGTCCTTGACGCCGACGTCGTGCCCGGTCTCCCGCCGCACCCGGCTCGCCAGGCGGAGCGCTCCGATGCTGTCGCCGCCCGAGCGGAAGAAGTCGTCGTCGATGCCCACCGTGCCGCCGGGCAGCAGTTCGCCCCAGAGGCGGCAGAGCAGGGCCTCGGCGCGGTCGCGCGGGGCGGTGTGGGCCGTGCGGCGGGCCGCGAAGTCCACCTCCGGGAGGGCCTTGGTGTCGAGCTTGCCGTTGACGGTGGTCGGCAGTCGGTCGAGGCGCACCAGCGTGGACGGCACCATGCCCGGCATGAGCCGCGCCCGCAGGGCGGCGAAGGCCGCGTCCTCGTCGACGGTCGTCCCCTCGTCGGCCGTGTAGTAGCCGACGAGCCGCTTGCCGCCCGGCGCCCCGCCGTCCGCCGTGGCGACGACGGCGCACTCGCGGACGTGCGGGCAGGCGGCCAGGACGGCCTCCACCTCGCCGGGTTCGATCCGGAGACCGTTGATCTTCACCTGGGCGTCGTTGCGGCCGATGTAGCGGAGTTCGCCGTCGTGGGTGAGGCGGACGAGGTCGCCGGTGCGGTAGAGGACGGGGTTCCGGCCGTCGCGCTGCTCGTCCGGGGTGCGGAACGGGTTGGGCAGGAACCGTTCGGCCGTGAGTTCCGGCCGGTCGAGGTAGCCGTCGGCGACGCACTCGCCGGCCATGTACAGCTCGCCGACGGCTCCCGGGGGAAGCGGGCGCATGGCGTCGCCGAGCACGTGGAGCCGGGTGTTCCCGAGCGGCCGGCCCAGGGTGTCCCGGTAGGGCTCGCCGGGGGCGAAGTGGCGGACGGTGTTGTAGACGGCCGTCTCGGTGGTGCCGTAGGCGTTGACGATCGGGCCGGTGTACCCCTCGCGGATCCGGTCGAAGTGGTGCTCGTGGAACGCCTCGCCGGCGACGAGGACGCAGCGCAGGCCGGGCAGCTTCGCCAGGTCGAACTGCTGGACCTGGGTCGGGGTGCCGCTGAGGTAGGTGAGGCCCGCGCGCTCGGCGTAGGCGTAGAAGGCGTCGTCGTGGGCGGCGTCCGGCGGCGGGACGACGAGGGTGTTGCCGCTGAGGACGGAGAGGGCCAGTTGTTCGACGGAGAAGTCGAAGACGTAGTTGGCCAGGAACAGGACGCCCTCCCGCGCCGTCCCGGGCGTGCCCGGCACGCTCACGTACCGTCCGGCCACCTCCCGGCGGAAGCCGTCCACCGCACGGTGCGGGACCCGTACCGCCTTGGGGCGGCCGGTGGTGCCCGAGGTGTAGATGGCGTAGGCGAGGTCGGCGCTCGTGGCCTCCGGGGCGGTGTCCGCGGTGCCGCCCACGGTGACCTCCGCGAGGGCGGGCTCGGCGGCGTCCCGCGTGACGTCCTCCGTGGCGTCCTCCGTGACGTCCACGACCGGCAGGCCCCGCAGCCGCGCCCCGTGGTCCCGGTCGGTGACCACGAGCCGGGCCCGGGTGTCGTCCAGCATGAAGGCGACGCGGTCGTCGGGGTGGTCCGGGTCGATCGGCACGTACGCCGCCCCGGCCTTCCACACCGCCAGGATCGCGACGACCGTCAGCTCGCTCTTGCCGAGCATCAGGGCGACCAGGTCGCCCGGCCGCAGCGCGACGGCGGACCGCAGGCGGCGGGCCAACCGATCGGCCCGCTCGTCGAGCTGACGGTACGTCAGCTCGACGTCACCGCAGATCACCGCGGTCTCGTCCGGGCGGGCCGCCGCCTGCTCCTCGAACACGGCGTGCAGTGTCCGGGACGGGACGGCCTGGACGCCGGCGGACGACGCGGCCGGGACGGCCGGCACGCGGGCGGAGGACGGGACCGGCGCGGTCCGCGCCTCGTCCCCCGCCGTCCCGGTGGCCTCGGTGGCCTCAACAGCCCAAGTGGCCCCCTCGACCAGCGTCACCTCCGCCAGCCCCGCCCGGCCCCCCGCGCCGGACAGCCGGGCGAACTCCCCCAGGATGTGCCGGAAGGTGGCGGCGAACCCCTCGGCGGTCGCGTCGTCGAAGAGGGACGCCGCGAACGTCAGGTTGCCCGCGAGCCCGCCGGGGGTCTCGGTCAGGGTGGCCGACAGGTCGAACTTGGTGGCCGTCCGGCCGTCCGCGTCCGGCCGGTGCTCGGTGGGCACGGGCCGTCCGTCCGCCGCCGGGGCGGGGGCCGCGGTGAGGTTCTGGAGGGTGAAGTTGACCTGGACGAGGGGGTGGCGGCTCGGGTCCTGTTCGAGGGCGAGTTCCTTGACGAGCTGCTCGAACGGCAGCTCGCCGTGCACCTGGGCCGCGACCACCCGCTCGCCCACCGCCCGGACGTAGTCCGTGAGCGTCGCGTCGGGGTCGACGTGGACGCGCAGGGCGAGCAGGTTGGCGAAGAGGCCGATCGTCCGGTCGAACTCGGGGCGCCCGCGGTTGGCGGTGGGTGTGCCGACGACGAAGTCGTGACGGCCGGTGTAGGTGTTGAGCATGAGGCACCAGGCGCCCAGCAGCACGCTGTAGAGACTCACGCGCGCGGAGCGGGCCAGGGCCCGCAGCGCCTCCGTGGTCGGCTCGTCCACGGCGAAGTCCAGCTCCCGGCCCCAGTGGTCGAAGCGGGGCGGGCGCGGCCGGTCCAGCGGGAGCGCGACGGGCTCGTGGCCCGCCAGCGCGCCGGTCCAGAACTCGGTGAGCGCGGCCAGCCGGCGGCCGGTGAGGTACCGCCGCTCGGCCACGGCGTGTTCGGCGTAGCTGCCCCCGGCCGCCCCGAGCGCGCTCTCGGGCGCGCCCTGGAGCAGGGCCGTCAGCTCCTCGCGGAAGACGTTCCAGGACCAGCCGTCGAAGCAGGTGTGGTGGAACACGAGGCTCAGGTACAGGGCGCCGGGATCGCCCGCGACCTCGAACAGGTCGGCCTTCAGCGGCGGTTCGGCGTCCAGCCGGAAGACGTGGCCGGCGCGCTCCACCAGCCGCTCGTCCAGCGCGGCGATGTCCTCGACCCGGTGCACGGGCACGGCGAACGCGGCGGACACGGCGTCCTCGGGCAGGACGTGCTGCCGCCGGACGCCGTCGCCGTCGGTCGTGAGCAGGGTGCGCAGGGCGGGGTGGCGCCGTACCAGGGTGCGGAGCGCCTCGGTGACGGTGTCCGGCGTGACGGCGTCCGGGGCGCCGTCGTCCGGGACCGGGAGCCGGAGCGCGAACGGGATGTCGTAGGCGGCGGTCCCGCCCTCGAACTCGTCGATGAACAGCAGCCGTTCCTGCGCGAGGGAGACCGGGGGCCGGCCGGTCACGGCGAGGCGGGCGGTCCCGGGCGCGGCGGAGGCGTCGTCCGGCCGGGCGGCCGTCTCCCGGATGTGCCGGGCCTGCGCGCGCAGGGTGGTGTGGCGGAGCACGGTGGTGACGCCGAGGCCGCGGCCGAAGCCGGTGGTGACGGCCTGGGCGAGCGCCATCGCGCGGATGCTGTCGCCGCCGAGCGCGAAGAAGTCGTCGTGGGCGCCGATGCGGTCCGGGGGGACGTCGAGCACGGCGGCCCAGATGCCGCACAGCCGGACCTCGACGTCGTCGGCGGGGGCGATGTACTCGGTGGTGTCGCCCGGCCCGAAGTCGGTTTCCGGGAGCCGGCGCACGTCCAGCTTGCCGCTGGGGGTGACGGGGATGTCGGTGATGCGCAGGATGCGGGCGGGCACGATGGCCTCGGGCAGGGTCGCGCGCATCCACTGCTTGACGTCCTGCTCGTCGAACTCCTCGACCTCCGGGTCGCAGATGCAGAAGCCGACGAGGTACTTCTGCGCCCCCGCGCGGCCGCCGTGCTCGCGGGCGATCACCAGGGAGCGGGTCACCCCGGGGTAGGCGGACAGGACGGCCTCCACCTCGCCGAGTTCGACGCGCTGGCCGCGGATCTTGACCTGGAGGTCGGTGCGGCCGAGGCACTCCAGTTCGCCGTTGGGCAGCCAGCGGACGAGGTCGCCCGTCCGGTAGAGGCGGGCGTTCCGGCCGGCGGCGACGTCCTCCGGGGTGCGGAAGGGGTTGTCGACGAAGCGTTCCGCCGTGAGGTCGTCGCGGTGCAGGTAGCCACGGGTGACGCCGTCGCCGCCGATGCAGAGTTCGCCCAGGCCGCCGACGGGCACCCGGCGCATCCAGCGGTCGAGGACGTAGGCGGTGGTGTTGGCGACCGGGTGGCCGATGCTCTTGGTTGCCCGCCGCTCGCCGACCTCGTACGGCCGCTTGTGGCTGGTGATCGAGATCTCGGTCGGTCCGTACCCGTTGATGATCGTGCCGTCGAAGGTCTCGCGGATCCGGTCGAACACCGGCTCGGTGAAGTCCTCGCCGATGGCGTCGATGCGGGTCAGCGTGCGCGTCGTGGACCAGTCGTAGAGGGAGAGCACCGACGGCGTGCCGGAGAGGTAGGTGACGTGCTCGTCCTCGATGTACCGGTACAGCCGCTCGGGGTCGGTGCGCATGGTGTCGTCCAGGACGACGAGCTTCTGGCCGTTGAGCAGCGCGTCGGTCATCTGCTCGACGAAGTGGTCGAAGACGTAGTTGGAGAAGGACAGCAGCGCCTCCCGGCCGCGGCTGCGGTCCAGGGTGAACAGCTCGGCCAGGGACGTCTGGAGGTTGACGACGCCGCGGTGCTCGACGAGGACGGCCTTGGGCCGGCCGGTGGTGCCGGAGGTGTAGATGGCGTAGGCGAGGTCGGTGCTGGTGACGTCCGTGACCGGCTTCTCCGCCGGCTGTCCGGCCAGGGGCAGCCCCTCGGCGCCGAGCACCCGGTACGCCGCCGCGCCGGGCAGGGCGCGGAGCCGGTCGCCGTGCGCCTCGTTGGCGACGACGAGCCGGGCGCCGGTGTCCTCCAGCATGTACGCGATGCGGTCGTCGGGGTAGCCGGGGTCGATCGGGACGTACGCGGCACCGGCCTTCCACACCGCGAGGATCGCCACGATCATCAGTTCGCTCTTGTCGAGCACCAGGCCCACCAGGTCGTCCGGCCGCAGCGGGACGACGGACCGCAGGTAGTGGGCCAGTCGGTTGGCGCGCTCGTCCAGTTCGCGGTAGGTGAGGCGGGTGTCGCGGTAGACCACCGCGGTCTCGTCGGGCCAGGCGGCGGCCTGCCGTTCGAAGACGGCGTGCAGGGTGAGGTCCGCCGGGTACGGGGTCCAGGTGCGGTTCCAGGCGTCGAACCGCTCGATCATCGCGGGGGACACCGACTCCAGGGCGGTGAGGGGCCGGGTGACGTCCTCCGCCACCTGGGCGAAGAGGGTGCCGGCCACGTCGAGGAGCGAGTCGATGGTGGCGTCCTCGAAGAGCTCGCCCGCGTACCAGAGGGTGACCGTCAGCTCGTCGCCCTCCTCCCGGGCCACGACGGCCAGCGGGTAGTCGACCTTGTCGGCGTCGTACGCCTTCTCGAAGCGGAGGAGTTCGTCGTGCTCCTCGGCCTCCGCCAGGAGGCGCGGGTAGTTCTCCAGCACCAGCAGGGTGTCGAACAGCCGGCGCTTCATCCCGCCGGTGCCCAGCCGGCCCAGCTCGACGGTGCTCCGGCTGTTCATGGTGTTGACCGCGGACTGGATGTCCCGGAGGGCGGTGCCGACGTCGCCGGCCGCCTGCGCCTCGTGGTCGACGATCAGGGGCAGGGTGTTGATGTACAGGCCGACGGAGTTCTCGATGCCGTCGACGCGCAGGTTGCGGCCGGACACGATCGTGCCGACCACCGTGGTGTTCCCGCCGCCGACGGCGTGCAGCACCTGGTGCCAGACGAACTGGAGCACCGAGTGCAGGGTGACGGAGTGGGCGGCGCACAGCGCCTTGAGGGCGGCGGTGCGTTCCGCGCCGAGGCCCAGCTTCCGGGTCCGGTGTTCGCGGACGTGGTCGTAGTCGCTCAGGTCGACGCGGTAGCGGATGTCCTCCTTGAGCAGCCCGGCGAAGTCGCCGCGCTCGTCGACGCGTTCGATCTCCCGGAGCCAGTGGTCGACGTCGTCCTCCCGGTGCTCCTCCCAGTACCGCTGGGCCGCCACGTAGGCGCCGTCCACGGCCTGGTCGAGCGGCTCGCCGCGCAGCAGGCGCAGGTAGGTGCGGTGGACGTCGTCGTGGAGTACGGGCAGGCTCCAGCCGTCCAGGATGAGGTGGTGGCAACTGAAGACCAGCGAGTACAGGTCGTCGCGCTGTTTGACCAGGTGGATGCGGAACAGGCGGCCGGCGGCCGGGTCGTAGGGCTCGGCGCGGTCGCGCTCCTGGAGCTCCCTGATCCGGGCGTCCTGCTCGTCGGTGCCGGGCACCTCGCTCAGGTCCAGGTACCGCCAGTCGACGGGCCGGTCGTCGGGCTCGATGATCTGGAGCGGCTCCTCGGTCCACTCGAACCGCAGCCGCAGGGCCGGGTAGGTGCGCTGGGCGTGCTGCCACGCCTCGCGCATCAGCTCGGGGCGGAGGGCGCAGCGGTAGCGGTGGACGGACTGCATGACGTAGGCGTCGTCGCCGTCGCCGCTCTTCAGCGCGTGGTAGAGCAGCCCCTGCTGGAGGCCGTTGGCGCGCAGGGTCAGCGGGGCGTCCGCCGGCGCCGGCGCGGCGGGGGCGGCGGCCGGCTCGGTCCGGTGCTCGGGGGCGGTCTCCAGGTGGCGGGCCAGGTCGGCCAGGGTGCGGAGGGCGAAGACGTCCTCGACGCCGACGAAGACGCCGAGCCGCTGCCGGACCCGGGCGATGAGCAGGATGCAGGAGATGCTCTGGCCGCCGAGCCGGAAGAAGTCGTCGCCGTCGCCGATCCGGTCGGCGGGCAGGCCGAGGACCTCGCCCCAGATCGCGCGCAGGGCGTCCAGGACGCCGCCGGCCGGCCGTACGGCGGCGGGCTCCGCGGCGGCGGGGGCCGGGCGGACGGCGTCCACCTCGGGCAGGGCCCGCCAGTCGACCTTGCCGTTGACGTTGACCGGGATGTCGTCCAGGCGGACCATCCGGGCCGGGACCATGATCCGGATCAGCCGCTCCGCCAGGAACGCCAGCAGCTCGTCCTCGGTGACCGTCGCGCCGGGCTCGGTCGTGTAGTAGCCGACCAGGTGGCGGCCCCCGGCGGCCTCGTCGTCGCCGCGCGCGACGACCGTGCACTTCCGCACGCCCGGGTAGGCGGTGGCGCGGGCCTCGATCTCGCCGGGCTCCACGCGGACGCCGTTCAGCTTGAGCTGGAAGTCGGCGCGTCCCATGAACTCCACTTCGCCGGAGGGCAGGACGCGGGCGAGGTCGCCGGTGCGGTAGAGGCGGGCGTTGCGGCCGAGCGCC
Organism: Streptomyces sp. NPDC052910; assembly: GCF_055585605.1. NCBI lineage: Bacteria > Bacillati > Actinomycetota > Actinomycetes > Kitasatosporales > Streptomycetaceae > Streptomyces > Streptomyces sp. NPDC052910. The sequence continues at coordinate 459,713 of NZ_JBVJJR010000001.1, forward strand.
CGTTCCTCCTCGGTCTGGAAGGGGTTGGGGAGGAACCGCTCGGCGGTCAGGTCGTCCCGGTTGAGGTAGCCGGGGGCGACGCCGCAGCCGCCGATCCACAGTTCGCCGATGGCGCCGACGGGGAGCTGCTTGAGGTTCTGGCTCAGCACGTACCACTTCACGTTGCGGACCGGCCGGCCGATGCTGCGGTCCCGGCGCTCGGTCACACCCGGGGCGAACTCCTTGACGGCGGTGACGAACGCCGCCTCCGTGAAGGCGTATTCGTTGATCACGCGGCCGGAGAACGTCCGGCGGAGCCTGCGCAGCCCGGCCGCCGTCAGCTCCTCCCCGACCAGCAGCAGCTTCTTCAGGCTGGGGCACCGGCGCAGGTCGAAGTGCTGGAGCACCGAACCGGTGCCGTTGAGGTACGTCACCCCGTGCCGCTCGATGTACGCGGGGAACAGGTCCGGGTCCAGCCGGACCTCTTCCGGGACGACCACCAGCGTCTGCCCGTTGACCAGCGCGATCAGGGTCTGCCGGAGGTGCGGCTCGAACACGTAGGAGGCGAAGAGCGCCACGCGTTCGGTGCCGGGGCGCAGCATGTCGTAGCGCTCGGAGAGGTCCGTGATGCTGTTGACGACGCTCTCGTGGTACTTGGGGACGCCCTTCGGGACGCCTGTGGTGCCGGAGGTGTACGTGACGTAGGCGAGGTCGCCGGCGTCCCGGGGCGGCCGGGGAAGGTTCCGCGGTGCGCCGGGGGCGGCGGCGTCCCCGTCCAGGACCGTCTCGATCTCGACGAGGCGGACGCCGGCGGGCTCGGCGCCGAACATCTCCCGGAGGCGCGCCGCGTGGTGCCGGTTGGTGACGACGACGTCGAGGCCGGTGTCCCGGACGGCGAAGCGGACGCGGTCGGCCGGGTAGCCGGGGTCGATCGGCACGTAGGCCGCCCCGGCCTTCCAGATCCCGAGGGTGGCCACGACGCCGAGATCGCTCTTGTCGAGGTACAGCCCGACGAGCTGCCCGGGCCGGACGGCCGGGTCCGAACCGAGCAGCCGGTCGGCCAGCCGGTCGGCGCGGTCGCCAATCTCGCGGTAGGTCAGCCGGGTGTCGCCGAAGACGACGGCCTCCCGGTCCGGCCAGCGCCGGATCGCGTCGTCGACCAGGTCGTCGAGCCGGCGGCCGGCCGGGAAGTCGCCGTCGGTGGCGTTCCACCGGCGCAGCCGCTCCCGCTGCTCCGGCGAGACGAGTTCGATGTCGGCGACGGTCCGGTCCGGTCCGTGCAGGTACTGGCCGCACACCTCGCGCACCACGTCGAGCACGCCGCTGATGGTCGGGCCCTCGAAGAGGTCCGCCGCGTAGGCCAGCGTCCACCGCAGGTCGTCCCCGGTGTCGCGGACGACGAGGGTGAGCGGGGAGGCGGGCAGCTCGGCGAGGGGCAGTTCACGGTCGGTGAGCACCAGGTGGGCGTCGAACAGGCCGCGGCCCAGCACCTCGTCCGGGGCCAGGAAGGCGTCCTTCCGGCTCAGCGCCGCGTCGAGTTCGCGGACGGCCGCGAGCCGGCCGAGCCGGGCCTGCTCCTCGTGATCGACGATGACGGGCAGGACGCGGGCCCCGCGCGGCCCTTCGGGCCCGGTGGCGTCGACGAACGCCGTGACGGTCCGACTCCCGTGCCCGTACGCGCGCATGACGCTGTGCAGGGTGGCGAGCGCGAACGCGGCGGCGGACGGGCCGCCGTCCCGGAGCGTGGCGCGCAGCGCGGCGACATCGCCGCCGGTGATGGTCAGTTCACGGCTGTCCGTGGCCCGGACGGCGGGGTCGTCGTCCCGGACGGCGATCCTGTTGCGCCACTCGTCCTTGAGGAGCATTTCCAGGTCGCAGCGCTCGTTCGACACTGCTGCGACGCGGGCGGACCATTCCGCGGCGGTCGTCGGGTACGGGGCTGACTTCATCCGTGGGCTCTCCGTCGTGCCAGGGGGTGTGCGGCGCACGGCGGGCTCGGGGCCGCCGCCGGGCCGCGGGGTCAGAGAACGGGGCGCGCGAGACGTCCGTCGCGCGGGCGCACGCCACCGGGGTGCGCCGTCGCCGCGCCTCGGGTGCCGGGGGGAGTGGCGTGCCGGGTGGGGTGGGGCGTAGGGGACGGGGGCGTGGGTGCCGTGCGGGCCTGGGCGCCTCGCGGGCCCGCGCACCTCGGGGTCGAAGCGCCTGGGGCTCAAGCGTCCGGAAGCTCAAGCACCTTGGTGCTCAGACATCCCGGCGCTCAGGCACCCTGGCGCTCACGCGCTTCGGAGCTCATGCGCTGTGAAACTCACGCCTCTTGGAGCTCACGCGCCTTGAGGCTCGCACCCGCCGCCGGGGCCGGTACGGCCGTCCCTCAGCCGGCGACCGGTGGCAGGCTGCGCTCCAGCGCCTCCAGGGCCTCGTCGATCTCGCCCTCGCCGATGGTCAGCGGCGGGCGGAACCGCAGGCCGCGGTCGCCGCACGGCAGGGCGATGACGCGGTGGTCCCGGTACATCCGGCGCAGAACCTCGTCGCGCCGGCGGGTGTCCGGCAGGTCGACCGCGCACATCAGGCCGCGGCCGCGGGCGTTGTCCAGGACGTCCGGGTGCTCGCCGGCCAGCGCCTCCAGGCCGTCGAGCAGGTACTTGCCGCGCCGGACGACGGCGTCGAGGAGCTGGGTGCTCTCGATCGTCTCCAGCAGCCGGGTGGCGCGGACCATGTCGGCGAGGTTGCCGCCCCAGGTGGAGCTGATCCGGGAGGAGACGGTGAAGACGTTGTCCGGCACCTCGTCGATCCGGCCGCCGCCCATCACCCCGCAGACCTGCGTCTTCTTGCCGAAGGCCACCAGGTCGGGGCTGAGGTCGAGCTGCTGGTACGTCCACGGTGTGCCGGTGATCCCGCAGCCGCTCTGCACCTCGTCCAGGACGAACAGGGCGTCGTGCTCGTGGCAGAGCCGCTGCATCTCCTGGAGGAACCCGGCGCTCAGGTGGTGGTCGCCGCCCTCGCCCTGGATCGGCTCGGCGATGAAGCAGGCGATCATGCCGTCGGCGGCACGGAAGGCGGCCTCGGCGGCCTCCAGGGCCCGCCGTTCGGCCTCCCGGTTCTCCCGGGCGTGCTCGGCGAGCGGGTGCCGGAGGGCCGGGGACGGGATCCGGGGCCAGGCGAAGGCGGGGAAGCGGGCGGTCTTCGCCGGCTCGGTGTTGGTGAGGGACATGGTGTAGCCGCTGCGGCCGTGGAACGCCCGCTCCAAGTGCAGCACCTGGAGACCGTCGGCGGCCCGCCCCTCCAGGCCCAGCTTCTGCGCCTTCCAGTCGAAAGCGGCCTTGAGCGCGTTCTCGACGGCCAGCGCGCCACCGTCCACGAAGAACAGGTGCGGCAGCGCCGGGTCGCCGAGCACCCGGGCGAACGTCGTGACGAACCGGGCGTACGGAATGGTGTAAAGGTCCGGGTTCGAGGGTTTGTTGACGGCCGCGGACGCGAGTTCGCGCAGAAAGTCCGGGTCCTCGGTGATACAGGGCGGATTGATGCCGAGAGGAGCCGAGGCGAAGAACGAGAAGAGGTCGAGGTATTCCTTGCCCGTGATGGCGTCGACCATGCGGGTGCCGGAACTGGCAGTCAGGTCGAGAACGATGTCGTAACCGTCCACCAGCACGTGAGGTGCGAGCGCGCGGTGCACGTCACCGGCCTGGAGACCTGCCGAGTGGACGAGGTCAGTGCCGGGACGACATTCTTGTTCACCCATGGGAAAACTCCTCTGGGACGGGCTGAATTGCCGGAGCTACAGGACGCCGGACTGCCGTGACGGCGAACTGGGAAGGCGGGATCCCGATGCTAACCGGGCTCGCTCTTGAGCCCCTCTTTTCGCTCTCTCGGGAATCTCTTCCCGGTTGTGCAATTTCCGGGATCGCCCTGTCGGAATTCCCGCACCGGCTGCTACTGTGCGGGGCGTCGAACGAATGTCGGCGGGCCCCTGTTTCCTTCTGAACACACGGGAGATGACGACATGGCCGATGCCGACTGGGACGATGCCCGCGGCCGGATGCTGCTCGACCCGACCGCCGTCAACCTCAACACCGGTTCCGGCGGCCCGCTGCCGCGGGTCGCCTTCGACCGCCTCACCGAACTCCGCGCCCGGCTGGCCCGGGCGCCGATGAACTTCCTGCTGCGCGAGGTCCCCCCGCTGCTGTGGGCCGCCCGGGAACGGCTGGCCGGCTTCCTGGGCGGGGACCCGCACCGGCTGGTCCTCACCACCAACGCGACCGCGGCCGTCAACCTGGTCGCGTCGTCGCTGGAGCTGCCCGGCCCGGGCGAGATCCTGCTGACCGACCACGAGTACCCGCCGATGCGGTGGTGCTGGGAGCGGGCCGCCCGGCGGCTCGGGCTGGAGGTACGGACGGTCCGGCTCCCGGAACGGCCGTCCGGCCCCGGCGCGTTGCTCGACGCGGTCGTCGCGGCGATGGGCCCGCGAACCCGGCTGCTGGCCTTCTCCCACGTCCTGGCCGGCACCGGGACGGTGCTGCCCGCCCGGGAGTTGTGCGAGGAGGCCCGCCGGCGCGGGATCACCACCGTCGTCGACGGGGCGCACGCGCCGGGTCTGATCGGCCTGGACCTGGCCGGCATCCCCTGCGACTTCTACGCCGGAAGCGGCCACAAATGGCTTCTCGGCCCCACCGGCACCGGCTTCCTGCACCTCGGCGAGGGACAGGCCGACCGCCTCGAACCGGCGCAGGTGAGCTGGGCGTACCGGCTCCCGCCGGGGAGCCCGCCGGACGAGCGCGACCGGTTCGGCAGTACGCCGCGGCTGCGCCGGTTCGAGTGCGAGGGGACCCGCGACCTCTGCCCGTGGCTCGTCCTGCCGGAGTCGATCGGTTTCCAGGAGGAGCTGGGGCCCGCCCGGGTCCGGGCCCGCCGGCGCGAACTGGCGGGCCGGGTGCGCCGGCTGCTCGCCGACGGGCCGGGGCTGGAGCCCATCACCCCCGGGTCGCCGGAGCTGTCCGCCGGGATGGTGGCGTTCCGGCCGCCCGGCCGGGTACGGGCGGACGAACTGGCCCGCGGGCTCTGGGAGGACTTCCGGATCGAGACGGGGGTGGCCGAGCGGCCGGACGGCGCGCTGCTCCGCGTCTCGGTGAACTTCCACACCACCGAAGCGGAGCTGGACCGGCTGGCGGAGGCGCTGGGCGAGCTGACGGCGGGCCGGACCGCCGCGCCCGCGGCCTCCCCCGCCGGCCTCCGGTGACGTACCCGCGGGCCGGGGCGGCGGCCCGGCCCCGCGCCGGAGCGCCGCCCGCGATCCGCCGAACAGCCGCCTGACCAGGAGCCGGCGAGAGCCGGCGAGTTGCCGACCACGCGATCACGAGAGGGGCGCGACGTGCCGATGGACACGACGGTGCCGACGTTCAGCCTGACCGATCTCCAGCAGGGCCGCCAGCAGGAGGAGTTCCGCTCCTGTCTGGCGGAGAAGGGCGTGTTCTACCTGACCGACAGCGGTCTGTCGGACACCGACCAGAAGTCCGCCAAGGACGTCGCCGTCGACTTCTTCGAGCACGGCACCGAGGCCGAGAAGCGGGCCGTGACCTCGGCGGTCCCCACCCTCCGGCGCGGCTTCACCGGGCTGGAGTCGGAGAGCACCGCGAAGATCACCAACAATGGGACGTACACCGACTACTCGATGTGCTACTCGATGGGGACGTCGGACAACGTCTTCCCCTCGAAGACCTTCGAGCGCGTCTGGACGGACTACTTCGACCGCATGTACGACGCCTCCCGCGAGGTGGCGCGGCAGGTGCTGAAGACCACCGGGACGGTGCCGGAGGGCGGCACGGAGTCCTTCGTGAACTGCGAACCGCTCCTCCGTTTCCGCTACTTCCCGGAGGTGCCGGAGGACCGCAGCGCGGAGGAGGTGCCGTCGCGGATGGCCCCGCACTACGACCTGTCGACGGTGACGCTGATCCAGCAGACACCGTGCCCGAACGGCTTCGTGAGCCTCCAGTGCGAGGTCGGCGGTGAGTTCGTGGACCTGCCGGCCGTGCCGGACGCGGTCCTCGTCTTCTGCGGGGCCGTCGCCACCCTGGTGACCGGCGGCCGGGTGAAGGCACCCCGGCACCACGTCGCGGCCCCGGGCCGGGACCTGATCAGGGGCAGCGGCCGGACGTCCAGCGTCTTCTTCCTGCGCCCCGACCCCGGCTTCACCTTCTCGGTGCCGCTCGCCCGCGAGTGCGGGTTCGACATCGGCATGGAGGACGAGACCGCCACGTTCCAGGACTGGATCGGCGGCAACTACGTCAACATTCGCACCAAGTCCGAAGCGTAAGGGGCACGAACCGGCATGGCGACGACAGCACTCACCGACACGGCGACGATCCGGGCCCGGGCGGAGGCGGCCCTGGCCCGCTGCGGGGCCGACCCCGCCGCGCGCAAGGGCGACGCCCTCACCGCCCGGACCCCGGTCACCGGCGCGGCCCTCTTCGGCCTGCGCGCCGACGCGCCGGAGGACGTCGACCGGGCCGTCGCCACGGCGCGGACGGCCTTCCTGAAGTGGCGGACGACCCCGGCGCCCGTACGCGGCGCCCTGGTCAAACGCCTCGGCGAACTCCTCACCGAGCACAAGGAGGACCTCGCCGACCTCGTCACCGTCGAGGCCGGGAAGATCCGTTCCGAGGCGCTCGGCGAAGTGCAGGAGATGATCGACGTCTGCGACTTCGCGGTGGGACTGTCCCGGCAGTTGTACGGCCGGACGATGCCGTCCGAGCGGCCGGGGCACCGGCTGATGGAGACCTGGCACCCGCTGGGCGTGGTGGGGGTGATCACCGCCTTCAACTTCCCGGTCGCGGTGTGGGCGTGGAACGCGGCGGTGGCCCTGGTCTGCGGCGACACGGTGGTATGGAAGCCCTCCGAGCTCACTCCGCTGACCGCGCTGGCGTGCTCCGCCCTCCTCGACCGCGCCGCCGCCGACACCGGCGCCCCGGCCGGCCTCAACCAGGTCGTCCTGGGCGGGGCGGAGGCCGGGGAACGGCTGGTCGACTCCCCGGACGTACCGCTGGTCAGCGCGACCGGTTCGACCCGGATGGGACGGGCGGTGGGCCCCCGCGTGGCCGCCCGCTTCGGGCGCAGCCTCCTGGAACTCGGCGGGAACAACGCGGCCGTGGTGACCCCGTCGGCCGACCTCGACCTCACGGTCAACGCCGCCGTGTTCGCCGCCGCGGGCACCGCGGGCCAGCGGTGTACGACGCTCCGCCGGCTGATCGTGCACGCCGACGTCGCCGACGAGGTGGTCGACCGGCTCGCCGCGGCGTACCGGCGGCTGCCGGTCGGCGACCCGTTCCACGAGTCCACCCTGGTCGGCCCGCTCGTCGACGCCGCCGCCCACACCCGGATGCGGGCCGCGCTCGACCGCGCGGCGGCCGACGGCGGCACACTGGTCGCCGGCGGCGGCCGGGAGCTCGCCGAGGCGGCGCCGGACGCCCACTACGTCCGGCCCGCCCTCGTCCGGATGCCCGGGCAGACCGCCGTGGTCCGGGAGGAGACGTTCGCGCCCGTCCTCTACGTCCTCACCTACCGCGACCTCGACGAGGCGATCCGCCTGCAGAACGACGTCCCGCAAGGGCTGTCGGCCGGCATCTTCACCACCGACCAGGGCGAGGCCGAACGGTTCCTCGCCGCCGACGGCGCGGACTGCGGCATCGTCAACGTCAACATCGGCACCTCCGGGGCGGAGATCGGCGGCGCGTTCGGCGGCGAGAAGGAGACCGGCGGCGGACGCGAGTCCGGCTCCGACGCCTGGCGGGCCTACATGCGCCGGGCGACGAACACGGTGAACTACTCGGGGCGGGTGGCACTGGCGCAGGGGGTGGACTTCTCGCGGTAGGGCGGTAGGGCGGTAGGGCGGCCCGGTGGTGAGGTGATCGGGCGTCGGGCGGGGTGGGAGGAAGGTGACGAAACCGCCCGCTCCGCCTTCCGGCCGGTCCCACCCGGCCGGCCCGTCCGGAAAGCGGCCGATCGGCGGCCGGGTGCGCCCGGCCGCCGTCGAACACTGATCGGTTACGCTGTCGCCGCCGCACGGTGAACGGCTTTCAGGCTCCCGGGGGAAGAGCCCGGACGGAGCCCTGGGCCCCGGCGGCGATTCACACCGTCCTCTTCCCGTGCCCGGGAGTACCCGGGCGCACCGAGCGTGTCAGGTCGTGCGTCGCCGCATCCATCGGGCTCGCCGGGCCTGTTGGGGCCCTCGGGCGAGACACACCGGCCCCGCGGCACCAGGACACGCGACGTAGGAGACATGGATGGCGGGCCGATCCCCCGACGCACCCGACGAGCACCCGACGCCGACGGACGCCTCCACCGACGATCGCGATCCGTCCCGCCGCCCCGCGGACCCCCGCACGGCCCTCGCCGGCCCGCCCACGAAGCGGACGCCGGCCACGGCGGCGGTGACCTCGGAGAAGGGTGCGGACGACGAGGGGGCGGGCGCCCGGCCCGAGACGACGCCCGACGGGGGCGGCGCGGACAGCGCGGCGCGGAAGCGACCGGGCACCTCGGACAGCTCCGCGAACACGGACGCTTCCACCGACGGTGGCACGGCCGTTCCCACCGACCCGCGACTCTCCGGCACGGCCGGAACCCCGGCCGCCGACGACACCCGGAAGGCGCCCACCGCCGCGCGTCAGGACGACGACGCGCCCGCGAAGGGCTCACCCACCGCGGGACCCAAGGGGACGAAGTCCTCGGACACGGACGCCTCTCCGGCCGCTGACGCACCCGTTACCGACGACGCGCAAACCTCCGACACCCCGAAGGCGCCCACCGCCGCACGTCGGGACGACGACGAAGCGCCCGCGAAGGGCTCCCCCACTGCCGGACCCAAGGGGACGAAGTCCCCGAATGCCGACGCCTCTCCGGCCGATGACACGCCCGTCCCCGCCGACGCCCAAGCCTCCGGCACTGGCACGCCCAAGGCGCCCTCCGCCGGGCGCCGGGACGGCGAAACGCCCGTCAAGGACTCGCCCACTGCCGGGTCCAAGGGGACGGAGTCCTCGGACACGGACGCCGCCCGGGCCCCCGAGGCGCCTGCCGCCGGCGAGCAGGACGCCTCGGGCGCCGAGACGTCCGAGTCCTCCGCCGGGCGGGAAGGGCGGAGCCCCCGTGAGGCCGGGAACGCCTCCGAGGATTCCGAGGGTGCGGACGCCGAGTCCGGGGAGGAAAGCGACGAACCCGCCGCCCGAAGCGTGGACGCCGACGGGACAGCGGCCCGGCCGGAGGCCCGGGGCACGACGGACGCCGAGACCCGGCCCGGCGCCCCCGCAGCCGCCGGAGGCGAAGCGGAGGACAGGGCGGAGGCCACGCCCGACGGCGCGCGCACGACGGCGCCCAAGGCGGCCGCCGCGACCGGAGCGGTCGCGAGTGCCGGCACCGGCGACGAAGATGACGCCCGGTCCGAAGGGCGCGGCAAGGCGAGGACCGCCGCCGAGGACCGGCCCGGCGGCGGGGGCAAGGCAGCCACCGCCGCCGCGCCCGCTGCGGGCGCCGAGGACTCCCCCGTGCCCGAGAGCGAGGCCGGGAGCACGGCGAAGACGACGGAGGCCGCGACCACGGTCGATGTCGCCCCTGACGCCTCGGGCGGCAGCGGCGGCTCCGAAGCCTCCGCGAAGGCCGAGGCGGATGCCACCAGCACGGCGAAGACCGACCCGGCAGCCGGCCCCGCCGCCGAGTCCCAGGCCGACGCCGCGAACACCGCAAACACCGATCCCGCAGCCGCGGCCGACGTCGCCGGCGACGACAGCACCGACGCCCCCGCCCAGCCGAAGGCCGGCGCCGCGAAGACGGCGAAGACCGGGCTCTCGGCCGGCGCCGCCTCCGGCGTCCCGAGCGACAGCGGCAGCGGCACCGGCAGCGGCAGCCCCGAGAACACCGGCAAGTCCAAGAACGCCGCCGAGAGCGCGGCGAGCACCGAACCCTCGGCCGACGACGCCTCCGACGCCTCGGGCGACAGCGGCAGCCCCAAGGCCACCGCCGAGTCCGAGGGCGAAGCCGGGAGCGCGGCGAAGACCGGATCCGGCGCCGCCACCAAGACCACGCCCAAGGCCGGGGCCACGCCCAAGGCCGAGGCCGAGGCCAAGCCAGAGGCCAAGCCAGAGGCCAAGCCCGAGGCCGGGGCCGAGGCCAAGCCAGAGGCCGGGGCCACGCCCAAGAGCAGCGGCAAGAGCGGCGGCAAGGCCGGAGCCAAGGCCGCCACGTCCGCCGCGGCCGCAGCGGCAACCGCGGCAACCGCCGCAGCCGCCCCCCGCGGCAACGCCGCCGCGAAGAGCGCCGCCCCCGGCGGCAAGAGCGCCGCCGCCCCGGCGAACGCCCCGAGCGCCCCGGGGGAAGCCCCGTCGGCCCCGGAGTTCCGGCGGCCGGAGGTCGTGCGGCCGGCGGGTGCCTCCGTGTCGGCGGCCGGTGCGCTGCGGCGCCGCCCGGTCGTGGTGGGGGGCGCGGTCGCCGTGCTGCTCGCGCTGGTGTTCCTGGTGGTGCAGGCGGTGCGGCCGTTGCCCGATCCGGAGCTCTCCGTGGGCAAGGCGGCGTACACGGTGACCGTTCCCGGCGGCGGGTTCTCCATCCCGTGGCCGGCGAAGGGGCAGGGCGCGGTGATGGTCGCCGGGCAGGGCACCGTCGGGACGTTCGGGCCGGAGAAGCCCGTGCCGACGGCCAGTGTCGCGAAGATCATGACGGCGTATGTGATCCTGCGCGAGCACCCGCTGAAGAAGGGCGAGAAGGGGCCGCGCATCACGATCGACGCCAAGACCGTGCAGGACGGCATGTCCGAGGACGAGTCGCGCGTCGAGGGCCTCCAGGAGGGGCAGAGCTTCAGCGAGCAGGACATGCTGAAGATGCTGATGATCCCGTCGGGCAACAACATCGCCCGGATGCTGGCCCGTTGGGACACCGGGGCGAAGGACGAGAAGGCGTTCGTCCGGAAGATGAACGACGCGGCCCGCGACCTGGGCATGCGGAACACCACGTACACCGACCCCAGCGGCCTGCACCGGGGAACCGTCAGCACCGCCGTGGACCAGTTGCGCCTGGCCGACGCGGTCATGAAGTACGACGCGTTCCGCGCGGTCGTCGCGCTGCCCGGGGCCGACATCCCGGGCGCCGGTCACATCGACAACAACAACGTGCCGCTGCTCACGGCCGGTCTGGGCGTCCAGGGCATCAAGACCGGGTCCAACACGCCGGCCGGCGGCACCCTGTCGTGGGCGGCGCGGACCCGGGTGGACGGCGTGGACCGACTGGTCCTCGGGACGCTGATGGACCAGCACGTCACGGGCCCGGACCCGAACGGCGCCAACAGCCTCGCCCTGGTGCTGGAGAACAGCAGGAAGGTCATCGCGGCCGTGCGCGAGAACCTGACGTCCGGCACGGTCGTGCGCAAGGGGCACGCCGTCGGCCGGGTGGACGACGGGCTGGGCCACCGGGCGCGGATCGTGGCCGCCAAGGACCTCCGCCTGGTCGGCCTGCCGGGGCAGAAGGTGCGCGTCACCTTCCGTGACGGCGGCCGGTCCGTCCCCCAAGGGGCGAAGGCCGGGACCGTCGTGGGTGAGCTCGCCGTGGGCACCGGGCCCGGGGCGCGGAAGGTGCCGGTCGTGCTGGAGTCCGCGCTGCCCGAGCCGTCCTTCGGCACGCGTCTGACGCGCCTGGGCTGAGCGGCGGCGTCAGGTGAGCGTCAGGTGAGGGCGGCGACGATCCGCGCCGTGGCGTCGGCGAGCAGGGTCTCCTGGGGCGCGTCGTCGTGTCCGGACCGTTCGGACATGAGGGCCAGCACGAGCGGCGCGCCGCCGGCCGGCGGCCAGACGACGGCGATGTCGTTGGCCCGGCCGTAGTTGCCGGTGCCGGTCTTGTCGGCCACCGTCCAGCCCTTGGGGAGGCCCGCGCGGACGCGCTTGGCACCGGTGGTGCTGTGGGTGAGCCAGTCCTTGAGCAGGGCGCGCCGGTCCGCGGGCAGGGCGTCGCCCAGCAGGAGCGCGCGGAAGCCGGCGGCGACCGCCCGGGGGGTGGTGGTGTCGCGCGGGTCGCCCGGTCCGCCCCTGTGGAGGGCGGGCTCGTACCGGTCGACGCGGCCGGTGGTGTCGCCCAGGGTGCGGAGGTAGGCGGTCAGCCGGGCCGGGCCGCCGAGGTCGCGCATCAGCAGGTTGCCGGCCGTGCCGTCGCTGTAGCGGACGGCGGCGTCGCAGAGCTGCCGGAGGGTCATGCCGGTGCCGGTGTGGTCCCTGGTGACGGGTGACGTGGAGTCGATGTCGTCCGCCGTGTAGGCGATGCGCCGGTCGAGGCGGTCGACCGGGTCGCGGTGCAGGACGGCCGCCGCGGCGAACGCCTTGTACGTGGAGCAGAACGCGAACCGCTCGTCCGCCCGGTGGGTGACGGTGGCGCCGGTGCCGGTGGCCAGGGCGTAGACGCCCAGCCGTGCGCCGTAACGGCGTTCGAGCTCGGTGAACCGGGCGGCGGGGACATGGGCCGCCGGGCGGGGGCCCGCCGGGGAGGGACCGGCGGGGCGGCCGCCGGAGCCGGGCGACGGCGCGGTCTCGGTACGGCCGCGCCCCCCGCAGCCGGCCAGCGGCAGCAGGGCCGCCGAGAGCAGGAACACGCGGCGGGACGGCGTCGGGGGCCGGACGGGCCGGGCGGGCTGGGAGGGCATCGCGGTGGTACCTGCTTTCGGACGCCCCCCACGGGTCGCTCAAGGGGCTCGCTCGGTCGGGCGGGGCGCCACGCGCGAACGGGCACGCGACGGCGTGACCTGCTCCGGATCGACCCCAACCGACGTACCAGCAGGCCCTGTTGTCGCATTTGTACGCGCTCGTGCGGCCGACCGTCCACCTCCGCCGTCACGTCGTGTGACCCTCTCGTACGGGCGTACGAGGAACGTGCGGATCTCTTGGCTCCGGCTGCCCCCCGGTGCGAACCCTCACTGCCGCGCTGCCACCGCGTCCCCCGTACCAGCGGCGTTCCCGGCGGGCCGCCGGCCGTCGTCCCGGCCCCGGGCCAGCGCGTACAGTCCGGCGAGTGTGGCCACCGACGTCAGCGTGAGGAAGACCAGGCCGTGCCGGTAACCGGCGGCGATCCGGTCGGGGTCCGGCGCCGGGTGCCGGGTGAGGCCGTAGAACACGGCGCCGATGACGGAGAGCCCGACGGCCGCGGCGACCTGCTGGGTCGTGGCCAGCAGGCCGCTGGCGGCACCGGCCTGCGCGGGGTCCGCCCCGTCGAGGACCAGTCCGAGCAGCGGGCTCATCACGACGCCGGTGCAGATCCCGTTGACGGCGAGCAGGGCCGCCAGCGCCGGCAGGCTCACGTCCTCCGGCCGCCCGAGCAGCAGCAGGAACTGCGCCGCGTAGCCCGCGATCTGGACGTACATCGCCACCTTGAGGGGCCGTGTCCCCCAGCGGGCCGTCAGGGCGGACGAGGCCATGCTCGCCCCGCAGAAACCGAAGGCCAGCGGGCTGGTCGCCAGGCCCGCGCGGATCGGCGACAGGCCGTGCCCCTCCTGGAGGAGCACGGCCAGCACGTACAGGAACGAGGAGAGGGAGGCGTAGAAGGCGAAGCTGGTCAGCAGCCCGGTGCGCATCGTGCCGTCACGCAGCAGCCCGGTGGGCAGCAGGGCCTCGCGGCCGCGGGCCTCGGTGCGGCGCTCCCAGTGCCAGAACACGGGCAGCAGCACGGCCGCGCCCCCGAGCATGCCCAGGGCCCACGCCGGCCAGCCCACTGAGCGCCCGACCGTCAGGGGCACCACCAGCAGCACCATGGCCCCCGCGAACAGCAGCACCCCCATGCGGTCGAACCGCAGTCCGCCCCGGCGGGGGGTGGCGGGCAGCATCCGGGGGGCGAGGAGCAGGGTCACCACGCCGACCGGGAGGTTGACGAGGAAGGCCCACCGCCAGGACAGGCCCAGCCAGTCGAGGCTGAGGAGCAGTCCGCCGAGGAGCTGTCCCCCGGCCATCGCGCTGCCCAGGGTGAACCCGTAGACGCGCATCACCCGCGGCCGTTCGGCCGGCGGGTAGTGGATCCGGATGAGGGCGAGCACCTGGGGGAAGAGCACGACGGAGGCGGCGCCCTGGAGCGCGCGTCCGCAGATCAACCACCACACGTCCGGGGCGAAGCCGCAGATCGCCGACGTGGCCGTGAACAGGGCGATTCCGACGACGAACGCCCGTTTGCGCCCCCAGTGGTCGCCGAGCCGGCCGCCGAGCACCAGCAGGCAGGCGTAGACGATCCCGTAGGAGGCCACGACGAGCTGCGTCTCGCCGCTGGTCGCGGCGAGGTCCGCGGTGATGGACGGGACGGCGACGTTGACGATGAAGAAGTCCAGGGTGGGCATGAAGGCACCCACGAGGAGCACGGCGAGCACCGGCTCACTCCTCTCCGAGGGCCCGGCGGAGGTCGGGTTCGATCAGGCCGGGCTCGAAGAGGAAGCCGTAGTGGCCCAGGTGGGTGTCGACGGTCCGCACGCGGGCGCCCCGGATGCCGTCCGCCAGCTCCCGCTGGCACTCCGGCGGGTAGGCGCGGTCGGAAGAGAAGCCGACGATGTGGGTGGGGGCGGTGATCCGGGCCAGGGCGTCGCCGATGCTCCCCCGGCCGCGTGCCACGGTGGCGCTCAGGGCGGTCTCGGAGAGGACGACGTGGCAGTTGGTGTCGAAGCGTTCCCACACCTTCTCGCCCTGGGCCAGCACGTACTCGCGGAACTTCGCGTGGCAGCCGTCCGAGTCGTGGTACCAGGCCTCGCCGCCGAACCGTTCCTGCCAGTACGCCTCCGTGCCGTAGCGCAGGTGGGAGAAGCTGCGGGCGAGCGCCATGCCGGTGACGGGACCGCAGCCCTCGGGCAGGTGGTAGAACTCGCCGCCGTGGAAGTGCGGGTCCCGCCGGATCAGCTCCAGTTCCACGTGGGTGTGGCCGGCCTGTTCGATCCGGGTGGCCGCCGCCACGGCGATGAGCAGCAGCCGGCCCACCCGGTCCGGGCGGGACACCGCCCACTCCAGGGCGCGGGCCCCGCCGATGGACATGCCGACGACCGTGTGCCAGCGCCGGATGCCCAGCGCGTCGGCCAGCGCCGCCTCGGCGTTCACCTGGTCGACCACGTCCAGCGCGGGGAAGCGGGAGGCCCACGGCCGGCCCGCCGGGTCGAGGCTCGCGGGGCCGGTGCTCCCGTCGCAGCCGCCGAGGTTGTTGACGACGACGACGTGGAAGCGGTCGGTGTCCAGCGGCCGGCCGGGGCCGATCACGGAGTCCCACCAGCCCTCCGCCCGGTGCCCGGGCCCGGCGGGGCCCGCCGCGTGGCTGCTCATGCTGAGCGGCGGCAGGACCAGGACCGCGTTGCCGCGGTCCGGATCGAGCTCGCCCCACGCCTCGTACGCCATGGTCACCGGCCCGAGGGTGCGCCCGGAGAACAGCGTCAGGGGGGCCTCGGCCGAGTGGGTCGTGACGAACCGCCGGT
Source organism: Streptomyces sp. NPDC052910 (assembly GCF_055585605.1). Lineage (NCBI taxonomy): Bacteria > Bacillati > Actinomycetota > Actinomycetes > Kitasatosporales > Streptomycetaceae > Streptomyces > Streptomyces sp. NPDC052910. The sequence goes on from NZ_JBVJJR010000001.1 coordinate 475,140, forward strand.
TCCCCTCGGGGTCACCGGGCTGCCACGCTCCGGTGTTGTGCAGGCGCATGCGCGCATCCTCCGTGGTCGCTCCGGTCGGGCCCGCGCGTCAGTGGTCCGCGTAGCGGCTGCGCAGTGCCTTCTTGTCGAACTTGTTGGTGGCCGTCCGCGGGAGTTCCGGGACGAACACGAAGCGGTCGGGCACCCACCACTTCGTCAGCCGGCCGAGGAGGAAGGCCCGCAGGTCGTCGGCGGTCGGCTCGGCGCCGGGGCGGGCCACCACGACGGCCAGCGGGCGTTCCTGCCAGCGGGCGTCCGGCACCGCGACGACGGCCGCCTCGCGGACGCCGGGGTGGTCCATGAGCGCGGACTCCACCTCGATGGAACTGATCCACTCTCCGCCGGACTTGATCAGGTCCTTGGCGCGGTCGGTGATCCTGATGTAGCCGTCCGGGTCGATGGTGGCGATGTCGCCGCTGCGCACCCAGCCGTCGTGGAAGCCGGTGGCGTCGGCGCCGGGCGTCTCGTCGTCGGGGGTCCCGTAGCGGGTCGCGCCCCAGAGCGACCGGATCTCCAGTTCGCCCTGGGTGACGCCGTCGTGGGGCAGCGCCTCGCCGTCCTCGCCGACCAACCGCAGTTCGACGCCGGGCGCCGCCAGGCCCTGGGTGTGGTGCAGTTCCAGTTGCTTCTCGAGGGGCTGGGCGGCGTGCACGCTGCGGACGTTGGTCAGGGCGACCAGCGCCATGTTCTCCGTCATGCCGAGCCCCTGCTGCATGGTCACGCCCCGGTCGGCGTACCGGCGGACCAGGCCGGCGGGGATCGCCGAGCCGCCGCAGATGACGCGCTCGACGGAGGCGAACACCGAGGCGGGCGGATCGAGTTCGTCGAGGGCGAGCCAGAAGGTGGGCACGCCGGCCGACAGGGTGACGCCTTCCCGCTCCAGGGTCGCCGCGATGGACTCCGGCTCCAGGTGCGGCCCGGTGAACACCAGGCCCGCGCCGGCCAGCGCGGCGGCGTAGGGCAGCCCCCAGGCGACGGCGTGGAACAGCGGTGTCAGCGGGAGGATCACGTCCGGTTCGCGGACCGCGTAGGCGTCGGCCGCGCACACGGCCAGCGAGTGCAGGACCAGGGACCGGTGCGAGTGGGCCACGGCCTTGGGCCGCCCGGTGGTGCCGCCCGTGTAGCACACGCAGGCGGTCCGGTTCTCCGCCACGTCGCGCGGCTCGACGGGCTCGGACCCGGCGAGCAGGTCGTCGTGGCGGACCGCGTCGGCGAACGCGGGGTGCGCCTCGCCGCCGTCCGGGACGACGACGAACTCCCGTACCGTGCCGAGCCGGTCCAGGATCTCCGCCAGCCGCCAGGTGAGGGAGGCGTCGACCACCATCACCCGGGCGTTCGCGTGGGTGACGACCCACTCGATCTGCTCGTCCGAGAACCGGACGTTGACCGGGACCAGGACGGCGCCCGCCATCGGGGCACCGAAGAACCATTCGAGGTGGCGCGTGCTGTTCCAGGCGAACGTGGCCACCGAGGCGCCCGGTTCGATGCCGAGCCGCTGCCCGAGGGCGCCGACCAGTCGCAGGACGTGGTCCCGCAGCACGCTCCAGGACGTTCCCCCGGTGCGCCCGGCGACGTCCGTCTCGCGGATCTCCTTGCCGGGTGCCACGGCGACGGCGCGCCGCAGCAGCATGCCCACCGAGAGGCCGATGCCGCCCTGCCCGCTCACGACGCGAGCTGGACGAGGGTCATGCCGTCCTGGACGGTGAGCACGGCGGTGCGCACGCGCGGGTCCTCGGCGATGTGCCGGTTGAACTTGACGACGTCGTGGGCCCAGTTGGCGAACATGCGCTCCACCCACTCCTCGCCGCTGCTCGCCTCGTCGGCCGGGGGCAGGGTGCGCGGGTTGAGGACCTCGCCGCCCCAGAGGGTGTTGTCGATGACCAGGAGGCCGCGGGGCCGGAGGAGGCGGCGGGCCAGGATGGTCTCGAAGTACGAGATGTAGTTGGGCTTGTCCGCGTCCATGAAGATGAGGTCGAAGTCGCCCTCGACCTCCTGGAGGGCGGAGAGGGCGTCGTCCAGCACGGGCTTGATCTTGTGCCCGTGGGAGCTGCGCTCGAACGCCTTGGAGGCCACGTCCTGCGTCCGCTTGTCGGCGACGTAGCTGTCGATGGTGAGGATCTCGCCGTCGTCGGGGAGGGCCGCCGCCATGGCGAGGGTGCCGTGGCCGGTGAAGGTGCCCACCTCCAGCACGCGGCGCATGCCGGCGGTGGAGATCAGCATCTGGAGGAAGGTCGCCTGGACGGCGGTGGTGGAGATGTCCGCCCACTCGGGGGTGGCGCGGGTGGTCTCCTCGGCGATCTCCGCGAGTTCGGCGGAGACCGGCGAGGAGGAGCGTTCCGCGTACTCCCGGATGCCCTCCCGGAAGATCGAGGGTTTGGCGAAGACGGCGTCGGACCGGTGTTCCATGGGTGTCTCCTCGGCGTGGGGAAGGCGTGGCTGGGCCGGACAGGGAAGGGGGGAAGAGAAGAAGGGCGCAGGGGGACGGGCCGGAAGGGGCGGTGCGGGGTCAGGCGCGGGGGGCGGCGTGCATGGTCACGTAGTTGGTGCCGATCCAGTCGCCGAACGTCGCGGTCTCGGCGTCCAGGCTCACGTCGAGGCCGTAGGCCCGCGCCTCGGGGACCGAGAAGGTGTAGTCGGTCGAGGGGCGCAGGAAGAAGACGCTCGACGTGCGGTCGCTGCCCTCACGCTGGTCCGCGCCCGGCGAGGCGACGTGGTGGCGGGGCGCGGGCACCGCGCCGCCGGTGGCCAGCGGGGCGATGGCGCCGCAGAGCACGACCACCGCCTCCGGCACGTGCGGCAGGTCCACCATGGTGCCGTCGATCTCCGCCTGGAGGCTCACGAAGCCGTTGGCGCACGGGGTCTGGTGGATCAGGGTGACCAGGGACAAATCGTAGTGCGGCGCCATCCGGCGCGGTTCCCGCTCGGCCGCGCGGTCCTCGGGCACCTCGGGGAAGTAGCGCAGCCGCAGGACGGGGTCGGTGTCCCGGAGCGGGTCGGCGGTACCGGTGGGCGGGGTGTCCCCGCCGTGCGTCCCGCACGTCTCCAGGACGACCCGTGCGGTGTCCTCGGCGGCGGTGCGGAGCCGGCGGAAATAGTCCGTCCATACGTCCTCGAAGGCCCGCGAGGGGAAGAGGTTGTCCGCGACGCCCATCGAGAACGACATGGAGTAGTCCGTGTAACTGCCGGTCTTCGTCACCTGGGCGGTGCTCTCGGCCTCCAGCGCGGAGTAACCGCGGCGCAGGGTGGGGACGTCGGTGGTCACGGCCTTCTTCTCCTCCGGGGTGCCCCGCTCGAAGAAGTCGGTCGCCGTGCGCGTGGCCCGTTGGTGGTCCGCCTCGGTGACGCCGTACTCGGTGAGGTAGAAGACCCCGGTCCCGGTCACGCACGTGCGGAACGCGTCCAGGCCGTCCCCCTTCCGCAGTGCGGCGAGGCTGAAGAGCGGTACCGTCGTGTCCTGCATGTCCCCCTGCTCCCTTTCGCGGTTCCTCGGTGCAGATCAGTGGTGGTAGAGCACGGCGCGCAGCTCCAGGGAGGTGCGCAGTGGTCCGTCGGCGGGCCCGTCCGGGTCGCGGAAGGCCGTGTGCGGGACGAGGCCGGCGATCTCGCGGAGGCCGTCCCGGCCGGCGTGTTCCGCGTCGTCACCGGCGGCCGCCAGGCCGCGGCTCGCGCTGTCGTAGCACTTGAAGACGATGGCCTCGTCCGGTGTGAGCGCGCTCCAGTGGTGCCACCGGTGGCGGGGGTTGTGCCGCACGGAGTAGGTCTCGCGGTCCTTGAGCCACGCGGGGAACTCCAGTCGGGTCGCCACCAGGTCGGCCGCGAGGTCCAGCGACCGGTAGTCGCAGACGGCGAGCGGGTAGTTGCGGACGGGCGCGAGGAGCGGGCGCCAGACGTTGACGATCTGGAACCTGCGGAACGGCCGTCCGGGGCCGGTGTGCAGCTCGGCGCGGGCCCGGGCGCTGCGCGGGGTCTGGTCCACGTGCACCCGCAGGTGCGGGGACTCCTGGAACGGGCCCGCCGGGCCCTCCCCGCCCTTCCGCCGGATCGTGGCGTCGAAGAACCGCACGTCGTCGGCGCCGGTGAGCGCCGTCAGCAGCTCGGCGGTCTCCCGCCGGTACCGCTCCAGGGCCGATTCCGCGCCCTCGGCGAGGTCCCGCTGTCCGGCGCGGGTGGGGACGTCGGCCTTCTCGAAGCCCGTGACGTCCAGCGCCGGCCGCGGGCCGCCGTCGCGCAGGTCGGTGACGACCGTCTCGACGGGGTCCATACGGAAGTTGAGGACCACCTCGGGGGCCCGGGACACGGCGTCGACGCACCAGTCGTCGGTCCGTCCCTCCGGTGTCAGGGGCGCGCTGTAGTTCAGGAGACCCGACACGGTCGGCACGACCGCACCTCCTTTCCCGTCCGCGGAAACGTCACCGGCCGCCGGGGTTACAGTCCGTGCGACGTCCGGCGGAAGACTCCGCGGTCCAGTTGCGGGCTCGTGTTGGCGTACACCATGTCCATGGTCAGGACGTCGCGGAACGTCGCGAGGTATTCGGTCAGCAGCTTGGGGCTGTACCGGTGCCAGTACGGAATCATGTCCTCGATGACGAAATAGTCGCCCGCTTCGAGGAGGTGGTCGACCGCCCATTTCATGATGTTGAACGTGTTGGCGTGGGCGTCGTCGATGAAAAGCAGCGGGTGCGCCAGTTCGCGGAGCTGCTCGAAGGTCTTCAGGTCGGAGCAGTCGGCCTCGCGGAGGGAGATGCCCGTCATCTCGTTCTCCGGGATGCGGCAGCGGGACAGGTCCCGGTCGATGCCGACGACCTGGCAGTCGATGCCCATGAGCCGGGTCAGGTCACGGAACCAGACGAGGGATCCGCCGCTGTACACGCCCAGTTCGACGATGGTGCGCGGGCGCAGCTCGTACACGAGGTCGTGGAGGGCCGCCTGGGTGTCCGGGTCCTTGAGCATCCGCAGACCCCGCCACTGGTAGCGGGCGAAGTCCGGGAAGCCGAGGTCGCGCGGCGCCTCGTCCCAGCGGTCCAGCGGCCAGTCGCGCGGCCGGCCGGTGAGGGCCGGGGGGTGGTATGCCGGGTCCTCTCCCAGTCCGCGGAAGGTGTTCAGGTCCAGGAACTCCGTACTGGAGTAGTCGTTCACGCGCTTCTCCCTCGTGAATTCCCGGAGTCTTTCCGGTGCCGTGGTGGCGAAACGGATACGGTGTTCCGGGGTGATCGGGCTTGTCGAGCCTATGGGGCGGTCCTCTTGGGATCCTCTCCGGGCTCTCTCCGGACGATCTTGCGGGATTCCCGGAAGACGCGGGGAAATGCGGGCCGTTTCCGGGCCGGAAGGCGCGCCGGGGCCCGCCGTTCCGACGCCGCGCGGGAAATCCGGCCTTTCCGGCCGGGTGCCGCGCCGTCGGCTCCGCCGGTAATTCCGGCCGAATCCCCACCATCCGTCCGCTCTCCGCACCATCGCCGCCGATACCTCCCGGAGAGGGCGTGAAGAGAGGGTTCTGCCAGGATCCCCGGAAGCCCGCGCCCCGGCCGTCACCGAACTCCCAGGAGAGGAAGCGGAAACCGTTGGAGTGCATCAATCCGCGCGTCCCGCCCGATCACGCGCCGTTCCCCACCTTCATGCGCCTGCCGCACGTCCGGTTCCCCCGGGGGTACGACGTCGTGGTCGTCGGAGCGCCCCACGACGGCGGCACCGGCCGGCCGCCCGGCGCCCGGTTCGGCCCGGGGAGCGTCCGCACCGCGTCCCGTGCGGCGCGCGGGGCGGGGGCCGGCCGCGGTCTCCTCGACCTGATCACCTGTGTGGACGCCGGGGACATGGATCTCGCGCCGCCGGACGTGGACTTGGCCATCCTGGCGGCCGAGCGGCGCCTGGGAACGCTGCTGCGGACCAACGCCGCCTTCCTGATGCTGGGCGGCGACCACGCGCTGACCGTGGCCGCCCTGCGCGCGGTGGCCGAACAGCACGGCCCGGTCGCCCTGGTGCTCCTCGAGGCCCGGTGCGACGCCGGCCCGGCCGGCCGGTACCCGCGGAGCACGCCGTTCCGGCACGGCATCGACGAACGGCTCGTCGATCCCGCCGCGACGGTCCGGGTCGGCGGCCGGGGGCCGGCGACGCGGCCGGACGCGGCCGGCCGGGCCCGCGACCGGGGCGTCCGGGTGGTGACGGCCGGGGAGTTCGGCGAGCTGGGGGTGCGCGGCACCACCGACCTCATCCGTGAACGGATCGGCTTCCGGCCGCTGTACGTCTCGGTCGGCATCGGCGCGTCCGGTCCCGCCGTCGCCCCCGGCACGGCCGCGCCGGCACCGGACGGCCTCGGCTCGCGCGAGGTCCTCTCCCTGCTCCGCTGCGTCGGCGACCTCGGACCGGTCGGCTTCGACGTCGTGGAGGCCGCGCCGCTCGACGACCGCGGCGGCACCGCGTCGGTCCTGGCCGCGGAGGTCGGGGCGGAGCTGCTCCACCAGTACGCCCGCGCCTACACCACCGGCGCCGTCCGGGACGTCCTGCCGTAGCGCCGGGAAGCCCTGCGGCGGGAACGGGCCGGCGGCCGGCGGGCTCCACGGCGCCGACCGCGAAGTTGACGTGATCCCGGGCTGCGGTACGCGGGAAGCGTCGCCTAAGCTCTGCACCTGGTACGACTGTTCGGTTCCAGTGGGGGGAACGCCGCGCATCCGCACCGCACTTCCGCCGTGGCCGCGTCCGGGCGGGGCCGGTGGGCACCGGGGCACTCCCGGCCCCGTCCGCGCCCTCTCCCACGGCGTGCGCGCCGCACGGGAAGGCGGGAGGGCCGGGTGGCGAGCGCCCCCTCGACGGCACAGCAGAGGGATGGCGCGTGACCAACATTCCGGAGACCGGTGGCCGGACACAGCGAATACGCATACGGCTCGTCGTCGTCCAGATCCTCGTCTTCTCGCTCCTCCTGACCCTGGGCGGACGGCTCTGGTACCTCCAGATCCGCAAGGGGGACGAGTACGCCGCGGAGGCGACCGGCAACCGGGTCCAGCGGTCCGTCCAGCCGGCCGTCCGGGGCTCGATCCTCGACGCGCGCGGCGTCCCGCTCGCGGACAACGAGAGCCGCCTCGTCGTCACCGCGTCCCGCACCGAGCTGTCGAAGGCGAAGGACCGCGGCAAGGCGGTGCTGACCCGGCTCGCCGGGCTGCTGGGCATGGACCCGAAGGAGGTCACGGCGAAGGTCCGGCTGTGTGACGCCAAGACGCCCCGGCCCTGCTGGAACGGTTCTCCCTACCAGCCGATCCCCATCACCGACAAGGCCACCACCCGGCAGGCGCTCCAGATCCGGGAGCGCGCCGAGGAGTTCCCGGGCATCACCGCCGAGCCCACGGCGGTGCGCCGCTACCCCGCCCCCGGCGAGGCCAACACCGCGCAGGTGCTCGGCTACCTCTCCCCCGTCACCGACGAGGAGGTCCAGCGGGCCAAGGACACCGACTCGCCCTACCTCCGCTCGGACATGATCGGCCGCTCCGGCCTGGAGCGGCAGTACGACGCGGTGCTGCGCGGCAGGGCCGGGGTGACCCGGCACGAGGTCGACAAGCTGGGCCGGGTCGTCGGCACCGCCGAGAGCGACCCGCCCGTGCCCGGCTCGAACCTCGTCACCAGCATCGACGCCCGCGTCCAGCGGGTCGCCGAGTACGAGCTGAACGAGGCCATGAAGGCCGCGCGCAAGGAGTGGGACCACAACACCGGCGAGAACTACAAGGCGGACTCCGGCTCCGTCGTGGTCATGGAGGCGAGGACGGGCCGTGTGGTGGCCATGGCCTCCGCCCCCGCCTACGACCCGAACGCCTGGGTGGGCGGGATCTCCGCCGCCGACTACCGCGCGCTCACCGGCGAGGACTCCCACCACCCGCTGCTCAACCGGGCGATCCAGGGCCAGTCGGCGCCCGGCTCCATCTTCAAGGTGGTCTCCACCACGGCCGCGGTCAACGCCGGGCACTCCTACGAAGGCCCCTACGACTGCACGAGCGCGTACCGGATCGGGAGCCAGACCTTCACCAACTTCGAGTCCGCGAACCACGGCCCGATCTCCCTGGGACGCGCCCTGGAGGTGTCCTGCGACACCGTCTTCTACCGGCTCGCCCACGACGAGTGGCGCGCGGACGGCGGGCTCAGGGGGAAGCGCGGCGCCGGCGACTGGTTCTACCGGACGGCCCACGAGTACGGGCTCGGCAAGACCACCGGGATCGACCTGCCGAACGAGGTCCCCGGCCGGGTCCCCGACCGCCGCTGGAAGCAGCGGTACTGGGAGGCCAACAAGGACGCCTGGTGCAAGCAGGGGAAGAAGGACGGCGGCTACACCGAGCGGATCGCCTACGACAACTGCCACGGCGGCAACCTGCTGCGCGCCGGCGACTCCGTGAACTACTCCATCGGCCAGGGCGACACCCTGGTCACCCCGGTGCAGATGGCGAGCGTCTACGCCGCCCTCGCCAACGGCGGCACGCTGTACACCCCCAGCATCGGCAAGGCGGTCATCAGTCCGGACGGGAAGAAGGTGCGGGAGCTCGCCCCCAAGGCGCGCGGGAAACTGCCCGTGACCAAGCGACTGCGCGACGACATGGACCGCGCCCTGGCGGGCGTCGTCACCCGCGGCTCGGCCGCCTGGCGCTTCGGCGGCTGGCCGCAGGACCGGATCCCGCTGCGCGCCAAGACGGGCACGGCGGAGGTCTACGGCAAACAGACGACCTCGTGGTTCGCCACGTACAGCGACGACTACGCGGTCGTGATGACGATCGCGCAGGGCGGCACCGGCTCCGGTGCCTCCGCCCCCGCCGTGCGCAACATCTACAACGCGCTGTACGGCGTCACCGCGAAGGGCACGGTCGATCCGGGGAAGGCCCTGCTGCCGACGCCGCAGAAGGCCCTGCCGAAGATCAACGCGGATGGGACGATCGCGGAACCGAAGACCGGGAAGTACCGGCCGGAGGACCGGGACGACACGGCACCGCCGGCCGCCGGGGCACCGGGCCCGGGACGCGGGCGGCGCGATTGAGGGACGCCCCGGCCCGGAATTCCGGGCCGGCCGCAAGGGAAAGTGGCGACCGTCACAGGATTTCTTTTCCCGGCACCCCCCTGACCTGGTCATCGGGGGTCCGCGGGGCATGTAGAGTATTTATCGCAAGCCCGCGCTCGTAGCTTAACGGATAGAGCACTTGACTACGGATCAAGAGGTTGCAGGTTCGAATCCTGCCGAGCGCACAGCAAAGGGCCCGCTTCGTCCAGTCGAAGCGGGCCCTTTCCCGTTTCCGCGTACGCCCGAGCCCGAGCCCGAGACCGAGCCGGAGCCCGGGGCCGGGCCCGGAGGCCCGGCGCGATCCGGCGGCCCGGCGGTGCGGCTCAGATCTTCGGGAAGCCGAAGCCGTACCCCTGCCCCTTCAGCCACGGAAGCGTTTCTTCCATCGCGGCCATGGTCTGGCTGCGGTCGCCGCCGGCGTCGTGGAACAGGATGGTCGGCCCGTTGGGGACCTCCCGCTTGACGTTGGCGACGATGCGGGCGGTGCCCGGGCGCTGCCAGTCGCGGCTGTCGACCTGCCAGCCGAGCGGACGCATCCCGTGGGCGGCGGCCACCTTGCGGCTGTACGGCGTGAAGGCGCCGCCGGGGGCGCGGTAGTAGCGCACCTTCACGCCGTCGCCGGCGGCCTCCTCGATCAGCTTCTGGGCGTCGAGGATCTGGCTCGCCTGGTAGGACTCGGGGCGTTTGTCCATGGCCGTGTTGTGGTCCATGGAGTGGTCGCAGAGCCGGTGCCCCTCCGCGACGACCTTCTTGACGAGGGACGGGTACTCCTTGGCGCGCGGACCTATCATGCAGAACGTCGCCTTGACGTCGTTCCGCCGCAGCAGGTCCAGCACCCTGGGCGTCCAGACGGGGTCGGGGCCGTCGTCGATGGTGATGTTGACGACCTTGCCGGGGGTCTCGCTGTCGTGCGAGATCTCCTCCGACACCGGCCCGCCCGCGTCGGGTTCGGCGGCCTTGCCCCGCTCCCGGGGCGCCTTCTCCGAGGGGCTCTTGGCGTCGGCGGCGACGTGCGTGCTCCCGCCGCCGTCCGACGCCTGGTTGGCCATGGCCACCGACCCCAGTATCACCGCGGCGAGCGCGAGGCCCGACCCGGCCGCCACCGCGATGTGCCGCCTCCGCCCGGTAGTTCGCGTCATGAACGATCCACTCCCTCGCACGCCTGTCTGTTCCCTGCCCGCGAAGACGTGCTTGTACCGCATGCCGTTCCGTTATGCGGTATCGCTCACAAAACAGTGACAAAGCAGGCGCTCACGCGCCTGAGACGTCCTCAATCACCGTACGGCGGTCACTCTTCCGGCTTTCCTCCGCCATCTTCTCGCGGAATGACTTCTTCCTTCACGTCCGGCGCTTCGCCCTCCGCGATCACTCGGGCCACTTCGTTGACGCGCGTGGCCTCCTCGGCGGCGAACCGCCGGGCGTCGAGCCGCTCCGCCAGCTCCTCGTCCTGCGCCATCAGCCGGTCCAGACTGGCGTCGCCCAGGTCGAGGACGCCCAGGTCGACGTAGGCCCGCCGGAGACGTTCACCCCACAGTCCGATGTCCTTGACGCAGGGGACGATCCGACTGAACATCAGCTTCCGGAAACCCCGGATGAAATCGGACCGTTCGCTCAGCTCCACCGCCTCCGCGACCGGGATGCCGAAGTCGGTGAGCACCTCCTCCCCGCGCAGCCGGTTCCGCATCAGGTGACAGCCCTCGATCACGAACTCCTCGCGCTCGCGCAGCTCGGCGTCGGTGAGTTCCGCGTAGTAGTCGCGCAGCGCGAGCCGGCCGAAGGCGACGTGCCGGGCCTCGTCCTGCATCACATAGGTGAGGATCTGCTTGGGCAGCGGCTTCTCGGTGAAGTCGCGCAGCATGCCGAAGGCGGCGAGGGCCAGCCCCTCGATGAGGACCTGCATCCCGAGGTAGGGCATGTCCCAGCGGGAGTCCCGCAAGGTGTCCCCGAGGAGCGCCTGCAAACTGGTGTCGACGGGGTAGAGCATCCCGATCTTCTCGTGCAGGAAGCGCCCGTAGACCTCCACGTGCCGGGCCTCGTCCATGGCCTGGGTGGCGGAGTAGAACTTGGCGTCCAGGTCGGGCACCGACTCGGTGATCCGGCTCGCGCACACCAGCGCGCCCTGCTCGCCGTGGAGGAACTGGCTGAACTGCCAGGCGGCGAAGTGGCGGCGCATGTCGCGGCGGTTCGCCTCGCTCATCCGCTCCCAGTAGGGGGTGTTGTACACCAGCATGTTCTCGTCGGGGACGCCGAGCGGGTCGTAGGGGTCGACCTCCAGGTCCCAGTCGATGCGCTTGTCGGCGTCCCACTGCTTGTCCTTGCCCTTCCGGTAGAGCGCGAGGAGCCGCTCCCGGCCCTCCGCGTACTCCCAGCCGAAACGGGCGGCGCCGCTCGCGGGGATCTCCCACAGCGGCTGGTCGGGCTCGTGCGCGTAGAGCTGTCGCGTCGCCATCGGACGCCTCCTTCACTCCCGGTCTCTCGCGGCTCGCCACTGTGGGCAGGCTCACACGGCGTTTGACCGTCGGTCAATCGTCAGAGCCGGTTCGCGTCATCCGGGGCGGCAGGGGCGCCCGGGGGTCTTGACGCGCTTGCTGACACGCAGTCTTATAAGCAGGTAACCCCGGGTAACCCGCAACTGAGGTGGGATCAGGCATGGCAGCAGACCCGATGACGCCGGCCGGCACGGCCGGACCCGCGCTCCGCGACGCGTTCGGGCCGCTCAAGGATCGCGAGCAGATCGCCCGACGGCTGCTGGAGTCCTCGGCCAGACACTCCTTCGACCCGGACACCGAACTCGACTGGGACGCCCCGCCCGAGGAGGGCAAGTGGTACTGGCCCCCGGAGCTGGTCTCCCTCTACGGGACGCCGCTGTGGCGGCGGATGTCCGAGGAACAGCGCATGGAGCTCTCCCGGCACGAGGCCGCCTCGCTCGCCTCGCTGGGCATCTGGTTCGAGATCATCCTGATGCAGTTGCTCGTCCGGCACATCTACGACAAGCCGGTCACCAGCACGCACGTCCGGTACGCGCTGACCGAGATAGCCGACGAGTGCCGGCACTCCAAGATGTTCGCCCGCATGATCGTGCACGGCGGCGCCCCGACGTACCCCGTCGCCCGCCTGCACCACAACCTCGCCCGCATCTTGAAGACGATCTCCACCACGCCCGGCTCGTTCGCCTGCACCCTGCTCGGCGAGGAGATCCTCGACTACATGCAGCGGCTGACGTTCCCCGACGAGCGGGTGCAGCCCCTGGTGCGCGGCGTGACGCGGATCCACGTCGTCGAGGAGGCACGGCACGTCCGGTACGCCCGGGAGGAACTGCGCCGCCAGATGAAGACCTGCCCGCGCTGGGAGGCCGAGCTCACCCGGCTCACCTGCGGGGAGGCCGCCCGCGTCTTCTCCGTCGCCTTCGTCAACCCGGCCGTCTACACCAACGTCGGCCTCGACCGGCGCGAGGCGGTCGCCCAGGTGCGGGCGAGCGGGCACCGGCGCGAGGTGATGCAGGCGGGTGCCAAGCGGCTGACCGATTTCCTCGGGGAGATCGGGGTGCTGCGGGGGCCAGGGCGCCGGTTGTGGCGCAGTTCGGGCCTGCTGGCCTGAGCGGTCCGCACCCGTTCGGGGAGCTGCCGTACCCTGCCCTGCATGACCGGCAGCGGAACCACCTCCTACCGGCGGCTGGGCGTCGCCCAGCGCCGCGCCCAGTTGATCACCGCCGCGCTCGGCCTGTTCGCCCGGCGCCCGCCCGAGGACGTCTCCCTCGACGACGTGGCGGCGGCGGCCCAGGTGTCCCGGCCGCTGGTCTACCGCTACTTCCCGGGCGGCAAGCCCCAGTTGTACGAGGCGGCGCTGCGCACCGCGGCGGACGAGCTGGAGCTGTGCTTCGCCGAGCCGCAGACCGGCCCGCTGACCGGCCGGCTGGCCGCCGCCCTCGACCGCTACCTCGCCTTCGTCGACGGGCACGCGGCCGGCTTCGGCGCGCTCCTCCAGGGCGGCAGCGTCGTCGAGACGTCGCGGACCGGGGCGATCGTGGACGAGGTGCGCCGCGCCGCCGCCGCGCAGATCCTCGCCCACCTCCAGGTGCCGGAGCCCGGGGTCCGGCTGCGGATGACCGTCAGGACGTGGATAGCCGCCGTCGAGGGCGCGTCGCTGACCTGGCTGGACGAGGGGAAGCGGCCCCCCGTCGAGGAACTGCGGGACTGGCTGGTCGACCACTTCGTGGCGCTGCTGCTCACCACCGCGGCGAGCGACGAACAGACGGCCCGGGTGGCGCGGGCGGCCCTCGCGCTGGAACCCGCCGACGGCGTGGTGACGCGGCTGGTACGGCGGCTGGGCCCGGTGCTCGCCGAGGCGGGACACCTGCTCTGAGCGTGGGCGGGCGGGGCCGCCGGGGCGAACGTACGCTCGTACGGTGCGAAGCGAAGAAGTGCCCTTCGAGGGCGGGCCCCTGGACGGGCGGGTACTGCCGGTACTGCTGGGACCGACCGGACACCCGCCGAAGGTCTACGAGGTCCCGGTGCCGGACGCGGCCGGCGGGCCGCCCACCGTGCTGGTCTACCGGCGGGTCCAGGCCGGGGTGACGCGGCGGCTGGGGCTGCCGCGGGGCTGGAAGTACGTCCACGACCCGGAGGGGCGGCGCAGCGGCGGCATCCGGTGGCCGTGGTCGCGGCCCCGGCCCGCGCCCGACGCCGGAAGCGAGCAGCCGCCGTCCGGGTGACGGGCCGTCGTCCGGACGGTGTGCGGCTCGGGCGGTTCCGCCCCGGATGTCCTAAAAGTACGACCGGTCCGTGACACGATCGCCCCTGGAGGTGAACCCGTGTCAGGACGGCTGGTGCGCTGCTGCTGCGCCTTGGCGCTGGCCGCCGCCGTCGTGTCGGCGGCACCGCCGCCCGGGGGACCACCCGACCCCCCTGCCGGTGACCGGTCGGTCGGCGCCCTGCTCACGCGGCTGCGGACGCTCTACCGGCAGGCCGAGGCGGCCACGAAGGAGTACGAGGCGGCGGGGCCGGCACTGCGGCGGGAGCGCGCGGCGGCCGACCGGGCCGCGGAGGATCTGGCCGTGGCGCGTGTCGCCCTCGCTCGGAGTCGTGACGAGGCGGGAGCGCTGGCGCGGGAGCAGTACCGGGAGGGGGCGGGTGGGCTGCCGCCCGCCGTCACCTTTCTGCTGACCGCCGACCCGGGGGCCGCGCTGCGTCGGCGGCATGAGACCGAGCGGGCGGCGGCTTGGCGTGCCGGGGTGTTGTCGCGGCTCGCGTCGTCCGCCGCGCGGGCGGAGGTCGTCGCACGGCGGGCCCGGGTGGCGCTGGACGCTCAGATGACGCTGGCGGACCAGCGGGACCGGCGACGGGAGGGGGCGCGACGGGGGTTGGACGAGGTGGAGCGGCTGCTGGCCGGACTGACGGACGGGGAGCTGGCGGCGCTTGGGGCGCCGGGTGGTGGGGTGCCCCGGTCCCTTCCCCAGAGGGGGACCCCCAACGGGCTGGATCGGGCGCCCTAATCAGCCCGTTGGGGGTGCCCCCTCTGGAGGAGTCTGAGGACGAGCGGCGAAGCCGCGAAAAGCGGGGTCTGGGGCGCAGCCCCGGGAAACGGTAAAAGTGGGGGTCCCCCCTCTGGGGGAGGAACCGGGGCACCCTCACCCCCCACCCACCTCCCGCAGGTACGCCTCCGCCCGCTCCTCCTCGTAGAACCACTCCGCGAAATCCGACGGATCGTCGTACCCGTTGGCGAAGCGATCGGCGACGGGCTGCAGCGTGGAAGCGGCCCCGATCAGGCGCTGAGCATGCAGCGGCAGCGGCGCGAGCATCGCGTTCGTCCAGCGGGTGGCATGGTGGCCGGCCGCCGTCCAATGGCGGTCGAAGACCGAGCGCATCCACGCCTCGTCGAACGGCCCGTCCCCCCGCTCGGTGATTGCCGCGAGGCACACCGCCGCGCACTTGGCCGCCGAGTTGGCGCCCTGCCCGGTGACCGGGTCGTCGACGACCACCGCGTCGCCGATCCCGAGGACGAGGCCCCCGGAGGGGAGCCGGCCGACGGGGTCGCGGACGACGGGGGTGTAGCGGCCGGTCAGCGTGGCGCCGGCGTCGGTGAGTTCGACCTGGGTGGCACGGCCGTACTCCCAGGGTGCGTACCGCTCGATCAGTTCGAGCATCCGGGCCAGGTGCTCGCCCGGGCCCTCGCCGGTGCCGAAGACGTCGAGGGGGCCGCCGAGGAGGCCCTCCCAGAAGAGGATGTCGGCGCGGCCGGAGAGGGTCAGGGCGGGGATCACCAGCAGTTCACCGACGCCGGGCACGAGGGTGCAGCGGACCGCGTCGTACCCGGGGTGCTCGGGGCGCGGCCCCAGGCCGTGGACGTACGCCAGGGCGAGGCAGCGCCGGGGCGCGGTGCAGGGGGAGCGGGCCGGGTCGCGGTCGAAGAGGGAGACCAGTTCGCCCTTGCCGGCGGCGACCAGCACGAGGTCGTAACGGTGGGCGAGGAAGTCCAGGTCGCAGACGGTGGCGGCGTGCAGGATCAGGTGTCCGCCGCGCGCCGCGAAGGTTTCCAGCCAGCCGGCCATCTTCAGCCGCTGGTCGACGGAGCGGGCGGGCGCGTCCAGTCGGCCGACCCAGTCGACGATGCGCCGCACCCGCCCGCCGGGGGCCGCGGCGGGGTGCGGCGGGCCGGCCACGGAGTACCCGACCCCCTCGACGGGCGGGGCACGGTCCTCCCAGAAGCCGAGGCCGAGCTCGCGCTCGTGCCCGAGGGCGGTGCCGAACATGACCTGGGTGGAGGTGACCCGGCCGGCGCGCATCTCGTCGGGGGTGCGGTTGGAGAGCAGCGTCACGTCGTAGTCCCGGGCCTGGAGGCCGAGGGCCAACTGGAGTCCGGCCTGGCCGGCGCCCACGATGAGGACGCGTCGCATGCTTTCCTCCCCCGGTCCCCGCCGCGCGCCGTCAGCGCGTTTCGGGGGTGACGTCGAGGGCGCGGCCGACGAGGGTCAGCAGCGAGTCGACGACCGTGCTGCGCTCCCGCGCGTCCATGATCAGCACCGGGATGTCGGCGGCCAGCGACAGTGCCTCCCTGACCTCCCCGACCTCGTGCCGGGGCGTCCCCTCGAAGTGGTTGACGGCGACGATGTAGGGCAGTCCGCTGCTCTCGAAGTAGTCGAGGGCGGGGAAGCAGTCCGCGAGCCGGCGGGTGTCGCACAGGACCACGGCCCCGATGGCGCCGCGTACCAGGTCGTCCCACATGAACCAGAACCGCTGCTGGCCCGGGGTGCCGAACAGGTAGAGGACCAGGTCCGGTTCGAGGGTGATCCGGCCGAAGTCCATGGCGACGGTGGTCGTCGCCTTCTCCGGGACGGCGACGGCGTCGTCCACCTCCTCGCCGGCGACCGTCATCACGGCCTCCGTGCGCAGCGGGGTGATCTCCGAGACCGAGCCCACGAACGTCGTCTTGCCCACGCCGAAGCCGCCCGCGACCACGATCTTCGTGGCCGAGGGGGCCCGGGTCCGGCCGTCCGGGGCGTGCTGCGGACGCTCCCGTACGGGTTCGGGGCCCGCTATCGTCTCCGGCTCAGATCCTGCGAAGTCCACACTGGACCCTTTCGAGCAGCGCGCGGTCGGGCCGGCCGGTGCCGTGACCGGGGCCGTAGACGCGGATTCTTCCCTGGTCCACCAGATCGCCGAGGAGGACGCGGACCACTCCCAGCGGCATCCTCAGCAGGGCGGAGACCTCGGCGACGGCCCGCAGTCCGCGGCAGAGGCCGACGATGGCGCCCTCCTCGGGGACCAGCCGGCCGGCCCCGGCGTCCCCGGCCCGCCGCTCGTGCGTCTGCACGAACGTCTCCACCTGGAGCACGTGTCCGCAGGGGGCCCGTCCGCCCGCGGCCGAGTACGGACGCACCCGGGCCGTCCGGCCCCGGCGCGCGGGCGGGAGAGCGGGGGCCGGGGCGGGTACGGCGCAGCCCCCGGTCATCCGATCGTCTCCACCGACTGGCGTAGTTCGCGCCGGAGTTCGGGGGTCAGGACGTGTCCGGCACGGCCGACGAACAGGGCCATGTGGTAGGCGACGACGCTCATGTCGCAGTCCGGGGCCGTATGGACGCCCAGCAGCGAGCCGTCGCTGATGGTCATGACGAACAGGCTGCCCTCCTCCATGGCCACCATGGTCTGTTTGACGGTGCCCCCGTCCATCAGGGACGCCGCCCCGGTGGTGAGGCTGCCGAGGCCGGCGACGATCGTCGCCAGGTCGGCGGTGGAGTGCCGTGGACCGTCCACCGGACCACCGCCGTCCGGCCGCTGCCCCGATTCGGAGGAGAGCAGCAGCAGGCCGTCGGAGGAGACGACCGCCACGGAGCGGACGCCGGGCACCTCCTCGACCACATCGGTCAGCAGCCACTGGAGGTTGCGTGCCTCATGGCTCAGTCCGTAGCCGACGCCGCCGGGGATTCCGGGCGTACCGGGGACCCCGGGGGCGCCGGGCATTCCGGGGGTGCCGACGGGGGTGACGGGGGTCGCCCCCCGGGAAAATGCAGTCAACCGCGTGCCTCCTCGACATCGCCGACGTCACCACCTGCGTGCGGCGCCGCCGCCCGGCGCCGGTCACCATCACGCCCCGCGAGCTCCTGCTCGACGTCGCGCCGTCCCTCCCGCGCCCCCTGCTGGAACCCGGCGAGCCTGGCCCGCAGCGCCTCCGCGTCCACGCCCTTGCGCACCCGCTGGACGGGCGGGGGCTGCGGCACCGTGCGCGGGGTGCGCTTGGGCAGCCCGGTGTCGGTGAGCTCGCCCTGGTACGGGTCCGGCCGGTCCGGCGCGCCCTGCGGGTACGGCTCCGGTCCGGCCGGCCGGGCGTGCCGGCCGCCGCCCGCCTGGGCGGGCACGGTGGGACGGCCCTCCGGGGTGAGGGGGCGTACCTCGGGCGGGACGGCCGGGGCGGCGCCCCGCTCGGGGACGATCAGTCGGATGGTCGCGTCGTCCGGCGGCCCGGAGGCCTCCGGCTGCGGCGCGAACCCCGCCATCCGCCGCGAACGCCCCGGCAGCACGTGCGCGTTGGCCTCGGCGGCGACACCCGGCATCTGCACCCGCGGCGCGGTCGAGGTGCCCGGCACGGGGGGCGTGGTCCTTGGGTCGGCGACGGCCGGCGGCGCCGCGGGCAGCAGCCGGGCGGGCAGCACCACGACGGCCGTGATGCCGCCGGGCCGCTGCTCGCGCAGTTGGACGCGGACGCCGTGCCGGGCCGCGAGCCGGGCGACGACGTAGAGGCCGAGGCCCATCACGGAGTCGTCCGGGTGGGCCGCCGGGCCCGCGCCGGGAGCCACGCCCGGGGGTTCCGGATCGGCCTGCGCCAGCAGGGAGTTGAGCTGTCCCAGCCGGTCGGGTGCCATGCCGATGCCCTCGTCCTGGACGGACAGCATCACGTCGCCGTTCTCCAGCAGCCAGCCGGAGACCTGCACGGGCACGTCCGGTGGCGAGAACGCCGTGGCGTTCTCCAGGAGTTCGGCGACCAGGTGGCTGATGTCGTCCGAGGCGAAGCCGGCGAGCTGGGAGCGGGCCGGGAGGGAGTGGATGCGGACCCGCTCGTACCGTTCGATCTCGCTGACGGCGGCGCGCAGCACGTCCAGCAGCGGGACCGTCCCCGCATGGCCGCCGACGTGCTCGGAGCCGGCCAGGACCAGCAGGTTCTCGCTGTGCCTGCGCATGCGGGTGGCGAGGTGGTCGAGCTTGAAGAGGACGTCGAGGCGGTCGGGGTCGGCCTCGTGGGCCTCCATCGCCTCGATGACGGTCAGTTGCCGTTCGACGAGGCCGAGGGTGCGCAGCGACAGGCTGGCACAGGTGCCGTGCGCCCGTCCGGCGAGGCCGGCGAGGCGCTCCTCGCGGTCCCGGTCGCGGGCGCGCAGCGCGTCGCGCTCGTCGGCGAGGTCCTGCCGGGCGGCGTCCAGCCGGGCGCGCTCGGCGTCCAGCAGGGTGATGCGCTCCCGCTGCCGGACGACGGTGCCGTGCAGGACGTTGACCGAGCGGGCGATCTCGGCGAACTCGTCGTCGCGGCCCTTGAACGCGACCGGCTCGGTGGCCCCGGGGTCGGCGCAGACCCGGCGGGCGCCCTGCCGGAGCGCGGCCAGCGGCCGGGTCAGCGAACGGGTGGCCCGGACGCCGCCGAGCAGGGCGGCGGCGAAGCACAGCGCGACCAGCCCCGCGCGGACCTGGAAGGCCGTCATGTCCCGCTCGTGGACCCGAGCCAAGTGGGCGGCCTCGGCGGTGGCGAGGTCGGACTCGACACCGCGCATCCGGTCGAGGCGGGTGGTCAGCAGGGCGCGCACCGGCCCGGGGTCGGCCACCTTCTCGCCGGCGACGAGGGCGGGCAGCCGGGACTCGGCGGCCGAGACCTCCGGGCCGCTCACCGCCCGGGTGTAGGCGTCACGGGCCTTGGCCGGGGCGAGCTGGGCGAAGTCGGCGCGGGCGGCGCGCTCGCGGGTGTCGGTCTGCTGGGCGGCGGCGGCCAGTTCCGGCCGTTGGCCCCGGGCGGCGTACGCGGCGAGGAGCAGCCCGCGGGTGGCGGACGCCTCCTCGACCGCGCGGCCGAGCAGCCCCACGGCCTCGCCGTCGCCGGTCCCGGCCCGTTCGGGCAGTCGGGCCGCGAGGGTGCCGGCGACGCCGTGCAGCGCCTGCACCGTGGAGGTGTAGGCGCGGAAGACGGTCAGCGGGTCGGCGGAGCCGGTGAGGGCGGTGCGCCGCTCGCCGGCCAGGCCGTCGAGCCGGGTGCGGACGGCGCCGGGGAGCCCGGTCCGCGTCGTCGCCGAGGTGAGGAAGGCGCCGAGCCGCCGGTCCGTCCGGGCACGCAGGGCCGCGAGGGCGGCCGGTACGGGGCCGCGGCCGGCCGCCGCGTACTCGGTGACCGCGTCACGCTCGTCCGCCAGTTCGTGGGCGAGGCGCACGGCGTCGCTCGCGGCCCTGGCCGTGGGGACCAGCCGCGCGGTGTCCGCCGCGTCGCGGTAGGCGTCCGCGACGCCCAGGGCGCCCGCGCCCAGGACCGCCAGGGAGGCGGTCGCGACGGAGAGGACGAGCCGGTTGCGGGCGCGGGCGGTGCCCTCCGGCACCCCCGTGGTCTGTCGCTCCCGTCGCCCGCCCCGAAGCCGCTTCTTCCGCACCGGTGCTCACAATCCGCTCTCGTCCGGTCTGGGTCCCGCCCACCCCTGGCGCTGACTGGACCTTGTCAGCACGGGAGCGGGGCGGGCGCCGGTCATCCGTCCGCCACACCCGAAGGTGTGGGGTTCCGTCCCGGAAGTTGCCGCGATCGTCCACGGGCCGCACGCCGCCCCCGACCCGTGGGTGGAAGTGTCGTGTCCGCCGCGTCCGCCGCCCCCGGCAACCGCCACCCGGTAAACCGACCGGCCCGCCGGAAGGATGCGCGCCAACCGCCGCGGAAATCCGGGCTCGTGCACACTGGCCCCATGCGCATCGAGCTGGCCACCCTGCCGGGCGACCCGGCCCGGCCCAACGAGGACTTCGTGTCGGCGGTCCTGCCCGCGTCCGGGCGGGGCGGCGCGCTGGCGCTGCTGGACGGCGTGACGCCGCCGCAGGACGGCGACGACGGCTGTGAGCACGGCGTTCCCTGGTTCACGGCGCGCTTGGGCGGCGCACTCCTGGAACTGTGCGCCACCCGGCGCGAACTGACGCTCCGCCAGTGCCTCTCCGACGCGATCACCCGCACCGCGGACGCCCACCGGGCCGGGTGTGATCTCGGTCACCGCCGCACCCCGCAGGCCACGGTGGTGGCGGCCCGCTGGGACGAGGAGCGGGTGGAGTACCTGGTGCTGTCCGACTCCGTCCTCCTGGTGGAGGCCCCGGACGGCGCCGTGACCGCCGTACTCGACGACCGGATCACCCGGCTCGCCGCCCTCGGCCCGGTGACGGACGCCCACCGCAACGCCGAGGGCGGCTTCCACACGGCCGCCGCCGACCCGGCCGTCGCCGAACTGGCCGTCACCGGCGCCCTGCCGCGCACCGGGGTCCGCGCCCTCGCCGCGCTCAGCGACGGCGCGGCCCGCTGGGTGGAGGTGTTCGCCGAGGGCGACTGGACCGCCTGCGCCGCCCTTCTGGCCAAGAGCGGCCCACGGGCCCTGGTCGACCGGGTCCGGGCGGCGGAACTGGCCGACCCGGAACGGCGCCTCTTCCGCCGGGGGAAGGTCCACGACGACGCGGCGGCGGTGTACGCGGAGCTCTAGGTTTCCGGCGTTTTGGAGAGTGGTCGGCCGCGGCGCGGGACCGGCTGCCGGACACGCCGGACCGGCGGGCCCGGGCGGGCGGTCAGTCCGGCAACAGCGCCAGGTAGACCTGCGCCCGAGCGCCGCGCCCGGCCCGGGAGCGGAACGCGATCGCGTCCCCGCGGGCGTCGGGCGCGGGGGCGTCACCGGTCCCGGCGCCCGGTGTGCCGTCCGGCGCACCGCTGACCAGTCGGGTGCGGCCGGTGCGCAGGTCGCGGAGGTGGACCCCGTCGGCGCCGGTGAAGGCCAGCAGCCGGCCGCCGGCGGCGAACTCCCCGTCGGCCGTCCGGCCCTCGCCCCCGGCGGTGATCCGCCGGAGGGTGCCGTGGCGCAGGTCGCGCACGTACACGTAGGCGACGCCGGGGGCGCCGCCCGGGAGCATGTTGCGCGCCCTTGAGGTGAACTGGGCGTACCGACCGTCCGGGGAGACCGAGGGGTCCGTGGCCCACCCCTCGTCCGCGCTGCCGTCGTAGGGCAGGTCGATCCGCCGGTCCGCGCCGGTGCGCAGGTCGCGGACGTGGACCCGGCTCGTCCAGCGTCCGGAGACACCGCCCGAGCGGTCCTCGTAGACGAGCCGACGCCCGTCCCGATCGAGGGTGGGGCGTTCGACGGCGGCCCGGGGCGCGGAGGCGAGGAGGACGCTGCGGCCGTGGACGAGGTCGCGGCGCCAGAGCCGGGCGCCCGGAATGTAGTCGCCCCAGGGGGAGAGCAGGCTCTCGCCGGAGGTGAAGGTGACCGAGCGGCCGTCGCGGGCGAGGACCGGGTTGCGGGAGGCCCCGCCGTCGGGGGCGGTCAGATCGGTGTCGGCCCGTTCCGTACGGCCGGTCCGCAGATCCGTCACGTGGATGTGGCTGGAGTAGGTCGGGGGGACGGTGTCGTTCGACTTGGTGACGAACGAGCGGAACGCGACGTGGCGTCCGTCGGCGTCGAGGGACGGCTCGACGGCGCGCGCCCTGAGGTCGGGTCCCCGTTCGGGTGCGGCGATCCGGGTGATCCCGCCGGTCCGGACGTCCTTGACGAAGACGTCCTCCAGGCCGTTGTCGTCGCCGGGGACGAGGTTGCCGGCCTTGGTGGAGAAGGCCACGTACCGCCCGTCGCCGCTGATGGCGGGGGCGGAGACATCGTCGCCCGCCGGAACGCCGGCGGCGGAGGTGCCGACCGGCCGGACGACGGGCCGGTGCGGCCGGCCGGCGCCGGCGGCCGGGGCGCCGGGAGTGGCGGCCGCGGTGAGGGCGAGGGCGAGGACCGCGGCGGGTAACAGTCCGAGGATCGGCCGTCTCTTCGTTCCCATGGTTCCCCCCTGGAGTCAGATGCTCGATCCGCTCGATGGAACCCGGTCCGCACCGACGGGTCAATCCGCTCTTTTCCGTACGGCTCGGTCCTGTAGGGCGCGGTCGCGTACGACTCGGTCGCGTACGGCCCTGTCCCGTACGGCTCGATCCCGTGCGACCCTGTGCCGTACGACCCTGTCCCGTACGGCTCGGTCGCGTACGGCCCTGTCCCGTACGGCTTCCCGCGCGGTCCCCCGGCCGCCGAAGACGCGGCGGCCCGAGGGGCCCGGTCCGTCAGCCGCCCAGGCTGGTGTTGAGCCGGTGCAGCAGCCGGGCGAGTTCCCCGATCTCGCCGCGGTCCCAGTCGGCGAGCTTGCGCATGTACTGGCCCCTGCGGGCCTCGCGGACGCGGGTGAAGCGGGCGTGCCCCTCCTCGGTGAGGGCGACCAGCGAGGCGCGGCCGTCCGCGGGGTCGGGGGTGCGGGTGACCAGGCCGAGTTCGCCCAGGGCGCGCAGTTGACGGCTCATGGTGGCCTTGCCGACGCCGAAGTAGGCGGCGAGGTCGGTGGCGCGCTGCCGGCCGGCGTCGGCCAGCCGGACCAGCAGACCGTAGGCGGCCGGTTCGAGTTCGGGGTGGACCTCGCGCGCCATCTCCCCCGAGGAGGCGCGGGCGCGGCGCAGGAACACGGAGAGCTCGCGTTCCAGGGCGAGGAACGAGTGGTCCTCACCACTGGCGGTCCGCTGGTCCGTGCCGCCCTCCTCGGGAGGCGGCGTGGTGGTCTGGTGCACGTGGGGCCCTCTCCGGCTTTTCAGTACGTGAAACTTTGCCCGGGTCGCGGCGGGACGCCGCAGCTCCGTCAGTATTTCGCAGGATTAGACCAACGACGGCAACCCGGGGGCCTATCGCCCGGCGCCGCTACCCGCGTAGCTTGTCGAGTGCCATATCTATGTCATGGCCGCGCCAAACAGGCGCCCACCGATCGGTTCCTCCCCCACCGAGGTCCCGGAGGCAGCATGTCCGCACGACTCTCCCCTCAGACCCCCCACACCCCTCACAACCCTCACACCAGCCAAGCCCCTCACGCCCGTCGCGGAGTCCTCACCCCCCGCACCCTCCTCACCGCGCTCCTCGCCGTCCTCGCCCTGCTCGCCGCCCTGCCCGGCACCGCCCGGGCGGCCACCGCGGGCGACGGCTTCGCGCCACCCCGCCCAGGCCACCCGGACCGCGACTGGATGGGTTCCACCGTCCGCCTCCACGAGGGCGGCACGACCGGCGGCGAACCACCGCGGCTGACCGCCTCCGTCGAAGGCGTGGACGTCAGCAGCCACAACGGCAACGTGGCCTGGACCACTCTCTGGAACTCCGGTGTCCGCTTCGCCTACGTCAAGGCCACCGAGGGCACCGGCTACACCAACCCGTACTTCACCCAGCAGTACAACGGCTCCTACAACGCCGGCATGCTCCGCGGCGCGTACCACTTCGCGCTGCCCGACCACTCCGGCGGCGCCGCCCAGGCGAACTACTTCGCCGACCACGGCGGCGGCTGGTCCGCCGACGGCCGGACGCTGCCGGGCGTGCTCGACATGGAGTACAACCCGTACGGCGACATCTGCTACGGGATGAGCTCCGGCGCCCTGGTCGACTGGATGACCGAGTTCTTCCGCACCTACCGGCAGCGCACCGGCCGCGACGCCGTCCTCTACACCTCCACGGCCTGGTGGCAGCGGTGCACCGGCGACTACGCCGGGTTCGGCGCCGTCAACCCGCTCTGGATCCCGCGCTACTCCGACTCGGCCGGGACGCTGCCGGCCGGCTGGAGCTTCCACACCTTCTGGCAGTACACCGACACCGGCCCCGTGGTGGGGGACCACGACCGCTTCAACGGCTCGATGTCCCGCCTCCAGGCGCTGGCCGACGGCTGACGCCGGCCCGTACCCCGGCCCAGGACCGGTCCGCGCACCCGCCACCGCCCTGGTCCGAACGACGGCCGTGCCCCCGGCACATCGGCGCCGGGGGCACGGCTCCCCCTCCGGAAGCGATCAGCCTCCGCGGAGTGGCCGGTCCACGAGAAGCGGCCGGCTCCGAAGAGCGGTCCGCCTCCACGGAACGGCCTGGCCGCGAGGAACGGCCTGGCTCCGCGAACGCCTGGCTCCGCGGAACGGCCTGGCTCCGTCGTACGGCCCGCCTCGGTGGAACAGCCGGCCTCCGCCGTACGGCCCGCCTCCGCGGAACGGTCAGCCGCAGTTGCCGGCCGGGCGGTGCCGGGTCACCACGTCGGTGTAACCGGTGGTCGCGTCGGTCCACACCACGCGGGTGCCGGTGTCCGCCGCGCCGCCCAGTTGCTCACCGCGGTTGCAGGAGACCCGGCCCTTGCGGGCGCCGTCCGGCGTGAGCTGCCACAGCTTGGACAGCGTCTCGTTGCGGTACTCCTTGTCCGGCGTCTGCGCCAGGACGGTCACCGCCTCGTCGGTGGCCGTGAGCGTCACGCCGCGCAGCGCGTCCTTGCCCGACACCGGGCTGATGTCGGTGACGTTCCGACCGTCCAGGTCCGCGCGGCGCACCGCGGTCAGCCCGGTCTGGTAGTCCGGCGTGCTCAGCCAGAAGACGTGCTTGCCGTTGATCGCCGTCGGACCGGCGATGGCGGTCGCGTCCTCCAGGTGCACCAGGGTCCGCGCGCCGCTCGCGACGTCGAGGACGCCGATCTCGTTCCGGTAGACCTGGTCGACGCGGTGCGTGTCGGTGAAGGCGATCCGGCCGTTGCGCAGCGAGGGCGCGCCGGTGCTGTTGAAGCGGCCGCTGCCCGCGGTCGGCGGGATGCGGACGGGTGCGTCGTCCTGGCCGATCCGCACGTACGCCGCCGCGGTGTAGCCGCGCCGGCCGTGCATCTCGAAGGCCACCGTCTTGCCCTCGACCGCGAGCGAGGTGAAGTGGTAGCGGTCGGAGGCGAGCACCTTGACCGGTCCGCCGGCCAGCGGCCGGGCCAGGAGCTGGATGGAACGGCCCTTGTACGCCTCCCACACCACCGTCTTCCCGTCGGTCACCGGGTTGACGTGGAAGCGGCCGTCGTTGGGGCTGATCAGCTTGGGTGCCCCGCTGCCGTCGACGCGTCCGGCCCAGACGGAGTACGCCTCGGTGCCGTCGTCGTTGGACTTGGACGCGGCCCACCAGCCGCCGCCGGCACCCGCGAGCGACCCGTCGGTGTTGACCCGGCCGAGCAGTTGGTCCGAGTCCACGCCCATGGCGAGCTCCCAGCCCGGGACGATGCCGTGGGCGTTGAACGACCGCTCGACCGTCCGCAGTTGGGCGTCCGTGACCTTGAGGTCCTTCGCCGCGGCGAGCACGGCTTGGCGGCCCTCGGTGAAGCCGTCCAGCGGGGTCATGTACTCGTTGACCGCCTTGTAGACGATCTTGTCGGCGAGTGACTTGTCCAGGTCCTGGCGCATGTCCCACAGGGCGCCGGAGAAGATCGTCGAGTTGAGGTGCACGCCGCCGTTGTCGGTGCCGAAGCCGACGCCGAGGAAGGACTTGGAGGTGGTCCTCCCGTCGTTCAGGTCCCGGAACGCGCAGTCGCGCGGCGACTTGGTGCGGCACAGCGACTCGCCCAGCAGGCCCGAGTCGGGGTCGTCCATGGCGGTGCCGCGGGCGTCGTTCTCGATGGCGTTGCCGAAGTAGTCGGCGATGGCCTCGTTCAGGGCGCCGGACTGGCCGGCGTAGACGAGGTTCGCGGTGTTCTCCACGACGCCGTGGGTCATCTCGTGGCCGACGACGTCCAGACCGGCGGAGAGCGGCAGGTACTCGGCGTCGCCGTTGCCGTACACCATCTTGGTGCCGTCCCAGAAGGCGTTGACGTACGGCATGCCCCAGTAGCTCACCCCCACCAGGGATTTCACGGCCCCGCCGCGGCCGTTGAGGCTGTTCCGGCCGTGCACGGACCGGTAGTAGTCGTAGACCTGGCCTGCGGCCCAGTGCGCGTCGACCGCGCCCGACTCGGTGGCGTCCTTGCCGAACGCCGGCCCGGCCGAGCCGAACTCCTTGACGCCCTCGGGCCAGGTGCCGGACGTCTCCTCCACGGACTTGCCGCGGGCGTCCCAGGTGGACAGCTCCTGCTTGGTGCTGTCGCGCATCCGGGAGACGTCGCGCATGACGTACTCGTCGCGTCTCGCGTCCTTGGACAACTGGAGGGCGACGGACTTCCCGTCGAGCCGGACGCCGGTGCCGGCGACGCCGTCCTGCGGCTCGTCGGCCGCCGCCGCGCTCCGCCGCACGGCGGTGCGGGAGCCGTTCGCGGCCTTCTCCTTGTCCGCGCCGAACCTCTTGAGCGCGTCGGCCCTCTTGCCCGCGGCGGCCGTCCTGCCCGTGCCGGCGCCGGGCGGTCCGAACGTCTTGATGGCGCTGTACTGGAGGACCGGGTAGCCGGACCGCGCGTCGACGTACACCTCCTGCAGCACCGGCCGGCCGGTGGCCGGGTCGGCGCCGCGCACGGTGACGTGCTGGGTGAGGACGCCCTCGCCCTTGGGCAGGACGACCAGGCCGCGGGCCGTGCCGGTGAGCGGCGGCGCCGTCTCGCGGTCGTCCGCGTTCTCGCGCGGCCCGGCCGCCCGCTGCGCGGCGAGCCGCTCCTCGGTGGCGCCGACGGCCCGCTCGACGGCCAGTTCCTCGTCGACGTCGGGCGTCGTACCGGTCTTCAGCCCGGTGAAGTACTTCCCGGAGGTGCCGGTGACGACACGTTTGCCGTCCTTGTGCTCCATCCGCACGACGTACTGGCCGCCGAGGACCTCCACGCCCCGGTACCGCTGCTGGAGCCGTACCGTCTCGGCCGCCCCCGCGCTCAGGGTCTGCACCGGCCGCAGGTCACGGCCGGGGTCGGCGATGCGGTAGCGGCTCTTCTTCTCCGCGAGGTGGCCGCGGGCCGCGTCGGCGGGGCTGCCGGTGGCCTTCACCGGCTCCCGGATGCCGCGCACCAGGGCCGGCGTCGCGGTCTTGCCCGCCGGGATCACCTGACCGGGGCCGTCGGCCGGCTTCCCCGGATCCGCGTGCGCCGGGACCGCCGAAACGACGAGTGCGGCGGCGCCGATCAGCGCCGCCGCACCCGATATGCCGCTCTGTGCTCTGCCCGCTGTCGCTCTTATCGCTCTGCTGGCTCTGCTGGCTCTGCCTGAACGTGCTCCGGGACTGCGCAAGGTCTCCCCTTCGGTACGCGCCGGACGTCCGTGCCGGACGGTCGAACTGCTTCAGGGCAGGGCCATGCAAGCGGCAGCCGGTCGGCCGGACAATGGGGAGGGGTATTCCGCGGGCACTTTTCAGCCGGTCCGCGGACGGGGACCGAGGGGGCCGGGACGAGGGCGGAACTACTGGTTCCGGCAGTGGAGCCGCCAACTCCGCCGCCTTTCCCCGCCGGAACCACTCCTTCCTGAGCACAACGCGCACACCCGACGCCCGTTCACACCACGCGCACGGTGTCCACGAGGCGCGAGAAGTCGTCCCGGCCGTGCCCCTCGTCGATCGCCCGGCGGGCGACGACGAGCGCCGCGTCCAGAACACCGGCGTCCGGCCCGCGCGCGGCCGCGGCCTGAACGATGTCCTCGATGCCGGCCGCGACGGAGGCGACGTTCGAAACACCCCCGGATGACTGTCAGCGTCCGCCCGCTCCGCGTACAACGGCACCACCTGCCCCAGCAGCGACACCATTCCCTGCGCCCAGGGACGCAGCCGGCATCTCCTGGTCTACTTCGCCACCCCCAACCCCTGCGGCCCCCACGCACGCCATCGCCCGGTGGCGACGGCATACACGTGTGGGACTCCTGGCAGCGGCGTTGGCGCTGTCGGTGACCGGCTGCGGGGGCGGGTCCGGCAGGTCACCCCTGCGCCCGGACGTCGACACGAACAGCCGGGCCGACTAGGCGGGTTTCTCGAGGCGGCGGCACCCCCCCCGTGCCGCCACCTCCCCCTGTGCGACGCGGCCGTGGTGTCGCAACCGGCTGTGGCGCGAACGGTGGTGACATGTCCGCTAATGACACAACCTCAGGTGGTGCGACCGCTGGTGACACGACCTTTGGCGGTAAGGCCGTTGGCGATACGACCGGCGCCGGAGTTACTCCCTGGCGTCCACCCAACCCCTTGTCGCACGATAACCCCATGCTCACCACCCTTCTCGCCTTTCTCGGGGCGTGCACACTGATCGCGGCCTCCCCCGGCCCCGGCACGATGCTGATCATCCGCAAGTCGCTGCAGAGCAGACGGGCGGGTTTCCTGACGGTGCTCGGGAACGAGACCGGCGTCTTCGTCTGGGGCCTGGCCGCCGCGTTCGGCCTGACGGCACTGCTGGCGGCGTCCGAGGTGGCGTACGACGTGATGCGGATCGTCGGGGCCGTGGTGCTGGTGACGTTCGGGGTGAGGACGCTGCTGGAGGTGCGTCGCGGAGCCGCGAAGGCGGCGGGGGCGGGGGCGGGGGCGGACGAGGGGGCGGGCGCACCGGGCCCGGAGCAGGAACGTTCCGGCTGGTCCTCGTACCGGATGGGCCTGCTGAGCAACCTGGCGAACCCGAAGGCCGCGGTGTTCGCGATGTCGTTCCTGCCGCAGTTCGTACCCGACGGGGTGCCGCACCTGCCGGCGATGGTGGTGCTGGCCGCGATCTGGGCGGTGTTCGAGGTCGGGTACTACGGGCTGTACGTGTGGTTCGTCGACCGGATGCGGGCGGTCGTCGCGCGGGAACGGGTGCGCAGGCGGCTGGAACTGGCGTCGGGTGGAGTGCTGGTGGCGCTCGGCGTGCGGATGGCCGTCGAGGGCTGATCCGGGTGTTGTCGCAGGACCGCCGCCGACCCCGTACCCCGGAGCCGGCGGCGGTCCTCACGACAGCGCGCGGATCAGCGACGGCCCCAGGAGGCGGTGGCGACGGTGCGCCCACCGGCGTCTCGCAGGGTGGCCTTGTCCCGGTCGTTGTTCCAGACGTAGGCACGCCGGTTCTGGTACACGTCGGCGGCGGTGTCACGGCCGCTGCCGGTGTGCACGCGCACGGAGGCGTGAGCGGCGAGGCGCAGCTTGCCGAAGCGGTAGGTGTGGCGCTCGTTGTCGGTGAGCGTCCAGCGGCTGAGGTCCACGGCCTTCTTGCCGGGGTTGGTGACGGTGACCCACTCGGCGTTCAGGCTCCGGTTGGAGCGGTCGTCGCGCCCCGGGCTGTCGTACTGGATCTTGCCGAACACGACGGCCGGACGCGCGGCCGCGCTCTGCTCCGCCGCCACCGCCGCGGGCGCGACGACGGACGCCAGCGCCGCACCACAGGCGGCGGCGGTGACCAGGCGGGCTATGGATCGCGACAAGGGAACCTCTGCTTTCCGGTACGACGGCCCGCCGGGGGCCGCCGCGACCACGGTTGAACGCCCGGCGACTGCCGGGCCCGCCCACTCTCGCGCGGAGGCAACCGTTCCGTGAAAGGGATCGAGTCCGCTGTGACACAGCTCTCACGACTCCGTCACACCCCACGGACAACGGCCGCCCCGCGGAGACCCACCTCCTCCAACCGGTCGCGAACGCCCCTTGGACAGTCCGCATCACCAACCGCCCCCGCCCGTACGACTCCCGCACGGCCCGCCGCACTCCTCCACCGGTTCCCGGGCGTGGAACGAGAGTTCACCCACGACGACGCGATGGGCGCCGCGGCCCACAGCACACACCGCCTGCGCCGTGACACCCACCGCCTGCGCCACGACACGCACCGCTTGCGTCGCGGCACACACCGCCTGCGCCACGGCCCGAATCCCCGCCCGCACCCCAGCCCCCGCCCGCCCCACCCTTGCGACCATGGGCAGACCAGCCCACCGCGCGTGAGAGGAATGCCCCGCGATGTCCCCCGTACCCGCTGTTCCCGCCGACCCCACCGTGCTCCACCCGATGCCCGGCCAGACCCGGGTGGTGCTGCTGAAGCCGCTGGTCACCTCGCCGTTGATCGAGGTCGGCGAGTTCTCGTACTACGACGACCCGGACGATCCGACGGCCTTCGAGACCCGGAACGTGCTGTATCACTACGGCCCCGAGAAGCTGGTCATCGGCCGGTTCTGTGCCCTGGGCGAAGGCACGCGGTTCGTGATGAACGGGGCCAACCACCGGATGGACGGCCCCTCGACGTTCCCCTTCCCCATCATGGGCGGCTCCTGGGCCGACCACTTCGACCTGATCACCGGCCTGCCCGGCCGGGGCGACACCGTGGTCGGCCACGACGTGTGGTTCGGCTACCGCTCGCTGGTGATGCCCGGCGTCCGGATCGGCCACGGGGCGATCATCGCGTCCGGCTCGGTCGTCGTGGACGACGTGCCGGACTACGCGATCGTCGGCGGCAACCCGGCCAAGGTGATCAGGTACCGGTACGCACCCGAGGACATCGCCCGGCTGCTGGACATCGCCTGGTGGGACTGGCCGGTGGAGCACATCACCCGGCACATCAGGACCATCATGTCCGGCACGGTAACCGACTTGGAGACCGCGGCGCCGAACCGCGGCAGGCTCGCGTCGAGCGATGATCGATGAGCATCATTACGAGCGTTGATCAATGAGCGCCGTCGCTTCCGGGACGGGCACCCGCAGGGGGTAAAAGGTCCGGCGTTCCGTGGCTGCGCCGCGTGAGCGCGAGTCACCGCGCCCTACGCCGCGGGCGGAACCGGCGGGCCTAGGCCGCGCGCCCGCCGGGAGGGCCCGTCACACCACGGCCAGCCGGCCCACCAGCAACTCCACCCTGCGCTCGGCATACTCCGGCGGGAGCCGTCGCGCCCGGGTCAGGGTGGCCAGTCCGTGCAGGGCCGCCCAGAACACCTCGGTGAACACCCCCGGATGGACGCCGTCCCCGGCGACCTCGCCGAGACATTCCGACAGGGCGGCGAAGGCGTCCTTGAGAGGACGCGGGGTGTCCTCGTGCGCGAAGGCCAGGCCGCCCTCGAGCTGGAACAGCGCGTCGTAGACCGCCGGGTTGCGCGCGGCGAAGTCGAGGTAGGTACGGGCGAGGGCGGTCACCCGGGTACGGGGGCCGTCCGCGGCGGAGGTCGCGGCCCGCAGCGCCGTGGCCAACTCGGTGGCGCCTTCCAGGGCGACGGCGCCGATGATCTCGCGTTTACCGCGGAAGTGGCTGTAGAGGACCGGCTGGCTGTATTCGATGCGTTCGGCGAGCCGGCGGGTGGTGACCGCGTCCCAGCCCTGCTGTTCGGCGAGTTCGCGGGCTGTCGCCACGATGAGGCGCTCGCGCTCCGCCCGTTCACGCTGCTTGCGTTCCTGTACCGACATGGCGAAATTCTAGCACCGCTAGACAATCGAGCATCGACACACCTAGCATTGCCTCACAAGCTAGCAGCGCTAGATTCGGAGGAGTCATCATGCTCACCGCACTCGAGGTCTTCACCACCGTGGTCGTGGGCGTGATGGTGGGGGTGGAATGTTCGGTCGCCTTCGTCATCAACCCGATCCTCGACGCACTCCCCGGCGACAGTGGCCAGCTCGGCCGCGCCCACGGGGGCCGGATGCTCGGTGCCGTGATGCCGGTCTGGTACGTCACCTCGCTCGCCCTCGTCGCGGTCTGGGCCATCGCCGGATGGCACCACCCTGGAACCGGCTTGGCCGTCGTCGCCGGCGCATTGCTGATGTTCAGCGTGGTCATGTCGATCCTGCTGCTCGTCCCGATCAACAACCGGGGCAAGACGTGGACCCCCGAGAACCGGCCCGAGGACTGGAAGGAGCAGATGAACCGGTGGGACCGCTACCACTACGTCCGCGTCGCCGTCATCGTCGCCGCCTTCGCCCTGCTGGTCACCGCCCTCGCCTGAGCCCACGGACCGACACCGCGCCGGTGGCACACCATCCCCACGCCACCTTGCACCACTTGCCCCTCACACGCCTCGCCGCCCCCGGCCTGAACCACTGACGCCGGGGGCGGCGAGCCGCACTCCCCCACCCGCCGACGGGTGACGGCCACTCCACCGGCACGGTGACGAACGTCCCCTGGGCCGGACAGCGTGACCAAAGCCCCCGTGTCCTCAATTCCCGAAAGCCGGCGACCGCGCCGACGCGGTCGCCGGCACCGGCGTCGTACAGTGCCGCCATGACGCACAGCGGTGAAGACCGCCCGGGCGAGCCGGACCGCGCGCGGCGGGCCGTCTTCGGTGAGGCCGCCGAGGAGTACGACGCCGCCCGGCCCGGGTATCCAAGCCGGCTGTTCTCCGATGTCCTGGCGTTCGCGTGACGCGGTACGGAGGGTGCCGTCGAGGCGCTGGAGGTCGGCGCGGGTACCGGGAAGGCGACCTTGGCGTTCGCCGCGCTCGGCGTGCCGGTGACGGCGGTCGAGCCGGACCCGCGCATGGCCACCGTCCTGGCGCGGCACTGCGCGGGCCGCCCCGATGTCAGCGTGCACGTCGGCGACTTCGAGACCTGGGACCTGGCCGGCCGCCGTTTCGGGCTCCTGTTCTCGGCCCAGGCGTGGCACTGGGTGGACCCGGAGGTCCGTTGGTCACGGGCCCGGTCCGCACTCCGCCCCGGCGGCTCGCTCGCCCTCTTCCGGAACGACTGGTACATCCCCGACGAGAACCTGCGGCACGAACTCGCGGCCCATCATGACCGGTTACTGCCCGAACGTCCCCCGCACTCGATCCTCGACGAGCGGCCGCGCGAGTCGGACCGGGGCGAGGAGTCCTGGATCACCGCGGAGCTCCGCGCGCACGCCGGCTTCTCAGATCCCGTCCACCGCTCCTACACCACGGCACACGAGCGTTCCACCACCGGCTTCACTGCCCTGCTGACTTCCCTCTCCTTCTACCGCGCCCAGCCGGAGGCCACCCGCCGCAGCCTGCTCGCCGAGGTCGCACGGATCGTCGACGCGCACGGCGGCCACGTCCGCCTGACGACGAGGACGGGGCTGTGCCTGGCGCGCACGCGGTCCTGAGGAAGCGGGTCGCCGCGTTCACTCGTGCGCGAACTCCGCGGTTTCCACGGCGAGTCCGACACCGTTTCCGTGAGGTCGATCCGGTCGCCGAACTTCACGGCGGGCTCCAGGCGGTACGCTCCGTCCTTCGGGTCCCTGTAGATGTGACACAGCCCTGTGTACGGGTCGACGATCAGGAGCACCGGGACTCCGGCCGCCGCGTAGGCGTCCTTCTTGGGCCCGTAGTCGTTGCGCGCGGTGTCCTTGGAGATCACTTCGGTGACGAAGGCGACATCCTGGTACGTCCAACGCCCCTGGGCGTTCTTCTCCGCGCCTTCCTTCAGGAGTACGACGTCGGCGGCGAAGCCGTTCAGGTGGCCGGGGAAGTCGATGCGGACGTCCGATTTGATCTGCCGCCGCGGAAACTCGGCCCTGAGCTGGTCGTAGATAGTGGCGATGATGTCCCAGTGATTGTCCCGTTGCGGCGACCTGTAGATGGCCCCCTCGACGATCTCCACCTTGTAGCCCTCGGGGACGGGCATCCGCTTCAGCCAGTCGAACATCGCGTCCAGACTCAGCTCGTCGCTATCGGCCATCTCGATCAGCTCGATCCTGTCGGTCAGCTCGATGGTCACCGTGCGCTCCTCCCTGCCGCCGCGCAGTGCGGGCAGCCGCGCAATACAACGGTACGCACGCCACGCAGATACGCCCTGCCTGCGAAAACCACGGCGCTCGGTCGTCGGGTCCGGTGGGCTCCCGCACGCCGGTCTACGTCGTCGTTCGACCGTTACCGTCCTCCACCGGCGGGACCGAGGGGGAGCCATGCCCCGCGGGTGACGGCCGTCCTGGCTCATCCCGTGGGCGGAACGGGTGAGGCGGGCGTCGAAGTTCGTCACCTATTCGGCAACGGACCGCCGGAGCGCGGCGTTCCCGCGATCCGACGGCCCGTCGGAAAAGGCAGTGAGCGCCGCCTACGCGGCCAGCGGCACCTTCGTCTCGACCGCCGTGTCCGCCGGTTCCAGGGCCAACTCCAGCACCTGCCGGACGTCCGACACCGCGTGGACGTCCAGCTTCTCCAGGACCTCGGCGGGGACGTCGTCCAGGTCGGGCTCGTTGCGCTTGGGGATGACGACGGTGGTGACGCCCGCCCGGTGTGCGGCCAGCAGCTTCTGCTTGACGCCGCCGATCGGCAGGACGCGCCCGGTCAGCGAGACCTCGCCGGTCATCGCGACGTCCGGGCGGACCCGGCGGCCGGAGAGCAGGGACGCCAGGGCCGTCGTCATCGTGATGCCGGCGCTCGGCCCGTCCTTGGGGACGGCGCCCGCCGGGACGTGCAGGTGGACGCCGCGTTCCTTGAGGTCACCGACCGGAAGCTCCAGTTCCGCGCCGTGCGAGCGGAGGAAGGAGAGGGCGATCCGCGCGGACTCCTTCATCACGTCGCCGAGCTGGCCGGTGAGGGTCAGCCCGGCGGCGCCCGTCTCCGGGTCGGCGAGGGACGCCTCGACGAAGAGGACGTCGCCGCCCGCGCCGGTGACGGCCAGACCGGTGGCCACGCCCGGGACGGAGGTGCGCCGCTCGGCCGGGTCCTGAG
The DNA here is from genome assembly GCF_055585605.1 of Streptomyces sp. NPDC052910. NCBI lineage: Bacteria > Bacillati > Actinomycetota > Actinomycetes > Kitasatosporales > Streptomycetaceae > Streptomyces > Streptomyces sp. NPDC052910. Next base: position 510,190 of record NZ_JBVJJR010000001.1, read on the forward strand.
CGGACTCGGGCGTGTGGTGCGGCCGGCCGATCAGCGGGCGGAGTTCGTCCGCGCCGATCGCGAAGGGCAGTTCCCGCTCCCCGAGTTCGTGCTTCGCCGCGACCTTGCGGAGCAGCCGGGCCAGGTACCGCTCCAGGGTGCGGACGCCCGCCTCGCGGGTGTACTCGCCGGCGAGCCGGCGCAGCGCCGCGTCGTCCACCGTGACCTCGCCGGGCTCCAGGCCCGCCCGCTCCCGTTGCCGGGGCAGCAGGTGGTCGCGGGCGATGACGACCTTTTCGTCCTCGGTGTAGCCGTCGAGGCGGACGAGCTCCATCCGGTCGAGCAGGGGCTGCGGGATGGCTTCCAGGACGTTGGCGGTGGCGAGGAAGACCACGTCGGAGAGGTCGAGTTCGACCTCCAGGTAGTGGTCGCGGAAGGTGTGGTTCTGCGCGGGGTCGAGGACCTCCAGGAGCGCCGCGGCGGGGTCGCCGCGGAAGTCGGAGCCGACCTTGTCGATCTCGTCGAGGAGGACGACCGGGTTCATCGAACCGGCCTCCTTGACGGCGCGCACGATACGGCCGGGGAGCGCGCCGACGTACGTACGCCGGTGGCCGCGGATCTCCGCCTCGTCCCGGACACCGCCGAGCGCCACCCGGACGAACTCCCGCCCCATGGCCTTGGCGACACTCTCGCCGAGCGACGTCTTCCCGACGCCGGGCGGCCCGACGAGCGCGAGCACCGCGCCCCCGCGCCGTCCCCCGATCACGCCCAGCCCCCGGTCGGCGCGCCGCTTGCGCACGGCCAGGTACTCGGTGATCCGCTCCTTGACGTCGTCCAGGCCCGCGTGGTCCGCGTCGAGCACGGCCCGGGCGCCCGGGATGTCGTACGAGTCCTCGGTGCGCCGGTTCCACGGCATCTCCAGGACGGTGTCGAGCCAGGTGCGGATCCAGCCGCTCTCGGGGCTCTGGTCGGAGGCCCGCTCCAGCTTGTCGACCTCCTTCAGGGCCACCTCCCGTACCTTCTCCGGCAGGTCGGCGGCCTCCACCCGGGACCGGTAGTCGTCGGACTCGCCGCCCGGCTCCCCGTTGAGCTCGGCCAGCTCCTTGCGGACGGCCTCCAACTGGCGGCGGAGCAGGAACTCGCGCTGCTGCTTGTCGACGCCCTCCTGGACGTCCTTGGCGATGGACTCGGCGACGTCCTGCTCGGCGAGGTGGTCACCGAGCTGCTTCACGGCGAGCCTCAGCCGCGCGACCGGGTCGGCGGTCTCCAGCAGCTCGACGCGCTGGGCGACGGTGAGGAAGGGCGAGTAGCCGGAGTTGTCGGCGAGCTGGGCGGGGTCGTCGATCTGCTGGACGCGGTCCACCACCTGCCATGCGCCGCGCTTGCGGAGCCAACTGGTGGCGAGCGCCTTGTACTCCTTCATCAGCTCGGTGACGGCGCCCGGCAGCGGATCGGGGGTGACCTCCTCGACGGCCGTGCCCTCCACCCAGAGCGCGGCACCCGGCCCGGTGGTCCCGGCCCCGATCCGCACTCGGCGGACACCGCGGATGAGGGCGCCCGGATCCCCGTCGGAGAGCCGGCCGACCTGCTCCACCGTGCCCAGGGTGCCGATGCCCGCATAGGTGCCGTCGACGCGCGGGACGAGCAGCACGCGCGGCTTCCCGCCGCCTCGCGCCCCACCCTGCGCCGCGGCTTGCGCCGCCTCGACGGCCGCGCGCACCTCGGAGTCGGTCAGATCCAGCGGAACGACCATCCCCGGCAGGACGACCTCGTCGTCGAGCGGCAGCACGGGCAGGGTCAGTGACGCATTGCTGTCAACGGCCTCAGCAGCCATGATCTCCCCTTCGGCAGGCAAGTTGAGCTCTGCTGACTCAATGCTTCTGAGCTCAGGGATGTTCCCCGCTTCTTGTTCGCTGTGAGCGATCAGCCGACTCGCGCGCGGCGGCGGGCCGGTCACCTCCACCGGCCGTGGGGTCACGAGGACACCGCGACGGTTCGCGAGGACTACGTCCGAGGACGCAGCCCTGCTGCGCCGCGGGCCTGATCCGCGGGCGCGGGATGACGGCATAGCGTTCCGTCCGGGTCATGGACCGTCCGCACAGGGGAGAGAACATGAACACCGCCGCCGCACCGGTATCGCTGGTCACCGGCGCCAACCGGGGAATCGGCCGGGAGACGGCACGTCAGCTCGCGGCGCTGGGCCACACCGTCCTGCTGTGCGCCCGCCGCCCGGAGAAGGCCGAGCAGGCCGTCGCCGATCTGGCCCCCGGGGTCTCCGGCAGGCTGCTGCCCTGCCGGCTGGACGTGACCGACGCCGACGGCGTCCGTGCCCTCGCCGGCCGGGTGGAGGAAGAGTTCGGGCGCCTCGACGTCCTCGTCAACAACGCCGCCATCGACTACGACATCGGCCGGCGCGCCGTCTCCGCCGACCTCGACGACGTCCGGCACACCCTGGAGACCAACCTCTTCGGCCCCTGGCGCACCACGCAGGCGTTCCTGCCGCTGCTGCGCCGTTCGCCCCACCCCCGCCTGGTGAACGTCTCCAGCGAGGCCGGGTCCCTGGAGCGCATGTCCGGGGGAACCCCGGCCTACGGAGTCTCGAAGGCGGCCCTCAACGCCCTCACCCGCAAGCTCGCCGACGAACTGGGCGCCGAACGGATTTTGGTCAACGCCGTCTGTCCGGGCTGGATCGCCACCGACATGGGCGGCCCGGGCGGAGGTCCCGTCGAGCGGGGCGCCGCCAGTGTCGTCTGGGCCGCCACCCTGCCCGATTCCGGTCCCACCGGCGGCTTCTTCCGGGAAGGCCGGCCTCTGGCCTGGTAGGAGCGCGGGCGGACGCGCAGGCCGGAGCCCGTTGTCAGTGGTCGCCCCTACGCTCTGGAACATGGGAATGACCGGTCAGTACCTGCGTCTCGCACCCGCCGACTACGCCCGCGCCCTCGCCGACCCGCGCTGGGCCGTGAACCACGCCTACGGCTGCCTCGACGCCGAACCCGTGGAGCAGCCGGAGCCCGCGGCGGCCCGGGCCCTCGACACGGACAAGATGTGGCACGGGCTGGCCTTCCTGCTGGACCGCGTCGACTTCCCGGTGGACGTCGTCTTCGGCGAGGAGCCGGTCCCCGGCGCGGGCGACTGGGGGTGCGGGCCGCCGCGCCACCTGTCCCCCGCCCGGGTGGCGGAGGCCGCCGCCGCGCTGGCCCGGATACCCTCGGACCGGCTCCTGGAGGGAGTCGGTCCGGCCGACCTGGCCCGGGAGGAGATCTACCCGACGTTGGTGTGGGAGCGCGGTGAGTCGCTGCGGTACATCACCGCCGAGTACGAGCGGCTGGTGCCGTTCTTCGGGGCCGCGGCCCGGGAGGGGGACGGCATGTTTCTGTGGATCCATTAGCGGTTGAACCCATTTGCCGATGACTGGATCCACTTGCGGTGGAACCACTTGCGGTGGGATCCGGCAGTGGCTGGAGTGGCTGGACCGCGCCGGCGGCCCGGTCGGTCGGCCGGCCGCCGGATCCGCCGGCGCCGGTCTCGGGCCCGTTCGCCGACCCCTGATCCGTCAGCCCGGCCCCGTCAACCGGGTTGCGGGTGCGTCCGGTTCGGGCCACCGGCCGGGCCCGTCCGTCCGTCCGTCCGTCCGTCCGTCAGACACTACGCCCGCACGGCAGCCGGCCCTGACGTCCGGCGCGGCCTGGCGGGCCGCCCGCCGTGCCCGGGGAAGGCCCGGCGGTAGTCCGTCGGAGTGACGCCGAAGTGCAGCGTGAAGTGGCGGCGCAGGTTGGCGGCCGTACCCAGGCCGCTCAGTTGGCCCACCCGTTCCACCGGGAGCGCGGTGGCCTCCAGGAGCGACTGGGCGCGGGCCAACCGCTGGGAGAGGAGCCACTGGAGGGGGGTGGTGCCGGTGGCGGCCTGGAGGCGGCGGAAGAAGGTGCGGGGGCTCATGCCCGCGCGGGCGGCCAAGTCGTCGACGGTGAGCGGCTCGTCGAGGCGCTCGGTCGCCCACTGCAGGACGGGCGCCAGGCCGTCGTCACCGGTCTCGGGGACGGCCACCTGGACGAACTGGGCCTGCCCGCCGGGCCGGTGCGCGGGGACGACGAGCCGCCGGGCGAGCTGGTTGGCGACGTGGGCGCCCAGGTCGCGGCGGACGAGGTGGAGGCAGAGGTCGAGACCGGCCGTGACGCCGGCGCTGGTGAGGACGTCGCCGTCGTCCACATAGAGCACCGAGTCGTCCACCGTCACCTCGGGATGGCGGCGGGCCAGGGCCTCGGTGTGCATCCAGTGGGCGGTCGCCCGGCGGCCGTCGAGGATTCCCGCGGCGGCCAGGGCGAAGGCTCCGGCGCACAGGGAGACCATCCGCGCGCCCCGGTCGGCGGCGCGTCGCAGCGCGCGCAGGAGCTCGTCCGGCAGTTCGCGCTCCCCGTCCACACACGCCTCGGGGACGGACGGAATGATCACGGTGTCGGCGCCGTCCAGCCCCTCCGGCCCGTAGGGCGTCCGGAGGGTGAAGCCGAGCGGGCCGGGCGGCGGCTGGTCCGGGGACGGGCCCGCGGCACACAGCCGCAAGTCGTACCAGGGGTCGGCGAGATCGGGGTGCGGGATCCCGAAGACGGTGCAGACCACCCCCAGTTCGTACAGGTCCCAGTAGGGGACGTCGTCGTCGATCACCGCCACGGCCACGGAACCAGCGCTCATGCCGGGAAGCCTAGTGGCAGGAATTTTGCGGAGGCGGTCAGCCCTGCCACTGTCGGGGGCGCGCCCACGCTGGAAACGTAGGGGTCACCCGAGAGCACGTCCTCTCAAGTCCCAGTAATTCCCCATGAAACGGGTGACTTTTCCATGAGCACGAAGGTGACCGTCCTCGGCCTGGGCTCGATGGGCACCGCGCTGGCCGGTGCGTTCCTGGCGGCCGGCCACCGCACGACCGTCTGGAACCGCACGGCGGGCAAGGCCGCCGCCCTGGTGGAGAAGGGTGCCATCGAGGCGCCGGACGCCGCCGCGGCCGTCGCGGCGAGCCCGCTGGTGGTCGTCTGCCTCGCCACCTACGACACCGTCCACGAAGTCCTGGACCCGCTGGCCGGCGACCTGGCCGGCCGGACCGTCGTCAACCTCACCTCCGGTTCCCCGGAGCAGGCCGCCGAGGCCGCCCGCCGGGCCGAACAGCACGGCTTCCGCTACCTCGACGGCGCGATCATGACGACGCCGCCCGGCGTCGGCAACCCCGACTTCATGTTCCTCTACAGCGGCTCCCCGGAGGCCCTCGCCGAGCACCGCGCGACGCTCGCCGCGCTCGGCGACCCGGTGGACCTGGGCGCCGACGTCACCCTGGCCTCCCTCTACGACACCGCGCTGCTCGGCCTGATGTGGTCCGCGCTCGCCGGCTGGGCGCACGGCGTGGCGCTCGTCGGGACGGACGGCGAGGGCAAGGCCGCGGCCTTCACCGCGGTCGCCAACCGCTGGATGCGGGCCATCGAGGTGTTCATGAGCACCTACGCCCCGCAGGCCGACGCCCGCGACTACCCGGGCGACGACGCCACCCTCGACGTGCACCTGGCCGCCATCGGCCACCTCGTACACGCGAGTGAGGCGCGCGGGGTGGTCTCCGGCCTGCCGGAGCTCTTCCGGAACCTGGTCGCGCGGGGCATCGACGCCGGACACGGCGGCGACAGTTGGGGCCGGCTGGTGGAGTTCGTCCGGGCGGAGGGACGCGCGTGAGCACTGCGACGATGACGAGCACCGTCACCGCCCTCGACTGGGCCTCCCTGGTGACCGGCGTCGCCGAGCGGGCCACCGCCTTTCTGGACGGCCTGGCCCGGGACGCGGACTGGTCGCGGCCGGCCGGGCGGCTGGAGTGGTCCTGCCACACGACACTGGACCACCTCGCCTTGGGGATCACCGGCTACGCGGGGCTGCTCACCGCCAGGCCGCGGGACCGCTACATCACCCTGTTCGCCTCGCTCGACCCACAGGCCCCGGTCTCAGCCCGGCTGGAGGGCATCCGCGTCGCGGCGTCGTTCCTCGCCGCCGCCGTCCGGGCCGCCGCGCCCGAGGACCGGGCCTGGCACCCCTGGGGCCACTCCGACGGGCCCGGCTTCGCCGCCATGGGCGCGGTCGAGACCGTCGTCCACACCCACGACATCGCCGCCGGCCTGGGCGTCGACTGGACCCCGCCCGACGAGTTCGCCGGTCCCGCCCTCGCCCGGCTGTTCCCCGGCGTCCCGGACGACGGCGAGCCCGGCCGGGCCCTGCTCCGGGCCACCGGCCGGATCGCGCGGCCCGGGGAGCGGCATCTCGCCGAGTGGCGGTGGGACGGCACCGTCCGCTGAGCCGGTCCGGGCCGGGGCGCCCACGTCCGCCGGGGGGCGGGTGTCGGCCCGGGCGCCCGTATCCGCCGGGGGGCGGGTATTGATCTGGGCTCCCGCACGCGTCGGGAGTCGGGTACCGCTTTGGACGCCCGTATCCGCCGGGAGACGGACATCGCCCCGGACGCCCGCATCCGCCGAGAGCCGCGGATCGGCCGCGACGCGCACGTCATCAAGGAAATCCGCGGCACCCGGGACGTCCGCGGCACCGGGGACATCCTCGGCAGTCAGGTTCCCCGAGGCAACGGACACATCCGGGGCGTCCGTGGCACCCGAGGTACCCGGCACACCCCGGGTACCCGGTGCCTCCGGGACGTCCGTGGCATTCGCGACGTCCGGGATATCCGTAGAACCCGAAGCACCCGCAGCACCCGGGACGTCCGGAGCACCCGAGGCACTCGCGGCACTCGCGGCACCCAGAGTCTCCGCGGCACTCGCATCCCCCAGAGCACCCGGTTCGCTCACGGCCTCCGGGGCGTCCGTGACGCCCAGGGCGCCGGCCACGGCGACGGCCGGCGCGGGCCGGAGGGGAGTCCGCGCGGCCGGCGCCGCCGTCCGCACGTCACCGCGCAGCAGCACCTCGCAGGCGACACCCGCCAGCAGGGCGATGGGGTGCCCCCAACTGGCCAGCGGATCGGCGAGCTCGACCAGGTCCTGGGCGCACATCAGGGAGGCCGCGCCCAGCAGGCCCCACTTCCAGGGGGGCCGCTGGAGGCTCGCCAGCGCGCCGAGGCAGGCCATCAGGCCGAAGCTGATGCCGTAGTCGAGCCGGTGCAGCGAGTCGTCCGGCAGCCGGCCGGCGGCGACCGCGCCGGCCACCGGCAGCTCGGTGGCCAGGGTGGCCAGCACATGGCCGAGCAGGAAGACACCGGCCGCGCGCAGCCCGCCGACGCGCCGTTCCAGGGCGCCGAGCACCGGCGCGAACGCCCAGCCGAAGAAGGACCAGAGCCCGCCGGCGACCCACAGGGCGCTGGCGAACAGGACGACCAGCGGCCGGTCGGCGAGGTGGGCCGCGTCGGTGCTGGAGTCGCGGAGCAGTTGGTTGACGGTGCTCTCGTCGCCGAGCTCGGCGTAGACCGCGGTGCCGAGCAGGACGAGGCCGTAGCAGAAGGTGAAGGGCGTGGCCCGGGGGGTGGGGACCAACTGCCGCAGGCCGTCGAGCCGGGCTCGGCGCGGGCGCGCGCGGAACCGTCCGGTGGCGGTGCCGTCGGCCGGCGCGGGGGCGCCCGCCTCGGCGGGATCAGCGGCGGTCACTCGGCCGGGCTCCCTTCCGTGGTCGTTCCCGGGCGAAGCCCGGGCCTTCCCGGGACGCTCCGGACGGCCCGCCCGGCGGCGGGCCGCTGTAGGAACAGTACGGGCCTCCGCGTCCGGCGGACCCGTCTTCGGGCCGTGAACCGGCCCACGCCCGTCAACCTCTTAACCTTCGGATGCGTCCGTCGAACATCAACGGTCTCCGGAGGTTTCCCGTGCCCGTCCCGTATGCCCCGAACGATCCCGCGACCACTCTGACGACTCCGATCACTCCGACGACTCCGGCCACTCCGACGATTCCGACCGCAGCCACTCCGACCCCGGTGACCACCCTCGACCGCCGCGACGGTCCGTACGGCGAGATCGCCCTGCGGCGGCGGGGCCCGGCGGAGGGGGCCCCGCCGGTCTACGAGATCATCGCGAACGGCTGCTTCCTGATGGACACCTCGGACGGCCGCTCCGAGCGGCTGCTGGTGGACGCCGCGCTGAGGGCGCTGCCGGCCGGACGGCCGGAGCCCGCGGTGCTGATCGGCGGGCTGGGCGTGGGCTTCTCGCTGGCGCACGCGGCGGCGGAGCCGCGCTGGGGGCGGATCACGGTCGTGGAGCGGGAACGCGCGGTGATCGACTGGCACCGCGCGGGCCCGCTGTCCGCCGTGTCCGGCGCGGCACTGGCCGACCCGCGCGTACGGATCGTCGAGGCGGACCTCCTGGGGCATCTGGGGGCGGACGGCCTCCCGGGCGGCCGGCCGCCGCACGCCCCCGACTACGACGCGATCTGCCTCGACATCGACAACGGCCCCGACTGGACCGTCACGGACGACAACAAGAGCCTCTACTCCCCCACCGGCCTCGCCGCCTGCCGGGCCCGACTGCGCCCCGGCGGGGTGCTCGCGGTGTGGTCCGCACAGCCGTCCGCCGCGTTCGAGGAAGCCCTCCGGAATGCCGGGTTCGCCGGGGTAACCACCGAAGAGATCATCGTTGCCCGAGGCGTCCCCGACGTCGTCCACCTCGCCGTCCTCGCCGCGTAGCCGTCCCCCGCCACCTGCCCGTACCCTGCTTGCCACAGTGGGAGGACCGGCACGGGAAGACGCTGGGGACGACGGCTAGGGGCGGGGCACATGGAGCAGACACACACGGGCCCGAGCGGCGCCGCAGCCTCCGCCGGGGCGCAGCGGCGGGTACTGATCGTCGAGGACGACCGGACCATCGCCGACGCCATCGCGGCGCGGCTGCGGGCCGAGGGTTTCCAGGTGCGGATCGCGGGCGACGGACCCGCGGCCGTCGACACCACCGAGGCGTGGCAGCCGGACCTGCTGGTCCTGGACGTGATGCTGCCGGGGTACGACGGCCTGGAGGTGTGCCGGCGGGTGCAGGCCCGCCGGCCGGTGCCGGTGCTGATGCTCACCGCGCGCGACGACGAGACCGACATGCTGGTCGGCCTGGGCGTCGGCGCGGACGACTACATGACCAAGCCGTTCTCCATGCGGGAGCTCGCCGCGCGGGTGCACGTGCTGCTGCGCCGGGTGGAGCGGGCGACGCTGGCCGCGCACACCCCGCGCAGCGGGATCCTGCGGCTGGGCGAGCTGGAGATCGACCACGCGCAGCGGCGGGTGCGGGTGCGCGGCGCGGACGTCCACCTGACGCCGACCGAGTTCGACCTGCTGGTCTGCCTGGCGAACACCCCGCGCGCCGTGCTCTCCCGGGAGCAGTTGCTGGCCGAGGTGTGGGACTGGGCGGACGCCTCCGGCACCCGGACCGTCGACAGCCACATCAAGGCGCTGCGGCGCAAGATCGGCGCGGAGCGGATCCGGACGGTGCACGGGGTCGGGTACGCGCTGGAGACGCCGGCGGCATGACCGGGGGGACGGCGTGACCGGGGGAACGGGGGAACACGGGGCGTGACCGGCAGAACGAGGGGCGCGACCGGCGGCAGCGGGGAGCGCAGGAGCACGAGGGGCGCGACCGGCGGCAGCGGGGAGCGTGTGAGCACGAGGGGCGCGGACGCGAGATGACCGGCTGTCCTCGGCCGGGCCTGCTGAGCCGCGCCTGGGAGGCGCTGCGCCCGCTGGACCCGTACCGGTCGGTGAAGGCCGCGCTGGGCTGGCTGGTCGTCGGGTCGGTGGCGATCACCACGTTCCTGGTGTTCGTCGCCTTCCGGTCGGCGACCGGGCTGCGGGTGATCACGGTCTTCTCGATCATCGCCTCGCTGCTGATCACCCAGTTCGTGGCGCACGGCCTGACCGCGCCACTGGACGAGATGACCGATGTCACCCGGGCGATGGCACAGGGTGACTACACCCGGCGGGTGCGGGACGGCCGGCGGGACGAGTTCGGCGACCTGGCGCACGCCTTCAACCGGATGGCGGCCGACCTGGAGGCGGTGGACACCCACCGCAAGGAGCTGGTCGCCAACGTCTCGCACGAGCTGCGCACCCCGATCGCGGGGCTGCGGGCGGTGTTGGAGAACGTGGTGGACGGGGTCTCGGCGGCCGATCCGGAGACCATGCGGGCCGCCCTCCAGCAGACGGAACGGCTGGGGCGGCTGGTGGAGCAGTTACTCGACCTGTCCCGGCTGGACAACGGGGTGGTGCCGCTGCACGCCCGCGGCTTCGAGGTCTGGCCGTACCTGGCGCAGGTGCTGAAGGAGACCAGCATCGCCTGCGGCACCGGTGCCGCGCCGCGGGCCGCCCGCAAGGACGTCCACCTCCACCTGGACGTCTCGCCGCCGGACCTCACGGCGTACGCGGACGCGGAGCGGCTGCACCAGGTGGTCGCCAACCTGGTGGAGAACGCCGTCCGGCACAGCCCGCCGCACGGCCGGGTGACGGTCCGGGCGCGGCGCGGCGAGGGGCCGCAGTCGCTGGCCCTGGAGGTGCTGGACGAGGGTCCCGGCATCCCGCCCGCCGAGCGGCACCGGGTCTTCGAGCGGTTCAACCGGGGCGGCTCCGGACAGCACGGACCGGGCAGCGACGGGGGGACCGGGCTGGGCCTCGCCATCGCCCGCTGGGCGGTCGACCTGCACGGCGGCAGCATCGGGGTGGCCGAATCCCCTCGGGGCTGCCGGATCCGGGTCACTCTTCCAGGACGAGCTTGATGATCCGAGTTGACGTAGGGTCGAAGGCGGAAGCACACGTTCATCCGGATGTGGGGCACCATTCCGCGTACCCGCGGAGGACCCGGAAGCACCCGGGGGGCGCGGAACCTCGGGTGTTTCCCGCCAAGTCATGCCCTGAAACACGGGACCGAGTGTGACTTGCGCGACGACTGGCCCCGGTGGCCTGCATCAGGGCAGCGGACAGGCGTAGCCTTTATTCCCGCTGTCCACCACCTTAGGAAGCGGAAGAGGGCGGTTGCCGCCGTGTCGCCACAGTCCCCGAACACCTCGAGCACTTCGACCGACCAAGACGGGCAGGGCAAGAGTCCTGCTGATGTGTTCGGTCCCAATGAGTGGCTCGTCGACGAGATCTACCAGCAGTACCTCCAGGACCCGAACTCGGTCGACCGAGCCTGGTGGGACTTCTTCGCCGACTACAAGCCGGGCAAGGACGCCAACGCGCCGGCCGTGCAGCAGGGGGTGACCGGGGGTACGGCTCCCGCCGCCCCGGCCGCTCCTCCGCAGCCACCCGCGGCCCCCGCCGCGGCCAAGCCCGCCGCCGCGCCCGCGCCGGCCGCCGCCGCTCCGGCGCAGGCCGCTCCGGCGCAGGCCCCGGCCGCGCCCGCCAAGCCGGCCGCCGCGAAGCCCGCGGCCAAGCCCGCCGCGGCGCCCGCGACCGAGGCCCCGGCCGGCCCCGAGTACGTGACGCTGCGCGGCCCCGCCGCCGCGGTCGCCAAGAACATGAACGCCTCGCTGGAGCTGCCGACGGCCACGTCCGTCCGCGCCGTCCCGGTGAAGCTGCTGTTCGACCAGCGCATCGTCATCAACAACCACCTCAAGCGCGCCCGGGGTGGCAAGGTCTCCTTCACGCACCTCATCGGCTACGCCATGGTGCAGGCGCTGAAGCTGATGCCGTCGATGAACTACTCCTTCACGGAGAAGGACGGCAAGCCCACTCTCGTCAAGCCCGAGCACGTCAACCTGGGCCTGGCGATCGACCTGGTGAAGCCGAACGGCGACCGCCAGCTCGTGGTGGCGGCCATCAAGAAGGCCGAGACCCTGAACTTCTTCGAGTTCTGGCAGGCCTACGAGGACATCGTCCGCCGCGCCCGCGTCGGCAAGCTGACGATGGAGGACTTCACCGGCGTCACCGCGTCGCTGACCAACCCCGGCGGCATCGGCACCGTGCACTCCGTGCCGCGCCTGATGCCCGGCCAGGGCCTCATCCTCGGCGTGGGCGCGATGGACTACCCCGCTGAGTTCCAGGGCACCTCGCAGGACGCCCTGAACAAGATGGGCATCTCGAAGGTCATGACCCTGACCTCGACCTACGACCACCGCGTCATCCAGGGCGCCGCGTCGGGCGAGTTCCTGCGGATCATGAACCAGCTCCTGCTGGGCGAGAACGGCTTCTACGACGACGTCTTCGAGGCGCTGCGGATCCCCTACGAGCCGGTCCGCTGGCTCAAGGACATCGACGCCTCGCACGACGACGACGTCACCAAGGCCGCCCGCGTCTTCGAGCTGATCCACGCCTACCGGGTGCGCGGCCACGTCATGGCCGACACGGACCCGCTGGAGTACCGCCAGCGCAAGCACCCCGACCTGGACATCACCGAGCACGGCCTCACCCTGTGGGACCTGGAGCGCGACTTCGCGGTCGGCGGCTTCGCCGGCAAGTCGATGATGAAGCTGCGCGACATCCTGGGCGTGCTGCGTGACTCGTACTGCCGCACCACCGGCATCGAGTTCATGCACATCCAGGACCCCAAGCAGCGCAAGTGGATCCAGGACCGGGTCGAGCGCGGCCACTCCAAGCCGGAGCGCGAGGAGCAGTTGCGGATCCTCCGCCGCCTGAACGCGGCCGAGGCGTTCGAGACGTTCCTGCAGACCAAGTACGTCGGCCAGAAGCGCTTCTCGCTGGAGGGCGGCGAGTCCGTCATCCCGCTGCTGGACGCGGTGCTGGACGCGGCCGCCGAGGCCCGCCTCGACGAGGCCGTCATCGGCATGGCCCACCGCGGCCGGCTGAACGTGCTGGCCAACATCGTCGGCAAGTCCTACGCGCAGATCTTCCGGGAGTTCGAGGGCAACCTCGACCCGAAGTCGATGCACGGCTCCGGCGACGTCAAGTACCACCTGGGCGCCGAGGGCACCTTCACCGGCCTGGACGGCGAGCAGATCAAGGTCTCGCTGGCCGCCAACCCGTCCCACCTGGAGACGGTCGACCCGGTCGTCGAGGGCATCGCCCGCGCCAAGCAGGACATCATCGGCAAGGCGGGCACGGACTTCACCGTCCTGCCGGTCCAGTTGCACGGCGACGCGGCCTTCGCGGGCCAGGGCGTCGTGGCCGAGACCCTGAACATGTCGCAGTTGCGCGGCTACCGCACCGGCGGCACCGTGCACATCGTCATCAACAACCAGGTCGGCTTCACCGCGCCGCCGGAGTCCTCGCGCTCGTCGATGTACTGCACCGACGTCGCCCGGATGATCGAGGCGCCGATCTTCCACGTGAACGGTGACGACCCGGAGGCCGTGGTCCGCGTCGCGCGGCTCGCCTTCGAGTTCCGCCAGGCGTTCAACAAGGACGTCGTCATCGACCTGATCTGCTACCGGCGCCGGGGCCACAACGAGGCCGACAACCCCTCGTTCACCCAGCCGCTGATGTACGACCTGATCGACAAGAAGCGCTCGGTGCGCAAGCTGTACACCGAGTCGCTGATCGGCCGGGGCGACATCACCCTGGAGGAGGCCGAGCAGGCCCTGCAGGACTACCAGGGCCAGTTGGAGAAGGTCTTCACCGAGGTCCGCGAGGCCACCTCGGCGCCCGCGTCGGCCGAGGTGCCGGCCCCGCAGGCCGAGTTCCCGGTCCCGGTGAACACCGCGATCTCCCAGGAGGTCGTCAAGCGGATCGCCGAGTCCCAGGTCAACCTGCCGGAGAACGTCACCGTCCACCCGCGTCTGCTGCCGCAGTTGCAGCGCCGCGCGGCCAGCGTCGAGGACGGCACGATCGACTGGGCCATGGGCGAGACCCTCGCCTTCGGGTCCCTCCTGATGGAGGGCACCCCGGTCCGCCTCTCCGGCCAGGACTCCCGCCGCGGCACCTTCGGCCAGCGCCACGCGGTGCTCGTCGACCGCCGGACCGGCGAGGACTACACCCCGCTGCTCTACCTCTCCGAGGACCAGGCGCGCTTCAACGTCTACGACTCGCTGCTCAGCGAGTACGCGGCGATGGGCTTCGAGTACGGCTACTCGCTGGCCCGCCCGGACGCGCTCGTCCTGTGGGAGGCGCAGTTCGGCGACTTCGCCAACGGCGCGCAGAACATCGTGGACGAGTTCATCTCGTCGAGCGAGCAGAAGTGGGGCCAGACGTCCGGCGTCACCCTGCTCCTCCCGCACGGCTACGAGGGCCAGGGCCCGGACCACTCCTCGGCCCGGATCGAGCGCTACCTCCAGCTCTGCGCCCAGAACAACATGACGGTCGCCATGCCGACGCTGCCGTCGAACTACTTCCACCTCCTGCGCTGGCAGGTGCACAACCCGCACCACAAGCCGCTCATCGTCTTCACCCCGAAGTCGATGCTGCGTCTGAAGGCCGCGGCGTCCAAGGCGGAGGAGTTCACCACCGGCGGCTTCCGCCCGGTGATCGGCGACGCCACGGTGAACGCGGCCGACGTCCGCAAGGTCGTCTTCTGCTCCGGCAAGGTCTACTACGACCTGGACGCCGAGCGGCAGAAGCGCGGCGCCACGGACACCGCCCTCATCCGCATCGAGCGCCTGTACCCGCTGCCGGGTGCCGAGCTCCAGGCGGAGATCGCCAAGTTCCCCAACGCCGAGAAGTACATCTGGGCGCAGGAGGAGCCGGCGAACCAGGGCGCCTGGCCGTTCATCGCGCTCAACCTGATCGACCACCTCGATCTGGCGGTCGGCGCCGACATCCCGGCCCGCGAGCGCCTGCGCCGCGTCTCGCGCCCGCACTCCTCCTCCCCGGCGGTCGGCTCGGCCAAGCGCCACCAGGCGGAGCAGGCGGCGCTGGTCGCGGAGGTCTTCGAGAGCTGATCCGCGGATCCGTCCGCCTCTGTCGCACACGGGCCGGGGCCCGTACCGCTTTCACCGGCGGTACGGGCCCCGGCCCGTTCGGTCGGGAGCCCTTGCTCCGACCGCGTCGCCTAGGGTGGCGTCATGACGGCCGCGCCGCGCGAGGAGACCTACCGCCACCTGCGCTCACTGACCGAACGCTTCACGCCGCCGGCGCCTCTGAGTTCACATGTCGAGATCAGCGACGGCCAGATCCTCATGACGACGATCCCGGCCGGCCGCCACGATCTCGCGGCCCTGCGCATCGAACGCCAGCTCCAGCCGCAGCTTCCCCCCGGGATCGTCGCCACCACCTCGGGCGACATCGAGGCGGCCGACCTCGGCCAGTTGCGCCGCCCCGACGTCCTCGTCCTCCCCGAAGCCGCCATGGACACGGATGACGCCATCGACCCCAAGGCCCTGCTCGCGGCCGTCGAGATCGTCTCTCCCTCCAACCCGGAGAACGACTACGAGAGCAAGCTGCGCCACTACCCCCGGCTCAATATCCCGCACTACCTGATCGTCGACCCCCGTGACGGTACCTGCGTCCACTACTGGGCCATCGCCTCCCAAAACGGTGTCCCGGAGTACGGTGCGAGGGTTCCGTACACCTTCGGCGACAAGATCACCATCAGCGACTGGGTCATCGATACCGGTGAACTGCCGCGCTACGACACGGCGTCGCGGTGAACACCGCGGCCCTCATCCGCTCGCGAAGGATCGAGCTCGGGCTCTCCCAGGCCGATCTCGCGACGCGAGCGGGCACAGGACAGGCTTTCATCTCGCGCGTCGAGTCCGGCAAGGCGATACCGACCCTTCCGGTCCTCCAGCGCCTGGCCACCGCCCTCGGATGTGACGTCACGGTGAGCCTCACACCCCGCCGGTAGGCGCGAACCCGTCTCCGCGGGAACCGCCTACCGGAGAGGTGCACCCCTACCCCAGATACGGCTCGAAGTCCCAGTAGGGCCGCGACCGCTGCCGCGCCGACAGGGCGTGCGGGTGCTGGGCGCCCAGGGTGCGGGCCAGGCGTTGCAGGGCGTCCTCCTCGACCTTTTCCGCCTCCTCGTGTTCCCGCAGCGCTCGGAGGTCCGCCGCCAGGGCGACCTCGCAGGAGAGGGTGAAGGGGTGGTCGTGGCCCAGGGCGGTGCGGGCGCGGCGGAGGGTGTCGCGGCTGAGGTCGGCGGCGGCCTCCAGGCGGCCGGTGAAGTTGCGTCCGGCGGCGGCGTTGAGGGCGCAGCCGAGGACCCAGGGGTGGTCGTGGCCCAGGGACGACGCCAGGCCCGCGTAGGCGGACTCGAACATGGTGAGGGCCTCGGCCCGCTCGCCGGCGGCCTGGAGGACGAGACCGGTGTTGGAGAGCATGCCGGTACTGATGGGGTGGGCGGGACCGAGGAGGGCGCGGAAGCCGCTCTCACCCTCCTCGATGAGCTCGCGGGCCTGCCGGAGGTCGCCGTGCTCGCGGGCGTAGTTGCCGAAGTCCACGACGAGGCCCATGGTGGCGTAGTGCCCCCGGCCGTGGACCTGCTCCATCTGTTCGAGCAGGCCGGTCATGGCGCCGGTCAGGTCCTGCGGCGAGCCGGCGCGGCGCTGGCAGAGCAGCAGGTTGTGGTGGGCGCGCAGGGTCTGCGGGTGGTTGGCGCCGAGGACCTGGATGTGGAGCCGCATGCCGAGCTCCTGGCGGGCCAGCGCGTCCCCGTAGCGGCCCATCAGCCGCAGGTCGCGGGCGCAGGCGATGCCGGAGACCAGGGTGGCGGCGTGCCGGGCGCGGAGCAGGTTCTCGCGGGCGCGCAGGGTCTCCAGGTCGATGTCGTACGCCTCGGTGTAGCGGCCGAGCAGACGGAGGCCGACACCGAGGTTGTGCTGGGCGAGCAGGGTGGTGTGGTCCTCCGGGCCGAGGAGTTCGAGGGCCGTGTTGAGGACTTCGCGCTGCATCTGGAGGGCCTCGGTGTACTGGCCGAGGAAGCGCTGGTCGGCGGCGAGACAACTGGTGGCCGTCATCAGACTGCTGGCGTCGGTGTCCGGGAGGGCGCGCAGGCGTTCCAGGGACTCCCGGTCGAGCTCGTAGGCGGCCCGGAAGGCGCCGTGCGCGCGCAGGATGTTGCCCTGCTGGGTGGTGAGTTCGACCATCCGGGGGTGCTCGGGCGGGAACATCTCGGACCAGTGCGTGCGGATCTGCTCCGCCAGTTCGACACCGGTGCGGAACTCGCCGCTGTGCATGCAGTAGCGCAGCAGGTTGAGGACGGTCTCCTGGACCCGGTAGTCGTGGCTGCCGAGCGCGCCGGAGGGCTCCAGGTGCGGCAGGAGTTCGGCGTAGCGCGGCCAGAGCCGGCTGTCCTGGGGGTTGCCCGGATCTGCGGCGGCGATCATGCGGCGGACGATCCGCCGGTGCAGTTGCCGTTCCTCGGGTGAGGTGAGCCGGGCGACGATGTCGTGGACCAGCCGGTGCATGTGCACCGACTCCTGCTCCGGGCCGGGGTCGGTGGCCTGGGTGGTGCGCAGGTCGCGGGACTCGCGGGTGCACACCGAGTAGTTGACCAGGGTGTCCAGCGCCCGCGTCCAGCTCGGCAGGTCGGAGACGAGCCAGCCGAGGCTGTCGGGAAGCTGGGCCGGCGGCATGACGCGGATGAGGCCGATCGGGATCCGGCCGGCCCCGAACGAGGTGCAGAGGGTGAGCAGTTCGACGGCGTGGGGCTGGGTCTCGCGGAGCCGGTTGATCAGTATTGACCAGGACGTGATCATCGATCCGGGGAGGCCGTCGAAGTCGCCGTGGCCGGCGGGCCCGGCCACCGCGCCGTCCCGGACCATCCGCAGGTAGTCGGTGACGTCCATGTCCGACTCGCCGAGCCAGGCGGCCGCCTGGACCAGGGCGATGGGCACGTCGCCGAGCTCGGAGGCGACGGCGTCCGCCTGCTCGGCGGTCAGCCGGGGGGCACGGCGCATCAGGTAGCCGGTGCTCTCGTGCCGCTGGAAGCCGGGGACGTCGATGGTGGCGCCGAACCGGTCCCAGCTCCGGTTGCGCGAGGTGATCAGCACATGGCCCTGACCCCAGGGCAGGATCTCCTCGACGAGGTCGATGTCGTCCCACCCGTCGAAGATGATCAGCCACCGCTTGTAGGGCTCGCCGCGGCGGAGCGCCTCACGCAGGGCGCGGATGCGCTCGCCTGGCTCGGAACCGGCGCTCAGCCCCAGCTCGGGGGCGAGCTCGCCGAACCGCTCCCGCTGGGTGCCCCGGGTGTCGGAGTTGACCCACCAGACGACGTCGTAGTCGGAGCTGAACCGGTGCGCGTACTCGGCGGCCATCTGCGTCTTGCCGATACCGGACATGCCGACCAGGGCGCAGACGGCGGTACCGCGGTCGGCGTCCATGAGCTGCTCCTGGACCTGGTTGAGCAGGTCGTCGCGGCCGGTGAAGCGCCGGTTGCGGCGGGGGACGTCGCCCCAGACCGCCGGCGGGTCGTTGGGGTAACGGGAGCCGGGGCCGGGGTCGAGGGAGCGCCGGGGCGGGCCCTCGGGAAGCCGGAGCCGGGCGAGGAGCCGGCGCTCGGCCTCCGGCGCGCCGACGCCCCAGAGGTCGGCCGGCTCCAGGACGGCGGTGGCGGGCAGCAGCGCCCGGTTGGTGAGGTTGACGGCCGCGAACCGGTCGACGTTGTCGGCGACGACGCCGCGCAACGCCTCGTTCCACTCGTCCTCGCGGCGCGGGCCGAGCTCGAAGAACCAGTCGCTGAGCACCAGCAGGATCCGGCCGCTCGCCAGCAGCAGGTCACCCAGCGCGGCCTCCAGGGGCACCTCCCGGGGCGGGTCCCAGCGCTGGAGCGTCGTCCGGTGGCCGTGGCTCTCCAGCCGGTGGGCGATCCAGGTCGCCCAGGGCCGGTAGAAACCGGCGAAGACGATGGTGAAGTGCTCGCCGACCCGGTCCTGCGCACCGGTGCCGGCCTGATACCGCTGCGTGTTCATGCGTCCCTCGTTCCTTCGCACCGCGTGGCCCGGGCGGCCGCCCGGGGGTCCGGTGCGGCGGCATCATCACTGTACGTCATCACATGATGACGCACCGGGGATGCCGGGCGCCATGTACCCGGTGCGCCCCAGACCCGCGAGGAGCCGGTCCATACCCGTCGCGAACTCCCGGCCCGCAGGAGTCAGTTCACTGGATTCAAGCAGGATGGGCACCGCTTCCGCGACCTGTCGGCGGTACGAATCACGGCGGGCGCGCGCCACCTCCCGCACCGCTCCCGGCACGGCGGGCCCACGGGCCGCCCGGTCCCAGAACTCGGCGAGCGCGAGATGGGCGTACGTGCCCTGGAACACCCCGGCGAGCGGACGGGGATCGGGCCGCCAGGCCACCCGGTGCACGGCCGCGGGGGCGGCGTCGTGCAGCGGGACGAGGTCGTGCAGCACGGCCAGCTTCGTGTGCTGGGTCTCGTGGACGAGCACCTCGGCCAGGTCGGCGGCGGTGCGCGGCAGAGTGGCCAGGATGGCGCCGGGGGCCGCCCGGAAGGTGGCGCTCACCTCGGTCTCCGCCCCGGCGCCGGCGGCCGGCCGGGCGACGGGCACCACGCAGCGCAGCAGCGCGGTGGTCTCGGCGGCCCGTTGCGGGTCGGTGGCGCGCAGCAGGCCCAGGGCGGCGCGCCAGCGGCGGGTCCACGCCCGGCCGCCGGCGGCGGTGCGGCCGGAGGGCGGCAGGGCGGCCCGGCCCACGCCGCCGGCCGGGGCGCGGTAGGGGTCGAGGTCGTCCAGCACGGCGTGGCCGCCGGGAAGCCGGCGCAGACCGTGCCAGCCCGTTCCGGCGCCGGTGACCCGGCGGGCGCCGCGCAGCAGCACCGGCCCGGGGCCGGGGTGGGCGCCGGGGACCGTGAACCGGGCGGAACGGGCCCGGGCGGCCAGCCGGACGACGGGGGCTCCGGCCTCCAGCAACCCTATGCCAGGGAGGGCCAAGGACCCGCCCGGGGCTGTGAGTTCGGCCGTGAACGCGGCTCCCGAGCGGAGCGCCGCGGCGGCGGCGACGGCCCCGAAGTGCTCCAGCTCGGCGGCGAGCGCCGCACCCGCGGGCGCGGCCAGGGCGCGGGCCAGCCAGTTGCCGACGGAGGGGTAGTCGAGGGTGTCGCGCACCGCCGGCGCGTGCCGTTCCTCCGCGCGCTCCATCAGGCTCCAGTGCGCCTCGAACCGCTCCCGCACGGCGACGGGCACGGCGTCCGGCTCCCGTTCCAGGCGTGTCAGCAGTGACTTGAGGAGAACGAGCCGTCTGCTGTGCAGGGCGTGCAGGAGCAGCGCGAGATCGTCACCGGTGACCCGAGTCCGCGCGAGCCGCTGCAACGCGTCCGGCGCGACGAGCCGCACGGCTAGCGGCAGCGGCGTGGGGGCCCGGGCGACGCCGGAGAACGGCGTGACGCCGGAGGGACGGGAGCCTTCGGGGGGCCGAGCCGGACCGTCAGCCGGAACGGCGCCGGTGGCCGGACCGGCGTTCTCGGCCGGGGCCTCACCGGCAACCCAGGCCTCGCCAGGTATCAGGCCCTCAACGGGAATCCCGGCCGCATCAGGCGGACGACGGCCTTCCGGAGGTCGGGCACCGCCCTCGGTGCCGGGGCCTCCCCGGGACCGCCCCCCGCCGTCAGCCGGGACGACGTCGGCGGGGTGGAAGGCGTCCGGGGCGATCCGAAGGGGTGCCGGAGTCCGCGCCCCGGCCCCGTGCGCGGAGTGTCCGCCGCCCCCGGGTGGCGAGGCGCCGGCGGCGGGCGCGGCCGGGCGGCCGGGCGGCGCGCTCTCCGCGGGCTCCCCGGCCGGTGATCCGCGTGTCACGCGCCGGTCCCGCCGGCCCCCGCCGGCTCTCGTAAGCGGCCTCCCTGGGCGCCGCTTGAGTACCAGGTCTCGTCCAGTTCGTCCGGCCGCCGGAGCGTGCTGTCGACGGCGGCCGTGAGGCCGGGATCCCGGAGGCGGCGCAGGCCGCGCAGGCCGACGCCGCGGAGGTCGGGCAGCGGCGGCGCTGCCCCCGCTCCACCCGCAGGGCCCGACGCGGCGGCGTTCCTGTGCTTGGGCACCCTCTGCTCCTCCCTGCCACGGTCGCTGCCGCGACTCCCGTCCGGCTTCCGGTCGGCGGCCCCCGGCGGCTGCTCGTTTCTTCCCGAACGCCGTAATCCGGAAACCCGTTCGGACCGGGTCCGGTCATCCGCCGGAAAGGCGGGCGACGCTTTCCCGGGTGGCCGCGACCTCGTCCCAGGGGACGTCCGCCAGCCGGGCGGTGAGGTCGCGCCACTCCCCCGCCGCGGCCCGGTACGCGGCGAGGGCCTGCCGGCGCAGCCCCATCCGCTCCAGGGCCTCGCCGTGGCGATGCGAGGCGCGGGCGGCGACGACGGAGCCGGGGCCGTCCCCGGCGCTCCGGCGCGCCTGCTCGGCCGCGGCGGCGAACGCGTCGGCCGCGTCGGACAGCGGCAGGCCGGGCGAGCGCTCCCGGAGGGCGAGCCGGGCGGTGCCCAGTTCCAGCCAGGCCTCCGCCCGGGTGGCACCGTCCGGGGCCCGGCGGGCCGCCTGTTCCAGCAGGTGGCAGCTTTCGTAGAGGTCGGGCGGAAAGCCGAGCCGCCCGAAGCGCAGCACCAGGGCGCGGCCGAGCAGCAGTTGGAGGCGCGGGCGGCGCGGCGAGCGCCCGGGGCTCACGGCGTACGCCTCGCGCAGTACGGCCTCGGCGCGGGAGACCGTTCCGACGTCCCCCGCCGGCCCGGCGGCCTCGGCGCGACCGAGGAGCGACTCCCCCCACTCGGTGAGCAGCTCGCAGCGGCGTGGGCTGTCGCGTCCGGTGAGGGCGACGGCGGCGGTGTACGCCTCGTCGGCGCGCGGTCCGTCGCCCGCGTCGGTGTGCACCCGGGCGCGTTCGAGGTGGGCGTACAGCGACTGGAGCTCGTCGGCGGCGGTCCCGGCGGCCCGGTCGAGGACGGCGAGGGTGGCGGTGGCGGGTTCCCCGGCCAGCCGCAGGGCCCGGCCGAGGTCCAGCAGGGCGGCGCAGCGCCGCCCGTCCGGCGCGTCCTCGGCCTCCAGGAGCGCGCAGGCGGCGCGGAGTTCGACGGCCGCCTCGGCGGCGCGCGCGATCCTGGACTCGGTGCCGGTCTCGGCGAGGGCCAGCAGCACCCGGCCGAGCCGCAGCCGGCGGTCGGTCCGGGCGGGCAGGGCCCGCAGGACGGCCTCGGCGGCGCGGAGATCGGCGTGGCCGGCGCCGGCGGCCTGGTCCGCGCGTCCGACCCGGTCGGCGCGGTCGGTGTCGGCCCGCCAGCGGGCCCAGTGGGCGGCGGCCAGTTCGAGACCGGTGGCGGTGTACGCGTCGGTGCCCGCGGCGGTGCGTTCCCCGGTGCCGACGGGGGTGTGCGCGTGGGCCTCGGCGAGCAGGGCGACGGCCCGGTCCAGCAGCTCGCGGCGGCCCGCGGGGTCGTCGCGGACGGCCTCGGTGCCGGCCAGGGCCAGCAGGACGCCGCCGAGCACGAACCGGGCGCGGACCGCCTCGTCGCGACCGTCGCCGGTGAGCGGTGCCGTCGCCAGGGGGGCGACGAGGTCGCGGGCCTCGCGCAGCAGGGCGGAGTCGCCCTGGTCGTGCCAGAGGCGCAGCAGGCCGGCCGCCTCGCCGACGGGTCCGGTCCTGGGGGGTGTCGGCCGGTACCAGCGCACCACCCGGGCCGGGACCCGGGCGAACAGCTCGGGTTCCGGGGCGGGGTCGGCGCCGTCGGGGTCGTCGGTGACGGTGTCGGGCAGCGGGTGGCCGCGCAGCCGTGCGACCGCGAGGGCGGAGAAGTTGCGGGCGCTCTTGCCGAAGTGCCGCTCCACGTAGTCGGAACAGTGCTTGAGCACCAGCGCGGCCTCGTCCTCGCCGAGGGACTGGAGGAGCAGCTCGCGCACGCCGTCGGCGAACTCGTACCAGGGGCCGGTGGCGGCGTCCGTGCCCGCCGGGGCGGGCACCCGCCAGAGCAGCCCGCCGAGCAGCACTTCGGCCAGTTCCATGGGGCCGGTGTCGGGCAGCATCGCCCGCTGCACCATCTGCATCACGGGCAGCGCCAGGGGGACGGCCGCGAGGTGCGTCGCCAGACGGAGGGCGCCGGGCGAGGCCGAGGCGCGGAACGCCGTCAGCCGGGCGTCGGCGGTCGGGGCGTCGCCCTCCACGGGGGGCGGCGGGGCCGTCGCCGGGTGGTCAGGGAGTACCCAGCCGGCCGCGCCGTGCACGGCCGTGCGCCCGGTGCCGGACAGCAGTCGGGCCCACGCGCCCAGCGCCTCGTGGACGGGCAGCAGGACGGGCACGGGCAGCGCGCCCGGCCGGGGCGGCGGACCGAAACCGTCCGGTTCGAAGCCGAGCCGGCCGCCGGACATCGGGCCGCGGATGAGCGTCCCGGCCTCGGCGGGCAGCGCGGTGCGCGGCCACAGCCGGGGCGGCAGCGGCTGGACGACGGCCAGCGGCGCGGTCGCGGACCAGCGGTGCAGCAGCCGCTGGGCGCGCCCCTCCTGCCACAGGGGACCCACGCAGTCGCTGATGACCAGGGTGAGCCGACGGCCGGACGGGTCGAGGAACTGGTCGGCGGGGCGCGGACGTTGCCGGGACGGACCGGTGGCGCCGCCGGCCGCCGAGGTGGCGATCAGGGGCGTGCCGTCGGGCGCCCGGTGCAGGTAGCGCACCCGGACGTCACGGAAGACGCCCAACTGCGAGCAAAGCTGCTCCATTTCGTCCAGCATCCGCTCCCAGACGACCATGGAGGCCGAGGTGTCCATCAGCAACTGCATGGCCGCCGCCTGCCGTTCGCCCCTCCGGTAGGCGGGGTGGACGACGCCCGTGCGGGCGGCGCGGTCGGCGGTGGCGTCCTCGTCCAGCGGCCCGCGCGGGGGCGCGGCGAGCGGCCGGTAGCCGCGCAGCGGCCGCAGCGCGCGCTGCAGGCTTAGCAGGCCGGGCAGGGAGGCGGCGCAGGGCACCCGGACCGGGAACGTCCGCTCCGCGGCGTCCGTACCGCGGGACAGGCCCGTACCCCGCTCGCCGGCCGCACCGCCCGCCGGGGCGCCGTCCGTCTCCCGCGCCCGCCGCCCGTCGGCGCGCACGGCGACGGTCTCCGGCTCCCCGTCGGCCGCGGCGGGCGGCCGGGGCACGTGCGCGTCCCGGTCGCCGTCCGGCGGCCCGGACGGCCCGTCGGCCGCGATGCCGGGACCGTCACCGGCCGCCGGCCGCCGGGGGCCGTCCCCGGTCGGGGGCCGCGCCCCGGCGGCCTGGGTCATCCGGCCTGCCAGCCACACGGCGTCGGCTATCTCCTCGGCGGTCAGGTCCTGGGAGGTGGCCCGCAACCGGCCGACCAGTTCCTCCAGCCACGGCTCGGGGGGCGCCGTCATCGCTCATCACCTCGGGCGGTCCAGCGGTTGCATCAGCATGTCGGCGAGCCGTTCTCGGGTGACGCGTTCCGCGCTGGGGGCGTGCTGGGTGAGGAACAGGGCGTTCAGCAACTGGTCGGCGGCGACCACCTCGCCGGGCTCCCGCCGCAGGAAGCGCTGGATCAGCTCGCTCCCGTCCGTCACCGCCTCGTCTCCCAGGTGCGCCCGGACCATCGCGGTCAACTGCTCCTCGCCGGGCGGTTCGAGGTCGAGCTGGATACAGCGGCGCAACAGGGCGGCCGGGAAGTCGCGTTCGCCGTTGGAGGTGAGGACGATCAGCGGGAACGTGGTGCAGCGGACCAGGCCGTCGCGGACCACGGCCCGGCCGCCGTCGTCCGTGCCGACCTCGACCTCGGGCTCGCGGTCGGCGATCCGCTCCAGCTCGTGGATCCGGAACTCGCCCTCCTCCAGCACGTTCAGCAGGTCGTTGGGGAGGTCGAGATCGCTCTTGTCCAGCTCGTCGATGAGCAGCACGCGGGGCTGTTCCGCCGGGAGCAGGGCGGTCCCCAGCGGGCCGAGCCGCAGGTAGGAGCCGATCGAGTGACGCTCGGCCCCCACGTCCGCCCCGGCCCGCTCCAGTTGGACGTCCTGGAGGCGGGCGATGGCGTCGTAGTGGTAAAGGCCGTCCCGCAAGGTGGAGCGGCTGACGATCGGCCAGCGCAGCACCCGGCCCAGCCTGAGCTCGTAGGCCACGGCGTGGGCCAGAGTGGACTTTCCGGTTCCGGGCGGGCCCGTCACCAGGAGCGGACGGCGCAGGTAGAGCGCGGCGTTGACCGCCTCGACCTCTTCCGGCCGCGGATGGTGGTTCTCCACCAGCCGGCGCTGCACCCCCAGCCGGCGGGCCGCGCTCGGATCCGTGCCGGCACCGGTGTCGGGCCCGGCCGCGGCGAAGTCACGCCAGGGGGGCGGCGGCGGCAATCGCCGGACCCCGTCGTGCGGCAGGCCGGCTCCCCGGTAGATGCGCCAATCGTTCACATCGGGCTCCTCGTTGCCGGCGTGGCTCTTCCGGCCGCCACCGGCCGGGCCCCCACGCTTCCGCCGTCGCCGCTTCCGCTCCCCGGACGACGGTACCGGTCCGGGCGCGGCCTGCCGAGCCTTTCCGTCTCGCTCCGTCGTTTCCCTGTCACTTCCCTGTCACTCCGCCGGGACACCTTCACGGGCCGCCTCCCGGGCGCATACCCGGCTCGGAGAGGGGCGGGCCGGGCGGCCCCGGACGCTCCGGCGGGTCCAGGAGCAGGGCCACCGACCGTGCCCAGCGCGCCTCCTCGTCCGGCTGTTCGGGATCGGCGCAGCGAATCCGCAGGTTGCGCAGCCGGCGGTGGAGTCCCTCGGCCGTGGCCGCCTCGCACACCAGTCGGGACGCCTCGTCGAGGAATTCGGCGCAATCGCTGTGGTCCCCGGCGCACCCCCGCCAGATCACCACCGCGTGCCCGGCGGCGAGCGCCGCGTCCAGGGCCGAGGCGCCCGCGCCGTGCGAGACCGGCCCGCAGTAGACGGGGACGGCGGCCGGGTCCGCGTCCGAGAGCCGGGCGTACGCGGCGTGCTTGCTCTCCGGCCGCCGCGCGCCGTGCCCGGGGACGGGCACCTCCGCGCGCAGCGGTACGGCGGTTATCGGCCCGGCCGTACAGCCGTTCCACCGCCGCTGCCACTCCGGGAAGTGCCGCAGGTCCCGGCGACGGCGGTCGCGGACGACCACGACGCGGCGCTGGCCGAGCGGCAGGGTGCGCGGGTCGAGGCCGTCGTCGTCCGCCCCGGGCGGCACCAGCCGCCAGTCGGCCACCGGCTCGTCGAACAGCTCCCGGGGCAGGACGACTTGGAGCGCCGCCAGGTGCTCGCCGACGTCGCCCTGGAGCAGCGCATCGGCTATCGGCCCGCGCAGCGCCTCCCGGAGCTCCGCTCGGCGGGCACCGTGGACGTCGTCGCGGAACGGGGTGATCCGGTCGTCGTGTCCGAGCAGTTTGACGCGCCACGGGTAGCGGTCGCCGTACATCAGGGCGTCGATCTCGACGAGCACATCGGCCCGGGCGCGCGGGTCGGTCTCCTCCGCGGGCTCCACCGGCCCCGGCCGGTCCTTGGCCAGGACGACGCCGGCGGACGGCACGGGCCGGTCCGGTCCCGGGTCGGAGTGGCCGTGCAGGATCCGCTGGACCTCCTTGCGGACGACGTCCTGCACCTGGTCCGCCTTGCCGGTCAGCCAGCCGGCCAGCTCGCTCAGCGGACCGGCGTCGGCCGGGTCGCCGAGCCTGCTCACGGCCGCCGCCACCCAGGCCGCGTAGAGCAGGACCGCCTCCAGCTCCAGGTCCCGGCCGGGTCCGGTGCCGGCGCCCGGCCAGCCCGTGCGGTCACCGCGGCCCTCGGCGCCGTCCCGCAGGTCGTAGAGGAGGCCGACGCCCTCGCGCCAGGTGCGCGGGTCGTGCTCGACGCCCGGCTGGTACGGGTCCTGGATCACCCGGCTCTTGGCCTGGTCGACCAGGGCCATCACCTCGCCGGGCGTACGGGGCTGGGTGAGCTCGGCGAGGCGGGCGAACAACTGGGTGCGCAGCACGGGGGTGAAGCCCTCGACCGCCGGCCGCAGCCCCTTCTGGATGCCGGTCCAGCTCCGGCCGGTGCCCACGGAGCGGTAGTGCCGCAGGTGGTAGCGGTCGTGCGCGCGGACGACGGAGTGCAGCCGGTCGCGCCCCGGACGGTCCTCGGCGATCCGGCGCAGGGCCGTGACCGGCACCGCGAGCCCGTGGTGCGCCCCGCGCCCCTTGCTCACCCCGATGACCGCACCCCGGCCGGTGTCCACCACCGGGCCGCCGGAACAGCCCTCCACGGGGATCTCGCCGCGCAGCAGTATCGCCCGGCCGCTCCCGTCCCCGCCGGTGGCGGTGCCCGTGCCGTAGCGCCAGCCCAGTCGCCCGGTCTCCCGCGACCAGCCGTAGACGCCCACGTCGGCCGGGACGACCGCCGAACGGTCGCTCATCCAGAGGCACTCGGCGTCGTCCGCGTCCGCGACCTCGACCAGCGCCAGGTCGGGCAGCGGCCAGCGGTCCGGCGGGCGGTCGGGGTCGTCCGGGCGTGGCAGTACGAACACCACCCGGCCCTCGTGGACGCGCTCGTCCCCGTCCGTGATCTCGACGGCCGTGGTGCCGTCCAGCACGCCGCCGCCCCCGTTCCCCACCACGTGGGCGCAGGTCAGGGCCCAGCCCGGGGCGATGAAGAACCCCGTGCCCCAGAACCGGTCGTCCACGGACCCCTGCCCGCCGCCGGCCCCGGCGACGCGGACGACGGACCGGCGCACGGTGGCTTCATGGGGGTTCAAGGAGCACTGGGGGTCGTGGGCGCCCCGGGGGCGCCGCCGGCGGCCGGTCCGCTCTCCCTCCAGGTGAGCGTCACGTTGATCGACGCCTTGCCGCCCGCGTCGGTGATCAGGCTGACGACCTGGCCGGCCTGCGCGGAGAGCTCCAGGCCGAACTGCACCTGCACTTCTTGTGGCCGGGCCGCCGCGACCCCCATGCGCAGCGAGTCGACGACCCCGCGCACCGTGTCGGCGAGCCCGCTCGCCAATTGCGCGACGCGGCGCGCCGCCGTGGAGTCCTGGTAACCGCCGCTGCCGGGCGAGCGCAGCTCCTGCGCCTCGCTGATCCTGGCCCACACGACCGTGCCGTCGTCGAGCCGCACTTGGGTGATCCCGTCCATCACGCGTCCCCCCGTCGTCGCGTTGTCACCGCGATGATGCAGCAGGCTAGTCCTCGGACGTGACGGGCGCGAGAGGCCGTGGCCAACGCCCGGCTCCGGGCACGGCCGTCCCCCGCCTATCCTGGGGACGATCGTGGCCCCCTGTTGACGGAGAGAGCGTTGTACTTCACCGACCGCGGCATCGAGGAGCTGGAGAACCGACGAGGCGAGGAGGAAGTCACCCTCGGCTGGGTCGCCGAACAGCTCCGCACCTTCGTGGACCTCAACCCGGACTTCGAGGTACCGGTGGAGCGCTTGGCGACGTGGCTGGCGCGGCTGGACGACGAGGACGACGAGTAGCCCGTCCGGCGTTCGAGGACGCCGACCCCCTTCAGCCCGTCCGGCGCTTGAGGACGCCGGCCCCCTCCAGCCCGTCCGGCGCTTGAGGACAGCACGCGCAGCGTGCTTCGGGGGTGCGGGGGCCCGCCCCCGCAGGAAACGGTGAAAGGGCGGGGCTGGGGCGCATCCCCCCGGCGCGGGGCCGCGCCTCAGGCGACCCGCCCCGCACGCCACCGGTCGTAGAGCAACGTCAACGCGCCATCCGCGACGAGCACCACACCCGCCGCCCGCCACCGGCGCCGCAAACCACCCCGCGACCAGGCCAACAGCACGACACCGGCCGCGACCTCGGCCGTACCGAGAGCCCGGGCCCGAGGCCCCCGCGTCCACGCCCCCAGCGCACTCCGCTCGGCCGCGCCCAGCCCGCCGCAGACCGCCGCCCGCCACCCGGGCCAGTCCACGGGCTCGGCGTCCGGCAGCGCGCCGGCCGCCTCGCAGAGCCGGCCGGCGGCCAAGCCGGGCACGACGCCCGGGCCGAGCTGGAGACCCGCCCGGGTCAGGACGGCGGCGAGACCGAGCACGCGGGCGGCCCCGTCCGCTTCCGCGTCCGGCGCCGTCAGCCGGTCGAGCGCCGCCCCGTCGAGCACCGGGTCGAGCCCGAGCCGGGTCCGGAGGGCGGACAGCGCCTCCTCCTCGCCGAGCGGGGTGCCGTCCGGCAGCCAGGTGTGGCCCACCGTGCGGCGGAAGCCCGCCGCCACCACGAACCCCGCGCCGTCCGCGTCCCACCACAGCCCGACGACCGGCCAGTTGTCGGCCACCGTCAGGGCGTGCGCCCAGTCCCCCGCGACCGCCGCCAGGTGGGTGCCGGTCTCCCGCCAGGATTCCGCCGCGGGCACCAGGACGCTCCAGCCCTCGCCCGCCGGGGCCAGGAGCATCGGCCGCCGCAGCGACTGCGCGGCGGGTCGTACGCGGTCGGGGGCGGCCCGGCAGAGCAACAGCAGCCCCGCGGCCGGGATGTGATCGGTAGCGGACATGCGCCAACGCTATGCCACCGCGCCGGGCTTGACTTCACCGGTCCGCGATATATCGTGTTTCCCCGGAGACGCGATAAGACGCGATATGCCGTGGCGTCGCACCGTACGCCCCGCCGGTCGCGCCAACCGCGTCCGTACGCCTGCTCACACCAGCCCCGACCGCCCGCCGCACCCCACCCCGTACCGGCCCGAACCATCCTCACCGGCCCGTGCTGCACAGGAGGCCCGCATGCCCACCCCGTCGGAGTGGTCGCTGACCGCACCCGAGAACCTGACCTTCGAGGAGCCGGTCACCTCCCTGGAGGTGCGCCTCGCGAACGGCGCCGTCAACATCGTCGGCACCGATACGGGCCCCGCCCGCCTGGAGCTCTCCGCGCACTCGGGGGCGCCTCTCCTTGTCACCCACAAGGATGGAGCGCTGACCGTCGGGTACGAGGACCTCGCCTGGAAGAACATCCTCAGCCGGATCGGCCACGGCATCCGCCACCGGTCGGTCACGGTCACGCTGGCCGTCCCCACCGGCACCCGCGTCAAGGTCGGCGTCGTCGGGGCGCACGCCGTCGTGTCCGGTGTCGCCGGCGTCACGGAGGTCCGCAGCGTCACCGGGAACTCCACGCTGGTGGGCCTGACCGGCCCGGTCCGGGCCGACACGGTCTCCGGCGACGTGGAGGCCCAGTCGCTCTCCGGAACGCTGCGGCACAACTCCGTCTCCGGTGAGCTCACCCTCGTCGACTGCCGGAGCGAGGCGGTGAAATCCGAGACGGTCTCCGGCGGCATCGTCATCGACCTCGCCGAACCCGCCGGAGAGGGGGCCGGAACCGGTCCGGCGCCCACCCTGGACCTCACCACCGTCTCCGGCGACGTCGCCCTGCGCCTGCCCGGCTCGACGGACGCCGCCGTGGAGGCGGGCAGTGCCACCGGCGCCGTGTCCAACGCCTTCGACGAGCTCCGGCCGGCCGGCGAGTGGGCCGGCCGGCGCCTCACCGGCCGCCTGGGCCGGGCCACCGGCCGCGTGCGGGTGTCCAGCGTCTCGGGGGCCGTCGCCGTCCTGCGCAGGCCCCCGGCCGCCGACGCCCCCGCCGACCGGCCCGAAGCCCCCGCCGACGCCCCCGCCCAGGGAAAGGTCCTCTGATGCCCCCCGTCTTCGCCCACGGCCGCCTCCGCCTCTACCTGCTGAAGCTGCTGGACGAGGCCCCGCGCCACGGCTACGAGATCATCCGGTTGCTGGAGGAGCGCTTCCAGGGGCTCTACGCCCCGTCCGCCGGCACGGTCTACCCCCGCCTGGCCAAGCTGGAGGCCGAAGGCCTGGTCACCCACACCACCGAGGGCGGCCGCAAGGTGTACGCGATCACCGACGCGGGCCGCGCCGAGCTGGCCGACCGCGCTAGTGAACTGGCCGGCCTGGAGCGGGAGATCCAGGAGTCCGTCACCGCCCTCGCCGCCGACATCAAGGAGGACGTGCGCGGCGCGGCCGGCGCCCTCCGCCGCGAGCTGCGCGAGGCGACGGACCGGCTGCGGTCGGACGGCACCGACGCCGGCGACCACTTCGCCGGGATGAAGGAGGAGCTGCGCCGGGCCAAGGAGGAGTGGAAGGAGCAGGCACGCCGCGCGAAGGAGGAGAGCCGGCGGGCCCATCAGGAGGCCCAGCAAGCCCGCCGCCAGGCGCGACAGGCCCAGGAGCACACCCGTGAGGAGGTGCTCCGCATCAAGGAGCGCGTCCAGGAGCAGGTCCGCGAGCACGCCCGGCGCGGCGACTGGCCGACCGGCCTCGTGGAGGGTGTCACCGCGCTCGCCAAGGAGCTCGGCACCCTGGCGGGCGGCCGTCCCGGCCCCGAGGCCCCGACGGTACGCGTCGAGCGTGCGGACGCCCCCGACTGGGTGTCCGTGGACTACACCCACTCCGCCGACCCGGCCCGCGACCTCGACCGCCTGCTGGACCGTTTCCGCGACGAAGTCCGCGACGCGGCACGGGACCATGGAGTCACGGCCGACCAACTGGAGCAGTGCCGCGAGCATTTGGCGGAAGCGGCGGTGAAGATGGGATCACTGCTGCGGAAGTGACGCCCGGGGCGCACCGCGGCGCACCACCCCATCTGATCGACTTCGGCGGGGCGCGGCCGTTTCCTCCGGGCCGCCCCAGTCGATGAACCCGGCATGGCGATCGACGGCACACCCCCGCCCCCGGCCCGGCCCGGCCGACGGAACTCCTCGTCCTCCACGGGCCCTCGGGCACCGGCCTTCCCGCGCACCGGCGCAAGGCCGTCTCGGCCGACCTGTTCCGGCACCCCGGCGAGACCCACACCCCGGCCGAAGAACGGTGGCGGCGCGGGACGCACCCCGGGGAGCGCCGGAACGCGCCGGGCCGTCCGTAGTGAATTCGAGAGCAGCGGGGCGGGCCGCCGGTGTGGGCGGCCGCCGCGCCTCAGGGTCCGTCCGGCCGGGCCAGGACCTCGACCACCGCGCCCGGCCGGGCCCGCACCGTGACCCGCCCCCGTTCGTCCGGGCGGACGCGCGCCGCATCCGGGCGGGCCGGTCCGGAGACCGTGACGCGCCAGCCGCGCGGCGAAGGCGGCAGCGACAGCTCCGTCCGGCTGCCGCCCGCCGCCGAGGCGGTGTACTTCAGCCGGTAGCCGCCGCCCGCGGGGTCGTACGACGAGACCCGCACCGAGCCCGCGACGGCCGGCGCGTACGGCCGGGCCGTGCTCTCCTTGTGCCGCCGGAACCGGCCGTCACGGTCCAGGGCGCAGTAGCCGCCGCCGTAGCACCAGGTCCAGCCCGCCCAGCCGGAGCCGTACCGGTCGAGGGAGGCGAGCGCGTCCGCGTAGTAGCGGCCCATGTTCGGGAGGGTGCTGTCGGGCGGCCCCCACTCCCCCACCACGACGGGGATCCGCCGCTCGCGCGGGTAGCGGACGACGGCGGCCTCGTAGCGTTCGATCCAGCGGGCCGCCGGGTCGTAGTCGGCGCCGGTCTCCATGGAGGTCTCGTAGAAGTGCGGCGCGTAGACGATCCGGCCGGCCGGGTCCTCGATCCGGCCGAGGGAGGTCGGGACGCCCTCGCCGACGACGGGGGTGGGCTCGACGAGGATCCGGTGCTTCCGGTCGACCGTGCGGACGGCCGCGACGAGCCGGTTGTACATGGCGGTGATCTGGGTGGCCTCCACCCGGCGGGCGGCGGCCGGCAGGTCCTCGCCCGGACGCACCTTCCCCATCGGTTCGTTGATCAGGTCGTACCCGTACAGGGCGGGGTGGCGGGCCAGTCGGCCGGCGAGCACCCGCCACATTCGCTGTTGGGCCCGTCGCAGGTCCGCGTCCTCGTAGAGGTGCTCGAACGCGGCCTGCACGCCGGGCTCGTAGTACTCGGCGAACCAGTCGTCGGGGTGCGGCCGGTAGGGCAGGCCGTCGGTGCGGGTGGCCCACTCGGGGATGCCCCGGTGGCCGCCGAACGCGGGCCCGTAGACGTCCTGGTGGGCGTCGATCACGACCTTGACGCGGTACCGGGCCGCCCAGTCCAGGATCCGTTCGATCTTCCGCAGGTAGCGCTCGCTGTAGCGTCCTGGCCGGGGTTCGAGGTCGTCCCAGAACACCGCGAGCCGGGCGAAGTCGAAGCCGCGGGCCGACAGGTCCCGGAGGTGGCGTTCGGTGATGTCCTCCAGGGCGCGGTCGCCGCGGTGGTCCTTGTCGGCGAGGTTCCAGCCGCGGAGGGTGAGAGTCCGCCCGTCGTCGTCGGTCAGCGGGGGGATTCCGTCACCCGGCGCGGCCGGCGCCGCGGGGGCGGCGTCGGCTCGTGATGTCGGAGTGGCGAGTGGTGCGACAACTGTCAGCAGCGCGAGCGCCGAGGCCATGACGGGCCCCGGGCGGCGCACACGTCTCGTCCGCATCCGACGGTCATACCGTCAGGACGACCTTCCCGAACAGCTCGCCCTCGGCCATCCTTTCGAGCCCCTCGCGGGCCCGGTCCAGCGGCAGCACGGAGTCGATCACCGGCCGGACGCCGGTGGCCGCGCAGAACGCCAGCAGGTCCGCCAGCTCCTCCTTGCTGCCCATGGTCGAGCCGACGATCCTCAACTCCAGGAAGAAGACCCGGGTCAGCTCCACGGCCGACGGGTTCGGACCGCTCGTGGCACCGGAGATGACGAGCGTGCCGCCCGGCTTGAGGGACTTGACCGAATGCGACCAGGTCGCGGCGCCGACGGTCTCGATGACCGCGTCCACCCGGTGCGGCAACCGCGCGCCCGGCTCGAACGCGGCCTCGGCGCCCAGTTCGACGGCGCGCCGCCGCTTGGCCTCGTCCCGGCTGGTCGCGAAGACCCGCAGGCCCGCCGCCGCGCCCAGCACGATCGCGGCGGTGGCCACGCCGCCGCCGGCGCCCTGCACCAGGACGCTCTGCCCGGGTCGGACGTTCGCGTTGGTGAACAGCATCCGGTAGGCGGTCAGCCAGGCGGTGGGCAGGCAGGTGGCCTCCTCGAAGGAGAGCTCCTTCGGCTTCGGCAGCAGGTTCCAGGCCGGGACGGCGACCCGCTCGGCGAACGTGCCCTGATAGCGCTCGGTCAGCAGCGAGCGCGGCTCGTCCGGGCCGACTCCGTGGCCGGTCTGGCCGATGACGGAGTGGACGACGACCTCGTTCCCGTCCTCGTCGATCCCGGCGGCGTCACAGCCGAGGATCATCGGGAAGGCGTCCTCCTTGATCCCCACTCCGCGCAGGGTCCACAGATCGTGGTGATTGAGGGAGGCGGCCTTGACGGTGACGGTCGTCCAGCCGGGACGGACCTCGGGCTCGGGGCGTTCGCCCAGCTCGAGTCCGTTGAGCGGCTGGTCCCGGTCGATGCGTGCGGCATAGGCGGCGAACATGGTGCGAACCTAGCGGGGCTGTTGGCCCGGGGGAACGGTGGCGCGGTGTGACGCGGCTCGCGTCACGGCGGGGGTGCCCCGGTCCCGCCCCTTCGCCGCTTCCTGGGGCTACGCCCCAGACCCCCTGTCGCGGCTCCGCCGCTCGTCCTCAAACGCCGGACAGGCTGAGATAGCCCGTCCGGCGTTTGAGGACAGCGCCCGCAGGGCGCTTCGGGGGTGCGGGGGCTCGCCCCCGCAAGAAACGGGAAGGGGAGGGGCCGGGGCACAGCCGCCCGCAGGGCTACCGCCGCGCGACCCCGTCCGCCCGCGCCGCCGCGGCCACGGCGGCCGTGACCGCCGGAGCGACCCGCTCGTCGAACGGCGACGGAATGACGCAGTCCGCACTCAGCTCGTCCGCGACGACCGCCGCCAGCGCCTCGGCGGCGGCCAGCTTCATCCCCTCGGTGATCCGCGAGGCGCGCACCTGGAGAGCGCCCGCGAAGATCCCGGGGAAGGCGAGCACGTTGTTGATCTGGTTCGGGTAGTCGCTGCGCCCGGTGGCCACCACGGCCGCGTACTTGTGCGCGACGTCCGGGTGGATCTCCGGGTTGGGGTTGGCCATCGCGAAGATCAGCGCGTTGTCCGCCATCGTCGCGACCGCCGCCTCGGGGACCGTGCCGCCGGAGACGCCGATGAAGACGTCCGCGCCGTCGAGGGCCGCCTCCAGGGAGCCGGCGAGCCCGGCCTTGTTGGTGAAGCCGGCCAGTTCCCGCTTGACGTCCGTCAGGTCCGCGCGGTCCCGGGAGACGATGCCCTTGCGGTCGCACACGGCCACGTCGCCGATGCCCGCCTCGACCAGGATGCGCGCGATGGCGACACCGGCCGCGCCGGCGCCGGAGATGACGGCGCGCAGGTCACCGAGGGTGCGTCCGGTCAGCTTGGCCGCGTTGCGCAGGGCGGCGAGGGTGACGACGGCGGTGCCGTGCTGGTCGTCGTGGAAGACGGGGATGTCCAGCCGCTCCTGCAGCCGCCGCTCGACCTCGAAGCAGCGGGGGGCGGAGATGTCCTCCAGGTTGACGCCGCCGAAGGACGGCGCGAGGCGGACGACGGTCTCGACGAGCTCGTCCACCTCCCGGCAGTCGAGCGCGATCGGCACCGCGTCCACGCCGCCGAACTGCTTGAAGAGGATGGCCTTGCCCTCCATCACGGGCAGGGACGCCTCGGGACCGATGTCCCCGAGGCCGAGGACGGCGCTGCCGTCCGTGACCACGGCGACGACCTGGGACTTCCAGGTGTAGTCGTGGACGAGTTCGGGCTGTTCCGCGATCGCGGTGCACACCTTGGCGACGCCCGGTGTGTAGGCGAGGGACAGGTCGTCCTTGTCCCGCACGGGCACGGTCGCCCGCACCGCCATCTTGCCGCCGCGGTGCAGCGCGAAGGCCGGATCGAAGGGCTCGTCCTGAGCACCCTCCTCCGTACCACTCCCGCTGAGAGGATTGACGATCTCCGCTGCCACTTTCTTGACCCCTTTGTCGAGATGTCCATCGAGGGTATATCCGCCCCTGGAGTGGGGGGCGGCCGGGCGAGGTGTCCACTGCCCCGGCGGTGGCCGGGGCGCCGGCGCGACCGCCGTCGGGCGGCCCGCGCGCGGGGGCGCGGTGCGGGGGAGTGCGGACACCGGGCGCGCTGCACGACGCGCCCTGAGCCCCGGGTGCGGGGTGTAAGGGCCCTTTCTACCGGATGAGCGCTACGGCCGACGAGTGAGTTACGGCGTTCTCTGCCACGCCGCACCGATGTCGACCGGAAATCGGTGTCAACTGATGCTTCGAGTCCATGGAGTGAGACGTGAGGCTCGTGAGATGCGTCTCGCTCCCGGAACGAACGGAAGCGATCAACCAACACCCCACAAGCCGAACATCCCTCATCAGCAACCGGATCATCCCGTTATCCGATTTTGACATTGCTGGCCCCCCGAACGGTGTAGTCCAGATGGCAAGATGCCCCAATCACCCGAGGTCGCGGCAGCCGGTGAAGTGTGCTGACGCCCTCCGCGAGGCCTCGCGTGCGTTTTCCCTTGAACAGGCCGTGTGAAGAGTCGCTATCCCCTCACCCGCAGGAGGAACCAGCAATGACCGCAAGCACCACCCCTCGCCCGGCTGCCGCCAGGAGTCGTTTGGCCGCCGCCGGCGCGATCGCGGTCGCCGGCGCCCTGCTGCTGACCGGTTGCGGCGACCAGACCAAGGACAAGGGAAAGGACGGCGGCGACTCCCCCGGCGCCTCCGCCCCGCTGTTCGACAAGCTCCCGCAGGCCGTCAAGAGCTCCCGCGTCGTCCGCGTCGGCTCGGACATCGCCTTCCCGCCGGTCGAGTTCATGGAGAAGGGCAAGCCGACCGGCCTGGACGTAGACATCGCCGACGCCATGGGCAAGCAGTTGGGCGTCCGCTTCCAGTTCAACAACAGCAAGTTCGAAAACCTGGTGGCCGGCATCCGCTCCCATCGGTATGACATCGCCATGTCGGCCATGACCGACACCAAGGAGCGGCAGAACGGCGTCGACCCGGAGACCAAGAAGAAGGTCACCGAGGGCGTCGACTTCGTCGACTACTTCCAGGCGGGCGTCTCGCTCTACACCCCCAAGGGCAAGACCCAGGGCATCAAGAGCTGGACCGACCTGTGCGGCAAGAAGGTCGTCGTGCAGCGCGGCACCGTCTCGCACGACTACGCCAAGGTGCAGAACAAGAAGTGTTCCGAGGACGGCGGCAAGGGGATCGCCATCGAGGCGTTCGACACCGACGTCCTGGCCCAGACCCGGCTGCGCAGCGGCGGCGCCGACGTCGGGGCCAGCGACTTCCCGGTCGCGGCGTACGCGGTGAAGACCTCGGGCGGCGGCAACGACTTCGAGCTGGTCGGCGACCAGGTCGAGGCCGCGCCGTACGGCATCGCCCTCGACAAGTCGCAGTCGCAACTGCGGGACGCCATCAAGGAAGCCCTGGCGGCGATCATCAAGAACGGCGAGTACCAGAAGATCCTGGACAAGTGGAGCGTCTCGGCGGGCGCCGTCAAGGAAGCCAAGGTCAACGGCGGTTCCTGATCGTTTCCCTCGCTCGCTGAAAGGCCACTCTCGTGACTCTCGACCTCGACAAGGCGAAGGACCCCGGCGGCGCCGGCTCCGACTCCGCACCGGAAACCCTCAAGGCCATCCCCGTCCGGCACTACGGCCGATGGGTGTCGGCCGTCATCGCGCTCACCGTGTTCGGCCTGCTGGTCAACGCGTTCGCGCAGGCCAAGCTCAACTGGCACGCCCTTCCCGATTACTTCTTCGACGCCGACATCCTCAAGGGTGTCCGGAACACCATCGTCATCACCGTCCTGTCGATGGTGCTGGGCGTGGTCCTCGGCGTCGTCCTGGCCGTGATGCGGCTCTCCAAGAACCCGGTGACCTCGTCCATCTCCTGGTTCTACATCTGGTTCTTCCGCGGCACGCCGGTCTTCGTCCAGCTTCTGGTCTGGTTCAACCTCGGACTGGTCTTCAAATACATCAACCTCATGCCGCTCTACAAGGACTACTGGTCGTCGTTCATGACGCCGTTCCTCGCGGCACTGCTGGGCCTGGGTCTCAACGAGGCCGCGTACATGGCCGAGATCTGCCGCGCCGGCATCCAGTCGGTGGACGAGGGCCAGACCGAGGCGGCGCAGGCGCTCGGCATGAGCCACGGCCGCACTCTGCGCCGTGTGGTGCTGCCGCAGGCCATGCGTGTCATCGTGCCGCCCACCGGCAACGAGTTCATCAACATGCTCAAGACCACCTCGCTGGTGATCGCGGTGCAGTACTACGACCTGCTCCAGGCGGCCACCAACGTGGGCCAGACCTCGGGCGCGACGGTCGAGATGCTGCTCCTCGCCGCGGCCTGGTACCTGGTGATGACCAGTGTGCTGAGCATCGGCCAGTTCTACCTGGAGCGCCGGTTCGCCCGCGGGTCGACGCGGAACCTGCCGCCCACGCCCCTGCAGAAGATTTTCAAGACCAACCTGCTCTCGTTCTCCAACCGTTCCGCCGGCAGCCCTGGGGGTACCGCATGACCGTCACCCCGATGGTGAAGGCCGAAGGCGTCCACAAGTCCTTCGGCAACGTCCAGGTCCTCAAGGGCATCGACCTGGAAGTCGCACCGCGCGAGGTGTTCTGCCTCATCGGCCCCTCCGGTTCGGGCAAGTCGACCTTCCTGCGGTGCATCAACCACCTCGACAAGATCAACGGCGGCCGGCTGTACGTCGACGGGGAACTCGTCGGCTACCGGCAGCAGGGCAACAAGCTCTACGAGCTGAAGGACCGCGAGGTCGCCGCCCAGCGCCGGGACATCGGCATGGTCTTTCAGCGCTTCAACCTGTTCCCGCACATGACGGCCGTGGAGAACGTCATGGAGGCTCCGGTCCAGGTCAAGCGCGAGACCAAGTCCGTCGCCCGGGAGCGCGCGCTGAAGCTGCTGGACCGGGTCGGCCTCGCCGACAAGGCCGGCAACTACCCGTCCCAGTTGTCCGGCGGCCAGCAGCAGCGGGTGGCGATAGCCCGGGCGCTGGCGATGGAGCCCAAGCTGATGCTCTTCGACGAGCCCACCTCGGCGCTCGACCCGGAGCTGGTCGGCGACGTCCTCGACGTGATGCGCGACCTCGCCGAGGAGGGGATGACCATGGTGGTGGTCACCCACGAGATGGGCTTCGCCCGCGAGGTCGGCGATTCGCTGGTCTTCATGGACGACGGCGTCGTCGTCGAGTCCGGGGACCCGCGGGAGGTGCTGACCAACCCGCAGCACGAACGGACGAAGTCCTTCCTGTCCAAGGTGCTGTGAGGCGGGTCCGCGGTGTCGCGTGGATCCGCGGTCGTGCGCGGGTCCAAAGTGTCGTGCGGTGGGACGACGGTGCGGAGGAGTGCCTCCCCCGGCGCCGGAGCGCACGGTGGTGCACCCTCCTCCGCCCGCTTCCCCGCCCGGCGCGTCCGGTCGGGACGACGCCCCTCCCGTAGGGCGCCCGCCGGACGGGTGACAGGTGCGTGAACGCCGGACGGCGGTCGTACGGAACACGGTTCCGCGCGGCCGCCGTCCGGCGTTCACGGGCGCCGCCACGCCTACGGTGCGCAGGGCCGGTAAGTGCGTAACCCCCGCCCGCCCGTCGTACGGTGTAATACCCTCGTCGGATAGACATCCATTACCCATCGGGGCCCGGCCCCGGGCCGACCACCGAAGGACCCCCCGTGGAACTGGCCTCCTACGCCGACTACGCCGTCCGGCTGGTCAACACCGAGGCGCCCGCGCGCGGCACCGACACCCTCACCTCGCTCGACGGCGCCCGGGACGTCTTCGGCCCCGGCTCGCAGATGGCGCGCAGGCTCACCGACGGGGACGTGACCCGGCTGCGCGGCGTCCGGACGCGGCTGCGCGCGGTCTTCGAGGCCGCCGCCGAGGGCGACGAGGTACGGGCCGTGGACCTGCTCAACGCGCTGCTGATGGAGTTTCCCGTCAGCCCGCAGATCTCCGGCCACCAGCAGCGCGACGAGGCCGGCCGGCCGGACTGGCACCTGCACATCGCCGACCACGCCGCCAACTCGGCGGCCGGCTACACGGCGACGGCCTGCATGGGCCTCGCCGTCCACCTCACCTCGCTGGGCGTGGACCGGCTGGGCATCTGCCAGGCCCCGCCGTGCCGCAACGCCTACCTCGACACCTCGACCAACCGCTCCCGCCGCTACTGCTCCGACCGCTGCGCCACCCGCGCCAACGTCGCCGCCTACCGGGCGCGCAAGCGGCGCGAGAGCGGCAGCCCGAGCAGCCCGGAGGAGCGCACCGGCCGGACGGCCGAGGCCGCCCAGGAGAGCAGCGCGCCCGCCGACCGCTGACCCGCCTGCGGCGGCGGTCGCAGCCGCATCCAGGCGCGGGCCACGACCAGCTCGTCGGGCACCGCGCCGAACTCCCGGCTGTCGTTCTCCACCAGCGGGTTGTCCCCGGTGACCCACCAGCCGCCGTCGCGCCGCTCCACCGCGCGCTTGACGATCAGCAGGTCCTGCCGGAACGGGTGCCGCAGCACCACCACGTCCCCCGGACGCACGCTCGCGCCGTACTGCACCACGAGCTGGTCGCCCGGGTTCAGCGTCGGGACCATCGACGGGTTGTAGACCTCGGCCAGCCCGATCCGCAGCAGTCCGCGACGCTCGCGGTCCAGCCCGTGACCGGGCTCGTCCAGTCGCTCCTGCACCTCGGCTCCTCACTCCCGTCCGTCTCCGTCCGGTCCCAGCCTGACACCGGTCTTTTGTCCTAAGCCCCACGGGGTGCCCGGGAAAAGCCTTCCCGCACCGAGTAATCTCGCACCTGAGAAGACGATCACGAGGAAGGACAGCACCACTATGCTTTCCCGCCTGTTCGCCCCCAAGGTGAAGGTCAGCGCCCACTGCGACCTGCCCTGCGGCGTGTACGACCCGGCCCAGGCCCGCATCGAGGCGGAATCGGTCAAGGCCGT
This sequence comes from Streptomyces sp. NPDC052910, assembly GCF_055585605.1. Lineage (NCBI taxonomy): Bacteria > Bacillati > Actinomycetota > Actinomycetes > Kitasatosporales > Streptomycetaceae > Streptomyces > Streptomyces sp. NPDC052910. The sequence continues at coordinate 550,682 of NZ_JBVJJR010000001.1, forward strand.
CCAGGAGAAGTACCAGGCCAACGAGGACCCCCACTTCCGTGCCCGCGCCACGATCATCAAGGAGCAGCGCGCGGAGCTCGCCAAGCACCACGTCTCGGTGCTGTGGAGCGACTACTTCAAGGCGCCGCACTTCGAGAAGTACCCCCAGTTGCACCAACTGGTCAATGACACCCTGAAGGCGCTGAGCGCCGCCAAGGCGTCCACCGACCCGAAGACGGGCGAGAAGGCGCTGGAGCTCATCGCCGAGATCGACCGTATCTTCTGGGAGACCAAGAAGGCGTAAGGCCCGGCCCTCGTCCGCCCGCTGCCGGGGGGGGGCGCACGATGCGCCGCCCCGGGCGCGCGGCGGTACGAGGTACGCGGTACGCGTCCATGACGTGGCACCGCGGCAACCCGAGGGGCCCGGCCGGTATCACCGGCCGGGCCCCTCGTCGTCGTCCGGGCGGCGCGCACCGGGGCGTACGGAGCGGCGCGCGCCCGCCCGAGCCGGTGGGCGCCCGCGCGCCCAGGCCGTCACACGACCGCGCTCACCCGCGACCGCCCGGTCACGCGTCCCGGCACGGGACTACTTCGGGAGGGCCCACTTCAGGGGCGCCTTGTAGAAGCCGCGGCGGAAGGTGACGTGGGTGACCTTCTTGCCCTCCGGCACCACGAAGGGGCGGCAGATCGTGCGCTCCTCGCCCTTCTTCCACGCCTTTCCGTAGTCCTCGCTCTGGCAGTCGGCCGGCGTGCCGGGAAGCGCCCCGATGGTGAGGAGCGGCCGTCCCTGCTCGCCGCCCTCCACCAGCGTGCCGATGTTGGTGCCCACCATGGGCGGCTTCATCGGCGAGTCACCGTCGGCCAGCTTGGCCTTCAGATAGGCGAAAGCGACCGTCTTCCCGGCGAACTTCGCGGCGTCCGATCCGCCCTTGAGGGACTCCGGTTTGCCCATCACCACCTTCTCGGCGGTGACGACGAACTTGCCCTTCTGCTTGTCCGTGTCCAATTCCTGCTCCTCCGGGCTGGGCTGCCCGGCCGCGAGCTCCCGGTCCCCGGCGTCGGACTTCCCGCCGGACGCGCCGGAGCCGGACGACGCCGATCCCGACTTCCCCGTACCCGACTTGGCCGAGTCCGAGGCGTCCTTGTCGGACGAACCGCAGGCGGTCAGGGCCAGGGCGGCCACGACGGCCCCGGCGGCCAGCGCGGCGCGGCGGGGCGCCGCGCCGGCGAGATGGACGAACTGGATGCGCAAGGTATCCCCCGTGTGTTCCGTGGTGCTATTCCGGTTCCGAATCCGGAAACGGCGACCGAGTTTACGCACCGTTCTCCGCGCGGAAGTCACCAGGGGGCGGGCGGCCGAAGAGCGGGCGGACCGGTGCCGCGGAATCCGGATATCGGGGAAGGTTTCGGTGGAGTTCCGGGGAAAATACGGAGGAAGGCACACTTTCACGCAGCGCTCCGCGCATTCGCGCGGGGCTTCCGGCCGGCCACTCCGATGAACTCGACGTATTCCCGCCGGAATTCACGGCGCCGACGCCGTCGCCCCTCGCTCCGGCGGCCCGGGGCGGGAGCCCGGAGGAAGCGCCACCCGCCGCACGCCGTCCACCCCGCGCCCCTCCCTCACCCGATCCCTCACCCGATCGAAAACCCGTTGCCCCCGCCCGCCACCCGGCACAGTGGGGGGGTATCGCTTCAAGGGTCTCCCGGTGCGCAGGAGACGGCTACTTCGTTTCAGGAACGGGTGGTCGGCGGAGGACCGCCGTCAGTCCGCCGCTTCCGCCAGGGCCGTGCCGAAGGCGCGGAGCCGGGCCGTCGCCGCGTCGCGGTGGCGGATCAGGCCGAGGGCGGACGGAGGGAGGCCGTCCACGGGGACGAAGGCGAGGTCGTCGCGGCTCTGGTACACCCCGGTCGGCCGGCACAGCAGCATGCCGCCGCGGCCGGCGGCGGCCAGGGTGAGGCCCTCCTGGAGGGTGGACACCGTCGGCCCCGCCGGGACCGGCCGGCCGCCCGGGGTGACGGCCGGTGCCTGGGCCGCCCGCCAGTAGGCGGGGGCCGGGGCGGCGGGGCCGATGAGCGGGCAGTCGGCGAGGTCCTCGGCGCCCAGGCGGGCACGGGACGCGAACGGGTGCCGTACGGACACCGCGAGCGTCTGCCGCTCCCGGGAGAAGACCGGCCCCAGCGTCATGTCCGGTTCCGCGACCGGCAGCAGCACGACGGCCGTGTCGACCTCGCCCCGGCGCACCGGGCCGAACGGGTCGGCGAGCGGGATCTCCACGACCTCGATCTCGCAGGCGGGGTGGCGCTCCCGGAAGGCGTGCACGGCCGCCATGACCGTCCGTCCGGCGACGCCCTGGAAGCCGACGCGCAGGACGCCCTCGACGCCGCGCGCCGCGTCGCGGGCGTCGCCGACCGCGCCGCGGAGCGCGTCGTAGGCGGGCCGCAGGTCGGCGAGGAAACGTTCACCCAGCGGGGTCAGGGCCACCCGGCGGCTGGTGCGGTCGACGAGGCGCGCGCCGACGCGGCGTTCCAGGGCACGCAGCAACTGGCTGACCCGGCTCTGCGAGACGAACAGCCGCTCGCCGGCGCGGCCGAAATGCAGCTCCTCGGCCAGGACGAGGAAGCACTCCAGCTCGCGCAGGTCCAGTCCGCCCACCGTCTCCCCTCTCCTGCCGTCCACTTCCCTCTGCTTCCCTCTGCTTCCGTCCGCTTCCGTCCGCTTCCGCCCGCTTCCGTCCACGCGCGGCCGGCTCGTCGGGCGTCTCCGGCCGCCGTCATCGATAAGTCCCGCTCATGGAGCGGTGAGCGACCGGCCGTTGTTCCCGGCCGGGCCCGCGCCGAGGCTGGACGCATGATGAAGATCAGGAACGCGGGAGGGTGGCCGGCCGTGGTCGCCGTGGCGGCGGGCACGTTCTCGGTGGTGACGACGGAGATGCTGCCGATCGGCCTGCTCAGCCCGATCGGGGCGGGGCTGGGGGTCTCGGACGGTGTCGCCGGGCTGACGATGACGCTGCCCGGCGTGGTGGCGGCCGTGGCCGCGCCCGCCGTCACGGTGTGCGCCGGACGACTGGACCGGCGCCTGCTGTTGCTGACCCTGATGGGGCTGCTCACCGCCGCCGACCTCCTCTCCGCCGCCGCGCCGGGGATCGAGGTGCTGCTGGGACTAAGGGTGCTGGTGGGCGTGTGCATCGGCGGAGTGTGGGCCGTGGCGGCCGGACTCGGCCCCCGGCTCGTCCCCTCCCCCTCCGTCGGCCGCGCCACCTCGGTGATCTTCAGCGGCATCGCCGTGGCCTCCGTACTCGGCGTCCCCGCGGGCACGTTGGCGGGTGGACGGGCCGGCTGGCGCGTGGCGTTCCTCGCGATGGGGGCGGTGGCCCTCCTGGTGACGGCGGCCCTGGCGCTGACCCTTCCTCCGCTGCCGCCCCGGGGCGCGGCACCGTCGCGCGCCCTGCCCGCGCTGTTGCGCGCCCGCCGGGTCCGCGCCGCGCTGCTGGTCATCCTGCTGCTGGTGTGCGGACACTTCGCGGGCTACACCTTCGTCCGCCCCGCCCTGGAACGGATCCCGGGGACGGGCCCGTCCACGGTCGGCGGCCTCATGCTCGCGTACGGCCTCGCGGGCGTCGCGGGCAACTTCCTGGCCGGGACGGCGGCCGTCCGGCACCCGCGCCGCGTCCTGACGGTGATCGCGGTGACTCTGGGGGCGGTGATACCCGCCGTGTCACTGACGGCCGGCGGTCCGGTGGGGGCTGCCGGGCTGCTCGTGGTGTGGGGACTCGCCTACGGTGGCGTCTCGGTCGCCACCCAGACCTGGCTGACGGCCGTGGCACCGGGAGCCGGAGAGACGGCGTCCGCGCTCTTCGTCGCGGTGTTCAACGGGGCCATCGCGCTCGGAGCGCTGCTGGGCGGCCGGATGGTGGACGCGGTCTCGGTACCCGCCGCCCTGTGGCTGGGCGGCCTGCTGGCCGCCGCGGCGGTGGTGCCCCTGGCGGCAGGCGGAGCGGTGAGGCGTCCGGGACTGCCGACACGGACGGGGCAAGCGGGACCGGCGGGAGAGTCCGAGAAGACACTCGGGACGCGCGCCACATCGTGACGCGCGTCCTCCGCGGACTGCCGCCGCTTTCACCCCCTGCGGCCGAGGGCCTGCCCCGCGACCACCGCCGCGAGGGCGACCGCGAGCCCGACGCCCTGCCAGAGGCTCAGGGCCTGGTCCATCACCACCACGCCGATGACCGCGGCGACCGGCGGCCCGACGAGGCTGAGCAGAGAGACCGAGGTCGGGGCGAGGCGTCCGATGCCGCGGAAGAAGAGGGGGTAGGCGGCGGCGGTCGCGACGATCCCGATGTAGGCGTAGCCGACGACGTTGGTGCCGGTCAGGTGTGAGGGGAGGCCCTCGGTCAGCAGGGTGACGGGCGCCAGGAGCAGGCCGGCGACGGTGAGCTGCCACCCCGTCATGACCAGGGGGCTCTCACCGCTGCCCCACTTCTCGGTGAGCACGATGGACAGGGCGATCAGCAGGGCCGCCGCGACGCCCGGCGGATCGAGGGCGGCCTTGCCGGTGAGGGTCATCAGGGCCACGCCGCCGACGCCGGCGACCGCCGTCAGCAGGACGGGCAGTGGGGAGCGGATCCGCAGCACGAGGAGCGAGAAGCCGGCCACCATCAACGGCTGCACGGCCCCGATCGTGGCGGCCACCCCGCCGAGGAGCCGGTAGGCGGCGAAGAAGATCAGCGGGAGGAAGGCGCCGAAGTTGAGGACGGCGAGCACCGCCGACTTCCACCACCACGAGCCGCGCGGGAGCCTGCGGTTGTACGCCGGCAGCACCAGCCCCGCGGGCAGCGCGCGCAGGGGTCCGCATCCGGCTGACCGACCGCGGCTACCGCCTCACGGACGAGCTGATCGCCCTCCACTCGGCCAACGGCGAACGGATCCTCTCCGCCCTCGGCCGCGAGGAGTGCGACCGGGTCGCGGAGGCCCTGCGCGTGCTGCTGGTGCACCTGGGAGACAAGCCTCTGGAGTGACACCCCGCACGCGGAACCCAGACATCACTCACCGGACAACCTCACGTTCCCCACCCGTCACGGAGGAACGTGATCGTTCCCGGCATGACCGCATCGCTCCGGGCCCGCCGCACCGCCGTCGCCGTCTCCGCGGCCGCCGCTCTCGCCACGCTGGGCACGACCACGACGGCCGCGGCCGCCCCCACGGCGGCCGGCACCCGCTCCGGCATCCCCGCCACCGCTCCGGCCACGCCCGTCATACCCGTGACCGCCGCCTCCTCCGGCACGCACACCTCGGGCACCGCCGCCCTCAAGGGCGTCGACTACGCGGCCTGGCAGCGGGACGTACGGGCCGCCGTCGACCGGGCGACGCCCCACATCCGCGAGCGCACCGCCCAGGCCCGCACCGAGAAGCAGGCCGTGGTCCTCGACATCGACAACACCTCGCTCGAGACCGACTTCCACTGGACGTACCCGACGCCGGCCGTCGCCCCCGTCCGCGACCTCGTCCGGTACGCCCACGAGCGCGGCGCCGCCGTCTTCTTCGTCACCGCCCGCCCCCGCCTCCTGGGCTCCCTGACCGAGGACAACCTCAAGCGCGTCGGCTACCCGGTGGACGGCCTGTCCGTCCGCCGCCTCCCCGACCTCTTCCGCGACGTGAGCGCCTACAAGACCGCCGAGCGGGCGAAGATCGAGGCCAAGGGGTACAAGATCATCGCCAACATCGGCAACAACACCACCGACCTCACAGGCGGTCACGCGGAACTCACGGTCAAGCTCCCCGACTACGACGGCAAGCTGTCCTGACTCCGCCTGCCCCCGGGACCACCGCGCGGAGGCTACTGGGGGCCGGACCGCCCGGTTGCCTAGACTGACCCTCTCGGGCGTGACGACGCCCGGCAGGGACGGGAGAGCGACAGTGACGGCAGGCGTCGGCGGATTCGGGAGCCCCGAGGGGGCCGTCGAACGGAGCGCCGCCGACCCGTCGGCGGACGTGCTGAGCGAGGCCGCCGCCGCGTTCGGGCTGCTGGCCTCCCCCGCCCGGCTGCACCTCGTCTGGGCCCTCGCCCAGGGCGAGAGCGACGTGACCGGGCTGGCCGAACGGGTCGGCGGCGCGCTGCCCGCCATCAGCCAGCACCTCGCGAAGCTCAAGCTCGCCGGGCTGGTGCGGTCGCGGCGCGAGGGCCGCCGGGTGGTCTACCTGGTGGACGACCCGCACGTGGTGACCATCGTCCGTCTCATGGTCGACCAGCTCTCCGACCGCCGGGCCGACGCCGCGTCCCGGTCGCGGTCCGGCGCCGGTTCCGGACGCCTCCGTGGCCTGGGCGCCTGAGGCCGGCCAGGCCGGCTCCACCCTTCACGTACTGCGGGAGCTGGGCAGCGGCCCGCGCGGACTGACCGAGGACGAGGCCGCCCGCCGGCTGGCCGACGCCGGCGAGAACGTCTTCCCCGGCCGCCGCCCGCCCGGGCCCGTCCGGCGGTTCGCGCGCGGCCTGCGCGACCCGTTCACCGCCGTCCTCCTCTGCCTCGGCCTGGTCTCCGCCGCGGTCGCCTCCTGGGGCACCGCCTGCGTGATCGGCGTTCTCGTGACGGTGAGCTGCGCTCTGCGGACCGCCGGCGAGCACCGCGCGGAACGCGCGGCGGCGGCGTTGCGCGACCTCGTCCCCGCCACCGCCACGGTCCGCCGCCGCCCCGCGGACGACGCGCCCCCGGTCCACCGGGAGCTGCCCGTCGGCGAGCTGGTCCCCGGGGACGTCGTCCTCCTCTCCCCCGGCGACCTCGTCCCGGCCGACCTGCGCCTGCTCCGCACGACCGGCCTGACCGTCCACGAAGCCGTCCTGACGGGCGAGTCGGCGCCGATGGAGAAGCGGGCCCCGGCCCTGGCAGCGGGCGCCGCAACCGCCACCGCAACCACCACCGCCACCTCCGCCGACCCCGCCGGCAGGGCCGCCGACGGCCGCCGGACGGCCGGTCCCGCCGGCCCGGCCCACCACCCCGGCCGCACACCGGCGGCGGCCTCCACGCCCCCGCGCACCGCTCCCGACCCCGAGGACGACCGGGACGGCACGGCCGGCGGACGCCGGGCGACTCCGTCGCCGGTCCGCCGCCTCACGCTCGTACCGGCCGGAGGGCAGCCCCAGGCGGGCGGCGGCGAACCGGCGGTCCACCGCACGGCGGCCCGGCCCGCGCCCGCGGACGGCCGCCCCGGGAGCGGTCGGGAGAACGGACAGGACGGCGGCGATCGGCCGCGCGGCGCCCCGGACCCCGCCCACCTCTGCTTCCAGGGCAGCAGCGTCCTCTCCGGCACCGCCACCGCCGTCGTCGTCGCGACCGGAGGGGCGACCCGTCTCTCCGGGGCGTTCCCCGGCGCGGCGGGCGGGAGCGGCGGGCGCCTGGTCAGCCCGTTCGACCGGTCCGTCAACGGCATCGCGTGGACGCTGGTCCGGTTCATGCTGCTGACCGCGCCCCTGGTGCTGGTCACGGGCGCGCTGCTGCGCGGGCGCGGGATGGAGACGCTGCCGTTCGCCGTGGCGGTGGCGGTCGGGCTGACGCCCGAGATGCTGCCCGTCGTCGTGACGGCGGCACTGGCACGCGGCGCCGCCGGTCTCGCGCGCGGCGGCGAGGTGATCGTGCGCCGCCTCCCCGCACTGCACGACCTGGGCGCCGTCGACGTGCTGTGCGTCGACAAGACGGGCACCCTCACCCAGGACCGGCCCGTCTTCCACCACGCCGAGGACGCGCACGGGCGGGACGGCGAGGAGGTGCTGCGCCGGGCGGCGGTCAACGCCTTGTGGACGCTGCACCTCGCGGAACTCCCGGTGCCCGACGCCCTGGACGAGGCCCTGCTCGACGCGGCGGGGGACGACGCCCTCCTGGCCGCCGAGGAGGAGTACGAGGGGATCGCCGCGCTCCCCTGCGCTCCCGGGCGCCCCCTGTCCACCGCCGTCGTCCGGCGCGCCGGCGACCCCCGGTTCGGCCTCGCGGGGGTCCACGTCCTCGTGGTCAAGGGCGCTCCGGAGGACGTCCTGGAGCGCTGCGCCCTCGTGCCGGCCGAGCGCGAACGCCTGTCGCGGCGGGCGGCGGACCTCGCGGCGGACGGGCTGCGGGTGCTCGCCGTGGCCCACGCCGAACGGCCGTCGCGCTCCCGGCCCTACGGGCCCGACGACGAGCGCGGCCTGGAGTTCACCGGCTTCGTCGCCCTGCGCGACGCCCTCGCCCCCACCGCCGCGGAGGCGCTGGCCGTGCTCGCGGACCGGGGCATCACCGTCCGGGTTCTCACCGGCGACCACCCGGGCACGGCCGCCCGCGTCTGCCGCGACCTCGGCCTGGACCCGGGCGAGGTGGTGACCGCCGACCGCGTCGACGGCCTCACGGACGCGGACCTGGCGCGGCTCGCCGACCGTACGACCGTCTTCGCGCGCTGCTCCCCGGAGCACAAGGCCCGTATCGTCCGCGCCCTGCGCGCGAACGGCCGCACCACCGGTTTCCTGGGCGACGGCGTCAACGACCTGGCCGCCCTGCACGCCGCCGACGTCGGCGTCTGTCCCCGCGCGGGCGTCGACGTCGCGCGCGAGGCGGCGGACGTCGTCCTGGCCTCGAAGGACCTCACCGCCCTCGACCGGGCGGTGACCGCGGGCCGGCGCAGCACCGGCAACATCGCCGCGTACCTGCGGATCACCCTCTCGTCGAACTTCGGGAACGTCATCGCCATGCTGGCGGCCGGGCTGCTCCTGCCGTTCCTGCCGATGCTCCCCGCCCAGGTGCTGGTGCAGAACCTCTGCTTCGACGCCGCCCAGCTCGCCCTGGCCTTCGACCGCCCTGACCCGGCGGCGCTGCGCAGGCCGGCCCGGCTCCGCCCCCGTGACCTGCTGCGTTTCGTCACGGCCTTCGGCCTCCTCAACGCCGCGGCCGACCTCGCCACGTTCGCCGTCCTGGCCTTCGCGGTCCGGACGCTGGGGGACGACGGCGGTCAGGAGGCCTTCCACGCCGGGTGGTTCACGGAGAACCTGCTGACCCAGGCGATGGTGATGCTCCTCCTGCGCTCCGGCCGCCACCTGGCGGAAGGCCGGTCACCCGGTCCCATCCCGTCGGCCACCACCGCGCTGGCCGTCGTCGGCCTCCTCCTCCCCCTCTCCCCCCTGGGCCCCCCGCTCTCCATGACCGGTCTGCCGCCCCTCACGTACCTCCTCCTCGCGACCGTCCTGACCGCGTACGGCGTCGCCCTCACCGCCGCCCGGAACCGGTACGCGCGGGGCGTCGCGGCCACCGACGGTCACGCCCCGCCCGAAGGGTCCGAAGCCGGAGCCGCTCAAGGTGGCGGGTCACCGGCCGCCTGACCGGCCCCCTCTTCAGAGCGTCACCAGTCCCCGCCCCCGAACCCACCACCGTCTCCGCCGCCGAATCCCCCGCCGTCACCCCAGCCGCCCCCGAAGTCACCGGAGTCGAAGTCGCTGCCGGAGAAGTCGCCCCCTTCGGGGCCGGTGTCGGTCGGGACGCCGCCGAAGTCGGAGGCGTAGGCGGGGCCGGTGAGCATGCTGCCGAGCATGGTGCCCATCAGGAGGCCGGGCAGGATGCCGCCGCCGAAGTAGCCTCCCGCCCACGGCGCGTAGGCGGGGCCCGCGTTCCAGTACGGCTGGGGGCCCTGGGCCGTCTGGACCGTGCGGGACACGGGGTCCTCGCCGTCGGCGATGCGCGTGGCGTCGGCCCGGCAGGCGGGGACGGTGCGCGGCGCGCCGCCCGGGGGCGCCCACTGGACGTCCTCGACGGACGGCCCGTGGCGCGGGTCGAAGAAGCAGGGCAGCCGGCGCTCGGGCAGCGGTGCTCCGGCGCGGCGGGCGGCGAGGGTGGCCAGGGCGAACCGGCCGTTGTCCAGGGCCTCGGTCACGGCCGTGACCTCCTGGGGCCTGGTCGCCGCCGCGATCCGCCGCTTGGCCTCCTCGTACGCGTCGAGGGCCTGTTCGTAGTCGTGCCGCATGGCGTCCGTGGCCCCGGCCTCCGACGGCGAGAAGTCGAGCCGGTCGAGTTCCTCGCCGAACGCGGTGATGTCCTCGTCGACGACGACGCGCAGGGCGTCCAGCTCGGCGCGTTCGCGCTGCTCGCGCTTCTTCTTCCCTCGCCGGTAGAGCGCGTAGGCCCCGCCCGCGCCCGCGACGACGACCGCGCCGCCGACGATCAGCCCGGTGGACCCGCCCCCGGATCCGGAACCGCCCCACGAGTCGGGGGCGTGCCCCCGGGCGGTCTTGATCGCCCCGTCGACGAACGCGTTGAGCTCGGTGCTCGCGTTGGCGTCGTCGTTGCGGCGGACGGAATCGCGCAGATTGGCGACAGCGTTATTGGACATCACCCGGCGGTCGGCGCCCGCGTTGAACTTGTCGCCGAGCCGGATGGCGTAGACGCCGCTGACGCCGACCTTCTCGCGCAGGTCCTTGAGGACGGTCCGCTGGGGGAACTCCGGCGCGTTCGGGAGCACGGCGACGAACACCGGCTTGCCCGCGTCCTTGATCTTCTTGGCCAGGGCGTCCGCGTCGGACGACGAGAGCTGGGAGGACGCCCGGGGGTCGACGTAGACGGGGCTCTTCTTCAGCGCGTCGGCCGCCTCGTTCAAGCCGGTGGCGGCGTGGGCGGGCGGGGCGGCCATCGCACCGCCGGCCACCAGCAGCAGAGCCGCGACGAGCCCCGCGAAGAGGGCCGGCAGGGGCCGGGACGGAACCCTGGGAGTGGCGGGCATGGTGGTGCTCCTCGGAGAGGCGGAAGGAACTTCCATCGGAATTCCGAACTTACTCTGCGTTCTCTGAAACAACGGACTATTCAGTCACCCGGTTCCCCTCGCACCCTCATCTCACCCGTAGGACAGATCGGGGCAGGGGTTTCCCTCCGCCGCTCTCGCGACGGAAGCGTCGACGGCGCCTTTCCCGCTCGCCTTCCCGGCCGCCTTCCCGCTCGCCGTTCCGTCCGGCGCCGCGCCCTCCGGCCGCTCCGCTCCGTCCGCCGCCGACGTGCCGTAGTCCCGGCCGAGAATGAGGGAGATGCCGGAGTCGGCGGTGCCTCGCACGAAGGCGCCGGGGAAGAGCCGGGCCAGGGTGCGGGCCCGCCCCGCCTGTCCCGGGCCGAACTCGATCACCGTCGTGCCCGCGTCACCGCCCTCGGCCGTGCGGGTGCCGGTCACCGTGTAGCCGTGCCGCCGGAGGAGATCGGCGGCGCGGGCGGCCGGTCCCTTCTCGTGGGTGGCGTCGACGACGGAGACGCGGACGCCGGCCCCCGACACCGCGCCACGCCCGTCCCCCGCGCCACCCCCGCCACTCTTCCCGCCCCTTCCGGCAGCGCCATCACCCCGCACCGCGCGGTCCTCCCGCAGCGCCGCCCACAGGGCGTCCGCCTCCGGCCGGACGACCGCCACCCGGTCGCCCGCGTACCGCCAGGGCATGGTGACGAACGTGATGTCGTCCCGGCCGATGTCCTTGAGCGACCGGGCAAAGGACACGAGCTTGTCCACCGAGCCCAGCCCCGGGTCGACGGTGAGGGACTTCGTCGCCGCGTCGGCCAGCGGCAGCAGCGTCGCGGGCGCGAGCCCCCGGGACCGCACCTTCTCGACCAGGGCGGCGACGAACGCCTGCTGGCGGCGGATGCGGCCGATGTCGGAGCCGTCGCCGATACCGTGCCGCACCCGCACGTAGTCCAGGGCCTTCCGGCCGGACACGCTCTGCCGCCCCTTCTTGAAGAGCAGGTCGCCGCGGCTGCCGCGGTTCGGGTCGAGGTCGCCCTCGTAGACGTCCTGGGGCATGCACACCTCGACGCCGCCCACGGCGTCGGTCAGCGCCGCGAAACCGGCGAAGTCGACGACGACGGTGTGGTCCACCCGCAGCCCGGTCAGCCGTTCGACGGTGTTCTGCGTGCAGGCGGGGTTGCCCTCGGGCGTGCCGCCGACCGAGAAGGCCGAGTTGAACATGGCTTCGCTCCGGGCGGCCGTCCAACTGCCGTCGGGGAGCCGGCAGGGCGGGATCTCGACGAGCGTGTCACGGGGGATGGAGACGACGGCGGCCCGCTCCCCGTCTCCGTAGACGTGCAGCAGGAAGGCGGTGTCCGAGCGGCCGGTGCGGCCGGTACCGCCACCGAGCTCCCGGTTGCCGCCGGCGCGCGAGTCGGAGCCGATGACGAGGACGTTGTCGCCGGCGGCGGAGCCGGGGGGACGGTCCCGGGCGATGCCGTCCGCGTCGAAGACGCCGAGGTTGCCGTCGAGCCGCAGGTACGTCCAGCCGGCCGCGGCCACCAGCAGTATCAGCAGCACCAGCGACGCGCCGCCGAACTTCCGGCCGCCCCCTCCGCTCATCCCCGAGCCCCCTCAGCCCCATGCGTGCCTCGACCCCATGCGCGCCTCGACCCCGGAGGCGTATCCCCCGGAGACTCGCCGGCATCCCGAACGGACGCGTCCCGACAGGTTCATCCCCAGAGACGGACGGGAGTCACCCCCGGTTGCCCGATTGCGCAATAGCGCAAGTAAAGTAGGGCGAGCCGGCCGCACATCCCACGACCACGTCCCGCCACCGGGACCGCAGAGAAAGCAGGTGGCCGCCGTGCTGCGCAACGCCCTCGAACCCTGGCACCTCATCATCGTCGTGCTCGTCCTCGTCGTGCTCTTCGGATCGAAGAAACTGCCCGACATGGCGCGCGCCCTCGGCAAGTCGGCGCGCATCCTCAAGAGCGAGGCCAGGGCCATGAAGGAGGACCCGGCCCCCACGGCCGCCACCTCTCCCACCACGGTCGAAAGCTCCCGCTGACCTCGATGTCACCTCGTATTGCGCTGCCGTACACCCTCGCTTGGTGAGCTTCCTCCGGCCGGGCACACCGCCGGCCCACGAGGAAGGAAAACACCATGGGTTCTCGTCCGTACGGGCGTCGTCTCGCCTGGGGCGCCGCCGCACTGCTCGTCGCCGGTGTCGCGGTGCCGGCCGCGGCTTCCGTCTCCGACGGCGGTCGCACGGACCGGGCGGCCGAGTCGGCCGTCGCCGCCCAGGCCCACGGTCCGAAGAAGGCCAAGAACGTCATCCTGCTCATCGGCGACGGCATGGGCGACTCCGAGATCACCCTCGCCCGGGACTACACGGTGGGCGCGGCGGGCCGGCTGAACATGGACAAGTTCCCGATGACCGGCGCCTACACCACCTACTCCGTGGACAAGAACGGCAAGCCGGACTACGTCACCGACTCGGCGGCGAGCGGCACCGGCTGGGCGACCGGCCACAAGACCGTCAACGGCCGGATATCCAAGACACCCGGCACCGACAAGCCGATGACCACGATCCTGGAGCTGGCCCAGCGCAACGGGCTCGCCACCGGCAGCGTCACCACCGCCGAGCTCACCGACGCCACCCCGGCCGTCCTCGCCTCGCACGCCACCGACCGGAGCTGCCAGGGCCCGGCCGACATGAAGGAGTGCCCGAGCGACCGGATCGCCAAGGGCGGCCCCGGCTCGATCGCCGAGCAGAGCGTCAACCACAAGGTCGACGTCCTCCTCGGCGGCGGCAAGCAGCGCTTCGACCAGAAGATCACCGAGGGCCGCTACCAGGGGCTGACCGTCACCGAGCAGGCGCGGAAGCTCGGCTACCAGGTGGTCACCGACGCCAAGGCGCTCGGCAAGGCGCGGTCCGGCAAGCCGGTGCTCGGCCTGTTCGCCCCGGGCAACGTCCCCGTCGAGTGGACCGGCAAGGCCGCCGCCCAGGGCGGCACCGCACCGCAGCGCTGCGTGACGAACAACCCGGAGCGCACGGCCGGCACGCCCAGCCTGGAGGAGCAGACCAAGAAGGCGCTCCAGTTGCTGGAGCAGGGGCAGCGCGGCAAGAAGGGCTTCTTCCTGCAGGTCGAGGGCGCCTCGATCGACAAGCGGGACCACTCGGCCGACCCGTGCGGCCAGATCGGCGAGACGGCCGCGCTGGACCGCGCGGTGAAGGTCGCCCGCGCCTACGCGGCCGAGCACCCCGACACCCTGGTCGTCACCACCGCCGACCACGGGCACACCAGCCAGATCGTGCCGCTGGAGGCCGCCCCGCCCGGACTGTCCTCGACGCTGGTCACCAACGAGGGTCAGCAGATCAAGGTCAACTACTCGACCAACACCCCGGGCAAGTCCCAGGAGCACACCGGCACCCAGGTCCGCATCGCGGCCCAGGGTCCGCGGGCCGAGCGTGTCCTGGGCGTGACCGACCAGACCCAGCTCTTCACCACTCTCCGGACGGCGCTCTCCCTCCGCTGACGCGGAACCCGCCGCCCCGGGCCCGTGGGGCCCGGTCGCCGGATCCCTCCGGCCGGCCGGGCCCCACGGGCCCTCCTGTGGGTTATGCCAGTTATCCCGCCGGAACGTTGGTGGATTGCTCATCGCTCCGGCGCCGGGCGCGGTCAACACTGGGGGTTCGGATCATTCGCCCGCAGGAGGAACCACCGATGTCCGGGTCGCGCGTCATCGCCCTCGGTCACTATCAGCCCGCCAAGGTGCTCACCAACGACGAGCTGGCGGCGATGGTGGACACCAGCGACGAGTGGATCAGCTCCCGCGTCGGCATCCACACCCGGCGCGTCGCCGCACCCGACGAGACCGTGGACGCGATGGCCGCCGAGGCCGCGGCCAAGGCCCTCGCCGCGAGCGGTCTCGCCGCGACCGACATCGATCTCGTCCTCGTCGCCACCTGCACCGCCGTCGACCGCAGCCCGAACACGGCCGCCCGCGTCGCCGCCCGGCTGGGGCTCGCCTCCCCCGCCGTGATGGACGTCAACGTCGTCTGCTCGGGCTTCACCCACGCCCTGGCCTCCGCCGACCACGCCATCCGCGCCGGCGCGGCGACGAACGCCCTGGTCGTCGGCGTGGAGAAGTTCACGGACGTGGTGGACTGGACCGACCGCTCGACGTGCGTCCTCGTCGGCGACGGCGCGGGCGCCGCGGTGGTCTCCGCCGCGGAGGAGCCCGGCATCGGCCCGGTGGTCTGGGGCTCCGTCCCGAACATGGGGCACGCCGTGCGCATCGAGGGCACCCCCTCCCGGTTCGCCCAGGAAGGCCAGTCCGTCTACCGGTGGGCCACCACCCAGCTCCCGCCGATCGCCCGGTCGGTCTGCGAACGCGCCGGCGTCGCCCCGGAGGAGCTGGCGGCGGTCGTCCTGCACCAGGCGAACCTGCGGATCATCGAACCCGTCGCCCGCCGCATCGGCGCCGTCAACGCGGTGATCGCCACGGACGTCACCGAGTCCGGCAACACCTCGGCCGCGAGCATCCCGCTCGCTCTCTCCAAGCTCGTCGAACGCGGCGCCGTCCCGTCCGGCGCGCCGGTGCTCCTGTTCGGTTTCGGCGGCAACCTCTCGTACGCGGGCCAGGTCATCCGCTGCCCGTGACCGGGGGAACAGCGCGGGAGGGCGGCCCTCCGAGGGTGTCCGACCCGTTCAAGACCGGCCCCGCGGCCCCTGCCAACGGCGCTCGCACGACACCTCCTGTGACTCCCCCCCTTCGGCACCTCGTTTCGACTGCACCGGCCTCGTCGTCGCCGACATGGCCTCCTCCCTCGTCTTCTCCCGCCGCCTCGGCCTGGACGTCCCGGCGGAGGCGGACGACCTGCCGCACGTCGAGCCGTGCTGCCGAACGGCCTGCGGCTGCTGTGGGACACCGACGCGGCCTACCGCTCCTTCACCCCCGGCACCCGTCTGTCCACCGGCCCCGGCCGCGTCACCATGGGGTTCGCGTGCCACGGCCCCGACGGGGTGGACGCCGTCCGGGCCGAGCTGACGAAGGCCGGGTCACCGGGCACCAAGCGCCGTGGGACGCGGTCTGGGGACAGCGGTACGCGATCGTGCCGGACCCGGGCGGCAACGCGGTGGACCTGTTCGCCGCTCTGGAGGCCCCTGCGGCTTCGGCGCGCCGGCCGCCGCCGGCCGGCCGTCATCCGGCGCGGATCACCGTTGCCGGACGCCGACGGACGGCGCGAGGTCACCGCCCGCGCACCAGCTCGCCCAGCGTCGTCCCGGTCAGCCGCCGCACCTCGCGCGCCAGATGGGCCTGGTCGGCGTAACCGCACGTGGCGGCCACGTCGGCGAAGCGGACGCCGGTCCGGGCCAGCTCCAGTGCCCGGTTCGCCCGCAGCACCCGGGCGAGCGTCTTCGGCCCGTATCCGAAGGCGTGGAGGGAGCGCCGGTGCAACTGCCGTTCACCGAGGCCCAGCCGGGCGGCCGACAGGGACACCGGTTCGCCGCGCCGGGCGGACGCCAGGACGGCGGCCGCCACGGGGTCGTACGTGTCCGGGCCCGCGGCACCGCCGACGACATCTTCCAGGGCGCGCCCGGGCAGCGGCGCCTCCGCCACCCGCCGGGCGGCGAGCCGCGCCCGGCGGCCGGGCCACAGGTCGTCCAGCGGCACCCGCCGGTCGCGGAGCTCGTGCGCCCGCACCCCCAGCAGGGCCGCGCCGGTGCCGGGCAGGAAGCGCACCCCGGTGTACACGGCCCCCGGTACCGCCTCGACGAGATGCGCCCGGGTGTCCGGGCCCGCCACGACCAGCCGCCCGCCGACCGCGATCAGATCCATGCAGCCGTCCGGGACGACCCGCACGGGATCGGCGGACACATCCGTCCGGGTCCACACGACCGCCCCGGGAAGACGTCGCGAGGGCCGCTCCAGGTACCCCGCCGACAGGTCCGTCACTAGGGCGATTCCCGCAGGTAGAGGGCTCCACAGGAGTGGCAGATGGGAACCTTGCCGGTGCCCCAGAGGTCGACGGAGCGGGCGGCCGCGCCCGGGTCGAGCTCCCGGCCGCACATCCCGGTCGTGCCGTCGCCCTCACGGACCACGTGCCACGTCTTGACCGCGGGGTCGTCGTCGTCCGGAGAGCTGCCGTCCGCGTATTCGGCGCGCAACTCATGTTCCATACGGCCTCCTCCTGGTTCTCCCCGTGCTCCACGATGCGCCGGGCCCCCGGGGGCCGCCACCGGCCACGGCAACCGCACCGGCACCGGCACCGGGAGCCGACCTCAGAACACCGACCAGCCCGTCAGCGTGGTGAAGTGGTCCAGCGCGGCGACGCCCGCCACCGAGTTCCCGCGCGCGTCCAGCCCCGGGCTCCAGACGCAGAGCGTGCAGCGCCCGGGTATGACGGCGATGATGCCGCCGCCCACCCCACTCTTGCCCGGCAGACCGACCCGGTAGGCGAAATCGCCGGCCGCGTCGTAGGTGCCGCAGGTCAGCATCACGGCGTTGATCTGCTTCGCCTCCCGGCGCGGCAGCAGCCGGGTGCCGTCGGCACGCAGCCCGTGGCGGGCCAGGAAGCCGCTCGCCAGGGCCAGGTCCCGGCAGCTCATCTCGATGGAGCACTGCCAGAAGTAGTGCTCCAGGACCGTGGGCACCGGGTTGTCGAGGTTGTCGTAGCTGGCCATGAAGTGGGCGAGGGCCGCGTTCCGGTCGCCGTGCTCGGACTCCGACTTCGCCACGGCGGGGTCGAAGGACACCTCCGGGTTCCCGCTCTCGGCCCGCAGGAACTCCAGCATCGTGGTGCTGGCGTCCCCGGTCAGCGTCTGCAGCCGGTCGGTGACGACCAGCGCACCCGCGTTGATGAACGGATTGCGCGGGATGCCGTTCTCGTGTTCGAGCTGCACCAGGGAGTTGAAGGCGTTCCCGGACGGTTCCGTCCCGACCCGCTCCCAGATCTTGTCGCCGCCCTCGGCCAGGACGAGCGCCAGCCCGAAGGCCTTGGAGATCGACTGCACGGAGAACGGCCGCTCCCAGTCCCCCACCCCGTGGACACCACCGGTGACATCGGCGACCGCCATCCCGAACTGCCCGGTGTCCACCCCCGCCAGGGCCGGGATGTACTGCGCCGCCTGGCCGCGGCCCACCAGCGGGCGCGCGAACGCGGCTACCTCTTCGAGGACGGCCTGGTAGTCCACTGGCGTGCGCTTTCTGTCTCCGTACCGACGTGCGACGTCCGGCCTGCGGCCGAATCGGCTCGCACGATATCCGAACACCCCGATAACCTGCGAACTTTTCGGTACAACAGGGCCATTCAGGCGTATGCGACAGGGCGTGCGCCACCCGGCCGGCCTCCACGGCACACCCCGGTCCCCCCTCGCGGGCGCACCAGCGGATCTCACCGACAATGGACGGGTGACCGGCCCGTCCCACCTCGCCTCCGCCGCGCCCCTGGACCTCGCGGCCCTGCGCCCCAGGCTGCCGTCCCCCGTCGTCGAGCTGGCCGACGAGCGGTTCGGCCGCCGCGGCGTACGGCTGCTGCTGAAGCGGGACGACCTGATACATCCCCGGCTGCCCGGCAACAAGTGGCGCAAGCTGGAGCCCAACCTGCGGGCCGCCGCGGCCGCCGGCCGCACCACGCTGCTCACCTTCGGCGGCGCCTACTCCAACCATCTGCGCGCCACCGCCGCCGCGGGCCGCCTCCTCGGCTTCGCCACCATCGGCGTCGTCCGCGGCGACGAACTCGCGGACCGGCCGCTGAACTGGTCGCTGGCCCGCTGCGCGGCGGACGGCATGCGGCTGCGCTTCGTCGACCGGGCCACCTACCGGCGCAAGACCGAGCCGGACGTGCTGGCCGCGCTCGGGGCGGACGGCTGCCACGTCGTTCCCGAAGGCGGCAGCAACGCGGCCGCCGTCCACGGTTGCGCGGCGCTCGGCCGCGAGCTGCGCGCCGTCCTCGGGCCGGGGGACGTCGCCGCCGTCGCCTGCGGCACGGGCGGAACGCTCGCCGGGCTGGCCGCAGGGCTCGGGGAGGGGACGCGCGCCCTGGGCTTCCCGGTGCTCAAGGGTGGTTTCCTGGGCGCCGAGGTCGAGCGGCTGCAGACCGCGGCGTTCGGCGGCCGCCGGGGCGACTGGTCGCTGGACGACCGCTTCCACGGCGGTGGTTACGCCCGCACCACCCCTGAGCTGGACGACTTCGCGGACGACTTCGCCGCGCGGCACGGCCTGCCGCCGGAAAGGCTGTACGTGGCCAAGGCGCTGTACGGCCTGACGACACTTGCCGAGGAGGGGGCTTTCCCTCCGGGCACCACGGTCGCCGCCGTCGTCACCGGCGGCCCCGATCCGGAACCCGATTCGGAACCCGGTCCGGCGTCGGAACCGGCTTAGGAGTCGGCTTAGGAGCCGGCGCCGGAGGCGGCTCGCGCGCGAACCATCCGCGCGTCGTCCGCGGCCGGGAGCCCCGGGCCGCCCGGGCCGTCGTGCGTTCATTCCGCCGCCTCCTCCCGGTACGCCGCGGCCTCCTCCAGGTCAAGCCGCCGCAACAGCGTCCGCAACATCTCGTCGTCGATCCGCCGCGCGTCGCGCAGGGCCACGAAGACCTCCCGCTCGGCTTCGATGACCTCCCGGGTCAGCCGCCGGTAGGTGTCGTCGGCCGACTCCCCGGTGGTCTCGTGCACCGCGCCGAGCCGCTCCCACACCGCGTTGCGGCGGCGCTCCAGCACGGCGCGCAGCCGGTCGGCGAGCGGCTGGGGCAGGGTGTTGCGGTCGTCGGCGAGGAGTTCGTCGAGTCTGCGCTCCGCGGCGGTGGACGCCTCGCTCTGGGCCTGCGCCTCGGCGAGGGTCGCGGTCCGGGGGTCGGGGCCCGGCAGCCGGAGCAGGCGGATCAGCGGGGGCAGGGTGAGGCCCTGGACGACGAGGGTGCCGATCACGGTCGTGAAGGTGAGGAACAGCACCAGGTTGCGCGCCGGGAAGGCGCTCCCGTCGTGGGTGGTGACCGGGATCGAGAAGGCGATGGCCAGCGAGACGACCCCGCGCATTCCGGCCCAGCTCACGACGAAGGCGCCGCGCGCGGTGGTCTCCCGTTCCCGTTCACGGATCCGCGCGGACAGCCACCGGGGCAGGAAGGTGGCGGGATAGACCCAGAGGAAGCGGGCGACGACCACGGCGAGGAAGACGACGAGGGCGTACCAGGCGGCCTCGCCCGTCCCGTATTCCCCCAGTCCGCCCACGACGACCCGCAGTTGAAGACCGATCAGGGCGAAGACGGCGGACTCCAGGACGAAAGCGACCATTTTCCACACGGCCGCCTCCTGGAGCCGGGTGGCGAAGTCCACCTGCCAGGAGCGGTGTCCGAGGTAGAGGCCGACGACCACGACCGCGAGCACGCCGGACGCCTCCACCTGCTCGGCGGCGGTGTAGGCGGCGAAGGGGATGAGGAGGGAGAGGGTGTTCTGCAGGAGCGGGTCGCGCAGCCGCTTGCGCAGCCAGTGCAGCGGCACCATGAGGACCAGGCCGACCCCCACGCCGCCCAGCGCCGCCACCGCGAACTCCCGTACGCCGCCCGCCCAGGTGGCGCCCTCGCCGACCGCGGCGGCCAGCGCCACCTTGTACGCGGTGATGGCGGTCGCGTCGTTCACCAGGGACTCGCCCTGGAGGATGGTGGTGATGCGCGACGGCAGGCCCAGCCGGCGGGCGATGGCGGTGGCGGCGACCGCGTCGGGCGGGGCCACGACGGCTCCGAGGACGAGCGCCGCCGTCAAGGGCAGCCCCGGCACCAGCAGAAAGGCGGTACATCCGACGGCCAGCGCGGCGAAGAGCACATAACCGACCGACAGCAGCGCCACCGGGCGGGCGTTGGCCCGCAGATCGAGGTACGAACTGTCGAGCGCGGCGGTGTGCAGCAACGGGGGCAGCACCAGAGGCAGCACGATGTCCGGCTCGAGGGTGTAGTCCGGCACGCCCGGCAGGTACGACACGGCGAGCCCCGCCGCCACCAGCAGCAGCGGCGCGGACACGGGTGTCCTGCGGGCGGCGCCCGCGACGGCGGCGCTCCCGGCCACCAGGACCAGCAGTGGCATCACATCCATCGGTCCCCACCCATGTCCATGCCGTTCCCTCACCTTCTAACCTGGCCATCATGATCGAGTGTCCGCACTGCGCCGAGCAGCCGCGCCCCGAACCCGTCCCGCTGAGCGAGACCTGCCCCGAGTGCGCGGCGGCCGGCAGTCATCCCGTCCAGCTCCGGTTGTGCCTGGCGTGCGGGCACGTCGGGTGCTGCGACTCGTCGCCGCACCGGCACGCCACCGCCCATTTCGAGGAGACCGGCCACGCGGTGATGCGCAGCTTCGAGCCGGGCGAGTCCTGGCGCTGGTGCTACGTCGACCGGCGCCTGATGCCTTGATGCTCCCCGGTGAACGCTCGAACGTCCCCCTGATCCGACCCCGACGCAACCCTGACTTTCCAACCCTGAGCCGGGTCGGCGCCCGGGGCGCTGTCGGTGCCGCCCGCTAGCATGCACGCATGATCCGATCCGCGACGCCCGCCGACGTTCCCGTGCTCCACGCGATGATTCGCGAACTCGCGGCGTACGAACGGGCGCTGGACTCCGCGCGGGCGACCGAGGAGCAGTTGCGCGAGGCACTTTTCGGACCGCAGCCCGCGGTCTTCGCCCTCATAGCGGAGAGTGACGGACCGGAAGCGGGGGTTACGGAGGGCAGCACGGTCCCGGCGGGGGAACCGGTGGGTTTCGCGCTGTGGTTCCGCAACTTCTCCACCTGGACGGGTACGCACGGTGTTTATCTGGAGGATCTCTACGTGCGACCCGCCGCGCGGGGCGGTGGGCACGGGCGGGCACTGCTCGCCGAGCTCGCCCGGATCTGCGTGGAGCGCGGCTACCAGCGTTTCGAATGGTCAGTACTGGACTGGAACGAACCGTCGATCCGCTTCTACGCGTCGCTCGGCGCGGAGCCCATGGACGAATGGACGGTGCACCGGATATCGGGTGAACCGCTCCACGCCCTTGCGGCACTCGCGCAGAGTGACGAAAATCCCAACAGGGCGACTTCTCTTTCGATTTGAGACCGCAAGCCCCTAGCCACTTTCCGTGCTCATGGGTTTACCATGAGTGACAGTCGTGGGCCTGCGGCGCGGACCTCCAGATCGCGATAGCGTCGCAGCCGGAAATGTGCCGCGGCGGCCTTGTGTCATCCTCTCCCGGAGGGTGCACGGCCGACGCCCGTCAAAGCTCAAGAAGCTTGTGTCACCTTGGAGGTGAGGGTGTCCCCCATCGCAGGCGAGTCCGGGGCGACCCAGGACTTCGTTGAAGTCCGGCTGCCCGCTGCGGGTGCCTACCTGTCGGTCCTGCGGACGGCGACAGCCGGTCTCGCGGCCCGGCTGGACTTCACCCTCGACGAAATCGAGGATCTCCGCATCGCCGTCGACGAGGCGTGCGCGATCCTCCTGCAACAGGCCGTGCCCGGCTCCGTACTGAGCTGCGTCTTCCGCCTCGTCGGCGACGCGCTCCGGGTGACGGTCTCGGCACCCACCACGGACGGCCGCGCGCCCGAGCGCGACACCTTCGCCTGGACGGTGCTCTCCGCACTGGCCGGCGAGGTCGACTCCACCGTCGCGGACGACCGCACGGTCAGCATCAGCCTGCACAAGAAGCGCGGCGCCGGCCCCGGGCAGCCGTGACGGAAGAGGGGGCTCCGTGAGTACTGCATCGTCGCGGGAAGTACGCACCCCGGCCATCCCGCATCAGTCCGTCCGGCACCATCCGGGGAGCGCGGCGGCTCTGGAGCCGGACGAGGCGAGTGACCGACCGGAGCGGGCGGACCACATGGATCAGCAGGAACAGCAGCGGCAGCCGCAGGATCGCAGCGGAGCGCGCGCCCTGTTCACCCGGTTGCGGTCGCTTCCCGACGGCTCCCCGGAGCGGGCAGAGCTGCGCAACCACCTGGTACGGATGCACCTGCCGCTGGTGGAACACCTGGCGCGGCGGTTCCGCAACCGCGGCGAGCCGCTCGACGACCTGACCCAGGTCGCCACCATCGGCCTGATCAAGTCCGTGGACCGCTTCGATCCGGACCGGGGGGTGGAGTTCTCCACCTACGCCACGCCCACGGTCGTCGGCGAGATCAAGCGGCACTTCCGGGACAAGGGATGGGCGGTCCGGGTCCCGCGCAGGCTCCAGGAGCTGCGGCTGTCGCTGACCACCGCCACCGCGGAGCTCTCCCAGCGGCACGGGCGCGCGCCCACGGTCCACGAGCTGGCCGAGCACCTCGGCATCTCGGAGGAGGAGGTACTGGAGGGCCTGGAGTCGGCCAACGCGTACAGCACCCTCTCCCTCGACGTGCCGGACACGGACGACGAGTCGCCCGCCGTCGCCGACACCCTCGGCGCGGAGGACGAGGCCCTGGAGGGCGTCGAGTACCGCGAGTCCCTCAAGCCCCTGCTGGAGGATCTGCCGCCCCGCGAGAAGAAGATCCTTCTGCTGCGGTTCTTCGGCAACATGACCCAGTCGCAGATCGCCCAGGAGGTCGGCATCTCCCAGATGCACGTCTCCCGGCTGCTCGCCCGCACCCTCGCCCAGCTCCGCGAGCGCCTGCTCGTCGAGGAGTAACCGGAGCGGCCGTCCCACGGTCAGGCGCCGGGAGAGCGGGCGCCGGGGCCGAGCCGAGCGGACCTGATCCCGTGGCCGACGGGATCAGGTGGGGAACAGGAGGCCCGGCCCGTCCACGGTGCGGAACGCCCGCCGTCCCGCACCGGACGCGTCGGCGCCCCGGCCCTCGGTACGCCGGCCGGGCGTCCGGGGCGGTGCGGACTCGCTCAGGATTCCCGCGGGCCGATGCCCAGCGCCTCGGTCGCCGTCGGGTTCACCAGCAGCGCCAGGGTGGCCACGGCCGCGAGCGCCAGCAGCACCCCCGCGGCGATCAAAGCGCCGCCCCCGTTGACCAGCGACCAGGCCACGGGGAACGCCACGAGTTGGGTGATGAGCGCCGGCCCCCGGCTCCAGCGACGGCGCAGCAGCAGGCCGCGGGCCGCCGCCAGCGGCAACAGGGCCAGCGCGACCATGGTCGCCCCACCCGTCACCGCCTGCCGCGGGCTGTCCGGCTTCCCCAGCAGCCCCATGACCAGGATGTACAGCCCGCCGATCAGTAGGGCCAGCCCCTCCAGACCGGCCAGCGCGGCAGCGGCCGTCAACCGGGCGGGCCGCGGACCGGCCGGTTCCGGGACGTCGGGTGCCTTGCTCCCGCCGCGCTCGGGGGCGGCGCTCTTACGGGCGGACTTCGGCGCGGACTGCTTGCTGCTCACCCCAGCAGGGTAGCCCCGCCCCGTTCCGACCGGTCGCGCCCCGGACGATCCGGCACGCGGACGGGCGGGACGGCGAGACCTGAGGTGGGTCGTGTACCGACAGGTAGGTAGGCTGGCGCGCATGCGTGCGCTTCTCGTGGTCAATCCTTCGGCCACCACCACCAGTGCCCGTACGCGCGATGTCCTGGTGCACGCGCTCGCCAGCGACCTCAAGCTCGAGGTCGCCACCACCGAGTACCGGGGGCACGCGCGGGACCTGGCGCGGGCCGCCGCGGAGGGCGGGAACACCGAGCTGGTGGTCGCGCTGGGCGGGGACGGCACGGTCAACGAGGTCGTCAACGGTCTGCTGCACCACGGCCCCGACCCGGAGCGCCTGCCGCGCCTCGCGGTGGTGCCCGGCGGCTCGACCAACGTGTTCGCCCGAGCGCTGGGGCTGCCGAACGACGCCGTGGAGGCCGCGGGTGCCCTTCTGGAGGCGCTGCGCGACGGTGACGAGCGGACCATCGGCCTGGGGCACGCGACCGGCACGCCGGGCAGTGAGGACGAAGGGGTGCCAGGCCGCTGGTTCACCTTCTGCGCCGGCCTCGGCTTCGACGCCGGTGTCGTCGGCCGGGTGGAGCAACAGCGCGAGCGCGGCAAACGTTCGACACACTCCCTGTACGTGCGACAGTTCATGCGTCAGTTCGCGGGCGAGCCCCACCGGCGGCACGGCACGATCACCCTCGAACGGCCTGGCGAGGAGCCACTCGCGAATCTCGTCATGTCGATAATCTGCAACACGTCGCCGTGGACGTACTTCGGCAACCGGCCGATCTACGCGCTGCCCCGAGCGTCCTTCGACACCGGCCTTGACGTGCTGGGACTCACCAGGCTCTCGACTCTCACGGCCGGCCGCCACATCACCCGCCTGCTGACCTCCACCCCGGAGCGCGGCCCCGAGGGCAGACACGCTGTGTCACTCCATGACCAGAGTTCCTTCACCTTGCATTCGCAGGCCCCACTCCCCTTTCAGATGGACGGTGACCACCTCGGATTGCGTACGAGCGTGACGTTCACAGGCGTTCGTCGTGCACTGCGTGTGATTGTGTGAGTGTGAGGGCCTAAAGTCCTTCCACTCGAACGTTTAGCCTGGGTTCCACCCCCTGGAAGTACGGCTGTGACCTAGCTGACACCGAGGAATCAAAAAAAACTTTCCAGAAGGGGTTGTGTCGGCCGCCGAGGTTTGCGAGTCTCTTCATGGCGATCGGGACAGCCGCTCATCTCGGCTTCCCGGATTGCCCGAACCCCCTCTCTCTTTCCTGGACCGCGGCCAGTCTCGACTGGGTAACGGCCCTTCCCGTGCGGGGGGATTCGTGAAAGCGTTCACATTCACAAGCCACGTAGCCGCAATAACGAGGAGATGGAGCAGCCATGGACTGGCGTCACAACGCCGTTTGCCGCGAGGAAGACCCCGAGCTGTTCTTCCCCATCGGCAACACCGGTCCTGCGCTGCTGCAGATCGAGGAAGCCAAGGCCGTCTGCCGCCGCTGCCCCGTCATGGAGCAGTGCCTGCAGTGGGCGCTCGAGTCCGGCCAGGACTCCGGCGTCTGGGGTGGCCTCAGCGAGGACGAGCGCCGCGCGATGAAGCGCCGCGCCGCCCGCAACCGGGCTCGCAACGCGACCGCCTGACGAAGCCCCCTCGGCCCCCGAGCCGCAGCGCGCAGTGCCCCTGACGTATCGGGGGCGCCCACCAGCACCGCACAGTGAAGCTTTGAGCCCCGGACCGATCACGGTCCGGGGCTCAGTGCTGTGCCCGGCGCCGCCCGGCTCGGCGGCGCCTCGCGCTCAGCCGGCACCGATGTGATCAGGGCTTTCCCGGCCGGACGGGAAGGTCGAGGACGACCCGGGTGCCCCGCTCGGAGGCGGGCACCATGTCGAACCTGCCGCCGAGCTCACCCTCGACCAGGGTGCGGACGATCTGCAGACCGAGATTTCCGGCCTGGCGCGGGTCGAAGCCCTCCGGCAGCCCCCGCCCGTCGTCCTGGACCGAGATCAGCAGCCGGGTGTCGGTACGGGTGCCGCCGCGCACCGCCGTCACCTCGACCGTGCCCTGCTCCCCCGGGCCGAAGCCGTGCTCCAGGGCGTTCTGCAGCAACTCGGTGAGAACCATGGCGAGCGGAGTCGCGACCTCCGCGTCGAGCACTCCGAACCGGCCGGTCCTCCGGGTGTGCACCCGGCCCGGCGAGATCTCGGCGACCATGGCGAGCACCCGGTCGGCGATCTCGTCGAATTCGACCCGTTCGTCGAGGTTCTGCGAAAGCGTCTCGTGGACGATCGCGATCGAGCCGACCCGGCGTACGGCCTCCTCCAGCGCCTCGCGCCCCTCCGCCGAGCCGATGCGGCGGGCCTGGAGCCGCAGCAGGGCCGCGACGGTCTGCAGGTTGTTCTTCACCCGGTGGTGGATCTCCCGGATGGTGGCGTCCTTGGTGATCAACTCACGCTCTCGCCGACGCAGTTCGGTGACGTCCCGGAGCAGGACGAGCGAACCGATGTGCGCGCCCTTGGGCTTGAGGGGGATGACCCGCAACTGGATCACACCGCCGTTGGCCTCGACCTCGAATTCGCGCGGCGCCCAGCCGCTGGCGAGCTTCGCGAGCCCCTCGTCCACCGGTCCGCGCGAGGGCGCCAACTGAGCGGTGGTCTCGCCCAGATGATGCCCCACGAGGTCGGCGGCGAGACCGAGCCGGTGGTAGGCGGAGAGCGCGTTCGGGCTGGCGTACTGGACGATGCCGTCCGCGTCCAGCCGGACCAGTCCGTCGCCGGCGCGCGGCGACGCGTCCATGTCGACTTGTTGCCCCGGGAAGGGGAACGTTCCGGCGGCGATCATCTGGGCGAGGTCGGAGGCACTCTGCAGGTAGGTGAGCTCCAGCCGGCTCGGCGTCCGCACGGTGAGGAGGTTGGTGTTCCGCGCGATGACGCCGAGCACGCGCCCCTCACGGCGGACCGGGATGGACTCCACCCGGACCGGCACCTCCTCGCGCCACTCGGGATCGCCCTCGCGCACGATCCTTCCCTCGTCCAGCGCCGCGTCGAGCATGGGCCGGCGCCCACGCGGGACGAGATGGCCGACCATGTCGTCCTGGTACGAGGTGGGGCCGGTGTTGGGGCGCATCTGGGCGACCGAGACGTACCGGGTGCCGTCGAGCGTGGGGATCCACAGGACGAGGTCGGCGAAGGAGAGGTCGGAGAGCAGTTGCCACTCCGAGACCAGCAGGTGGAGCCATTCGAGATCGGAGCCGTCGAGGGCGGTGTGCTGGCGTACGAGATCGTTCATGGAGGGCACGGCTGTGAGCCTAATTGCTTTCGCGGGCGGGTGGAGGTGCCGGTGCCCGCGCACCCGGGCGCCGTCGGGCGCGCCACGCTCGGCCGCGCCGGCGGGGGTCTCCCCGAGCGGCACGACATCGCTGATTCGCCGCCGGGACACGCGGAGTTCCGGCGCGCGGGCATGGACAGGGGCGAATGGTCTAGTCCACAATGAACAGGTAAAGCCCCGCCCTCCCCGCACAGGAGGGCGGCACGAGGCCTGGCGCTCTCTGCCCTGACCGCGCCATGGCCTCCGGTCGGCCGCTCCGGACGCGGGGCCCGCACACCCCGCGGTGTCCGGACCGGTCGATATCAGCTCCGGGCTGCGGTGCCGGCGGGGTCGAGGGTCCCCGTCAGGCGCCGCGGCCCGTGGCGCGGCACACCCCCTCCACCACCGGGGCACCTCCGCTCCCGGGCCCTCCCTCTCTCTTCACGCCCCGCCCCCGTGGGCGACTCCGCCCGTCGACGCCCCGGCCGGGGCATCCCCCGGCCAGGCCCGGATGGCCAACTCCGCCACGGACTCCAGCTCTTCACGGCTCGCGCCGTCGCGCGCCTGCTGCGACATGCCCTGGATGACGGTGGCCGTGAAGCGGGCGAGGGCACGCGGGTCGGCGTCCTCGGGAAGCACCCCGGCCGCCTTGTCGGCCTCGATGGCCCGCTCCATCGCACGCACGTTCGCCTCCCGCTGCTCGCGCAGGGCCGCCACCACGTCCGCCGACGCCTCCGTCGCGTTGGTGGCGGCGGTGATGACCAGGCAGCCGGGCGGCCGGCCGGGCACGGTGTACTCGGCCGCGGCCTCGCGCAGCATCCGCGCGACCCCGCGGCGTGCGGTCGGCTCCTCCTCGAGGGCGCGATGGAGAAAGGAGCCGTAGGTGTGGCCGTACCTCTCCACGGCCGCGCCGAACAGGGCCTTCTTGTCGCCGAAGGCGGCATAGAGGCTGGGGGCCCCGATGCCCATGCTGCGCGTGAGGTCCGTGATGGAGGTGGCCTCGTAGCCGTGCTCCCAGAAGGCCATGACCGCCTTCTCCAGGGCCGTGGCCCGGTCGAAGGACCGGGGACGTCCGCGCTGTTTCGTCGCCATGCGCCAATTTTATAGCGCTCACTCAAGAATCTCTGCTACCTTCTTTCTGTAACGATCCCTAGATAAAGAGGGGGGCGGCTCTCATGGGCGCGCTCAAGGGCAGGACGGCACTGGTGACGGGCGGCAGCCGGGGCATCGGCAGGGCGATCTCGGAGCGGCTGGCGCGGGACGGCGCCCGGGTGGCCGTGCACTACGGGCGGGACGAGCGGGCTGCCGCGGAGACGGTGGCGGCGATCACGGCCGCGGGCGGTTCCGCCTTCCCGGTCCGGGCGCGACTGGGCGTGCCGGGCGATGCGGAGGCGCTGTGGGCGGCCTACGACGAGCAGGCGAACGGGGTGGACATCCTGGTCAACAACGCGGGGACCGACGGGGCACGCAAGCCCATCGCGGAGACGACGCCGGAGGATTTCGACGACGTCTTCGCCGTCAACGCCAAGGCCCCCTTCTTCATCACCAAGCTCGGCCTGGAGCGCATGCGGGACGGCGGCCGGATCGTGAACGTGTCGACCGGACTGTCCCGCCGGGCGGGGATGACGGAGCTGATCACGTACTCGATGACCAAGGGCGCCCTCGACGTCTTCACCATGACCCTGGCCAAGGAGACCGGCCCGCGCGGCATCACGGTCAACTCGGTGGCCCCCGGCGTGGTCGACACGGACATGAACGCCGGCTGGCTGCGCGGTGAGGAGAACACGGCGGCCCGCGAGGCGATGGCCGGGCTCTCACCGTTCCGGCGGCTCGGAGAGCCGCAGGACATAGCGGATGTCGTGGGCTTCCTGGCCTCACCGGAGGGACGGTGGGTAACAGGGCAGTGGATCGACGCCACCGGCGGCGCCCTGCTGTAGCGCGCGGGCAACGGTCTCCACGGGCCCGGCTCTGTTAGATTGGTCTATACCACCCCAATCCCAAGATCGGCAGGCCCAGCGTGGAAGTTGTCATCGTCCCGGACGCCAAGGCAGGCGGCGCTCTCATCGCGGAGGCCATCGCCGCCCTGCTGAGCCGCAAGCCCGACGCTCTGCTCGGCGTTGCCACCGGCTCGACGCCGCTGCCCGTCTACGACGCCCTGGCGGGCATGGTCCGCTCGGGTTCCCTGGACGCCTCGCGTGCCCGTATCTGCCAGTTGGACGAGTACGTCGGCCTGCCCGCCGACCACCCGGAGTCGTACCGGTCGACGGTGCTGCGCCAGGTGGTGGAGCCGCTCGGGCTGACCGAAGCCTCGTTCATGGGCCCGGACGGCACCGCCGAGGACGTGCAGGGGGCGTGCGACGCGTACGACCGCGCGCTCTCCGAGGCGGGCGGTGTGGACCTGCAGTTGCTCGGCATCGGCACCGACGGGCACATCGGGTTCAACGAGCCGTGTTCCTCGCTCGCCTCCCGGACCCGGATCAAGACGCTGACCGAGCAGACCCGGCAGGACAACGCCCGGTTCTTCGACAGCATCGACGAGGTCCCCCACCACGTCATCACCCAGGGCATCGGCACCATCCTGGAGGCACGGCACCTGGTGCTGCTGGCCACCGGGGCGGGCAAGGCGGAAGCGGTGGCCCGGTCCGTCGAGGGTCCGGTCTCCGCCCTGGTCCCGGCGTCCGCGCTCCAGTTGCACCCGCACGCGACCGTGGTCGTCGACGAGGCGGCGGCCTCGCAGCTCCGGCTCGCCGACTACTTCCGCGCCACCTACGCGGCGAAGCCGAGCTGGCAGGGCCTGTAGACCACGGTGTGGGGCGGGCGGGGCCGGGAGGCCGGGACCGCCCGCCGGTCAGAACGCCGGGCTTGCCCGGCGGACGGTTTCCGCCGGAGGCGGGCGGTTCCTCCGGACAGACCGTCCTGGACCGGCCGTCCCGGACCGGCCGTCCCGGACCGGCCGTCTCCGGACAGGCCGTCTCCGGACAGGCCGGCGGGTCGCGGCCCTGGCCGCGGTGCCGGCCCGGTGGACCGTCGGCGCCGGGCAGGCGGTTTCGGTCGGGTGTCGGCAGGCCGAGCGAGAGGGCCGGGGTCGTCCGAGCGAGCCTTGCGAGAACCGCCCGGTGCCGGGCAAGCCTTCGGAGCCGCCCGGCACCGGGCCGAGCTCTCCTAGACCGCCCGGCACTGCGCCGATCCCTCAGAACTCCGCCCGGCTTCGGGCGAGCCTTCGGCACCCGCCCGACGCCAAGCCAACCCTGCGGCACTCGTCCAGCGCCGATCCGACCATGCAGCACTCGCCCAACGCCGAGCCAGCCCTGCGGCACCCACCCAACGCCAAGCCAACTCTGCGACACCCGCCCAGCGCCAACCCGACCATGCGGCACCCGCCCAGCGCCGGCCCGACCATGCGGCACCCGCGCGGGGCCGGTCGAGCCAATGGGCGGCCGCCCGGCGGTCGGTGGGCTCGGCTTAGATCGTCAGGCGGCCTGCCACTGCCTCGGCGGCGGCCGTGCCGCAGACGCGGGCCGCGCCGTGGGTGGCGATGTGCAGGGCTCCGGTCGGCGGGGCCTGGGGCAGGCCCATCTCGACCACGACGGTGTCGGGCCGGGCGGTGACCAGGGCGGCTAGGGCGGCGGCCATCCACGGGTGGCGGTGGGCGTCCCGTACCACCGCGACGACCGGGCGGCCGGCCGCGTCCCGCAGCACTGTGGCGGTGTCGGCGGTGTCCGGGCCGTAGGTGCCGGTCGTGGTGCCGGGGAGCAGACGGGTCAGGTCGGCGGCGATGCCCCAGGGCGTCTCGTTGCCGACGGCGAAGTTGGCCGTGGGCGTGTACGCGGCGACGTGGACCGGGCCGTCGGGAGCGGCGCGGTGGCCGTCGGCCGGGGTGAGGCGCAGGGCCCGGCGGGCGGCGGTGAGCCCGATGCCGGGGGTGGGCGCGCTCCCCTCCCGCGCGCCCTCCCCCGCCTTCGAGGCCCAGCGGGCGAGTGCGCGGACGCGGGTCGCGGCGTCGGAGAGCCGCTCCTCGGGGAGTTCCGCCGTGTGGACGGCCCGGACGATCGCGTCGCGCAGCCGCAGGACGGTGAGCTCGTCGGAGAGTCCGCCGCCCACGCAGATGGCGTCACAGCCGGCCGCCAGGGCCATGACGGCGCCGCGCTCGATGCCCCAGGTGGCGGAGATCGCCCGCATCTCGATGCCGTCGGTGACGATGAGGCCGTCGAAGCCGAGGCCGCCCCGCTCGACGGGGGCGCGGAGCAGGCCGTGCAGGACGTCGGGGCTGAGTGTGGCCGGCAGCCGGGGGTCGACGGCGGGGAGCAGGATGTGGGCGCTCATGACGGCTTTGGTGCCGGCCGCCACGGCCGCGTGGAAGGGGGGAAGGTCGCGCGCGTGGAGTGTGCGCAGGTCGACGCTCACCCGGGGCATGTCGTCGTGCGAGTCGACGGTGGTGTCGCCGTGGCCGGGGAAGTGCTTGGCGCAGGCGGCGACGCCCGCCGCCTGGAGGCCGTCGACGTAGGCGGCGGTGTGCCGGGCGACGAGATCCGGGTCGGCGCCGAAGGACCGTACGCCGATGACGGGGTTGTCGGGGTCGGAGTTGACGTCGGCGGACGGTGCCCAGTTGAAGTTGATGCCGCATTCGGCGAGCCGGCGGCCCAGTTCGCGGGCGACGGCCCGGGTCAGCTCCGGGTCGTCGACGGCGCCGAGCGCGAGGTTGCCGGGGAAGGAGGAGCCGGTGCGGACTTCCAGGCGGGTGACGTCCCCGCCCTCCTCGTCGATCGCGACGAGCACGTCGTCCCGCTCGGCGCGGAGCCGGGCGGTGAGGTCGGCGAGTTGGCCGGGCGTGGCGACGTTGCGGCCGAACACGCCGACGGCGGCGAGTCCTTCGCCGAGCCGGCGCAGCAGCCAGTCGGGCGGGGTGGTCCCGGTGAAGCCGGGCTGGAGAACGGTGAGCGCATCACGGGTCAGCGTGTCCATGAGTGCAGTGCTAGCCCTTCACCGCGCCGGAGGTCAGTCCTCCGACGGCCCTGCGCTGGAGGAAGACGAACAGGATGAGGATGGGGACGGCGAAGAGGGAGGAGGCGGCCATGGTGGCGCCCCAGTCGTCGCCGAAGGTGGTCCGGAATCCGGTGAGCCAGAGCGGCAGCGTCTGCGCGGAGGGGTCCTTGCTGAGGATGAGGACGTAGGGGAACTCGTTCCACACGGTGATGAAGCCGAAGAGGGAGGTGGCCATCAGGCCGGGCGCCAGCAGCGGGAAGATCACCCTGCGGAAGGCCTGGGCCCGGGTGCAGCCGTCGACCATGGCGGACTCCTCCAGTTCCTTCGGCACGGCGGCGACGTAGCCGCGGAGCGTCAGGACGGTGAAGGGCAGCACCATCAGGGTGTAGATGGCGATGAGCGGCGCCAGGCTGTTCAGCATGTCGGCGTCGCGCACGATCATGTAGTACGCGATGACCATGACCTCCCAGGGCGCCATCTGGGCCATCATCATCACCAGGATGAAGCTCCGGCGGCCCCGGAAACGCATCCGGGCGATGGCGAAGGAGGCCAGCAGCGCGATCGCCAGGGACAGCAGGACGGCGACGCCCGTGATGACGAACGAGTTGGCGACGAAGGTCCAGAAGCCCTCGGCGTCCACGGCCTTCTCGAAGTGTTCGAGGGTCGGGCTGGTGGGGAACCAGACCGGGGCGTCGCCGACGATGTCCTTGTTGGCCTTGAAGGCCGTGGTGAACATCCAGTAGACGGGGAAGACCAGGCCGAGGAACAGGACGACCGCCGTCGCCCCCGGCCAGACCCGGCCGATCAGGGAGCGCTTCACAGCTCGTCCTCCTCTTGCTTGAGCACCAGGCGCAGGTAGTAGGCGGTCAGGACGAGCAGGATGACGATGGTCAGGATGGAGATCGCGGCGCCCATGCCGAAGTGCTGGTTGTTCATGCCCTCGACGAACGCGTACACCGGCAGGGTCTCGGTGAGGCGGTCCGGGCCGCCCTCGTTGATGACGAAGACCTGGGTGAACGACTTGAAGATCCAGATGACTTCGAGGAACGTCGTGGCGTAGAAGAACGGCTTGAGGAACGGGAAAGTCACCGAGGTGAACCGCTTCCACACGCCGGCGCCGTCGAGCGCGGCGGCCTCGTAGAGCTCCTTGGGGATCGTGGTCGTCGCCGCGTAGAGGTTGATCGCGACGAAGGGCACGGACTGCCAGACGAGCAGCACGGTGATCACGAAGAAGGTGGAGAACTGCCCGCCGGTCCAGTTGTACTCGGCCATGGAGTGCCAGCCGAGCTGGTCCAGCACGTAGTTGACGACGCCGAACCGCTGGGCGAACAGCCACTGGAAGACCGTGGTGGCCGCGACAACGGGCATGGCCCAGGCCAGCACCAGTCCGAGGGAGAGCAGCAGCCGCATCCGCTTGCCGAGCCGGGCGAGCAGCAGGCCGATCAGGCAGCCGGCGACCATGACCAGGGTGACGTTGGCCGCGGTGAAGACGACGGACCGGAGGGTGACCCGCCAGAACTCCTCGTTCCCCAGCGTGTCCGCGTAGTTGTCGACACCGATCCACTCGGTGGTACGCCGGATGAGCTGCCGCCGGTTGAGGTTCTGGAACGACAGCAGGCCGTTCTGCACCATGATCCAGCCGAGCAGCAGCACCGTGAAGACGGCGGCGGGGAGGATCAGCAGGTACGGGATCGCCCTGCCGGCCCGCCGGGGCGTCCCCTCGGCCGGCGGCGCACCGCCCTTGCCGGTCCGGACGGCGGGCCGGGCCGCCGCCTCTTCGGTCTGCGCTGACATCGTCGTCCGCCTTCTCCCCTGTACAACGGTGGTGCGTGGTGCCGGGCGGGCGGGGCGCCGGCCGGTGTCCGGCCCGCACCCCGCCCGCCCGCGCGGGTCACTGCTTCTGGCTGAGGCGCTTGTTCATCTCGCCCTCGACCTGCTTGGCCGCGTCCTCGGGCGACTTGCCTTCGAGTACGGCGGTCATGTAGGCCTTGATCGGGTTGGGGGCGTTCTCGACCGCCGCCCACTCCGCGATCAGCGGCGTGGTGCCGCCGCCCTTGGCCGCCGGGGCCGCGGCCTCGCCGGCCGGGTTGCCCTTCACCCGGGAGAGCAGCGACTCCTTGTTGGGGATCGAGCCGACCTCCTGGGCGAGCGCGCCCTCGTTCTTGTCGGACAGCGCGATCTTCAGGAACTCCTCGGCGAGGTCCTTCTTCTTGCTCCGCTCGGCGATCGCGAGGTTGGAGCCGCCGAGGAAGACGCCCTCGGGCTTGTCGGCGGTCTCACCGGGGAGGGTGAAGAAGCCGAGGTCCTTCTCGATCGCCGGGTTCGCCTTGATCGCGGTCTTGGCCTCCCAGCCCATGCCGATGAAGGCGCCGGTCTTGCCCTTGGCGAAGACGTCGGCCTGCTGCGGGGTGGCCTCGTCCTTGTCCTTCGGTGCCTTGCTGAACGCCTGGTACTGCTTGTAGACCTCCATGGCCTTGCCGACCTTGGGGTCGGCGAGGTTGGAGACGTACTTGTTTCCGTCCTTCTTCACCAGGTCGGCACCGGCGCCGATGGTCAGGCCGTCGAAGAAGTACCAGTTCTGGCCGGGCAGGTAGAGGGGCTCGGCGTCGCCCTTCTTCCGGATGGCCTCGAACGCCTTGAAGAGGTCGGCGCGGGTCTTGGGGATGTCCTTGACGCCGGCGTCGGCGAAGACCTTCTTGTTGTAGATGACGACGCGGTTGGCGGCCCACCAGGGTGCCGCGTACTGCGTCCCCTCGAACACGGACGGCTTGTTGAGGGATTCCGTCCAGTCCTTGCCGATCTCCTTCTTGAGGTCCTCGAGGTCGGCGAGGCCACCGGTCGCGGCGTAGGAGGGCGTCTGGGTGTTGCCGATCTCGAAGACGTCGGGGGGCGTGGACTCGGAGAGCGCGGTGGTGAGCTTCTGCTGGATGTTGTCCCACTTCTGGACCTGGACATCCAGCTTGGCGCCGGTCTTCTGTTCGAACTCGGACTTCACGGCCTCGGTCCACTTGGGCGGGTTCGAGCCGTCCATGAACCAGACGGTGAGGGTCTTGCCCTTGGAGTCCCCGGAACCGGCATCCTTGTCGCCGCTGTCGGACCCACAAGCAGCCACACTCACCAACAAGGCCGCGACACCTGTCGCCGCTATGAGCCCACGCTTCACAGCACTCTCCTCAGGACCGAAAAGTGGTCTTTAATGGTTTAGACCAGTGCCCGCAGCTTGGCCTAGACCTTTTGGGGTGTCAAGGGTGTATAAGAGTCGCTGTCGGCTCCGTTACCGGACCGACACCTGAGGGCCGACCTGGGCGTCTCCGGTCCCCTCGGGCACTGCCCGTGCCACCATGTGACCGCGATAGACGGAGGAGCCGGTGACGGCAGCAGGATCGGAGTCGGGAAGGCACGCCATGGCGACCGAGGGCGGGACAGCGGAGAACGGCAGCACCGCCGGCGGTGTGCGAACGGCCCGCGTCCCCAAGTACTACCGGCTCAAACGTCATCTGCTGGAGATGACCGAAACCTTGCCCCCCGGCACGCCGGTGCCACCCGAACGCACTCTCGCCGCGGAGTTCGACACCTCGCGCACCACGGTGCGCCAGGCCCTTCAGGAGCTGGTGGTCGAGGGGCGCCTGGAACGCATCCAGGGCAAGGGCACCTTCGTCGCCAAGCCCAAGGTCTCCCAGGCACTCCAACTGACCTCCTACACCGAGGACATGAAGGCTCAGGGCCTGGAACCCACCTCGCAGCTCCTCGACATCGGCTACGTCACGGCGGACGACCGCCTCGCCGGCCTGCTCGACATCACGCCCGGCGGCCGGGTCCTGCGCATCGAACGGCTGCGACTGGCCAGCGGCGAGCCCATGGCCATCGAGACCACCCACCTCTCGGCCAAGCGCTTCCCCGCGCTGCGCCGCAACCTCGTCAAGTACACGTCGCTGTACACGGCACTCGCCGAGGTCTACGGCGTCCACCTGGCCGAGGCCGAGGAGACCATCGAGACCTCGCTCGCCACCCCGCGCGAGGCCGGGCTGCTCGGCACCGACGTGGGCCTCCCCATGCTGCTGCTGTCCCGCCACTCGCTGGACGCGGACGGCGCGCCGGTCGAATGGGTGCGGTCGGTCTACCGGGGGGACCGCTACAAGTTCGTCGCCCGGCTGCGGCGGCCCGTGGCGGAATAGGCCGCGCGCCGTGCCGTCGTCCGGCGGCCGTCCGGAGAACGGCGGCCGGACTCGGCGGGACGAATGCCGGACTCTGCGGGATTACCGACTGAGCCCGGCGGGACGAATGCCGGGATCCGCGGGATTACCCCGTGAGCCCGGCGCGACGAATGCCGGGCTCAGGGGGAGGATTACGGAAGCCCGGCAGGAGGATTACGGGAGCCCGGCGGGACGATTGCGGAAGCCAGGCGGAACGCCCGTCTCCCGGCCCATTCCTATTGACACTCATGACGGCTTGACGCTCATGACGGCGGCTCATAGTGTCACCGGCGCCCGACCGCTGCCTCGCGAGAGGACGATCATGGACGACACCGCGGGCGTGCGGAGCCGTGACGGGACCGCTTCCCAAGACGGCGGCCGGCCTTCCGCGCCCGGTCTCGGCCCGGCGCATTCCCCGCGGAAAGTCCTCGCGCACGGCGCGTTGCTGCGCCGTTTCGTCGCGGGCCGGGAAATCCGGCCGGTGCATATGCGGCTCGACCTCATGGGACCTTCCGCCATTTCGGGGCCGGAAAGCCGGAACGGAACGGACCCCGCCGGACCGGCCCCGGGGAACACCCCGGCGGAAAGCGCCCTCCCGACGGCGAAGGCCGTCTCCCTCCTGCGCGACTTCGCGGCCTGCGGCGGCCGGGCGGTGACCTTCCGCGGTGCCCGCGAGGCCACCCGTCATCCCGGCTACCCGGCCGTCTGCGACGCGGGCCACGAGGCCGGGCTGCGCCTCGGGCTGGTCACCGACGGCTCCCGGCTCGGCCGCCCGGACACGGCCGAGTGCGTGGCCTCCACCCACACCTGGGTGCGGGTGGCGCTCACGGCGGGCCCTGAGGCCGTCTTCCCGGCCGACGGCACCGCACCCGGCCGGACGCCGCCCGCCGCACTCCTCCACGACGTCGGCGACTTGCGGCAGTCCGCCATCGACCCCGACTTCCGCATCGGCTTCCACTACGTGATCAGCGAACGCAACGGCGACGGGATCCTGGCCGCGGCCCGCGCGGCCCGGGATGCGGGAGCCCACTACATACGCTTCGACACCGCCCCGCACGAGAGCCCGGCGGGCACCGCCCCGGCCCTGCGCCGGGCCGCTCTGCTCGCGGACGACGCGTTCGAGGTCCGGCTGCCGCACTCCGCCGGCGTCCCGTCCGCCGACGCCCCCGGGGTCCGCTTCGGCCGCTGCCACTACAGCGGCTTCACGGCCACCGTCGACGCCGCGGGACGGCTCTACCCGTGTCCCCAGGTGAGCCCCGACCCCCGCTACCGGCTCGGCGACGTCGTCGCGGACGGGTGGGCGGAGGTCCTGGACGGTGCCGCCCGCGCCGCCTGGAAGGCCACCGATCCCTTGTCCACCGCCCTGTGCGGATCCTGCTTCTACCGGCCGCAGAACGAGCTGATGGAGCTGCTCCTCTGCGGGCGCGCCTCCCTGGACGACGCGCTGCGGGCGTACGCGGCCGAGGTGCCGTCCACGCTGCACGCGGACTTCCTCTGACGGAAGGCGCGGGCACCCGCCACAGACCGGCTGCCGAACGGCCGTCGATGTACTGCCGATCGGTCGCGGATCAGCCGTGACTCATGTCGATCACACAGAAGCGGTTCCCCTCCGGGTCCGCGAGGACGACGAAATCGGGGTCCTCCGGATAGCGGTCCCAGTCGACCCGTCGGGCCCCGAGTGCCAGCAACCGCTTGACTTCCGCGGCCTGTTCGGCGGCGTCGTCCGCGTACAGGTCGAGGTGAACGCGCGGATACCGCTCGGCCGGCGTGTCGCTGGGCATCAGCGCCAGTCGGGGACCGGTGCCGCCGACGGCCGGTACCAGGACGGTGAAGGACGCGTCGACCGCACCGTCGCGTGGCACGTAACCGAGGGCCTCGGACCAGAACCCGGCGGCCCGCTCCATGTCGTCGACGCCCAGGACCAGCGTTCCGATACTCACCATCCCGCGATCATTGCAGACACCACTGACCTCGACAAGCACCGTTGCCCACAGCCGTGTTGCCGCCTCCGACCGGTCCCGCTCACCCCGCGCCGAGCAACGCGGGCAGCTTCCGCATGTCGTCGAAGACGACCGTGCCCGGCCCCTCCAGCCAGGCGGCGGGCGTCAGTCCACCGGCGTAACCAAAGGACCGCATCCCCGCCGCACGAGCGGCCCGGACGCCGTACCGGCTGTCCTCGACGACGGCACACCGGCCCGGGTCGGCGCCCATGGCGCGGGCGGCGTGCAGGAAGAGGTCCGGGGCGGGCTTGCCGCGTGCCACGTCCTCGGCACTGAAGACGCACCCTTCCTTGAAGAAGCCGTGGAGGCCGGTGAGCCGCAGGTTCTGCCGGACGGCGGTGTGATCGCCGTTGGAGGCGACGCAGAAGGGGACGTCCAGCTCCCCCAGCGCCTCGGCGACGCCCTCCACGGCCGTCAGCTCGGCGGCGAAGGCGTCCACGTAGCGCTGCTCGTACGGCTTCCACCAGTCGGCGGGCAGCGGCCGGCCGAGGCGTTCCGCGACCGCCTCGCGCATGATCTCCGCCGGGGACCCCACGAACTTCTCCGTGATTTCCGCCTCGGTGAACGGTGCCCCCAACTCGGCCAGATATTGCGCCTCCACGCGCACGCAGATCCGCTCGCTGTCCACCAGAACGCCGTCGCAGTCGAAGATGACGAGGTCAAAGGGCTTGTCGCGCATACCTTGCAGCCTATGCGCGGGGCCGGGGGCGCGCCCGGCCGCGGTCGGGGAGCCCGGGGCGCGCACCCAGCGCCCCGGCATGTCAGGGAACTTGATGTTGTCATACCGATATCCGGACAGGGGGTGACGACCGGAGGCTCCCTCACCTAGATTTCGTGCGCATTACGCGAATGATCGCGCCGCGAGGAATCGCTCCGCGAGCGTCGCGCCATGCCGCCGACCGCACGGGGACGGAGCCGTCGCATGTCCGAACCACCCGCTTCCGCACCACCCGCCGACGGCCGTCGCAAGCCGGTCGTGACCCTCCCGATGGTCGTCGCGGGCGTCTGTCTCGCCCTGCCGTTCGCGGCGATGCTCTGGGTCGATTCCTATGCCAGGCTGACGCCGGCGTTCATCGGCATCCCGTTCTTCTACTGGTACCAGATGCTCTGGGTGATCGTCTCCACGGCGCTGACGACCATCGCCTACGTGCTCGTGCGCCGCCAGGAGCGGGAGCGGAAGCGGGGTGGGCGGCCGTGAAGGACGGCGTCAACGGTGTCGCGCTCACCGTGTTCATCATCTTCTTCCTGGCCGTCACGGTCATGGGTTTCTACGCCGCGCGGTGGCGGCGGGCGGAGCACGCCGACAATCTCGACGAATGGGGTCTGGGCGGGCGCTCGTTCGGCACCTGGATCACCTGGTTCCTGCTGGGCGGCGATCTGTACACGGCGTACACCTTCGTCGCCGTGCCGGCGGCCGTCTACACCGGCGGCGCGGCCGGGTTCTTCGCCGTGCCGTACACGATCCTCTGCTACCCGCTCGTCTTCACCTTCCTGCCGCGCCTGTGGTCGGTGTCGCACAAGCACGGTTACGTCACCTCGTCCGACTTCGTCAGGGGCCGCTTCGGCTCCCGGGGACTGTCGCTGGCGCTCGCCCTCACCGGCATCCTCGCCACGATGCCCTACATCGCGCTGCAACTCGTCGGCATCCAGGCCGTGCTGGACGTGATGGGGATCGGTGGCGGGTCCAACTGGTTCATGAAGGACCTGCCGCTGCTCATCGCCTTCGGCGTGCTCGCGGCCTACACCTACTCCTCCGGGCTGCGGGCCCCCGCTCTGATCGCGTTCGTCAAGGACGCTCTGATCTACATCGTCATCGCGGTCGCCATCATCTACATCCCCGTCAAACTCGGCGGTTTCGACGACGTCTTCGCCAAGGCGGGCGAGGTGTTCTCCGTCAAGAACCCGGACACGGGCAAGCCGCGCGGCGCCCTGGTCACCGGGCCGGACGCGCAGTGGGCGTACGCGACCCTGGCCCTCGGTTCGGCGATGGCCCTCTTCCTCTACCCGCACTCCGTGAC
This sequence comes from Streptomyces sp. NPDC052910, assembly GCF_055585605.1. Taxonomy (NCBI): domain Bacteria; kingdom Bacillati; phylum Actinomycetota; class Actinomycetes; order Kitasatosporales; family Streptomycetaceae; genus Streptomyces; species Streptomyces sp. NPDC052910. Next base: position 591,204 of record NZ_JBVJJR010000001.1, read on the forward strand.
GGCCGTCCTCTCCAGCAAGAACCGCAACGTCATCCGGCGCAACACCACCATCCTGCCGCTGTACTCGCTGATGCTGGGGCTGCTCGCGATGCTCGGTTTCATGGCGGTCGCGGCCGGTATCAAGGTGAAGAACGCCCAGTTGGCCATTCCGCAGCTTTTCGAGGACATGTTCCCGGACTGGTTCACCGGCGTCGCCTTCGCGGCGATCGGCATCGGCGCCCTGGTCCCGGCGGCCATCATGTCCATCGCCGCCGCCAACCTGTTCACCCGCAACATCTACAAGGATTTCCTGCGCCCGGACGCCTCTCCCGCCCACGAGGCGAAGGTCTCCAAGCTGGCGTCCCTGCTGGTGAAGGTCGGCGCCCTGGTCTTCGTGCTCACCATGGACAAGACGGTGGCGATCAACTTCCAGTTGCTGGGCGGCATCTGGATCCTGCAGACGGTTCCCGCCCTGGTCGGCGGGCTCTTCACACGCTGGTTCCACCGCTGGGCCCTGCTGGCGGGCTGGGCGGCCGGCATGCTGTACGGCACGTGGCGCGCGTACGACACCCCGAGCGCCACGCAGGACCATTTCGGCAACACCAACCTCATCCCCCTCATCGGGGAGAAGGGGTATATCGGGCTCACGGCCTTCGCGCTGAACGTGCTCGTCGCGGTCGTGCTGACCTTTGTGTTCAAGGCGCTCGGCACACCGGACGGCGTGGACGAGACGAAGGCGTCCGACTACACGGCGGACGCCGGCGACCCGGGCGTCCAGGCCGAACTGCCCCCGGCGACGGCGGGAGCGCCGGGCGGGCACTGACGCCCCGGACGGGCGGGCCAGGGGCATCGTAGGCCCCTGGCCCGCCCGTTCCCGCACCCCGCGCCCCTTCTCCCGTCTCTCCCGCCCCGACGGCCCCGTGTGGTGCCGTTCGGGGCAGACGCCCCGGTGACGGCGTCACGGACGGACCGGGCTCCCGGTGCCGCCCCCCTTCCTCTTCAGCCAGGCCCGGCCCGGCCAGTCGGCGTGTGTCACCCGCATCGCCTCCCACGCCGGCAGCAAACCGGAGCCGACGCGGGCGGCCCGGCCCGCCTGCTCTCCGGCCATCCGATAGCCCATGTCGCTGGAGTCGACGAAGTGGTAGGTGCCGTCGGTGATCACGACCTTGGCGGCGACCCCGGCGAGCCCTTCCAGCAGGCCTTCCCGCAGCGCGGGCAGATGCTCCGCGGGCAACCGGTCTTCGGGGACGACGCTGCGGACCTCCAGCCCGCCGTCCGGGCCGGGCGGTTCGAAGTCGGCGACGATGTGCGCATAGGGACCGCAGGCGCCACGGTTCAGCCGGATGAGGACGCATATCTCTCGTACAGGAACGGGAAGATCGGTCATGCGGGCCACGGTAGGGGAGGCCCGGTTCACGGGACAGCGGATATCCCCGGGGCGTGGGGGTTCCGCCGCGGCCGGCGATTCGTCGCCCCGTCCGGCGGCTCGCGGCGGTGTGATCGATCTCCTGCCGGCGAGGGTGAGCGCTGCGCGCCGTGACGGAGTCGTCCGCCGCCGGCTCCCGCACCGCTCCTACGCTTTCGTGAAGCCCGGGCGCCCTTCCCGTCTCCCGCCCGGCGAGCGGCGATCGCTTCCGTGAACGGCGGCCTCGAAGCCCCCTCCCGATAGCACATTCCGCGACCGTCCCATGACGTGACGACACAACATGTGGGGGCACGCGCGACCGTCGGCACTAGATGTATGCTCGTGCTCGCTGTCGCCGCAGGGGAATCCGGTGGAAATCCGGAACTGTCCCGCAACGGTGTACGTACGGGCCCAATCCGCCCGTTCCGCAGTCCGAGGACCTGCCGGCAGCACGCCAGCACCGGGCCCGCCCGGTACGGCGTCTGAACACGTCCGGGCCTCGCGGGTTGGGCCGGTGGACGCCCGCGCGCACGCCTCGTACGGCTTCCGTACGCCGTCGGCTGCGCGTGCGCGCCCCCCTGCCCTCCCACCGAGGCCCCCAGCCGAGCGAGGGAGAGCCACACGTGACGATCGCGCCCGCGGAACCTGCTTCAGGTCCGGTTTCAGCGCCCGAGGCGGACACGGTAGCGACCGGCGGCCCCGGGACCGCGCTCCTGCGCACCCTGACGGAGCTCACCGCCGATCTGCCCGCCACCGACCCCGGCAAGGTCGCCGCCGCCGCGCTGCGCGGCCGGCACCCCGGGTCGGACGAGGCCGAACTGCGTTCGCTGGCCACCGAGGCCGCGGCCGGGCTGATCTCCGAGGAGCCCGAGTACTCGCGGCTCGCCGCGCGGCTCCTGACGCTCGCCATCGCCCAGGAGGCGGCCGGGCAGGGCGCGGTCTCCTTCTCCGCGTCCGTCGCCACCGGCCACCGCGAAGGCCTGATCGCCGACGACACCGCCGCGTTCGTGCGCACGCACGCCGAGCGCCTGGACGCCCTCGTCGAGGGCGCGCTCGCCGACGGCGCCGACGACCGCTTCGGCTACTTCGGTCTGCGCACCCTGCACAGCCGCTACCTGCTCCGCCACCCGATCACCCGCGACGTGATCGAGACGCCGCAGCACTTCCTGCTGCGTGTGGCCTGCGGTCTGGCCGAGGACCACTCGGTCCGCGCCCTGGAGGACGTGGCCGAGCTCTACCGCCTCACCAGCACGCTCTCGTACCTCCCCTCCTCCCCCACGCTCTTCAACTCCGGCACGCGGCACCCGCAGATGTCGTCCTGCTACCTGCTGGACTCGCCGCTGGACGAGCTGGACTCGATCTACGACCGCTACCACCAGGTCGCGCGGCTGTCGAAGCACGCGGGCGGCATCGGCCTCTCGTACTCCCGGATCCGCTCGCGCGGTTCGCTGATCCGCGGCACCAACGGCCACTCCAACGGCATCGTGCCGTTCCTGCGGACGCTCGACGCCTCCGTCGCCGCCGTCAACCAGGGCGGTCGGCGCAAGGGCGCGGCCTGCGTCTACCTGGAGACCTGGCACGCGGACATCGAGGAGTTCCTGGAGCTCCGCGACAACACCGGTGAAGAGGCCCGGCGCACCCACAACCTCAACATCGCGCACTGGATCCCGGACGAGTTCATGCGCCGGGTCGAGGCGGACGCCGACTGGTCGCTGTTCTCCCCGGCGGACACCCCGGACCTGGTCGACCTCTACGGCGACGAGTTCGACGCCGCGTACCGGAAGTACGAGGCCGAGGGCAAGGCCGTCAAGACCATTCCGGCGCGGGTGCTCTACGCCCGGATGATGCGCACCCTCGCGCAGACCGGCAACGGCTGGATGACGTTCAAGGACGCCGCCAACCGCACCGCCAACCAGACCGCCGAGCCCGGCCAGGTCGTCCACTCCTCCAACCTCTGCACGGAGATCCTGGAGGTCACCGACGACGGCGAGACCGCGGTCTGCAACCTCGGCTCCGTCAACCTCGCCGCCCACCTCGGCGCGGACGGCGAGATGGACTGGGCGAAGCTGGACCGCACGGTCCGCACGGCCGTCACCTTCCTCGACCGCGTCGTGGACATCAACTTCTACCCGACCGAGCAGGCGGGGAACTCCAACTCCCGCTGGCGCCCGGTCGGTCTGGGCCTGATGGGTCTCCAGGACGTCTTCTTCCGGCTGCGGCTGCCCTTCGACTCCTCCGAGGCGAAGGCGCTGTCCACCCGGATCTCCGAGCGGATCATGCTCGCGGCGTACGAGGCGTCCGCCGACCTCGCCGAGCGACACGGCCCGCACCCGGCCTGGTCCGCGACCCGCACCGCGCGCGGCGTGCTGCACCCGGACCACTACCCGAACACCGAGCCGACCTGGGCGGAGCGCTGGGACGCGCTGCGCGCCCGGATCGCCTCCGTCGGCATGCGCAACTCGCTGCTGCTGGCCATCGCGCCGACCGCGACGATCGCGTCCATCGCCGGTGTCTACGAGTGCATCGAGCCGCAGGTGTCGAACCTGTTCAAGCGCGAGACGCTCAGCGGTGAGTTCCTCCAGGTCAACACCTACCTGGTGGAGGACCTGAAGAAGCTCGGCGTGTGGGACCGCGCCACACGCGACGCGATGACCGACGCCAACGGCTCGATCCAGGACATGGCGTGGATCCCGCAGGAGGTGCGCGATCTCTACCGCACCGCCTGGGAGATCCCGCAGCGCGCCCTGATCGACATGGCCGCGGCCCGCACCCCGTACCTGGACCAGAGCCAGTCGCTCAACCTGTTCATGGCCTCGCCCACCATCGGCAAGCTCAGCTCGATGTACGCGTACGCCTGGAAGCAGGGCATCAAGACCACGTACTACCTGCGTTCGCGCCCGGCGACCCGGATCGCCCGGTCTGCCGGCGCGGCCGCCACCGTCCCCGTCCCCGTCCAGCAGGCCGCGCCCGACGCGGACGCCATCGCCTGCTCCCTGGAAAACCCCGAGTCCTGCGAGGCCTGCCAGTAATGTCGAACGAACAGAAGAACCTGCTCGACCCGGGCTTCGAACTGACCCTGCGCCCCATGCGGTACCCGGACTTCTACGACCGCTACCGCGACGCGATCAAGAACACCTGGACCGTGGAGGAGGTCGACCTCCACTCCGACGTGTCCGACCTCGCCAAGCTCTCCCCGGGCGAGCAGCACATGATCGGCCGGCTCGTCGCGTTCTTCGCGACCGGCGACTCGATCGTGGCCAACAACCTCGTGCTGACGCTGTACAAGCACATCAACTCCCCCGAGGCGCGGCTGTACCTGTCGCGGCAGTTGTTCGAGGAGGCCGTGCACGTCCAGTTCTACCTGACGCTGCTGGACACCTACCTGCCCGACCCGGACGACCGCGCCGCCGCCTTCGCGGCCGTGGAGAACATCCCGTCCATCCGGGAGAAGGCCCAGTTCTGCTTCAAGTGGATGGACTCGGTCGAGAAGATCGACAGGCTGGAGACGAAGGCCGACCGCCGTCGCTTCCTGCTCAACCTGATCTGCTTCGCCGCGTGCATCGAGGGCCTGTTCTTCTACGGCGCGTTCGCGTACGTGTACTGGTTCCGCTCGCGCGGTCTGCTGCACGGTCTCGCCACCGGCACCAACTGGGTGTTCCGTGACGAGACAATGCACATGAACTTCGCGTTCGAGGTCGTGGACACCGTCCGCCAGGAGGAGCCCGACCTCTTCGACGACGAGCTGCAGCAGCAGGTCACGGACATGCTGAAGGAGGCCGTCGAGGCGGAGCTGCAGTTCGGCCGCGACCTGTGCGGCGAGGGCCTGCCGGGCATGAACACCGAGTCCATGCGCGAGTACCTCCAGTGCGTCGCCGACCAGCGCCTCCAGCGCCTCGGCTTCGCCCCGGTCTACGGCTCGGAGAACCCGTTCTCCTTCATGGAGCTGCAGAACGTCCAGGAGCTGACCAACTTCTTCGAGCGCCGCGCCTCCGCGTACCAGGTGGCGGTCGAGGGCACGGTCGCGTTCGACGACGAGTTCTGAGCCGGCACGCCTCGGTGACGAGCGGGCCCTTCCGGAGTTCTCCGGGAGGGCCCGCTCCCGTTGTGCGGCACCCTCGCGAAAAACCGGCGACACGTCGGCCGGGGCGCCCGGACCGCCGCCACCTGCGGGGAGGCTGGTCGTCAGGGGGCAGCAACGGGACAGGAGACACACCTGATGCGCGTCATGATGATCGTCAAGGCGACCGAGGAGTCCGAGGCCGGCGTGCTGCCGACCCGGGAGGAGGTCGCCGACATGCAGCGGTACAACGAGGCCCTGGCCAAGGCGGGAGCGCTGCTGGCCGCCGACGGGCTGTGGGCGTCCTCGGAGGGCGCCCGGGTGGTGTTCGCGGGCGGGAAGCCCAGCGTGATCGACGGGCCGTTCGACGAGATCGGCGAGCTGATCGCCGGTTACTGGGTGATCCGGGTGGACTCGATGGACCAGGCCCGGGAGTGGGCGGCTCGGATCCCGTTCCGGGAGGGCGTGGTCGAACTCCGGCGCGTCTTCGAACCGTCCGACTTCCCGTCCGACGTGCTACCGCCCGAGGAGGCCGCCCGCGAGGAGGCGCTCCGCGAACGGCTGCGCGGGGGCGGCGGTGGCGGCGCCTGAACGAGCGGGGGGCCGGGCGGCCCGTTCCACGCCGCCCGGTCCGTTCGCGCCGCCCGCCCGGGGCCCGTCAGTCGTTGGGGACGACCGGGTAGCGCGGCGTGCCCTCGGCCATCTGCCGGAGCGCGTCCTTGCGGTCGCGCTTGGAGAGGCGGTCGATGTACAGGTAGCCGTACAGGTGGTCCGTCTCGTGCTGGAGGCAGCGGGCGAAGTAGCCGGTGCCCTGGACGGCGATCGGGTTGCCCTTCATGTCCTGGCCGCGCACCACCGCGTAGTCGGGGCGGGCCAGCGGGGCGTACGCGGTCGGGACGGAGAGGCAGCCCTCGTTGGAGTCGTCGAGGATCCGGCGGTCGGCCGGGAGCTCGTCCAGGACCGGGTTGCAGACGTGGCCCACGTGCCGGACGCCCTCGTCGTCCATGCAGTCGTAGACGAAGACCTTCAGGTCGACGCCGATCTGGTTGGCGGCCAGGCCGACGCCCTCGGCGGTCCGCTGGCTGGCGAACATGTCGTCGATGAGGCGGGCGAGCTCGTCGTCGAACTCCGTGACGTCCTTGCACTCCTTGTGCAGGACGGGGTTGCCGACCACGGTGATCGGACGGGACGTGCCGCGCTCGCGGTGCGCGGTCTCCCGCTCCTCGCAGTCCTCGGTGTCCACGATGAACTCGTCGTTCACCGGCTGGTCGGTCTCTCGCTGCGCCATCGCCGCCGTACGCCTCTCTCACAACCCGAATGCACTGTCACGCCCCGGAGCCCGGGGCCCGTCCAGGGTAAGCGGACCGGGCCCGGCGCTCAGCAGACCTCTTCCAGATCCCGCCACTCGCGGGTGTCGGGGCTGTCCGCGACCCAACCGTCCAGCAGCCCGCGGACCAGCCCGGCGGGGGCCGCGATGCCGCACTCGCGCTCGGGAACCCACAGCAGACCGGAGCCGGCCGTGCGGTGGCCGAGCGGGCCGGGGTGGCCGGGCTCGCTGTGGTCGTGCGGGTCCAGGTGCTCGCCGTCGCCCTCGTCGCTGGGCATCCGGCTCTCCGAGCAGGTGCGGCAGAGCAGCCGCACCGAGGACGACCAGTCCTCGGCGGCGAACCCGGCGTCGGCCGCCAGCCGCTCCAGCGCGTCCCGGTCCGCCTCGGTGGCGGCCTCCAGCAGGACGACCCAGGTCGGCACCGGTGAGGGCGCCCACAGCTCGATCTCGTCGAACACGGGGTACGAGGGCCCGGCGGCGGTCACCCGCTCGCCGTGCGGGACGCCGTCGTGCAGTACGACCTCGCCCCAGCGGCGGCCGGAGGACGGCAGCGGGATGGACAGCACCTCCATGCGGGCCGGGTCGAGCCGGCGGCCCCAGACCACCTCGGCCTCGCCCTCGGGCGAGAGCCGGACGGCCGCGCTGCCCAGCTCCATCCCGAGCGGCTCGCCGGCCGGGCCGCCCTCGCCGGGCACCCGCAGTCCGTACGCCTGCCAGGCGCGGCGGGCCAGCGGCCAGTCCTGGAGGGCGGTGGCGGCGATGCCCACGTTCCACCAGTCCGGGGCGCCCGCGTCCCGGTCCAGCAGCGCCACCGCGCGCAGCCCGGCGGCGCGGGCCTGCTCCCAGTCGTGCCGGAACTTGTGCAGCAGGGCCAGGTTGAACCAGGACTCGGACAGCCACGGCTCCATGTCCGCGGCGCGCGTCAGGAGCGCGCCGGCGTCCTCGTACCGGCCGTCGCCGATGAGCGTGAAGGCACGGTCGGTGGCCTGCCGCCACGAGGCGGAAGGCCGGTGCCGTACCCTGCCGAAGATCCTCACGATGTCCGCCTGCTGGTGTGTCGACGTTCCGCGTGCAACCACGCCGGATGGCCCAGGTGGCCGGCGCCGTCCTCCCCGACGGCCGCCCGCCACGCCTTGCTGACGGTCCGGCCCGCGGGCCGGGCCGCCGTGCCGGGGAGCCGCGCCCACCACGACGCATACGCCGCGACAGCGCTCATCACACCCCCCGATCCCGCTTTCCCGTCAGTATTTCTCGATTTCTCGGTCGTTGCGTTCTCCGCGTGCGCCGCGTCCTTCTCTTCGCATCCAACCATGCCCCGTCGGACGCCCGCTCATTACCCGTGGGTTAGTCGTGCTACTCGGGACGCGGCGGGCGTCTCACGGGTCCGGGTGCACCGGCGTGCCGCGCGCGAGCACCCGCGCGAGCGCCTCCACCACCCGGGGCTCGTGGTCGTGCGCGGTGGCCAGGCGCAGCCGCTCCAGGGCGCGCGCGGACGTTCCGTGCCCGCCGGGTGCGGGGCCTGTGGTGTCGGCGGGGGTGGTGAGCTCGTCGTAGGCGTTGGCGGTCCGGACGACGCGGGCGGCGAGCGGCTGCTCGCGGTAGGGGTCCGCCTGGCGCTCCACGGCGGCGGCGACCGCGGGCGCGACCGCGGCGTCCAGCGGGGCCAGTCGCGCCACGCTCCCGCCCAGCCGGGCCAGCCGGCGCCGCTCCTCGGCGGGCAGCGGTTCGGTCGCCCCGGCCGGGACCGGGTCGACGAGTGAGAGCTGGCCCACGTCGTGCATCAGCGCCGCGTACTCGACGACGGCGAGGTCGCGCTCCGCCATACCGAGCTCGCGGCCGACGGCACGGCTGAGAGCGGCTACGCGCCGTGCGTGACCGGCGGGGGTGCATCCCGCGAGGTCGGTCGCGCGGGCGAGCGAGGCGACGGCGGGCGGACAGCACGCACGCGCCTCCCCCCGGCCGCCGGCGAGCCACACGGCGAGCAGCGGCAGGCAGCAGACGGGCAGGATCCACAGGCCGGCGACGGCGGGGGCCAGGGCGGCCACCACCGCGGTGGCGCAGACGGCCGGGGCGGTGGTGGAGAGGGCGCGCAGCTCGGCGCGGAGGGCCGCCGGGTAGCGGCAGCCGGTCCCGGCCCGGGCGAGGGCCGCCGCGAGGACGGCGTCGGCGACGACGATCAGGGCGAGGAGCAGCAGCAGGGCCAGGGCGTACGCCGGACCCCGCCAGGCCCCGGGGCCGGCCGGCCCGGCGGCGGGCAGCGCGGCGGCGGGCACGGCGAGGCGGCCGCAGCCGGTGAGGGCCGTGGCGGCGAGGCGGCGGACCAGCCGGTCCCGGCGGTCCCTGGCGTCCGCACGACCGGCGGTACCGGCGAGGGTGGCGCCCAGCACCACGGCGACCGCCTGTGCGGCGCCACCGTCCGCGAGCAGGGCGTACGCCAGGGAGCCCGCGGCGCCGACCGGCGCGCCGCCGCGCGGGCCGTACGGCCCCGGCCGCCGCCCGGCGGCCTCGCCCAGGGCGATGAGCAGCCCGTACGCGCAGGCGGTCCGTGGCTGCTGGACGCCGTGCAGGGCGGTCAGGGCCAGCGCGAACAGGGCACCGCCGCCGGCCAGCAGGTGGACGGCGCGCACCAGCCGGACGCCGGGCGCGGCGGTCACCGGCGGGTCCCCGGAGGCGGCACGGGGGCGGGGCCGGGCTGCGGGCCGCGCCGGGCGGGCGGACGATCGCGGTCCGGGACGAGCCGGGACCGGCCGGGGGCCGCGTCGTACGGGTACGCGTCCGGGGGTTCCGCCGGCGGGTGCGGGCCGGGCGGGCGGTCCGGGCCGGAGACACGCACGTCGGGGCCGTGTCCGTCCGCGCGCCCGGCGGCGGGGCCGGCCGAGGGGGACCGGCCGGGAGGGCGGTCGCCGGCCGGGGCGGACGGGGGCCGGTCGGAGGCGCGCTCGTGGGGGCGTTCGTCCCGGGGCGCTTGCCGGAGGGGCGCCCCTCGATGATCAGGAGGGACGTTTCCGCAATCGGGAACCACGGTTTCGTCCAGGGCGGCGACCACCGGCAGGCCGCCCCGCTCCAGGGCCCGCGCGAGCGCCTCCACCATGCGCGGATCGAACTGGCTGCCGGCGCAGCGGCGGAGCTCGGCGAGTGCGGTGGGGACCGGCCGGGCGCGGCTGTAGGTGCGGGTGGAGGTCATGGCGTCGAAGGCGTCGGCGACGGCCACGATCCGCGCCGCCTCGGGGATCCGGCAGCCCGCCAGCCCGTGCGGGTAGCCGCTGCCGTCCAGCCGCTCGTGGTGGTGGAGGATCGCCTCCCGGGCCTCGTCGGGGATCGCCACCCCGCGCACCAGCTCGTCTCCGTACTCGGGATGCAGCCGGACGACGCGCCGCTCCTCCCCGGTGAGTGGGCCGTCCTTGCGCAGCACCCGGGTGGGGACGCCGAGCTTGCCCAGGTCGTGCAGGGTGCCGGCGATCCGGAGCGCTTCCAACCGGTCGTCGGCGACGCCGAGTTCGCGGCCGATCCGCACGGAGAGCAGACCGACCCGCTCGCCGTGGCCCCGCGTGTAGCGGTCCTTGAGGTCGACGGCCTCGACCAGTGCCCGGACGGTGGCGCCGCGGTCGGCGCGCTCCCGCCGGACGCCGGCCGGGAGCCGGGCGGGCACGGTGTGCGGCAGCAGCACCAGCAGGGCGGCCACCGGCCCGTACACGCTGCGCCACAGCTCGGCCGCGAGCAGCGCGGCGGGTCCGTGGAGCAGCGCGAAGCCCAGCGCGGGCCCCAGGAGGGCGGGCCGCCGGGCTGCGGGGAGGCTCCCGTCGAAGGCGCCGGGGGCCGCGCTCGCCGACGCGAGGACGAGGGCGGCGGCCAGTACGGCGGGCAGTGCGCCCAGGAGCCCGGGCGGCAGGGCGGCGCGGGCGGCACCGAAGAGCAGGGCGGCGGCCGCCGCGGCGGCCACGAGGAGCGCGGCACCGCCCAATCGGCGCCAGGCGTCCGGGCGTTGACGGCGTGGGCGCCGGGTTTGGAGGAGGAGGCCGCCCGGGACGGCGGCCAGGGCCGCGGCGGCCGGAGGCAGCAATACGACGGCCAGCAGGAGGGCCGGGGGCACCGGCGAGCGGCGCGGCCGGAGGCCGCCGAGCGCGCCGACGGCCGCCAGCAGGACGGTCGTCCCCCAGGGGACGGCGGCGGGGTCCCGTACGGCCGGCAGGACGCTCAGGACCGCCGCGCCCACGGCACCGGAGATCCAGGCGCGCGCCGTCGCCGGGACTGCCTCCATGACATGTCCTCCCCATCCGGACTCGCTGTCGGGATGGGGAGAATAGGCTCACGCGCGGCGCTCCCGGCCGGATCGGCCGGAACCGCCGTCCGTTCGGGTGACGTTCGCCGGGCGGCCGTTTTGATGCGGGTTCCGGGCCCGTTCGCGCAGGCCCGCCGCCGGTCCGGAGCCCGGCGTTCAGTCCTGGGGGACGCTCCGGGCGTCCGCCTCGGCCGCGCGGGCCTCGGCCACCACGTCCTGCTCCGGGACGGACTGGCCGGCGCGGATGAGCTCGATCCGGCCCATCACCTTGGACCGCAGGTCGGCGGGGACGTCGTCGTGCCCACAGCAGCGCTTGACCAGCTTCTTGACCGCCTGCTCCAGCCCGTACTTCTCCAGGCAGGGGGAGCACTCGTCGATGTGCACCTCGAACTTGGCGCAGTCGCCGTCCGGCATCTCCCGGTCGAGGTACTCGTAGAGGTGGTCGAGGACTTCGGAGCAGTCCGTCTCGTGCGGGTCTCCGCAGCTCATGAGTCCGAGCCCTTCCCATTGTGCGACGCGTCGGAACCGTGCGGCGCGGCGGCCCCGGCCGGGACCAGGCCACGCTCGCGGGCGTAGTCCTCCAGCAGACCGCGCAACTGCCGTCGGCCCCGGTGGAGGCGGGACATCACCGTGCCGATGGGGGTACCCATGATGTCCGCGATCTCCTTGTAGGCAAACCCTTCGACGTCCGCGAGGTAGACCGCTATGCGGAATTCCTCGGGAATGGCCTGAAGGGCCTCCTTGACGTCGGAGTCCGGCAGGTGGTCGAGCGCCTGCGACTCGGCGGACCGCAGCCCCTGGGACATGTGCGACTCGGCACGTGCCAACTGCCAGTCCTCGATCTCCTCGGACGCGCTGCGCAGCGGCTCACGCTGCTTCTTGCGGTACGAGTTGATGAAGGTGTTGGTCAGGATGCGGTACAGCCACGCCTTGAGGTTCGTGCCGTCACGGAACTGGTGGAAGGACGCGTACGCCTTCGCGTACGTCTCCTGGACCAGGTCCTCGGCGTCCGCCGGATTGCGGGTCATCCGCAGGGCGGCCGAGTACATCTGGTCGAGGAACGTCAGCGCGTCGCGCTCGAAACGGGCGTTGCGCTCCGCCGCGCTCTCCGCGGCCTGGGCAGGGGGGTGCTCCTCGCCGTGCGTCCCCGCGTCGGTACCCACGACCGGACCCACCTCCTCCGAAAACCTGGTCGAGCCCTGGGCGGACCCGCTCGATTCGGAGAATAGACGACGATCCACGGAGCCCGCCGCTCCGGCCGCGGCGGCCAGGCCGCCCATGACGACCGGCCGGCCCCGGTCTGCGGTGCCGGGGCGGGACAGGCATGCGATCGAACCCATGGGGCGGGTCTCCCAATCCTTTGTCATGTGCCGGTGCGTATCTACGTGTGCTCAACATCGGCACGGCCCGTCCCATTCCCGGCCGCGACGGGCCCCCCGCCGTCGGCCGCGCCCGCCTCAGCCGGCCCGCCGCCCGCCCGCCGGACCGGCCGGCCCCGCCAGCCAGCCGGCCACGGCGTCGGTGATCACCGCCAGTGCGTCCTCCTGGGTGACGCCCCCGGACTTCGCCGCGCTCCTCGGCACCGCGAACCCGTGGTCCCCGCCGGGCACGACGGCCGGTTCGACACCCGACGGGAACTCCTCGGGGCGGCCGAACGGGTCGCGGGCGCCCTGGACGACCAGGACCGGCACCCCGGCGTCGAGCAGCTCTCCGGCCCGGGACCTCTCCGGGCGGCCCGGCGGGTGGAGCGGGAAGCTCAGGGCGAGCACCGCCACCGCGCCGAGCTCCGCCGCCGTCCGGCAGGCGACGCGCGCCCCGGCGCTCCGGCCGCCCGCGACGACCGGCAGCCCGGGCGTGGCGAGCGCGGGCCACAGGGCGCGCCACGCCTCGTCCAGGGTCCGGGGCGCGGGCGCCACCTTCTTCCCGGCCACCCGCCAGGGCTGCTCCACGAGGGCCACGGTGACCCCGTGCCCGGGCAGGGCGGCGGCCACGGCCCGCAGGTCGCGCGCCTCGACGCCGCCGCCGGCGCCGTGGCCCAGGGCGAGCACCAGGCGGGGGGCCGCCGCGCGATGCCAGTGGACGCGGGCCTCGCCCGCGGGGGTCTCCACGCTTTCCGTGGTCACGTCGTTCGACGTGGGCTTCTCGGTCGCCACCCGGCCATCCTGCCGAACCACCGGGCCGGGCCCGCCGGGGAGCGGGTCGGCACACGGCCCGGGCCGGCGTGTCGGCGCCGGGCGCGCGTCAGAACAGGGTCGACTCCTCCGGCGCCGCCAGCTCCGTCAGCAGTTCCGGTCCGTTGTTGCGGACGTCGCTGACCGCCGTCGTCACCGGGTAGGCGCGCACGACCCCGGCGGCGGGCGGCGCGAGCAGCGGGCGCAGCTCCTCCGGGTCCGTGCGCGTGGGATCGAGCCAGGCGTCCCACCGGTCGGGCGGCAGGAGCAGCGGCATCCGGGGGTGGATGTCCGCCAGGGAGCGCGGGCCGTCCTCGGTGCCGCCGCCGGCGAACGGCCGGTCGTCCGCCTCGGTGGTTATCACCGAGCAGGTCGCCCACCACGCCTCCGGGTGGTCGTCCGGCAGCGTGCGGTCGCGCCAGAACTCGTAGACCCCGGCCATCGCCATGACCGGCCCGTCGGTGGGCGTCACGAAGTAGGGCTGCTTGCGGGGGCGCTTGCGGCGGCCCTGTACCTCCAGTTCGCGCTCCTGCGCGCCGGTGACCCACTCGTAGTAGCCGTCGGCGGGGATCAGACAGCGCCGTTCCGCGAAGGGCCGCCGGAAGGACGGCTTCTCGTGCACCGTCTCCGCCCGGGCGTTGATCAGGCGGGCGGCGCCCTCGGGCGACTTGGCCCAGGACGGGACCAGACCCCACGTGAGGGCGCGCAGTTGCCGGACCGGGCGCCGGTCGGGCGCGCCCTTGAGCGGGCGTTCCAGGACGGCGTACACCTTCTTCGTCGGCGCCACGTTCCAGTCCGGGGCCAGGGTCTCCTCCGGCTCCCACACCTCCACGTCGAAGAGCCCGGCCAGGTCCTCCGGCCCCCGGCTCGCCGCGTACCGCCCGCACATGTCCGACCGCCCCTCGGTTCCCTCGCGCATCTGGTACCCACCATGCTGCCGCACGGGTCGGACACTCCGGCCCCGCCCCCGTGCCGAGGAACCGACGCGCGGCGCGGGCCGTCCCTCAGCACGGACCTCGAACGCGCAAGGAGCGGCCCCGCCTATGGACAGCACCACCGCCACCGACCTGTGGGACCGGCTGGCCGGCAGTCAGCCCGGGCCCTCGGTCTGGACCGTCGTCGGCACCGGGCTGGTCGCCCTGGCCGCGATCGTCCCGCCCCGGGTCTGGCGGGTGACACGCAACGCGATCACCATCGCCCACGAGGGCGGCCACGGCCTGGTGGCCCTGCTCAGCGGCCGGACCCTGGACGGCATCAGGCTGCACTCGGACACCTCGGGCCTCACGGTCTCGCGCGGCCGGCCGACCGGCTTCGGCATGGTCCTGACCGCGGCGGCCGGTTACCCCGCGCCCTCGCTGCTCGGCCTGGCCGGCGCCTGGGCGCTGTCCACCGGGCACGTCACGGCCCTGCTCTGGGTGGCGGCGGCGCTGCTGGCCGCGATGCTGGTGATGATCCGCAACGCCTACGGCGCCCTGACGGTGGTCCTCACCGGCGCGCTCTTCGTCCTCGTCTCCTGGCTGGCCGGCCCGGAGGTGCGGGCGGCGTTCGCCTACGGGGTGGTGTGGTTCCTGCTGCTGGGGGGCGTGCGGCCGTCGTTCGAGCTCCAGCGCAAGCGCCGGTTCGGGGCGGCGGCCGACTCCGACGCCGACCAGCTCGGCCGGCTGACCGGGGTGACGCCGGTGCTGTGGCTGCTCTTCTTCCACGTGGTCGCCCTGGCCGCCCTGCTCGCCGGCGGCAACTGGCTGCTCCGGGGGTGAACCGGCGGGCGCGCCGGGCGCCGGGCGACGGGGTCCACGCGGGCGAAGGGCCCGGTCACCGCCCCCGGCGAGGCCGTAAGGTTAGGGCATGACGCAGAGCCCCGCGCCCACCGACCTCTGGCCCGCTCCGACCGCGACCGGGGCCGTCGACGCGACCGTCACCGTGCCCGGCTCCAAGTCGGTCACCAACCGCGGCCTCGTCCTCGCCGCCCTCGCCGCCGAGCCCGGCTGGCTGCGCCGCCCGCTGCGCTCCCGCGACACCCTGCTGATGGCGGAGGCGCTGCGCGCCATGGGCGTGGGCATCGAGGAGACCGTCTCGTCCGCCACCGAGGGCGACCACGACGGCTCGGGCGAGGCGTGGCGGGTCATCCCGGCCGGGCTGCACGGCCCGGCGACGGTCGACGTGGGCAACGCGGGCACGGTCATGCGCTTCCTGCCGCCGGTGGCGGCGCTCTCCGACGGCCCGGTCCGCTTCGACGGCGACCCGCGCAGCTACGAGCGCCCGCTGCACGGCGTGATCGACGCGCTGCGTGCGCTGGGCGCCCGGATCGACGACAACGACCGCGGCGCGCTGCCGCTGACCGTGCACGGCGCCGGGGCGCTGGAGGGCGGTCCGGTGGAGATCGACGCCTCGTCGTCCTCCCAGTTCGTGAGCGCGCTGCTGCTCTCGGGGCCGCGCTTCAACCAGGGCGTGGAGGTACGGCACGTCGGTTCGGCGCTGCCCTCGCTGCCGCACATCCGGATGACGGTCGAGATGCTGCGCGCCGCCGGCGCCCAGGTGGACACCCCCGAGTCCGGCGGCGAGCCGAACGTCTGGCGGGTCTCCCCCAGCGCCCTGCTGGGCCGCGACCTGGTGGTCGAGCCCGACCTGTCGAACGCGGCGCCGTTCCTGGCGGCGGCCCTGGTCACCGGCGGCCGGGTCACCATCCCGGACTGGCCCGAGCGCACCACGCAGCCGGGTGACGCGCTGCGCGACATCTTCACCGCCATGGGCGGCTCCTGCGAGCTGACCGACGCGGGCCTGACGTTCACCGGCACCGGCCGGATCACCGGCATCGACGCGGACCTGCACGAGGTCGGCGAGCTCACCCCGGTGATCGCCGCCGTCGCCGCGCTCGCCGACTCCGAGTCCGAGCTGCGCGGCATCGCCCACCTGCGGCTGCACGAGACGGACCGGCTGGCCGCGCTGGCCAAGGAGATCAACGAGCTCGGCGGCGACGTCACCGAGACCGCCGACGGCCTGCGCATCCGTCCGCGCCCGCTGCACGGCGGCGTCTTCCACACCTACGAGGACCACCGGCTGGCCACCGCCGCGGCGGTGCTCGGCCTCACCGTTCCGGGCGTCGAGGTGGAGAACGTGGCGACCACCGCCAAGACCCTCCCCGACTTCCCGGAGCTCTGGCACGGCATGCTCGGGTCCGTCGCGGGGGCGACGACGGCGCCGAGAGCCTGAGGGGTCCGGAACACCATGCGCCGCTACGGCAAGCACACCGACGAGGACGACGTCCGCGTCCGCCCCAACCGCAAGGGCAACCGGCCGCGGACCAGCATCCGCCCCAAGCACGAGGACGCCGCCGAGGGCTTCGTCGTCACCATCGACCGGGGCCGGCTGACGGTCCTCGTCGAGGACCGCGTGATCACGGCGATGAAGGCCCGGGAGCTGGGCCGCAAGGGCGTCGTCGTCGGCGACCGGGTCGCGGTCGTCGGCGACCTCAGCGGGCAGAAGGACACCCTCGCCCGGATCGTCCGGGTCGAGGAGCGCCGTTCGGTGCTGCGCAGGACCGCCGACGACACCGACCCGTTCGAGCGGGTCGTGGTCGCCAATGCCGACCAACTGGCCATCGTTACCGCCCTGGCCGACCCCGAGCCGCGCCCCCGGCTGATCGACCGCTGTCTGGTCGCCGCCTACGACGCGGGTCTCGAACCGCTGCTCGTCCTGACGAAGTCGGACCTCGCCCCGGCCGAGAAGCTGATGGAGTCCTACGGCGCGCTCGGCATGCCGTACGTGGTCACCAACCGCGAGGAACTGGCCGTCGGCGAGGCCGCCGAGCGGGTGCGGGAACGGCTCAACGGCCGGGTCACCGCGTTCGTCGGACACTCCGGCGTCGGCAAGACGACGCTCGTCAACGCCCTCGTCCCGGACCGGCAGCGGGCCACCGGCCACGTCAACGCGGTCACCGGCCGCGGCCGGCACACCACCACGTCGGCGCTGGCCCTGCCGCTGCCCGGGGGTTCCGGCTGGGTGATCGACACCCCGGGCGTCCGGTCGTTCGGGCTGAACCACATCGACCCCTCCCGTGTCATCAACGCCTTCCCTGACCTGGAGCCGGGCACCGAGGGCTGCCCCCGCGCGTGCAGCCACGACGAACAGGACTGCGCGCTGGACCAATGGGTCGCGGACGGGCACGCCGACCCCCAGCGGCTGTACTCGCTGCGCCGGCTTCTGGCCACCCGGGAGCGGCGCGAAGGCGACTGATCGCCTACGTTTGCGCATGACCGCCCATGGCAAGTGCATCAGCACCGGGACGGACGAGGCGGTCGACGACACGGGAGGCGAACTGATGGCGTGGCTGCTGGTCGTGGTCGCAGGACTTCTGGAAACCGGCTTCGCCGTCTGTCTCAAACTCTCGCACGGCTTCACCCGGCTGTGGCCGACGATCGCCTTCGCCTGCTTCGCGCTCGGCAGCTTCGGCCTGCTGACGCTCTCCCTCCGGAAGCTGGACGTCGGCCCGGCGTACGCCGTGTGGACGGGCATCGGTGCGGCCGGGACGGCGATCTACGGCATGGTCTTCCTGGACGACCTGGTCTCCACGCTGAAGCTGGTCTCGATCGCCTTCGTGATCATCGGGGTGATCGGGCTCCAGTTGTCGGGTTCCGCGCACTGAGCGCGTGGATCACCGCCGTCCGCCGTCGAGCAGCGTCCTGACGACGCCGGCCACCCGCTCGGCCGCCTCCGTGTCGGAGCCGGCCGGGGCGACGACGTACGACAGGGTCATCCGGACGGCGGTCTCGCAGGCCCGGCGCAGCGACTCCGGATCCGGCGGGCGGGCGGTGGCCCCGGACACCCCGGCCGCGCTGTCGGCGATGCGCTCCACCAGGCCGGCGGGGGTGGGGGCGCCACGGGCCGTCGCGGGCGACGGCGGGGTGCGCGGTGACGGTACGGCGGGAGCCGCCTGGGCGGGCAGCCGCTCGCCGCGGCAGCCGGTGAGCGCCGCGCGCACCAGGGGGTTGGCCCGCGCCGTGCGCAGGGTCCAGACGGCCGCCGCCGCACAGCAGTCGCCGGCGTCGGCGTTCTCCCGCCCGGCGGCGTCGGCCAGCGACCGTTCCACACCGGCCAGGAAGGTCTCCGCCTCCCGCCGGACCAGGGCTCGCGCCAGGCCGTCCTTGCTGCCGAACTCGTTGTACAGCGTCTGCCGGGACACCCCGGCGGCGGCCGCCACGTCGACCATCCGGACCCCGTGCCAGGGACGGGTTCCGAGCGCCGTGTAGGCCGCGTCCAGCAGGAGCTCTCGTGCCGCGGGCATCGTCGCCTCCCGGGCCTTGCGGCCGCACGACGGTTGTGGCCACAGAATTGACGCACCGCCAGACGGTGTCAAGAGCCCGGGCGGGCCGCACGTGCGCGGGCGGGGGCCGCGGGTAGTGTTCTTGTTATGTCCGACTACCACGATGATCTGCGCTTGGCCCATGTCCTGGCGGACGCCGCCGACGCGACGACCATGGAACGGTTCAAGGCCCTCGACCTCAAGGTCGAGACCAAACCGGACATGACCCCGGTGAGCGAGGCCGACAAGGCCGCCGAGGAGCTGATCCGTGGTCATCTCCAGCGGGCCCGTCCCCGCGACGCCGTGCTCGGCGAGGAGTTCGGCGGCGAGGGTCACGGCCCGCGCCGCTGGGTCGTCGACCCGATCGACGGCACGAAGAACTACGTGCGCGGCGTGCCCGTCTGGGCGACGCTGATCTCCCTGATGGTGCAGACGGAGCACGAGGGCGCCGTCGACTACCAGCCGGTCGTCGGGGTGGTGTCGGCCCCGGCGCTGGGCCGGCGGTGGTGGGCGGCCAAGGGGTCGGGCGCGTACACCGGGCGCAGCCTGACGTCGGCGAGCCGGCTGACGGTCTCCAAGGTGGAGCGCATGGCGGACGCCTCGTTCGCGTACTCCTCGCTGTCGGGCTGGGAGGAACGCGGGCTGCTGCCGCGCTTCCTCGACCTGACGCGGGACTGCTGGCGGACGCGGGGCTACGGCGATTTCTGGCCGTACATGATGGTCGCCGAGGGATCGGTGGACATCTGCGCCGAGCCGGAGCTGTCGCTGTGGGACATGGCGGCGAACGTCGTCATCGTGGAGGAGGCCGGCGGCCGGTTCACCGGCCTGGACGGACGCCGGGGCCCGCACAGCGGGAACGCCGCGGCGTCGAACGGGCTGCTCCACGACGAACTGCTGGGCTACCTGCGCACCTGAACGACGCTAGGGGCGGCGGCAGGAACGTCTCCGCCCGTTCGGCCGCCCGAAACCCCAAAGACGACGCAAAAGACCGGCAAAGCGCGCCTCCGCGCTCCTCTTCCCCGCCGAGGCGTCGCGTGTCACGCTGTGGACCAGCTTGTGAATGTGTGAAAACGTCCGCAGGAGGTGGCCCGCCCATGCTCGTCCGCGATGCCATGAGCACGATCGTCCTCACCATCGGCCCCGCCCACACCCTCCGGCAGGCCGCCCGGCTGATGTCCGCGCGGCGGGTCGGCGCCGCCGTCGTCCTCGATCCCGAGACCAGCGGGCTGGGGATCCTCACCGAGCGGGACATCCTCAACGCGCTCGGCACCGGTTGCGACCCGGACCGGGAGGCCGCCCACCGCCACACCACCTCGGACGTGGTCTTCGCGGCGCCGGAGTGGACGCTGGAGGAGGCCGCCGCCGCGATGGCGCGCGGCGAGTTCCGGCATCTGATCGTGCTGGACGGCCAGGAGACCGTCGGTGTGGTCTCGGTGCGGGACCTCATCCGCTGCTGGGTGGCGCGCGGGGTGCCGCGACGGGACGGGGCCGCGCTGACGGCGTGAGGCGGGACGCTCCCCCGCGTCCGCCGGCCCGCGGGCAGCCGGAGAGGCCGGAGCCCCATGGCGTCCGGCCTCTCCGGTTTCTTACGGCAAGCGCCTCAGCCGCGCAGGGCCTGGACCGCGGTCTCCAGCCGCTTGCCGTAGTCGGGGTCCGCCTGGCGGAAGTTGTTGATCGCCCGCTCCGCGATGTCGTCGCGCGACACCTTGGCGATGAAGCCCGCGAGGTTGGCGATCAGGCGCTCCTTCTCCTCCTCCGTCATCAGCCGGTAGAGGTTGCCCGCCTGGACGAAGTCGTTGTCCTCGGCGTGCGTGGGAGTCGCGATGTTTCCGGTCAGCCCGGTGACGGGGACCGGCTGCCACAGCGGCCGGCCGGTCTCGGCGGGGCCGCCGAAGCTGTTCGGCTCGTAGTTCTTCGCCCGGCCGTGGCGGCCGTCGTAGGCGTAGCCGTCCCGGCCGTAGGTGCGGGCCGCGGTGGCGTGCGGACGGTTCACCGGGAGCTGGTCGGCGTTGATGCCGACGCGGTAGCGGTGGGCGTCGGCGTAGGCGAACAGCCGGCCCTGCAGCATCTTGTCGGGGGACGGACCGATGCCGGGCACGAAGTGCGACGGCGAGAAGGCCGACTGCTCGACCTCGGCGAAGACGTTGTCGGGGTTGCGGTTGAGCTCCAGCTTGCCGATCTCGTGCAGCGGGTAGTCCGCGTGCGGCCAGACCTTGGTCAGGTCGAACGGGTTGAAGCGGTAGGTCGCCGCCTCGTCCGCCGGCATGATCTGGACGGACACCGTCCAGCTCGGGAAGTCGCCGCGTTCGATGGCCTCGCGCAGGTCGCGCTGGTGGGAGTCGGGGTCCTCACCGGCGAGCCGGTTGGCCTCCTCCTGCGTGAGGTTCTTGATCCCCTGGTCGGTCTTGAAGTGGTACTTGACCCAGAAGACCTCGCCGGCCTCGTTGTTCCACTGGAAGGTGTGCGAGCCGAAGCCGTCCATGTGGCGGTACGAGGCGGGGATGCCGCGGTCGCCGAACAGCCAGGTCACCTGGTGGGTGGCCTCCGGCGACAGACCCCAGAAGTCCCAGACGTTGTCCGCCTCCTGCGAGCCGGTGTACGGGTCGCGCTTCTGGGTGTGGATGAAGTCGGGGAACTTGATGGCGTCCCGGATGAAGAAGACGGGCGTGTTGTTGCCGACGAGGTCGTAGTTGCCCTCTTCGGTGTAGAACTTCAGCGCGAAACCGCGCGGGTCGCGCACCGCGTCCGCCGACCCGAGGTTGCCGGCCACGGTGGAGAAGCGAAGGAACGTTTCCGTCTGCTTGCCGACCTCGGACAGGAACTTCGCCCGGGTCCACCGGGTGACGTCCGCCGTCACGGTGAACGTGCCGTAGGCGCCGGCGCCGCGGGCGTGCACCACGCGCTCCGGGATCCGCTCACGGTTGAAGTGCGCCAGCTTCTCCACCAGCAACTGGTCCTGCACCAGGACGGGGCCGCCGATGCCCGCGGTCTCGCTGTTCTGGTTGTCCGCGACCGGAGCTCCGGACTCCGTGGTCAGCGGGCCCGTCGTGGTCATGGCCTCGTCCTGAACCGACACGTATGCCTCCGTCTTCTCGGTCCTGCCCGCTCGGCCGGTCCTCTTCGGCTCCGCGGCGAGACCGATCCTTACATTGGACTTTGTCTAAGTCAAGATGGAGGTGACATAAAAACCGGATCCAGTGGTAGACGCCTGCCGCTGCTAGGCTGGTCCTATCTGACTGATGGGTGAATGGCATGAGTGACCTGCTGGAACGGCTCCGGGGACGTGGCTGGCGGCTGACCGCGCAGCGGCGCGTCGTCGCCGAGGTGCTCGACGGGGACCATGTGCACTACACCGCCGACGAAGTGCACGCGAAGGCGACCGAACTGCTCCCGGAGATCTCCCGGGCGACGGTCTACAACACGCTCGGCGAACTGGTCTCCCTCGGCGAGATCATCGAGGTGAGCACCGACGGCCGGGCGAAACGCTACGACCCGAACGCCCACCACGCGCACCAGCACCTGGTGTGCTCCCACTGCGGCACCATCCGCGACGTGCACCCCTCCGGGGACCTGCTCGCCGGACTGCCGGCGGAGGAGCGCTTCGGGTTCCGGGTGTCCGCGGTCGAGGTGACCTACCGGGGGCTGTGCCCGAACTGCTCGGGAGCGTGACGGACGGCGGACGCCGGGGGGGCGTTCGTCGAAGCGGAGCCTGACCTACGGCGGGCACCCCGACCGACAGCGGGCACGCACAGCACGAAGGCCCGGATCCTTGGAGGATCCGGGCCTTCGTTCAGAGTAGCGGGGACAGGATTTGAACCTGCGACCTCTGGGTTATGAGCCCAGCGAGCTACCGAGCTGCTCCACCCCGCGTCGTTGAACCAACTGTAACCCGGTCAAGGCGTTCCATGCAAACGGGTGATCCCGGCCGCCGGCTCCCCCCGGCGCGCGGCCCGGCCCGGCACGGCC
The DNA here is from genome assembly GCF_055585605.1 of Streptomyces sp. NPDC052910. Classification (NCBI taxonomy): domain Bacteria; kingdom Bacillati; phylum Actinomycetota; class Actinomycetes; order Kitasatosporales; family Streptomycetaceae; genus Streptomyces; species Streptomyces sp. NPDC052910. The sequence goes on from NZ_JBVJJR010000001.1 coordinate 613,687, forward strand.
GCGGTCACGCCGACAGCTCCTGCTGGAGGGCGTCGCGCAGCCGCGCCGCCCGCTCGGCGACCTCGGCCGGGCCGTACTCGACCGCCTGCGCACACCAGAGCTGCGCCTCCGGCAGATCGCCGTGCCGGGCGGCCAGCAGGGCCAGCCGGAGGGCCGCGCGGCCGTGCCCGGCCTCGGCGGCCCGAGTCCACCACAGCGCCGCCTCCGGCTCGCTGCCCTCGCGGGCCAGCAGCAGCCCGAGGTTGAACGCGCCGTTCCGGCTGCCCGCCTCCGCCGCCTCCCGGTACCAGCGGGCGGCCCGCACGACGTCGCCGCGGGCCGCCACGAGCATGCCGAGCCGCACCTGGGCCCGCCGGTGGCCCTGGCGGGCGGCGCGGTCGTACCACTCCTCACACTCGGCCGCGGCGCCCTCACCCCGGTCCTCCCGGTCCAGCAGGCTCGCGAGCCGGAACGCGGCCTCGGCGCTGCCGCCGCGGGCCGCGACGCGCAGATGGCGCTCGGCCTCCTCGGCGCCCTCCTGCGTGCCGTCCCGCAGCATGGCCATGGCCACCTGGAGGGCGGCCTCGGTGTGTCCGGCCGCGGCGGCGCACTCGTACCAGCGCAGCGCCTCGCGCTCGTCGTGTCTCCCGGCGTAGAGGATTCCCAGGTTGAACGCCGCGTCGACGCTGCCGGCCTCGGCCGCCTTGGAGAACCACGGCTCGGCGCCCGCCGGGTCGCCGGCCTGGAGCAGCAGGACGGCCAGGGCGTTGGCCGCCTCCCGGTGGCCCGCGTAGGCGGCGCGCCGGTACCACTGCTCGGCCTGGGCGGTGCGGCCCTGCTCGGCGCAGAGCAGGGCGAGGTTGTACGCGCCGTTGACGTCGCCCGCGTCCAGGGCGGCGCGGTACCAGCGCTCGGCCTGCTGCGCCTCGCCGCGGTCGGCGTGCAGGGCGCCCAGGGCGTTGGCCGCGTTGCCGTCGCCGTCCTGGGCGGCCCTGCGCCACCAGACGGCGGCGCTGTCGCTGTCGCCCGCGTCGCGCAGCAGGAAGCCGAGGGCACAGGCGGCGCGGGACTCGCCGTCCTTGGCGGAGGTCAGGTACCAGCGGGCGGCCTCCTGGATCTCGCCGCGCGCCTCCAGCAGGGTGCCCAGGTGCAGGGCGGCGCGGCGGTGGCCGCGGGCGGCGGCCTGGCGGTACCACTGCTCGGCCTCGGCGGCGGGGCCGCGCTCCTTGCCGACCGCCGCGGCGGCCCGCAGGTCGCGTACGGAGGTGTCGCCGCCGCCGACGGGGGTGCGCCGGCCGCCGGCCGCCGGAGTCGGGGAGGGAAGGGCGCCCGGGCGGTCGGCGGCGGAGCCGGGGGCGCGGCCGTCGAGGATGCGGGCCAGGCGGTACGCGGCCTCGCGGTGACCCCGTTCGGCGGCGGACCGGAACCAGCGCTCCGCGCCCACGTCGCTGCGGTGCTCCAGGAGGTCGGCGAGGGCGTAGGCGCCGAGGGCGTGCCCGGACTCGGCGGACTGCCGCAGCCAGTACTCGGCGGCGGGCTCGTCGCCGCGCTCGCGGTGGTAGCGGCCGAGGGCGTGCGCGGCGGCGGCGGAGCCGGCGACGGCGGCCACCCGCCACCAGCCGGCGGCCTCGTCGGGGTAGCCGCGCTGGTGCAGCAGGACGCCCAGGTTGTTGGCGGCGGAGCGGTCGCCCTCGGCGGTGGCGGCGCGCAGACAGCGCTCGGCGGCGTCCAGGTCGCCGCGGCGCAGGAGCAGGGCGCCGAGGGTGCTCAGGGCGGCGGGGTCACCGGACTCGGCGCGGCGACGGGCGGTTTCGAGCTCCAGGTCGGCGCCGTCCGCGGAGGCGCCCGCGGGGGCGGTGACGGATGTCTGGGACGGGACCTGCCCGCCTTGTCCGTCCGGGTCACTTCCCCGGTCGGTCCCCTGCTCACTCCCCCGGACGGGAGCCCCTACCAGCCGACGTGTCTCCACCAGCCTCGCCTTGTCCCCCATACGTCCCATCGTCGCACTCCCGCAACCTGTGTACACCTGGAATGCCGCAGCCAGTGAGGTCACTTCAGCGTTTTGTCGACTTCCCGACTTCCCGACACAGCGATGTCCCAAACTCTAATCAAAAGCCCCGCACATAACCCGCACAGAGCAGCGTGGCGCCCGATGCGAACGGTGGTCCCTCGCCCGCCGGCCCCGGAGCGCCGCCCGCACTCCGCCCAGAACGCACGACAAGGCCCGGAGTCCGAGACTCCGGGCCTTGTCTTCCAGTAGCGGGGACAGGATTTGAACCTGCGACCTCTGGGTTATGAGCCCAGCGAGCTACCGAGCTGCTCCACCCCGCGCTGTTGTGGAACAACCGTACCACGGCGCGGGGCGGGGCACCGGCTAGCCGTCGGTCCGCTTCTCTCCGTCCTGCTTGCCCTCGCCCTGCCCGCCTTGGTCCTGCTTGCCTTCGTCCTGCTTGCCGGCGGGCTTGCCGTCCGCCTTCTTCTCGGCTTCCTCCTCGGCCTTGGCCAGCCGGTCGAGGGCCTCCTTCAGGCTCTTCTGGGCCTTGCCGTAGGCCTCCAAGTCCTTCTGCTCCAGCGCCTTCTGGCCGGTGGCGTACGCGTCCTGCGCGTCCTTGATCGCCTGCTTGACCGTGGGGTTGGCGGAGGGCGGCCGGGTGGTGTCCGGCGGCTGCTTGCCGGGCTCGGCCTGCTGTTTGCCGAAGACCTCGTCCAGGGCCTCGCCGAGGGTGTCCCGGAAGGCGATCTTCTCGCCGTAGTTGACGAGCACCTTCCGCAACAGCGGGTAATTCGCCCGCGCGCCGCGTACGTACACGGGTTCCACGTACAGGAAACCGCCGTCCAGCGGCACCGTCAGCAGATTCCCGTACTCGACCTCGGAATCACCGCCCTTGAGAAGCCTGATCAGGCTGGCGACGTCCGAATTGCTGTTGAAATTGGACTGCGCCTGTTCCGGACCCCAGACCGCGCCCTTGGGTTCGAGGATCCTGATCCGGCCGTAGCCGTCGCTCTTCGCGTCCGCGTCGACCGCCATGAACGCGCCCAGGTTGGGCCGGTTCTTGGGGGTGAACGTCGTCGTCAGCGAGAACGTCCGGTCCTTCTGGTCCGGCATCCGCATGCTCAGGTAGTACGGCGGGACCGCGTTGCCCTTGTTGGTCGGGTCGTCCGGCACCTGCCAGCGCTGGCTGCCCGTGTAGAACGCCGCCGGGTCGGTGACGTGGTAGCGGGCCAGCAGCTCGCGCTGCACCTTGAACAGGTCCTGCGGGTAGCGCAGATGTGCCTTCAGGTCCGCGCTGATCTCGCCCTTCGCCTTGACGGTCCCCGGGAACGCCTTCATCCAGGTCTTGAGCACCGGGTCCTCGGTGTCCCACTGGTAGAGCCTGACCGTGCCGTCGTAGGCGTCGACGGTCGCCTTCACCGAGTTGCGGATGTAGTTGACCTGGTTCTGCTGGGCGACCACGGCGCGTTGACCCGTCGTCAACGAGTCGGCGGTGGTGTCACCCAGCGTGGTGCGGGAGGCGTACGGATAGCCGTTGGTCGTCGTGTAGGCGTCCACGATCCACTGGATGCGGTGGTCCACCACGGCGGGGTAGGCGTCGCCGTCGATGGTCAGCCAGGGTGCCACCGCCTCGACGCGCTCCTTGGGCGTCCGGTTGTACAGGATCTTGGAACCCTTGCCGATGGCACCCGAGTAGAGGATCTTCGGCTCGCCGAACGCCACGGCGTAGGCCGCGCGGTTGACCGGGTTGGACAGCGCGACACCGCCCTTGCCGTCGTAACCGAAGCTCTCCTTGCCCTCGTCACCGGGCTTGTCGATCTCCTTCTGCGGTCCGCCCACGATGGAGTACTGGGTGGTCTTCTCCCCGTAGTACACCCGCGGCTGGTAGGCGCCCAGGGTGGCGTCCGACTGGAAGTCCGGACCGCCGCCCTTGGGCACGGAGGTGCCCTTGGCCGTCACGGCGCCGTAGCCGTGGGTGTACTTGAAGTGGTCGTTGATCCAGTTCCGCTCGGGGATGCCCTTGATGTTGAGCTCGCGCAAGCCGATGACGGTGTCCTGCTCCTTGCCCCCCACCGTGTAGCGGTCGACGTCCAGGGTGGACGGGAACTGGTAGTAACCGCGGTCCTGGCGCTCCTGCTGGAAGGCCGGGGAGACGATGTTCGGGTCGAGCAGCCGCAGGCTGGCGGTCGAGTTCGCCATCTCGCGCAGCTTGTTCTTGTCCTTGCCGCCGGCGTCGCTCTTGCCCGGGTACCTGTCGTCGACCTTGGTGTCGTCGATCCCGTACGCCGCCCGCGTGGCCTTGATGTTCTTGGCGATGTACGGCGCTTCCTTGGTCTGCTCGTTCGGCGAGACCTGGAACTTCTGCACGATCGCCGGGTAGAGCCCGCCGATCAGTATCGCGGAGAGCACCATCAGGCCGAAGCCGATGACCGGCAGTTGCCAGGTGCGCCGCCAGAGCGTCGCGAAGAACAGCACCGCGCAGATCAGCGCGATGATGAAGAGGATCGTCTTGGCCGGCAGATAGGCGTTGGCGTCCACGTAGCGCAGACCCGTCCAGCCGTCCGTCGACCGCAGGCCGCTCGACTTCACCGCCAGCCCGTACCGGTCCAGCCAGTACGCCACGGCCTTGAGCGCGACGAACAGGCCCAGCAGGACGGACAGGTGCCCGGTGGCCGCCGCGGTGGCCCGGTGGCCCGGGCTGGTGAGCCGCAGACCGCCGTAGAGGTAGTGCACCAGGGCCGCCGCGATCAGCGACAGGACGGCCGCCGCGAAGCCGAAGCTCAGCAGGAAGCGGTACCAGGGCAGGTCGAAGGTGTAGAAGGAGATGTCCTTGTGGAACTGCGGGTCCTTCTGGTGGAAGGAGACGCCGTTGATCCACTGGAGCCAGGTGCGCCACTGCCCGGCCGCGGACGCGCCCGCCACCAGGCCGACCAGCGCGGTCACCGCCAGCAGCACCCACCTCTTGTAGGGCGCGATGCTCATCCGGTAGCGGTCGAGGCTCTGCTGCTCGGCCGACATGGCGCTCAGCGGCGGCCGGAGCCGGTGCGCCAGCCAGATGTTGAATCCCACCGCCACCGCCATCAGCAGACCGAAGACGGCGAACAGGCCGATCTTGGTGCCGAGGGTGGTGGTGAAGACGGACGAATAATGCACCGAGCGGTACCAGAGCCAGTCCGTCCAGAACCCCGCGAACATGACGAAGAGCATGGCCAGCGCAGCCAGCACACCCAGGGTCATCAGCAGGGTCCGGACGCGCCGGGACGGTCGGCCGACTCTGATCCGTGGCCCTGTCGGGCCTCCGCCGCGGTCCGGCATCTGGAAAGCCAAGGTGCGCACCTCGAAGTTCGCTGTAAGGGAGCTGTCGATCAGGCCCTGGCGATAGTAGGACCCAGTGTGGCAACTTACCGAGGCTTTACTCGGTTCCCGATTTCGGCCCCTCTCAGGGCACGATATTGGGCATGTCCAGCAATGCCGGCTCCCCGAGCCACCCCGAACGCCCCGTAGCGGGCACGCCGCCGATGGCCGCCAGCCCGCTGACCCGTGCCGTACTCGAGATCGACGAGTACGCCTCCGGCCTCGGCTGGGACCAGCCCGCCCGCCTCTTCGCCCTCGTCGACACCGCCAAGCTCCGCTCGCAGGAGCCCGCCCTGGCCGCCCAGCTCGGCCTCGACGGGGCGGCGGACGGCGCGGCCGCCCCCTCGTACACCCCCATCGAGCAGGACGAGCTGCCCGCGGGCTCCGCCCTCGACGAGTTCCTCGCCACGATCGCCTGGCCGGACGCGGTGACGGGGTGCGCCCTGACCGTGGAGCGGCTGATGCTGCCGCCGTCCGCCGAGGGGGCCGTACCCCACGGGATGAACGAGAAGCAGCTCGCCAAGTGGGTGGCGAGCCACCCGGAGCGGCAGGAGGTGCGGATGACGGTCGCCGTGCTGCGGGACGGGGCCCGTGAGTCCGCCGTCCGGCTGCGCGAGAAGGACTCGCCGACCGAGGTGCTCACCGGCCCCGACCTGGTGCCCGGCCTGGCCGAGGCGCTGGCCGCCACCTTCGCGGACTGAGCCCTTCCGCCGGTCTTCCGGGCCGAGAAGGCGTGACGACGCGGGTTCGTCGAAGTCCGGTGCGGTACCGCGCCCCTCATGGGGGCGCGGGAAACTGCGCGACCGGCCACGGACGGCCCGGCGGCCACCGAACCGTACGCCGAGCGGCGCGCTCAGCCTGCCGTGCAGCGCGGCAGGCCGGCCGCGTCCCCCTTGCGGATCTTCTCCAGGGACTTCAGCGCGTCGCCTATCGTGTCCACCTTGACGAGCGTCAGCCCGGACGGGGTGTCCTTGGCGGCGGTCGCGCAGTTGTCCTTGGGGGTCAGGAAGAACCGGGCGCCCTTGTTCCGCGCGCCGACCGTCTTCATCTCGATGCCGCCGATCGGCCCGACCTTGCCCTCGTCGTCGATCGTCCCGGTGCCGGCGACGAACTTGCCGCCGGTCAGGTCGTCCGGTGTCAACTTGTCGACTATCCCCAGGGCGAACATCAGGCCGGCGCTCGGCCCCCCGACGTCGGCGAGCTTGATGTTGATCGGGAACGGGAACGTGTGCGCCGTTCCCGCCTGGATGCCGACGATGGCCCGCTTGTCCCCGGGCGCCTCACGCGTCACCACGGTGACGTTCTCCGTCCCCCGCGGCTGCCGCTTCTCCTTCTCCGCGGCGGCGGCCTCCTTGGCCGGCACGATCGTGAAGGCGACCTTCTCGCCGGGCTTGTGCCGGGTGACGAACTTCGCGACGTCACCGGGCTGCTTCACCTCGGAGCCGTCCACCGCCTTGATCACGTCGCCCGCGTGCAGCGCGCCCTCGGCGGGACTCGCCTTGACGACCGAGGCGACCACGATCCGCGTCGGGACGGCGATGCCCAGTTGCTTGAGCGCCGCCACCTTGGCGCTCTCCTGGGACTGGCTGAACTCCTCGGCCGTCTCCTGGTTGAGCTGGTCCGGCGACTTGTCGTCCGGGTAGAGCGTGCTGTGCGGAACCACCAGCTTGTCGTGGTTCAGCCAGCCGTAGACCGCCTCCACCATGTTCATCCGGTACTGCGAGCCGGTCACCCGGACCGTGGTCATGTTGAGGTGGCCGCTGGTCGGGTACGTCTTGTGCCCCGAGATCTGGAGCACGGGCTCCCCGTCGTGATCGCCCAGGGTGTTCACCGTCGGCCCGGGCGACATCTCCGCGTACGGCACGGGGATCAGCACGCCGGCGCAGAGCAGCGCGATCAGGGTCAACAGGGAGGCGAGCATCGTCGCGGTGCGGCGGGGCATGGAACGACAGTACGGGACAGGTCTGACAGTCCACTTCCGGGGCGGTCCGTACGGGGCAGAAGCGCCTGATGGGGCCGATGCTCCGCGGAAAACACGGTCCCGGCCCGCCCGTGACGGCCCGGGAGCACCGCCCGGGATCACGTCACGTGGGTCCGGCCCCGGAGTCCGAACGCTCCATGGCCTCACGGAACTTCGCGTACCCCGCGAGCTCGGAGACATCGCCTGCCTTGCGGTTCCGGGCCGCCCAACTTCCCCACAGGGCGGCGACCACGGCCGCGGCAACCGGAATCAGCAACCAAGCGAGCGCCGCCATAACGGCCTCCGACCTCTTACTCCTCGTGACTTACGATGAGCACATTAATCGTCTGCCGTCTCAACGCTCACGTGAGGGCAACGGTTACGCAACTCGGGTGGCCCGTTCCGGGCACCGAGCGATCACGCCAAGCGCCCACCCGTCACCCGACCACCACCCCGCGACGACGGCGCTACACGCCGACCCATTCTTCTGTGCCGTCCGAGAACACCTGGTGCTTCCAGATCGGCACCTCGTGCTTGAGGTCGTCGATGAGGCGCCGGCAGGCCGCGAACGCCTCGGCGCGGTGCGGGCAGGAGACGGCGACCACCACCGCGAGGTCGCCGATGGTCAGCTCGCCGACCCGGTGGACCGCGGCCAGCGCCCGCACCGGGAAGTCCGCCGCCACCTTCTCGGCCACCCGCCGCAGCGTCTCCTCGGCCGTCGGGTGCGCCGAGTAGCCGAGCCCGGCGACGGAGGCGCCGCCGTCGTGGTCGCGCACGGTCCCCACGAAGAGCGCGGTGCCGCCCGCGGCCGGGTCGCCGACCGCGGCGAAGACCTCGTCCAGGGAGAGCGGGGTCTCGCGGACGGCCAGCAGGCGCAGGGGGCCGGGTTCGGGGACGGCGGACCCGGAGGGATCTTCGTACGTACGGGACATGCGCTCCATCGTGCCGTACGCCGGCCGTCTTCCGGCCCGTCCGGAGCGGGATATTCGGACCGGTGTCCGAGCAGGGGCCCGCCCGGTGGCCGCGGCGGGTCCGGCGAGCCCGGCGGGCGCGGCGGGCGCGGTGGGCCCGGCGGACGCCGCCCGGGCCCGGCGAGCCCGCCCGCTACACCCGACGCCGGGCCTTGCGCGCCCGCCGCACCAGGGCCGCCGTGCCCAGCAGTGCCACCGTGGCCCCGGCGGCGCCGGCCGCCGTCGCGTCCTTGCGGCCGAGCCGCCGGCCGGCGACCGTGTGCCGTCCGGCGACCTCCTCCAGCAGCTCCGCCAGGACCTCCTCGTTGGTCCAGCGGGGACGCCAGCCGGCGGCGTGCAGCCGGTGGCCGCTGACCACCCAGGGGTGCATCGTGTACTCGAGGTCGCCCGCGGGAGACGGCGTCAGCCCCAGGCGGTGCAGCCGGGAGGCGGCGCCCAGCGCCACGGCGGACGGCAGCTCCATGCGGCGGATGCCGGTGAGCTCCTCGACCTCCTCCTGCTCCAGCCAGCCGTCGCAGCCCACCGCCAGCTCGCCCTCGGCCTTCTCCAGGGCGGCGAACTCCAGGGCGCTCACCAGGTCCTCGACGTGGCAGAACTGCCACACCGGGCGGGACCCGGCCACCACCAGCAGCCTCGGCGACTCGAAGTAACGGGTCAGGGCCGTGTCCGTGCCGCCGACGAGGATCGCGGGCCGCAGCACGGTGACGTTCAGCCCGGGGTGGGCGCGGGGCGCGCGGCGGGCCAGGCGCTCGATCTCCAGCAGGTCGCCGACGCCGGTGGCCTCGGCGGTCGCCCGCAGCTCGGCGTCCTCGTCGAGGGGCACGTCGTTGTCGGGGTGCGCGCCGTAGACCATCGCCGAGGTGCACAGCACCACGCGGTGCACCCCGGCCGCGGCGGCGGCCGTCAGCACGGTCTGGGTGCCGCGCACGTTGTAGGCGGTGCGGGCGGCCGGGTCGGTCTCCAGGTCCAGGTCGAGCGCGAGGTGGACGACGACGTCGGCACCCCGCAGCTTCTCCGCGATGGCCGGGTCGCGGACGTCCAGGACGTGCCACTGCGCCTCGCTGACGTCGCCGCGGCGCTCGTCGATGGCGAGGACGTGCTTGACCTCCTCGGACGCGGCGAGCCGCCGGGTGAGCAGCGCACCGACGCCGCGGGCGGCGCCGGTGACCGCGACCACGGGCCGTCGGCCGGTCGGGCTCGTACTGTCTCGCGCGGAACCGTTTCGCGCTGCGCGAACTTCTCGGTCGGGGGAACTCACCGGGCGTCTCCAGCGGTTGTCTTCAGTACGTATGTGTCATCACCTGTGTCATGACCCGTACGTACCAGGTGACGTCCATCCTGCCGCAGGCCCCGAGCCGGTGGAGCACCAAGCCCCCTTACCGGGGAGGTGTCTACGCTGGGTGGTGTTGTCGGGCATTCGCCGTCGGCCATCGCCGGCGGCCCTAGGAGCCGAGGAAACCCGTGAGTGACACCCCATTCGGATTCAATCTTCCGCCGGAGGAGCCGGAGGACGGCGACAACGGCAAGAAGAAGGGCGGTGACCAGGGTGGCCGTGGACAGGATCCGGCGAACCCGTTCGGATTCGGTTCCGGCGCGGGCGGCGCGGACAACCCCTTCGCCGCGCTGTTCGGCGGCGGCGCGAACCCGGCGTTCGGCGGCATGAACCCCGGTGACCTGGGCGCCGCCTTCCAGCAGCTCGGGCAGATGCTCTCCTACGAGGGCGGCCCGGTGAACTGGGACATGGCCAAGGACATCGCGCGGCAGACCGTCGCGCAGGGCACCGCCGACGGCTCCAAGGACGCCAGCGTCTCGGCCGGTGAGCGGGCCGCGGTCCAGGAGGCCGTCCGCCTGGCCGACCTCTGGCTGGACGGCGTGACGTCGCTCCCCTCGGGCTCCACCACCGCCGTGGCCTGGAGCCGCGCGGAGTGGGTCGAGGCGACCCTGCCCGTGTGGCGGGAGCTGGTGGATCCGGTCGCCGAGCGCGTCGGCTCCGCCATGGGTGACGTGCTGCCCGAGGAGATGCAGGCCATGGCCGGCCCGCTGCTGGGCATGATGCGCAGCATGGGCGGCGCCATGTTCGGCACGCAGATCGGGCAGGCCGTCGGCGTGCTGGCGGGCGAGGTCGTTGGGTCCACCGACATCGGGCTGCCGCTGGGCCCGGCCGGCAAGGCGGCCCTGCTGCCGGTGAACGTCGAGGCGTTCGGCTCGGGTCTCGGGGTGCCGCAGGAGGAGGTGCGCCTGTACCTGGCGCTGCGCGAGGCCGCCCACCAGCGCCTGTTCGCGCACGTGCCGTGGCTGCGCTCGCACCTCTTCGGCGCCGTCGAGGGCTACGCCCGGGGCATCAAGGTGGACACCACCAAGCTGGAGGACGTCGTCGGCCAGCTCGACCCCACGCGTCCCGAGCAGATGCAGGAGGCGCTCCAGCAGGGCATGTTCCAGCCGCAGGACTCCCCGGAGCAGAAGGCGGCCCTGGCCCGGCTGGAGACCGCGCTGGCACTGGTCGAGGGCTGGGTGGACGCCGTCGTGCACGCCGCCGCCGCGCCGCACCTGCCGTCCGCCGGGGCGCTGCGCGAGACGCTGCGCCGCCGTCGGGCCACCGGCGGTCCCGCCGAGCAGACCTTCGCGACGCTGATCGGTCTGGAGCTCCGTCCGCGCCGGCTGCGCGACGCGTCGCGGCTGTGGGCCTCCCTCACCGACGCGCGCGGCGCCGAAGGCCGGGACGCGCTGTGGGAGCACCCGGACATGCTGCCGACCGCCGCGGACCTGGACGATCCGGACGGTTTCGTGCACCGGGAGCACCTGGACTTCTCCGAGCTGGACAAGATGCTCGGTGAGGCCGCGGGGGGCGGTGGCGGTCAGGCGAAGCCGGATCTGAAGAAGGACGCCAAGGACGCCAAGGACGCCAAGGATTTCGAGGCCTCCGAGGATTCGGAGAGCTCCGCGGACTCCAAGGAGTCCCGTGGCTCCGAGGGCGACCGCTCCGAGGACGGCAAGGGGAACGGCGAGGGCGGCGCGTGAGCCTTCGCCTTCGGGAGGACGCGGAGCGGGTGCTCAAGGAGTGGCCCGCTCCGCCCGGTGACGCGCAGCAGGAGACGCTGCGGCTCGCCTACCTGGAACACCTGGCCGGCCACCCGGACGGCATGTGGAAGGCGTGCCGGGACGGCCACATCACGGCCAGCGCCCTGGTGGTGGATCCGTCCCGCGACCGGGTGCTGCTCACGCTCCACCGCAAGCTGGGGATGTGGCTGCAGATGGGCGGCCACTGCGAACCCGAGGACGCGACGCTGGCGGCGGCCGCGCTGCGCGAGGCCACGGAGGAGTCCGGCATCGCGAGCGGGCTGACCCTGCTGCCGGGCGGCCCGGTCCGGCTGGACCGCCACCACACGCCCTGTGCCTGGCACCTGGACGTGCAGTACGCGGCGCTGGCGCCGGAGGGCGCCGAGGCGGCGATCAGCGACGAGTCGCTGGACCTGCGGTGGTTCGGCTACGACGAGGTCTCCTCGGTGGCCGACGTGTCGGTGGTGCGGCTGGTCGAGCGGGTGCGCGCGCTGGTGTAGGCGCGGCGCCCTCTTCGCGGGTGGCCGACGCGCCCTTGGCACGGCTGCCGTCGGAGGCGCCGGGCGGGCTTCCGACGCCCATGCCCGGGCGGGCGCGGTGGCGGTGTCACACCGGTCGCTCGGGCTTCGCCGCCCACCGCTTCCGTCCCCGGATGGCGTGTTACTCGCTGCGGGCGGCGGGAAGGTGCGGGAGCCGGCCGGCGGCGACGACGCCCTCCAGGTAGCCCCGGGCGCGCTCGGTGCGCGGATACGCCTCCAGGAGCCGCCAGAAGGCGGGCCCGTGCCCGGGGACGAGCAGGTGGGCCAACTCGTGCAGGAGGACGTAGTCGACGACGTACTCGGGCATGCCCTGCAACCGGTGTGAGAGGCGGATGCTGCCCTCGGCGGGGGTGCAGGAGCCCCAACGCGTGTTCTGGTTGGTGACCCAGCGGACGCTGTCCGGCCGGGCCCGGCCCCCGAGATACTGACCGGAGAGGCGCTCGGCCCGTTCCGCGAGCTCGGTGTCGCCGAGTATCCGCTTGCTCTCCTGGGCCGCGAGCCGGTCGAGCATCACGTTCACCCACCGCTTCTCCTCGGCGTCCGACATGCGGGCCGGGATGAGGACCACCGTGCGGTCGCCCTCGCGGTAGGCGGAGACGGTCCTGCGCCGGCGCGCGCTCCGGCGGACCTCCACCGGACGGGCCTCGGCCGCCGGGAACGCCTCGGTCCCCAGGAAGGGCGGGCCGAGCGGCTTCGGGCCGCCGCGCGGTGGTCGTGCGGCACTGTGCAGGGGGTCGACGGGCACGCCACGACGTTACCCCGTCGGCGCCGCGGGAAGTCCCGCCGTCGCCCGGCCGACGGTGATTCCCCCACCCTGCCACGGCATTAGTACGACGATCAGCCCGTGCCTGTGGACAACTCCGCACGCCGATCGGTGCGGCCGTGCATGCTGGGTCCACCGGCGGCGGAACGGTGGCTCCGTCGGTGGGGGGCGGCGTGTGCCGGGTGACGAGGGGGAGCCATGGCGGGGACGGACGGCAAGTGCGGGGCGGCGGTGCTGGAGCGCGTGGGAGGAGGTGAGGCCGGGGCCGGCGGCGCGGCCGGGAGCGGGATCGCGGCGGATGAGGGCGTGGACGGGTCCGGAGGCACTGTCGGCGCCGAGGGAGCGCATCCGATGGTGAAGCCCGCCCTGCGGCGGGCCTGGCGCAGCCGGGACGTCCTCCAGCTCGGGATGACCCGGGCCCACGCGACGGTGGTGGGCCCGGTGGATACGGCGACGGCCTCCTTCCTCGGCCTGCTCGACGGCACGCGGAGTCTGCCGCTGCTGCGGTCGGAGGCGGCGGCCATGGGGCTCCCGGAGGGCCGGGCGGACGCGTTGGTGGAACGGCTGGCGCGGGCCGGGGTGCTGGACGACGCGCGTGGCGGGGGCGCGGGAGGCGCCGCGCTGCGGAACCGCGGCCCGGCCCTGGAGCGGTTGCGACCCGACCTGGCCTCGCTCTCGGTGCTGCATCCGGCGCCGGGGGCGGCGATGGGGCTGATGGCCGCGCGGCAGGCGAAGCGGGTGCAGGTGCGGGGCGCCGGGCGGGTGGGCGCCGCGGTGGCCGCGCTGTTGTCGGCCTCCGGGGTGGGGCAGGTGGACGTGCTCGACGGCGGGTGTGTCGAGCTCTGGGACGTGAGCCCCTGCGGGGTGGGCGCGGAGCGGACGGGTGAGCGGCGGGACGCGGCGGCCCGGCGCGCGGTCCGGGAGGCGGCGCCCCTGTCGCGCCCGAGGTCGCGGCCGGACGGTGCCGGGGAGTACGGCCCACCGTTGGCCCTCACGGTGTTCGCGCCCCGGGACGGGGTGGCGGTGTGGGCGCCCGATCCGGCGGGGGCGCGGGAGACGATGGCGGCGGGGACGCCCCACCTGTACGCGGGGGTGGCGGAGGCCACCGGGATCGTCGGGCCGTTGGTGCTGCCGGGGCGGTCGGCCTGCGCCGAGTGTCTGGGGCTGGGCCGCGCGGAACGGGACGCCGCCTGGCCCCGGATGGTCGCCCAGTGGAAGTCCGGTCGCCGGGCGGAGGTACCGTCATGCGACATGGCACTGGCCACGGTCGTGGCGGGACTGACCGTGTCGTGGGCGCTCGCGTTCCTCGACGGTGGGTCCGCTACGGCTACGGGGGCGCGCCTGGAGCTGGCTCTGCCGGGTCCGGACTGGTCCTCACGCCCGGTCGAGCCGCATCCGCGGTGTCCGTGCGGCGCGGCGCGGTCCCCCGAGAGGGGGCGTGCCGGGGCGGCGGGGGCCCCGCGCGGGACAATGCCCGGGTAACCGCCGTCCGCGGCGTGGCCGTTCAGCTAGTTGGAGGGGCGCATGTCTGATCTACCGCGCAAGGCGGTCGCTCGTACCGCCAAGTTGGCCGCGCTGCCCTTGGGGTTCGCCGGACGCACCGCGCTCGGGCTCGGCAAACGCATCGGCGGGCGGCCGGCGGAGCTGATCGCCGCGGAGTTGCAGCAGCGCACGGCCGAGCAGTTGTTCGCCACGCTGGGCCAGCTCAAGGGTGGGGCGATGAAGCTCGGCCAGGCGTTGTCCGTCTTCGAGTCGGCGCTTCCCGAGCAGGTGGCGAGTCCCTACCGGGCGGCGCTGACCAAGCTCCAGGAGGCGGCGCCCCCGATGCCGGTGAAGTCGGTGCACGCCGCGCTGGCGGAGCGGCTGGGGAAGGACTGGCGGGATCTGTTCGAGGAGTTCGACGACAAGCCGGCCGCGGCCGCGTCGATCGGGCAGGTGCACCGGGCGGTCTGGCACGACGGGCGGGAGGTCGCGGTCAAGGTGCAGTACCCCGGGGCCGGGGAGGCGCTGCTGTCCGACCTCACCCAACTCGGCCGGTTCGCGCGGCTCCTGGGGCCCCTGGTTCCCGGCATGGACATCAAGCCTCTGATCACCGAGTTGCGGGACCGGGTGTCCGAGGAGCTCGACTACGGGCTGGAGGCACGCGCCCAGGCCGCCCATGCCCGGGAGTTCGCGGGGGACACGGATGTCGTCGTCCCGGGCGTGGTGCACCACACCGACCAAGTGCTGGTGACGGAGTGGCTGGAGGGGGTGCCGTTGTCCGAGGTGATAGCGGACGGCACCCGGGAGCAGCGGGACCGGGCCGGGCAGTTGCTGGCGCGCTTCCTGTTCTCCGGAGCGGCTCGCACCGGCCTGCTGCACGCCGATCCGCACCCGGGGAACTTCCGGTTGCTGACCGGGGACGCGCCCGACGGCCCGCCCGGCAAGTGGCGGCTGGGCGTGCTGGACTTCGGCACGGTGGACCGGCTGCCGCAGGGGCTGCCGCCGGAGATCGGGACGGTGTTGCGGCTGACGCTGGAGGGCGAGGCGGAGGCGGTCCACGAGCTGCTGCGGGACGAGGGATTCGTCAAGCCGGGGATCGATCTCGACCCGGGCGCGGTGCTCGACTACCTGCTGCCGATCATCGAGCCGGCCCGAGTGGAGGAGTTCACCTTCACGCGGGACTGGATGCGCGCGCAGGCGACGCGGATCGCCGACCCGCGCTCCCCCGCCTACCAGTTGGCACGTCAGCTCAACCTGCCCCCGGCGTATCTGCTGATCCACCGGGTCACCACCAGCACGATAGGGGTGCTCTGCCAACTGGGCGCGACCGTACGGCTGCGTGACGAGATGGAGGCGTGGGTCCCGGGATTCGCGGCCGGGAGCAGAAGCCAGGAGACCTCCGCCTGACCACCTCGCCGCCCGCAGCGAGCCGGGGCCCGCTCCGCGTGGGCTCCGGGCGGCTCCGGCGGGTGTCACGACAGCGGGTTCACCACCAGGAGGAGTCGAGACGGCCCTCGATCGCTCTGATGTTGGCCCGGGCACAGTCGTCGCAGAAGTAGCGGCGGATGCCGTTCTCCACGGAGCAGGTCCAGGTCGGCGGGGAACCGTCGGCGGTGGTGCCGCAACGGGCACACGTGAGGGGGCCGGGATGGTCGGGGTCCAACTGCGCTGCGTCAGGCGTCTTCTGGTCCACTCTCCGACGATATCCCCGTGAACGGCCGGTGAACGGCCGACGCACCCCGACGCACCGAGGGGCCGGTCCGTTCGGACCGGCCCCTCGGTTCACCAAGCGTTGCGCGGCCGTCTTACTGCATGACGGCCATGGCCAAGGCCTTGCGGGCACGCAGCGAGGCGCGCTCGGCACGGCGCTGCATCCGGCGGGCGGCGGCGAGCCGAACGGCCCTGCGTTCCGAGTCGGCCTCGCGGAGGCGCTCGTGCATATGCGCGCGGGCCAGGATTTCTGGGATGAGTTGCATTTCGAGGTTCCTGTTCTGACGCGAGACGATCGCGCCGGAGGTATCACGGACGGAGAGGGCGGAGCCGGCCGGCTCGGGGGATGGGCGCTGCATCGTCGGGTCCTGCTTCTTGGGGTCGTGCGTCACTGGGCGGTCGATGGTGCCGTGGAGGTTCATGCGGCGACCGGGTTCTTGCGCGGGCGACCACGGGGACGCTTGCGGGCGACGACGACGCCCTGGACGAAGAGCTCACCGCCCCAGACGCCCCACGGCTCGCGGCGGTCCTTCGCCCCGGCGAGGCAGGCCTCACGCAGCGGGCAGGTCTGGCAGAGCGACTTGGCGTACTCGACGTCGGCCGGGGACTCGGCGAAGAAGACCTCGGGGTCGTAGGTGCGGCACGGCACGGGGGTGCCGAGGTTCTCGATCGCGTCGTCGAGGTCGGTGAGCGCCGTGAGGGGAGCGAGGGAAGTCAAGGAGTCCTCCGTGGGAACGGGCGGGGGGATCAGGTCGGTGGCTACTGACGGGGTGTGTGCCTTGATGTGCACGGTGTGTGTTCCTCGTCTGTGTTGTTTCCGGCTGGTGGCCGGGCTGGGTCCCCTGTCGGGGGCAAACAAAAGGGCCGCGGATCCCGGTGTGGGTTCCGCGGCCCTGGAAGGTGCCGACCTGATCTGCCGATCAGGCTGGATCTCTCCAGGGTTCGAGCCCACGGAAGGCCCACATCGTCTGGTGCTGGTACTGCTTGGCCCGGGAGCCGGCGCCGTTGGTCTCCGCCGCAATGGCACGGACTCGTGCCACTACTGCCGCTTCCGCCACCTCAGGCGCCTTGGTCGGTCGCTCATTGCCCAGCGCCGACTCGGAGAGCGGCAGCTTGGCAAGGGACAGACCGGTGCCCCGGACGGAACCGAACGACGGCACGACGACGATGCCTGCCTCGACACCGAGGGAACGCGTGGCAAAGACCGGGCGATCGGTCATTTTGTTGCTGGTGATGAAGCTGATCATTGGTCTCGCCTCCTCTCGGCGTCTCGGGACGGACCGGGGTCCGTCGTCTTCGGTTGAGTACAGCAGTACAGCACGGAACCAACGAATCCCGCGAGGGCCCGTTGCTTCCCTGCTCGGAAGGCTATGGGTAGGCCGTCCACGCACGCAAACTATTTTTCCGGAGATTTCTCGGGGCCCTCGTGCCGCTCCGGCTCACGGCCGGCACAGAGGGCCAGGACGTCGGCTCCGAACCGCCCCAGCTTGCGCATCCCCACACCGGAGATGGCGGCGAGCTCCGCCTCGGTGTCCGGCACGGCCTCGGCGATGGCCAGCAGCGTCTTGTCGGTGAAGACGCAGAAGGCCGGCTGGCCGAGCCGCCGGGCCTGCTCGGCCCGCCAGTCGCGCAGCCGCTCGTGCAGCCCCTCGTCCAGCTCGCTGGGGCAGTCCTCGCAGCGCAGCAGCTTGATCTCGCCCGCGTCCGTGAGCGTCCGGCCGCAGACCCGGCACCGCGCCGGCCGGCGCGTCCGCGCCGGACCGCCGCCGCGCGAACCGGGGGCCGGCCGCCCGCCGCCGTCCTGGAAGCCGGCTCCGAACGAGACGTGGCCGCGGGCGGAGGGCGAGCCGGTGGCGCCCTGCCCCTGGGCCGGGGAACCCGGCCGCAGGCCGTTGAGGAAGCGGCTGGGACGCCGGTTGGGCCGGCCGCCGGGCGACCGGGAGAGGGCCCACGACAATGTCAGGTGCCGGCGGGCCCGGGTGACGCCCACGTAGAGGAGCCGGCGCTCCTCCTCCAGTTGCTCGTCCGTCTTGGCGTAGGTGATCGGCATCATGCCCTCGGTGAGGCCGACCAGGAAGACGGCGTCCCACTCCAGACCCTTGGCCGCGTGCAGTGAGGCGAGCGTCACACCCTCGACGGTGGGGGCGTGCTGGGCCTCCGTCCGCTCCTGCAGCTCGGTGACGAGGTCGGCGAGCGTGGCGCCGGGGCGGGCGGCGGCGAAGTCCTCGGCGAGCCGGACCAGGGCGGCGAGGGATTCCCAGCGGTCGCGGACGGCACCCGATCCGGCGGGCGGCTCCGCGGTCCAGCCCCGCGTCGAGAACACGGCCCGCACCTGGGAGGGCAGGTCCTCGGCACCGGCGAGCTGCGGGTCGGTCCCGCCGCCCGCCCGTGCGGCACCGCGCAACAGGATCTGCGCCTCGCGCACCTCGGGCCGTTCGAAGAACCGCTCGGCCCCCCGCAACTGGTAGGGCAGGCCCGCGTCGGCGAGGGCCTGCTCGTAGACCTCGGACTGGGCGTTGATCCGGTACAGCACCGCGATCTCGCTCGCGGGCACCCCGGAGGCGATGAGGTCGCGGATCCGGCGGGCGACGCCCTCCGCCTCCGCCGGCTCGTCGGCGTACTCGGCGTAGGCGGGCTCGGGGCCGCTGTCGCGCTGGGAGACGAGCTCCAGGCGGTGCTCCGCGGCCTTGCCGCGGGCCTGCGCGAGCAGCCCGTTGGCCAGGTGGACCACCTGCGGCGTGGAGCGGTAGTCACGGACGAGCCGGACGACCGTGGCCCGCGGGTGGCGGGCGCGGAAGTTCAGCAGGTGGTCGGGGGTGGCGCCGGTGAAGGAGTAGATGGTCTGGCTGGCGTCACCGACGACACAGAGGCTGTCCCGGTCGCCCAGCCACAGCTCCAGCAGGCGCTGCTGGAGGGGGCTGACGTCCTGGTACTCGTCGACCACGAAGTGCTGGTACTGGCGGCGGACGGTCTCGGCGATGTCCTGCCGGTCCTGGAGGACGGCGACGGTGAGCAGCAGGACGTCCTCGAAGTCGATCACACCGCGCTCGCGTTTGAGCTGCTCGTAGATCCCGTAGATCTTCGCCGTCTCCGCCGGGTCGCGGGGGGCCTCGCGGCCGGCCTTGGCGATCGCGGCGGGGTAGTCCTCGGGAACGGTCTGGGTGACCTTGGACCATTCGATCTCGGACGTCACGTCCCGCAGCTCGTTGCGGTCGAGCCGGATCCGGCAGCGGGCCGCCGCCTCCGCGACGATCTGCACCTTGCGCTCGGCCAGCCGGGGCAGCTCGCCGCCCACGGCCTTGGGCCAGAAGTACTGGAGCTGGCGCAGGGCGGCGGAGTGGAACGTCCGGGCCTGCACCCCGGTCGCGCCGAGCTGGCGCAGCCGGCCGCGCATCTCGCCGGCCGCCCGGTTGGTGAAGGTGACGGCGAGCACACTCGTCGGCTGGAACACCCCGGACCGCACGCCGTACGCGATCCGGTGGGTGATCGCGCGGGTCTTGCCCGTACCGGCACCGGCCAGCACGCACACCGGCCCGCCGAGGGCCGTCGCCACCGCGCGCTGCTCCGGGTCGAGCCCGTCGAGCACGGCGTCGGCGGTCTCCGGCACCTGGGGGAAGAGGGGGGAGTGCGTTGCTGCTGTCACGCAGCCATGCTGCCAGGTCCGGGGAGGCGACCGGGAACCTTGTCCACAGGCGAGGCCCGGCGGTCGTACCATCACACCGATGGCGGCGCCTGCGACAGCCGGGAATGGCGGGAGAGAGGCGCACGTTCTACCACCGGAGCCTCGCTCCCCCCAGCTCGCCAGCAGAAGGAGTCCCGATGTCCGCCGTGACGATGTACAGCACCACCTGGTGCGGCTACTGCCGCCGTCTGAAGAGCCAGATGGACCGCGAGGGAATCGCGTACACCGAGGTGAACATCGAGCAGGACCCCGAGTCCGCCGCCTTCGTCGAGAAGGCCAACAACGGCAACCAGACGGTCCCGACCGTCCTGTTCCCCGACGGCTCGACGCTGACCAACCCCTCGCTGGCCCAGGTCAAGGCCAAGATCGGCGCCTGACCGGCCGCAGGCCCGCGCCAGGGCCCATGGGAAAGCCCCCGCCGCGGCGGGGGCTTTCCCATGCCCGGGGCCGGTCCGCCCTACGGCAGCGGTTCGCCGTACCAGAGCTCGACGAGGCGGGCGGCGATGGAGATACCGGTGGGGGGCAGGACCTCGCCGGAGGCGAAGGCGGCGCGGAGGTCGTCGCGGGAGAACCAGCGGGCCTCGTGGATCTCCTCGCCGTCGACCTGGATCTCCGGGGAGGTGGCGCGGGCGAGGAAGCCCAGCATGAGGCTGGAGGGGAAGGGCCAGGGCTGGCTGGCGACGTACTCGACGTCGCCGACGACGACGCCGGCCTCCTCGGCGACCTCGCGGCGGACGGCCTGCTCGATGGACTCGCCCGGTTCGACGAAGCCGGCGAGGGTGGAGAAGCGGCCCTCGGGCCAGTGCATCTGGCGGCCGAGCAGGGCGCGGTCCTGGTCGTCGGTGACCAGCATGATCACCGCGGGGTCGGTGCGCGGGTAGTGCTCGGCACCGCAGGCCGGGCAGCGGCGGATGTGGCCGGCGGCGGCGATGACGGTGCGTTCGCCGCAGCGCGAGCAGAAGCGGTGGAGGCGCTGCCAGTTCTCCAGGGCGACGGCGTGCACCAGCAGTCCGGCGTCGCGCGGGGAGAGCAGCAGGCCCGCCTCGCGGAGGCCGGCCGGGCGCGCGGACTGGTCCATGCGGCCGGGGAGGCTGTCCTTCTGGAGGGCGAAGTAGGCCACCCCGTCCTCGTCCTGGCCGAGGAAGTAGCGGTGCGTCTCGGTGGGCGGCGCGTCGAACGCCGGGGTCATCACCAGTTCCGTACGGCCGTCGGGGGTGTCGTCGATCAGCGCCTGGCCGCCGGAGACCACGAACACACGGGTCGACGGGTGGCTCCACGCCGCCGACAGCCACGCCTCGTCCAGCCGGTGGTGCGCGGCGCGGTCGATGCCGCTGGCCCCGCTGAGCGTGATGCGGTCGGCGGCGAAATCGGTCCTGGTGGTCACGGCTGCTTCCAACTCCCCCTGGTGGTGCTGACGGTGGTGCGTGTGGTGCGTCACGGGTCCCGCCCGGTTCAGGCCGCGCGGCGCGTCCAGGACGTGTCGCCGGCGGCGAGGTCGTCCCAGAGGTAGGCGGCGGTCTCCACGCCCTTCATGAGGAGGTCGAGCTCGACCTTCTCGTTGGGCGCGTGCCAGCCGTCGGAGGGCACGGAGATGCCGAGGAACAGGACGGGGACGCCGAGGACGTCCTGGAGGTCGGCGGCCGGGCCGGAGCCGCCCTCGCGGGTGAAACGGACCCGCTGCCCGAAGGCCCGGCCCATGGCGCGGGCGACGGCCTGGAGCGCGGGGTGGTCCAGCGGCGTCAGGCAGGGGCGGGTGGCGCCCGTGAACGTGAGCTCGTGGCGGACGCCGGCCGGGAGGCGGGCGGCCACCCACTCTTGTACGGCCCGCTGGACGGCGTCGGTGTCCTGGCCCGCGACCAGGCGGAAGGAGAGCTTCAACCGCGCCGAGGACGGGACGATCGTCTTGCCGCCGGGGCCCTGATAACCGCCGCCGATGCCGTTGACCTCGGCCGTCGGGCGAGCCCAGACGCGCTCCAGCGTGCTGTAGCCGGCCTCGCCGAGGGTGGCGTGCGAGTGCGCCCCGCGCGTCCAGCGCTTCTCGTCGAAGGGCAGCTCCGCGAAGAGCTCGCGCTCGCGGTCGGTGAGTTCGACGATGCCGTCGTAGAAGCCGGGGATCGCGACGCGGCGGTCCTCGTCGTGCAGCGCGGCGGCCAGCCGGGCGGCCTCGGTGGCCGGGTTGGGCACGGCACCGCCGAACGCGCCGGAGTGGATGTCCTGGTCCGGGCCGTACAGGTCGATCTGGCACTCCACCAGGCCGCGCAGGCCGGTGCAGACGGTCGGGGTGTCCTCGGCCCACATGCCGGTGTCGGAGACGATCACGGCGTCGCAGGCGAGGCGGTCCGCGTGCGCGCGGAGGAGAGCGGGGAAGTTCGGCGAACCGAACTCCTCCTCGCCCTCGATGATCAGCTTGAGGTTGACGGCGGGGGCCGCCCGGCCGGTGGCCGCCAGGTGGGCGCGGACCCCGAGGGTGTGGAAGAACACCTGGCCCTTGTCGTCGGCGGCACCGCGGGCGTACATCCGGCCGTCCTTGACGACCGGCTCGAACGGCTCGGTGTGCCAGCCGTCCTCCTTGGCGGCCGGCTGGACGTCGTGGTGGCCGTAGACCAGGACCGTCGGCGCGCCCTCGTCGCCCGAGGGCCACTCGGCGAAGACGGCGGGGGCCCCGTCGGTCTCCCAGACCTCGGCGACCGGGAAACCGGTCGCCCTGAGCCGGTCCGCCAGCCAGTCCGCGCTGCGGCGCACATCGGCCGCGTGGCCGGGGTCGGCCGACACGGAGGGGATGCGCAGCCACTCGGCGAGGTCGTCGAGGAAGGCGGCGCGGTGCTGCTGGATGTACGCGCGGACGGCACTGTCCGGGGTGTCGCTCATGACGTCGAGCCTAGCCGGACACGGGCCGTGACCGGGACCGGGTTTGCCTCACTCACTCTCCCCGGCACCCTCCCCGAGCAGGATCCTCTCCAGCCCGGCCCGGTCCGGCAGCGCCGTCGGGCGGACCACGCGACCGTCGCGGACGTGGACGAAGGCGGCGGCGACGGCCGACGGCGGCAGGCCGTGCCGCTCGGCCCAGGCGAGGCGGTAGACGGCGAGCTGGAGGGGGTCGGCGGTGCCGTCCCGGCCGGTCTTCCAGTCGACGATCTCGTAGGCTGCGCCGTCGGATGCGCCGGTGCCGCCGGCGGTCCCCTCGGTCCGGTAGACCGCGTCGATCCGGCCGCGGATCACCCGGCCCGCCAGGGTGATCCGGAACGGCGCCTCCACCCGGTACGGCACGCGGTGGGCATACGGGGTGCGCTCGAACGCGGCCTTGAGCTCGGCCAGGTCCCGCTCGTCGGCGATCCCGGTCTCGTCGGCCTCGTCCGTCTCGTCGCCGTCCACGCCGCCGGGGAGCCCGTCCGGGCCCGGGAACGGCAGGGTCAGCGCCTCGAATCGGGACTCGACCCAGGCGTGGAAGCGGGTGCCGCGCCGGGCGGCGGGCCGCGGCGGGCGGGGCATCGGCCTGGCCAGCTCGCCCGCGAACGCGTCGGGGTCGGCGGCGAGCCGGACCAACTGCGACGCGGTCAGGGACGCCGGCAGCGGCACCTCGTGCACCGTCGCACGGGCCCGGCGGAGCTCGCCCGCGAGCGCGTCGAGGTCGCGGTCCCAGGAGTCGACCAGGCGGCTCTCCTCGGGGCTGAGGCCGGAGCGGGGCGCCGCCTTTCGGGCGAGGACGCCCGGGGTGGACGGCGCCGGGGAGGGAGCTCCGCCGGGGGCCGGGGGGTCGTTCGGAGCCGGACGCGCGTCCGGGTCGGCGGGGGCGGCGGAGGCGGTGGCCCCCGTCCCGTCGGCCGGCCCGCCCCGGGCAGCGGAACGGCGCACGGCGGAGGGCTCACCCGAGGCGGAGGCATCGTCCGGAGCCGGCGACTCGCCCGAGGCGGAGTCGCCGTTCCGGAACGGGAAGCCGTCAGGGGGGAAGGAGCCGGCCGGATCGGCGGGCTCGTGCGGGCCGGCGGACGTCCGCTCGTGCCGGGGGGCCGGAACGGCGGGTGTCGGCCGCCGGGGCGAGTGGGGCATGGGGGACGCCGGTGCCGTGGGGCCGCCGGTCTCTTCGCCGGCGCGGGCGCCGTCGGATGCGGCCGGCGTCGGACGGGTGGTGGGCAGGGCGTCCCAGCCCGCCAAGGCGGCGGCGTCCTCGTCCGCGGTGAGGTCCTCGTACGCGGCGGGGTCCTCGTACGCCTCGTCGTACGCCGCCGGGTGCCGCGGCAGGTCGGTGTGAGCCGGGACGGCGTCTCCGCGCACGTCGCGGCGCCCCGCGTACGCCTCCTCCGCCTCCTCCTCATCCGGCGGGGGCGGCCACTCCGGGTCGTAGGCGGGCTCCGGCTCGGGGGCCGGGCCGGGGAGGCGGCCCAGGCGGGCGCGGACGGCGTCGGCCGCCTCGCGGCGCAACGCGAGGGAGCCGGGGTCCAGGGGAAGCGGCCAGGCGCGGTCGGTCCCGGCCGTGTCGAGGGCGGGGTTGGTGTCGCCCTCCTCCGGGGGCTCGGCCCACGCCTCGACCTCGCCGTGCCCGGCCTCGCAGTGCTCGCGCAGGGCGTGCAGGAAGGCGGACGGGCCGCGGGGCCGCTTCTGCTCGGGGCCCCACCAGTGGCCGGAGCCGAGGAGCAGGGAGCGAGGGCGGGTGAAGGTGACGTAACCGAGGCGGAGCTCCTCGGTGGCCTGGTGGTCCTTCATCGCGGCCTTGAAGGCGGCGATGCCCTTGCCGTCCCAGGCGGGGACCTCGGGGAGGGTGTCGGCGTCCCCGCGCAGGGCGTACGGGAGGACCCGGGCCTGGGAGGTCCACGCGTCCCTGGCCTGCTCGCTCGGGAAGGTCTTGGCGACGAGCCCGGGGACGGCGACGACGTCCCACTCCAGGCCCTTGGACTTGTGGGCGGTCAGGACCTTGACCGTGTTCTCGGCGCCGGGGAGGGAGCTGTCGAGCCCCTTCTCGTACTGGACGGCGGTGCGCAGGAAACCGAGGAAGGCGAGCAGGCCGGCGTCGCCGTCCAGGCCGGCGAAGCCCGCGGCGATGTCCAGGAACTGGTTCAGGGTCTCCCGGCGGCGGGCCGCCAGCGCGTGCGGCGAGGCCGAGAGCTCGACCTCCAGGCCGGTGGTGGCGAGCACCCGGTGCAGGACGTCCATCAGCGGGTCGGCCAGGCAGCGGCGCAGATCGCGGAGCTCGGTGGCGAGGCGGGCGAAGCGGATCCGGGCGTCGGCGGAGAAGGGCAGGCCGTCGTCGGGCGCGTCGCCGGTGAGGAAGGTGTCGAGGGCGTCGGCGAGGGAGATCACCTCGGCGGGGTCGCGGCCCTCCACGGCCTCGGCGAGCCGCCGCTCGGGATCGGTCCCGGCGCTGCCGTACGGGACCAGGGTGCGGGCGCGGCGGCCGAGGAGGGCGAGGTCGCGGGGGCCGATGCGCCAGCGGGGGCCGGTCAGCAGACGGACGAGCGCCGCGTTCGCGGTGGGGTCCTGGAGCACCTCGCAGACGGCGACGAGGTCGGCGATCTCGGGCAGGTGGAGCAGGCCGGAGAGGCCGACGACCTCGACCGGGACGTCCCGGTCGACCAGCGCTTCCTGGATGCGGGCGAAGTCGGCCGCCGTGCGGCAGAGGACGGCGACGTCGCCGGGGCGGGTGCCGGTGCGCACCCGGTGGGCGATGGAGTCGGCGAGCCAGGCCAGCTCCTCGACCTGGGTGGGGAGCAGGGCGCAGCGGACGTACCCGTCCCGCTCGGCGCCGGGCGCGGGCCGCAGTGCCTCCACGCCCTCGTGGAGGGCGCGCAGCGGCGCGGCCAGGCTGTTGGCGAGGCGGAGGAGCCGGCCGCCGCTGCGCCGGTTCTCGCCGAGGGAGTGGCGGACGGCGGGGCGGCCGTCGGCGTGCGGGAAGTGGCGGGGGAACTCGTCCAGGTTGGCGACGGAGGCGCCGCGCCAGCCGTAGATGGCCTGGCAGGGGTCGCCGACGGCGGTGACCGCGTGGCCCGTACCGCCGCCGAACAGGCCGGCGAGCAGCAGGCGCTGTGCGACGGACGTGTCCTGGTACTCGTCGAGGAGGACGACGGAGAACTCCTCGCGCAGGATCCGGCCGACCTCGGGGCGGGTGCGGGCGAGCTCGGCGGAGAGGGCGATCTGGTCGCCGAAGTCGAGGAGGTCGCGGCGGCGCTTCTCCGTGCGGTACGCGGCGACCAGGCCGGTGAGCTCACGCCGGGCGCGGGCGGCGTCGGGGACCTTGCGCAGATCGGCGTTGCCGAGGCGGGCGCCGTCGAGATCCTTCAGGAGGGCCTCGTCATGGGCCAGCAGCTCCTCCGGCTCCACCAGGTGCTCGGCGAGCTCGGCGTCGAGGGCGAGGAGGTCGGCGACGAGATCGCCGAACGGGCGCGTGAGGGCCGGGTGCGGGCCCGGGGAGGTGCGCAGGACGCGGGCGGCGAGCTGGTAGCGGGTGGCGTCGGCGAGGAGGCGGGCGGTGGGCTCCAGGCCGATGCGGAGGCCGTGCTCCTTCAGAAGGCGGCCGGCGAACGCGTGGTACGTGGAGATCCGCGGCTCGCCGGGCCCTTCCTCGTCCGTGGCCTCGCCGGCCGTCACCCCGGCGGCGGCGAGCGCCTTGCGGACGCGCTCGGCGAGCTCGCCCGCGGCCTTGTTGGTGAAGGTGAGGCCGAGGACGCGCTCGGGCGCCACCTGCCCGGTGCCGACCAGCCAGACCACGCGGGCCGCCATCACCGTCGTCTTGCCCGACCCGGCCCCGGCCACGATGACCTGCGG
The DNA here is from genome assembly GCF_055585605.1 of Streptomyces sp. NPDC052910. NCBI lineage: Bacteria > Bacillati > Actinomycetota > Actinomycetes > Kitasatosporales > Streptomycetaceae > Streptomyces > Streptomyces sp. NPDC052910. The sequence goes on from NZ_JBVJJR010000001.1 coordinate 639,933, forward strand.
GGCGGGCGGCGCGGTGATGCAGGCCGTCTGCTCCGGGGTGAAGGGGATGCCGAGGAGCTCCTTGAGCTGCTCGGGGTCGGTCAGGCGCGGGGTCACGCCAGAAACGGTAACCGGGGGCACTGACAAGCACGCAAAACCGGGCTTTCCGATTTTGCGAAACCGGTCTTTCCGATCTTGCGCGAGCGCGCCGCCGCTCGGACCGGGCGCCCGGCCCCGGTGCCTCTGTCCGAAGCCGGCTCCACCGCCGGGCGGTGCCTCCCCGGGCGCCGGGGCGGCGAGCCGGCCGGTCGCACGCCCGGGAGGGGTGCTCGACGTCCGGTCCGGGGTCCGGGCCGCCCGTGGCCGGCTCACCCGGCGCCCTGCGGGGCCGGCGTCGCCCGGCGTCCGCCGTCCGTCCTCCGGTCGCCGCGTCGCCCGTCCCGTCCACGCCGGGCCTCCGGGCCGTCTATTCGACGATCTGGCGGCCCTCCGCGCGGGCCGAGCAGGAGGAGCGGAAGGCGCAGTGGGCGCAGTGGGCACCGGGACGGGGGGAGAAGCGTTCGTCCAGGACGCGGCCGGCGGCGGTGGCGAGGAGGTCGCCGATCCAGTCGGGGCCGTCCTCGCCGTCGCCGGGCGGTGGTTCCTGGGCCTGCACCTTGGGCAGCGCGTCGCCGCCCTCCTTCTTGGTGGCGCCCTGCCGGAGCTGGACGAGTTCCGCGCCGCCGGGGCGGGGGCGCTCGCCGTCGAAGACGTCGTCGACGGCGCCGTGCCGGACCGCGAGCTGGTAGACGGCGAGCTGGGGGTGGCGGGCCACCTCGGCGGCGGTCGGCGCGGTCTTGCCGGTCTTGAAGTCGACGACGTACGCGCGGCCGGCGGCGTCCCGCTCCACGCGGTCCATGGAGCCGCGGACCCGGACGAGCCGGCCGCCCGCGGTGAGGGTGACGTCGAAGGGGTGCTCGGTGGCGACGGGGGTCCGGCCGCGTTCCATGACGTGCCAGCGCAGGAAGCGCTCCAGGGCGGCCCGGGCGTTCTCCTTCTCCTGCCGGGACTTCCAGGGCGCGTCGAAGGCGAGCGCGTCCCAGACGGTCTCCAGGCGCTCCATGAGGACGGCGAGGTCGGCCGGGGTGCGGCCGGAGGCGACCTCGTCGGCGAGGACGTGGACGACGTTGCCGAAGCCCTGGGCCACGCCTGCGGGCGCCTCGGCGCGCACCTCACGCCCCAGGAACCACTGGAGCGAGCAGGTGTCCACGAGCTGTCCGACGGCCGAGCCGGAGAGGGCGACCGGCTGGTCCCGGTCGCGGAGCGGCACCGCGCTGTGCGTCGGCTCGTACAGGCCCCACCAGCGGTCGGGGTCGGCGGCCGGGACGAGCGGCCGGTCCTCGTCGTCGCGCAGGCCGGCGAGCCGGGCGAGCCGGTCGGCGGCGGCGGCCCGGAGCGCGTCCGAGGCGGTGGGGTCCACGGTGGTGGCCCGCAGTTCGGCGACGAGCGCGGCGACGGCCAGGGGGCGGCGCGGGCGCTGGGTGACGTCGACCGGTTCGACGCCGAGTTCGCTGAGGAAGCGGGACGGCTGGTCGCCGTCCTCGGCGGCGGCCTTGACCGCCGTCACCACCAGGCGCTCACGGGCACGGGTGGCGGCCACGTAGAACAGCCGGCGCTCCTCGGCCAGCAGCGCGCCGGGCGGGAGGGGCTCGGCGAGACCGTCGCTGCCGATGCGGTCCGCCTCCAGCAGCGAGCCGCGGCGACGCAGGTCGGGCCAGAGCCCCTCCTGCACCCCCGCGACGACGACGAGCCGCCATTCCAGGCCCTTGGAGCGGTGCGCGGTCATGAGGCGGACGGCGTCGGGGCGCACGGCCCGGCGGGTGAGGGTGTCGGCGGCGATGTCCTGGGCCTCCAGCTCGTCCAGGAAACCGAGCACGTCCCGGCCGCCGACGCGCTCCTCGGCGCGGGCCGCCGTCTCGAACAGGGCGCACACGGCGTCGAGGTCGCGGTCCGCGTTGCGGCCGGCCGCGCCGCCGCGGTGCGCGGCGCGGCGCAACCGGTCCGGCCAGGGCGCGGGGTGCCGGGGGGTGCCGTTCCAGAGCGTCCACAGCGCGTCCTCGGCGGTGCCGCCGGCCAGGAGCCGGTCGCGGGCGGCGGCCAGCAGCGCGGCCAGGCGCTGCGCGCCCCGCGCGTACGCCGGATCGTGCGCCACCAGCCGCTCCGGCGCGGCGAGCGCCTCGGCGAGGAGAACGTCCGAGGGACGCGGCGCGGTACGGCCCGCGGCCCGCTCCTCCTCCCGCAGGGCCCGCCCGAGGCGGCGCAGGTCGGTGCCGTCCATGCCGCCGAGGGGGGAGGTGAGGAGGGTGAGGGCCGTCTCGGGGGTGAGCGCGCCGCTCGAGCCGCCTGTGACGGCGGGGTGGGCGGGGGCGGGCTCTTCCTCGGCGTCGTCGCCGGTGCCGCCCCCAAGGCCGGGGTCGGGGGTGGGCTCGGGGCCGGGGTTGGGGCCGGGCTCGGGGGTGAGCTCGGGGATGAGCTCGGGGCCAGGCTCGGGGGCGAGCCCCGACAAGACGGCGGAACCGGGCACAGGGCCGGGCTCCGGAGCGGAAGCGTATGCGCCGGCCGTGCCGGGGGCGGACGCGGCACCGGGCCCCGAACGGCGGCCGGGTTCCGGCGCGGAATCGCCTCCGGTGGCCGCGTCCGCGGCCGGCGAGGGGTCGGAAACCTCCGTGCTGCCGTGCTCCGGCGCCGCGCCGGGCCCGGCGGGCTCGTCCCCGGGCCCCGCGAGGTCGTCCGCGCACGGCGCCGACGTCTCCGCCGCCGCCCACTCCGCCACCACCCGCAGCGCCGTCAGCAGCGGGGCGACCGCCGGTTCGTGGCGGAGGGGGACGTCGTCGCCGTCGACCTCCACCGGGACGCCCGCGGAGGTCAGGGCGCGGCGGAGGGACGGGAGGGAGCGGGAGCCGGCGCGGACGAGGACGGCCATGGCGCCCCAGGGGACGCCGTCCTCCAGGTGGGCGCGGCGGAGGATGTCGGCGATGTTCTCGGTCTCGGCGCCGGGTGTCGGGTAGGTGTACGCCTCGACGCGGCCGCCGGGGCGGACGGCCGTCAGGTCGCGGTGGGCGCGGACGGCGTCGGCCGGGAGGCGGGTGAGGGGCATCCGCCGGGTGAGGAGCCGGGTGGCGGCGAGGAGGGCCGCGCCCGAGCGGCGGGACGTGGTCAGGACCCGGACGGGGGCGGGCGAGCCGTCGCGGCGCGGGAAGGCCGACGGGAAGTCGAGGATGCCGCCCACGTCGGCGCCGCGGAAGGCGTAGATGGACTGGTCGGGGTCGCCGAACGCGAGCAGGGTGCGCCCGCCGCCCGCCAGCGCGCGCAGCAGCCGCGCCTGGGCGGCGTCGGTGTCCTGGTACTCGTCGACGAACACCGCGTCGTACCGCCCGGCAAGGTCCGCCGCGACCTCCGGCCGCTCGGCCAGCAGCACGGCGCGGTGCACCAGCTCCGCGTAGTCGACGACGCCGCGCGCGTCGAGCACGTCGAGGTACTCGGCCAGGAAGGCCGCCGCCGCCGACCAGTCGCCGCGCCCGGTCCGTTCGGCGAAGGCCGCCAGCGACTCCGGGCTCAGGCCCAGTTCCCGGCTGCGGGCGAGGACCGCGCGCACCTCGTCGGCGAAGCCGCGGGTGGTGAGGCAGGCGCGCAGGTCGTCCGGCCAGCGCACGGTGGCGCGGCCCTCGCGCTCCAGCTCGGTCTGGCCGGCGAGCAGTTCGCGGACGGCGACGTCCTGCTCGGGGCCGGACAGCAGCCGCAGCGGCTCGGCGAACGGGTCGGCTTCCCGGTGGGCGCGGACCAGGGCGTAGCAGTAGGAGTGGAAGGTGGTGGCCTGCGGCGCGCGCGCCGCCAGCCCGCGCTCCCCCAGGCGGGCCGCGACGCGGTCGCGCAGTTCGGCCGCGGCCTTGCGGCTGAAGGTGAGGACGAGCATCCGCTCCGGGTCGGCGCCGCGTCGCACCCGCTCGGCGACGGCCTCCACGAGCGTCGTGGTCTTGCCGGTGCCCGGGCCGGCGAGGACCAGCAGCGGTCCCTCGCGGTGCTCAACCACGGCGCGCTGTCCCGCGTCCGGTTCCGGGGGGACCACGGGACCCGGGGGCGTGCGCACCAGCCGGTACGCGCCCGGCGCGGGCCGGGGGGCCCGTCGGCGCTCCGGGTCCTGCGGGCGCGCCGAGACGAGCGGGCCGGGAGCGCCGGAAGAGCCGGAAGTGCCGGGAAGGCGGGTGGAACTCACGTGAGGTGCCGGTCCTGCGGGTCGGGTACGGATTCCCACGCGCCGTCGGGGCGCGGGGGTGGGGCGGCCCTCGACGCTACGCCAGGAGGTGGGTGGGGCGCAGGGCGTCCCCGGGGGCGTGGGGGCCGTTCGGGCACCTCACCCGTTCGGGTTGCCCGGCGGACGAGTGGATCAGGTGGCGCGTTTCACACGCGACGCGCCGCCGCGCGTGCCCTTCGCGCCGGAGCGCGAGGCACCACCGGGCAGCGGGACGGCGTGGGACGGCCCGGCACCGCCGGACGACCAGCCGGCACCGGAGCCCGGGGCCCCGCCGGACGACGAGGCGGCACCGGAGCGCGAGGCACCGCCGGTGTCCGACGCATCACCGGTGTCCGACGCCTCACCGGGCCGCGAAGCACCGCTCACACCCGGCACACCGCCGCCACCCGTCCTTCCGGGCCCCTGCGGTATCCCCCTCACGGGACGGCTTCCCGGCCCGGCCCCGGCCCCGCCTGCCTCGACCGCGTCGCCCTCACCCCCGCCACGCCCTTCCCCGCCCTCCTCCGCGAGCGGCCGCCCGTCCCACCGCGCCCGCGCCATCGCGAGCCGCGGGACGTGACCTTCGGCGGCGGACCCGGCCGTCCGGAGGGGCGTGCCCTCCTCGCGGTAGTGGCCGAGCGCCGCGCGCTCACGGCCGGGGAGCAGGACGCCGTCCGACCGGACGACGCGCCACCACGGCACGGCACCGCCGTACAGCGCCATCACGCGGCCGACCTGGCGCGGGCCGCCCTCGCCGAGCCACTCGGCGATGTCGCCGTAGGTCATCACCCGGCCCGGCGGGATGATCTCGGCGACGGACAGGACCCGCTCCGCGTACTCGGGGAGTTCGGGGGGCGCGGGACGCTCGGCGTCCTCCGGGAGCCCGTGCGGTCCTCGCGGCCCGGGCGGCGATGCGTCGGTCACCCGGTCCATACTGCCGCAGGCGCCGCGCGCCCCGGGGCCGCGGTCCGGAGGTCCGAATTCCGGAAGATCACCCAGAGTGCGGGATCGGACTACAGGGCGTACGATCCAAGGTCCGCGCCCCCGAAATGCACCCTGATACACCCTTGCCCGGCAGGGCCATGCCACCATCTTCCGGGCGGTGACTGGTGATACGAGAACGAGAAGACCAGGAAGACACGGACGACGAGCAGGGCGCGGGACCTCCTGAGGAGGCCGGCGCCCGCGAGGCGCTGCCCGGGAGCGGCGGGGACACCGAGGGGCCTCGCCCCGGCGCCCCGGACGACCGGAACGGCTCGTCGTACGCGTGCGACACGAAGGACGGCGAGGTCCACATCGACAAGGTCTCCGGCGACGAGCCGCTGCTCCCCGCCCGCGTCCACCGCCCCGCCGACCTGGTGCGCATGCTGCTGGGCATCATCGGCATCGCCGTCGTCCTCGCCCTGGCCGCGTTCGCGCACGGCACCACCACCGGCCTCGCCAGTGACATCAAGGAGAGCGCCGGGCACGCCCCGCAGACGCTGGCCAACATCGCCGGCCTCACGGCGAACATCGCGATCTTCATCGTCCCCGTGGCGTTCGCCGTCGAACGGCTGGTCAAACGGGACGGCCTGCGCATCGCCGACGGCGTCCTCGCGGCCGTACTGGCGCACGGCGTCTCGCTCGGCGCCGCGCTCTGGGTCGCCGAGGCCGCCCCGGAATCCATCCGGGAGGCGCTGACCCGGATCACGCCGACCCACGAGCTCACCGATCCGGTCCACGGCTACCTCGCCCCCGTCATCGCCTACATGACGGCCGTCGGGATGTCGCGGCGCCCGCGCTGGCGGGTCGCGATGTGGGCGGTACTGCTGCTCGACGCGTTCGCGGTGGTGGTCAACGGCTACTCGACGCCGTTCTCGATCGCCACCACGGTCCTCATCGGCTGGACCGTCGCCTACGGCACCCTGTACGCCGTCGGCTCCCCCAACGTCCGCCCCACCGGCCAGCACCTCCTGCACGGCCTGCGGCGCGTCGGCTTCAAGCCGGTGAGCGCGCTGCGCACGGAGGAGGCCCCGGACGCCGAGCCGTCCCCCGGCGCCGCGCACGACCGGGGGCGCCGCTACGTCGTCACCCTGGAGGACGGCCCGCCGCTGGACGTCACGGTCGTCGACCGCGAGCAACAGGCGCAGGGCTTCTTCTACCGGCTGTGGCAGCGGCTCGCGCTGCGCGGCATCACCCAGCGGCGCAGCCTCCAGTCGCTCCGCCAGGCCCTCGAACAGGAGGCGCTGCTCGCCTACGCGGCCATCGCCGCCGGCGCCAACGCGCCCAAGCTGATCGCCACCAGCGAGCTCGGTCCGGACGCCGTGATGCTGGTGTACGAGCACGTCGGCGGGCGGACGCTGGACACGCTGCCGGACGCGGAGATCACCGACGAGCTGGTGGACGGCGCCTGGCGGCAGGTGCGCGCCCTGCAGTCGCGCCGGATCGCGCACCGGCGCCTCGATGGCGACGCGCTCCTGGTGGATCGTTCCGGCAATGTCGTCCTGACCGATCTGCGCGGCGGTGAGATCGCCGCCGGCGACCTGGTGCTGCGGATGGACGTCGCGCAGTTGCTCACCACACTGGGCCTGCGCGTCGGCGCCGAACGGGCCGTGGCCTCGGCCGTCGCCGTGCTCGGCCCGGACGCGGTCGCCGACAGCCTGCCGCTGCTCCAGCCCATCGCCCTGACCCGCGCCAGCCGGGCGACCCTGCGCCGGCTCGCGCGCGAGCGCGCGCAGCGCGAACGGGACGCGGTGCTGGAGGCGTCCCGGATCGCCAAGGAGGAGCGGGCCCGGGAGCGGGCGGAGAAGGGCTCGGGGCCGGCGGACGACCGCCGGGCGCTCAAGGCCGAGAAGAAGGCGGAGAAGCAGGCGCTGGACGTCGCGGCCGAGGAGGCCCGCGAGGAGGACCTGCTGGCCCAGATCCGCCGTCAGGTGCTGCTGATCCGGCCGCAGGCGCCGATAGAGCCGGTCCGGCTGGAGCGCATCCGGCCGCGCACGCTGATCAGTTCCATCGCCGGCGCGATCGCCGCGTACTTCCTGCTCTCGCAGTTGTCGCACGTCGAGCTGGACAAGATCGTCGAGCACGCCAACTGGGGCTGGGTGGCGGTCGCCGCGGCCTTCTCCGCGCTGTCCTACTTCGCGGCGGCCATGCGGCTGCTGGGCTTCGTCCCGGAGAAGGTGCCGTACCTGCGGACGGTCATGGCGCAGGTCGCGGGCTCGTTCGTCAAGCTCGTGGCCCCGGCCGCGGTCGGCGGCGTCGCCCTGAACAGCCGCTTCCTGCAACGCGCCGGGATCCGCCCGGGGCTGGCGGTGGCCAGCGTCGGCGCGTCCGAGCTGTTCGGGCTGGCGGCGCACATCCTGCTGCTGCTGACCTTCGGCTACATCACCGGCACCGAGCGGACCGAGTCGCCGCTGCCGCCGTCCCGTACGGTCATCGGCGGACTGCTGACGGCCGCGGTGCTGGTGCTGGTGGTGACGGCCATCCCGTTCCTGCGGAAGTTCGTCTCGACCCGGGTGCGGTCGCTGTTCGCCGGCGTCGTACCGCGCATGCTGGACCTGCTCCAGCGGCCGCGGAAACTGGTCAACGGCATCGGCGGCATGCTGCTGCTGACCGCCGCCTTCGTGTTCTGCCTCGACACCTCGATCCGGGCGTTCGGCGGCGACATGAGCTTCGCCAGCGTCGCGGTGATCTTCCTGGCCGGCAACGCGCTGGGGTCGGCCGCGCCCACGCCCGGCGGGGTCGGGGCCGTCGAGGGCGTCCTCATCGGCGCCCTGACCCTCGCCGGACTGCCGGCGGACATCGCGACCCCCGCCGTGCTGCTGTACCGGCTGCTCACCTTCTGGCTGCCGGTGCTGCCGGGGTGGTTCTGCTTCAACCAGCTCACGCGCAAGGGCGCCATCTGAGGGACGGGGGGCGGTGGAACGGACCGAGGGCAGCGCGACGACGTTGTGGGAGGCGCGTCCGGGCTGAGGGGTGGCACCGGACGGAACGGTGACGCGTTCGGGCTGAGGGGTGCGCCGGGCTGCGGAGGGTGGCGCGACCCGAGTGACCCCTCCGGTCACGCCACTCGCTCCCGTCGCAGCAGCCACACCGTGAGCACCGTTGTCAGAGTCAGCAGCCCACCCGCGACCCCCAGGCTCTCCCGCATGCCCGTGACCGAGAATCCCTCCCCCGCGCCCCCGTCCGCGAGCAGGGCGCCGAACACGGCGACGGCCAGCGCGCCGCCGGTCTGACGGACGGCGTTGAACAGGCCCGACGCCGTGCCCGCCCGGTGCCCCGGAACGGCGTCGATGAGCAGCGCCGTCAGCGCCGGGACGGCGAGCGCGCCGCCCACCCCCGCGGGCACCAGGAGAACGAGGACCAGCCAGACCGGCGTCCCCGGCGTCAACGGCAGCAAAGCGAACATCGCCAGGGCCAGCACGGCCTGCCCCGCGACGATGACGGCGCGGCGGCCGAAGCGCTCCGCCAGGCGCGGAGAGACGAGGTTGGCGGTGGTGATGACCGCCGCGAGCGGCACGAACATCAGCCCCGCCTGCGTCGCCGTCATGCCGCGAGCCTGCTGGTAGTACAACCCGAGGAGGAAGACGAGGCCGTAGAAGCCCGCGTTGGCGGTGAAACCGACCATCAGGGGAACGCGCACGCGGAGTTCGCGCAGCATGCCCAGCGGGACCATGGGCGCGCGGTGCCGCTTCTCCACGGCGCGGAAGGCGACGGCGGAGCCGGCCGCGACGGCCAGCGCGGCGAGCACCGGAGCGGACGCCCAGCCGCGGTGGCCGCCCTCGATGACCGCGTACGTCAGGCCGGCGAGGGTGAGGACGGCGGTGACCTGGCCCGCCGGGTCGAGGGGGGCCGGCCGGCGCGGGGACGGCGCGGTCCGGGCCAGCAGCGCCAAGACCGCAGCCCCGACCGGCAGGTTGAGCAGGAAGACGGCGCGCCAGCCCGCCTGTTCGGCGAGGAAGCCGCCGAGCACGGGTCCTGCCGCCATGGACACCGAACCGCCCACCGTCCACAGTGCGATGGCCCGCGCACGGCGCCCGGCGTCGTCGTAGGCCTGCCGGATCAGCGCGAGCGAGGCCGGCATGAGGACGGCCGCCGCCCCGCCCTGCGCCAGGCGCGCCGCGATCAGCGGGCCGATCCCGGGTGCCAGCGCGCAGCCGAGGGAGGCGAGAGTGAAGAGGGCGGTCCCCCAGACGTACGCCCGCCGCGCCCCCGAACGGTCGGCGAGCGCGCCCGCCGACATCATCAGGGCGGCGAACATCAACGTGTACGCGTCGACGACCCATTGCAGACCGGACATGTCCCCGTGGAGGGACGTGCGGATGGCGGGCAGCGCGATGTTGACCGCCGAGACGTCGATGGTGATGACGGCGAAGCCGAGCAGCGAGGCGGCCAGCGTAAGAGCGGGGGAAGCGGGCCGGCGCGGTGCCGGAGGCATCGGCTCCGCGGTGGTCGCGGGTGCCGGGCGGGACGTGGGGCGGGGTGGCTGGGTGTCCACGGGGGTCGGCATGCGGGGTCGCTTTCGGTGAGTGAGGGAGGGGCGAGGAGACGGACGGGGAACACGGCGGCAGGTGGGGCCGGACCGCGCGTCGGCCGCGACGGGCGGGCTCGATTCCGGTAGCCCTTCCCGCCGTTCGCGGCGTACGGGCCGCCGGAGCGAGTGCGAGCGATCCGGCGGACGCGCCGCCACCGCTCCCCCGGCCGGATGACGCTGGGGGACGGCTGTGTGCGGGCGGCTCGCGCCGCGTCCGGGCACAGCGTCGTGCGCCTCCCGGCAGCGCGGCGGGCCGGCCGCCCACAACGGGACCATCCTGTGCGCCCGTTCCGCGCGACGGGAGACCGTGCCGTTCCCGGCCGTGACACGGCCCCCCACGGCGAACGGCCCCCGGCGACAATGTCGGGATGACGGAAAGCGGCACCGAGCTGGGCAGATACCTCAGGGCGCGACGGGCGCGGATCACCCCCGAGGAGGTGGGGCTGCCTTCGGGCACCGGACTGCGCCGGACGCCGGGCCTGCGGCGGGAGGAACTGGCGACCCTCGCCGGCGTCAGCGTCGACTACTACACCCGCCTCGAACGCGGCCGGGAGCGCAACCCTTCGCCCGGCGTGATCGACGCGCTCGCGCGCACCCTGCGACTGGGTGGCGACGCCCACCAGCGGCTGCACGACCTGGCCGAACTCGCCTCCGGGCGAGTCCCCGAACCGCGTACCGGCACCGGGCGGGCGTCCGGCACCGGGGAGACGGTGCGCGAATCCGTCCTGCGCATGCTGGAGGCGCTACGCCCGCTCCCGGCGTACGTGGTGGGCCGGCACAGCGACATGCTGGCGGCCAACCCGCCGGGGCGGCGGCTGATGCCCGGTCTCTGGGACTGGCCGCCGGAGCGGCGCAACGTGACCCGGTACCTTTTCCTGCATCCGGTGGGGCGCGTCCTGTACCAGCCCTGGGAGGAGACCGTCGCCCTCTCGGTGGCCCACCTCCGGGCGGCTGCCGGGATCGATCCGGACTCGCCTCGGCTCGCCGCGCTGGTGGGCGAACTGTTGCTGAAGTCGCCGGAGTTCGCACGGTTGTGGGAACGGTACGACGTGAAGGAGCGGGTCGGCGGCGCGAAGACCCTCGACCACCCGTCGGCGGGCAGGATGACGCTCACGTACGAGATCATGCCGCTCGCGGCGACGGACGGGCAGCGCCTCGTCGTCTACCAGGCCGAGCCGGGCGGCGCGGACGAGGCGGCCATGCTGCGGCTGGACTCCGAGGGCGGGGCGCGGCCGGCGGGACGGGCGTGACCGTCGCGGCCAGGCGGAGGGAGCCGGTCCCGCGTCGCGTTCCTCGCATGTGCCGGGCGGAAAAACCTTCTTGCCTTGCACCTGCGCGCCCAGCGGCTCTACCGTGCCGCACATGCGGTCCTACACCATCGGCCGGGCGGCCCGGCTGCTCGGCGTCAGCCCCGACACCGTCCGCCGTTGGGCGGACGCCGGTCGGATCCCCACCCGCCGGGACGAACACGGCAAGCGGGAGATCGACGGGGCGGATCTCGCCGCGTTCTCCGTGGCGCTCGCCGCCGAGGCGAACGACGACGGGGAGGAGGTGTACTCCAGCGCCCGCAACGCCTTCCCCGGGATCGTCACGGCGGTGAAGCTCGGGGACGTCGCCGCCCAGGTGGAGGTCCAGGCGGGCCCGCACCGCCTGGTGTCCCTGCTGACGCGTGAGGCCGTGGAGGAACTGGGGCTGGCCGTGGGCATGGAGGCCGTAGCCCGGGTCAAGGCCACCAATGTGCACGTCGACCTGGCCTGACCGGTAGCGGCCGATTCTGACTGGTTTAGTCGCTTGTGCGCCCCTTCTCTCGATTTCCTTCAGTCGCCTTCAGTTTCCTTCAACGTCCGACCGCCTCTTCGCCCGTCGCCCGACACCCACGGAGAACCGATGCGCCGCACGTCCGTCCGTCTCGCCGCCCTCGCCACCGTCCTTCTCCTGCCCCTGGCCACGGCCTGCGGTGACGACGCGTCGGACGGCGGGTCCGCCGGCGGCGACGGCAAGAAGGGCACCGCCCTCACCGTGCTGGCGGCGGCCTCCCTCACCGACGTCTTCCGGCAGGCGGGAGCCGCCTACGAGAAGGCGCACCCGGGGACGAAGGTGACGTTCTCCTTCGCGGGCTCGCAGGAACTGGCCGCCCAGGTACGGCAGGGCGTTCCGGCGGACGCCCTGGTGACGGCGGACACCAAGACGATGGACGGGCTGTCCGGGGAGACGGGCAAGCCCGTCGTCATCGCGCGCAACCGGCTGACGATCGCCACCGCTCAGGGCAACCCGAAGCACGTCAAGGACCTCGCCGACCTGGCGAGGAAGGACCTCAAGGTGGTGCTGGCGGCGCCCGAGGTGCCCGTGGGCCGGTACAGCAGGAAGGTGCTGGACCGGCAGCACGTGGCCGTACGGCCTGTCTCCGAGGAGCCGAACGTGCGGGCCGTCCTGAGCAAGGTCTCGCTGGGGGAGGCGGACGCCGGCATCGTGTACGTCACCGACGCCACGGCCGCCAAGGGGAAGGTGGCCACGGTCGCCGTCCCGGACGCGCAGAACGCGGTCGCCGCCTACCCGGCCGCCACGCTCAAGGGATCGAAGCACGCCGGCGAGGCGGGCGAGTTCGTGCGCTGGCTGGGGTCCCCCGAGGCGCGGCGCCTGCTGGGCGCGGCCGGGTTCCAGCAGCCGTAGGGCGGGGCCGACGAAATGAGGACGGCGGCAGGGAAGACGGCGGCGGGGAAGCGGGCGGCAGGGCTGAGAGGCCGGGGGCGTACGCCCCTGGCGCTCGGCGTACCCGCCGGGCTCGCGGTGGTGTTCCTGCTGGTGCCGCTGGCGGGAGTGCTCGCCCGGACGCCGTGGGGTTCGCTCCCGTCTCGCGTCGGGTCGCCCGAGGTCCGGCAGGCGCTGGCCCTCTCGCTGACGGTCTCCGGTTGGGCCCTGCTGCTCTCGCTCGTCCTCGGCGTACCGCTGGCCTGGCTGCTCGCCCGGGTCGACTTCCCGGGGAAGGCGCTGGTGCGCTGCCTGGTGATGCTGCCGATGGTGCTGCCGCCGACGGTTGCTGGGGTGGCTCTGCTCCAGGGGTACGGGCGCCGGGGCGTCGCCGGGCCGTGGCTGGAGGCGTGGTTCGGGGTCGCGCTGCCGTTCTCGACGGCGGGCGCGGTCGTCGCGTCGGCGTTCGTGGCGATGCCGTTCCTCGTCATCAGCCTGGAGGGCGCCCTCGCCGGCCTGCATCCGCGGTACGAGGAGACGGCCGTCTCGCTCGGCGCGGCACCGCTGCGGGTCTTCCGTACCGTCACCGTGCCCATGGTGGCCCCCGGCCTGCTCGCGGGGGCGGCGCTGTGCTGGGCGCGGGCCCTGGGCGAGTTCGGCGCGACGATCACGTTCGCCGGGAACCTGCCGGGCGAGACCCAGACCCTGCCGTTGCAGGTCTACCTGCTGCTCCAGGACGATCCCGAGGGTGCGACCGCCGTCTCGCTGCTGCTGCTCGCCATCGCGACGGCGGTGCTGCTCGCGTTGCGGGGGCGCTGGCTGGGGGGCGGAGCGGCGACGCGCCCGCGCCGGGAAGCACCCGTCGACGACACCCCTCCTGACGACACACCTCCTAAGGAGGCGACGGCCGCCGCCCCTCACCGTCCGGACCCTGCGGGCCCCCGTGCCGACGCCGGTGCCGGTGCCGCCCCGGTCGCGTACCCCCTGTACGCCCGCGTCACCGGCGCCACCCGTGCCGTCCTGGACGTGCCGCCCGGCACGACGGTGGCCGTCATCGGGCCCAACGGGGCCGGGAAGACCACGCTCCTGCGCGCCCTGCTCGGCCTCACCACACGCGCCACGGCGCACCCGCTCCGCCTCGGCGGCGGGGACCTGTCGACGGCGCCCGCGCACCGCCGGCGGATCGCCTGGGTGCCGCAGGACGGCGCCCTCTTCCCGCACCTCACCGCGCTCGCCAACACCGCGTACGGCCTGCGCGCCCAGGGGGTGCCCCGGGCCGAGGCCCGCCGCGAGGCGCGGGCCCGGCTGGACGAGCTCGGCATCGGCCGGCTGGCCCACCGCAGGCCGCACGAGCTGAGCGGCGGACAGGCCCAGCGCGTGGCCCTGGCGCGCGCCCTGGCGGCGCGCCCCCGGCTGCTGCTGATGGACGAGCCGCTGGCCGCGCTCGACCAGTCGGCCAAGGCGTCCGTACGGCAGACCCTGCGCCGCCGGCTCACCGGTTTCCGGGGCGTCTGCCTGCTGGTGACCCACGACCCGGTGGAGGCCGTGTCGCTCGCCGACCGGGTCCTCGTCCTGGAGGACGGCGAGGTCGTGCAGTACGCGGCACCTGACGAACTGGCCCGGTTCCCGCGTTCGCCGTGGGTCGCCCGGATGCTGGGGCACAACGCCTGGCCGGGCAAGGTCACCGCCGAGGGCAGGCTGCGGCTGGACGACGGCACCGAACTGACCGCCGCCGTCGCCCCGCCGCACGGTGTGACGGCGGCCCTGGCCGTGGCCGGCCCAGAGGCCGTCACGCTGTACGCCTCCCGCCCGGCGGGGGCCGGGCCGGGGAACGGGCCTGGAGGCGGTCGCGAGGGTGGTCCGGAGGGCGGTCCGGAGGGCGGCAACGTGTGGCCGGGCACGGTCCGGGAGGTCTCCGCGCAGGGCGGGCGGCTCCGCGTCCTGGTCGCGGGCGGCGCCGACGGGCCCGACGCGGTCGCCGAACTCCCGCCGGCGGCAGCCGCTGAGCTCCGCCCGGTGGAGGGCGCCCGGGTGTGGGTGGGGGTACGAGCGGCTGCGGTGACGTTCGTCCCGCTCTGAGGGGCGCGACAGCGACGGGCGGGCGGGCGGACGGGCGGACGGGCGGACGGGCGGACGGGCGGGCGGACGGACGGGCGGACGGGCGGACGGGCGGACGGGCGGGCGGACGGACGGGCGGGCGGACGGGCGGACGGGCGGACGGGCGGACGGGCGGACGGGCGGACGGGCGGACGGATACCGAACTCGAGCCGCGGCCCGTCGGTGACACCCGCGACCAGGACGCGGCGCCGCCCGACCCCCTCCCGTTCCCCCGCGACCCACCGGCGCACTCCAGCCCCTCCCTCACCCCCAAATCCTCACCGCCAGGACTCAGCCCCTTCCCGTACCCCTCCCCCATCCCGCCACGCACTCGTCCGTCCACGCGCCCCCGTTTCCACCCGTACGCCCCGCACTGCGCGCGCACTCCCGTCCGCCGCCCGGACGATGAACGCGTCCGTCCCTCCGACCCCGGGAGCAGCGGTGTCCAGACGCGTACGGGCCGGGTGCCTGCTCGCCGCCGGAATGCTGGCCGCCGCCGGGTGCACCGGCGGGGACAAGGGTGCCGTGGCGCAGGGTGCGCCCGGGTCGGCCACGCCGTCCCGCCCCTCCCTGGAGTGGAAGTCCTGCCCGGCGCCGAGCAGCAAGGAAGGCGTTCCGGCGCGGGCGCCGGGGGACGAGTGGGAGTGCGCGACCCTGCGCGTGCCCCTCGACCACGCGCACCCGGACGGCGACACCCTGGGGATCGCGCTGATCCGCGCGCGGGCCACGGACCCCGCCCACCGCATCGGCTCGCTGGTCTTCAACTTCGGCGGCCCGGGCGGCTCGGGCGTGGCCACCCTGCCGGCCTTCGCCGAGGACTACCGGGACCTGCGCCGGCGCTACGACCTGGTGAGTTTCGACCCGCGCGGCGTGGGACGCAGCGGCGGGGTGTCCTGCCTGGACGACAAGGAACTCGACGCGTACTACTCGGCCGGTTCGACGCCGCGCACCACCGACGAGCAGAAGGCACTGGTCGAACGGGTGGAGAAGTACGCGGAGGGGTGCCGGCGGCATTCGGCGAAGGTCCTCCCGTACGTGGGGACGGCCAACGCCGCGCGGGACATGGACCTGATGCGCCAGGCCCTGGGGGACGAGAAGCTCAACTACTTCGGCGTCTCGTACGGCACCGAACTGGGCGGTGTGTACGCCCACTTGTTCCCGAAGAAGGTGGGACGGGCCCTGTTCGACGCGGTCGTCGACCCCACGACCGACCCCGTGGAAAGCGCGCTCGCCCAGGCCCGGGGCTTCGAACTCGCCCTCGGCAACTACCTCACCGCGTGCACCGCGACGCACGACAACTGCCCGACGGAGAAGCAGATCGTGTCCCTCCTGGACCGGCTCGGCGAGCATCCGGTGCCCGGCGGCGAGGGACGGCGGCTCACCCAGTCGCTCGCGACCACCGGCATCGCCCAGTCGCTGTACTCCAAGGAGTTCTGGGACTACCTCACCGAGGGCCTGGAGGACGCCGAGAACGGTGACGGGAAGATCCTGATGGCCCTCGGCGACGCCATGAACGGCCGTGGCCAGGACGGGCATTACAGCTCCCTCCAGGCCTCGCTGACGGCGATCACCTGCGCGGACTTCTCCCAGCGGTACACGGCCGCCGAGATCGCCGAGCAGGTGCCCCGGTTCCGGAAGGCGTCCCCGGTGTTCGGCGCGTTCATGGCCTGGGGGCTGACCCAGTGCACCGGCTGGCCGGTGAAGGGCGAGTGGCGGACGCCCGACGTGAGCGCCGCCGGGTCGGCACCCGTCCTCGTGGTCGGCAACACCGGTGACCCGGCCACTCCTTACGAGGGAGCGCACAGGATGGCGCGAGCGCTGGGCGACGGAGTGGGCGTCGAGATGACGTACCGGGGGCAGGGCCACGGGGCCTACGACAGCGGCAATTCCTGTGTCAAGAAGGCCGTCGACGCCTACCTCCTTGACGGTACTGTGCCGGGGCGCGGCACGGTGTGCTCATAGCACGCATGGCAGATCACACCGTACGGCGAATTCCGCTCTCTCGAATGCCAGTGGCCCGCACTACCATCACCCGCACACGGGTCGCGGAGGCCCTGCGCCGAGGGGGCGGTACGGGCCGCCCGCACGGGCGGGCCGTTCACGGGCGAGAGGAGGGGGTGGCATGCGGGACGAGCCCTCGGGGCCGGGGCCTGGGCAGGCGCCGGATCCGGAGCCCGGCCGGCACGCGCGTCGGTTCACCGGCGCCCTGGCCGTCACGGCTTTACTGGCCGCGCTGGTGGCCCTCTGGCAGACGCAGTCCGCCCCGCTGGTCGGGCCGGACGGCACCCCGGTACCACCGACCCCGTCGACGCCGCGGCCCTCGGGCGAGGCGTCCGTGCCGGCGCGGGACGGTTTCGGGCCGGGGTTCGGACCCGGGTCCGAACGGCCGGTGCGCGCCATCCCGCCGGAGATCACGCCCCGCAGACCCTGACCGGAGGCGCGCCGCGCAGGCCCTGACCGGAGACCGCGCCGCGCCGACCCTGACGAGAGGCCCCGCCGCGCCGGCCCCGAGGCGCGCGGAGCGTGCGCGGCGCGCCCCTGAGACGCCCCCCGGAGCGCCCCTGGAACGCCCCTGAAGTCGGGGGTGTTCCACCCCGCGCCGTCCGGCCCCGGCCGTACAGTCGTGCCATGAGTCCATCACGGCCGAGGGCCCTCGCCCTCGCAGGAGCCGCCCTCGTGCTCGTCCTCGCCGCCGCCGGCTGCGGCGCCGGTGACGGGAGCGGGGACGGGCGCGGCGGCGACAGCGGGAAGGACGGGGCACGCCCCGGCTCCCCGAGCGGCTGGAAGCCCTGCGCCGCGCCCACGGCACTCCAGGGCGGCGGCAAGGCCCCCGGCAAGGGCTGGGAGTGCACGACCCTGCCCGTGCCGCTGGACTACGCGAAACCGGACGGCCCGACGATCGGCCTCGCCCTGATCCGGGCGCGGGCCACCGACACCGAGCACCGCCTCGGCTCGCTCGTCTTCAACTTCGGCGGCCCGGGCGGCTCCGGGGTGGCGACGCTCCCCGAGCTGGCCAAGAGCTACGCCGGGCTGCGCGCCCGGTACGACCTGGTGAGTTTCGACCCGCGCGGCGTCGGCGAGAGCGCGGGCGTCCGCTGCCTGGACGACCGTGAGCTGGACGCCGCCGAGGCGACGGACGCGACGCCCGACGACGCGGCCGAGCTCACCGCGGCCCTCGCCCTGAACAAGCGCTACGTCCAGGCCTGCGAGCGCAACGCGGGCAAGGTCCTCCCGCATGTCGGCACCACCGACGCCGCCCGCGACCTGGACCGGCTGCGCGCCGCCCTGGGCGACGACAAGCTGAACTACTTCGGCATCTCGTACGGGACGGAACTGGGCGGCGTCTACGCCCACTTGTTCCCCCAGCGCGTCGGGCGGGCCGTCCTCGACGCCGTCGTCGACCCCTCCCAGGACCCCGTCGAGGGAGCCCAGGCCCAGGCCAAGGGCTTCCAACTGGCCCTCGGCGACTACCTCAAGGACTGCGCCAAGGGCGCCGCGGCGAGCGTCTGCCCCACCCAGGAGAGCATCGCCGCCCTCCTGAAGCGCCTGGACGCCCATCCCCTGCCCACCGCGCAGAAGGGCCGCCCCCTCACCCAGGACCAGGCGGTGAACGGCATCGCCGCCGCCCTCTACTCCGAGGACACCTGGAAGTACCTCACCGCCGGCCTCCGCGAAGCCGGCACCAAGGGCACCGGCACCACTCTCCAGCTCCTCTCCGACTCCCTGGCGGGCCGCTCCCCTGACGGCCGCTACAGCAACCTCCAGGCCGCCAACCGCGCCATCACCTGCGCCGACGCCCAACAGCGCTATACCGCGGACGACGTCTCCGCCCGCCTCCCCGCCTTCCGTGCCGCCTCCCCGGTCTTCGGCGAGTCCGCCGCCTGGGCTCTCCTCCAGTGCACCGACTGGCCCGTCAAGGGCGCCTGGAAAACCCCGGACGTCCGCGCCGACGGCTCCGCTCCCATCGTCGTCATCGGCAACACCGGGGACCCCGCCACCCCCTACGAGGGCGCCCGCACCATGACCGAACGCCTCGGCAAGGGCGTCGGCGTCAACGTCACTTACCGCGGCGAGGGCCACGGCGCGTACAACAGCGGCAACGCCTGCATGACGCGCCTGGTCGACGGCTACCTGCTCGAGGGGAAGGTGCCGAAGGAGGGAACGACGTGCTCTTAGACACGGCTCTTGGGAAAGCGGGAAAGGACGACGACGTGTTCTCGGAAACCGACCGGCCCGCCGGCAAACCCGACCGGCCGCCGGCGGCAGCGGGGCGATGCTCCCGCACCGCGGTGGGCCTCACTCCGGATCCGGCAGGGCCAGGCACAGGGCCTCCAAGGCGCCCTCGAAGGCATGATCCGGCGGGGTGCCGTACCCGATGACGAGGCCGTCACGTGGCGGCATGCCGCTGTCGGGATGGCGGTAGGGAGCGAGGCCGGCGAGGGCGAGGCCCTGGCGGGACGCCGCCCGTACCGCGGCCGGCTCGGTGCCCGGCGGAAGGTCGAGGACGGCGTGCAGCCCGGCGGCGATACCGCCGACCCCGATGTGAGGGGCCCGTGCCCGCAGGGCGGCGACGAGCCGGTCGCGTCGCCGCCGGTACTTCAGCCGCATCCGGCGCAGGTGCCGGTCGTAGGCGCCACAGGTGACGAAGTCGGCGAGGGTGAGCTGGTCCGTGACTCCGGTCCACAGCTCGCGGGTGCCCTTGGCCGCGAGGATGTCGTCCACCAGATGGTCCGGCACCGCCATCCAGCCGATGCGGAGCGCGGGCGAAAGGCTCTTGCCGGCCGACCCCACGTAGACGACGCGGTCCGGGTCCAGGCCCTGCACGGCGCCGACCGGTTGACGGTCGTAGCGGAACTCGCCGTCGTAGTCGTCCTCGATCACCAGCCCCCCGTGCGCCCGCGCCCAGTCGACCACGGCGGCTCTGCGCGCGGGATGCAGCGGTCCCCCCGTCGGGAACTGGTGGGCGGGGGTGAGCAGGACCGCCCGCGCGCCCGTCGCCGGCAGCTCGTCGATCACGGCCCCCCGTCCGTCCACGGTCAGCGGGACGGTCGGCCGCCCGGCTTCGGCCAGCAGCGACCGGTGGAAGTCCAGTCCGTACGACTCGACCGCCACCTCACCCTGGAGGACGCGGCCGAGCAGGCTCAGGGCGTGGGCGAATCCCGCGCAGATGACGATCCGGTGGGGTGCGGTACGCACGCCGCGGGCCCTGGCCAGGTACTCCGTGAGCGCGACGCGCAGTTCGAGGCGGCCTTGCGGATCGCCGACGCCGAACGCGTCGTTGGGCGCCGCGTTCAGCGCGCGCCGTGCCGAGGTCTGCCAGGCCGCCCGGGGAAACGCGGCGGCGTCCGGTGAGGTCGGCATCAGGTCGTAGGCGGGGCGCCGGGCCCGCGGGACCGAGGGCCGCGAGCGGTCCGGCGGCAACGGCGTGCTGCGCCGGGCGACGTACGTGCCCGACCCCTGGCGGGCCGTGAGCCAGCCCTCCGCGACCAGTTCGCCGTAAGCCTCCCCGACGGTGTTGAGGGCGATGCCGAGGTCCCTCGCGAGGCTTCGGTAGGGAGGCAGGCGAGCGCCGGGGGCCAGACGGCCGGAGCCGACGGCGTCACGGAGGGCGCGCATCACCTGCTCGCGCAGGGTGCCCTCTCCGGGAAGTTCCAGATGAAAGTCGGCCCCCGCCCCCGATTCGGGCGCTGCCGCCCCAGGTCCGTGCGCTGCCGCCCCCGATTCGGGCGCTGCCGGTGACTCGACGGCATTGCCCCAAAGATTCGCCATGAAAATGCACCATACCGGTGGTCTAATCGGCTTCTAGTGTCCCTGACATGACCCCAGTAACGATTCCCCAGCGCATGAACTTCGGCACCGTCGCCCCCAAGGTCTACAAAGCCGTCCTCGCCCTGGACGCCGCCGCCCGCCAGGGCCTCGACCCGGTGCTGCTCGAACTCGTCCAGATCCGCGCCTCACAGATCAACCGATGCGCGTACTGCATCGAGTACCACACAGGCGACGCCCGCAAGGCGGGCGAGAGCGAGAACCGCATCTACCAGCTCGACGGCTGGGAGGAGTCCAGCCTCTACACGGCCCGGGAGCGCGCCGCCCTCGCCCTGACCGAGGCGATCACCCGGCTGCCCGACGGGGTGCCGGACGCCGTGTACGACGAGGCCGCCCGGCACTTCGAGGAACAGGAACTTGCGCAGCTCATCGCGCTCGTCTTCACGGTCAACGTCTGGAACCGGATGAACGTCACCACCCGCAAGACCCCCGGAACCGCATAACCCCCTCCGCCGGACGACAGCCCATCCCGCTCCCGCCCCCGAAAGGACGGCCGGCGCCGTCATGACCTCCGAGCTGCTCCCGGTGGGCCCGCTCACCCCGGTCGGCGGGGGCCAGGAAGGTCCGTGGGCACGGCCGGGCTCATGGCGGCCTCCCAGAGCTGCCACCGCGGCCTCCACACCCCTGGTCACGGTCGCCACCGGCCATTCCGACCGCCGTCTGGTACCGGCCCGGCCCGGCGGCTTGGCGGTCAAGCCGCCGGCCCCACGGACATGCCGTGGACCGACCGCGGCCTCACGCTTCACGCTCCGCGGGACGAGCTCGTGACCGCGGGACGATCACCGACCGGACAGCGCCGAAGCGCCGGTCGCACCGGGGGGCGACAGCAAGTGACGTCACGCTGCCCGGCGTCGAAGCCGGTCGAGGCGACAACTCAACCCACGCCGGCATCTCGCGCCCGAAGGCGTCGTATCCGGCCCGGGACGAGCCGGAGCACGTCGGTGCCGAGCAGCAGGCGCGTCGGCAGCCGGTCGGCTGCCACGCTGCGCAGCACCGACGCCGCGCCTTGTCCCAGTAGCCCGGTTGGCTCCCACCGGCCTGGATGCACCAGGTGAGTACGGGCTCGAACAGCTCGTCGCAGTCGGCAATCGCACGAGGTGCGCGGATCAGTGAGCGGCTGGCCAGCCGGTCCGGAAGCTGCGCGGCGCGACAACAGTGACGTGGATGCCGAAATCGGCGACCTCCTTGCCAAGCGTTCCGAGGACGCCCTCCCGCGCTGCGGCTACTGGCCGTGTGGGTACGGCAACCCGAGCAGCCCGAGACCTCGCTCGGGCGGCGCGCGGATCGCTAGACATCCACCGGGCCACACGAACGGTCGGCCATAGCGGCTGCGAACTCGCTTAGGAGCGCCGATCGTTATGGCAGCCGTGATCCGGACAGGTTCGACGGCGGGGGTTTGTCGCGTGTGCAGAGTGCCCAAGATGCGGAGATGAGCAGCTGGGGGGATCTGGCGGCCCAAACTGTCAGTGCACTCATGGGAACGTTGGCCGGCGGAGCCATCTCGGTGCATGTTGCCCGCTGGCAAACCTCGAAGACCATTGAGGCCCAAGCTGCGCTTGCCGCCTCACAAGAAGCTGCAGCCAGCGCGTTGGCACGTCGGCAATGGACGCAGCAGCGCTCCGCCGAAGCTGCACAACGGCTCCTCGACCGGCTCGCAGAGCTGTACGCGTGGCTGCCGTCGCTTCCGGACATTGCCCTGGACGAGCCTCAGTTGAGCCCACAAGCTCGTGAACGTTGCATAGCGGCACTCGGTTCGGTTCGGCAAGGCATGCGAACCGACCTTCTCTCCATAAGCAACGATCGCGTTCGCATGCGATATAGGACCCTTGTGCGGCTGGGCTTCGATGTCGCATGGCGCGGCGTCGGCCAGAGCAACCGAGAGCGCCAAATTCGCGACGTGCGCGGATACCTACGCTATGTCCAGTTCACCCTTGAGGCCGTGATCGACGACAGCCCCATACCCGATGATTGTGAGGCTCCCGTTCTCGACCGGAGCGACAGCGCTCCTTGGCTGCCTCCGACGGTGCCCTGGCACTGGCAGGACCCGGCAGACGGCAGTTGAAGACCGGTTATTCGGGGCCGCACGCTCGTAAGTTTCCGCTCGGCCGAAAGCCCGCCCGTGAGAACTCCACGGGGCCGTCTCATGACCGTCAAGGACATCCGACATCGACCGACAACAGCGGAAGCCCACGGCACCCGACCGGCCAGGGTCGCGGGCTTCGTCCGCCTCGTCGACGTCAGCGGCGGCCGCGCTCAGTACACCGGCTTGTGCGGCTCCACCTGGTTGACCCAGCCGATGACGCCGCCGCCCACGTGGACCGCGTCCGCGAAGCCCGCGGACTTCAGGACGGCGAGGACTTCCGCGGAGCGGACACCCGTCTTGCAGTGCAAGACGATGCGCTTGTTCTGGGGGAGGTCCTGGAGGGCGGTGCCCATGAGGAACTCGTTCTTGGGGACCAGACGGGCGCCGGGGATGGAGACGATCTCGTACTCGTTGGGCTCGCGGACGTCGATGATGTCGATGTCCTCGCCGTCGTCGATCCACTCCTTGAGCTGCTTGGGAGTGATCGTGGAGCCGGCGGCGGCCTCCTGGGCCTCCTCCGAGACGACGCCGCAGAACGCCTCGTAGTCGATGAGCTCGGTGACCGTGGGGTTCTCGCCGCAGACCGCGCAGTCGGGGTCCTTGCGGACCTTGACCTGGCGGTACGACATCTCCAGGGCGTCGTAGATCATCAGGCGGCCGACGAGCGGCTCGCCGATCCCGGCCAGCAGCTTGATCGCCTCGGTGACCTGGATGGAGCCGATCGACGCGCAGAGCACGCCGAGGACGCCGCCCTCGGCGCAGGAGGGGACCATGCCGGGCGGCGGGGGCTCGGGGTAGAGGCAGCGGTAGCAGGGGCCGTGCTCGCTCCAGAAGACGGACGCCTGGCCGTCGAAGCGGTAGATCGAGCCCCAGACGTACGGCTTGCCGAGCAGCACGCACGCGTCGTTGACCAGGTAGCGCGTGGCGAAGTTGTCGGTGCCGTCGACGATCAGGTCGTACTGGGAGAAGATCTCCTTGACGTTCTCCGCCTCCAGGCGCTCCTGGTGGAGGACGACGTTCACGTACGGGTTGATGCCGAGCACCGAGTCGCGCGCGGACTCCGCCTTGGAACGGCCGATGTCGGACTGGCTGTGGATGATCTGCCGTTGCAGGTTCGACTCGTCGACCTCGTCGAACTCCACGATGCCCAGCGTGCCCACGCCGGCGGCGGCCAGGTACATCAGGGCGGGCGAGCCGAGGCCGCCGGCGCCCACGCAGAGCACCTTGGCGTTCTTCAGGCGCTTCTGCCCGTCCATCCCGACGTCCGGGATGATCAGGTGGCGCGAGTACCGACGGACCTCGTCGACGGTGAGCTCGGAAGCCGGCTCGACCAGGGGTGGCAGCGACACGGGGTCTCCAGGGTCATCCCCACGCGGGCGGGGAACGTAGAGGCAGCGTTCTGTACTTCCTCTGCAACCCTGCCACGCCCCGCCTCATTCCGAGACACCCGGTCCGATGTTCGAGATGAACTCGTCCCAGTACCCGGGCATCGACTCCCAGGGGTCGAGTCCGTCGCGGTCGGTGCGGTCGGTCATGTAGACCGTGCCGGCGCCCTGCCGGCGGGTGATGAGGAGCGCTTCCTCCAGGTGGGCGCGGGGGACGCTGTGCACGAGGTGGCAGAACCGGCCGGGCGGGTGGTCGGCCGTCCAGTCGGCGGGACGCGACCAGCGGTAGCGGTTCCACGGGCCGGTGAAGGTGACCAACTGGTCGGCGAGCGCCGCGTATCCCGCGACCGGGTGGCTGCCGTGGAGGAGTACGAGGTACGCCCGGTCGTGGAGGGTGCGCAGCGCCCCGGTGACCCGCCGGACGTCGGCGAGCGCGCCGGTGTCGGCGGGACAGCGGGCCACCGCGAAGCCGTCCACCTTGTACCAGTTGAGGAAGCGCTGGGCGTCGGAGAGCAGTTCGCCGAACGGCCGCGCGCCGAACCCCGCGTCGAGGTGGCCGAGGACGCGGACGCCCGCCTCGCGCAGCGGCGCCGCCGCGGCCGTGCAGTACGGGTCGGGGCGGGTGCCGGGGCCGCCGGAGGCGCTGCCGAGCACCGTCCACTCCAGCGGGAGGCCCGCCCGGCACAGCCGGCCCCACTCCACGGGCGCCACGAGCGGGTGGGCGAACCCGGGGACGCCGAGCCGCAGCGGCGTCTTGGCCGCGGGCAGCGGGCGGCGGTTGCCGGACGAGATCAGATACGACACGCGGCCTCCATCCAGATGTCGGCCAGCGACTCCTCCAGCCCGATCCGGGGCCGCCAGCCGAGCCGGTCGCGGGCGGTACGGACGTCGGCCTGCTGCCAGGCGCCGCAGCCGTCCGGGTACGGGTAGACGGGGGTGGCGCCCAGGTGGGGATCGTCGAGCTCGTGCAGGGCGCCCCCGAAGCCGGCCACGCGGGCGAGCAGCGAGGCGGCCTCGCGCAGCCGGGTGGCCCGGCCGGTGCCGATGTTGACGGCGCCCTGGGCGGCGGAGAGAGAGGCGGCGTGCACGGCGCGCGCGATGTCGCGGACGTCCACGAAGTCGCGCTGGACGCCGAGGCCGGTGAGTTTAAGCTCGTTGTCGCCGTTCTGCATGGCCCGCCGCATGGCCTCGGCGAGCCGGCCCAGCGGGGAACCGGCCGGGGTGCCCGGACCGACGGGCGAGAAGACGCGCAGCACGATCGCGTCCAGACCGGAGCCTAGGACGAGTTCGGTGGCAGCGAGCTTGCTGACGCCGTACGGGCCGCCGGGGCGCGGCACCGCGTCCTCGGCGGTGGACGAGCCGGGCTGCGAGGGCCCGTACTCCGAGGAGCAGCCCACCTGAACCAGGCGTGCCCCGCAGCCGCTGCGCCGCAGCGACTCGCAGACCGTGGCGACGGCCACGGTGTTGTGCCGGGTCAGGTCGCGGGCGCCGCCGCGGGTGGCGCCCGCGCAGTTGATGACGACGCCGGGGTGGACGGCGTTGAGGAACCGCGTGAGCGCGCCCGGGCTGCCGGTGGCCAGGTCGAAGCGGACGTCGGCGTCGTCGCCCCGGCCGAGCGCGGTGAGCTGCACGGCGGGGTCGGCGAGCAGGCGGTCGGCGACGAAGCGGCCGAGGTAGCCGTTGGCGCCGAGCAACAGGACCCTCATCGGTCTCCTCCTCGCGCTCGCCCGGGGCGGCCGGTGACGGCGCAGTCGCCGGGATTCCCGGGGTTCCCGGGATTCCCAGAGTTCCTGGGGTCTCCGTGGGGCGGGCTGGTGGGACTGGTCGAGCCGGTCAAGTGGATCAGGTGGGTCAGGTGGGTCAGGTGGGTCAGGTGGGTCAGGTGGGTCAGGTGGGTCAAGTGGGTCAGGCCGGCGGGGAAGGTCGGGCTGATGAGGCCAGTGGGATCAACGGTCATGGTGGGTGCTCCTCTGACGGGAGTGTGCGGGGGGCTCGACCCCGCCGGGACGAAGGGGACGGGGGGACCTGAGGGAGGGGCGGGGCCTGAGGGGGTGACGGGAACTGAGGGCGGGGTCGGCGAGGGTGGTCGCGGAGGGGATCGCCGGGTCGCAGGGGTCTGCCGGGATGAAGGGGCGTGCTTGATCCGCCGGGGATTCTGGGCCGGGTGCGCTGACCGGGCCGGCCGGGCCGGTTGTGCCAGTCGGGTCGGTCGGGCCCGCCGGGGCTTTCGGCCCACAGAGCGCAGCCGGGCTTGCCTGGTCTGCCGGGTCCGCGGAACCGGGTGAGGGCGGAAGGCCGGAAGGAGCGGTGCGGCCGGTCGCCTCGGGGCAGCCGAATGCGGTCGTGGAGTCGGATGCGCTCGTGGAGTCGGATGCGTCGGCGACGCCGGGCGAGCCCGGCCCGCCGGCGGAGCCCGCGCGAGCGGGGGGACCAGCGAGGGCGGACGAACCCGCGCGGCCCGCCGGTTCAACGACACCGGACGGACCCCCGCGACCGGGACCATCACTGAACTCCGACGAACCGGGCGCGCCCGGCGAATTCGCGTGCGCAGGCCGACCGACGAGACCAAGCGAACCCGCGTGGCCGACTCGTTTCACGAGCCCGAACGAACCTCCACCACCGGGCACACCTCCACGCCCCGACGAACCGAGCACGCCGGGCGAGCTCGGACGAACAGGACCGTCACCAGAGCCGGACGAAGCCACGTGACCCGCCGCTTCGACGGCGCCGGACGAATTCTCGCGACCGGACGGACCGACGTACCCAGGTGCCCCCGCGCGATCGATCGGATCACCGGCGTGGGACGAACCGGGGAAGCCTGACGGCCGCACACGACCGAACGGTTCGACGAGACTTGGCAAGCCGGACAGGTCGGACGGCGCGCCGGGCTTGAACGGGTCGCCGGACGAGTCGCCGACCTCGTACGAGTCGCCAGCCTCATACGGGTCGCCGGGCCCCGACGGCCCAACACGACCCGATAGACCGACAGAACCGACAAGACGGGCAGGTCCGTCGGGCCCGACAGGGCCGACAGGGCCGACAGGGCCGACAGGGCCGACAGGGCCGACAGGGCCGACAGGCCCTACAGGACTGACAGGCCCAATCACCCGTTCCCGCCCACCCCGCGCGCCGCCCCCGCCCCGTCCGGCCAGTCCGTGGACGGCCGCGTGCGGCAGGGTGGCGAGGGCGCGGACGGTCAGGGCGAGGGCCGCTCCGGTGCAGGCTGCCAGGCCGAGGGTGGCGGGGCCGAGGATGGCGGGGCCGACGACGTCGGGCAGCCTGGTGACCGGCCAGGCCAGGGCGGCGCATCCGGGCAGCCGGGAGGCGAGCAGCGCGGCCGGTGGCAGCGCCTCGACGGCACAGGCGGCGAGGAGGGCCGTGGTGGCGGGCCAGGCCAGGCCGTGGGCGGCGCACAGCCGGTCGAGGAAGAGCAGGAAGCCCAGGACCAGCACGGCGAGGGCGGCGGGCGATGTGGGATGCCCGAGCCCGGGAAGGGCGGACCGGGCCGTCCAGACGGACAGGAAGAGGGCGCCGAGCAGGACGACGAGGAGGGCCAGCAGGGCACACCTGACCCGGACGCGGTACGCCGGCAGCGAGCGGGCGGCGGTCAGTCGCCGTCGGGCGTACCCGGCGAAGGCGTGCGCACACCACGCGGCGGGCGCGACGGCGCAGGCCAGCCCCAGGGCGGTGGGTGCCGCAGCGAAGGCGAGGGACCGGGGGTCGGTCCGTCCGTGCGCGTGCCCGTGCGCCAGCACGGCGAACAGCCGGTCCCCGACGCAGCCGTAGGCGAGCAACCAGGCCCAGGCCAGTGCCACGGCGACGGTCCGGCGGCTCCGGCCCGGGCGGGCGGCACACCGGCCGTGGGCATCGTCGGAGGAGGAGCAACGGGAACAGGAGAGGGAACAGGGAAGGGGGCGGCAGGAGGAGGCCGACGGACGGCAGCCGGCACCCGGAGCGGAGGCGGCTCCCTGGACTCCCGTTCTCCGCGCGGCTCCTGAGGCACCGACGGCACCGACGGCCCGAAGGCCGGACCCGTGCGGAAGCCGGGCGTCCGGGGAGTCGCCGCTCACGCCCGCGCCGAGCGTGAGCGCCCCCTTCATACCGCCGGACGCACCGGCCGCACCGGACGGCGTCCCGTACCGCCGCCAGTCCCGGCTCCGGAACTCCGGCCACTCGACGTCGCCGGGTGCCACCCACCGCCCGCCTCCGCCCGGCCCCTCGGCGTCGGACCCGGCGGACCCGGCGGACCGGCCGGCCCCACGCCTCCGATCCGCCACGCCCGTCGCACCCGCCGCGCCCGTCCCCGCAGTGTGGCCGCCGTCCCCGGCGCCACCCCCCGCCCGGGCGAAAAGCTCCTCGGCGAGCGAGAAGACGTCCCGGTGCCCGCAGGCCGCCGCCGCGCGGTCGGTGACACCCCGTTCCTCCAGCCGTGCGGCGAGTTCGAGAGGGTCGACGGCGTCGGCGCAGACCGCGTGGTGGCGGATCAGGAAGGGGCGGACCGGGTCGGGGGCCGGCCCGGGGCGGCCCGGGGCGGCGGGTATGCCGACGGCCGGTGCGGGGCCCGCCGGGACGGCCGGGGCGGGGACGGCGGCCGGGGCCGCGGCGCGCGTCACCGGCGGCCCGCCCAGGACGGCGAGGCGGGGCGGGCGGACCAGGCGAGGCCGCGGGAGCGTCCGGCTGTGGCGAGGGGGGCCGCGTCGCGCGGGGCGGCGGCGAGGTCCTGCCGGGCCGGGGAGCTCGACAGCAGTTCCAGGTAGATGCCGCCGAAGGTGGCGATGTTCTGTTCCACGGTGAAGAGTTCCAGGGCGCGGGCCCGGGCGGCGGCGCCGAGCCGGTCCGCGCGGGCGGGGTCGTCGAGCAGCGTGAGGCAGGCCTCGGCGAGGGCGTGCGGGTCGTGCGCGGGCACCAGCAGCCCGGTGCCGCCGACGACTTCGCGGGCCGTCGCGGTGTCGGCGACGACGGTGGCCCGACCGCAGAACATGGCCTCCGCGAGCGGGACCGGGAAGCCGTCGCCGGGGGCGCCGACGACGATGACGTCCGCGTCGGCGTAGTCCTCCGGCCCGCAGACGGCGACCCGGGAGACGCCCTCGGGCAGCGGCCCGCCCTCCGGGACGCCGGTGACCCGCAGCCGCACGTCCGGCCGGGTCAGGGTGAGGACGGTGGTCGCCTCCCAGAGCCAGGGTTCGGGCGGGCCGCCCGCGAGGAGCAGCACCGGCCCGTCGCCGCGCCGCCCGGGGCGCGCCTGGGCGACGGCCTCGTACAGGCTCGCGTCCACCCCCGGCGGAACGGTGCGCAGCCGGCCGCGGTCGGCGCCGCAGCGCTCCTGCCAGCGGCGCACCTGCGCGTCGCCGGGGGTGATCAGCGAGGCGTGGGCGTACGTCTCGCCGGCCAGCAGCCGGTGGAAGGCGGACAGCAGGGCGCGGACGGGCACGGACAGGCCTGCCGGCTCGGTCAGGTAGTGCTCGCGCAGCCTGACGCCGTACTCGGTGACGAGCAGGGGGGTGCCGAAGTAGCGCCGGGCGAGCAGTCCGGGCAGGGCGGCCGGGCCGGCGGAGGCGGCGTGGCACAGGTCCACACCGGCCAGGCCGAGGTCGCCGTCCGGGGTGCCGTACCAGTCGAGGGAGAGCGGGCGCAGGGCCCGTTCCAGGAGGCCGGCGACGACGAGGAGGTCGGCGACGCGGACTCCCTGCGCGCCGGGGTGGGCGTCGGGGGCGCGGCAGGCCGTCTCCAAGGCGCGCAGGGCGAGTTCCGAGCGGAGCGCGGCGACGAGACCGCCCTCGTCGCGGGCGAGGCCGGCGAGTCCGTAGAGCCCCTCGGCGAAACGGTACGCCTGATCGCCGGGGGTGGTGAGGGCCGCGGCCAGGTCGCCGAAGTGGCCGCTGAACCGCTGGCGTTCGCGCCGGCCGTACGCGCCGTGGGCGCGCCCGGCCCCGCCGGGCGCCGGTCCGCCCCACAGCGGGGCGGCTCTGATCCGGCGGACGTTGCCGGGCAGCGCGTACCAGCCGCCGTCCTCCTGGCGGGCGCTCCGGCTCAGCGCGTACACCTCGAACTCGTGCCGTGGCAGCCCGCGTACGAGCCGGTCGCACCATTCCCCGCCCTCACCAGCGGCGTACGGGTAACCACCCTCGGTCAGCAGTCCCACGCGCACGAGCGCACCCCCGATCCCTCAGTCGTCCGGCAGCCGGGAGCACGCTATGGCGGCGCGGCGGTGGTGCGGCGGACGGTTGTCCGTCGCACCACCGGAAGGGGTGAACGGGCGTGACCTTCCTCTTTGGGGTGCGTTATAGGCGCTTGCCCGGGTCCCGCCGATTCGCGCCCGCCGGCGCGGGGGCGGGCGTACGGGCGCGTGTCCGCGTGAGCGTGAGCGGAGCCGCGCCCCTGCTCCGCCCCTTCCCGTTCCTCGCGGGAGCCGCGCCCCCGCGCGCCCCGCCCCGTCGCGGCCGCGCCGCTCGGCTTCACACGCCGGCCGGGCCGACTCGGACCGTCCCGGACCACTGGACGCTCCGGCCCGCCGACAGACGGAAGCCCCCAAAAGAAAGCGCCACCCCGGAAAGCGCACCAGAGTCAGCTCACCAGCAGTGCCATCCCCCAGGGCCGCCCGGTCCACCGTGTCTCCGTCGGCGTACGCGTCCAGGGCCAGGGCCACGCCCGACGCCCCGGTGAGGAAGCCCGGGGCGTCGGCGCCGCCCGGGGTCTCCGTCAGTGTCGTGCGGAATCAGTGTCGTGCGGAATCCGAAGCGCGCACCGGGGTCGAAGTGGGCCAGGGTGCGGGCCGCGATCTCCTCGCGGACGCGGGGCAGCCGTTCGTCGGCGACGTGGTGGGCCGGCAGCCCCGACAGGTGGAGCAGTCCCGCCCAGCCGTGGCACAGCCCGGGATCGTCCACTCCCCAGGTGTCCGGATCGGTGGTGAGCAGGGGCAGGAGCGAGCGGTGGACGACGCCGTGCCAGTCGGGGCGGTCGAAGGCGAGGGCCGCCAGTCGGACCGCCCTGGAGACGCCGGGGGCGCCGTAGCACCAGGACGGCCGCGACCGGGGCACCCGCGGGCTTCCCGGGCCGGCCGCCCAGTCGGCGAGGGTGATGTAACCGGGCCGGCGGAGCCCGGTGCCGTCCTCGGCGGACCAGCGGACGAGGGGTGCGACGAGACGTTCGGCTGCCTCGCGCCGGCCGTCGACGGTGATGCCCTCCCGCCGGGCGAGGGACAGCAGCGCCAGCGGCGCCGGCGATGCCGTGGGACAGGCCCAGGTTGAGGTGTCCGTCGGGGAGTTCGGCCTCCTGCCCGAACTTAGGCGCCGCCGAGGTCCACCAGCGGGGCAGGCGGTGTCCCGCGTGCCGGATCTCGCCGTGGGCGAGCCGCGTCAAGTACGCGAGGACACGGCGGAGTTCGGGTTCGCAAGTGTCGCGGCGGGCCGGCAGATACCGCCCGATCCCGGTCATGCCTCTGACCGTCTCGAATACGCCGTTGGTGTCGACCGGGCCCGTCCCGACGGCCGGCAGGCGCTCGCGCACCAGACGGCGGTGGAAGTCGTCCAGCCCTTCCAGGGCCGCGCGGTAACCCCCCGTCGTCCGGTGGGCGATCAGCAGGGAGAAGGCCACCGGCCCCGCGCCGGTGAAGTCACCCGGGGCTTTCCGGGCGGCCCGCCGAACGGTCCGCCGCGTCAGCCCGGGAACGGCCAGGCGTTCGGCTTGCAGGTCACGCCGTCCGTCGTCAGGAACTTCGTCTGCTGCATCATCACCGGCGCCAGGGCCCCCGACTTGCCGCAGGACTCGTGGTTGTGGCCGAGCCGGTGGCCGACCTCGTGGTTGATGAGCATCTGCCGGTACTCGTACATCCGGTCGCCGTAGGTCTCGGCGCCCTGCGCCCACCGGTAGGCGTTGATCATCACGCGGTCGGTGGCGGCGGAGTCGCAGGAGACGTTGTCCACGGTGATGTCCAGGTCCGACTTGGCGCACCACTTGGCGGTGGTCGCCGGACTGGCCAGGGTCACCACGAAGTCCGCGTGGCCCGAGGAGACCCGCTCGAAGGTGCGGACGCCGCCGTGGCCCCAACTGCGCTCGTCGTTGAGCGTCCGGTGCACGGCGGTGGCGAAGAGCCCGCCGTCAAGCGGCAGCCCCTTCTCGACGTCAACGCGGTAACGCAGAACTTCACCCTTACCGGGGGCTTTGTCGTGCCCTCCGACGGTCATGAATTCACCCGAGGCCGGCATCCGCTGGTCCAGGGGGTACTTCTTCGCCATCTTCTGCTCGTACGTCACCGGCGCCGCGGGAGCGCGGGGCGTCGGGCGGCTGTCGGACCGCGAGGCGGCGGCGCCCGCGCCGTTGCGCGCGTCCGGGGTCCGCGCCTGCGCCCGGCTTTCCGTGCCGTCCTCGACCTGCCCCGCCACGACCACGGCCAGTACGGCCGTCACCATCGCCGCCGCCACCCCGGTGACGGCACGGCCTCTGCCGCCCGTGGCCCGGTGGGTGCCGCCGCCGGGCGCGTCCCCGCGCCCGCCGCCCGCCCGGCGCGGCTCCGGCACCCGCCCCGTCGACGGCCGCGGGCCGGCGGACCGGGCGGGCCGGGACGGTCCCGACCGGCCGCCCTGCCGTCCGATGACGCCCCAGCCGATGGCCGGGCCACGCGGCGCGGACCGCACGACGGGATCCGGCGGGCCGGGCGGTCGGTCGTCCTCCGTGAGGAGGGGCCGCTCGGCGGTCCGGACGGTCTCCCGGGCACCGGGGACCTCCGGCGCCTCCTCCGTACGCCCCCGAGGAGCCTGGGGGGCACGTGCGCTGTGTTTACCCACGGGGCGTGGCGCTCCGTTCCGACGTCGTGACGGTGTCCGCGAGGAGTTCGCGGAAGGCACGGGCCACCGCGTCCGGATCCTCCATCATCGCCACATGGCCGGTGCCCAGCAGCGTCAGCAGCCGCGAGTCGCGGAACGCCCCGCTCGCCCGGCGGGCCATGCGGTACGAGACGAGCTGGTCGCGCGTTCCGTACACCAGCAGGGTAGGGGCAAGCACGCGTTCCGCCTGACGCCACAGCGAATGCTGCCCGCCGAGGGTGTACGCGTCGACCACGCCACGCGCGGAGCGGGCCATCACGTCCCAGAAGTAGGGGAGCTCCAGCCGGCGCTCGTATTCCTCGACGGCGAGGGCGAACCCCTCCGGGGTCACCCGCCCGGGGTCGCCGTAGCAGAGGGCGAGCAGCTCCCGCGTCCGGCGTTCGGGCGTCCAGTCCTTCGTCAGCCGGGCGAAGAGGGCCGCGGCGCCCGGCACCGCGAGCATCCCGGTGGGCAGCGCGGTGCGCTGCGGACGCAGTTCCGGCAGGGCGGGCGAGACGAGCGTGAGGCTGCGGACGAGGTCGGGCCGGACGGCGGCGACGCGGGTGACGATCGCACCGCCCAGCGAGTTGCCGAACAGGTGCACGGGACCGCGGCCGCGCACGTCGAGATAGCGGATGACCACCCGGGCGCAGGCGGTGACGGAGTGGTCGCCGTCGTCGGGCGGCGGCGAGTCCCCGAAGCCGGGGAGGTCCACCGCCTCCCCGTCGACGTCGTCCGCCAGCCGGGCCATCAGCGGGGTCCAGTTCCGCGAGGAGCCGCCGAGGCCGTGCACGAAGAGGGCGGGTGGCGGAGCCGGTCCGTCCGAGGCGGCCGGCGGCCGGGAGCGCACCGTCAGCGTCGCTCCGGGCAGGGTCACCATGCGCACCCGCTCCCCCGCGCCGGACTGCGGCGGGAGGGGCGTGGGCGGTACCACGGGAACGGCGGGGGCACCCAGTGCCACCGGCGACTCGGTCTCCGACATGCGGGCAATGTTACGAGAGCATCACGCCGGAATCGTCTGTGGCAGCCGTCACAGATCGCCTGGCGGCGCGCAGCCGCGTCTCCTACGCTCGGAGGAAGGGCCCCGAGGGCGGCCCCGGCGGCCTCCTGGGCGGCCGGACCGCGGAGGACTCGCGACGGCTCCCATGGGAAGGAGTTCCGGTACGCCGGCGAAGGCCGGACCGGGCGGACCGCCCGGAGGACGAGGACGAAGGAGACCTTCCGCATGCCTGTCGACCCGACCGACCCGGACACCTTCGAGGACTTCGACGACACCGAGGAGGCGGCGGTGACCGAGTTCGACGTCGAGGCCCCGGAGGCGGACGCCGCCGAGCAGCACGCCGACGTCGCCCCGACACGCGACGAACCGCTGACCGTGATCGACCCGGGCGCGGCGAACGAGGCGGACCGCGCCGAGCAGGCCCGCGTCGTGGAGCTGGACGAGGACGACTACCGGTGAGCCCGGCCCCGGCCGCGCGGACCCCCGAGGCGGTCCCGCGCGGCGGCGGCCGAACGGGGAGACGGCCGTTCCTCGACGGCACAACGCGGGATTTGTCGGGTTTTTGTGGGCTTCCCACAGCGTCCGTCAGGTGAAATTCTCCCCTGCGGCCACGCACGGCGCGGTTACCCAAAAGTACGATGGCGGGCGCGGTGCACACCGTGCAGGAACAATCATGGGAGGCGGCGTGACAGCCATCGAGCAGACCGAGGCGCGCCCGCGGGGCACGCGCCTGCCGCGCCGAGCCCGACGCAACCAGCTCCTGGGCGCCGCCCAGGAGGTCTTCGTGGCCCAGGGCTACCACGCCGCCGCCATGGACGACATCGCCGAGCGCGCGGGCGTCAGCAAGCCGGTGCTCTACCAGCACTTCCCCGGCAAGCTGGACCTCTACCTGGCCCTGCTGGACCAGCACTGCGACAACCTGCTGCAGGCGGTGCGCACGGCGCTGGCGTCGACGTCCGACAACAAGCAGCGGGTGGCGGCCACCATGGACGCCTACTTCGCGTACGTCGAGGACGAGGGCGGCGCCTTCCGGCTGGTCTTCGAGTCCGACCTCACCAACGAGCCCGCCGTGCGCGAGCGCGTCGACCGGGTCGCGCTGACCTGTGCCGAGGCCATCAGCGAGGTCATCGCCGAGGACACCGGCCTCGCCAAGGAGGAGGCGATGCTGCTCGCCGTCGGCCTCGGTGGCGTCTCCCAGGTGGTGGCCCGGTACTGGCTTTCCAGCGGCAGCACCGTCCCCCGCGACACCGCGGTCCAGTTGCTGACGTCGCTGGCGTGGCGCGGCATCGCCGGGTTCCCGAAGAACGAGCACTGAGTCCGCTTTCCCGGAGGACGGGCGTCCTGCCCGCGGGACGCCGTGCCCTGAGGGCGGACGCCATGCCCTGAGGAGGGGCGCCTCGCCCTGAGGACGGGCGCCTTCCCCGCTTGCCGGGGAACGCGCCCCGGTCCGGGGACCTTCCTTCCCGGCCGCGTGTTCGCTGCCAGCGTGCGGGCGCGGGCCCGGCGCGCCCCCGCACCGGGCTAATGTGTGGACCGTACGGCGCGGCGCGTCCGCGCACCCCTCCCCTGGGGCTACGCCGTGGGGGACGCACACCTTCGGAGGGACAGTAGCCGTGGAGGTCAAGATCGGCGTGCAGCACGCGCCCCGCGAGATCGTTCTGGAGAGCGGTCAGTCCGCCGAGGAGGTCGAGCGCGCGGTGGCCGACGCGCTGGCCGGAAAGGCACCGCTGCTCAGCCTGGCGGACGAGCACGGCCGCAAGGTCCTGATCCCGTCCGACCGGCTGGCCTATGTGGAGATCGGCCAGCCCGCCACCCGGCGGGTCGGCTTCACCACCATCTGAGTCACCGGACACGGGCGGGACCCCGGTGCGCGGGCACCGGGGTCCCGCCCGTCGTCGTACCCGGCGGCGTCCTGGAGCCGAGCCGCGCCGGCGGCCGGCCGCGCCGAGCAGGTCGGAGAGTGCCCCGCGAGGCGTGCCGAGACCCGGGCGCGAGGCGTGTCGGGACCCCCGCGCGCGCTCCCGGGGAGAACCATGGGAGGCCCGTCCCGAGGGTTGCCGCGGGCGGCCCCGGGGTAGGACCGCTACGACCGATTTGCACCTGCCGCTCATCGGTGGCACGGGAGGGAAACGACGATGATCCTCTGGGAAGCGCTCGGCTCGGTCCTGATCGGCCTCGCCGTCTCCTTCGGAGCCCTGCGCTGGCTGCCGGCCCGGTTCGGCCGGTTCCGCTCCCGCCCTCTGACGCTGGGCACCGGACCGGTGGCCGGCCTGTTCGGCGGACTGCTGGCCCGCTCGGTGCTGGGTCCCGGTCACGCCCTCGCGATTCTGGCGGCCTCGCTCGTGGTGGCGGTCGCGCTGCTGTCCCTGCTGCTGCGTCCCGCCGGACCGCCCCGCCGGTCAGCCACGGCCTGAGCCGGGCCGCCGGACGGAGCCCCCGGTGTCACGGGACGGTGCGCCGTGTGCCGACCGCCGCGGCTACGCGGCCAGCCCCAGCGCGGCCATCCGCTTGGTGTGCGCCTCGGTGATGCGGGAGAACATCTTCCCGACCTCGGCGAGGTCGAAGCCGTCGGCCACCCCGCCGACGAGCATCGTCGACAGGGCGTCACGGTCCGCGACGACCCGCTGCGCCTGCGACAGCGCCTCGCCCATCAGCCGCCGCGCCCACAGCGCCAGCCGGCCGCCCACCCGCGGTTCGGCCTCGATCGCGGCCCGCACCTTCTCGACCGCGAACGTGGCGTGCCCGGTGTCGTCGAGGACGGTGAGCACCAGCGCCCGGGTGTCGGAGTCCAGCCGGGCCGCCACCTCCCGGTAGAAGTCACTGGCGATCGAGTCGCCCACGTACGCCTTGACCAGGCCCTCCAGCCAGTCCGAGGGGGCCGTCTGGCCGTGGAACTCGTCCAGCGCCGCCGCGAAGGGCTCCATCGCCGCGGTCGGCTCGACGTCGATCGCCGCGAGCCGGTCCCGCAGCCGCTGGAAGTGGTGGAACTCGGCGGCGGCCATCTTGGCCAGTTCCGCCTTGTCACCCAGCGTCGGCGCGAGCTTGGCGTCCTCCGCCAGCCGCTCGAAGGCGGCCAGCTCGCCGTAGGCGAGCGCGCCGAGCAGGTCCACGACCGCGGCGCGGTAGCGGGGGTCGGCGGATGCCTGCGCCCAGTCCTGGGCGGCGATTCCGGTGAGTTCCTCGGCGGGCTCTGTGGCCGCTGCGGCCTTGTCGGACGTCTCCATGAACGGAACCTTAGCCCGCTGTGGCGGGGAGGGAAGCCCCTGGTCAGCCAGGTGTCCACAAGGTCAGGGACGAATGGCCCGGGCGCGGATGCGTGGTTCCGGGGTAGAGTGCTATACGGCCCGCCGAGTACGCCGAACAAGGCACGTGCCCGACTGGCCGTCTCCATGCAGGTTCCTCCGGGAGTGAGTCCTCGGAGCGCCAGCGGATGCCCGGTCGGTGGCCCGATCGGCTTCCACCCGACCGACCGCCCTCCGCGCGGTGTGGACGAGTCGTCCGCACACCAGGAGGGATCCGCTCGCAGCACGTGTGCTCGCGCGAAGGCAGTGGTCCCGCGCCATCCGGCTTCCGCCGGAACGAGTACGACGGCGCGGTACGTACGGACTCCTCGTACGACCCCCTTCGCCGCCCCGTGCCGCGTCTCACAGAAGAGGCAGCACCCTGAATACGCCTGACACGCAGCAGACCACGTTCCGAGAACTCGGGATCCTCCCCGAGACGGCCGAGGCGCTCGACGCCGTCGGCATCGTCCACCCGTTCCCGATCCAGGAGATGACGCTCCCGGTCGCCCTCTCGGGCTCCGACGTCATCGGCCAGGCCAAGACCGGCACCGGCAAGACCCTCGGTTTCGGCCTCCCCCTGCTGGAGCGCGTCATCGTCCCCGCCGACGTCGAGGCGGGCCGGGCCAGGCCCGAGCAGCTCACCGACGCGCCGCAGGCCCTCGTCGTCGTCCCCACCCGTGAGCTCTGCCAGCAGGTCACCAACGACCTGCTCACCGCCGGCAAGGTGCGCAACGTGCGCGTCCAGGCGATCTACGGCGGCCGGGCGTACGAGCCGCAGGTCGAGGCGCTCAAGGCCGGCTGCGACGTCGTCGTCGGCACCCCCGGCCGGCTGCTGGACCTCGCCGGCCAGAAGAAGCTGGACCTGAGCCACGTCAAGGCGCTGGTGCTGGACGAGGCCGACGAGATGCTCGACCTGGGCTTCCTGCCCGACGTCGAGCGCATCATCACCATGCTGCCGGCCAAGCGGCAGACCATGCTCTTCTCGGCGACCATGCCGGGCGCGGTCATCGGACTGGCCCGCCGCTACATGTCGCAGCCGACGCACATCCGCGCCACCTCGCCGGACGGTGAGGGCCAGACTGTCGCCAACATCGCCCAGCACGTCTTCCGCGCCCACTCCATGGACAAGCCGGAGATGGTCTCCCGCATCCTCCAGGCGCAGGGCCGCGACCGCGCGATGATCTTCTGCCGGACGAAGCGGACCGCCGCCGACATCTCCGAGCAGCTCACCCGCCGCGGCTTCGCCGCCGGCGCGGTCCACGGCGACCTCGGCCAGGGCGCCCGCGAGCAGGCGCTGCGCGCGTTCCGCAACGGCAAGGTCGACGTGCTGGTCTGCACCGACGTCGCCGCGCGCGGCATCGACGTCGACAACGTCACCCACGTCGTCAACTACCAGACGCCCGAGGACGAGAAGACGTACCTGCACCGCATCGGCCGCACCGGCCGCGCGGGCAAGTCGGGTACGGCCGTCACGCTGGTCGACTGGGACGACATCCCGCGCTGGAAGCTCATCAACAAGGCGCTGGAACTGCCCTTCGACAACCCGCCGGAGACCTACTCCACGTCGCCGCACCTGTACGAGGCACTGGGCATCCCCGCCGGCACCAAGGGTGTCCTGCCCCGCTCGCAGCGGACTCTGGCCGGGCTCGCGGCCGAGGAGATCGAGGACCTCGGCGAGACGGGTGGACGCGGCGCGGGCCGGGGCCGTGGCCCCAAGGACGGCCGGGACAGCCGGGACAGCCGGGACAGCCAGGAGGCCGCCGCCGAGCGCACCCGTACGCCGCGGCAGCGCCGTCGGACGCGTTCGGGTGCGACGGCGGACGCCGCCGCGCCGGCCACCGCCGTCACCGCCACCACGGCCACCGCGTTCCCTGAGGCCGTGGAGGCCGTCGAGCCCGCCGTGACGGAGAGCGCCTCCGCGGCGCGCCCGGCCACGACGGCTCCCGAGACGCCGGCCCGTCCGCGCCGTCGCCGCCGTACGCGCGGCAGCGGCTCGGGTTCCGCTCCGGCGGCGGTGTCGGCGCCGCAGGCGGCTCCGGCCGCGGCGGCTCCCGTGGCCGAGACTCCGGTGGCCGAGGTTCCCTCCGCTCCGGCCGCCTCCCCGGCCGCCGAGGAGACCCCCGCGCCGAAGACGGCCAAGGCCACCACCAGGTCCGAGGCCGCCTCCGTCACCTCCGCCGCGGCCGCCCCCAAGGCGTCCGTGGTCACGGCACCGGCCCCCGAGCCGGAGGCCCCGGCCCGTCCGCGCCGCCGTGGCCGGACCGCCGCGCCCCGCCAGGCGGGCACGTCGCTGCCCTCGCAGGCCGGGTCGACGGGGGCCGGCCGCACCACGCGCCCGCGGTACGCGGCGCCGGCCACGGCCGTGCCGGAAGGCGAGTTCGAGACCGTCGAGACCGCGCTCCTGCGCGTCCAGGCGGCCGCCCGGGCCGCCGCCGAGGCGAAGGCCAAGGCCAAGGCCAAGGCCGCGGCGCCCGCCGCTCCGGCCGAGGCGCCGGCGACCTCGGCTCCGGCGCGTCACGAGCGTGCCGCCGAGCAGGCTCCGGCCGCCGGTACCGAGGCCGCTCCCGTGAAGCGGGCCCGGCGCGTCGCCACCCGTACGGTCACCTCCCTCGGCGCGGACGCCGCGCCGACGGCGGCGGCCGAGCAGGCCGCCGAGCCGGTCGCGGAGACGCCGACCGCCCCGGCCGCCCCGGCGAAGCGCGCCCGGCGCGTCGCCACGCGTGCCGTCACCACCCTGGGCTCGGACGCCGCCCCGGCGCCCGAGCAGGCCGCCGAGCCGACGGCTCCGGCCGCCGAGGCGGAGCCGGCCGCGCCGACGAAGCGGACGCGTCGGGTCGCCAAGCGGGCCGTGACGACGCTGAGTGCCGAGGCTCCGGAGGCTCCGGCCGCCGGCGAGGCCGAGGCCGACGAGGCCGCCAAGCCCGTGAAGCGCACCCGCGCCAAGAAGGCCGCCGCCGCGCCGGTGGCCGACGAGGCCGCGGCGCCGGTCAAGCAGCCGCGCAAGCGCGCGGTGAAGGCGGTCGACACCGCGGCCGCCGAGCCGGAGGCCGCCCCGGCGGCGGAGCCGGCCAAGCCGAAGCGCACGCGGACGGCGAAGAAGGCCGCCGCCGCGCCGGTGGCGGAGGCGTCGGCAGAGGCCGAGGCCGAGGCCGAGGCGGAGGTCAAGCCGAAGCGCACCCGCACCGCGAAGAAGGCCGCCGCCGCGCCGGTGGCCGAGGGCGAGGCCGTGGCCGAGGCGAAGCCGAAGCGCACCCGCACCGCCAAGAAGGCCGCCGCCGCGCCCGTCGCCGAAGGCGAGGCGGAGGTCAAGCCCAAGCGGACGCGGACGGCCAAGAAGGCCGCCGCCGCGCCGGTCGCGGAGGGTGAGGCCGAGGCCAAGCCGAAGCGGACGCGCAAGAAGGCCGCCGCGGAGGCGGAGGGCGTGGCGTAAGGGGATAGAGCCCCGGTCCCACCTCTTCACCGTTTCCCGGGGCTCCGCCCCGGAACCGCGCTCCGCGCGGTGGTTCTCGAACGCCGGACGGGCTGATGACTCGGCCCGTCCGGCGTTCGACGTCGCGTTCCTACGCCGCGAACCCCCCGTCCACGGCCACCGAAGCGCCCGTCACGTACCCGGCCGACGGCGCGGCCAGGTGCGCCACCGTCGCCGCGATCTCCTCCGGCCGGGCGTACCGCCCCACCGCCGTCGCCCCCGCCTGCGCCTCGGCGAACGGCCCGTCCGCCGGGTTCATGTCGGTGTCGACGGGACCGGGGTGGACGATGTTGACGGTGACGCCGGCGGGGCCCAGCTCCCGCGCCAGGGACTTGGTGAGACCGATGAGCGCCGCCTTGCTGGTGGCGTAGAGCGAGCCGCCGGGGAACGGCGTGTACTGCGTCATACAGCTTCCGATCATGACGATGCGTCCGCCCTCGCCGAGGTGGCGTACGGCCGCCTGAGTGGCCAGGTAGACGCCACGGACGTTCACGGACAGGACCCGGTCGACGTCTTCCTCGGTCAGCTCGCCGATGGGCCCGAGAGCGCCCGTGCCCGCGTTGTTGACGAGGACGTCGAGCCGTCCGAACTCCGCGGCGACCGCGTCGACGGCGCCGCGTACCGCCGTGGCGTCTGCCGCGTCGGCGCGGACGGCGAGGGCGCGCCGGCCGAGCGCCTTGACCTCGGCGACGACGTCCGCCGCGGCCCGCTCGTTCGCCTGGTAGGTGAAGGCGACGTCGGCGCCGCCCGCCGCCAGGCGGAGGACGACGGCGCGGCCGATGCCCCGGCTGCCGCCGGTGACGAGGACGGCCTTGCCGTCGAACTCGGTGGGAACCAGTGCGTTGTTCATCGTGTTCATGCTTTGATCGTCGCCGCCCGGGGCTCCCGGCACCGGCGGCCATCGGACGTCGCGTTAGCCTCGGACCATGAGCAGGCCGCCCTTCCTCACCTTGCCCTCCTGTGCCCGCGCGTACCGCCTCGCCACCGCACGCGGGGAGTTCGCCGTCCACGACGCCCGGCCGGCCGGCGCGCACCGCGGCACGGTGCTGCTGGTGCCGGGGTTCACGGGCAGCAAGGAGGACTTCATCGCCCTGCTGGAGCCCCTCGCCCAGGCCGGCGTGCGGGCCGTCGCGGTGGACGGGCGGGGGCAGTTCGAGACGCCCGGGCCCGACGACGCGTCGGCCTACGGCCGGGAGGAACTGGCCCTCGACGTGCTGGCGCAGGCCGCCGCGCTCGGGGACGGTCCGGTGCACCTGCTCGGCCACTCGCTCGGCGGGCTGATCACCCGGGCGGCCGCGCTCCGCGACCCGCGCCCGTTCCGCTCGCTGACGCTGATGAGCAGCGGTCGGGGACCGGTCTCCGCCGGGCAGCGGGAACGCGTCCACCTGCTGATCCACGCGCTGGAGGAGCTGGGGATGAGCATGGAGGACGTGTGGCGGGAGATGCGGCGGCTCGACGCCGAGCAGGGTGGCGGCCCGGAGGAGAGCATCCTGCCGACGGAGCCCGGTGTGTTCCTGCGCCGCCGCTGGCTGTCCACCCACCCTGTCCAGCTCACGACCACGGCACGGCAGTTGACGGCCGAACCGGACCGGTCGGCGGAGCTGGCGCGGCTCCCGATCCCGCTGTGCGTGGTGTCCGGCGAGGAGGACTACGCCTGGCCGGTGCCCGAGCTGGACGCCATGGCGGAGGAGCTGTCCGCCCGGCGTGTGGTGATCGCGGGGGCGGGGCACTCGCCGAACGCCGAGGAGCCGGCGGCCACCGCCGCCCGGCTTCTCGACTTCTGGGCCTCGCTGCCGGCGGTGCCGCCGCCGGGGGCCTCCCGGCCGTCGGTCAGCAGCCCCGCGCCGCCTCGGTGACCGTGAAGATGCCGCCCTCGGGATCGCAGAGGGTCGCCTCCTGGCCGACCCGGGAGACACCCGGTTCGGCGGCGACCGATCCGCCGGCCGCGAGGGCCGCCTCGACGGCCTTCTCCACGTTGTCCACCCGGAAGTAGACGTGCCAGCGCGGCCGGACCTTGGGGTCCGGGGCGGCCTCGACGGCGCCGCCGCGCAGGCAGGCCACCGTCTGGCCGGCCACCCGCACCATCACTACGTCGTCCTCGTAGCGCACGTCCGTGTCCTGGCCGTCCCACTGGAAGACGCCGCCGTAGAAGAGGGCGGCGTCGAAACAGTCGCGGGTGCGCAGCTCCAGCCAGGCGGGGGCGGCGCCGCTGCCGATGCTCCAGTCGCGCAGCACCCGCCCCTCCCAGAAACCGAAGACCGCGCCGTCCGGGTCGGCGGCCAGTACGGCACGGCCGCCGCCGAAGGCGAGCGGGCCGACGGCGACGGTGCCGCCGCGCTCCCGGACCCGCGCGGCGGCCGTGTCCGCGTCGTCCACGGCGAAGTAGCTGCTCCAGTGGACGGGCACGCCCATCCTGCGGGCGACGTTGCCCAGCCCGGCGACCGGCCGGCCGCCGGAGAGGGCGACGCAGAAGTCCTCGCCCAGCGAGCCCTGCCGGAAGGTCCAGCCGAGCACCGCGCCGTAGAAGCGCTGCGCCGCGCCGAGGTCGCCGGACAACAGGCTCACCCAGCAGGGCGTCCCCGGCCCCGCACGGTCGGAAGCCGACATGGCCGATCGCCTCGTTTCTCTTGTCCGGTACTCCAGCGGTGACGGGCGGCCGGCGCGCGTGGGGCCGCGACCCACCCGTAGCAAGGGTTCCACTCGGTCCTCCGGTGCGCATTCCGGCACGCGCGTCCCACGCGCAGTTCTTCCCCCCGGCGTATGCCCCCGTTTCAGGACTCCACCCCTCTCCGCCGCGGAACTCGGTCACCCTTCGTTCCGGCGTTCCCTTCCCGTCCCTTAGGGCTCCGCAGTCGCCCCGGTCTCATGACCTCACGCGCGGGTGGTCTCAGAACCGCATCCGCAGGTGGTCCCAGAACCCGTCGCGCAGCGCCCTGCGCAGATCCGCGTGGCCGCGCAGGGACAGGCCGAGCAGCGCCTCCGCGGCGACCAGCAGTTCCTGGTCGACGGCGCCGGGCAGGTAGGGGTGGCCGGGGAGGAGCTCGGCCAGGGAGTCCGGGCCCCGGGCGC
This sequence comes from Streptomyces sp. NPDC052910, assembly GCF_055585605.1. Classification (NCBI taxonomy): domain Bacteria; kingdom Bacillati; phylum Actinomycetota; class Actinomycetes; order Kitasatosporales; family Streptomycetaceae; genus Streptomyces; species Streptomyces sp. NPDC052910. The sequence continues at coordinate 683,396 of NZ_JBVJJR010000001.1, forward strand.
CGAGCCACTCGGAGGCGACCCGGGCACCGACGAACCGCACCTCCTCGCGGTCCGGGACCGCGCCGCGGTGCGCCCCGGCCTCGGCGAGCGGTTCGGGGGCGGCCCGCCGGGTCACATAGGGCTCGCAGAAATCGCGGTCGAAGGTGCGCCGGCTGTCCACCTCCCACAGCAGCGGGTCGGCCTGGTTGCGTCCGCCGGGGGCCTCGATGCCCCAGAGGTGGACGCGGGCCCCGTACCCCTGCGCCGCCTCGACGGCGGAGACCAGGTCCTCGTCGCCGCCGACGAGCACGGCGTCGCTGATCGCCCGGTGCCGGGCCAGGGTCTCCAGGTCGGTGCGGATCAGGGAGTCCACACCCTTCTGCTGGTTGTGGGCGTTGAGGTTGCCCAGCCGCACCTTGACGTCGGGGAGCTCGGCGATGGCCTGCTGCTCGGCGGTGTGGATACGGCGGCGGGCGCCGTCGTACCAGTAGACGCGCAGCAGCCGGCTGTCGGGGAAGATCGTGCGCGCCTTGTCGATGAACGCCTCGATCAGGCCCTCGGCGTCGAGCTCGATGGCCCGCCGGTCCTCGCTGCCGACGACCAGGCGGCCGGCCGCGGCGTAGGCGTAGCCGGCGTCCACGAAGACGGCGTGGGTGGCGGGCGTGGTGGCGACCTCGGCGAGGACGCGGGTGAGCAGTTCGTTGGTGCGCTCGATGCCGGCGACTACCGCGGCGAGGTCGGGCGCTTCGGGACGGTGTTCGGTCATGGATGCTCGCTCATCCGTGGCGGTGGGGGGCCACGTGGTCCGTGGGGGGAGTGCGTACGCCGGCGGTCTCGGTCGCGGTGGGCGGTCCCCGGGCCGGATCCGGGGCTCCGCACTACCGGTCAGTAATTAGTCATGATAAAAATTTCTTTAGCGTAGGGAATGTTTGCAGACGACACCTCGTTGGACACGTATGGAAAGGCGCCGCAGTGTGGCGGTGCGTGTTCCTGTTCTTGTGAAGTTCTCCTCAGGAGGATCAGACGAAGGGAGAAGCCTGTGCGCTTCGAGATCATGCGCCTGGACGACGTCGACGGCACCGCCCTCGACAGCACCGTCGTGGACGCCGCCTCCGTCAACCGGATAGTGCAGCAGGCCGCTTCGGTCGGCCAGCGCATCTATATCCGCCCGGCCGACACCGCGACCCGGTGACAGGCTGAAGAGTACGCACGTCCGGCCGTCGTCGGACGCGGAACGCCCCCGCACGGACCGTCCGTACGGGGGCGCTTCGCGTTCCCGGGGGCCTGCGCCGGCCGCCCGCGCGGCCGTTCACCAGTTGTGGATCACCTGGGAGACGCCGTTGATGATCTGCTGCACGGCGAGCGCGGAGAGCATCATGCCCGCGAGCCGAGTGACGAGAACCACACCGCCGTCTTTGATCACCTTGATGATCAGCAGCGAGTAGCGCATCACCAGCCACAGCACCACGTGCATGGCGGCGATGGCGGTCCACACCGAGACCTGGGCGGCGAACGAGTCCGCGTGCTGCACGGCGAGGATCACCGAGACGATGGCACCGGGCCCGGCCAGCAGCGGCATGCCCAGCGGCACCAGCGCGGCGTTGACGTCCTTCGTCTGCGTGGGCTCCTCCGACTTGCCCGTGAGCAGGTCCAGCGCGATGAGCAGCAGGAGCAGACCGCCCGCGATCATCAGGGCCGGGGTGGTGATGTGCAGGTAGTCGAGGATCTGCTGGCCGCAGATGCCGAAGACGGTGATGACGCCGAAGGCCACCGCCGCCGCCTGCCAGGCCATGCGCCGCTGGACCTTGGCGGCCCGGCCGGAGGACAGGGCGAGGAAGATCGGCGTGATCCCGGGCGGGTCCATGATCACGAACAGGGTGAGGAAGAGGGAGCCGAAGACAGCGAAGTCGAACACAGTGAGGGCCTTGCGGTGTGGTGCCGGTCGGAGGACGGGAGGGGCGGCGCACGGAGCGGTCGCCGGAGGAAAGCCGGAAAAGCCGGAGGAAACCAGAGGAAACCAGAGGAAACCGAGGAAACCAGAGGAAAGGGGCCCCGGAAGGAAGGACGGGAGCGCGCCGGGTCGTATGGCGCACGGATGCGCGCGGAAGCCCGGACGGTGTCAGGGGTGTCCGGTCCCGCGCGGGAGGCTTCCGGGGTGGTGCGGGCTCAGCCGCCCGCGCCCGGGACGGGGAACGCGCCCGTCGCGCGGCGCGTGATCTCGCCGTAGATCTCGGGGTCGGTGGTGAACTCACCGAGCTCACAGGTCTTGTTGCGACCGTGGTAGTCGCTGGACCCCGTGGTCAGCAGGGAGAGGTCGGCGGCGAGGCCGCGCAACCGGGCGCGGGTCGCGGCGTCGTGGTCCATGTGGTCCACCTCGATGCCGTCGAGTCCGGCCGCGGCCAGCTCGGCTATCGCGTCCTCGGGAACGCACACGCCCCGCTTGACGGCCATCGGGTGTGTGAGGACGGTGACCCCGCCGGCGGCCTTGACCAGGCGGACCGCGTCGAACGGGTCGAACTCGTGCTTGTCGGCGTAGGCGCGCCCGCCGTTGCCGATCCACTCCGGCGTGAACGCGTCCGAGACGGTGTCGATCACCCCGGCCTCGACCATGGCCGTGGCCACGTGCGGCCGTCCCACGGCGCCCTGGGCCAGCTCCGCGACCCGCTCCCAGGTGATCGGCACGCCGAGTTCGCGCAGTCGGGCCACCATGGCGCGGGCGCGGGGCTCACGGCCGTCGCGGACGAGTTCGCGCGCGGCGGCGAACTCCGGCTCCGCCGGGTCGAAGAGGTACGCAAGCATGTGCACGCCGACGCCGTCGGCGCCGCCCAGCCGGCAGGAGAGCTCCGCTCCGGTGACGAGGGTGAGGCCCGGCGGCAGCGCCGCGATCGCCTCCGCGTGCCCGCCGACGCCGTCGTGGTCGGTCAGCGCCACGACGTCCAGCCCCGCCGCCGCGGCGTTGCGGACCAGCTCGGCGGGGGTGTCCGTGCCGTCGGAGGCCGTGGAGTGGGTGTGCAGGTCGATGCGCACGACACGGGCCTCCCAGCGAACGGACGGGACCTGAACGGGCGGAACCGGTCAGAATCACGCTACGGACGGAACCGGTTCAGGATAACGGTCGTCGGCCCGCTCACCGGCCGGTCCGATCCGGCATCCCGCACGCGGCGGACGCGACGGTTTGTACAGAGCCGGTGCGCACCGGCCCGCCGCCCGTGACCTCCGGCCTTCCTCCGCCCGCGGGACGTGGGCGAGCCGCCTCCCTCAGGGCGAGACGATCCAGGGCGACAGCGCCCCGCACGGCAGCAGGTCCACCTCGGCGCCCGCGTCCCGCAGGTCGGTGAGGACCAGCTCGTCGTACATCAGCAGCCCGGACCGCTCGGGCCAGACGATGGCCCACAGCCACAGGCCGCACGCCTCGCCGGCGAAGACGGCCCGGTCATGGGGGACGCCGGACACGTGCCAGAGCGGAGTGGGGCGGCCCGCCGCGAGGACCTTGGCGTCCGGGGGGCGGTCGACGGTCAGCCGGGCGCCGGGGTCGGGGCCGTCGATGCCCGCGTACCGGGCGCCCAGCCCGACGCCCAGCTCCTCGGCGATCAGCAGCAGCTCGCCGGGGCCGCCGAGCGGACCCGGGCCGGAACAGGCGACGGCGGTGGCCCGGCCGCCGCTGCGGTCGTCACCGGCGCAGACGACCCCCGTGAACAGCCAGCCCACCGGCAGCGGCCAGGGCATCCAGACCGGGACCCGGGCCCGGCCGACGACCACGGCCAGCGCCTCGACGCTCGGCGGGACCACGGGTTGCAGAGGGTGCACGCTCCCGTGCACGGCGCACTGCCAGGAGTCGGCGAAGAGACCGGGCGCACGCACCCGGCCACCGCACTTCGGGCAACTGGGTTCGCCCCTCATAGGGTCCAACGGTCCTCCGAGGGCGCCGTCGCGTCAAGGACGATCACCCTTCCGGAGTGCCGTGCCCGGGCGGCCGCCGGATCGCCGCGTCAGTCGAGGGGAACGCCCTTCCGCAGCGGGTCGCGCAGGTCCGTACCGTGCCGCAGCCAGCGCTCCTGGAGGGCCGCCGCGCCGTGGACGCGCTTCCAGGCGGCCTCGTTGGGGGTCATCGGCAGCAGCGGGAGGAAGCGGACGGGATCCATCGGCGCGTCCAGCGCCAGGTCCTCGACCAGCCCGCCCGGTTCGCCGACGAGGACGGCGGTGAAGGGGGCGCCCGGCCACAGCGGCGCACCGGTGTCCAGGGACGCGCCCGGGGCCACGACCAGGCCCTCCACCTGCGGGGAGGCGGCGAGCACGGCGAGCGGCCTGAGCACCTTGTCGGTGTCGGCGCGGCCCGGGCGGACGGTGAGGAGCAGCTCGGCGCGCGGCCCGCGCACCGGGTCGGCCAGCGGGGACGTCGGATCGGCCATGGGGTGCGCGGACATGCCGAGGGTGGCGTAACGGACGGCGTCCCCGACGGCGTCGCCGGTTCCGGACGCGGCGCCGCCGGTCCCGGGCACGGGGAAGCGGAGGACCTCGATGCGGTCGGTGCCGAGGAAGGTGACCGCGGCGCGCGCGTCCGGTTCGCCGAAGGCGGAGCGGAGTCCGGCCTCGACCCGTGCGAGAACGTCTGACATGGCGCCGAGCATAGAACGTGTATCGAACAGGCAAAGCGGGGGCTTGACGTCCCGGGCGGCTGCTAGCCTTGGCCTCTGGTCAGGGAGTCACGTCCGTCCCTCAGCGGGGACCGGCCGGAGGAGGTGGGGCTGCGGTGGATCCTAGTCGACCGTGCAGTACCGACAGTTCTCCCGCCTCGTCGCTCCGGACGCGCGTTCCGCGATTCGTGTGATCTGACGCCTTCCCCCGCCGGGCCCTCCGTGCCGGCTTCCGGAAGTCCTTTCGCGCCCGCGGCTCTTGGCGGGAGAACGCTGCCCTTACGCCCCTCCCGCAAGCCTTCAGCGAAGTTCTCCGCGAACTGCCGCCGTTCTCGCGCTACGCACGAAGCGCGGCCCGCTTCGTGGACGTCCGCCTGTGTCCGTACCCGGTTCGTCACAGGCCCGCACGTCCCCGTTCCTGGCCGTGTTGCCCCCGCGCCCCGACCGGCGGCCGGCCCGTGAATGGAGCCAGCCATGTCGATGATCCGTGACCTGCGCGCCGCCGTCCGTCCCGCCCTGCGCCGCGGCGGGACCCCGTACGAGTACGACGCCACTCGGGACGCGTCCACCTGCAGTGCCGTGGTGGACTGCGCCGTCTACCGCGAGGGGATGCGGGCCAGCGCCCCCTGTGGTCCCGCCGAGGCCATGCGGCGCGTCCGGGCGGAGGGCGGCTTCGTCTGGATCGGCCTCCACGAGCCCACGGAGCAGGAGTTCGCGGGCATCGCGCGCGAGTTCAACCTGCACCCGCTCGCGGTGGAGGACGCCGTCCACGCCCACCAGCGGCCCAAGCTGGAGCGGTACGACGACACGCTGTTCACCGTCTTCAAGACCATCCACTACGTGGAGCACGCCGAACTCACCGCGACCAGCGAGGTGGTGGAGACCGGTGAGGTGATGTGCTTCACCGGCGAGGACTTCATCATCACCGTCCGGCACGGCGGCCAGGGCTCGCTGCGCGCCCTGCGGCACCGGCTGGAGCAGGACCCGCCACTGCTGGCCAAGGGCCCGTCGGCGGTGCTGCACGCCATCGCGGACCAGGTGGTGGACGGCTACATAGCGGTCGCCGACGCGGTGCAGGACGACATCGACGAGGTCGAGATCGACGTCTTCTCCGCCCCCAGCAAGGGCTCCTCGCGAGGCGGCGACGCGGGCCGGATCTACCAGTTGAAGCGGGAGGTGCTGGAGTTCAAGCGGGCGGTGACGCCGCTGATGCGGCCGATGCAGTTGCTGAGCGAGCGGCCGATGCGGCTGGTCGACCCGGACATCCAGAAGTACTTCCGGGACGTCGCCGACCACCTCGCCCGGGTGCACGAGCAGGTGGTCGCCTTCGACGACCTGCTCAACTCGATCCTCCAGGCCAACCTCGCGCAGGCGTCCGTCGCGCAGAACGAGGACATGCGCAAGATCACGTCCTGGGCGGCGATCTTCGCGGTGCCGACGATGATCGCCGGCATCTACGGCATGAACTTCACGCACATGCCGGAGCTGCACTGGAGGTACGGCTATCCCACCGTCATGGTCGTCACCGTCGCGATCTGCGTGACGATCCACCGCGGCTTCAAGCGGAACGGCTGGCTCTAGCCCCTCCTCCCCGTGCCCCGCGCTCCGCGGCGATCACCAGGGCCAGGCCGGCCAGGATCACCGCGAGCGCCGGGTAGGAGGCGACCGGCGGCAACTGCCCCAGCCAGAGCGCCGCGATCAGCGCCGCGCCCGGGGTCTCCAGCAGGATCGCGGTCGAGGTGACGGACGGGCCGAGCGTCTTCACCACCCGGTTGACCAGCGAGTGGCCGAGCAACTGCGCGGTGGCCGTGAGCAGCACCAACTGCGTCCAGGCACCGCCGTCGTACGGGCCGAGCGACGCGCCCGACACCAGACAGGTCGCCAGCAGCAGGAGGGTGGTCGTCGCGTAGCAGACGAGGGTGTACGGAACGGTGGCCACCGTGCGCCGCACCTCCGCGCCCAGCAGGACGTAGCCCGCCGCCGCCATGCCGCCGGCCAGCGCGAGGCCGTCCCCCGCCAGGGCGCGCGGCGAACTCGACAGGTCGACGCCGGTGAGGATCACCACGCCCAGGAAGGCGAGGGCGGTGCCCGCCCAGGCCACGCCCGGCTGCCGCCGGCCGCGTATCCGGAGCAGGATCATCGTCCAGATCGGGGTGGTGGTGACCAGGGCGGTCGAGGAGGCCACCGAGGTCATCCCGAGGCTGGGCAGCCACACCGCGAAGTGCAGCGCGAGCAGGGCGCCGGCGGCGACGGCCAGGACGACCGCCCGTCGGTCCAGGGCGCGCAGCGCGGCGCGGTGCCGCACCAGCGCGACCGGGGTGAGCACGCCGACCGCCATGGCGTTCCGCCAGAACGCGATGGCGAGCGCCGGGACGGCCGTGATGTGGGCGATGAGCGGCGCGGACAGCGCGAGCCCCGCGACGGCGACCAGCAGGAGGACGACGTCGAGCGGGGCGTGCGTCCACCCGGCGCCCGGGCCCGGGTCGAGGCGCGACGGCACGGACGGAGGCGCGGCGGCAGGCGGTTGACCGGTGCGGGGATCACTCACGTCGCTCACAGCCCAAGCCTAGGCCGCTGCCTCGCGGAGAGTAACCGGGAATCTTCGGCGCACGGAGGGACGAACCGGCGCGTGGTCATAGAGTTGGGCGCATGACGGAGACGCGGGCGCTGATCGAAGAGGCTGCCAAGAAGTCGGGCCTGATCTGGGTCCAGGGCCCCACCGGGCCGAGCCGGGCCCTGTGGCACGTCTGGCACGAGAGCGCGGTACACCTCGTCGGCGGCCCCGGCGAGCAGCCGCTCGACGGCCTCGGCCTGACCGACGGCAGCACCGCCTCGGTGACCGTCCGCAGCAAGGACAAGGGCGGCCGGCTCGTCCAGTGGACCGCCGGGGTGACCGAACTCGCGCCCGGCGGCGAGGCGTGGACCGCCGCGGTCGCCGAACTCAAGGGCAAGCGGCTGAACGCGCCCGACGCGGAGACGATCACCGACCGGTGGGCCCGCGAGTGCCGGGTCCTCCGGCTGTCCCCCACCGGCGCGACGACGCCTCTGCCCGACGGTCCGCTGACGGCCGTGCCGCTGCCGACTCCCGCTACGACCCGACGGGCCATGCCGGCGGGCTTGCCGCGGCTGCTGCGGCGGGGGCGCGGCCGCTGAGGCCCCTGCGGGAGGCTGTGCCCCGGTCCCTCCCCCAGAGGGGGGACCGGGGCGTCACCCCCCTGCCGGGAGCCGCTTGCCGTAATCCAGCGTCTGCCCCTTCTCCGGCACGCGCAGCGGAAACCCCCGGCCCCACTCCGTGAAGTCCACTTCCCCCGCACCCCCCGCCCGCCGCAGCCGCAACGGGTACGGCGTCCCGTCGAGGGACACGTCCAGGACACCGCCGGAGCCCTGCGCGTCACCCGCCGTGAGACGGATGGAGCGGGTGCCCCCGACCGTTCCGTGGTCACCACGGAGAAGCTTGCCGTGCAGGCCGAGGAGCCCGTCGAGCAGCGTGTTCTTGTCGGTGAAGCCGCGCAACTGCCGATAGGCCGGGTCCCCGGAGGGCACCTTCACGTACTTGCCGTTGAGCTTCTGCGCGGCCGTGGCGAGGTCCCCCTTGCCCTTCTTGCCTGCGGTCCCCGCGGCCGGCGCGGGGACCGGGTTCGGGCCGCCGCCGGGCCGGGCGCCCGCGCCGCCGCGGGACCAGAACGCCGCGTCCGCCTTGACGAACAGTTCCTCGCCCACCCGCAGCAGCTCGAAGGCGACGTCCCCGGAGGTGACCTTGCCGCTGCCGCCGTCCTTCGTCAGCCGGACGTCGATCCGGTAGGTGCGGCCCTGGCTGACGATGTTGCCGGACAGGTGGACGGCGTCGGCGGCGCGGGCCGCCTCCCGGGTTCGGTCCTGGATCGCCGCGGCCTTGAGCTTGCCCACGCCGTTGGTGCCCGCGTCCGGGTCCTCCTCACCGCCGCAGGCCACCAGGACCGTGGACAGCCCCACGCACACGGCCCCCACGAGAGCCGCCTTCCGGGTTCGCACCTGCTCCTGCCTCCTGTCAGCGCCGGATACGGCAGCGTACTCGCGCCCCCTGGGTCCCGGGGGCCTCCCCCGGCGCGGAGCGGCAGCCCGCGGCCGGTCACGTTAGCCTGATCCGGACAACGGCCGGGGTCGGTCCGTGAAGGAGGTGTGCTGCGTGGCGGCGAGCGTCCGCGTGTTCGTGTCGCACTTGTCCGGGGTGGCGGTGTTCGACCCGAACGGCGACCGGGTCGGCCGGGTCCGTGACGTGGTGGCGATGCTCCGGGTCGGTGCCCGCCCGCCGCGCGTGCTGGGGCTGGTCGTCGAGGTCGTCAGCCGGCGCGTCATCTTCCTGCCGATGACCCGGGTGACGGGAGTGGAGTCGGGCCAGGTCGTCACCACCGGCGTCGTCAACATGCGCCGCTTCGAACAGCGCCCGACCGAGACCCTGGTCCTCGGCGAGCTGCTGGACCGCCGGGTGCGGCTCGTCGCCACCGGGGACGAGGCCACCGTCCTCGACGTGGCGATCACCCAGCTCCACGGCCGCCGCGACTGGGAGATCGACAAGGTCTTCGTCCGCCGCGGCAAGGGCGGGGCACTGCGCCGGAAAGGCGAGACGCTGACCGTCGAGTGGTCGGCCGTCACCGGCTTCTCGCTGGAGGAGCACGGGCAGGGCGCCGCCAGCCTGCTGGCCACCTTCGAACAGTTGCGCCCCGCGGACCTCGCCAGCGTGCTGCACCACCTGTCCCCCAAACGGCGCGCCGAGGTGGCCGCCGCCCTCGACGACGACCGGCTCGCGGACGTCCTGGAGGAGCTGCCGGAGGACGACCAGATCGAGATCCTCGGCAAGCTGAAGGAGGAGCGCGCGGCCGACGTCCTGGAGGCGATGGACCCCGACGACGCCGCCGACCTGCTCTCGGAACTGCCCGAGGAGGACAAGGAGCGGCTGCTCACCCTGATGCAGCCGGGGGACGCAGCGGACGTACGGCGGCTGATGGCGTACGAGGAGCGGACGGCGGGCGGTCTGATGACGACCGAGCCGATCGTGCTGCGGCCCGACGCCACCGTCGCCGACGCCCTCGCCCGGGTCCGCAACCCCGACCTCTCCCCCGCGCTCGCCGCCCAGGTGTACGTCTGCCGGCCGCCCGACGAGACGCCGACCGGCAAGTACCTGGGAACCGTCCACTTCCAGCGGCTGCTGCGCGACCCGCCGTTCACGCTCGTCGGCTCGATCACCGACACCGACCTGCGCCCGCTGCCCCCGGACACCCCGCTGCCCGCCGTGACCAGCTACCTGGCGACGTACAACATGGTCGCGGCGCCGGTGGTGGACGCCGGCGGCTCGCTGCTGGGGGCGGTCACCGTGGACGACGTGCTGGACCACCTGCTGCCGGACGACTGGCGCGAGACGGAACTGCACCAGGGTGCCCTGGGTATGAGCGCGATGGCGGGGGCGGACGAGCCGGACGGAACGAACGAGCCGGGGGAGGCGAGGGATGGCAAGTGACCGGGGACGGGAGCACGGCCCGTCGCGCGAGCGGGCGAAGGAACGATCCGCCGCCCCGGCGGCCGCCCAGCGCGTCCGGCTGGACCAGCCGCAGCAGAAGCGGCGCCGCTGGCTGCCGGAGTACGACCCCGAGGCGTTCGGCCGGACCTCGGAGGAGATCGCCCGCTTCCTGGGCACGGGCCGGTTCATCGTCTGGATGACGGTGATCGTCGTGCTGTGGGTGGTGTGGAACACCACCGCCCCCGGCCATCTGCGCTTCGACCGCTACCCGTTCATCTTCCTCACCCTGATGCTCTCCCTCCAGGCCTCCTACGCCGCCCCGCTGATCCTGCTGGCACAGAACCGGCAGGACGACCGCGACCGCGTCAACCTGGAGCAGGACCGCGAGCAGAACGAGCGGTCCATCGCCGACACCGAGTATCTGACGCGGGAGATCGCCGCGCTGCGGATGGGGCTCGGCGAGGTGGCGACGCGGGACTGGATCCGTTCCGAGTTCCAGGACCTGATCAAGGAGCTGGAACAGCGCCGGGTATTCCCGGAGGAGAGTGAGGAACGCGACCGCTGACGGCCTTACCCCGGTGTCGGTGGTCGGCCGTACCATCAGGGCATGGCTACCGAGACCCCTGGCACCGTCCCCGCCGAAGAGGCGGTGCGCGCCGCGCTCGCGACGGTGAACGACCCCGAGATCCACCGGCCCATCACCGACCTGGGCATGGTGAAATCCGTCGACATCGCGGGGGACGGCTCGGTCGCGGTGGCGGTCTACCTGACGGTCGCCGGCTGCCCGATGCGGGAGATGATCACCGAGAACGTCCGCACGGCGGTCGCGGCGGTGCCGGGCGTGACCGGTGTGACCGTCGAGCTCGATGTGATGGGCGACGAGCAGCGGCGTGAGCTGGCCGCCTCGCTGCGCGGCGGCGTCGCGGAGCGCGAGGTGCCGTTCGCCAAGCCCGGTTCGCTCACCCGCGTCTACGCGGTGGCGTCCGGCAAGGGCGGCGTCGGCAAGTCCTCCGTGACGGTCAACCTGGCGGCGGCGATGGCGGCCGACGGGCTGAAGGTCGGCGTCGTGGACGCGGACATCTACGGCCACTCCGTCCCGCGCATGCTGGGCGCCGACGGCCGCCCCACCCAGGTCGAGAACATGATCATGCCGCCGTCGGCGAACGGTGTGAAGGTCATCTCCATCGGCATGTTCACCCCCGGCAACGCCCCGGTCGTCTGGCGCGGCCCGATGCTGCACCGCGCGCTCCAGCAGTTCCTCGCGGACGTGTACTGGGGCGACCTCGACGTCCTCCTCCTGGACCTGCCGCCGGGCACCGGCGACATCGCCATCTCGGTCGCCCAGTTGGTCCCCAACGCGGAGATCCTGGTGGTGACGACGCCTCAGCAGGCCGCCGCCGAGGTCGCCGAGCGGGCCGGCTCCATCGCCGTGCAGACCCACCAGAAGATCGTCGGCGTGGTGGAGAACATGTCCGGGCTGCCCTGCCCGCACTGCGACGAGATGGTCGACGTCTTCGGCACCGGCGGCGGCCAACTCGTCGCCGACGGCCTCACCCGCACCACCGGCGCCACCGTCCCCGTGCTGGGCTCGATTCCGATCGACGTCCGGCTGCGCGAGGGCGGCGACGAGGGCCGGCCCGTGGTGCTGACCGACCCCGACTCGCCGGCCGGCAGTGCGCTGCGCGCCATCGCGGGCAAGCTGGGCGGGCGGCAGCGGGGGCTGTCGGGGCTGTCGCTCGGGATCACGCCGCGCAACAAGTTCTGAGCGGACCCCTTGGGGGCGCCCCCTCGGGGGCGGGCCCAGGGGAGGGCGGGCGCCGGACCGGGTACGGCCGGTGCTCGCGGGGCTTCCGCGGGTGCGGCTGGTGCCGGCGAGACTTCCGCGGGTGCGGCCCGTCCGTCCACGGCCGATGACCGGGGGCCCGGCCGCGTGCGGCCGGCGGCCGCCTCGTACCGCGGCGGCGTCGGCCCGCGTACTCCTGCCGCCCGCGTCTCGCCGGCCCGCGTACGCGGCGGTGCGATCCCGCCCGTACGGCCCCGGCGGCGCCCGCTCGGGCCGGCGTGCCCGGCGCCGTGGCGGCCCGCGAGCAGGCAAGGACGGCGGCCCACGATCAGGCAGGGGGCCGGCGGTCGGTCATTCCGCGTACGAGGCGATGTCCTCGATGACCGCGAAGCCCATGCCGTAGGCGCTCATCCCGCGCCCGTACGCGCCGATGTGCACCCCGCCGGCGCACCCTCCGGTGCCGCAGGAGGCGCCGTCGCCGCCGTGACCGCAGGCGTGCGGGGCGGAGCCGGCGAGGACCCAGCCGTACTCGGACTCGCGGTAGCGGAAGTCGGCGGAGACGCCGTCGACCGGCAGCGAGAGGGTGGACCAGGGGGCCTCGTCCAGGTGGTCGGCCAGCTCCCAGGCGAGGGCCGTCTGCTGGTCGAGCCAGTTCTGCCGCAGGGCCCGCTCCATGCGGGCCGGCCAGGTACAGGCGAGGAGGCCCGCGCCGGCGAGCCAGGCCGCCGAGGAGACCGAGGTGGCCTCCAGGACGCCCGTGCCGTCGGCGCTGCGGCGCACCGGGCGGCTGGCGACGGTCACGACGACCGTGAAGCGCTGGCCGTCGGAGAGGGTGCCGGCCTTGTCGAACCGGTCGGGCTTGGCATTCCGCCCCGGCCGGCCGGGGCGCCCCGAGCGCAGTGTGGGCTCCGCGCCGTGGCCCGTGGCCCCGTGCTCCACCGTGCCGTCGGCGGCCGTGCCCACCTGCAGCAGCCAGCGCCGGCCGGTGAACGCGCCGTCCAGCCCGTACCAGGGGAACGCCGCCTGGAGGTAACCGTCGAGTGGCCGCCGCTCGCCGGGCGCCCGCTCCGGCTCGTCCGGTCCCCCGGGGAGCGAATCCCCGGCGGGCACTCCGGCCGTCACTGCCCGGCTGGTGGTCTCCATCTGCGCGGCGCCTCCTCATTGCCCCGTCGTGCCCGGCCCGCCGCTCCGGCGAGCGTCGTCGACCCGGACAAGGGGAGGATAGCCACCCGCGTCAATGGGGCACCGCAGGCGTGGCTCAGGTGGCGTCGGAGTCGAACGGAGGTCGCTCGCCCGGCTGGACGGGCCCCTTCTTCATCAGATCCGGCTTCTTGAGCAGATCGGGACCGCCGGCGGGCTGCGACGCGGCCGGCTCCGGGTCGCGCCCGTGCACCGCGTCCGTGACCTCGGCCATCTCGGAGCGGAAGTCGAAGCCGTTGCGGATCTCCTTCAGGCCGAGCTCGTCCTTGTCCAGGACGTGCTTGCGGACGAAGGTGCGGGGGTTGAGGTCCTCGAACTCGAAGTCCTTGAACTCGGGCCCCAGCTCGGAACGGATGTCCTCCTTGGCGCTCTCCGAGAACTGCCGCAGCTTGCGCAGGGTGCGCGACACGTCCTGGATCATCTTCGGCAGCTTGTCCGGACCGAAAATGAGCAGAGCGAGGACGACGAGCGCGATCAGCTCGGGAAGTCCTATGTCGAGCACCTGCAGCTCCTTGATGCGTGGGCGGCCCAGGGGTTCAGGCCGCCTCTCACGGTACCTGGCCCGGTGGGGGTGCGGGAGACGGCCGGGCCAACATCGGGCCAAGGGTCAGCTCGAACTGGCCGTCCCAAGCGTCATCCGGATGGTCCGCTCCTTGCCGTCACGCTCGACGGTGAGGGTCAGCCGGTCCCCCGGCCGGTGGCTGCGGATCTTGACGATGAGCTCCTGACCACTGTGGACGGGCACGTCGTCGACCTTTTTGATCACATCACCGGCGGCGATGCCCGCCTTGTCGGCCGGGCCGTTCGGGGTGACGGGAGTGCCGCTGCCGCCCTTGGGATTCACCCGGGCGCCATCGCCCTGGTACTCCATGTCGAGTGACACACCTATCACCGGATGGGTGGCCCGGCCGGTGTTGATCAGCTCCTCGGCGACCCGCTTGGCCTGGTTGATCGGGATGGCGAAGCCGAGGCCTATGCTCCCGCCCTGGCCGCCGGACTCCGACGAGCCACCGGCCGAGCGGATGGCGCTGTTGATGCCGATGACCCGGCCGCGGGAGTCCACCAGGGGACCGCCGGAGTTGCCCGGGTTGATCGGGGCGTCCGTCTGGAGGGCGTCGACGTAGCTGACGTCGCTGCCGTCGCCCTTCTTGCCGCCGGCGGTGATCGGGCGCGCCTTGGCGCTGATGATGCCCGTGGTGACGGTGCCGGCGAGGTCGAAGGGCGCGCCGATGGCGACGACCGAGTCCCCGACGTGCACGGAGTCCGAGTTGCCCAGCGGCAGCGGGGTGAGCCCGGAGACGTTCTTGACCTTGACGACGGCCAGGTCGTAGCCGCTGTCCCGGCCGACGACGGTGGCCTTGGCGGTCTGTCCGCCGTTGAAGGTCACCTGTATCTCGCCGCTGCCGCCGGCGGGCTCCACGACGTGGTTGTTGGTGAGGATGTGGCCCTTGGTGTCCAGGACGAAGCCCGTGCCGGTGCCCTGACCGCTGCTGCCGCGCACGTGCAGGGTAACGACGCCGGGGAGGGCGCGGGCCGCGATGCCCGCGATGCTTCCCGGGTCGCGGTCGGACTTGTCGGCGGGCGCCTGGGGCAGCGTCACCCGGTGCCCCGGGCCGCCGTCGCGCTCCAGCCAGGCACCGATCCCGCCCCCGATGCCGCCGGCCACCAGCGCCACGATGAGCGCGCCGGTCACGATCCGGGACCGGCTGACCGGCTTCCCGGCCGCCTTCTCCGCCACGGGCCGCGGACCGCCGCCCGCCGCGGCCCAGGGGTCGTACTGCCAGGGACCACCGGCGCCCGGGGGCATCCCCGGGCCGTACCCGTACCCCCCGCCGGCGGGGGCGGGAGCAGGGGCGGGAGCAGGAGCAGGGGCCGGGTACCCGTACCCGACGGGTGCGGGCGCGGGTCCGGGCACGGGCGCGGGCGCGTGGGCGTACGGGGGCGGCACCTCGCCGCCGGGCGCGGGCGCGGAGGCGTGACCCGCCACCGGGGCACCGCCGACGGCGACCGGAGCCTGCGGCTCGGACGCGGCGGCGGGCTCTCCACCCGTGCCCGCGACGGCCGAACCCGGCGCGTCGGGCGGGGAATCGGAGGAACGGGCGCCCGCCGGCGCGGGGGCGGCGGGGGCGTACGTCTCTGCCGCATCGGCGGCGGAGGGAGGCGCGGTGGCAGGGCGCTGCCCCACGCCGGAGGCGGGGTCGGTCACGCGGCCCGCCGGGGAGGGGGCGGGGCCGGCCGGGCCGCCCGGAGCGGGCGGGAGCTGAGCGGCGGCGACCGGGCCGTGCTCGGAGGTTTCCGCCGTCTCGGGCCGGTGCCGGTCGTGAGCCTCGGGACGGCTCGTCCCCGTGGCGGACGACCGGGCGGGCGGACGCTGCGCGGCGGCAGCCGGATCGCGCTCGGGCGCGCCCGCGGCAGCCGACGGATGCCGGTGCTCCGCGGCGGCGGCGGGACGGTTCTGACCAGGGGCCGGCGGGAGATGTGCGGCAGCCGGGTCGTCTTCGGACGCGGTCGGCGGCACGGGCCGGTGCCGGGCGTCGGCGGCCGGACGGCCCGGGCCCGGGGCGGGAGGACTCTGCGTGGCGGCAGCCGGCGTCGTGTCCGTACCGGGCGCCACGGCGACGACAGGTTCACGCTCGGGCGCGCCCGCGGCCGACGACGCGGGCCGGTGCTCCGCGTCAGCGGGCCGGTGCTCCGCGTCAACGGCGGGACGGCTCGCACCTTCCTCAGCCGGCCGGGTCGCCGGACCGGCCTCGGGCACGCTGGTCGCGGACGTGGGCTCGGGCCGGGCGTCGGCGGGCGCACGGACCGCGCCCGGGGCGGGCGGGCGCTGCGTGGCGGTCACCTGCGTCCCGTCCGTACCGGGCGTCGCGGAGGCGGCCAGCGGCGCGGGACCGTGCTCTGCCTCGGCCACGGCGGGACGGCTCGCGCCCGAGGCGGGCTGGGACCGCGCGGCGGCGGACAGGGCGTCCTCGGACGCCGGCGCGGGCCCCGAGTCGTCGCCCGCGGCGGAGCGGCTCGCGGCCGGTGCGGGCGGCTGGAGGGCGTACGAGCCCGTCGTGTCGGACGCCGGTGCGGCCGGGCGGCTCGTCGTGGGGGCGGAAGTGTCCGGGGAGTGGGAGGCGTCCTGGCTCGGGGCGGGGGCGGCGGAGGACGGCTGGGAGGCCGGGCTCGGCGTCTCCGGCGCCGGCCGCGGCGCGGCGAAGCCCGGCGGTACGGCGTCCTCCGGGGTCGCCGAGTGGGCCGCCGACGGCACGGCGTCCCGCGGGGTGGCCGTCGGATGTCCCGGGGACGCCGGGTACGCGGGCGGCGCGGTGCCGTCCGGTGCGGCCGGGGGGTACGGCACGGGCGGCACCGCGGCATCCGCCGGAGGGCGGTCCCGGAGGGTGGAGTACGGCCAGGCCGCGTCCGCCGGGGGCGTGGTGCCGTGGGGCGGGGTGGCGGCCGCGGGGTGCTGGACCGGCGGCGCCGGGGCCCAGGGGCCCGGGCGGCCGTAGGGGGGCGTCCCGTACGGGTCCGGGTCGTGCAGGGGTGCCCTGTCCGGTGCCGGGTGCCCGGCCGCGGGCGCCGGGGAGCCGTCCTGTCCGTGCGGCCCGGTCGGCGGCACCGGTGCCTTGCCCTCGTCCATCTCTGCTCCCCCCACGATGCGTCCACGAGCCGTGGCATCCAGCGGGATGCCCGGCCCACCGGCGATTCAACCAGGTGCCGGTGGGCGCGAGCAGGGTAACCCCGGCCTGTCAGGTGCGCATCAGCGGCCGCGTCAGCGTGTGACGGCCGCCTGCCGGGGCATGCGGAACGGCACGGCGACCGGCAGGGCGGGCGGTATGACCAGCGCGGCCCGGGTCACGGGCGGCCGGGCGGACCGCCCGGAGTCCGGCGCGGGCGTGCGGGGGCCGCCCGAGCGGCCCCGGTCCGGCCGGCGCGGCTCGCCGCCGCTCCGGGCCCCGCCGCCGGCCGTGCCGCCGCCGGGCGCGGACAGGGCGAGCGGGTTGAGCGGATGGGACACCCGGGGGTTCTCGGGCCGGGCCCGCGGCGCCTCGACGGCGGTCCGCAGCGGCTCGGCGCCGACCAGGGCGAAGGCGGCTATCGTGACGGCCCCCGCCGCGGCGAAGGCGAACCGCCGGCCGCGCGACGGGCTCCGTCCCACCTCGTGGACGCGGAACCCGCGGTCACGGGCCGTCAGGGCGGCGGCCGGCAGGAGGGCGAAGGCGTCCGCGCGCGGGCCGAAGCCGTCGCCGCGCCCGGCGCCGCCGGGGCGGTCGGCGGCGCCGTCGGCCGGCGCTCCGGGCGGCCGCGGCCCGGCGGGCCCGTCCGGGCCCATGCCCGGCAGGCTCTGGAGCCGGGCGAGCAGCCCCTCGGAGAGCTGCGGCGGCGCCGCCTCCGCGAACACGCTCTTGAGCCGGCGCTGTGCGTCGGCCTCCGCCTTGCAGGTCCGGCAGGTGGCCAGGTGGGCGAGCACCCGCTCCCGCGCATCGTGTCCCAACTCCCCGTCGACCAGGGCCGCGAGGCGGTCGCCGAGATGGAGCTCGGCGGGGGACTGACCGCCTGAACCGGTCACGCGATCCCGACCTCCCCACTCAGCCGGGCGCCGGGGGCCGCACCCGCCAGGGCGCGCTGCTCGGCGCGGGCGGAGGGCGAACGGTGCCGCAGCGCCTTGCGCAGGTGGGAGCGGCCGCGGTGGATGCGGCTCCGGACGGTGCCCAGCTTCACGCCGAGGGTCGCCGCGATCTCCTCGTAGGAGAGGCCCTCGATGTCGCAGAGCACCACCGCGGCGCGGAACTCGGGCGCCAGGGTGTCGAGCGCCTGCTGCACGTCCGCGTCGAAGTGCGTGTCGTTGAAGTGCTGCTGGGGGGAGGGCTCCCGGCTGGGGAGCCGCTCGGCGGCGTCGTCGCCCAGCGCGTCGAACCGGATGCGCTGTCGGCGGCGGACCATGTCGAGGAAGAGGTTGGTGGTGATGCGGTGCAGCCAGCCCTCGAACGTCCCCGGCGTGTACGTGGACAGCGAACGGAAGACGCGGACGAAGACCTCCTGCGTCAGGTCCTCCGCGTCGTGCTGATTGCCCGTCAGGCGGTAGGCGAGGCGGTAGACCCGTGCGCTGTGCGTGCTGACGATCTCCTCCCAGGTGGGAGGCGTCCACGCCGGCGCGTCCGCGTCGGTGGCGAACGTCGCGGTCGCGGTCGTGCGGGCGGCGGAACGGTCAGCGGTGTCGGTCACGGATTTCGGCTCCGCGGCGGACCGGCGGAAGCGCCTGAGCACTCCTCTGCGGTCACCGTTCGAAGCCGCACCTCCCCTGTCGGCTCTGGTGGTGTCCAGTGGAGCCCCTACCATATCCACCTCGCCCGTTAGCTCCGGATAAGGAATTTTGACCTGGTTTTGGAACTGATCCGCGATCCTGACCCGCGCCGGGGCCGCCGGGCCCCGCCCACTCCCCTCACCCTCCCTCACATCCCCCTCAACGCATGGTCCCATCTGCGGGTTCCCGACGGCAGCGGATACAGTCACCGTTGCGTCGACACATGGGGACAGGAGAGGGCCATTACCGGCAACCGGCAGACGAGCTGGGCGTTCGCCGATGCGTACGGCGTCGAGCACATCGAGGACCCGGCACTGCTCTGGGCACGCGACCGGGCCCAGGAAGCGGGGCTCCGCTCGGTGTCGTCCGGCACCGGATCCGCGCTGCGCCTGCTCGCCGCCGCCGTGGACGCCAAGGCCGTCGCGGAGATCGGCACGGGCACCGGCGTCTCCGGCCTGCACCTCCTGCACGGCATGCGTCCGGACGGCGTACTCACCACCGTGGACAGCGACCCCGAGTGCCAGCAGTTCGCCCGGCAGGCGTTCCGCGCCGCGGGCTTCGCCGGCAACCGCGCCCGGTTCATCCCGGGCCGCGCGCTGGAGGTCCTGCCCCGGCTGGCGGACGGCGGCTACGACCTGGTGTTCTGCGACGGTGACCGGCTGGAGTACCTCGACTACCTAGCGGAATCGTTGCGCCTGCTGCGGCCGGGCGGGGTCGTCTGCTTCGAGGGCGTCTTCGCGGACGGCCGGACGGTGGACTCGGCCGCCCAGCCGGCGGAGGTACTGCGGCTGCGCGAACTGCTCCGGGTGGTGCGGGAGTCGGCGATCCTGCTGCCGTCGCTGCTGCCGGTGGGCGACGGGCTGCTGTGCGCGGCCCGGCGGGGCTGAGGGCACGCGGGGCGACGCACGGAGTGACGCGGGCACGAGGCGACACGGGCGGGGTGACGTGGGCGAGGCCGTCGGGCCGCGTCGGCGGCCGTCGACCGCGGAAGGCCCTGGAGGGCCTGGAGGGCCTGGAGGGCCGTGGAAGGAACGGAATCTTCCGGAAGACGGCCGCCCACCGTCCCGGAAAAGAAAAAGACCTGCCCCGGCAGCCGGTTGTACACCGGCTGCCGGGGCAGGGGAAAGTCAGCGAAAGACCCGCGGTCCGGGTGTCAGACGACGACGTTCTTCAGGGCGTCGGCAAGAGCCGCCGCCTCGTCCGGGGTCAGCTCGACGACGAGACGACCGCCGCCTTCGAGCGGAACCCGCATGACGATGCCCCGCCCCTCCTTGGTCACCTCGAGCGGGCCGTCGCCCGTCCGCGGCTTCATGGCCGCCATGCTCGTTCCCCTTCCTGAAACCAGCTCATCGTCAGCCGACGACCCCTCCGAACGGGCACGTGTCACCGGCATCGAACACATTGCTTCCAGGCCATTATCCCGCATCGCGCGACCCAATGACCAACATCGGTCGGCATCCCTTCGGCAACACGCTCCGGCAAAACCACCCAATTCGGCGATTGCCCGGTCCCTGGTCGGCAACCACACACCCGCACAGAGGAACGATTCTTTGACTTCTTTGACGCAGGTCACATGCCGGCCCCCTGTTCTTCACGGCCGACTGCGGCAAGCTGACCGCTGACCGCAGTCATTCCGAGGGAGGGACGTTCCATGGCCGACACCGTGCTGTACGAGGTGACCGACGGGCTCGCGACGATCACCGTGAACCGGCCCGACGCCATGAACGCGCTGGACACCGTGACCAAGGTGGCCCTCCGTGACGCCGTCCTGCGGGCGGCGGAGGACGAGGCCGTCCGCGCCGTCCTGCTCACCGGCTCCGGCCGCGCCTTCTGCGTCGGCCAGGACCTCAGGGAGCACACCGCCTCGCTGGCCGCCGACCGCGAGCACGGCACCGCGCGGACCTGGGAGACGGTCAAGGAGCACTACTCCCCCATCACCCTCGCCCTCGCCGAGATGCCCAAGCCGGTCGTCGCCGGGGTGAACGGGGTCGCCGCCGGGGCCGGCGCGGGCTTCGCCTTCGCCGCCGACTACCGGGTCGTCGCCGACACGGCCTCCTTCAACACCGCCTTCGCCGGGGTGGCCCTCGCCGGGGACTCCGGGGTGTCCTGGACGCTGTCGCGGCTCGTGGGGCAGAGCCGGGCCATGGACCTGATGCTTTTCCCGCGGAGCGTGTCCGCGTCGGAGGCGCTCGACCTCGGCATCGCGCACAAGGTCGTGCCCGCGGCCGACCTGCTCGCGGAGGCCACCGCGGTCGCCCGGCGGCTCGCCGAGGGGCCGACGCTCACGTTCGCGGCGATCAAGCAGGCGCTGGCGTTCGGGGCGGATCACTCTCTTGCCGAGACGCTGGCGGTGGAGGAGGTCCTCCAGACCCGGGTGGGCGGGTCGGAGGATCACCGCGCCGCGGTCGAGGCGTTCCTGCGGAAGGAGCGGCCGCGGTTCGTCGGCCGGTGAGGTTTGCCCCGGTCCCGCCCTTTCGCCGTTTCCTGGGGCTGCGCCCCAGACCCCCTTTCGCGGCTCCGCCGCTCGTCCTCAAGCGCCGGACGGGCTGAAGTCAGCCCGTCCGGCGCTTGAGGACAACCGCGCGGAGCGCGGTTTCGGACCGCACGCAGCACCCCGCCAAGTGATCGTTCACCACGCCGCACGCCTGCATCAGCGCGTAAGCCGTCGTCGGTCCCACGAACCGGAACCCCCGCCTCTTCAGCTCCTTCGACAGCGCCGTGGACTCCGGTGTCAGCGCCGGCACGTCCGCCGCCGTGTGCGGCACCGGCCGGGGGTCTGCCGGAGCGAAGGACCAGACGAGCGAGGTGAGCTCGCCGGGAGCCCACTCCGCGGCCACCTTCGCGTTGGCCAGCGCGGCGCTGATCTTGGCGCGGTTGCGGATGATCCCCGGGTCGGCGAGCAGCCGTTCCGCGTCGGCGTCGGTGAAGGCCGCGACCTTGGCGATGGAGAAGCCGGCGAAGGCGGCGCGGAAGCCCTCGCGGCGGCGGAGGATGGTCAGCCAGGAGAGGCCGGACTGGAACGCCTCCAGGCATATCCGCTCGAACAGGGCGTCGTCGCCGCGGACCGGAACGCCCCACTCCGTGTCGTGGTAGCGGCGGTAGTCCTCCCGGGACGCGTCCTCCAGCCCCCACGGGCACCTCGCCAGGCCGTCCGGCCCGATCACCACGCCGTCGCTCACGGCTGCTCCCCCTCGTCGTTCTCGGTGGCCGTCCGGCTTTCCGACCGGTCCGTGACCGCGCCCCGCGTCTCCGCGCGGGCCCCCGCCAGGGCCGCCTCCAGTTCGGCGATGCGCGCGTCCCGCTCGGCCAGCTCGGCGGCCAGCCGGTCGAGGACGTCGTCCGTGTCCACCATGCGGTAACCGCGCAGGGCGACCGGCAGCCGCAGGCCGTCGACGTCCGCGCGGGCCAGCGGGCGGTCCGGGGGCAGCGACCAGGCGGTGCGGTCCGGTTCCGCCTCGGACAGCACGCCGTCACGGCCGCTCAGCACGGCGAGAGTGACCGCGGCGACCACCACGGCCAGCGCGATGAGCAGAAACCAGAACACGAGCGTCTCCCCGGGGTGCCGGCGGACGGATTCCGCCGGTCGGTCCGTCCTCCCCGATCGTGCCATGCCCGTCCGTGTCTCTTCGGGCGCCACCGGCGGTTAAGGTCGCTGGCGGACCACGGAGAGGGAGTGCGGGAGAATGCTGCGGCTGGGACGACGCGAGTTCGGGGCCCACGAGCCGGTGATCATGGCGATCGTGAACCGGACGCCGGACTCGTTCTACGACCGGGGGGCCACCTTCCAGGACGAGCCCGCGCTGGCCCGCGTCGAACAGGCGGTGGCCGAGGGCGCCGCGATCATCGACATCGGCGGGGTGAAGGCCGGTCCCGGTGAAGAGGTGACGGCCGAGGAGGAGGCCCGGCGGACCGTCGGCTTCGTCGCCGAGGTGCGCCGCCGCCACCCGGACGTGGTGATCAGCGTGGACACCTGGCGGCACGAGGTCGGCGAGGCGGTCTGCGAGGCCGGCGCGGACCTGCTGAACGACGCGTGGGGCGGTTTCGACCCCCGGCTGGCCGAGGTCGCCGCCCGGTACGGCGCCGGCCTGGTCTGTACGCACGCGGGCGGCGTCGCGCCGCGCACCCGGCCGCACCGGACGGCGTACGAGGACGTGATGGCGGACATCCTGCGGGTCACCGTGGGACTGGCCGAGCGGGCCGTCGCGCTCGGCGTCCGGCGCGACGGGATCATGATCGACCCGGGGCACGACTTCGGGAAGAACACCCGGCACTCGCTGGAGGCCACCCGGCGGCTCGGCGAGATGACGGAGACCGGCTGGCCGGTGCTGGTGTCGCTGTCCAACAAGGACTTCGTGGGCGAGACGCTGGACCGGCCGGTCAAGGAGCGGCTCCTGGGGACGCTGGCCACGACCGCGGTGTCGGCCTGGCTGGGTGCGCGGGTGTACCGGGTGCACGAGGTGGCCGAGACCCGGCAGGTGCTCGACATGGTGGCGTCCATCGCCGGCCACCGGGAGCCGGCGGTCGCCCGGCGCGGCCTGGCGTAGCCGGAGGCGGGACGGCGGCGGCGTAGGCCGGCGCGGCGGGACGGGCGGGGGCGCGGGCGGTCCGGCGCGCCCCCTTCCTCATGCCCTCAGGCCCCCGCTTCCTTCGTCACCAGCGCGATGGCCTCCTCCACGTCGTCCGTCACATGGAACAACTGGAGGTCCTGCGCCCCCACCTTGCCCTCGGCCACCAGCGTGTCCTCGATCCACCGCACCAGCCCGCCCCAGTACCCCGAGCCGAACAGGACGATCGGGAACCGCGTCACCTTCTTCGTCTGCACCAGGGTGAGCGCCTCGAACAGCTCGTCCAGCGTGCCCAGCCCGCCCGGGAGCACCACGAAGCCGCTCGCGTACTTCACGAACATCGTCTTGCGGACGAAGAAGTAGCGGAAGTCGACGCCCAGGTTCACATAGGGGTTGATGCCCTGTTCGAAGGGCAGCTCGATGCCGAGGCCGACGGAGACGCCACCCGCTTCCATCGCACCCTTGTTCGCCGCCTCCATCGCCCCGGGACCGCCGCCGGTGATCACGGCGAAGCCGGCCTCGACCAGGCCGCGGCCGATCGCGGTCGCGGCCTCGTACTCGGGCGAGTCCCGCCGGGTCCGGGCGGAGCCGAACACACTGATCGCCGGGGGGAGTTCGGCGAGAGCGCCGAAGCCCTCGACGAACTCGGACTGGATGCGCAGCACCCGGAACGGGTCCTCGTGCACCCAGTCCGCCGTCCCCCGGGTGTCCAGCAGGTGCTGGTCCGTGGTGCCCTGCTGCATCTGTCCATGGCGTCGCAGCACCGGCCCCCGGCGCTGTTCCCGCCGTGTGCGCGCCCCGTCGGAATTGACCATTCCGTGCTCCCTCCGCTGCCGTTGGTGCAGTTCAGCGTAGGCCCAACGCGCGCTGGACGGCGCCGCCGAGCGGCGGGAATCAGGCGGTCAGCCAGGCCCGCAGCCGCTCCTCGCACCGGTGGATCCGCTCCACGACCACGTGTTCGTCGCGCTTGTGCGCGTACAGCGGGTCGCCGGGCCCGTAGTTGACGGCGGGCACCCCGAGGGCGGAGAAGCGGGCCACGTCGGTCCAGCCGAACTTGGGCCGTGCCACGCCGCCGACGGCCTCCATGAACGCCGCGGCGGCCGGGTGGGAGAGGCCGGGGAGGGCGCCGCCCGAGTGGTCGTCGACGGTCATCTCGGCGACGCCGCAGTCCGCGAACACCTCGCGGACGTGGGCGATGGCCTCCTCCTCGGTGCGGTCCGGGGCGTAGCGGAAGTTCACCGTCACGGTGCACTCGTCGGGGATCACGTTGGTCGCCACCCCGCCGCCGATGCGGACGGCGTTGAGGCCCTCGTGGTAGCGGAGGCCGTCGATCACGGGCCGGCGCGGCTCGTAGGAGGCCAGCCGGGCCAGGACGGGCGCGGCGGCGTGGATCGCGTTGGAGCCCATCCAGCCGCGGGCGGAGTGGGCGCGTTCGCCCTCCATCCGCAGGATCATCCGGAGGGTGCCCTGGCAGCCGCCCTCGACCTCGGCGTCGGAGGGTTCGAGGAGGATGGCGAAGTCGCCCGCCAGCCAGTCCGGGTGGGCCTCGGCGATGTGCCCGAGGCCGTTGAGGTGCGCGGCGACCTCCTCGTTGTCGTAGAAGACGAAGGTCAGGTCGCGGTTGGGCTCCGGCACGGTGGCGGCGATGCGCAACTGGACCGCGACGCCGGACTTCATGTCGCTGGTGCCGCAGCCCCAGAGCACACCGTCGTCGAGCCGGGACGGGACGTTGTCGGCGATGGGCACGGTGTCGATGTGCCCGGCGAGGACGACGCGTTCGGCCCGGCCGAGGCGGGTGCGGGCGACGACGTTGTTGCCGTGCCGGTCCACCGTCAGGTGCGGAAGCGCGCGCAGGGCGTGCTCGATGGCGTCGGCGAGCGGCCCCTCCGTACCGCTGACCGACGGGAAGTCGACGAGGCGCGCGGTGAGCGCGGCGGCGTCGAGGGACAGGTCCAGTGCGGCGGCGTGATCCATGCGGGCGACTCTAATACGGGGCCCGGAGGGCGGTCCCGGGCCGGCGGCGGGAATCCCGGAGGTGCGCGGCGCGGCGGGACGCGCCGACACCGGAACGTCCCCCTCCACCCGCTCCCGGCCCACCCGGACACCGGGCCCGGACGAAGCGGCCCGCCACTTGTTCCGTCAAGTAACGTGGGCCGCATGCCCCCGATCTTCGCTGTCCGCCGCGGCCGACTGCTGCGCGTCGGGGCCGCCTGCGGAGTGCTGCTGGCGCTGGCCGGTTACCTGGTGGCGCACTACCTGACGGCCGGCCCGGGCGCCCCGCGCTGCACCGTGCGCGTGGACGGGGAGTCGTACTCGCTCGACCCGGAGCAGGCGGCGAACGCCTCGGCCATCACCGCCGTGGGGACGTCGCGCGGGCTGCCGGAGCGGGCCGTGACGATCGCCCTGGCCACCGCGATGCAGGAGTCGGGGCTGCGCAACATCCACCACGGCGACCGGGACTCGCAGGGCCTGTTCCAGCAGCGGCCGACGCAGGGCTGGGGCACGGCCCGTCAGATCACCGACCCGGTCTACGCGTCGGGCACGTTCTACGAGCACCTCGTCCAGGTGCCGGGCTACTCGCGGCTGCCGCTCACGGTGGCGGCGCAGAAGGTGCAGCGCAGCGGGTTCCCGCAGGCGTACGCCAAGCACGAGCCGGGTGCCTCGCTGCTCTCGGCGGCGCTGACCGGGCGGGCCCCCGCCGCGTTCAGTTGCGCGACCAGCCCCAGCGACGGGAAGCCGGGCGACCCCGCGGCGCTCCGGGCCAGGCTGCGCCGGGACTTCGGGGCGTCGGTGCTGCCGGCCGCGGAGAGCACCGGGCGGCGGGGTGCCGTCCCCCCGACGGTGACCGTCCCGGCCCGGCCGGTGCGGACGGCCGCGGTGGACGACGGGCCGCGGCGGCGGGGCTGGGAGCTGGCGTCCTGGGCTGTGGCGAACGCGGCGGAGCTGCGGATCACCCGGGTGTCGTACGACGGCCGGGTGTGGACCGCCGAGGAGTCCCGGGCCGGCTGGCGGACGGAGAGCGGCCGGTCCGACGGGGGCCCGGCGGCCGTCCGGATCACCACCGCTCAGTAGTACGAGCCTGCCCCCGTCGGGGGCATCCGCCGGAACGGAAGGTTGTCGCCCGGAGGGCCGGGGTATACGCGGCCGACCGGTGCGGCGCTTTCCCGTCACGTCGCTGGTGAACAACGGATTGTCGGCCTTTTACGTCCTCCGGTCGGCCGACTGGTTTGCCCGATTGTTCATAGACCTGATTATGCGACGCATTACCAACTCTTTACACAAGGGCACCGCAACCTTCGGAGGGCTCGGGCGGTAGTCACTGCGTCCGCACGCCGGACAGCGAACGACAGTCACACCCGTCGAAGCACACCCCGTCGAAGGAGCATCATGTCCCTCCCCCTCACGCGTCGGATCGCCCAGGTCGCCCTGCTGGTCGCGGCGGGCGCCGCCCCCGTCGTCGGCGCGGCCGGCGCGGCGAGCGCGGACGCGCTCAAGGCCCCCGAGCTGGGCGGTCTGACCGCGGTGGACGCCGCCCAGGTGGGCAACCACGTCGAGACGGTCTCCAAGACGGCCGACGCGGTGACGACGGACGCGGGCAACAAGGTCGTGCACACCGCCCTGCCCGCCGCCAAGAAGGCGCTGGGCACCACCAGCACCACCGGCAAGGCCACCCTGAAGTCCGGCCAGCAGACCGCGGGCCACCTGGCGGGCACCACCGGCTCGACGGTCGGCGGCGCGGCCAAGGCCGTCGGCAAGGGCGGCTCGGTCGGCAAGGGCCTGCCCACCGACCAGCTCGCGGGCGGCGGCGTGACCAAGTCCCTGCCCCTCGGCGGCTGAACCGGCCGCACGAGCGGTCCTGCCGCACGGCCGGCCCGGTCCGGGGCCGCGTCCACCGGCCCGCGGACCGGACGGCACCACGGCAGGAGCCGCCCACGCGGCGCGCGAAGGGCCCGGGAAACCCCTCCCGGGCCCTTCGCGCGCGTGTACGGGGTCGTACGGGGTCCGTCCGGCCGCTCAGCCGGCCAGGCGGCGGACGGCCGCCTCCACCCGCTCGTCGGTCGCGGTGAAGGCGATCCGCACGAAGCGCTCGCCCGCCGCGCCGTAGAAGTCGCCGGGCGCGACGAGGATGCCACGCTTCGACAGCTCCCCGACGGTGTCCCAGCACGGCTCGTCCCGGGTGGCCCACAGGTACAGCGACGCCTCGCTGTGCTCGATGCGGAACCCGGCGCCCTCGAAGGCGGCCCGCAGGGCGGCCCGGCGGCGGGCGTAGCGCGCCCGCTGCTCGGTGACGTGCGCGGTGTCGCCGAGCGCGGCCACCGTGGCGGCCTGCACCGGGGCGGCGACCATCATCCCGCCGTGCTTGCGGATCCTCAGCAGCTCGCCCAGCACGGCCGCGTCACCGGCGAGGAACGCGGCCCGGTAGCCGGCCAGGTTGGAACGCTTGGACAGCGAGTGGACGGCCACGATCCCCTCGTACGAGCCCCCGCAGACGTCCGGGTGGAGGACGGAGACCGGCTCGGTCTCCCAGCCCAGCTCCAGGTAGCACTCGTCGCTGACGAGCAGGACGCCGTGCTCGCGGGCCCAGGCGACCGCGCGGCGCAGCTCGTCCGCCGCCATGACGCGGCCGGTGGGGTTCGAGGGCGAGTTCAGCCAGAGCACCTTGAGGCCGGCCGGGTCGAGCCCCGCCACCGCGGCGTCGGACGTGAAGGTGTCGGCGTCGTAGACGACGGGTTCGGCGCCCGCCAGCCGGGCGCCCACCTCGTACGTCGGGTAGGCGAGCCGCGGGTACGCGACCTTGTCGCCGGCCCCGAGGCCGAGCTGGGTGGGCAGCCAGGCGACCAGCTCCTTGGAGCCGACGACCGGCAGCACGTTCTCGTGCGCCATCCCGCGGGCGCCCAGCCGGCGCTCCGTCCAGTCGGTGAGCGCGTCGCGCAGGGCGGCCGTGCCCCAGACCGTCGGATAGCCGGGGCTGTCCGCCGCCTCGGCGAGGGCCCGGCGGACCACCGCCGGCACCGGGTCCACCGGCGTGCCCACGGACAGGTCCACGATGCCGTCCGGGTGTGCGGCGGCCGTGGCCTTGTAGGGCTCCAGGCGGTCCCAGGGGAAGACGGGGAGGCGGGAGGAGACTGCGGTCACGCTGGGCTGCTCGCTCTCTTGGCTGGGGTGGTCCGTGGGGTGGGCGGGGAATGCCGCGGCCCCGTACGGCGGTGGGCTGTACGGGGCCGGGTGCGGTGCCTAGGGGCAGCTCACTGGTTCTGCGGCGGCAGCGCGGCGATGAACGGGTGGTCCCGCTCGATCAGCCCCATCTTGGAGGCACCACCGGGCGAGCCGAGCTCGTCGAAGAACTCGACGTTCGCCTTGTAGTAGTCCTTCCACTCGTCCGGGGTGTCGTCCTCGTAGAAGATCGCCTCCACGGGGCAGACCGGCTCACAGGCGCCACAGTCGACACATTCGTCCGGGTGGATGTACAAGGACCGGGAGCCCTCGTAGATGCAGTCGACGGGGCACTCCTCGATGCACGCCTTGTCCTTCACGTCGACACAAGGCTGCGCGATGACGTAGGTCACGCTGTCGTTCCTCCTCGGTAGGGGTCATCTCGCGCGGGAGCGCGGCGTCGTCGATGCCCACACCTAGTATCTCCGTTCCGGGGCACATCACGAACAGGAGGGGCTGGGAGAGCTGTGGAATTCACCACGGGCGGGCGGCTGGAAATCCGGATCAGTTCCGACGATGTAGGGAAAAGGGTGTCGGTGCGGGCGTTGAACGACCGTACCCGTTCCCCGGAACGGTTCGCCGACGCCGTGGGGGTGCTCGACTCCTGGACCGGGGGTGTGTTGCGGATCACACGGCGCGACGGGCGGACGGTCGAGGTGGCCGAGGACGCGCTCGTCGCGGGCAAGGTCGTACCGGCCGCTCCCGCGCGGCGGCGCGGACCGGCGGCGACCACGCGCGAGCTCCAGGAGACCGCGGCGCGCGGCTGGCCGGCCACCGAGACCGGGCGGCTGGGCGACTGGACGCTGCGCGCGGCCGGCGGCTTCACGGCCCGCGCCAACTCGGCACTTCCCCTGGGACGTTCCGGACTGCCGCTGCCGGAGGCGCTGGACCGTGTCACCTCCTGGTACCACGAGCGGGGGCTCCCGGCGCGCGTCCAGGTCACCACCGGCGACCCGGCGGAGGACGAGCGGCTCGACGCGGAGCTGGCCGCGCGGGGCTGGACCGGCGAGCGGTACGCGGTACTGCGGACGGCCGCCCTGGCGCCGCTCGCGGACACGGCCGAGGACACGGACGCGGTCCTGCTGAGCCGCGAACCGGACGAGGCGTGGCTGCGCGCGTACGGCCGCGTCGAGGACCCCGCCGCGGCCCGCGCGGTCCTGACCGGCGGGCCCTCCGTGTGGTTCGCCGCCGTCCCCGGCGCCGCGATGGGACGCTGCGTGGTCGACGGCCGCTGGGCCGGGTTCGCCGCGCTGGAGGTCGCACCCGAGCACCGGCGGCGCGGGCTGGCGACGCTGGTCATGGCCAGGCTCGCGCGGCAGGCGCTGGACGAGGGCGCCTCCGCGGCGTACCTCCAGGTGGAGACCGGCAACGCGGGCGCCCTGGCACTGTACGACCGGCTCGGCTTCACGACGCACCACGCCTACCACTACCGTCGCGAGCCGGAGCACTGAGCGGCGGCGGACCGCCGGACCCCGGAGGCCGCGCGGACACCGCCCTGAAGGGACGACCATGGAGGAGCACCGACGGCGCGCGCTGACCGCGCGGCCGGAGCACACGGCGGACGGAAGGCCGGAATGACCGAGACCACCGGCCGGCGGCGGTTCGCCGAGGAGGCCCGCGAGGAGCGGCCCGACCTGGCGCTGCTGTGCCTGCTGATCGCCGCCGAGGCGGACCCCGGGTTCGGGGAACGCGAGCTCGACGCGGCCCAGATGGAGCTGGACCGGCTCGCCGGGATGCTTCCCGCCCTCGGCCGGCACGCCGAGCCGGCCCGCTGGGCGGCGGCCCTCGCGGAGCTGCTCGGCGACCGCTGCGGCTTCCACGGCACCCCCGCCGACTACCGCCGGCTGGAGTCCTCCCTCCTCCCCGCGGTGCTGAAGCGGCGCCGGGGGCTGCCGATCCTGCTGTCCGTGGTGTGGCTTGAGGTGGCCCGGCGGGCCGGAGCGCCGGTGTACGGAGTGGCGCTGCCCGGCCACTTCGTCGTCGGCTTCGGCACCCCGGACGGGCGGCATGTGCTGGCCGACCCCTTCGAGGGCGGCCGGACGCTGTCCGAGGAGGAGGCCGGCCTGCTCGTCGCCGGCGCGACGGGCACCCCGGTGCCGCCCGCCGCGTTCTCGCCCGCCGAACCCCTGGAGATCGTCCTCCGGATCCTCAACAACATCCGCGCCTGGGCGGCGGCCCGCCCGGAACGCGGCGGCGTCCGGCTCTGGGCCGTGGAACTCTCCCTGCTGCTCCCCAGCCACCCGGCGCGGCTCCGTCACGAGCACGCCGAACTGCTCGTCGAACGCGGCGAGTTCGCGCGCGGGGCACGGGAACTGGAGGAGTACGCCGAGGTGATCGCTCCGGTGGAACCGGAGACCGCGGAGGCGGTCCGCCGGCAGGCGCTGGCGGCGCGGGCACTGCTCAACTGACGGCTCGCCGCCGGACGCTCAGAGCCACCCCTTCTCGCGCGCGATGCGCACCGCGTCGGCCCGGTTGCGCGCCCCGGTCTTCCGGATCGCCGTCGACAGGTAGTTACGCACGGTCCCGTGCGACAGGTGGAGGGTCCTCGCCAGCTCCGCGTTGCTCGACCCGTCGGCCGACGCGCGCAGCACCGACCGCTCGCGCTCCGTCAGCGGATCCGCCCCCTCGGCGAGGGCCGCCGCCGCGAGGGCCGGGTCGATGACCCGCTCGCCGCGCAGCACCCGGCGCACGGCGTCCGCCAGTTGTGCCGCCGGGGCGTCCTTGACCAGGAACGCCGACGCCCCCGCCTCCATCGCCCGGCGCAGATACCCCGGCCGCCCGAACGTCGTGAGGATCACCACCCGCACCTCCGGCGCCTCCCGCCCCAGCAGGGCCGCCGCCTCCAGCCCGGTCAGCCCGGGCATCTCGATGTCCAGCAACGCCACATCCGGCCGCACCCGCCGCGCCGCCTCCACCACCTCGTCCCCCCGCGCCACCTGCGCGACCACCTCGATGTCCCCCTCCAGATCCAGCAACGCCGCGAGCGCCTCCCGGACCATCGACTGATCCTCGGCGAGAAGCACCCTGACACGGGCGGCGGCGGACGGCTCGGCGGAGGTTTCGGTCATGCGGCCAGAGTAGGGGGCCGGACGGGGGCATTCCGCTCGTCGGGGGTGGCGGGGAAGCCGGGGGTGACGGCACGGGTGCCGGAGCTCGCGTCACCTACTCACCGTCCCTGAGTACCGGCGCTCAGGCGCTCCCCGGCCACCGGCCGGTTGGATGGGGACCTCCGAACACACCGGCTTCGGACCCGACGACGTCGATCCGATCGCTCCCGGCCCCCGGGGAGATCGCGGAGCGGAGCAGGCCATGACATCCCGCAAGACCGCTTGGACGGTGGCCTGCCTGCTCGCCGTCACCGGGTGCGGAGGACCCGGGACGTGGGGAAACTCCGGAGCGAAGGAGCACCGCCCGGGGACCATGCGGCAGGGGGCGGAACGCGCGGACCGCATTCTGGACGACACCACGAAATCCGTCGCCCCACCCGTTCGCTGGGTTCATGGCACGTCCATCAGTGCCCTGTGCACCGGATCCGGCACGACCGGGGCGGTCACCCGGCAGCGCACCGTACTGACCATCATTTCTCCCGAGCGCCGAGGAGGTTTCCTCGGCATCGTCGAGCGCCACTGGAAAAGCCGCGGTTACAAGATCACGGCGAACGATCCGAGCAAGGAATTTCCCGCCCTGTTCGCGACCACGCCGGGCGAGTACCGGATGAGTCTGCAGGTCGGCGCCAAGGGGCAGGCGTTCTTCGACGTCACCACGCCGTGCCTCGACAAGTCCCCGGTTCCCGACCCTGCCGGCGAGCAGGGCGCTCCGCCGCTTCAGGATGGGGAAATCCCGTTCCCGGATCACACCTCGGATTTCTGGTCGGTGAAGAAACCCATGCCGCCCGAGACCGGCTGACACGCCGCTGTACCCCACGCGGAGGAAAGCGACCGGCAAACCGCCGCCTCAGAAGGTCCCTTGTCGCCCTTCGGGAGATGCCTGAGCGCACGATTCCGCGCGGGAGAGGGGCACGGTGGCGTGGAGGCGGAAGCCGCCGTGGGGGGTGGGGGTGGTGGTGAGGCGGCCGTCGGCCAGGGCCAGGCGTTCGGCGAGGCCCGTGAGGCCGTTGCCGTAGGGGCGTTGGGGGCCCCGGCCGTCGTCGGTGACCGTGAGGTGGAGTTCGTCGCCGCTCTCGGTGAGGGTGACCTCGCAGCGGCGGGCGCCGCTGTGCCGGACGGCGTTGGTGACGGCCTCGCGGAGGGCCCAGGCGAGGGCGCCCTCCGCGTCGGGGGCGAGGTCGGGGTGGCCGGTGCCGGCCCGGGTGAGGTCGGCGGTGATGCCGGCGGCGGCGAGGGCCGTGCGGGCGCCGGCGAGTTCGCCCTCCAGGGTGGGGCGGCGGAAGCCGGTGACCGCCTCGCGGACGTCGACGAGGGCCTGCCGGCTGACCCGTTCGATGTCGGCGACCTGCTGGGCCGCCTGCTCGGGGCGGTCCGGCAGCATCCGGCCGGCGAGCTCGCTCTTGAGGGTGATGAGGGAGAGGGAGTGGCCGAGCAGGTCGTGCAGGTCGCGGGCGAGCCGGAGGCGCTCCTCGTTGGCCGCGAGCTGGGCGACCGCGGCCCGCGCCTCGCGGAGTTCCCGCATGGTGCGGCCCATCTGGGTGACGGCCACCATCGCGCCCCCGCCGACCAGGGTGGCCGTGAGCACGAGGAACAGGCCGCTGTCCATGTCGCCGTGGAGCAGCCCCAGGGTCAGTACGGTGGCGCCGATCGCGGCGATGGCCCGGGGCGCCCACCGGACGGGCAGCATCACGGCGCTGGAGATGGAGACGTAGACCAGGAGGGTGAGCCAGACCCCGCCGAGCGTCATGACCATGAGCAGGGACAGCGCGTACAGGCCGGCCAGGATGGCCAGCCGTCCCCGGCCGGGGCCGTCGTCCGGCCGGGGGCCGAAGATCAGGTAGAGGTAGCCGGTGAGGAAGACGCAGAGCCCGCACCAGCCGAACGCGGTGCCGGCCGGCGAGTGCCGGCCGCCGGTGAGGTCGGCGACCGCGTACATGAGGTAGGTCAGGTACAGGACGGTCCAGCACGACTTGACCAGGAACTGCCGCCGCGTCTCGGGGGCCCTGCCGATCACCATGTCACCGTTCCCGTCCATGTCCCCGAGTCTGCCGCAGGGCCGGCGGCCGGCCGGTGCCCGGTCACGCCTTGTGGGTGTCCCTGCGGTACAGCCAGGCCGCGGCGCCGCTGAAGAGCACCAGGTAGCCGACGAGCAGCAGGACGTCCCGGGTGCCGGGTGCGTCGCCGCGCTCGATGGCCTGGCCGAGGCCGGCGTAGGCGTGGGTGGGGACGTAGTCGGCGATCGACTGGAGCCAGTGCGGGAAGGCCGCGGAGGGCATCCACAGGCCGCCGAGTGCGGCCAGACCGAAGTAGACGATCATCACGATGGGACGGACGGCGTCCCCGGTGGCCAGGTAGCCGATGGCCACGCCGAGCGCCGCGAAGACGCAACTGCCGGCCCAGATGACGGCGGTCAGGGAGACCCACTGCCAGGCCTCCAGGCGGACGCCCTTGACCGCGGCGGCCATGGCGAACACCACGAGGATGCCCGGCAGGGAGACCACGGCGGCCGAGGCGATCTTCGCGGTCACATAGCCGCGGCCCGGCAGCGCGGTCAGCCGCAACTGGCGCACCCAGCCCTTCTCGCGCTCTTTGGCGATGCGCTCGGCGTTGCCGATCAGGACGGCCGTGATGGCGCCGAAGGTGGCCATGGAGACCATGTACAGCACCGGGAAGGTCAGCCCGGTGTCGCCCAGCTTCTCGTCGCTCTTCGATCCGGACGCGATCAGCAGGTAGAGCGCCGCCGGGTAGAGCACCGAGAAGAACATGAACTTCTTGTTGCGCAGGGTGCGCGTGATTTCCAGCTTGACCAGGGTGTTCATGCGGAGACCGCCTCCCCGGCGGTGGCGGCGTCGGTGATGGCGATGAAGGCCTGCTCCAGGCCGAGGCCCGCGACCTCGAGGTTGCGCGGGAACAGCCCCAGCCCGTACAGGGCGTGCACGGTGGCGTCGGCGTCGTGCGACTGGATGCGGACCGTGCGCCCGGAGACCTCCAGGCCGGCGAGGCTCGGCAGGGCGCGCAGGGCGGCCTCGGGGATCTCGCCGTCCAGGTCGAAGACGATCCGGCGGGCGCCGGCCTTGGCCTTGATCTCGGCCGCGGAGCCGTCCGCGAGGATCCGGCCGCGGTGGAGGACGATGACGCGGTCGGCGATCGCGTCGGCCTCCTCCAGGTAGTGGGTGGCGAAGAGGACGGCGCGGCCCTCGTCCGCCTGGCGGCGCATGGCGCCCCAGAACGTCTGGCGGGAGGTGACGTCCATGCCCGTCGTCGGCTCGTCGAGGACGATCAGGTCGTTCGCGCCGGCCGTCGCGAGTGCGAAGCGCACCCGCTGCTCCTGGCCGCCGGAGAGCTTGTTGACCAGCCGGTCCGCGATCTCGGTGATGCCCGCCTGCTCCATGACCCGGTCGACCGGGTACGCCCGCGGGTGCAGGTCGCAGGCGAGCCGCACCAGTTCGCGGACCTTGACCTCCTCCATCAGACCGCCGCTCTGCAGCATCGCGCCGACCATGCCCTGTTCGAGCGCGCGCTGCGGGGTGGTGCCGAAGAGCTCGACGGTGCCGGAATCGGGGCGGCTCAGGCCGAGGAGGAGGTCGAGGGTGGTGGACTTGCCGGCGCCGTTGGGGCCGAGGAGGGCGACGGTCTCACCCGGGTACAACCGGAGATCGAGATCGGCCACGGCGCGCACGGTGCCGTAGCTCTTGTTGACGTTCGCGAAGCTGACGGCGGGAGCGGCTCCCGCGCGCCGGCTGTCCCCCGTGAACGTCCCTGCGGTGATGGTCATGGCACCATCCTCGCCGGGCGGCGGCGCGCGGGGCAGTGTCGGCCGTCGTGTGCTCGGCATGACAGATGTCATGTACCGGCTGCGCCGGGCCCGGATACGGAAGGTTCCCGCACGAGCCTCGCATGCGGCGGGCCCCCGCACCGGCACCCGATGCGGCAGGTCCCCGCACCGGCGACCGGGACGGGGACCTCCGTACGACGTGCCGGCGGTCAGCCGACGTTCGTCTTGATGACGACCAGCCGCTCGGCCGGCGTCGTGCCGCGCAGCGCCTTGCCGAGCGCGCCGGCGACGTCCTGCGGGGTGACGGGCGTCTTGCTGCCGTTCCCCCGCGTGATCAGGACGCCGTCGAAGCTCTTGCCGTAGAGCGCCTTGATCGCTTCGAGGTTGTAGCTCTCCACGAGCTTGCCGCCGACCTCCTTCACCGTGAGGATCTTCGGCAGGGAGATGGCCGGGCCGAACTGGACGCGGTGCAGCGGGTCCGTCTGGATCGTGACCCGGTCGGACATCGCCGGCTTGGCGAACTCCTCCATCATCCGGTCCACCTCGGCGTTGGACACCTTCGGCTGCCGGTTGACGGTCGGCAGCGTCACGGCGACGTCCTTGCCCGTCTCGGCACGCTCCCGGTAGGCGTCGGCCACGGCCTCGACGCCCTTGTCGACGTCGACGCCCTGGTACGACTTGCCGTACACCGGGACCGCCTTGCCGGGAACGAAGCGGATCGTTCCGTCCTTGGCACCGCCGGACTCGCCCGCGAGGGACTTGAGCGCGGCGGCGACCTTCTCCTCGTCGACCGTCACCGTCGGCTGGACCTTCCGGCCGCTGCCGACGAGGGAGCCCACGACGGTGACGGGGTTGTAGTCCCGGCCGGAGACCGAGCGGACGGTCTCCTGGGTGTCGATGGACAGCCCGGCCACGGACGGCTTCAGGTCCGCCTTCTTGCCGCCGATGGTCACCTTCAGCGGCGCGTTCGCCCGGTCGGCGACCTTGGCGTCGAGCTTCTGCACGGCCTGCTCCTTGGAGCTGCCGCCGATGTCGACACCGAGCACGGTGGTGCCCTGCGGGACGTCGGAGTGGTTCATCACCAGACCGGCGCCGTAGGCGACACCGCCCAAGGCGATCACCGCGCCGGCCAGCAGGACGAGCTTGTTGCGCCCCTTCTTCTTGGGCGCGCTCTTCGCGGCGGCCTTGGCCGGGGGCTTGGGCGCGCTCGGCGCGGCACCCTGGACCGTGCCCGGCGGCTTGGGGACCGACGGACCGCCGGGCTTGGGCACCGACGGACCGCCCTGCCCGGCCGCCGCGCCCGCCTTGGGCTTGGGCACGGCGATGCGCGGTGCACCGCTGTCGACGGGCGGCTTGGGCACGGCGACGCGGGGGGAGCCGCCGTCGAGCGGCGCCTTCGGGCCGCCCGGGGCCTTCGGCCCACCGGGTGCGGTCACCGGCGGCATGCCGCTGACCAGCGTCTCCGCGGCCGGGTTCGGGCGCGCGGCGCCGGGCGGCGGCGGGACGGAGCCCGTGGGGCCGGGCGGCGGCACCTTCGGGCCGGGCCGCTGCTGCCGACCTGCCTGCTGACCCGCCTGCGGCGCGGCCTGCGGAGCGCCCTTGGCGGCGCCCTTCTTCTTTTTGCCCTGCTTCTGGTTCTGCTTCTGGCTCTGGTTCTGGCCCTGCTTCTGTCCGGCCCCGGGGCCGGGCGGCGGCACGACCGGGGACTGGCCCACGGGCGGCGGCACGGCGGGGAAGCCGTCCGGCGGGGTGTCCGTCCGGTTGCCGACGGGGAACGGCAGGCGGGGGCCCTGGCCCTGCTGCCCGCCCGGGCCCGGGTTCTGCCCCTGGCCCTGGCCGGGGAACGGCGGCGCGGGGAACTGCTGGGTGGTCTCCGGGGCGCCCGGGGCGTTCCCCGGCGCGTTCCCGTTCCACGGCGCGCCGGCGGGCGCCTGGGCGTTGCCGGGGTGGGACGGGGCGTTGCCGGGGTGAGACGGGGCGTTGCCCGTCAGCGCGTCGGCGGTCCAGGGCGCTCCCCCGGTGGCCGGGGCGGTGCGGAAGGGGTCGCCGGGAAGCGGCGTGGCGCCGGTGACCGAGGGGTCACCGGGTACCGGCATGGACCCGGTGGTCTCCGGACCGCCCGGCCACGGCGCGCCACCCTGGCCGGGTGCCTGGCCGGGTGCCTGGCCGCCGTCCATGCCGGGGCGGGCCCCCTGCCCCTGCGCCGGGTTCGCGAACGGGTCGCCGGGCACGGGCCCGGAGCCGGTCGTCGCGGGGTCACCCGGCCACGGCACCTCGCCACCCACCGGCATCTGCTGCGTCCGGTGCGACTGCGGGCTCTGCTGGGCCTGCGGGTACGGAGACGGGGCGCCGCCGAACGGGTCGCCGGACGTGCCGGGCCCCCCGGTCCACGGACCGCCGCCCTGCGTCCCCTGCGCGTCGGGGACGCCCGGGCGCGGCACGGCACCCGTCGCCGACGGGTCGCCGGGCAGCGGCGGGTGCGGGGCGGCACCGCCGCCGGCGAGGTCGCGCGGTATGCCGGGGGCCGCGCCCGTGCCGGAGCCGGCGCCCGTTCCGGGCACGGAACCGCGCGGCGCCGGAGTGCGGCGGGGCAGGCCGTTCTCGCCGGCCGCGGGCGAGCCGCCGGGGGGCGTGGCGCCACTGGCCGGCTTGCGGGGCGCGAACCAGTCGCTGGTCTTCTCGGCCGGGCGCTCCGGCTCGGCGGCCGGGGCGGCGGCGGGCGGCTCGGGCCGCCGGGCGGGCGCGGCGGCCTGCGGACGCTCGTTCGCGTCGCGCTGCCGCGCCGCGGCCTCGGGCGTCCCGGGCGCCTCGGGGGCCTCGCCGGTCTGCGCCTCGTCGCCCACGGGTGTGCGCATCACGACCGGCGGGATGGGACGCGAACCCGGGATGTTGATACGGATCCGCGTGGTCAGCGTGGTCTCGGTCTTCGGTGCGTCCGGCTTGCGGCCGGTGTGCGGCCGGTTGTCGCCCGCGGGCCCGTAGGGCTGAGTCCCCGACGGGTACGCGGCGCCACCGCGGCCCTGGGGCCCGGAGGACGGACTGTCAGATTCTCGGCTCAAAGCAGGTTCTCCCGGTTATTCTCCGCCGCCCTCCGACCTCTCCCGGGTCGCCCATGCCCAAGGTCAGGGGGGCTCGGCGGCGCCACCACCATACTGGGCACCGCGGGCGCGCACTTGACGACCGCCGGATACCCCGGTCGCCCACAGGCGATACGCACCGTCGCGGCCCGCACGGGGGCGGGCGACATCAAGGAAAAGTCAGGCGAAACGCCGGACAAAACAGTCGCCTCACGGGCCAAGTCGGCTGTCGCGCCCCTTCGGTTGCGGATTCCGCACCATGGTGGCGCAGATCACAACGACGATCATCCCGCCCAGCATGAAGAGGTTCGACCCGAGACCGGCCTCGAAAAGGAAGTCCCCCTCGGGCCGGTTGAGGGCGAGCAGCAGCACCGCGAGCAGCCAGCCGACGCCGCCCACGGCGGCACCCGTCCGGCCGCCCGTCAGCACCCGTCCGCCGTGGCAGAGGCCGCCGACGGCCAGCAGGGCCAGCAGCAACCCGCCGGGGAACCAGGCGCCTTGCACCAGCGCGCCCGCGATGCCCACCAGGAAGCCGAGGACGAGGAGGCCCAGGTGGGAGGCGACCTTCCCGGCCGTCAGGGTTCCGGTCAGCACGACGCACCCGCCCCTTCGGAGCGTCCCGCCCCGTCGGCGTCCCCGGCGAGCCCCGCGAACAGGTCGTCCTCCCGGGCGGCGGCCGCCTCGCCGCGGACGAGCCGGTAGCACTCGTCGGCGAGCAGCGGCTGCCCCAGCTCGTTGGAGAGGGCGAAGAAGGGGCCGTCCACCACGATCTGGGTGGCGTGCGCCCGCATGGCCGCC
Organism: Streptomyces sp. NPDC052910; assembly: GCF_055585605.1. Lineage (NCBI taxonomy): Bacteria > Bacillati > Actinomycetota > Actinomycetes > Kitasatosporales > Streptomycetaceae > Streptomyces > Streptomyces sp. NPDC052910. The sequence continues at coordinate 722,312 of NZ_JBVJJR010000001.1, forward strand.
GCCTTCGCGGAGACATAGGGGGCGGTGTGCGGGGCGGCCGTCACCTCGTCGTCCGGGACCACGCCCGGCACGTCGTCGAGCGCGGCGACGCCGGGGAACGGAGAGACACCGTCCGCCGCGGCCTCGCGCAGCCGTGCGAAGCCCGCCTCGACGACCGAACGCGGTACGCAGTTCCAGTAGACCTTCGCGACCCCGTGCGGCTCCCCGAGGTCCCGGCGGAACGCGGGCTCCGCCGCCAGGTCCACCGCGCGCATGGCCACCCGGTGCGCCTGGATGTGGTCGGGGTGGCCGTAACCGCCGTGCGGGTCGTAGGTGACCAGCACCTGCGGGCGCACCTCGCGAATCACCTCAACGAGGGACGCGGCGGCCTCGTCGACGTCCGCTCTCCAGAAGCTGCCCGGCCGGTCGTTCTGCGGCGCGCCCATCATCCCGGAGTCCCGGTAGCGCCCCCGGCCGCCCAGGAAGCGGTGGTCGGTGACGCCCAGCTCCTTCATCGCGGCGGCCAGTTCGCCGGCGCGGTGGGCGCCGAGGGCGTCCTCCCGGTCGGCCGCGAGGTGGGCGAGGCCCGGCGGGATCACCTCGCCCTCCTCGCCGAGCGTGCAGGTCACCAGGGTGACGTGGGCACCCTCGGCCGCGTACTTGGCCATGGTCGCGCCGTTGTTGATCGATTCGTCGTCCGGGTGCGCGTGCACCAGGAGCAGCCGGCGGCCGGGAAGGTCGGTCATGGGAACAGCCTACGAGCCGGACGGCGCCGCGCGGCAGCCGACCGCGGGGCCGCCCGGGTACACCGGCCTCCGCGGGCCCGGAGGCACGGGGGCCCCGGAGGCACGGTCAGAACTTGATGCCCCCGATCATCGCCGTGACGCTCTTCGTCAACTGGTGGAGGGTGGGGGCGACGGTCGAGCTCGCTAGGTAGAACCCCAGCAGCACGCAGATCGCGGCGTGACCCGCCTTCAGCCCCGACTTCCGGCAGAGCAGGATCACGATGATCGCCAGCAGCACCACCGCCGAAATCGAGAGCGCCACAGCGGTTCACCTCCAGATACGCGGTCGAAAGGACGGCAGACGGACGGCAGGTCGAAACGGCGCGCACGGGCCCGTGGGAGCACGCGGCGGGATGCGGGGACGCGGTACGGGGACGTCACCCTCTGCGTGAGGGATCATAACTTTCCGCACAGCTCCCGTGACTCGGTGCACAGGAGCGCGCCCGGGGCGCACGGTGACTTCTCGCCGCGCGGCACCGGCCGGCCCTAGGCTCGGCCGCATGACCGGACAGCTCTCGTTCCCCCGCCAGTACGCCCGGACGCAGCACTACACCCTGGGTGCGCCACGGGCGTTCACCGTGGCGCCGGACGGCTCACGCGTCGCCTTCCTCCGCTCCCGCTCCGGCACCGACCGCTCCCATGTGCTGTGGGTGCTCGACCTCGACGACGGCCGGGAGTACCCGGCGGGCGACCCGGCGGTGCTGCTGGGCGGCGCGGAGGAGGAGTTGTCGCCCGAGGAGCGCGCGCGGCGCGAGCGGGCGCGCGAGGGCTCGGCGGGCATCGTGGGCTACGCGGTGGACGGCGCCGCCGAGTTGGCGGCCTTCGCCCTGTCCGGGCGGCTGTTCGTCGCCGAGCTCCAGGGCGGCAGCGCCGTCGAGCTCCCCGTTCCGGGACCGGTCGCGGACCCGCGGCCGTCGCCCGACGGCCGGCACGTGGCGTACGTCGCGGGCGGGGCGCTGCGGGTGGTGGAGGCCGACGGCGGCGGCGACCGGCCGCTGGCCGAGCCGGAGTCGGAGAACGTCACCTGGGGGCTGGCGGAGTTCGTCGCGGCGGAGGAGATGGACCGCTCGCGCGGCTTCTGGTGGTCGCCGGACGGTGATGCCCTGCTGGCGGCCCGGGTGGACGACACACCCATGCGCCGCTGGTGGATCGCCGACCCCGCCCGGCCCGCCGAGGCCCCGGCCGAGGTCGCCTACCCCGCCGCCGGCACCCCGAACGCGGACGTCTCGCTGGCCCTGCTCGGCCTGGACGGCTCCCGTAAGGACGTGACGTGGGACCGGACGCGCTTCCCGTACCTGGCCCGGGTGCACTGGTCCGCCGGCGGCCCGCCGCTGCTGCTGGTCCAGACTCGCGACCAGCGCACCCAGACCGTCCTGGAGGTGAACACCGCCACCGGCGCCACCCGCGCGCTCCTCACCGAGGAGGACCCGGCGAAATGGCTGGATCTTTTCCCCGGCGTGCCCGCCTGGACCCCGGACGGCCGACTGGTGCGGATCGCCGACGTCGACGGGGCGCGCGCCCTGGTCGTGGGGGAACGGGCGCTCACCGGACCCGAGTTGTTCGTCCGCGCGGTGCTCGACATCACCGATGAATCGGTGCTGGTCAGCGCGGGTCCCGGGGCCGCCGCGGACGATCCGGAGCCGGGCTCGGCGCACGTCTGGCGGATCGGCGAGGAAGGCGCGGAGCGGCTCTCCGACCGGCACGGGCGGCACTCCGCGGTGCGCTCCGGGGCGGTCACGGTGCTGGTCTCGGCCGTGCCGGACCGGCCGGGGAGCGAGGCCGTCGTGCTGCGGGACGGCAAGCCGGTGGCCACCGTGGCGTCGCTCGCCGAGACCCCCGTGCTCTCCGCGCGCCCCCGGTTCACCCGGGCGGGGGATCGCGGGATCCCGTGTGCCGTGCTGCTGCCCACCGGCTACCGGGAAGGCGACGGGCCGCTGCCCGTCCTGATGGACCCCTACGGCGGCCCCCACGGGCCGCGCGTCGTCGCCGCGCACAACGCCCACCTCACCTCCCAGTGGTTCGCCGACCAGGGCTTCGCGGTGGTCGTCGCCGACGGGCGGGGCACCCCGCACACCTCCCCCGCCTGGGAGAAGGCGGTCCGCGACGACCTCGCCGGCGTCACCCTGGACGACCAGGTCGCCGCCCTCCACGGCCTCGCCGGCCGCTTCCCCCTCGACCTCGGACGCGTCGCCATCCGCGGCTGGTCCTACGGCGGCTACCTCGCCGCCCTCGCCGTCCTCCGCCGCCCCGACGTCTTCCACGCGGGCATCGCGGGAGCGCCGGTCACCGACTGGCGGCTGTACGACACGCACTACACCGAGCGGTACCTCGGCCTGCCCGCCGAGCGGCCCGAGGTGTACGAGCGGAACTCGCTCGTGACCGAACGGGGGCTGTCGGGGGCCGCTCCGGAGCGGCGGCCGCTGATGCTCATCCACGGGCTGGCCGACGACAACGTGGTGGCGGCGCACACGTTGCGGCTGTCTTCGGCGTTGCTGGCGGAGGGGCGGCCGCATGAGGTGCTGCCGTTGTCCGGGGTGACGCACATGACTCCGCAGGAGCAGGTGGCCGAGAACCTGTTGCTGTTGCAGGTGGACTTCCTGCGGCGGTCGTTGGGTGGGTGAGGGTGCCCCGGTCCCGCCCTTTCACCGTGTCCTGGGGGCTGTGCCCCCAGACCCCCCTTTTCGCGGCTCCGCCGCTCGTCCTCAATCGCCGGACGGGCTATTCCAGCCCGTCCCCAGGAAACGGTGAAAGGGAGGGACCGGGGCACAGCCCCCCGCAGGGGCACCTGTCAAGCACACCACCACCTCAATCCGCACAACCTTCGCTCAAGAACCCGCCCACCCACCGCAGCCCTCTTGACTGCGCGGTAACCCCGTTGCCACAGTCCCGTCCAACCGACGTGTGAGGCCGATCACGCGTCGGGTCCACTCACGACTCAGCGGGGGGCCGCGCGATGACGAGTCCTTCCCCGATCGCCCCGGCGCTTCCCGTCCCGGAACTCGCAGGCCGCTCGCCCGGCCGCCTCATGTGGCTGCGCTTCCGGCGCGACCGCGCGGGCGTCGTCTCCGCCTGCGTGGTGCTGTTCTTCTTCGCCGTGGCGGCCGCGGCCCCGCTGATCTCGAAGCTGTACGGGAAGAGTCCGACGACGACGTACGGGCTGGACGAGACCGGGCTGCTGAACGAGTACGGCTACCCGATCGCCCCCAACGGGGGGATTTCCGGCCGGTTCTGGTTCGGTATCGAGCCGACGCTGGGCCGGGACGTGCTGACGCAGCTCGTCTACGGCATCCGTACCTCGCTGCTGATCGCCGCGGCGGCCACCGTGCTGTGCGTGGTGACGGGGGTGCTGATCGGGGTGACGGCCGGGTACGCGGGCGGGCGGACGGACTACTTCCTGGGGCGGTTCATCGATCTCCTGCTCGCTTTTCCGCAGCAGTTGTCGTTCGTCGCGTTCACCCCGGTCGTCTACTCGCTGTTCGTGAGCCCGGAGAAGGAGACCCCGACGTACCTCAGGGTGGTGACCCTGATCGTGGTGCTGTGGGCGCTGGGCTGGATGGGGTTGGCCCGACTGCTGCGCGGGCAGGTACTGAGCCTGCGGGAGCGGGAGTTCGTGGAGGCGGCCCGGGTCACGGGCGCGTCGCCGTGGCGGATCATCAGCCGGGAGCTGCTGCCCAACCTCTGGACACCGATCCTGGTCCAGTCCACCCTGATGCTCCCCGCCCTGGTCACCGCGGAAGCGGGCCTCTCCTTCATCGGTGTCGGCATCGTGGAGCCCACCCCCGACTGGGGGCGGATGTTCGCCAACGGCGCCAAGTACTACGAGAGCGACATCACCTACATCTTCTTCCCCGGGATAGCGATGATCCTCTTCGTGGTGGCCTTCAACCTCCTCGGGGATTCCGTCCGGGACGCGTTCGACCCCCGGACCCAGCGCTGACCCGGCGCCGACGGCACCGCACGAAACGGCACAGCACAGCACCACACAGCACGGCACGGCAACGTCACCACACGGACAGGCAGGTGCACCCCATGAGGAGACACGACCGCAGGGTCCCGTACGCCGTGGCCCTGGCCGCCGGGGCTTTGGTGGTCTCCGCGTGCAGCAGTGGCGGCGGAGGCGGTGGGGGCGACGGGAAGAGCGAGGGCCCCGGCGAGGACAAGACCGTCTCCGCGAACTACTCCATCGGCAGCGCGGCCGACGCGGCCGGCCCCGCTCCCGAGGCCCCGGGCGCGAAGAAGGGCGGCACCGTCACCGTCCTCCAACGGGACGCCTTCAACCATCTCGACCCGGGCCAGATCTACTTCGCCGACGTTTTGACCAACCAGATGCTCTACAACCGTTCCCTCACCTCGTACAAGGTCGACGACAAGGGGCGGGTGAAGGTCGTCGGCGACCTCGCGACGGACTCCGGGACCCCGTCGGACGGCGGGAAGACCTGGAAGTTCACGCTCAAGGAGGGGCTGAAGTTCGAGGACGGCTCCCCGATCACGTCCAAGGACGTCCGGTGGGGCATCGAACGGCTCTACGCCCCCTTCGAGACCGACGGGCCGCTCTACATCCCGCAGTGGCTCAGCGGCGACGGCAACGCCTTCCGCAAGGCGCTGCCCGACGGCCCGTACCAGGGCAAGCACCTGCCGTCGTCCGTCCTGGACACCCCCGATGACAAGACGATCGTCTTCCACTTCCAGGCGCCGCACGCGGACGCCCCGTACGCGACGGCCATGCCCAACATCGGCGCGGTGAAGGCCGAGAAGGACGGGCAGCGCAAGTACGACAACGCGCCCTTCTCCTCAGGGCCATACAAGGTGGGCAGTTACAAGGTCGGCAAGTCGCTGACCCTGGTGCGAAACGAGCACTGGGACCCGAAGACCGACCCGATCCGGCACCAGTACGCCGACCGGTTCGAGATCAGCTTCGGCCACCAGTTCGCCGACTCCACCCGGCGGCTCCTCACCGACCAGGGCGGGGACAAGAACGCGTTCTCCTTCAGCAACGCCGTGGCCCCCGAGATGACCGAGAAGGTCCTCGGCCAGAAGGACACCAAGGCGCGCCGGCTGCTGGAGATCCAGCCGTACGTGGACTACGTCTCGTTCAACACCACCCGCCTCAAGGACGTCAGGGTCCGCAAGGCGCTCGCCTACGCCATGCCCAACGGGCAGATCCTCCAGCAGAACGGCGGGGCGACGGCGGGCGTCGTGGCGACCAACTACCTCTCCCCCGCCATGGACGGCTACCGGCCGACCGACCCCTACGGGAAGAAGGACAAACCCGCGGGCGACCCGGAGAAGGCCCGGGCCCTGCTGAAGGAGGCGGGGAAGGAGGGGCAGGAGATCGTCTACGCGTACGCCAACACCGACGTACAGCAGAAGGTCTCCGTCGTCATCACCCAGGCCCTGGAGCGCGCGGGTTTCAAGGTGCAGAAAAAGGAGGTCGACGCCAACACCTGGCGGACCTCCATCTCCGAAGTGGGCAACAAGTTCGACATCTACCGCACTTCCTGGGGCGCCGACTGGCCCGTCTCCTCCACCGTCGTGCCGCCGCTGTTCGACGGCCGGCAGATCGCCGACGGCTCACAGAACTACGGCCACCTCGACGATCCCAAGGTCAACGCGGAGATCGACCGCATCACGCGGATCACGGATGTGAAGCAGGCGAGCTCCGAGTGGCAGAAGCTGGCCGACCGGATCCTCACCGACGACGTGCCGGGCGTGCCCACCTTCTACAACCGGCAGTTCTCGCTGTGGGGTTCGGGGCTGGGCGGGATCAAGTACCACCCGGTGTACGGGACGATCGACCCGACCGGTGTGTTCGTGAAGTGACCTCAGGGGGTGACCCTTACGGGTCACGGGCGGCCCCCGCCCCGCGAGGGTCACCCCCATTCCGTACCGGGAAGCCGGACACCGACCCGTGAAGAGCGCGCAGCCATGCTGAGATTCCTCGTCCGCCGGTTCCTCGGCGCGATCGTCATCGTCCTGCTGATCAGCGCGATCACCTTCTTCCTGTTCTTCGCGCTGCCCTCCGAGCCCGCCCTGATGTCGTGCGGGAAGAACTGCACGCCCGACGCGCTGGCCGTCATCCGCGAGAACCTGGGTCTGGACGAGCCGGTCCCCGTCCAGTACTGGCACTACATGACCGGCATCTTCACCGGCCGTGACTTCTCGGTGGGCCACTGCCCGGCGCCCTGTCTCGGCTACTCGTTCTCCAACCAGCAGCCGGTCTGGGACACCATCGTGGACCGCTTCCCGACCACCCTGTCGATCGCCCTGGGCGGTGCCGTCGTCTTCCTCGTCGTGGGCGTCGGCATCGGGATGATCGCCGCCGCGTTCCGTGGCACCTGGATCGACAAGTTCTTCAGCTCGCTGTCGCTGATCGGCAACTCGCTCCAGATCTACTTCGTGGGCGTGGTCGCGCTCGCCGTGTTCGTCAGCGGACTGCACTGGTTCGACAATCCGGCGTACTACCCGATCACCGAGGATCCGGTGAAGTGGTTCACCGGGATGGTCATTCCGTGGCTGGTGCTGTCGATCATCTTCATCGCCAACTACAGCCGGATGACGCGCTCCCAGATGATCGAGCAGCTCACCGAGGACCACGTCCGTACCGCCCGCGCCAAAGGCCTCGGCCGTCGCACGGTCTTCTTCCGTTACGCCTGGCGGGGGGCGATGACGCCGATCGTCACCCTCTTCGGCATCGACCTGGGCTCGCTGTTCGGCGGGGCGATCGTCACCGAGTTCACCTTCAGCCTGCACGGGCTCGGCCGGCTCGCCGTCTCCTCGGTGAGCGAGACGGACCTGCCCACGCTGATGGCCGTGATGCTCGTCGCCTGTACGGCGATCGTCGTCGCCAACATCGTCGTGGACGCGGCGTACGCGGTGATCGACCCGCGCGTGCGGCTCGGCTGAGGTCCCCGGAACCCGGCCGGGCCCCGCCCGGACCCGGCCGGGGCGCCCGGGACCCGGCCGAGGCGCCCCCGGACCCGGTCGCCGCTCCCCCGGACACGCAAGGAGTTCCCCCGATGAACGACACCCCGCCGCCCGGCCCCGCGGAAGCGCAGCCACCACCCCCGCCCCCTCCCTTCCTCTCCATCGACGACCTGCGCGTCCGCTTCCGGACCGAGGACGGCGTCGTCAAGGCCGTCGACGGCCTTTCCCTCGGCCTGGAGCGCGGGCGCACCCTCGGCATCGTCGGCGAGTCCGGCTCCGGCAAGTCCGTCACCGCGCTCACCGTCCTCGGCCTGCACGACCCGCGCACCACCGAGATCACCGGCCGGGTGCTGCTGGACGGGCAGGAGGTGACCGGAGCGTCGGAGGCCACGCTGGAGCGGCTGCGCGGCGCCAAGGCGGCGATGGTCTTCCAGGACTCGCTGACCGCCCTCTCCCCGTACTACACGGTCGGCCGGCAGATCGCCGAGCCGTACCGCAAGCACACCGGCGCCTCCCGGCGGGCGGCCCGGCTCCGCGCGGTCGAGATGCTGGGCCGGGTCGGCATCCCGCACCCGGAGCAGCGCGTCGACGACTACCCGCACCAGTTCTCCGGCGGCATGCGCCAACGCGCCATGATCGCCATGGCGTTGGTCTGCGACCCCGAACTGCTGATCGCCGACGAACCCACCACCGCCCTGGACGTCACCGTCCAGGCGCAGATCCTGGACCTGCTCAAGGAGCTTCAGCGGGAGACCGGTTCGGCGATCGTCCTGATCACCCACGACCTGGGCGTGGTCGCCCGTACGGCGGACGACCTGCTGGTGATGTACGCCGGGCGGGCCGTGGAACGCGGCACGGTGCGCGAGATGCTGCGCGACCCGCGCCACCCCTACACCTGGGGGCTGCTGGGCTCGATGCCCCGGCTGTCCTCCGACCCGGACGCGCCGCTGGTCCCCGTCCCGGGCGCACCGCCCAGCCTGCTGGCGCCGCCGCCCGGCTGCCCGTTCCACCCGCGCTGCGCCTGGACCGGGGAGGTGCCGGGCGACCGCTGCTCCGGCGAACGCCCGGAGCTGCCCGCCGGCCGCGGCGCGGCCTGCCATCTGCCGCCCGGCCGGCGGCACCCCCTGTTCATCGAACGGCCCCCGGCGCCGGCCGGCCCGAGGAGCGAGGCATGACGGACGACATCCTGGTCGCCGAGGGGCTGACCAAGCACTTCCCCGTCCTGGGCGGCTTCCCCGTCCGCCGCCGGGTGGGCGCGGTACGGGCCGTGGACGGCGTCGACCTGGCGGTCCGGGCCGGGGAGGGCTTCGGGCTGGTCGGCGAGTCCGGCTGCGGCAAGTCCACCACCGGCCGGCTGCTCACCCGGCTGCTGGAGCCGACCGCCGGCCGGATCACCTATCAGGGCGAGGACATCACCCACGCGAGCCGCCGACGGCTCGCGCCCGTCCGCTCCCAGATCCAGATGATCTTCCAGGACCCGTACTCGTCGCTCAATCCCCGGCAGACGGTCGGCCGGATCATCGCCGGCCCGATGGAGGTCAACGGCATCCGGCCGCCCGGCGGCCGGGAGGCCCGGGTGCGCGAACTGCTGGACACCGTGGGCCTCAACCCCGAGCACTACAACCGCTTCCCGCACGAGTTCAGCGGCGGCCAGCGGCAGCGCGTCGGCATCGCCCGCGCGCTGGCCCTCGACCCGAAGGTCATCATCGCGGACGAGCCGGTCTCCGCCCTGGACGTGTCCATCCAGGCCCAGGTGGTCAACCTGCTGAAGACGCTGCGGCGGGAGCTGGGCATCGCCTTCCTGTTCATCGCCCACGACCTCGCCGTCGTCCGGCACTTCTCGCAGCGGGTGGCGGTGATGTACCTGGGACGGATCGTGGAGGTGGGCCCGCGGGACGCCATCTACGGGCACCCCCGGCACCCGTACACCCACGCCCTGCTCTCCGCCGTCCCCGAGGTCCCGGTCCCCGGCGAGATCCCACCCCCGGGCGAAATGTCTGCCCCCGGCGCCGAGGGCGAGCCGGCCGCGGAGGCCCCGCGCGAACGCATCCGCCTCACCGGCGACGTGCCCTCCCCGGTCTCCCCGCCGTCGGGCTGCCGCTTCCGCACCCGCTGCTGGAAGGCGGCGGACCGGTGCGCGACGGAGGAGCCGCCGCTGGTACGGGCGGAGGGAAGCGGGGAGGGACACCTGTCGGCCTGCCACTTCCCGGAGCCGGCGGCCGCGCCGTGAGCGGGGGCGCCTCACCCCGCCGTGGGCATCGGCGGGAGGGGGAACGACGCCGCGGGGCGCGGCCGGGCCGGGGGCACGTCCCAGGCGGGCCGGGAGATCAGGTAGGTGGTGCGGTTGAGCAGGGCTCCGTCCTTGAGGCCGCCGAGGAACGGGTCGCGCGCGGGCGCGTCGCCCACCAGGAAGCTCAGTGACTCCAGCACCCGGTGCGTCCGCGGGTCGATCACCATGCGGGACCGCCGGTCGTCGCCGGTGTGGTCGAACGCCACGCCGGTCCTGCCCCTGTCGTCGCGGACGGTGCCCGCCGGCCGCACCCCGGGGATGCCGGGCAGCAGGTCGTACAGCGCGGCCCGCAGCTCCGGTGAGGCGGGCGACCGGGCGAGCAGCTCCTCGATGCCGTTGAAGAGGCCCTCGGGGGTGGGGTCGCCCATGCCGGGCACCTTGGCGGTGAGCTTCCGGCGCAGCGCCGCCCGGTCCGTGGGCAGCTTCCCGAGGTCGTCCCACTTGACCTCCCGGCTGTTCACCTCGAAGGCCAGGGTCTCGTCACCCCTCATCCGCGTGCTCTCGTACACGGGTCCGTCGCCGGCCCGCTCCCGGACCTCCTTCCGGCCCAGCCAGACGGTCGACGTGGACGTCCCCCGGGCGCCCCCCGGCCCCCTGCCCGACTCGGCGGTCCGCACCTCCCAGAACGGCGCGGGCCCCTCCGTCGGCCGGGCCGCCGTCGCCGTCGCCCGGTCCCGCCCCCCGCCGTCGCCCGGCCCGGACCAGACGGCCGCGCCCACGGCGACGGCCACCACCGCGGCGGCGGAGACCAGGACCGGGGCCCGGCGGCGCCACCGGGACCGGAGCGGCACGCCGCCCCGCGCCTCCGGCGCCCGGGTGCCGTCCCCCGGCGCCGTGGCGGGCTCCGGCGGCCGGCCCTCCTCGGCGCGGGCGGCGGCCCGGACGGCGTCGAGCGCCGCCGCGACGGCGTCAGGGGAGGGCGGGGCGACACGGCCGGCGGCGGTCAGCCCGGCGGCACCGGGGAAGGCGAGGACGCCCTGTCCGGCGTCGTCGTCGGAGGCGGTGCGGACGTCGGGGGCGGTACGGTCGCGAGGGGCAGTGCGGTCGTGAGGGGCGGTGCGGTCGTCCGGGGCGGTGCGGTCGTCCCGCTGGTTCCCGCTCATGCGAGGTCTCCTGTCAGGGGCAGCGTGCCGGAGGGGGCGAGGGCCGCGCGCAGCCGGCCGCGGGCGCGGTGCAGCCGGGAGCGGGCCGTGCCGGGAGGCACGCCGACCGCGGCGGCGGCCTCGGCCGGGCTCAGTTGCTCCCAGGCCACGAGGAGCAGCAACTCCCGTTCCACGTGCGGCATGGCCGCCAGGGTGGTGCGGATCAGCGGTGCCACCGCCGCCGCGTCGAGCCGCCGGTCGACGGCGTGCCAGGGGTCGCTGCTCGGTTCGTCCTCCCGTACGGCCCGCCGTTGCCGTTCCTCTCCGCGCCAGTGCGCCGCGAGGACGTTCCGGGCGATCCCGAACAGCCACGCGCGCGCCGTCCCGCGCGCCGGGTCGTACGTGCCGCGCGCGGTGAACGCCCGGAGCCACGCCTCCGCCAGCAGGTCGTCGGCCGCCCCGGGTGCCCGCCGGGCGAAGTACCCGTGCAGCGCGGTCGCGTGCCGCCCGACCAACGGCTCGAAGGCCCGCGCCTCGCGTGCCGAGCGGACCAGCAACTCGTCGTCGGTTTCCACCGGCCACCTTTCCCCCGGCCGCGTGCGCAGCGGCCCTCGGACCGTACTTGCCGGCCGGCGGGGAAAGCGTTCGCGGGGCACGCCGCGTAAGGCTCACTTCCCGGCGGCGGGATCCCCGGCCTCTCGCCGAGCCCGGCGGCGGGGCCTCACTCCTCCGGCCCCGCCGCCGGCACCACCCGCCGCTCCCCCGCGTAGTGGCAGGCGGACACGTGTGCCGCCGGGCCGCCGCTCTCCCGGAACGCCTCCGGGACCTCCAGCGGCGGCACCTCCTCGGCGCACCGGCGCCGCGCCTTCCAGCAGCGGGTGCGGAACCGGCAGCCGGACGGCGGGTTCGCCGGCGACGGCACGTCGCCCACCAGCAGGATGCGGTCGCGGCGGGTGCGGACGGACGGGTCGGGGACCGGCACGGCGGAGAGCAGCGCCTGGGTGTACGGGTGCGTGGGGTGCTCGTAGATCTGGACGTCGGTGCCCGCCTCCACCAGCCGGCCCAGGTACATCACGGCCACCCGGTCCGAGATGTGCCGGACGACGGACAGGTCGTGGGCGATGAAGACGTACGACAGCTCGAACTCGTCCTGGAGCCGCTCCAGCAGGTTGACGACCTGGGCCTGCACGGAGACGTCCAGCGCCGACACCGGCTCGTCGGCGACGATGATCTCGGGGCGCAGGGCGAGCCCGCGGGCGATGCCGATGCGCTGCCGCTGGCCGCCCGAGAACTGGTGCGGGTAGCGGTTGACGTGCTCGGGGCTGAGCCCGACGACCTCCAGCAGCTCCCGTACCCGCCGGCGCCGGTCGCCCTTGGGGGCCACCTCGGGGTGGATGTCGAAGGGCTCGCCGATGATGTCCCCGACGGTCATTCGGGGGTTGAGCGAGGTGTACGGGTCCTGGAACACCATCTGGATGTTGCGGCGGACGGCCTTCAGCGCCCGCCCCGACAGCCGGGTGATGTCCTCGCCCTTGTACAGGATCCGCCCGGCGGTGGGCCGTTCGAGGTTGACGAGCAGCCGGGCCAGGGTGGACTTGCCGCAGCCGGACTCGCCGACGACGCCCAGGGTCTCGCCGCGGCGCAGGTCGAAGGAGACCCCGTCGACGGCGCGGACGGCGCCGACCTGCCGGCGGACGAGGACGCCCTGGGTCAGCGGGTAGTGCTTGACCAGGTCGCGCACCTCCAGGACGGCCCCGCCGTCAGCTCGCATCGAGGGTCTCCTTCCAGAAGTGGCAGGCACTGCTGCGGCCGGGCGCGACCGGGAAGAGGGGCGGCCGGTCGGTGCGGCAGACGTCCCGGGCCCTGGGACAGCGGGGGTTGAAGGGGCAGCCGGGTGGGATGTCCACCAGGCTGGGCGGCAGTCCCTTGATCGCGTGCAGCTCCTTGCCCTTGCGGTCCAGGCGCGGCACGGACTCCAGCAGACCCTGGGTGTACGGGTGGGCGGGCGCGGCGTACAGGTCGCGGACGGGGGCGTTCTCGACGATGCGTCCGGCGTACATCACGGCGATCTTGTCGGCGACGTCGGCGACGACACCGAGGTCGTGGGTGATGAGGACGAGCCCCATGGTGAACTCCCGTTGGAGCTCGGCCAGCAGGTCCATCACCTGCGCCTGCACGGTCACGTCCAGGGCCGTCGTCGGCTCGTCCGCGATGATCAGGTCCGGCTCCAGCGCCAGCGCCATCGCGATCATGATGCGCTGACGCATACCGCCCGAGAACTGGTGCGGATAGTCCCCCACCCGCTCCTTGGCGGCGGGGATCCGCACCCGGTCCATCAGCTCGACCGCGCGGGCCCGCGCGTCCCTGCGGGTCATGCCCTGGTGGACCTCGTACATCTCGGCGAGCTGGGCGCCGACGGTGAGCACCGGGTTCAGCGCCGACAGGGCGTCCTGGAAGATCATGGCCAGCCGGTCGCCGCGCAGCCGGCGGCGGTGCTCGGCGCCCATGGTGAGCAGGTCCTGGCCGCGGAAGAGGACCTGGCCGCCGGTGACGCGGCCGGGCGGCGAGTCCAGGATGCCCATCACGGCCTGCGCGGTCACCGACTTGCCCGAACCGGACTCGCCGAGCACGGCCAGCGTCTCCCCCGCCTCCACGGTGCAACTCACGCCGTTGACGGCCTTGGCCACGCCGTCCCGGGTGCGGAACTCGACGTGCAGGTCCCGGACGTCGAGCAGGGCCTCGGTCGGGACGGTGGTCGGGGCGGTGGTCACGGCCGTCTCCTCAGCGCAGTCTGGGGTCGAGGGCGTCGCGCACCGCGTCGCCGAGCATGATGAACGCGAGCACCGTCACGCTGAGGAACCCGGCCGGCCAGAGCAGCATGTGGGGGGCGTTGCGGATCTGGTTGGAGGCGTTGGAGATGTCGATCCCCCAGGAGACGGTGGGCGGTTTGAGGCCGACGCCGATGAACGACAGCGTGGCCTCCAGGGCGATGTAGGTGCCGAGCGCGATGGTGGCGACGACGATGACGGGCGCCACCGCGTTGGGCGCGATGTGCCGCAGCAGCAGCCGCCGGTCGCCGGCGCCGAGCGCGCGGGCGGCCTGCACGTAGTCGTGCTGCTTGGCGGCGACGACCGCGCCGCGGGCGATGCGGGAGATCTGCGGCCAGCCCAGCAGGACGATGAAGCCGACCACCGGCCAGACGGAGCCGCCGGTGACGACGGAGAGGAAGACGAGGCCGCCGAGGATGATGGGGATGCCGAAGAAGACGTCGGCGAGCCGTGAGAGCAGCGCGTCCCACCAGCCCCCGTAGTACCCGGCGAGGCCGCCGAGGACGCTGCCGAGCAGCGCGGACCCGGCGGTGGCGCAGACGCCGACGGTGATGGAGGCGCGGGCGCCGTGGATGGTGCGGGTGAAGACGTCGCAGCCCTGGGCGTCGAAACCGAACGGGTGGCCGGGCTGGGAGCCCTCCTGGGACTTGGCGAGGTCGCACTGGAGCGGGTTGCCGCCCGCCACCAGCCCCGGCCAGACGGCGATCAGCAGCAGGAAGGCGATGACCAGCGCGGAGAGCAGGAAGACCGGGTTGCGGCTCAGGTCGTGCCAGGCGTCGGACCACAGGCTGCGGGCCTTGGCGTGGGTGCCGGTGCCGGTTCCCGGTTCCGCGGGCTGGGCCGGGAGGCGCTCCAGGGTCTCCGCCTCGTGGGAGGCCAGCCGCGCGGCGCCGCCGTCGCCGGGGCTGACGGGGCGGGTGGCGGCCGGTTCCTCCGGGAGCTGCGGGTACGGGGGCTCAGACATGGCGGATCCTCGGGTCGAGCACGGCGTAGAGGAGGTCGACGATCAGGTTGGCGAGGAGGAAGACGAGGACGAGGACGGTCACGAAGCCGACCACCGTGGGCGAGTTCTGCCGGAGGATGCCCTGGTAGAGCTGGTAGCCGACGCCGTGGATGTTGAAGATCCGCTCGGTGACGATGGCACCACCCATCAGCGCGCCGACGTCCGCGCCGATGAAGGTGACCACGGGGATCAGCGAGTTGCGCAGCAGGTGCCGGAGGACGATGCGGTGGCGCGGGAGGCCCTTGGCGACGGCGGTGCGGATGTAGTCGGCGCGGGCGTTCTCGGCGAGCGAGGTGCGGGTCAGCCGGGTGACGTAGGCGAGCGAGACGAGGCCCAGCACGGCGCCGGGCAGCAGCAGTTCGGCGAAGGTCGCCTCGGGTGAGACGGACGGGGAGACGACCGCCCACTTGACGCCGAAGAGGTACTGGAGGAGGTAGCCGCTGACGAAGGTGGGGACCGAGACGACGATCAGGGTGACCATCAGCACGGAGGTGTCGGCCGGCCGGCCGCGCCGCAGTCCGCTGAGCACGCCGAGGGCGATGCCGACGACCACCTCGAAGGCCACGGCGACGATCGTCAGCCGCAGGGTGACCGGGAAGGCGTCGCCCATCAGGTCGAGGACGGGCTGTCCGGTGAAGGCGGTGCCGAAGTCCCCGGTGAGGATCTGGCCCATGTAGTGCAGGTACTGCTTCCACAGCGGCTGGTCGAGGTAGAGCTCGGCACGGATGCGGGCGGCGACGGCCGGGTCGGGGGCCTTGTCGCCGAAGAGGGCGGCGACGGGGTCGCCGAGGGCGTAGACCATGAAGAAGATGAGGAACGTGCTGCCGATGAACACCGGGACCATCTGGAGCAGCCGGCGGATCACGTACCGTCCCATGGGACCCCTCCTCGTCCTCGGTTCGTCCTCTGTTCGTCGGTCAGGCGGCGGTGCGGGCGGCCGCGGCGGCCCGGGTGACGTGGCCGGCGCGGGTCACTTGACCTTGATCCGCTCGTAGACGGGCACGCTGAACTGGTTGAGCGTCACGTCGGAGAGGTCGGCGGTGTAGCCGGCGTTCCCGTTCTGGTACCAGAGCGGGATGGCCGGCATCAGTTCGGCGAGGACCCGCTCGGCGTCCTGGAACTTCGCGACCGCCTTCCCGGTGTCCGACTCGGCGTTGGCCTCGTCGACCAGCCGGTCGAAGCGCGCGTCGCTGAACTTGCCGTAGTTGGACGAGGCGTCGGTGTAGTAGGTGGGCTGGAGGAAGTTCTGGATGAGCGGGTAGTCCATCTGCCAGCCGGAGCGGAACAGGCCGGTCATCCGCTGTTGGGTGATCTTGTTGCGGAAGTCGGCGAAAGTGCCGACGGGGTTGACGGTGCACGCCCGGTCGTCGCCGAGGGCGTTGTTGACGCTGTTGCACACGGCGTCCATCCAGACGCGGTGGGACCCGCTGTCGACGTTCGAGGTGAGGGTGACCCGCCCGCCGGGCAGCCCGCCGCCCTCCCGGATCAACCGCTTGGCCCGGGCCGGGTCGTAGGTGCAGACCTCGCCGCACAGCCCCGCCTTGTAGCCGCCCTTGTCGCCGAGGACCGGTGACGTCCAGTCGCCGGCCGGGGTCCGGGTGCCGCGGTAGATGCGCCGGGTGATCTGCTCCCGGTCGATCGCCATGGACAGCCCCCGCCGGACCTTCTCCATCCCGGCCTTCGACCACCGCTCGTCGTACAGCGGGAACACGAGCGTCTGCAGGATGCCGGCCGGCTGGTTGAGATAGCGGTTCCCGAGGTCCTTCCGGACGTTTCTCAACTGGGTGCTCGGAATGTCGTCGACGAGGTCGATGTTGCCGGCCTGGAGGTCGGTGTACGCGGTGTTGGTGTCGGTGTAGACGCGGAGTTCCACGCCGGTGTTGAGCGCCTTGTCCGGGCCCGGGTAGCCGTCCCATTTGCTGAGCCGCATGACGGAGCCCCGGGTGTACGCGTCGACCGCGTACGGGCCGTTTCCGACGGGCTTCCGCAGCCAGCCCTGGTGATCCTCGAAGAAGGCCCGGGGCAGCGGGGCGAACGCCGGGTAGCCCAGCGTGTCGGGCCAGGTGGAGAACTTGGTGCGGAGCTTGACGGTGAAGGTGCGGGGGTCTTTGACGACGAGCCCGGAAAGGGTTTTCGCGGTCGGCTCGCCCCGGGCGGGATGCACTTTCTCGTAGCCGTCGACATAGGCGAAGAAAGCGGCGTTCTTCTGCCGGTTGTCGACCAGCGCCGCGTAATTCCACGCGTCCACGAACGACCCGGCGGTGACTTTCTCCCCGTTGCTGAAGGTCCAGCCGTCCTTCAGGCGGACGGTGAAATTCTGGGCGTCGTCCGACTCGATCTTCTCGGCCAGCATGTCCGTCGCGGCGCCGGTCTCCGGGTCGTACCGCTTGAGCCCCCGGAAGATCAGGTCGAGCACCTTGCCGCCCTGCACCTCGTTGGTGTTGGCCGGCTCCAGCGCGTTCTGCGGGTCTCCCCACGACGCCCGCACCACCCCCACCGTCCGCCCGTCCACCCCGCCCCCGCACCCGGCGGCGGCCGACGCGGCGAGGGCGACGACGCAGAGGGCCACCGCGGCCCGGCTCCGTACGCCTCCTCGCATGGGACTTCCTCCTCGGGTGCCGGGTCGGGCGGCGACGGGACGCCGGGGTGTAGGCCCAAATATCACCGATGCGGTCACTCGGCGCACTTTCATGAGCGCCGAGTGTGCACGGAGCGCCGGAGAATCCGCCCGTATGCGGGAGCGGCACGCGCGGGAGCGGCACGCGCGGGAGCGGCACGCGCGGGAGCGGCGGGCCGGAGACGAGACGCCACGGAAGCGCCGCCCCCGCGCCGCCACCCCGGCCCTACAGGAATTCCCACCCCCGCTTGCGTTCCGGGCCGTCCGCGAGCGGTTCCCGGGGGACCGCCCGCCGGAGGCCCGGCGTACGGGGGCCTGGTCGTACCGCACGACGGGAACGCCCTGTTCGGCCTGTTGCACATGCAGCACAACCGGCTCCTCGGCATCGACCGGGACCGCGAGGAACGCGGCTACGCCGTACTGCGCGGCATCGCCCGCGAGGAGCTCGGACGACGACGCGCGGCCGGAGGTGGGACCCGTGGGCACGGAGCGGAGTGACGGGCGCGGCCCCCGCCACGCGGCCGAGGCGCGGGAGGTCGTACGCGAGGTGCTCGGGACGCTCGCCGACCCGGACGCCGTCGCGGCGGACACCGGCGTCCCCGCCGGGTCGGCCGGGCCGGCCGGCGAGAACCTGTGGACGCCGGGCGGCCACGCGGCCGTCTCCCTGGCCTTCAGCGGCGCCACCGCGCGGGAGCCCGAGTACGTCGCGGGCGCCCACGCGTACCTGCTGCGGGCCCTGGCGGCCGTGGCCGGGGGCGGCCCCGCGCCCCGGGGCGTCTTCTCGGGCACCAGCGGCGCGGCGTACGCCCTGCTGGTCGCCCACCGGGCCACGGGCGGCTACCGCTCCGCGCTGGAGCGGCTGGACGCCTACCACCGCGACCTGGTGCGGAAGACCCTGCCCCCGGTCACGGACGAGCCGGTCGCCACCAACCACGAGTTCGAGACGATCTACGGCATGAGCGGCGTCGGCCGCTTCCTGCTGGCCCGCGGGGAGGCGGCCCGCACGGAAGCGCACGCCGTTCTCGGCTACCTCACCGGCCTGGCGCACGGCACGGCCGTCGTCCGCGGCCACCGCGTCCCGCGCTGGTGGAGCCGGTCGGCGCCGCGGAAGGGCCAGGAGGCGGAACTGCCCGACGGCCACCTCAACCTCGGTCTCGCACACGGCGTCGCGGGCCCGCTCGCGCTGCTCGCCCTCGCCTGGCGGGCCGGCGAGACCGTCGAGGGCCAGCGGGAGGCCATCGAGAACCTGGTCGGACTGCTGGAACGGTGGGCGGTGCCCGACGACGGCGAGGCGGGCCGGCCGCCGTTCCTGACCCTGGACGACTGGACCGCGGGCCCCGCCGCGCTCCGCCTGCCGTGGCAGCGCCCTTCCTGGTGCTACGGCGCCCCGGGAGTGTCCCGGGCGATCCAGATCGCGGCCCTGGCCCTGGACCGGCCCGACTGGCACGAGCTGGCCCATCGTTCCCTCCTGCCCCTGCTGTCCCGCCCGGTGGCGGACTGGGGTCTGGAGGACGCCGGGATCTGCCACGGCGCCGGGGGCCTGCTCCACCTGCTGGGCCTGCTCGGCGCGCACATGGACGACGCCCGGCTCCCGGCGGTCCGCGACGACCTGGCGGCCCTCGCCCTGGGCGCCTTCGACGAGAGGTACCGTTTCGGCTTCCGTGCCGCCATGACCAACGTCCCCGGCGGGGCGGACCTCCCCGGCTTCCTGGACGGCGCGGCGGGTGTCGCCCTGGCCCTGGACGCGTATGCCAACGGCCGCGCCCACGCGGACTGGGACATGGCCCTGCTCGTGAACTGAGCCCGCCGGAACTCCGGCGCGGGTTCCGCCGGAAAAGCGAAAGGCATCCGTTCCGTATCCTCCCCGCCCTTTCCCTGTCGCCGGGCGCCCCCGCTCAGTACGATGCGTCGTCTCGGATTCAATTATCAACCCCCGTCGGTTGCACGGCAGTTCGGCGGTCGCGGCGACGAGGAGGAACCCCTGATGAGCGACGCGTGTCCACGGCGCCCGGGGCCGGGGCGGGTCCGCACCCGGGATTCCCAGGGACCCCGGATTTCCACCGGACCCCAAGGCTCCGGCGACGCGCTTTTCGACCCGCTTTCCCCGGACTTTATCGCCGACCCCTATAAGGTCTATACCAAGCTGCGGCAAGCGGACCCCGTCCACCGGTACGGGGAATCCGGCTCCGGATTCTGGGTGATATCCCGTTACGACGACTGTCTGCGCGTCCTCCGGGACAGCCGGCTGTTCACCGCCGACCTCGGCCGCCTGCGCGACGCGCGCCACCCCGCGTCCCTCGGCCCCGAGCAGACCGGCACCCTGGCCCCCGAGGACCGGCAGCCGGTCCGCGAACTGCTCACGGAGGCCTTCCGGGCGCAGGACCTCGGCCGGCTCGCCGCCGACGTCCGCGCGTTCACCCGCGGCCTCCTCGCCGGCCTCGAAGGACGGCGGACGGCCGACTTCGTCACCGATATCGCGGTCCCCGTCACCGCGTACGCCGGCGGAGCCCTGTTCTGCGGCGGCCTGGCCGCCCGTGACGGCTTCCTCGACGCCTGCCGGGACGCGATCCGCGGCATGACGGCCGGCGCGGGCCCCGACGAGACCGCCGCCGGACTACGGGCGCGGGCCCTGCTGGCCAGGATGCTCCGCGCCGAGTACCGCTACGCGCACGACGCCACCGACCGGGCCGGCGGCATCCTGCGCTCCCTGCGGCTGCACGCGCCCGCCCACACGGTGGCCCCCGAGGCCCTGATCGCCGCGCTGTCCGCCCTGCTGTTCGCCGCCCTCAACTCCGGCCTGCGCCTCCTCGGCAACGCCCTGAACGCGCTGATCCGCCACCCCGGCGCCCTCCGCCGGTTCGCCGGCCTCACGGGCCCCATGACGTCCGTCGCCCTCGACGAACTCATCCGCTTCGACAGTCCGTTCCAGGCCCAGGACCGCGCGGTGACCGCCCCGGCCGTCCTGGGCGGCCGGCGGCTCGCCCCCGGCGACCGGGTCCGGGTCCTGCTGGGCTCCGCCCACCGCGACCCCGAGGTGTTCCCCCACCCGGACCGCCTGGACCTGTCCCGCCGCCCCAACCCGCACTTCGCCTTCGGCGTGGGCCCCCACTCCTGCCTCGGCACCCCCCTGGCCCTCCTGCAAACCCGCACCCTCCTCACGGAGTTCGCGAACACGTACCCCGACTGCGCCCCCACCACCCCGGGCCTCCGCGAACCCCACCCCACCCTCCGCGGCTTCCTCTCCCTCCCGATCACCCTCGGAGCCTGAACGGCCCCTTCCGACCGAGGCGACCGCCGAATTCCGGAACTACTCCACCCCCGCCAACGCTCCTCAACTAGCCTTCCCCTAGGGGTTACTCGTGTGAAGCGAAGGGACGGGCGTGCATGGAGATAGTGAACGGATTCTGGCGAAGCCGAACCGGCGCACCCGTGACGAGCGCCCCTCACCCCGCTCTCTCCGCCTTCGTCCTGGGCTACCTGGGTTTCGACGAACGAGTGGGCGCGCCGGTCCGACGTAAGGTCGTCGCCACCGTCGCGCCCGCCGTCCTCATCGACTTGGCACCCGTCGGCCGCTACGCCGCCGGCACCGCCTTCCGGGCCCCCACCCTGGACGGCATGGTCTGCGGCCTCGTCGACGCCCCCCTCGACATGGAACTGGGCGGCCACCACTTCGGGGTCGTCATCTCCCTCACCCCTCCTGGCGCCGCCGCCCTGCTCGACGTCCCGATGCACGAGCTCGCCAACACCCGACACCCGCTGAGCACGCTCATGGGCCCCGCTCGCCTGCGCCGGATCACCCACCGCCTGGCCGCCGCCGACGACTGGCCCACCCGGTTCGGCATACTCGACGAACTGCTCCTCGGGTACGTCACCCGACGCCGCGAGCCCCCGAGGATCGCGGTGTCGGCCTGGCGCCACCTCCGGGCATCCGCCGGAGGCGTCCCCGTCCGCCACCTCGCCGAGTCCACGGGCGTCAGCAGACGCCGGCTGGAGCAGGTGTTCCGGGAGCACGTCGGCTGCACACCGAAGACAGCGGCCCGGATCCTACGGTTCCGCAAGGCGCTCACGCTGATCACCAACGGCACACCGGGCGGCGACAGCCTCGCTGTTGTCGCCGCCCAGTGCGGTTACTCCGACCACGCGCACCTCTCACGCGAGGTACGCGCGCTCGCCGGAGCCGCCCCGGCGTCTTTGCGCCGACGGCTCGGCGACTGACCCCCGGGAGCTACGCCCGCATGCGGCCCCACGACGCATCGGGCGCGCTTCCCCCTCAGGCGTGGTCAGCCCAGATGTAGAGCTTCCAGACCTTCAGACGCCTCTCCTCTTCGCACCTGAATTGGTAACCGGACGACCTCCCCGATATCCGGCACTTCTCGTAGGTGGCGTAGTTGCCCGCGAACTGCCACTCCCCCGGCAGGACGGAGGCCGCCGAATCGGACGCGCTCGCCGACGGCTGGGCGGTCGCGGCCGAAGCCGTCGTGGCCATCCCTCCGCCGAACAGCAGCGCGGCGGTGATTCCTACGGCCGATACGGTTCTTCCCAAGTGCGGCACACTGACTCCTTTTGGAATGGGTACCTTGACTTCTGGTGGAAGAGCATCGAGGGCAATCCCTCAAGGAGGCGAGGCTTTCACAGAGGGTCCTGCCAAGGATCCCGATGGCCCTGAAAGGCCCCAAAACCCCGGAAGGACCCGAGAGGGACTCGCCTCCGCGTCACGACCGCGACGTTACAGCAGCGGCCGGGCGGAAGACTTGAAGAAATGCGCACCGCCGAAGGGACATGCGAAACCGCTGCCATGACAAGGAATTCGCCCCGGCCTCGCCCGTGTACGGGGCGGGGCCGGGGCGAATTCCCGGTGCGAGCGACGAGCGGCTACGCCGCCCCCACCACCTGCTTCTCCTCCGCGAAGTGGCAGGCCGACTCGTGCGCGGCCAGGGTCTTCCTGCCGACGAAAACCTCGGGCACCGCCAGCAGCGGCACCTCCTCGGCGCACTTGTCCTGGGCCTTCCAGCAGCGGGTGCGGAACCGGCAGCCGGACGGCGGGTTGGCCGGCGACGGCACGTCACCGGTCAGGATGATCCGCTCCCGGCCGGCCCGCGCCTCCGGGTCCGGCACCGGCACGGCCGACAGCAGCGCCTGGGTGTACGGGTGCGTGGGGTGGTCGTAGATCTCGCTGTCGGTGCCGATCTCGGCCATCTTCCCCAGGTACATCACCCCGACCCGGTCGGAGATGTGCCGGACGATGGACAGGTCGTGGGCGATGAAGATGTAGGAGAGGTTGAACTCGTCCTGCAGCTTCTCCATCAGGTTGATGACCTGCGCCTGCACGGAGACGTCCAGCGCCGAGACGGGCTCGTCGCAGATGATGATCTCCGGGTTGAGCGCCAGCCCCCGGGCGATGCCGATGCGCTGCCGCTGGCCGCCCGAGAACTGGTGCGGGTACCGGGTGATGTACTCCGGGTTGAGGCCGACGACGTCCAGCAGCTCCTGGACCTTCTTCCGCCGGTCGCCCTTGGGGGCCACCTCGGGGTGGATGTCGAAGGGCTCGCCGATGATGTCGCCGACCGTCATCCGCGGGTTCAGCGACGTGTACGGGTCCTGGAACACCATCTGGATGTTGCGGCGGACGGCCTTCAGCGCCCGGCCGGACAGCTTGGTGATGTCCTGGCCCTTGTAGAAGACCTCGCCGGCGGTGGCCGTCTCCAGGGTCATCAGCAACTTGGCGACCGTGGACTTGCCACAGCCGGACTCGCCGACGATGCCCAGGGTCTCGCCCTGGTAGAGGTCGAAGGAGATCCCGTCCACGGCCTTGACCGCGCCGACCTGCTTCTTGAACAGCACGCCCTGCGTCAGCGGGAAGTGCTTGACGAGGTTGCGCACCTGCAGGATCGGCTCACCGCGCTCGACGGGGGCGTCGAGGACGGCCTCCACCTCGGCGGTCGTGCTCGCGTCGGTCACCTGCACCTCGGTGACGTTGGGCGTCTTCGCCACGGCCGCTTCCTTCTCGACGGACGTCCCGCCGGACTTCGTGCCGGTCTCAGCCATGGATCGTCTCCTTCCAGAAGTGGCAGGCGCTCCCGCGGCCGGCGAGCTCCGCGTCGTCCGGCTCGGTGACCTCGTGCAGCGGCGGGATCTCGGACCGGCAGATGTCCTGCGCCTTCGGGCAGCGCGGGTTGAAGGCGCAACCGGTGGGGATCTTCAGCAGGTTCGGCGGCAGGCCCTTGATCGCGTAGAGCTCCTGGCCCTTCTGGTCCAGGCGCGGGATCGAGTCCAGCAGGCCCCGGGTGTACGGGTGGGCCGGGCGCTTGTAGAGCTCGTGCACGGGAGCCGTCTCGACGATCCGTCCGGCGTACATCACGGCGATCTTGTCGGCGACGTCGGCGACGACACCGAGGTCGTGCGTGATGAGGATGAGGCCCATGTTGAACTCGCGCTGGAGCTCGGCCAGCAGGTCCATCACCTGCGCCTGGACGGTGACGTCCAGGGCCGTCGTCGGCTCGTCCGCGATGATCAGGTCCGGCTCCAGCGCAAGCGCCATCGCGATCATGATGCGCTGACGCATACCGCCCGAGAACTGGTGGGGATAGTCCCCCACCCGCTCCTTGGCGGCGGGGATCCGCACACGGTCCATCAGCTCGATGGCCTTGGCCTTGGCGTCCTTCTTGGACATGCCCTGGTGGACCCGGAACATCTCGCCGAGCTGGTAGCCCACACTGAGCACCGGGTTGAGCGCCGACAGGGCGTCCTGGAAGATCATGGCGATCTTGGCGCCGCGGATCTTCCGGCGCTCGTCGCCGGACATCTTCAGCATGTCCTTGCCGCGGTAGAGGATCTCCCCCTTGGGGATGCGCCCCGGCGGCATGTCGAGGATGCCCATGATGGCCTGCGCCGTCACGGACTTGCCGGAGCCCGACTCGCCCAGCACGGCCAGCGTCTCCCCGGACGAGACGGAGTAGTTGACGCCGTTGACGGCCTTGGCCACGCCGTCCCGGGTGTGGAACTCGACGTGCAGGTCACGGACTTCGAGCAGCGGAACGCCGCCGTCGTCTCCGCCGCGGGACGTGGGGACGTCCGCGGTCTTCTCGGTGGTGGTGGTCACGTACGCCTCCCTCAGCGCAGCTTGGGGTCGAGGGCGTCGCGCACCGCGTCGCCGAGCATGATGAACGCCAGCACGGTGACGCTGAGGAAACCGGCCGGGAACAGCAGGACGTGGAGGGCGTTGCGGATCTGCTCCGAACCGGCGGAGATGTCGCCGCCCCACGAGATGCCGTCCTGGATGCCGATGCCGAGGTAGGACAGGGTCGCCTCCAGCGAGATGTACATGCCGAGGGCGATGGTGGCCACGACGATCACCGGGGCGATGGAGTTGGGCAGGATGTGCCGGAACAGGATCCGGCCGTTGCCCGCCCCGAGGGCGCGGGCGGCCTGCACGTAGTCCGCCTGCTTGCAGGTGATCACCGCACCGCGCATCACACGGGCGATCTGCGTCCAGCCGAGGGCGCCGATGGCGACGGCGACGGTCCACGCGGTCCGGCCGGTGAACGCCTGGAGGATGACCAGGGAACCGAGCAGGATCGGCACGCCGGAGAAGATGTCGGTGAAGCGGGAGAGGAGGGCGTCCACCCAGCCCCCGTAGTAGCCGGCGAACATGCCCACTAGGCCGCCGAGCACGGTCACGACCACGGTCGTCACGACGCCGACGATGATCGAGGCGCGGGCACCGTAGATGACACGCGCGTAGATGCTGTGCCCCTGGGAGTCGTAACCGAACCAGTCCTCTTCGAAGACATGGCCCCAGTGCGGTCCCTGGAGGAAGTGCGACAGGTCTCCGGGGTTCGGGTCGGCGTCGGTGAACCAGCCCGGGAAGAAGGAGATCAGCAGCAGCAGGAAGATGATGACCGAGGACACGATGAAGACGGGCCGGCGCCGCAGGTCCCGCCAGGCGTTCGCCCAGAGGCTGTTGGAGCGCTCCTTGCCGGGCTTCGGCTGAGGCGCGTCGACGGCGAGCGCGGGGCTCCCGGTGTCGGGGTCCGGTGCGGACGCGATCACCGAGGCCAGGCCGGGGGAGGTGTCATTCTGCTCAGGCATAGCGGATCCTCGGGTCCAGAACGGCGTAGAGGAGGTCGACCAGGAGGCTCGCCACCAGGTAGACCACGACCAGGAAGGTCACGCAGCCCACCACCAGCGGCCCGTCGGCGCCGGTGATGCCCGTGTAGAGCATGTTGCCGATGCCCTTGACGTTGAAGATGCCCTCCGTGACGATCGCGCCGCCCATCAGCGCACCGAGGTCGGTGCCGAGGAAGGTGACCACCGGGATCAGCGAGTTGCGCATCAGGTGCACACCGATCACCCGCCGGCGCGGCAGCCCCTTGGCGGTGGCGGTGCGGATGTAGTCCGCGCGGACGTTCTCCACCACGCTGGTCCGGGTGAGCCGGGAGACGTACGCCAGCGACACCGAACCCAGCACGATGCCGGGGAGGATGAGCTGCGACAGGTCATCCGAGTCGGTGACCACCGGGTCGACGATCCCCCACTTGGTCCCGATGTAGACCTGGGCCAGGTAGCCGATCACGAAGATCGGGATGGAGATCACCAGCAGGGTGAGCAGCAGGACCGCCTGGTCCACGAGCTTGCCCCGCTTGAGACCGGTGGCCAGGCCCAGACCGATGCCGATGACGGCCTCGATGCCGAACGCCACCAGCGCGAGCTTGACGGTGACCGGGATGGTGTCGCCCAGCATGTCCGAGACCTCGCGCTGGCTGAAGCTGGTGCCGAGGTCGCCCTGGAACAGGTTGGTCAGGTAGGTCCAGTACTGCTCCAGCAGGGGCTTGTCGAGTCCGTACTGGTGCTTGAGCCGGATCACGGTGGCCGGGTCCGCGGCCTTGTCGCCGAAGAGTGCCTTGACCGGGTCGCCCGGGAGGGCGTACACGGCAAGGAAGATGATCAGTGTGGTGCCGATGAACACCGGGATCATCTGGAGCAGGCGTCGCAGAATATAACGCCCCATCGTGCCTCCCAACGATCGCTGCGACGGCGGCCGGAGGCCCCCCGGGGACCTCCGGCCGCTCGACGTGCGACCGGTTCAACCGCCCGCGGGCTTCACTGGCCGCGGGACGGAACGCCGGTGTGTGACTTACTTCTTGACCTCGACATCGGTCCAGACCGGGTCGCCGATCCAGTCGTACACGACGTTGCTGACGTTCTTGGAGTAGCCGCCGTTCTCCTTGTAGTTCCACAGCGGGATCTGCGGCATGTCCTGGAGGAGGATGTCCTCGGCCTTCTTGTAGAGCTTGGCCGACTCCTCCGGCGTCTTGGCCTTGTCCGCCTCGGCGGTCAGCTTGTCGAACTCCGGGTTGGAGTAACCGGAGTCGTTGGAGGCGGCACCGGTGCGGTAGACGTCCGACAGGTAGCTCGCGATGTGCGGGTAGTCCGCCTGCCAGCCGGTGCGGAACATCTCGGTGGCCGGGAGCTTCTTGCCGGTGATCAGGTCACGGGAGGTCTTCATGTCCGGCTTGGGGTCGCCCTGGCAGGGCACGCCGGCGTTCTTGGTGATGGAGTTGCAGACCGCGTCCACCCACGCCTTGTGACCGAGGTCGGCGTTGTAGATGAGGGTGAGCTTGCCGCCCGGGACGCCACCGCCCTCCTGGATCAGCTTCTTGGCCTTCTCCGGGTCGAAGTGCAGCACCTCGGGGTCCTGGCCCTTGTCGTAGCCGAGGATGCCCGGGTTGAGGAAGCCGTTGGCGGGCTCACGGGAGCCCTGGAGGACCGTCTTGCCGATGGCGGCGCGGTCGATGGCCATGGAGAGGCCCTGGCGGACCTTGGCCTTCTCCGGGGCCTGCCACTCCTTGTTGTACATCGGGAAGCCGACCATCTGCAGCGTGGCCATCGGCTGGTCCACGGCGCGGTCGCCGAGGTCCGACTTGTACTTGGAGAGGCTGGCCGGCGGGATCTGGTCGATGACGTCGAGGCCGCCGGACTGGAGGTCGGCGTAGGCGCCGTCGGCCTTCAGGTAGACCTTGAAGACGACGCCGTTGTTCTTCGGCTTGTCCTCACCCGTGTACTTGTCGTACTTCTTCAGCACGATCTGGGAGTTGTGGTCCCACTTGTCGAACATGTAGGGCCCGTTGCCGATCGGCTTCTGGCCGAAGGCCTTCGGGTCCTTGAAGAACGCCTGGGGCACCGGCGAGAGGGCGGGGTAGCCCGTCTTGTACTCCCAGTGGGCCACCGGCCGGCTGAGCTCGACGGTGAAGGTCTTGTCGTCCTTCACCACCAGACCCGACATCTTGTCGGACTTGGGGTCGCCCTTCTCCGGGTGGACGTCCTCGTAGCCCTTGATCTCGGCGAACCAAGAGCTGTTGATCTGGGCGTTCTTGACGTTCGCGCTCCAGTTCCAGGAGTCGACGAACGACTTGGCCGTCACCGGCTCGCCGTTGTGGAACGTCCAGCCGCTCTTGAGCGTGACAGTGAAGTGCTGGGAGTCCGTGGTGTCGATCTTCTCGGCCACCGCCATCTTCAGCGACCCGTCCTTGGGCGAGTACTGCGTCAGGCCCCGGAAGATGTTCTTGAGGATGCGGCCACCGCCGACCTCGTTGTTGCCGGCGGGCGTCAGCGGCTTCTGCGGCTCGCTGCCCTGGTAGCTGAACATCCCGGCGCCGACGCCGGAACCACCGCCACTGCCGTTGTCATCGTCCTTCGACGATCCGCACGCCGTGGCGGCCATTGCCACCACTATCGCACCCACGACCCACTTGGCACTCTTGGCACCACGCATGGGTATCCCTCCTCAGGAGTCCACTGTCACCAAAAGAGAGCCCGGTTCCCAGACGCTGACACCCCTGACAGCGGAAACAGGAACCGGAACCCCCGAGTGTGCTCGTGAGCCCCCGCGCTCCCCACAGCGCGTGACCCATTGACCCGAGCTAATGGACCCCACTATTGAGTACCGCCGCTCCTTAAACCACACTTACTGGGTCTCGCTTTGGTCACATCGATCACCGCCACATGCCCGAAATACGGACAAAGACGGCCCAGACAGACACGTACGAAACGGGCCGTTGACGCCACATCGGGAGCGCGACGTCCGTTATCCGGACGACTCGCGCAGCGGCCCGGAAAACGCCGAATGGCCCGGCACCCCCTCGACAGGGGTGCCGGGCCACTCACTTCACCGGGCCACTCACTTCACCGGGCCGCTCACTTCACCGGCGAACGGGCGCCGCGCCGGCCGGACCTGACGGCCGGCCGGCCACGGGACTCAGCGCTTGGCGCGGGACGCGGTGCGGCCGCGCTCCTTCTGGTCCAGGACGACCTTGCGGATGCGAACCGCCTCGGGGGTCACCTCGACGCACTCGTCGTCGCGGCAGAACTCCAGGGACTGCTCCAGCGACAGCTTGCGCGGCGGGACGATCGCCTCGAAGGAGTCGGCGGAGGAGGAGCGCATGTTGGTGAGCTTCTTCTCCTTGGTGATGTTGACGTCCATGTCGTCGGCGCGCGAGTTCTCGCCGACGATCATGCCCTCGTACACCTCGGTGCCCGGGTCGACGAAGAGCACGCCGCGCTCCTGGAGGTTCGTCATCGCGAACGCGGTGACGGCACCGGCGCGGTCGGCGACCAGGGAGCCGTTGTTACGGGTCTTCAGCTCGCCGAACCACGGCTCGTGGCCCTCGTGGATGGAGTGGGCGATACCGGTACCGCGGGTGTTCGTCAGGAACTCCGTGCGGAAACCGATGAGACCGCGGGACGGGACGACGAACTCCATGCGGACCCAGCCGGAGCCGTGGTTGGACATGTTGTCCATCCGGCCCTTGCGGGTGCCCATGAGCTGCGTGACCGCGCCCATGTGCTCCTCGGGCACGTCGACCGTCAGGCGCTCGACCGGCTCGTAGGTCTTGCCGTCGACCTGCTTGGTGACGACCTGCGGCTTGCCGATCGTCATCTCGAAGCCCTCGCGGCGCATCTGCTCCACCAGGATGGCCAGCGCCAGCTCACCGCGGCCCTGCACCTCCCAGGCGTCGGGGCGCTCGGTGTCCAGGACGCGCAGCGAGACGTTACCGACCAGCTCACGGTCGAGACGGTCCTTGACCTGGCGGGCGGTGACCTTGCGGTCCTTGACGGCGGACTTGGCGTCCGCGCCCTTGCCCGTGCCGCCGCGGCCGACCAGCGGCGAGGTGTTGGTGCCGATGGTCATGGAGATCGCCGGCTCATCGACCGTGATCAGCGGCAGGGCGACCGGGTTCTCCGGGTCGGCCAGCGTCTCGCCGATCATGATGTCGGGGATGCCCGCGACGGCGCAGATGTCGCCGGGACCGGCCACCTCGGCCGGCTTGCGGGTGAGCGCCTCGGTCATCATCAGCTCGGTGATGCGGACGTTGGAGACCGTGCCGTCGCGCTTGATCCACGCGACCGTCTGGCCCTTGCGCAGCTCGCCCTGCTCCACGCGGAGCAGCGCGATCCGGCCGAGGAAGTTGTCGGCGTCGAGGTTGGTGACGTGGGCCTGGAGCGGCGCGTCCTCCTCGTACGTCGGGGCCGGGACGTGCTCCAGGATGGTGGAGAAGAACGGCTCCAGGCTGGTGCTGTCCGCGGGGACGGTGCCGTCCTCCGGCTTGGTCAGCGAGGCGATGCCGTCGCGGCCGCAGGCGTAGACGATCGGGAACTCGATCTGGTCCTCGTCCGCGTCCAGGTCCAGGAAGAGGTCGTACGTCTCGTTGACGACCTCGTCGATGCGGGAGTCCGGCCGGTCGGTCTTGTTGATGCACAGGATGACCGGCATCCGGGCCTGCAGGGCCTTGCGGAGCACGAAGCGGGTCTGCGGCAGCGGACCCTCGGAGGCGTCCACCAGGAGCACGACGGCGTCCACCATCGACAGACCGCGCTCGACCTCACCACCGAAGTCGGCGTGGCCGGGGGTGTCGATGATGTTGATGGTGATCGGGGCCCCGCCGTCCTTGGGGTGATACTTCACCGCCGTGTTCTTGGCGAGGATCGTGATGCCCTTCTCACGCTCCAGGTCGTTCGAGTCCATGACGCGGTCGTCGACGGAGTCGAGCTGGTGGGCGGCGAAGGCTCCGGCCTGCTTGAGCATGGCGTCGACGATGGTCGTCTTGCCGTGGTCGACGTGGGCGACGATGGCGACGTTACGAATGTCATGGCGCGTGGGCATACTTGCGGCGCTTCTCCCGGGATCGTGGATGCCCGCGCGTCCGGTCCGGTACGCGGGCCTGCCGGGCGATCGAGCCACGGCCTTTACTCCATGGTACGGGGAACGGCGGGGCGGGGCCGCCCGGGGAGGCGTGCGGGTTGTCTGACCTGCGGATTCGTTCCCCGATCGGGCTGATATCAGCCCGTCAGGCGTCTGAGGACGAGCGGTTAAGCCGCGATCAGGGGGCCGGGGCACAGCCCCGGGAAACGGCGGAGGGGAGGGACCGGGGCGGCCTCACCGCAGGAACCCCATGTCCTGATACCGCGGGCCGGCCAGTCCGAACGCCCCCACATTCGCCAGAGTCCGCCGCGAGGCGACCAGCTCGGGCCGCTGATACAGCGGAATCGACCCCGCCGCCGCCCAGATCCGGGCATCGGCCCGCCGCACCAGATCCCGCGAGGCCTCCGCGTCCAGCTCCGTCGACGCCTGGTCGAAGAGCCGGTCGATCTGGTCGGTCCCCACCCGGGTGTAGTTCTGCTCCACCTGGAGCGACCCGTCCGCCGCCGGCCGCGGCTTGGCGAAGATCGGCCGGGCGTCGGTGGCGGGGAAGGCGCTGGCGGGCCAGGAGTAGAGGGCGAGGTCGAAGTCGCCGGAGGCGATGTGGTCGCGGAAGAAGCCCGCGTCGTCGACCCGGACGAGTTCCGTGTGGATGCCGACGGCGTCGAGCTGCCGGGCGATCCGCTCCCCGACCTCGCGCAGCGGTTCCGCGCCCGTGCCCTTGGGGAGCACGAACCGCAGGGCCAGCCGCTTGCCGTCCTTGAACCGGACGGGCGCCGTCTTGGCCGCGCCGCCCTTGCCGCCCTCGGAACGGACGCTCTTGTCGTCCCCACCGGCCCCGGATCCGCCCGCGGGCGCGTCCCCCTCCCCCGCGTCTCCCGCGTCCTCCGGTTCCGGCAGGTTCTCCGGCTTGTCCGCCGGCACGCCGGCCGCGGGTTCCGGCGCCGACCCGGGGGCCGGGGACCCCGGGGCCTGCCCCTGCCGGTCCTCCGCCCCGGGCATCCCGTGCGGCTCGGCCTTGTCGTCCCGCCCGTGCCGCTGCCCGCCCCCGTCGGCCCGGGCAGGACCCCGACCGGGTGCCTGGCCGTGGCCCTCCTTCCAGCCCGCGTCGGCGAGCAGGTCCCGGGCGGCACCCGGGTCAGCGGGGCCTACGGCGTCGCTGTTGTCCTCGTAGCCGAGCTGCCCGGCGACCAGCACATGGCTGCCGAGCGGCTCGGCGGGCAGCCCGACGGTGCCGAGCACGTACCGGGCGAGCTCCTTGCGGTCGACGGCCCGGGCCACGGCCCGCCGCACCCGCTCGTCGGCCAGCGGCCCGGAGGTGCCGTTGAGGGCGAGCTGCGTCCAGACCGGTTCCAGTGCCCGGTGGACGACCAGGTCGCGCAGGCCGGCCGCCGCCGCGGGCTTGGCGGCGTCGTCGGCCTTCTTCGCCGGCGCGTTGGCCCGGGTGATCCGTTCGGCCGCGGCGGGAGTGACGTCGGCCAGGTCGATGCCGCCGTTGGCCAGCGCGTCGGCGCGTTCGTCGCGCGGCACCGCGCGGAGCACCAGCCGGTCGAGCTTGGCCCGGTCGCCCCACCAGCGCGGGTTGCGGACGAGGGTCAGCGTGCCCTGCCCGTCGTTGCGCTCGCCCACCCGGAACGGACCGGCCGCGAACTTGAGTTCCTTGCGCATCGAGTCGTTGAAGGCGCTGCCGCTGCCCATCGCCGCCCGGGGGTACAGCGGGGTGAAGAGGGAGGGCCAGTCCACGTAGGGCTTCGCAAAAGTGATCTTCACTTCGCGGTCGTCGGCGCCGCGTTCCACCCTGTCGATCCGGTCGTAGCCGGCGTTGCCCGCGGACCAGAAGGCACTGTCCTTGCCGCGCAGCGCCTTCCACTGGGCCTCGAAGTCGGCGGCGGTGATCGGCGTGCCGTCGCTCCACACCGCGCCGGGGTGCAGCCGGTAGACCACGACCTGCCGGGGCTCGCGCGCCACCACCTCGGCGGAGAGCAGGTAGTCGGGGTTGCGCTGCGGGCGGCCACGGCCGTCGAGGGTGAAGAGGGCGGGCAGCACCGCGCCCGCCACCTGCCGGGTGACCGCGTCGGCATCGGTCTGGAAGGTGTTGTAGGTGGTGGGCAGCGCGTCGACGGCCCAGGTCAGCGTGCCTTTGTCGGCGATCTTGGCGCGGGGGGCGGCGGCCACGTCCTGGATGCCGGCCGGCGGTTCGGCGCTCTCCCCGGAGCCTCCGCAGCCGGCCAGGGCGGGCAGCGGCAGGAGCGCGCCCGCGGCGAGCAGGGCGGCGGAACGGCGCGTGCGGCGGGGGCGTCGGGTGCGGGGCCGCGTGCTCGTCGAGAGGGGGAACATGGGCGACAACCTCCGCCGTACGGGGTCCGGATCCGGCCCGGGTCGTTCAGTGCGTCGTTCAGTCGGTCCGATGAGCCGCTGATCGGATCTACTGCCGACCACTGAAAGCGACGGCCCGTGCGAACGGGTGCCGACACGGCGCCTCCCCGGCGCACGCCACCCGCCTGGACGAACGTTTGGGCGGCGGCAGGGCTCGCGAGGAATGCGCTCCCGCGAAGGTGCAATCGGGGCCGCTATCTTCCCCTGAAGGGGTGTGACGCGCGACACTCTCTGTCGCATCGCAGTCGCCACCCGCAACCGCCCATCCGCGGAAGTGAGGGCAGATCCGTGTCCCTGAACGATGACCTGACAGCGGTTCAGCGCTGCCTCGGCGAACTCGACCGCGCCCTCGCGCGGCTGGAGCGCCGACTCGGCGGCGACGGTCCGGAGCTGCGGCGGATGCGTTCCGACGCCGGCCACCTGCGCGAGAGCCTGACGCTCCTGTGCGAGAGCCAGCCCCCGGTCCGCCCCCGCCCGGCCATGGTGCAGATCCCCGACACCCCGTACGACCCCTCGCTGTGGCGGGACGCCGACGAGGAGGGCATCGGCTCCCGCGCCCCGTAGCGGCCCCACAGTCCCTCGGGCGGCCCGGGCCCGCTCCGCTCCGGCCCCTCCCGGTCGCCTTCCGGCCCCCTCGCCCCGGGCCCGGTCGTCCCCACACCCCCGCTCCTCGACGGAGTCCTTTTGTCCACTGGCACCGACCCCAGACCGTCCGCCGCCGCCGGCTCCCCGGCGAGCGGCGGCGTCCACCACTCCTCACGCGCCTCGATCGCCCCCCGCCACCTGCGCCGCGACCGCTGGTGGCTGCCGCCCGCGGCCACGGCGGCCGGGCTGCTGGCGTTCGTCGTCTACTCCAGTTGGCGGGCGTTCGCCGACGAGCGTTACTACGCCGCGCCCTACGTCTCGCCGTTCTACTCGCCCTGCCTCGCCGAGCGCTGCGTCCCCATGAAGGACGGCGCCGACTGGGAGGTCTTCGGATCCTGGTGGGCGCTGTCGCCCGCGCTGCTGATCCTGATCTTCCCGCTGGGCTTCCGGCTCACCTGCTACTACTACCGGAAGGCGTACTACCGCGGGTTCTGGGCCTCTCCCCCGGCCTGCGCGGTCGCCGAGCCGCACGCGAAGTACACGGGCGAGAGCCGCTTCCCGCTGATCCTGCAGAACCTCCACCGCTACTTCTTCTACTTCGCGGTGATCGTCGCGGGCATCCTCACCTACGACGCCGTCCTCGCCTTCCGTGACGAGCACGGCGCCTGGGGCCACATGGGTCTCGGCACCCTCGTCATGCTCGCCAACATCGGCCTGATCTGGGCGTACACGCTCTCCTGCCACTCGTGCCGGCACATCGTCGGCGGGCGCCTGCGCACCTTCTCCAAACACCCCGTGCGCTACCGCATGTGGGGCGTGGTCAGCCGACTGAACGCCCGTCACATGCTGCTCGCCTGGACGTCCCTGGCGAGTGTGGCGCTGGCGGACCTGTACGTGTACCTGGTCGCCGGCGGCGTGTTCGACGATCCGCGCTTCTTCTAGGAGAGACCTACTGATGACTCGGGTGGACCGGCAGTCCTGGGACGTGGTCGTGGTGGGCGCGGGGGGCGCCGGGCTGCGTGCCGCGATCGAGGCCCGCGAGCAGGGACTGCGCTGCGCGGTGATCTGCAAATCGCTGTTCGGCAAGGCGCACACGGTGATGGCCGAGGGCGGCATCGCCGCCTGCATGGGCAACGTGAACGCGAACGACAACTGGCAGGTGCACTTCCGCGACACGCTGCGCGGGGGCAAGTTCCTCAACGACTGGCGGATGGCCGAACTGCTCGCGCAGGAGGCCCCGGACCGGGTGTGGGAGCTGGAGACCTGGGGGGCGGTCTTCGACCGGACGCCGGACGGGCGGATCTCGCAGCGGAACTTCGGCGGGCACGAGTACCCGCGGCTGGCACACGTGGGCGACCGGACCGGCCTGGAGCTGATCCGCACGCTCCAGCAGAAGGTCGTCGCCCTCCAGCAGGAGGACTTCCGGCGGCACGGGGACCACGAGGCCCGGCTGAAGGTGTTCCAGGAGTGCACGGTCACCCGGGTGCTCCGCGACCGCGACGCCGTCACCGGCGCCTCCCGGGTCTCCGGCGTCTTCGGCTACGAGCGCGAGTCCGGGCGGTTCCTCGTCCTGGAGGCGCCGGCCGTGGTACTGGCCACCGGCGGCATCGGCAAGTCCTTCAAGGTGACCTCCAACTCCTGGGAGTACACCGGCGACGGGCACGCCCTGGCGCTGCTGGCCGGGGCCCGGCTGGTGAACATGGAGTTCGTCCAGTTCCATCCGACCGGCATGGTCTGGCCGCCGTCCGTGAAGGGCATCCTCGTCACCGAGTCGGTGCGCGGCGACGGCGGGGTGCTGCGCAACAGCGACGGCAAGCGGTTCATGTTCGACTACGTCCCGGACGTCTTCAAGGAGAAGTACGCGGAGACGGAGGACGAGGCCGACGGCTGGTACACCGACCCCGAGCACCACCGCCGGCCGCCGGAGCTGCTGCCGCGCGACGAGGTGGCGCGGGCGATCAACTCCGAGGTGAAGGCGGGCCGCGGCTCGCCGCACGGCGGGGTGTTCCTGGACGTCTCGACGCGGATGCCGGCCGAGGTGATCCGCCGCAAACTGCCCTCCATGCACCACCAGTTCAAGGAGCTGGCGGACGTGGACATCACCGCGGAGCCCATGGAGGTCGGCCCCACCTGCCACTACGTGATGGGCGGCGTCGAGGTCGACCCGGACACCGCGGCGGCGGTCGGGGTGCCGGGTCTTTTCGCGGCCGGCGAGGTGGCGGGCGGGCTGCACGGCTCCAACCGGCTCGGCGGCAACTCCCTCTCCGACCTGCTGGTGTTCGGGCGGCGCGCGGGCCTGTACGCGGCCCGGTACGCGGCGGAGACGGGCGCGGCCGGGCGGCCCGCGGTGTCCGACACGGACGTGGCCTCGGCGGAGGCGGAAGCCCTGCGGCCGTTCGGCGCCGAGGAGGCCACCGGCGGGACCGCCGAGAACCCGTACACCCTGCACCAGGAGCTCCAGCAGTCGATGAACGACCTGGTGGGGATCATCCGGAAGGCGCCCGAGATGGAGGAGGCGCTGCGCAGGCTGTCCGGGCTGCGGGCCCGGGCCCGGCGGGCCGGGGTCGAGGGGCACCGGCAGTTCAACCCGGGCTGGCACCTGGCGCTGGACCTGC
Source organism: Streptomyces sp. NPDC052910 (assembly GCF_055585605.1). Taxonomy (NCBI): domain Bacteria; kingdom Bacillati; phylum Actinomycetota; class Actinomycetes; order Kitasatosporales; family Streptomycetaceae; genus Streptomyces; species Streptomyces sp. NPDC052910. The sequence goes on from NZ_JBVJJR010000001.1 coordinate 758,591, forward strand.
GGAACATGCTGCTGGTCAGCGAGTGCGTGGCGCGGGCGGCGCTGGAGCGCACGGAGAGCCGGGGCGGGCACACCCGGGACGACCACCCGGGCATGGACCGGCGCTGGCGGAAGGCGCGGCTGGTCTGCCGACTGGCCGACGACAGCACCGAGCCGGCCGCCGAGGACCCGGCGCTGGGCCGCATCCGGCTGGAGCGGCAGGAGCCGCCCGCGATCCGTCCCGACCTGCTGGAGCTGTTCGAGAAGGACGAGCTGAAGAAGTACCTGACGGACGAGGAGCTCACCCGATGAGTTATCAGGCCCGCTTCAAGGTGTGGCGGGGTGACGCCGGCGGCGGCGGCCTCACGGACTACGAGGTCGCCGTCAACGAGGGTGAGGTCGTCCTCGACATCATCCACCGGCTGCAGGCGACGGCCGCGCCGGACCTCGCCGTCCGCTGGAACTGCAAGGCGGGCAAGTGCGGTTCGTGCAGCGCGGAGATCAACGGACGGCCGCGGCTGATGTGCATGACGCGGATGTCGGTCTTCGACCCGGAGGAGACCGTCACCGTCACGCCGATGCGGGCCTTCCCGGTCGTCCGCGACCTGGTGACGGACGTGTCGTACAACTACGCCAAGGCGCGGGACGTGGCCTCGTTCGCCCCGCCGCCGGACCTCAAGCCGGGCGAGTACCGGATGCGGCAGCAGGACGTGGACCGGCTCCAGGAGTTCCGCAAGTGCATCGAGTGCTTCCTGTGCCAGAACACCTGCCATGTGGTGCGTGACCACGAGGAGAACAAGCCGGCCTTCGCCGGGCCGCGCTTCCTGATGCGCGTCGCCGAGCTGGACATGCACCCGCTGGACGCCGCCGCCGAGGCCGGCGTCGACCGCAAGGCGGCGGCCCGTGAGGACCACGGGCTCGGCTACTGCAACATCACCAAGTGCTGCACGGAGGTCTGCCCGGAACACATCAAAATCACCGACAACGCGCTGATCCCGCTGAAGGAACGGGTGGTCGACCGCTCCTACGACCCACTGGTCTGGCTGGGCAGCAAGATCCGGCGCCGGGGCGCCGGGCACGGAACGTAATACCACACACCCTCCCGGTAGCGGCTCCGGCAAACCGGTCATACCCTCCGAAGTGTGACGCGGCTTTTGAGGCGGTACGGGCCCGGGGCGCCGGGCCCGGCCATCGTCGGCGCCTTGTTCGCGCTGTGCGTCCTCTTCCTCCCGGCGCCGTCCGTCGCCCGTGCCGAAACCCCCCTCGACCTGGACGCCACCGGCCGCGTCACCGACACGGTCGGGGCGCTCGGCCGCCGCCGGCCCCAGGTCGAGGCGGCCCTCGCCCGGCTGGCGGGCCGCCACGTCCAGCTCTACGTCACCTACGTGCACGACTTCTCCGGCCGCACCGGCCGCGAGTGGGCCGACGCCACCGCCGACCGCAACGGCCTGGGCCCCCAGGACGTCCTGCTCGCCGTCGCCACCTCGCCCCGGCAGTTCGCCGTCTCCGCCGCCCAGGACTCCGGCTTCCGCGCCGACCAGCTCCGGCAGGTCGCCACCGTCGCCATCGCCCCCGCCCTGAAGGAACACGACTGGGCCGGGGCGGCGATCGGGGCCGCCGACGGCTACCGGTCCGTCCTGGCCGGCCAGGCCGTCCGGCCGCCCGTCATCGTCCCCGGCCCGAGCGACCCGGGGAGCAGCGGGCTGCTCCCCGGCGACCGGCGGTTCCGGCTGCCGGTCACCGCCGGGGCGCTGCTCTGCCTGGCCTGGCTGCTGCTGCGCCGGCACCGGCGCCGCCGGGCCCGGCGGCACGTCACGGTCGTCCCGTTCCGCGCGCCCGTCACCGTCTCCGCCTCCACCGAGCCGGGCCTCGCCCGGATGGCCCAGCCGCTGACCCCGCTGCCCGACCTGGAGACGGAGGCGTCACTCAACCTCGTCGCGACCGACGACGCGGTCCGCACCAGCGCCGAGGAGCTGTCCTTCGCCCTCGCCCAGCTCGGCGAGGCGGCGACGCTGCCGTTCGCCGAGGCCGTCGGCTACGCGCGGGGCGAACTCACGGCGGCGTTCCGGCTGCGGCAGCGGCTCGACGAGGCGCCGGTGGACGACGACTTCCGCCGGCACGCCCTCGACGAGATCTGTTCCCGCTGCACCAGCGCCAACCGGCGGCTGGACGCCGAGGCGGCGGCCTTCGACCGGCTGCGCGGGCTGCGGGCCAACGCGGCGGCCGTCCTCGGCCGCGCCGAGGCCGTCGCCAGGGAGCTCGAGCCGCGCGTCGACGCGGCCGAGAACGCCCTGTTCGCCCTCCGCCGCCGGTGCACCGAGGACGCGCTGGCCCCCGCCTGGCGGTACCCGGCCGAGGCCCGCGACCGGCTCGCCTTCGCCGTCGCCGCCCTGGAGGACGCCCACACCGGCCTCGCCGAGGACGACCGCGACCGGGCCGCCGTCTCGGTACGCGCCGCCGAAGCGGCCCTCTCCCAGGCCCGCACCCTGGCCGCCGCCGCCCTGCGCCACGCCCACGAACTCGACGGCGCCACCCGGCGGCTGGCCGCCGCCCTGGCGGACGCGGAGGCCGCCGCTGCGGGCCGCACGGAGGGCGCCGCCTCCGACCTGCTCACCGCCGTCCGCCGCGAGGCCGCCTGCGAACGGACCGACCCGCGCGCCGTCCTCCGCCGCATCGACGAGGCCGCCGCCGCCTTCGACGACCTCCTCCCCGCCGACGACCCCGGCCGCGCCGCCCGCACCCGCGCCCGCACCGGCCGCGCCCTGCTCGCCGCCCGCGCCCGGGTCGCCTGCGCCCGCGACTTCATCGCCACGCACCGGGGCGCGGTCGGCGCCCGCGCCCGCACGCGGCTCGCCGAGGCGGAGCGGTACCTGGCCCTGGCCCGCCGGGACCCTTCCGAAGCCCCCCGCGCCGAGGCCCTCGCCCTCCAGGCCCGCACGGCCGCCGAGCGGGACGTAGGCGTCTACGGCATCGCCCACTCCGCACCCGACACGACACGGCCGGCCCGGGCGCTGGGGGGCGCGCTGCTCGGCGGCATCGTGCTCGCGGGCCTGCTCCCGGCGACGTTCGGCGGCGGCGCGACGAGGGGGCGCCTGGCGGCGCCGGAGCGGTGAGGGTGCCCCGGACCCGCCCTTTCACCGTTTCTTACGGGGACCGGCCCCCGCCCCCCGAAACCGCGCTCCGCGCGGTCGTCCTCAAACGCCGGACAGGCTGAAGTGCGCGCCCAGGGCAGCACTATCCAGCCCGTCCGGCGTTTGAGGACGAGCGGCGAAGCCGCGACAAGCGGGGTCTGGGGCGCAGCCCCAGGAAACGGCGAATGGGGGTGCCCCCTCTGGGGGAGGGACTGGGGCAACCCACCCCGAGCCTCAATAGAGGCTCATCAGAGCCTCGACAGCATCGGGCGCCCCCGCCTCCCCATCCGGCAACGCCAGCTCAAACCACACCGTCTTCCCTTGCGGAGGAATCCGCCGACTCCCCCACGCCGCACTCAGCAACCCCACAAGCTGCAGGCCCCGCCCACCTTCATCCGTATCCCGGGCCCGCCGCCGCCGAGGCTGCACCGACCCCGCGTCCCACACCTCGCACACCAGCGTCCGGTCCAGCAGCAGCCGCAGCCGGATATCGCCCTCCCCGTACCGCAGCGCATTGGTGACCAGCTCGCTCACCAGCAGCTCCGTGGTGTCGACCAGACTCTCCAGCCCCCACTGCGGCAGCATCTCCCGGGCCAGCTCCCGTGCCCGGGCGACGGATCGCGGCTCGGGGGGCAGCGTCCAGTCGCCGACGTGCCCGGGCGGCAGCCCCCGCAGCCGGGCCATCAGCAGGGCGATGTCGTCCTCGCCGTGATGGGTGTCCAGAGCGGAGAGCACGTGATCGCAGACGTCCTCCAGCGGCCGGGCCGGATCCGTCAGGGCGTCCTGGAACGCCTGGAGCCCCTCGTCCAGCGGATGGTCGCGGGACTCGACCAGACCGTCGGTGTACAAGGCGAGCAACGCCCCGTCGGGCAGTTCGAGGACGGTCTCCTCGAACAGTTCGCCGCCGACCCCGAGCGGCATCCCCGGCTGCACCTCCAGCAGCCGCGCCGGCTTGCCCTCCTCGACCAGGACGGGCGGCAGGTGCCCGGCGTTGGCGACCGTGCAGCGCCGGGTGACCGGGTCGTACACCGCGTAGACGCACGTCGCCAGGTAGACCTCGGACAGGTCGGCGGGCCGCACGCTCCCCCGTACCCCGCGGGAAGCGGACTGCTTGCCTCCGGGCCGGCCGAGGCCGTGGGCGATCTCGTCGAGGGCGGACAGCACCTCGGCGGGCTCCATGTCCAGCATGGCGAGGGTCCGTACGGCCGTACGGAGTTCGCCCATGGCGACGGCGGCCCGCAGCCCGCGGCCCATGACGTCGCCGACGACCAGGGCCGTCCGGTGGCCGGGCAGTTCGATGACGTCGAACCAGTCGCCGCCCACCTCGGTCGCCGCGTTGCCGGGCAGGTAGCGACAGGCGATCTCCAGGCCGGCGGCCTCCGGATCGACCGGGGGCAGCAGGCTGCGCTGGAGGATCAGGGCCCGCTCGTGCTCGCGGCGGTACAGGCGGGCGTTGTCGATGCAGACCGCCGCCCGCGAGGCCAGCTCCACGGCGACGGCCGTCTCCCGCTCGCCGAAGGGCTCGCTGCCCTTGGTGCGGGTGAACTGGACCAGGCCCATCACCGTGTCCCGGGCGACCATCGGCACGGCCAGCGTGCACTGCGCCGACATCCCCGGCTCGGGTACGTCCCCGCCCTCGCGGCCGCCGCCCGGGACGGCCTGCACCTGGGCGGTGCGCAGGGCGCCGGCGCACGGCGAGTGGAACGGGTACCGGTGCACCTCGCCGACCTGGATCGCCTTCTCGTCGGCCTCGTCGGAGGTCACCGGCGCGCCCGAGACGGCGCTGGCGAAGGCGACGCGGCGCAGCTCGGCACTGCCGTCGGCCAGGCCGGGCGGCGCCTCGTCGCCGGCCAGCAGCCCCTGGTAGAGGTCGACGGAGGCGAGGTCGCAGAACTGCGGCACGGCGACGTCCAGCAGTTCGCGGGCGGTGGTCTCCAGGTCGAGTGAGGTGCCGATGCGGGCGCTCGCCTCGTTGAGCAGCGCCAGGTTGCGCCGGACGCCCGCGGCCTCCCGTTCGGCCCGGCGGCGGCCGGTGACGTCGGTGGCGATGGCGGCCACGCCGATGGGCCGTCCGCTGCCGCCGTGCAGCCGGTAGAGCGAGACCGACCAGCGGCGTCGCTCGGTCTTGCCGGGAACCGGCCCGACCAGTTGGAGATCGGCCACCGGCCGGCCCGTGTCCAGGACCTGGCGGAGGGCGAGCGTCAGCCGTTCGGCCTCGGTGCGGGGCAGGAACTCGTGCGGCCTGCGCCCCCGGTGCCAGGCCACGGGACGGCCGAGCGCCTGGGCGAAGCTCTCGTTGACGCGAAGCAGCCGCAGGTCCGTCCCGAAGAAGAAGAACCCCAGGGGAGATTGGCCGAAAACGGCTTCGGACGCCGCGATGTCGGTCTCTATTCCCTGGAGCGCCCGGACGTCGACGGCCACGCAGAGGGCGGCGCGTTCGCCGCGCTCGTTCCGGCTGGGCATCACGTAGACCTCGGCGAGGCCCTGCTGCCGCCCGTCGCGCTGGTACGGGACCAGGCCGGTCCGGGCCCGGCCGTCGAAGCCGTCGCCGGGAGGCAGGTCCCCCGAAAAGAGGACCCCCTGCTGCGCGGCGGAGAACACGTCCTGGGGATCGCGGCCGACCGCCTGACCCGGAGTTATTCCGAAGAGCTCGGTGGCCCGCTCGCTCCACTGCTCGATCCGGCCGTCGGGTCCCAGCGAGAACGACGCCACGCGAATGTAGTCGTAGAGGGATCCGGGCGGGCTGTTCTGCCACATCGAGGTGGTGTCCTTACCCTCTGGGCTGCCCGCCTCAGCGCCCGCTGGCTTTTCGCTCACGTGCCCGTCCCCTCCGGCTCATGTGCTCGCACCGGCATCAGAAGGCCGAGTATCCAGCACGAGCGGCCCTCGGAACACGGACTTCACGATCACAGCACGGTCTCGACCCGCAATGGGTCTTCCCCGGGTTCCTAACCTGGCAAGCTCAGTTCGAACCACACGGTCTTGCCGTTGTCACCCCGGCGGGTACCCCAACGACGGGACGCCAGTGCGACGAGTTGCAGTCCGCGGCCGCCTTCGTCGTCGGCTTCGGCCACGCGTTCGCGTGGCGGATCGGGCAGCGGATCGGAGACCTCGACCTGGAGCACGCGGCCGGCGCGGGAGTACATCCGGACGCCGATCGGGCCGGTGGCGTGCCGCAGGGAGTTGGTGACGAGCTCGCTCACGAGCAGGACGGTGACGTCACTGACGTCCGCCAGGCCCCAGGAGAGCAGGGTGTCGCGGACGAGCGTACGGGCGGTGCGCACCGCGCCGGCCTCGGCGGGGAAGCTCCATTCGGCGAATCCCGGCGTCGATGCCAGTGCGCTGTCGCTCACGCCGACCACTTCCCAGACGCTGACGCGGCCCAGCCGGAATGCCCGGCTTGGGGCTAATAATCAGCACATACCCGGTATGGGGGCCGGTGTATCGCTCCCGCCCGCAGTCGGGCTACGGCGGATCGGGGGAGCGGCGCGTCGGCGGGAGGGCGGCGCATCGCCGGGGCGGGCCGCCGGCGGGCGGCGCACCGGAACGCGCCGGCGCGCCCGGGCCCCGGTACGGCCGCGGGTGGCCCCCCGGTCAAGGGGCCACCCGTACGCGTTCGACTATGTAGAGCTGGCGGCGGCCCCGCTTGCCGGGGATCGCGTCCAGATTCTCGTCCAGGCGGTCGGCGACCCGCTCGGCCTCGGTCCTGGTGGCGTACCGCCCGACGCGGTAGCGATTGCCGTTGTCGTCCTGGCGGATCACCAGCCAGGGCAGGACCGGTTCGCTCTCACTCATCGCCCCTGCCCCTCCGCCGTCGCACCCTTCGGGAAGAAACCGCAGTCCGCATATGCCCGAGCGTACGCCCGACCTTTACGCAGCGGATACGTGTTTTCACGAAGAGGTGCGCATTCGGCCACGCGTACGTGGCCGGGGCGCCATGACCGGGGCGCGGCGGCTACGCCTTGGCCTTCTCCTCGACCGCGTCCTCGGACTCGAACGCCGCGTCCAGGTCCTCCATCTCGGCGATCTCCTTCTCGGCGGCGACCAGCGTGGGGTTGCGCCAGGCGCTCCGCACGCCCCACACGTAGAAGGCCAGGGCGATCAGCGCGACGACCAGCAGGTCCCAGCCCTGGTTGAGGTAGCCCTTGCCGCCGTAGTCCGTGCCGCCGGCCCACGAGACGAAGGCCATGACCAGCAGGTACGTCACCATCCAGGCGCCGGCCTTCAGGTGCGGCTTGAGCTCGGCCCACGGCTTGCGCAGCTCGTACCAGGCCCAGATCGGCAGACCGACCGCCATGATCAGAATGACCTTGCCGGTGAGCGGCCACTTGCCCCAGTAGAGGACGAGCGAGCCGAAGACCATCGCGACGGGCGCGATGACGGGCATGGCGCGCAGCTTCACCGGACGCGTGATGCCCGGGGCGATGCGGCGCAGCGACATCACGGCGACGGGGCCGGTGATGTAGGAGATGACGGTCGCGATGGAGACGATCTCGGCCAGCGAACCCCAGCCGCGGAAGACGGCGAGGAAGAGGAAGGCGATGACCAGGTTGAGCAGCAGGGCCGGACGCGGCACGCCGGTCTTCGGGTCGACCTTGCCGAAGATGCCCGGCAGGTGGCCGTTCTCCTGCACACCGTGGATCATGCGCGAGGTGGTGGCGGCGTAGATCATGCCGGTGCCGGACGGGGAGATGAAGGCGTCCGCGTAGAGGACGATCGCCAGCCAGTTCAGGCCCCAGGCGATGGCCAGGTCGGCCAGCGGGGACTTGTAGGTGAGGGCGCTCCAGCCGTCGGCGAGGTCGCCGGAGGGGACGGCCATCAGGAAGGCGACCTGCAGCGCGATGTAGATGACCAGCGCGATCAGGATGGAGCCGATGACGGCCTTCGGCAGCGACTTGCCCGGGTTGCGGGCCTCGCCTGCCATGTTCAGCGGGGACTGGAAGCCGTTGTAGGCCCAGACGATGCCGGAGGTGGCCACGGCGGTGAAGACCGCGCTCCAGCCGTTGGGCGTGAAGCCGCCCGCCACCTTGATGTTGTGGGTGTCGAAGTGCGACCACATCAGGGCGCCGGCGGTCAGGACCGGGACGACGACCTTGAAGACGGTGATCGCGTTGTTGGTCTTCGCGAACAGGGTGATCGCGAACCAGTTGAGGAAGAAGTAGAAGACCAGCAGGACGCTGGCGAGGGCCACACCGCTGCCGGTGAGCTCCTTGCCGTCGTACAGCTCCTTGGCCCAGCTCCACTTCCAGGAGCTCATGTACTGGACGGAGGCGGTCGCCTCGCCGGGAATGACGGAGACGATCGCGATCCAGTTGGCCCAGGCGGCGAGGTAGCCGGCCAGCGAGCCGTGCGAGTACTGGCCGTAGCGGACCATGCCGCCGGCCTTGGGGAACATCGCACCCAGCTCGCTGTAGGTCAGGGCGATGGTCAGCGCCACGACGGCGCCGATGACCCAGGCGAGGATCGCGGCCGGGCCGGCGATACCGGCGGCCCGCTGGGCACCGAAGAGCCAGCCGGAGCCGATGATCGACCCGAGGCCGACGGCCGTCAGGGCCACCGGACCGAGGGTCCGGCGGTAATTGGAGTGGGAACCCTGTTCGGTACTCAAGCCCCGGCTCTCCTTTTCTTTCTTACTCCCCCACAGCAGGACACAAACCGCGCCATCGTACGAGCGATTTGGCCGAGTTGGTTCTGCCAAAAGGCCCTGAGCTGGGGCTATGTGAGGTTTGCAACATCGGGAACCGGGTCTTTATATGCGGGCATAGCGGTGCATACCGCGCACTTCCTACCCTCGGGTAAGGAGCGCCGGTAAGGAGCCCTTTCCGGCCACGCTCCTGACCGGCGCGACAGACGCGCCGGACATCGGCAACGTTCACGAAGACGACATGTCGCCTTCACCGTGAACTGGTACGCCAAACGCGGAGCGGTCGGTTCCCACCGCTCCCTGTGAGACGGATTACCGCCCCGCGGGGGACGGGCCGCCACCCCGTCCGGGACGGGTCACTTCACGGGGAGGTGGTACGCGACCCGGTGCCGCTCGGCCAGCATCACCACGTCCGCCGTCTCCACCGCGCGGCCGCCCGCGAAATACGTCCGCGAGACCACCAGCACACAGTGGCCCGGCACCCCGCCCAGCGCCAGCGTCTCCTGCGCCAGGCCCGGCCGGGCGCTGATCTCCTCGGTGACGTTGTCCACGACGAGATCGATGGCGGCCATCCGCTCGACCACCCCGCGACCCGCCAGCGGCCCCTCCTCGGGGAGCATCACCGGCGTCCGGCCGGTGACGGCGAGGGGCTCCCAGGAGGTGGAGAGCATCGTCGGCTCGCCGGCGCAGCGGAACAGATAGTCGGTGCGCATCACCCGGTCACCCGGCGCGATCCGCAACCGCTCGGCGACCCCGGCCGACGCGGGCAGTTGCTCGCTGCGGGCCTCCCAGGTGCCCTTGACCCGGGGATCGGCCTGCTCCTGGCGGAACGACGAGGACTCCCCCACCGCCCGGTACCCCGTACGCACCACGGCGCGCCGCTCGGGCCGCTCCCGTACATAGGTGCCCGACCCGGAGCGGCCCTCCACCAGCCCCTCGGCCATCAGCACCTTGCGCGCCTCCAGGGCGACCGTGTCCGAGACGCCGTACTGCTCGCGGATGCGGGCCTGCGAGGGGAGGCGGGTGTGCGGCGGCAGCTCGCCTGCGACGATCTTCTGACGGAGATCGCCGGCGACGCGGAGATATGCGGGCTGGTCACCGAATGCCACGTCCACTCCCAAGGTTGACGGTCCGCAACAGCTTGGCAACTGACGGTTGCGATCCGCAACTGAGGGCCAAGGAATCACTAGATGTGGTGAATTGCAGCTCAGAAGGGTGTGAGCGCCGCCCTGGCGCACGTGCAATACGCATTCTCCGGCGGCACATCTGCGACGATGCGGACGATCGCAGGGATCTCAGTGATCTCCGGGAGGACCGGGACATCCGGTGGACTTCGGGAGCTTCGGGAGATCCAGGGAAACCGGTGATCCTAAGGAGCCCCCGTGCGTCGCCGCCCTCCGCCCGCCGTCCTGCTGTGCGCCCTGCTGCTGACATCCGGCACGGGCTGCGCGCCCGCCGGCACGGCCGTCCGCCCCGCCGACCCCGCGACCGCCGGCGCCAAGGGCGTCGGCGACCCCCTGTTCCCCACGATGGGCAACGGGGGCTACGAGGTGGAGCACTACGACCTGTCCCTGACGTACGAGCCGAAGGACGGCAGCATCACCGCCACCGCGGAGATCAGCGCCCGCACCGACCGCTCCCTGTCCTCGTTCAGCCTCGACTTCCACGGCCTCCAGATCGACCGCGCCACGGTCGACGGCGCCCCGGCCGCGGTCGCCCGCACCGGGGACGCGCTCCGGCTGACCCCGGTGAAGGAACTCGCCACGGACACCCCCTTCACCACCGTCATCACCTACCACGGTGTCCCCGAGCCGCTCACCGATCCCGACGGCTCCCAGGAGGGCTGGCTCAAGACCCCCGACGGCGCCGTGGCCCTCGGCGAACCGAACGGCTCCATGACCTGGTTCCCCGGCAACCACCACCCCTCCGACAAGGCCGCCTACGACCTGACCGTCAGCGTCCCGGAGGGCACAACCGCCGTTTCCAACGGCGAACTAAGCAAACAGCAGACGGCGAACGGCCGGACGACCTTCACCTGGCACACCGCTGAACCGATGGCCGGTTACCTGGCGACCGTCGCCATCGGCTCCTTCGCCCTCGACCGCACCTCCGCCGGCACGGTGCCGCAGACCGTGGCCATCCACACCGCCCAGGCGAAGCGCGCCGTCGACGTCCCGTCCTGGGTCGGCACCATCACGGACTGGGGCACCCGCCTCTTCGGCCCCTACCCCTTCTCCTCCACCGGCGCGACGATCGGCTCCGGCCCGTCCATCGACTACGCCCTGGAAACCCAAACCCGCCCCTACTTCAACCACGCCCCCGACGAGATCTCCGTGGTCCACGAGATCGCCCACCAGTGGTTCGGCGACTCGGTCACCCCCGGCTCCTGGCAGGACATGTGGCTCAACGAGGGCTTCGCCACCTACGCGGAGTGGCTCTGGCAGGAAGAGCACGCGGGCCCCACCGCGGCCGAAACCTTCGCCGAGTACTACGCCCTCCCAAAGACGGACGACCTCTGGTCATTCCCGCCCGCGAAGCCCCCGTCCGCCGAAGACATCTCCGGCGACCCCGTCTACTACCGCGGCGCCATGGCCCTCCACACACTCCGCGAGACGATCGGCGACACCGCCTTCTCCACGATCCTCCGCACCTGGACCACCGACCACCGCCACGGCAACGTCCGCACGACGGACTTCACGGACCTGTGCACCAAGGTGACGGGCAAGGACCTGACGCCCCTCTTCCAGAAATGGCTCTACAGCAGCGGCAAACCGGCCACGCCGTGACACGCTCCGAGGGGGCATCCCGGCACCGCCCCCGCATGGGAAAGCGCAAGGGGCCGGCCCCCGGAGGAGCCGACCCCTTTCGACCCGGACATGCGCCACGTCAGCGACGTGGTGTCCATGCGTCGCTCAGACGTTGAAGCGGAACTCCACCACAAGGCTGTGACCTGCGGAAATGCGGGCGCATCCCAGCACCATCCCAGCACGGGATGCGCGACAAAGCACAAGAAGAGCGAAGATCGCCAACGCTACCCGGAAGCGCCCGCACACGCCTGAAGTCTGCGGAACTTGTGCGAGCGGCACGTCAGGCTCGTGCCATCGCACCGAACCTCAGAGCAGCACAGCGCTCGCGCTCACTCGCGGTCTCCCCGGACGCCAGCGGCCAGCTCCGACACCTGGCCGCCGCCCAGAATGCACGTCCAGACCTCGGGGCTGGCGCGAGCGTCCACAGATCCCGTATACCCCCGGTTTGGCGGGGCATACTCAGAAGCTTCCGCGCTGTCGCGGGTCAGCCTGCATAGCTCAGCGGGTGGAGCAGGCGCCTTCTAAGCGCTTGGCCGCAGCTTCGAGTCCTGCCGGGGCGCCCCAAACATGTCTGGTCAGGGCGCTCTCGGACCGCTAGCGGAGAAACGGTGCGCGCGGTACTGCGCCGTTTGTTCAGCGCGTTGGATTCCGTGCTCCAGAGAGGGGCAACGTGGATCAGCTCGGCATTCAGCTGGCCGAAGTAAGACGCGCCAGGCCCCTCTTCTCCAGCTCGTGCACTACCAGCTCCTCCATCACGTGTCGCTCCCTGGCGGAGGCGTAGGCGAGGTCGTGCAGGGCAGCAGCACGCCTGGCGAAGTCCCGCCTCACCGCATCGGTCGGCCAGGGGATCTTGTAACGGGAAAAGTCCTTGCGCCTCATCGCGCGGGCCTGCTCGCCCTGCGTAACGGCCGTCAACTCCCGCCTCCGGTAACGCAGCGAGTGCAACAACCACATCCGATCGACCTCTGACTCCGTGTAAATCGCGAGCGTCCGCCGACCTGGCACTACCGGGGTAGTGGTGAGCACTGTCCGCACCTCCCCGGGACGGGGCGCGATCAAGAGGCTGCCGGACGGGCATACAACCTCCGCTTGCGCCACGGTGCGTGAAGTCACTGCACCCAGATGTACTGTCCTGCAGTTCAGTACTTCGCGGGGAGACACCCACGGCATAGCTGACTGCTCGGTATCCGGCAGAGACTGTGCCACACCAGCCTTAACCTGACACACTTCGCCCACTGCACGCTCGGCAGCCGGACCTTGCCCGCACGTCTGCAGCGCCTCCACGAAATGCGCATCCGCTAGGCCCGTCGCGCAAGACACAATCCGGGTGTTCAACGCATTCTTGCGCTCAGCAAGCGAGATCAGCGAAAGCAGCCTCTCCCGCACCGACACTGGAGGCACTGGCACGGGAAGTCGGTTGAGTGCCTGCAGAGGCAAGGTCATGTGCTCGGCGTTCGACGAGGACAGCGTGAGATAGCTGTGGCTCTGCGAGGTCTTCAGCCACCATCGAAGCCACAGATCCCATTGTTGGGCTCGGCCCTCTGGTGTCCAGCGGACGACCGCGAGCGACCTGGCGACATTCCATCCTGCATGCTCCTCCCCTGCAACTGCTGCCTCCCCCACACGCCCCACGAGCACGACAAGGAGGTCCCCAGACCTCAGCGTGCTGCGTGGGTGGCGTCTGGCCACATCGGGAGGCACAAATGTGAGCTCCTGGACGTGCACACATCCCTCGACAATCTCTCTGGCGCCGATCATAGGGATTCCGCCGGATGCCTTCTGTGGTCGCGCAATTCCGTAGGCGGCGTACTCGACCCCAGGGAACTCACGCAACTCAACGACGGGCCACGGAGTAGGGACATCATCCGATTCTGTAGTCATGCCTGCTCTCCAAGGCATCACGGACTCGGTTCCTGGCTGCGGCGCTACGATCCATGCACTCATACAGCTCGGCCTTCCGGTCCCGGTCTCCGTCACTTGAATGCAACTGCGCGGTGGCCCCGTTCCGTACGTAGCGTGCGGGAGTCAGGTCGAAGCCCGCATCAGCGATTTCCTCAAGACTCGCCGCACGGCACCATGGCGCGGATTCAGGGGCACCCTCGTCCCCACAGCGCCGGAGGCCCTGCCACTCACCGAAGATCTGCAGAAGGCGCTCGACCGAGTCCTGATCGAAAATGCGCCGTGACCCGTCCCTCGCTGTCGGCAGTTTTCCTGCATCCGCGAACAGGACCCGATCGGTGTTCGGCCGCTCCCCTTTGGCGAGCAGCCACAGCGCCATGCTCGTGCTGGTGTGTGGAAAGAGCCATGCCGGCAAAGCCACGACGCCTACAACCAGACCGTTTTCGAGCAACCTGCGACGGATCAGCCCGTCGGTGCTATTGCTGCTGTGTGCTGCTCCGGGGGAGAGCAGGACAACGGCCCGCCCTTGCGGCGTCAGGTCGGCAAGAATGTGCTGGACCCAGGCGAAGTTCGCGTTGCCCGACCGTGGTACCGCCAGGGTCCACCGCCTGTCGTCCTTGAGTTCGCCATGCCCCCAATCTCGCATGTTCACAGGAGGGTTGGCGACGATCACGTCGGCCGGTTCCGGCGACGTCCCAGCCCGGAGGCTGTCAGCTTCTCCCTTGCCAAGGTCGGCCTGGAATCCGTGCAGGGCAAGGTTGACGGCCGCGGCATAGCGTGCCGTCGGATTGAGATCCGCTCCGGACAAGCGCGCTTCGCCACCTTGGGTTCGAGCCCGGTAGGCGGCGGCTCGCAGTAGTCGCCCGCTTCCGCACACCGGGTCCCGAACCACCTCGCCTCCTCGGGGAGCGGCCAGTCCTGCGAAGAGGTACGCCAGATCATTCGGCGTGAAGTAGTCATCGCCGCGCGAATAGCGCGTCGAGTACATGTCGAGCAACACATCGAAGAGCCCCACGTCGGGCTCCAGCCGCCGAACCTCCACGATCAGCTCGCGGAGAGCCGGATCGATGAGCTCGAAGGGACGGCTCAGGCCTTCGTCGCGACACGCTGGCAGGTTGTAGGTACGAGCGACGGGCGTACGCGGCCAGATCGCATTCAGCATCGCACCCGCGGACCCCGAGCCGGGTCGCCACGGGCGCCCTGCCTCCACTGCTGCTCCATGGCTGGACCAGCAGTGGAGGTAGACCACTTGAAAGGCGAGTCGGTACGTCGTCTCGGCATCAGTCGTGCTGCGCAGCTTCTCAACGGCCAGTAGCACTCGCCGGTACTTCAGGCGCCCCAGCTCGCTCCCTCGCTCCTTCGGGATCACGACGACATCAGCCACGTAACAGTGGCCAGTCCGATGAGCATGGCGCCTCCACAGGCACCACCGCCGTACTTGACAGCTGTGACAATCTTCCCCGCGCCCGCGAACTCAAGAATGCCGGCCACGAGCCCCACCACCGCAGACGCCAGGACGACCACCATCAACAGCAGCGCTCTCTGCGACATGCCCTAACTCCCCCAGACTTCTCTACCGTTCCGCGGACCGTTCCGCGGACTCGAAGGTAGCGGCCGGGCGCTCCCCGCGTCCCGCAGCACTGGACTTTGCTGCGAACTGCCGCGCAGAGCAAGCGCTGTGCCGGGGCACGAGCCCATACGGACGAGGGCTATGCGTCCGCGGTCGAGCCGTCCTGGGACCACTTGTCGGCGAAGTGTTCCATCTGGCGGATCACCAGATCGATCGCTTCCTTGGACTGCTCCGGCGGGTAGCCGTGGCGGGCCAGGAGGCGCCTGATGGTGGCACGGAGCCTGGCCCGGACCGGTTCGCGGGCGATCCAGTCCTTCTTGAGGTTCTTGCGGACCTGGACCACAAGGTCCCGGGCGATACCGGAGAGGACCTCGTCGCCCATGAGGTCGCGAGCGCTGCCGAGGTCGGCGACCGCGTCGTAGAAGGCGAGTTCGTCGTCACCCAGCGGCGGGGTGAACTTCTCGCCTCGCCGGGCGTCCTCCGCGACCGTCTTGGCCAGTTCCACCAGCTGGGCGATGATCTCGGCGCTGGTGAGCTGCTGGCGCATGTAGCGCGTCATCAGGTCCTGGAGGCGCTCCGAGAACGCGGTCTGGCGGACGATGTTGTGCCGGGTCTGTTCGCGCATCTTCTGCTCGACGAGGCGGCGCAGGGCTTCGGCGGCCAGGTGCGGGGTTTCGCTGTTCTGCAGGCGGCCCACGAGGGCGTCGTTGAGGTGGGTGAGGTCCGCCTTGTCCAGTCCGGCCTCGGAGAAGAGGTCGGTGACACCGCCGGTCTCGACGACAGCGGAGGTGAGCTGGGAGAGATAGAGAGCGACGTCGCGGGCGACCGGCAGACCCTGGGCCTCGCGGTCCATGGCGTCGAGCTTCGCCATGTACGTACGGACCTCGACGAGGAACTGGATGTCGCGCTTCCAGTACGGCTGGTGGGTGAACCGGGAGGAGATGTCGGCGGAGGAACCGGCGAGGGCGAAGAAGCGTTCCAGGCGGTAGCCGTGTTCACGGAAGCGGCGGCTGAGGGTCTGGTTCGGGTCGTCGAGCTGGTCGGGGTTGTTGCCCGGAGTGGCGGGGCTGCGGAGGTACTCGGCCGTGGTGTAGGCCGTTTTGACGAAGGCTTTCGGGTCGGGGCGGGAGAGGCGTTCACGCCAGTTCCAGCCGAGAAGCATCTGGTCGAGGATGTCGTACTCGTTGCGGAGTTCGTCCAGGGCGCGGTCGATGTCCTGGCCGAGGGTCCGGTCGGCCTGGTCGTCGGCGGAGTACTCGGCGATGGCCTTCTGGAGGTTCTCGGTGAGGGGGGCGTAGCCGACGAGAAGGCCCTCCTCCTTCTTGCGGAAGCGGCGGTTGACGCGGGCGAGGGCCTGCATCAGGCCGGCGCCACGGAGCGGTCGGTCCAGATACATGGTGTGGATGGGCGGCGCGTCGAAGCCGGTCAGGAGCATGTTGTTGACGATGAGGAGCTGGAGTTCGTCCTCGGGGTCCTTGGCACGGTTGATGACGGCCTTGCGCTGGGAGTCGCGCAGGGCGTGGGCGCGCAGCTCCTCGGAGTCCTTGCGGGAGTCCGAGGAGTAGACGATCTTCATGGCGCCGGTGGTGGGGTCGTCCGTGTGCCAGTCCGGGCGCAGTTCGCGCAGGGCGTCATAGACGCGGACGCAGATCTCCCGGGTGGCGCAGACGAGCATCGCCTTGCCGGGGGCGCCGCCGGGTGCGTCGTCGGCGTCCGCGACGAAGGGCAGCATCGCCGCACGGCGTGCTTCCCAGTGTTCGACCAGGTCCTGGGTCAGGTCGCGTATCCGGGCGGGGGCGCCGTACATGGCGTTCATGGTGGCGACGGCCTGCTCGACGCGGGTGCGCTCGGTGTCGTCCAGGCCGTCGGTGATGCGGTCGGCCTCGGTGTCGATGGCGGTGGGGTCGACGTCGCGGTCGAGGACGAGCTGGACGACGCGGCTCTCGTGGTAGACCTTCACGGTCGCGCCGTCGTCAGCGGCCCGCTTGAGGTCGTAGGTGTCGATGTAGTCGCCGAACACCTCGCGGGTGTTGCGGTCGGCCTCGGAGATCGGGGTGCCGGTGAAGGCGAGGAGCGTGGCGTGCGGGAGCGCATCGCGCAGGTGGCGGGCGTAGCCGTCGAGGTGGTCGTAGTGACTGCGGTGGGCCTCGTCGACCACGACGACGATGTTCCGCCGCTCGGAGAGAAGCGGGTGGTCGGTTCCAGACTCCTTCTCCTGCTTGGTGCGGCCGAACTTCTGCAGGGTGGTGAAGAGGATGCCGCCGGTGCGCTTGGCGGCGAGCTCTTCGCGGAGTGCCGCGCGGTTGAGGAACTGGTGGGGCTGCTCGGGGAGGACCTCGCTCTCCTTGAACGTGTCGAAGAGCTGGTCGTCGAGGTCGGTGCGGTCGGTGACGACCACCACGGTGGGGTTGTGCAGGGCGGGGTCGCGCATGACGAGGTTGGTGGTCAGCACCATCTCCTCGGACTTGCCTGAGCCCTGAGTGTGCCAGACCACGCCGGCCTTGCCGTCGGTCGCGGCGGCACGGCGGACAGCGTCCGCGGCGCGGGTGACCGCGAAGTACTGGTGCGGCTTGGCGATCCGCTTCATGCGCTTGGCGGGCACGAAGTTGATGAAGGACCGGACGAGGGCGAGGAAGCGGGGCTGGGTGAACAGGCCGTGCAGGGCCAGGTCCTGGCCGGTTGGGACGTCGGCATCGGCGTCGGCGTGGACGGCGGCAGCGTCCACGGTGTCCACGCGGGCGCCGAACTCGTCGGTGTTCCACGGGGCGAAGTGCTCGTACGGGGTGAAGGGCGTGCCGTACTTCGCGGTGATCCCGTCGGAGAGCAGCACGACCGCGTTGTAGCGGAAGGCGGTCGGGAACTCCTCGACGTAGTGCTGGATCTGGGTATGCGCGGCGGCCAGGGTGGCGTTGGGGTCGCCGGCCCGCTTGAGCTCGATGACGGCGAGCGGAAGCCCGTTGACGTACAGGACGAGGTCGAAGCGGCGGTTGCGCTCACCGTTGATCACGGTCACCTGGCGGACCGCGCGGTACGTGTTCGCGTCCGCGTGCTCCAGATCGACGATCCGGACGGTCGGAGTGTGCTCGGCGCCGAGCGCATCGGTGTACGTGACGGAGTGGATGCCGTCGGTCAGGTAGCCGTGCGCCGTCCGGTTCTCCTCGTACGCGTCCTGGGAGGTCGGGGTCGCGGCGGTTGCGAGGGCCTCACGGACGGCCTCCGGGGGGAGGTCGGGGTTGAGCCGCTCGATGGCCTCGCGGAGATCGGAGTAGAGGATCAGGTCGTCCCAGGAACGGCGGTGCCCGGAACCGGGCGCGAGCTCATTGCCCTCGGCCTTCGGCCAGTCGAGCTCCACGAGCTCTTCAAGGGCGAGAAACTCCCACTCGATTTCGAGGGGGCGGAAGTTGTCGGGGGTGTCGCTGCTGCCGTCGTCGTGCCCGTGCATGGTCATACGTGGTCCTCGACAATCTTCTCGGCGTCCTTGACGCGGAGGCGGCCGGACATGAGTTGGGGGAGGAGGGTGTCGCGGAGGGTGGCGAGGGCAGCGGACTCGGCCAGCGCCTGGTCAGCACGGTCTTCAAGTGAGTCAAGCTTGACTCGGAGTTCACGCTGCCGCGAAGGGCTGGGCAAGGTGATCTCTAGGCCCCCTACCTGGGCCCGTCGGAGTTCCGTCTGGCCCGTACTGCCTTCGCCCATAGCCTCGATATCCGGCTGAGCTCTCAACATCGCGAACCCTGCGCAGACAGGGTCGACCTGCTGAGCGTCGAATCGCACGATAGTCACATGCGAGTCCACCGTCGCTTCGCTATCGGAGGTCCAGCGAGCCACCCGCCCGAGGGTTCCAACTCCAGTCGAGTTCACCAGTACGTCGTTTCGGTGAAGCAGCTTCGGGGACTTCACTTTCTCACCCTGCGTCCTACGCGCCGGAGCCAAATTCACCCGCCCATCCCGGATACATTTCTGATTCAGGACGATAAGTTCGTCAGGGTCGTCCGAATATTTCGGGGCGACACCGCGCGTCAAAGCAATCGCCACCGAATCGACCCCGACATCCACCGCCCCATCGCCTTGAGCCGCCTGAACGAAAATGACCATGCCCAAGCTGCGCGCCGCGGCCGCGATGCGCTCATTAACGGCGATCTTGTCGTCCAGCGCCCCGAGGATAGCGCCAATGGCGCGTTGCTGCGAGATTTCAGGGAGTGAAATCCTCAGCCGCTTCTGGTCGCTCAGACTCAGGTACGGCGCCATATCTGTGCCATGCGCCATCGAAGCAAGCTGATCAGCCATCTCCGGACCGATCGCCCAATACCTTAGATACCGGGCATCAATTTGGCATGGATCGAGAGTGCGCCAAAAACTGAGATGCGGGGAATACACAAACGGAGCCATCCCAGGCGCAACGTAGCCGGTCCGCCCCGTACTGTTCCCCTTAGTCGTGATTACCGTATCTCCGCGACGGGAAACTTTCCCAGAAATCTTATCTGCGAGATGGCGATGAAACCGCTCCAAGCCATCTGTCTTCCAGCCTTGATCCGTAAGATTCCCCGCCCTCATAAACGGGAGGCCATCTCCATCAAGCTCGCTATTCTTTGCCCGGTATCCATCACCGATCTCTAGTACACCTCGGTGAATCAACTCCAGGAAAGTGGAAGTAGTACGCTCAGCCATCGATCTTCTCCAGCTGCTCGCGCACCGTCTTCTCCAGCTCGTCCGACTTGTCGAACAGCTCGTACAGCTCCCCGGTCAGCCGCGCAATCTTCTCCGCGACCGCCTCGGCATCCTCTTCCTCCGCCTCAGTCGCCCCGACGTACCGCCCCGGCGTCAGCACGTACCCGTGCTCCTGGACCGTCTTCAGATCCGCACTCGCGCAGAACCCCGGCACGTCCGCGTACTTCTCCCCCGCGTCCTTCGCGCTCGTCGTCCCGCGCCACGCGTGGTACGTCCCCGCGATCTTCGCGAGGTCGGCGTCCGTCAGGACCCGCTCAGTACGGTCGACCAGTTCGCCCATGTCCCGGGCGTCGATGAACAGGATCTCGCCCCGACGGTCCGCGGCCGCGACCTTCTGCCCCTTCACACCCCCCGGCGACTTGTCCTTCGCCAGGAACCAGAGACAAGCCGGGATCGCCGTCGTCCGGAACAACTGGGCAGGCAGCGCGACCATGCACGCCACCATGTCGCCGTCCACCAGGGCCTGCCGGATCTCGCCCTCGCCGCTCTGCTGGCTGCTCATCGAGCCGTTGGCGAGGACGACGCCGGCCGTTCCCCGTTCCCCCAGCTTGCTGATCATGTGCTGGAGCCAGGCGTAGTTGGCGTTACCCCTCGGCGGGACGCCGTACTTCCACCGCGGGTCCGACTCGTTGCGCGCCCAGTCCTTGATGTTGAAGGGCGGGTTGGCCATGACGTAGTCGGCCTTGAGGTCCGGGTGTTTGTCGTCGGCGAAGGTGTCGCCCCAGCGGGCGGCGAGGTTGCCGTCGATGCCGTGAATGGCGAGGTTCATCTTGGCCAGGCGCCAGGTGCGTTCGTTGAGTTCCTGGCCGTAGACGGAGATGTCGGCCTTGTGGCCGCGGCCACGGTGGGCCTCGATGAACTTGGCGGCCTGGACGAACATGCCGCCCGAGCCGCAGGCCGGGTCGTACACCCGGCCCTCGTACGGTTCCAGGACCTCCACCAGGAGGCGGACGACGCTGCTCGGGGTGTAGAACTCGCCGCCCCGCTTTCCTTCGGCACGGGCGAAGTTGCCGAGGAAGTACTCGTAGACCTCGCCGAGGACATCCTGGGCAGGCTTGCCGTCGCTGCCGCCGAAGCGGGCGTCGGTGATGAGGTCGACGAGTTCGGCCAGGCGCTTCTTGTCGACGTTGTCCTTGTTGAAGATCTTGGGGAGGACGCCGATCAGCGACGGGTTGGCCTTCATGATGGCGTCCATCGCCTGGTCGAGGACCTCGCCGACGTTGCCGCTCTTGGCGTTGGCGGAGATCGAGGACCAGCGGGCGCTCTCGGGGACCCAGAAGACGTGGTGCCCGGTGTACTCGTCCTGGTCCTCCAGGAACTCCTCCAGACGGTCTTCGGCGATGCCTTCCTCCGCCAGTTCCTTGGCGAGCTGTTCGCGGCGCTCTTCGAAGGCGTCGGAGACGTACTTGAGGAAGATCAGGCCGAGGACGAACTCCTTGTACTGGTTGGCGTCCATGGAGCCGCGCAGCTTGTCGGCGGCCTTCCAAAGGATGGCCTGGATCTCCTTGGGCGTGGAGGCGGTGAACAGCTCCGCCTGGTCGGCGGGCTTCTTCTTCCGGGGAGGCATGGGCGCTCGGGTCTCCTTCAAGAGTCGGACGAGGGTCGGACGAGAGGGGGTTCGGTGAGGGTCAGCGTGCCGTCGACGAGGCCGGCGGCGGTCAGGGTGGTCAGGTCGTCGAGGGCCGCCGCGTGCTGGCGCAGCAGGGCCGTACGGCGGGCGATGTCGGCCAGGAGCGCGTCGTACCGCTCGGCCTCGTCGCCGGGGAGGTCAGGGATGAGGAGGTCCTCTATGCGGCGGGCGGAGCGGACCGCGCCGCTTACCCGCCGGTGTTCGGTGGCCGCCGAGCGCAGGAGCGCCGCCAGGGCGCGGGGCCGTACAGGATGCTCGGCGTCGGGTCGTACGCGCAGGACGCGGGCGGGGAAGGCGACCACGGACAGGCCCTCGTCGTCGACGTACGCGCCGAAGCTCGGGGTGGCGGTGACGACGATGTCGCCGGGTTCGGTGAAGTAGGCGTGCTCGTAGGTCTTGAGCAGTACGGCGCGGTCTATGCGGTGACTGTCGACCGGCGCGCTGCCGGTGATCTCGGCCGGGGTGAGGACGGTGTAGTGGCCCTTGCCTCCGGTGAGGAGGTGTTCGGCGGCGATGCGGTGGCCGGGCAGTCGGCGCAGGCGGCGGTCCTTGAGCAGGCGGGCCACGGTGGTACGGCGGGCCGGCTGGTCGTCGGGGCGCAGGACGGCGTTGGCGCGGATCGTGGGCGCGTGGTCGAGTGCGCTACGGGTGGCGTCGATCAGCTGCTGGAGGCGGAGTTCGGTCTCGGAGATGCGGGCCGGGCGTTCGACGACGGTGCGGGTGTAGCGGTCGGCGTGCGGGCGGTGCTGCGGGGTGAACGCGGCACCGGGTGCGCTGGTCAGCGCGGTGGCCCGGACCACGGCGGCGTTGCGCGGTTCGTGGCGGCTGTCCGCCCGCCAGCCGGCGTCGCGGAAGATGTCGATGTCCTCGGCCAGCGCGTCCAGGGTCCGCGGGGTGAGGTTGCGTGAGGAGAGGTCGGCGAGGAGGACTTGGCCGGTGCGCTTGTCTTCGGGGGTGCGGTGCAGGATCCAGATCGCGGTGCGGTGGGCCGGGCGGAAGGGGAGTACGCCTTCGGGGAGGCTGATCGCGGCCTTGAGGAGGTGCTGTTCCAGGAAGTCCCGGCGCAGACGGTCCGCTTCCCCGCGTGCGGGCAGGGGCCGGACGAGCGCGTCGGCGGGTCCCAAGACGACGGCCGTGCGGTCCTCGGCGAGGAGGTCGGTGAGGTCCTGCAGGCTCTGCAGGACGGCGAGCGGACTGCGGGTCTCGGCCGCCTCGTAAGGGAGGCAGCAGGCGATGACGTGCGGGTTTCCCCAGTCTTCCGTAGCCAGTTCCTCGCCGTCGGCAAGGTCCATCTCGAATTCCTGGACGCCCTGTGCCATGAGGCGACGGCGGGCGAGCCGGGCCAGGTCCGGCATCGGGTCCGCGGAGAGGAAGAAAGGCGAATCCTCGGCATCGGACACGGATTCGCGCAGGGCGACCAACAGATCGCCGCTCCGGGGATGCAGGACGGCGACTGTTGCCCCTTCCTCGCGCTCGTTCAGTCGCGCGAGGCCGGTCAGGCGGGCCATCGTCCGGCTCACCAGCGGAATCGGTCCATCGGCGGCGAGGTCGTCGCAGCCCAGGCGGCGGCGTGCGTCCATGACCCGTTCGAGCGCTTCGGCCGGGGTGTACGCGGCCTCGGTGAGCTGGTCGGCGAGCACGGCGAGCAGGGGGCCCTGCCGTTCGGCGTCCGGCAGTTCGCGCAGCTCTCTTCGGAGGAAGGTGTCGTCGAAGTCGGTCTCGGCGGCACGCTCCAGGATCGTCTGCCAGGGCAGGTTGGCGAGCGGTTCGTCGAGGAGCTGACGCAGGCAGAGCAGCGCCGTCACCGTGTCGACCAGCGCGCGAGCGGGCATCGCGCGCCGCCAGGCTGACAAGGTGTGGAGCACCAGCTCCGCCCGGATCCGGCCGGCGTCGGCATTGCCGCGGCCGGTGGACAGAAGCCATTCGGCGACTTCGCGGCCGTCGAAGAGCGGGCTGGCTCCATCGTACGCAATGGGCTCGGGGAAATCCGCGTGTCGGCGGGCCCAGGTGGTGACGACGGGACGTTGGACCTGGGCCAAGGTCCCGATTTCGGCGTAACTGATCCGCCAGGAGATCTCCTCGGGCAGGATGGGATCGGTCGCTTCACGTGCGCCAGCCATGCGGTTCCGTTCCCTTCGTGACGACTGCCTCGTGCTCTCGGTCGAGAACGTTTCTCCCAGGGCGCCTCACACGCTACAGCCGATCGAGCTCTCAACTTCGCCAGCGGTTGATAACCAGGGTTATCAGGTTCTCGAACGATTTAACCTCCAATCTTCTGGCACCGTCGTCACCATCACCCCGGCACCACCCGCCGGGACGCCAGCCCCATACGGGTCCGACCGCATCGGCGTCCTCATCGCCGCACCTCTGCTCCCTTGCCGGGCACTCACCCCTGTCCGCCTCGACACCACCCGTCCCGTAAGGCCGCTCGTGTTACCGAACCGCACCGCAACCTCGCCCCAGGAGACCTCTGTGTCCAGCACCGCGTCGAAGCGCACCCTGTACCGCCTGACCCACGTCAAGGCGACCCCTGAGTCGATGCTCGAAGCCCTCGACGTCGACGCCCTCGACACCCTGGACGCGGTCGTGCGCGACGTCAGCGATCACATGGGAGTTCCCGCCCTCGCGGTGTCCTTCGCCGTAGCGAAGGAGGAAGCCGCCTGGGGCAAGGACATCCTCCGGCTCGCCGGCGAATCGGACCTGCTGCAGAGCGAGCAGCGCACCGGCGCACTGCTCGTGCTCGCCGTCGACGACGTGGTGTACGCGATCGGCTTCGACCAGGGCTACCGGCTTCTTCCCGCCCAGCTCAAGGACGCGCGCTTCGGTCTGTCCTTCGGTATCCGCGCCATCAACCCGCGTCAGGTGCGGGACTTCACCGCTAGTGTCCTCGGCCAGGCGCGCATCGACAGTTCCCTGATCCCTGCCGGCGCCTCCGTACCGGCACTCGGACTCCGGGACCACGGGCGGATCATCCGCCACCTCGGCGGTTACCTCGACGAAGTCGACCTCACCGCGGGGAGCGGCACCAGGAACGGGGCCATGACCGCGGAGGGCGGCATCGGTCTCCGTATCAAACTCGGCACCACCCCCGCCACACTGATCAAGGACATCCGCGCCATCGCCGCGATCTGTGAGCACGGCGTCCCCCACCCCGACCTGGCCTTCGTCGAGCACATCACCGCGGTCAAGGACCCTTCCCTCGTCGACGCGCTCGACGCGGAACTGGACGCCACGCTCGGCCGTCCCGCAGACGGCCGGATCATCACCGCCGTCCCCTTCTCCCAGAGCACCGACCTGCCCCGGTCCACCGCCTGCACCATCAAGATCGGGTCCTGCCCGCCCCACCTCCGGGACGAGTTCAGTCTCGACTACGTCCTGGAGCGGGCCCGTGTGATCAAGGCAGGCGCCCGCGTCACGGCGCTCCGGCAGGGCACCGTCGAACTGTTTCGTGACACGCTCTCCGCACGGACCGCGCTCGCCCCGCGCACCGCCTCCCTGGAAGCCCTGTCCAAGGAAACCGCCATGAAGTGGATCGAGGCCACTTTCTCCCTCGACTCCCGCACGTTCTGTCTGCTCGACGGTGAGTGGTACGAGCTCGGGGCGGGCTACCTGCGCAACGTCAACGAGACCGTGGCTCCCTTGTTCCCCGACACGCCCTCCGTCGATCTCCCCCGCTGGCCGCTCGTCGAGAAGCTCAACAAGAAGGGTATGCGCGTGATGCGTCCCGTAGACGAAGGCGACTACAACAAGCTGGCCGCCCAGGCCCGTCGCGGCTGGGTCTGCCTGGACAAGAAGAATGTCCACAACCCCTTTCGGGCAAGCAACTCCGTCGAGATCTGCGACCTGTTCACCGAGGACGACACTCTTGTCCTCGTGAAGCCCGCGCACTCCTCAAGCCCGCTGAGTCACCTGTTCAGCCAGGCGCGCGTCTCCGTTGAGCTCCTCTTCGAGAACGCGGCCGTACGCGCGGAGTTCGCCCGGTCCGTACACGTCAACAGCGATCCGGCCCGCAGCATCCCCGAGGACTTCACCCCGCGCCGCGTCGTCTTCGCGATCCTTCTGAAGGACGGAGCCAAGCTCACGCCGGACTCCCTCTTCCCGTTCTCCGCCATCACCCTGGCCCAGACCGCGAAGGCCCTCGCCGCTCGCGGCGTGACCGTCGAAGTCATCGGCGTCGAAAGCGAGTCGGCCCAGTCCGCCATGCTCGACAAGGCTGCATAGCCGCCCGGGCCCGCTCACCACGTGCAGCGTTCCCGGAGCCTGGCCGTATCCGCTTCCCCTTAAGCGCACCCCTACCTGCGAGCGGCCGACGCTCCCACTCGTGCGCCGCATCACCGCCGTCAAGGAGTACCGGAGTGAGCTGGCTCACTGGGACATGGACACCCCGGAGACGAAAGCCGAGGCGCCGACGGAGACCAAGTAGCTTTTGAGCCTGCTGAAGCTGATCGACCACGCCCCACGGCCCTGACCGGCTGAGGCGCCCCGGGCCGGGCCTGCTGTCAGGCCTCCGGCTCAGGGCTGTCGAGGCCGAGTTCGATCACCGCGAGTGCACGAGTGGGGCCCTGACCCCGGGACACCGGAGAAACATGGATCTTGACGGTCCAGGAGAACGGAGTCCCCGTGGGGATGAAGCACTACACCGCCGAGTCCAAAGCGGACGCGGTCGCGTTGTACCGGTCGAGGCCGGGCGCGACGATCAAGTCCGTCGCCGGCGATCTCGGAGTGAACACCGAGACGCTGAGGAACTGGATCGGGCTGCCGATGGACATCGGGCCGGTGCCCATTCCTCGCCGCTGGCCGTCGTCCCGGAAAGTAGTAACGCCGTCGAGGCGGAGCTGGCCGCTGCCCGCTGCCCGCTGCCCGCTGCCCGCTGCCCGCTGCCCGCAAGAGGATCCGTGAGCTGGAGGAAGAACGCGACATCCTCCGCAAGGCGGCCCGGTATTTCGCGACGGAGACGCGCTGGTGAACCGCTGCCAGTTCGTTGAGGACCACCAGCGCCGTCACGGCGTGAAGCGGCTCTGCACCATCCTCGGCCTGGCCCGCTCGAGCTTCTACTACTGGCGCCGCACCGCGGCCGCCAGGGCCGCCCGGCAAGCCGCCGAGGCCGAGCTCGCCGCCCGGATAGGCAAGATCCACCAGGACTCCGAGGGCACATATGGAGCCCCCGGAATCACCGCCGAACTCCGCGACGAAGGCGGCCCGGTGGTCAACCACAAGCGCGTCGCGAGAATCATGCGGACCATCGGGCTCGAGGGGGTCCGCCTGCGCCGCCGACACCGAACCACGCTCGCCGACCCGGCCACGGCGGAGGCACCGGACCTGCTCGGACGTGACTTCACCGCTGCCGCCGTGAACACGAAGTACGTCGGCGACATCACCTATCTGCCGGTCAACGGCGCAAAGCCTCTCTACCTGGCCACCGTCATCGACCTCGCCTCACGCCGGCTGGCCGGGTGGGCGATCGCCGATCACATGCGAACTGAGCTCGTCATCGACCCTGGCGGCCGCCGAGCAAACCCGCGGCAGTCTCGAGGGAGCGATCACGCACACGGACCACGGGTCCCAGTATTCGCGTCGGGCATTCGCTAAATCTGCAGGTCAGCCGGGGTCCGGCAAAGCATGGGAGCGGTCGGGTCCAGCGCGGACAACGCCGCAGCCGAGAGCTTCAACGCCGCCTTCAAGAGAGGGACGCTCAAGGGCCGCAAAAGCTGGCCGGACGAGAGCCAGGCACGGCTCGACGCCTTCCGCTGGCTGACCCGATACAACACCCGACGCAGGCACGCCTCGGCCAACGGTCCCCGATCGCCTACGAGAACGACTTCCAACCAATAGCAACTACCCTGGCCCAAGCCGCATAGACGTGTTCAACATCCGGGGTCAAGGCCCCTCGGAGAACAGGCAGACACCTGGTACCAGGCCAGCCGCCTGACTGAATACGTCGCAGCAGTAGGCGTCCATGCCACATCACTTCCGCCCGGGCAGGAGCGGACCGAGGTCGAGGCGTGGCTCGCGTTCGCGGACGCGCACCTCCAAAACCTCACCGGATCGGTCTCAGCGCCGAAACTGCCCACGCCGCCGAAACCCAGCGGCGACGACCTCAAGCCCTTCCTCGGTCACTGGAGCCCCTACGGACCCCGCTCCTACTCAGCCGGACCAAGGGAAATCACACCGCCACGAGCCGGACCCGCTCGCCGCACAGCTTGGCCATGTCGTCAGTATCGGAAGTCAGCGTGACCACGGGGCGGTGCTGTCGCAGCGCGGCCTCGGCGACGGCCGCATCGATCGCGTACTTGTGTCCGTGCAATCCGGCATTCATCAGCAACTTCGAGGCAGCCCTCGCCTCCTCGTCACCGATCGGGACGACCCGCAGCCCGGAAAGCACCCAGTTCAGGCGTGACTTGTTCGTACGGGCGTGGACGGCCTCGATGATGGTGAGCGCACTGATCACGACCTCCATGCCACGCGAGCGCGCCTCGGCGATCAGAGCCACCACCTGTTCTTCGTCAGCGAGCAGCTTCGAGAGTCCCTCGCTGTCGAGGACGAGCGTCCCCTCGTGACTCAGCCTGCGGCGGGCCACTCGGCCTCCTCGGCGAACACCTCGTCGAAGACCTGCCGCGGCCCGCTGACGAGCCGGCTCGGAGACCGGCCCCTTGCGGCTCTCGTAGTCCGCCAGGTACTCGTCCAGGACCTGCCCGCGCAGCTCACGCTCGACCGCCTCGGCGATGAACGCGGAGAACTCCCGCTTGCCCACGCGAGCCCGGATCGCCTCCGCGGTCCCCTCCGGCAGCGACAAGCTCACCCGCGTCGCTGGCCCTTCCCCGATGCTGTACGTCGCCTCAGCCATACCCTCAATTGCGTCAAACGAGTAGGAAAATCGCCACGTCTGCACTACCTTCACAGCTCGGTCAGCGCCCCGCTCACGCAAATCCCAGCACGGGCACCCCCATCCCATCCCAGCACGATCCCAGCACGGTAGGGATGAGCAGGGGCGATGACAGGTGACGAGGGGTCAGCTATCACAGCACCATCCCAGCACGGGAAAAACAAAGGGCCCGACCCCGAAGAGTCGGACCCTCTCTGACCTGCACGTTTGCCAGATCAGCGATGTGGTGATATGTCACCCGCTATACGTTGAAGCGGAACTCCACCACATCCCCGTCCGCCATCACGTACTCCTTGCCCTCCATGCGGGCCTTGCCGGCCGCGCGGGCCTCGGCGACGGAGCCGCAGGTGACGAGGTCGTCGAAGGAGATGACCTCGGCCTTGATGAAGCCCTTCTGGAAGTCGGTGTGGATGACACCGGCGGCCTCGGGGGCGGTGGCGCCCTTCTTGATGGTCCAGGCCCGGGATTCCTTGGGGCCGGCCGTCAGGTAGGTCTGGAGGCCGAGGGTGTCGAAGCCGACGCGGGCGAGGGTGGCGAGGCCGGGCTCGTCCTGGCCGACGGACTGGAGCAGTTCGAGGGCCTCGTCCTCGTCCAGCTCGGCGAGGTCGGCCTCGAGCTTGGCGTTGAGGAAGATGGCCTCGGCCGGGGCGACCAGGGCGCGCTGCTCGTTCTTGAAGTCCTCGTCGGAGAGCTCCTCCTCGTCCACGTTGAAGACGTAGAGGAAGGGCTTGGTGGTGAGGAGGTGCAGGTCGTGCAGGAGCTCCTCGTTGCCGGAGCCCTGGACGATGCCCGCAGAGAAGAGCGTGTCGCCCCTCTCCAGGATCGCCTTGGCCTCCTCGACGGCCTTGACCTTGGCCGCCTTGTCCTTCTGGATGCGGGACTCCTTGACCAGGCGCGGCAGCACCTTCTCGATGGTCTGGAGGTCCGCGAGGATCAGCTCGGTGTTGATGGTCTCGATGTCGTCCTTGGGCGAGACCTTGCCGTCCACGTGGACGACGTTCTCGTCCTTGAAGGCGCGGATGACCTGGCAGATGGCGTCGGACTCGCGGATGTTCGCGAGGAACTTGTTGCCCAGGCCCTCGCCCTCGGAGGCGCCGCGCACGATGCCGGCGATGTCGACGAAGTCGACGGTGGCGGGGAGGATCTTCTGCGAGCCGAAGATCTCCGCCAGCTTGGTCAGCCGGGCGTCGGGGACGCCGACGACGCCCACGTTGGGCTCGATGGTGGCGAACGGGTAGTTGGCCGCCAGCACGTCGTTCTTGGTCAGGGCGTTGAACAGCGTCGACTTGCCGACGTTGGGCAGACCGACGATTCCGATCGTGAGCGACACGTGGCGACTTCCTGATAGTGAGGGCCCAGGGCGAACAAAGGCAGCAAGGGGGCCCGGTCCGGGCCGGTCCACCAGTCTACGGGTCCGCGGCGGGCACCGGCCGGGGCGGCGGGGGCACCCGGTGCCGAGCAGGTCGAACGAACGGCCGACAGGGGGTACGGAACGTGTCCAAGGCCGGATTCCCGCCGGTCTTCGACCTAGTTTGGTCGGGTGGAGCAACCCGGCGCACGCATCACTCAGCACAGGATCCGTCGCACGGCCCCGGTGCCCCGCCCGGCCGCCCCGGTGGGGCAGGGCAGAGGGGCGCCGGTCGAGCCCGAAGGGGCGGGCCGCACCCCGCCGCCGCTGCTGCGCGTCCTCCGGCGGGACCAGCCGGTCCGGCTGACCGGGCTGGGCAGCGGGCTCCTCGCGGTGCTGGCGATGCTGGCCGCCGGGGTGCTGGTCGCCCGGCTGGCCGCTGGGTCGCCGGCCGCTTACGGAGCGCTCTTCGTCGTCTGCTGTGCCCTCTGCGCGCTGGGCGTGCGCCCGGCGGAACTGGTGGCCGCGCCGGTGAGCGCGCCCATCGCGTTCGCCGTCGGCGCCCTCCCGATCACCGCCGTCACGGCCGGCTCCGGCGGGCTCGCCGGCCGGGCGATGGCCCTGGTCGGCTTTCTGTCGTTGCAGGCCGGGTGGCTGTACGGCGGGACGCTGCTCGCCGGGTTGATCGTCCTCGGCCGCCGGGTGCTGCTGGTCAGGCGCCGGCGGCTGGCCCGGGCGCAGGCCCGGCGGCGGCCATCGCGGCCCCCACGATCCCCGCGTCGTTCTCCAGCTCAGCGGGCACGATCTCGGCACTGACGCCCTCGATCAGCGGCAGGAACCGCTCCGCCTTGCGGCTGACGCCCCCGCCGATGACGAAGAGCTCGGGCGAGAACAGCGCCTCGACGTGCCGGAGGTACTTCTGCACCCGGCGTGCCCAGCGGTGCCAGGTGAGGTCGCCGTCCTCCTTGGCCCGGCCGGAGGCCCGCGTCTCGGCGTCGTGGCCGTCGAGCTCCAGATGGCCGAGCTCGGTGTTGGGGACGAGCCTGCCGCCGGTGAAGAGGGCGCTGCCGATGCCGGTGCCGAAGGTGAGCATGATGACGGTTCCGGTGCGGCCCCGGCCGGCGCCGAAGGTCATCTCGGCGATGCCGGCCGCGTCCGCGTCGTTCAGCAGCGTCACGGGGGCACCGAGCCGTGCGCCGAGCAGGGCGGCGGCGTCCACGCCGATCCAGCCTTTGTCGACATTGGCGGCCGTCCTGACAACGCCGCCGGTGACCACGCCGGGGAAGGTGGCCCCGACGGGGCCGCCGGACCGGCCGAAGTGGTCCAGCACCTCCTTGACGCGGTCGGCGACCGCGTCCGGGGTCGCGGGGTGCGGGGTGAGCACCTTGTGGCGCTCGTCCGCCAGAGCCCCGCGCTTCAGGTCTACCGGAGCGCCTTTGATGCCTGATCCGCCGATGTCCACACCGAATGCGTCCATGGCGACCACGCTACGGGCGGAAGCCCGCCGTCACCCCCCGATCGCGCCACCGGAAGCGGCCGGCGGACCGGCGACGGCCGCCGCGGCTTCGGCGCGCAGGTCGCGGCGGAGTTCCTTGGGGAGGGAGAAGGTGATGGATTCCTCGGCGGCCTTGACGGTCTCGACGTCCTCGTAGCCGCGGGCGGCGAGCCACTCCAGGACGCCCTCGACGAGGATCTCCGGGACGGAGGCGCCGGAGGTGACGCCGACGGTGGACACTCCCTCCAGCCACGCCTCATCGATCTCCTCGGCGTAGTCGACGAGGTGGGCGGCGCGGGCGCCGGCGCCGAGGGCGACCTCGACCAGGCGCACGGAGTTGGAGGAGTTCTTCGAGCCGACGACGATGACGAGGTCGGCCTCGGCGCCCATCTGCTTCACCGCGGTCTGCCGGTTCTGCGTGGCGTAGCAGATGTCGTCCGACGGCGGGGAGAGCAGGTTGGGGAACTTGTTCTTCAGCGCGCCGACGGTCTCCATCGTCTCGTCCACGGAGAGGGTGGTCTGGGAGAGCCAGACGACCTTGTCCGGGTCGCGGACCTCGACGTTGGCCACGTCCTCGGGGCCGTCGACGAGCTGGATGTGGTCCGGGGCCTCGCCGGAGGTGCCGATGACCTCCTCGTGGCCCTCGTGGCCGATCAGGAGGATGTCGTAGTCCTCGCGCGCGTAGCGCACGGCCTCCTTGTGGACCTTGGTCACCAGCGGGCACGTCGCGTCGATCGTCGCGAGCCTGCCGCGGGCCGCCTCCTCGTGCACCACCGGGGCGACGCCGTGCGCGGAGAAGATGACGATGTTGCCCTCGGGCACCTCGAACGTCTCGTCGACGAAGATCGCGCCCTTCTTCTCCAGCGTCTTCACCACGTATTTGTTGTGCACGATCTCATGGCGCACGTACACCGGCGCACCGTACTGCTCCAGGGCCTTCTCGACCGCGATCACGGCACGGTCCACCCCCGCGCAGTAGCCACGAGGGGCGGCGAGCAGGACCTTCCGAGCGCTGGTTGCAGTCATGCCGTCCATCGTACGGGCCGTCACCGACAACGGCGGCGCGTCCCGGTGCCCCGCACCGGGCCGGGCCGAATACTGGCCGGGCGGCCACCGCACCCGTCCCGTCCGCCCCGCTGGGAAGGCATCCGTATGCCCGCGTCGTCGGCACCTCCTTTCCCCGAACCCCGCGCCGTCGAGGACGGGCCGCTCCGCCGCACGCTGTCCTTCCGGGACCTCGTCGTCTACGGCCTGCTGTTCATCGCCCCGATGGCGCCCGTGGGCGTCTTCGGCACGCTGGTGGCGAAGGCGCACGGCGCGGTGGCCACGGTGTACCTGATGGCGACGGTGGCGATGGGGTTCACCGCGTACTCCTACGCGCGCATGGTCCGGGTGGTGCCGCGGGCCGGTTCCGTCTACGCCTACGCGCGGGTGGGGCTGGGCGAAGGGGCCGGGTTCATCGCGGGGTGGATGGCCCTGCTCGACTACCTGCTGGTCCCCGCCGTGGCGTACCTCTTCTCAGGCATCGCGATGCACGCCCTCGTGCCGGCCGCGCACCCGTGGGTGTGGACGGCGCTCGCGGTCGCGGTGACGACGGCCCTCAACCTGGCGGGCGTACGGGTGGCGGCGCTGGCGGGGTTCGTGGTGCTGGTGGTGGAGATCGCGGTGCTGTGCGTCTTCGTGGCCGCGGCGGCCTGGGCGCTGGCCGTGGACGGGCCCCGGCGCGGCTGGCTCGCGCCGCTGACCGGCGAGGGCGCCTTCGACACGGGTGCCGTGCTGGCGGCGGTGTCGGTGGCGGTGCTGTCGTACCTCGGATTCGACGCGATCGCCGCGTTCGCGGAGGAGGCGACGGGCGGGCCGGGGCGGGTGGCCCGCGCGGTGCTCACCTGTCTGGTGACGGCGGGCGTCCTGTTCCTCGTCCAGACGTATCTGGCGGCGCTGCTCGTGCCGCTGTCGGCGGCCGAGCTGGCCGCCGGGCCGGCTCGGCAGGGGGCGGCCTTCTACGACACGGTGGACGCCTCGACCGGGCGGTGGCTGCACGATCTGGTCGCGGCGAGCAAGGCGGGCGGGGCCGCTTTCGCGGCTCTTTCCGGGCAGGCGGCGGGCGGGCGGCTGTTGTTCGCCATGGCGCGGGACCGGCGGCTGCCCGGCGCCCTGGCCGTGGTCGACCCGGCCACGGGGGTGCCGCGGCGGGCGCTAGCCGGCGCCGCCGTCGTCACGCTGGTCGCGGCGGTGTGGGCCGCTCGGCGGGGGGACGGGCTGGATCGGCTGGTGTCGGTGGTGGATGTGGGGGCGTTGGTGGCTTTCGGGTTGCTGCATCTGTCGGTGATCGCATGGTTCGCGGTACGGCGGCGGGGGGCCGACGGGGGTGGCGTGCTGCGGAACGTGCTCGTTCCGCTTCTCGGGCTCGGCGTGGTGGTGGCGGTGATCGCCGAGGCGGCCGTGTCGGCGCGGGTGGTGGGGATGGTGTGGTTGGCGGTGGGGTTGACGGTGCTCATGGTGCGAAGGGTGGTGGCGCGCGGGGCGCGGTGAGGTGCCCCGGTCCCCCCTCTTCCTGGTTCCCGGGCCCCCGCAAGACGGTGATCGTGGTGCGGAGGGTGGTGGGGCGGGGCGCGGTGAGCTGCCCCCGGTCCCGCCCTTTCCCTGGTTCCCGAGCCCCGGCAAACGGCCGCGCCGCTTGTCCGAAAGCTCCGGACGGGCCGAAGGGCCGGCCCCGATACCCTCGGTCCCATGGCCCTCTCCACCTCCCCCGACGCCCCGATCCCCGTCGGACAGGTCTCCCGGCTCATCGGCGGCTGGATCGACCGGCTCGGCGCCGTCTGGGTCGAAGGCCAGATCACGCAGTTGTCCCGGCGGCCGGGCGCGGGGGTCGTCTTCCTGACCCTGCGTGACCCCTCGCACGACATCTCCCTCTCGGTGACCTGCTACCGCGCGGTGTTCGACCGGGTCGCGGACGTCGTCGCCGAGGGCGCCCGGGTCGTCGTGCACGCGAAGCCGGAGTGGTACGCGCCGCGCGGGTCGCTGTCCCTGCGGGCGGCGGAGATCCGGCCGGTGGGGGTCGGAGAGCTGCTGGCGCGGTTGGAGCAGTTGAAGAAGTCGCTGGCGCGGGAGGGGCTGTTCGACGCGGAGCGGAAGCGGCCGCTGCCGTTCCTGCCGCAGTTGATCGGACTTGTCTGCGGACGGGCGTCGGCCGCCGAGCGGGACGTGCTGGAGAACGCCCGGCACCGGTGGCCGGCCGTCCGTTTCGAGGTGCGCAATGTGCCGGTGCAGGGCGTGCACGCGGTGCCGAAGGTGGTCGAGGCGGTCCGGGAGCTGGACGCGCTCGACGAGGTGGACGTGATCGTCGTCGCGCGCGGCGGCGGCAGTGTGGAGGATCTGCTGCCGTTCTCGGACGAGCAGTTGGTCCGGGCGGTGGCCGCGTGCCGGACGCCGGTGGTGTCGGCGATCGGGCACGAGCCGGACTCCCCGCTGCTCGACCTCGTGGCCGACCTGCGGGCGTCCACGCCCACCGACGCCGCCAAGCGCGTCGTCCCCGACGTGGGCGAGGAGCTGGCGCGCGTCGGGCAACTGGGGGGCCGGGCGCTGCGGGCGGTGACCTCGCTGCTGGACCGGGAGGAGCGCGGGCTGGCCGCCGTGCGGGCGCGGCCCTGCATGGAGCGTCCGCAGCGGATGGTGGACGAGCGGGAGGAACAGGTCGAGGGGCTGCTGGGCCGGGCCAGGCGGACGTTCGGGCACCTGCTGGACCGGGCCGACTCGGAGCTGACGCACACGCACGCCCGGGTGGTGGCCCTCTCCCCCGCCGCGACGCTGCGGCGCGGGTACGCCGTCCTACAGCACGCCGACGGTTCGGTGGTCCGGGCCGCGGACGAAGTGGCGGCGGGCGAGGAACTGCGGGCGCGGGTCGCCGAGGGCGCGTTCACGGTGCGCGCCGAGGGGCGGGCCGGCTGAGCCCGCGGTGTCCCTCCCGGCAGGCCCTACGCTGGGCGGCATGGCGAACACGGGTGAGTCCGGCACCGGGACCGGCGCGGACGAGGAGCTGAGCGCGCTCGGCTACGAGCAGGCGCGGGACGAGCTGATCGAGGTCGTCCGCAGGCTGGAGACCGGCGGGCAGACGCTGGAGGAGTCGCTGGCCCTGTGGGAGCGCGGCGAGGCGCTGGCGCGGGTGTGCCGGCACTGGCTGGAGGGGGCGAGGGCGCGGCTGGACGCGGCGCTGTCCGCGCCCGAGTCCGGGCCGGGAGCGGAATCGGCCGACGAGGAGTGATCCGGGAGGGGCGGCCGGCGGTTCCGGTGCGCCCCGGCAGTGGGGTGACATACGCCGCTTTAGTTTAAGATTCAGTTGAAAGTTCACACAGCTTTCCCCTAGTGTGGACACCGGCCGCCCCCGGCACACCCCCACAGCAAGGAAGGTCACTCCCATGACTCTCGCCCTGGACACCGCCGCGCAGGACCTGCTCTTCCGCGAGGCCCACACGGCCAACGCGTTCACCGACGAGCCGGTCACCGACGAGCAGATGCAGGCGCTGTACGACCTGATCAAGTACGCTCCCACGGCCTTCAACCAGTCGCCGCTGCGCATCGTCCTGGTCCGCTCCGAGGAGGCCCGCGACCGCCTCGTCGCCCACATGTCCGAGGGCAACCAGGCCAAGACCAAGGCCGCGCCGCTGGTCGCGATCCTGGCCGCCGACAGCGAGTTCCACGAGGAGCTGCCGGCCCTGTTCCCGCACTTCCCGCAGGCCAAGGACGTCTTCTTCAGTGAGCGCCCGGTCCGCGAGAAGTCCGCCGAGCTGAACGCCGCGCTGCAGGCCGGCTACTTCATCCTGGGCATCCGCGCCGCCGGCCTGGCCGCCGGCCCGATGACCGGCTTCGACGCCGAGGGCATCCGCAAGGAGTTCCTGGACGGCGACCACACCCCGATGCTCGTCGTCAACATCGGCAAGCCGTCGGAGGACGCCTACCGTCCGCGCTCCCCGCGCCTGGCCTACGACCAGGTCGTCTCGGTCGTCTGACACCACTGACGCCGTGATCTTCCAGGGGCCCCTCGTGGGCCCCTTCGGCGTACCGGGAGGCGGCGGCCGCGATGCGCCGGGAAGACCGGCACCGCCGGGCCGGCCCTTCGCCTGCCCGCCCCGGTCAGTCCCGCTCCGGCCCCCGGGTCAGCCCTTCGCCTTGCCGCCCTTGAGCGCCGCGGCCATCTCCGCGAGCCGGCTCTCCGACGCGGTCCCGGCGATCACCGTGGTCGCCCCGCCCTCCGAGCGCACCAGGGCGTTGTACTTCTCGCCCTCGTAGCGCTGCCAGACGGTGTCGCCCACGCGCCGCGTCCGCTTCGTCGGCTCGGCGTGCTGCGTGGAGTCCTCGATGAAGTCCCCCGCCGGGCCGTCGCTCTGCTCGATCTGGACGTACTCGGTGTCCGGGTCGATGAAGCCGAGGTGCCACACCCTGCCCTCGCCGCGCTCCTGGCGGTACCAGACGGAGGTCGCCCGCCAGTCGGAGCCCAGACCCTCCGGGCCCATCACCGGGTACGGCGCCGCGCGCCGGGCGGAGGCCAGCTCCACGCGGTAGTCGACCGTCTTCACCGGGTCGCGTCCGCTGCCCTCGTGCGGGAGCACCAGATAGCCCGTAGCCGCGACCGGAACCGTCACCGCCAGCGACAGCAGCATGTTCCGTACGGTCTTCTTCTTCCCATTCCTGCCTGCCACGCCCCCATCGTCCCCCATGGCCTCGGCGATCATGACGGCGGAGGGGGCCCGTCCGCGCGGCGGCGGGCGGCGGGGCCTTGACGGCGCTCATGCGTGGGGCGCCCTGCTCATTCTCGAAATCAGCGGATAAAGTCATGGACACCCTCACCCTCCTGGCTTACCCGGCAGGAGGGGACCCACGGCCGACCGCCGTACAGAAAGGTGCGCCCGATGACCGATCACCAACTCCCGTCCCAGCTTGAGGTCAGCCCGGAGGCCCCGGACCGCAACCTCGCCCTGGAGCTGGTCCGGGTGACCGAGGCGGGCGCCATGGCTTCGGGCCGCTGGGTCGGCCGCGGAGACAAGAACGGCGCCGACGGCGCCGCCGTCCGTGCCATGCGCGCGCTCATCCACACCGTGTCGATGAACGGCGTCGTCGTCATCGGCGAGGGCGAGAAGGACAACGCCCCGATGCTCTACAACGGTGAGCGCGTCGGCGACGGGACCGGCCCGGAGTGCGACGTGGCCGTGGACCCGGTGGACGGCACCACGCTGACCGCCAAGGGCATGGCCAACGCCGTCTCCGTGCTGGCCGTGGCCGACCGCGGCTCGATGTTCGACCCGTCGGCCGTCTTCTACATGGACAAGCTGGTCACCGGCCCGGAGGCCGCGGACTTCGTGGACATCAACGCGCCGGTGGCCGTGAACATCCGCCGGATCGCGAAGGCGAAGCGTTCCTCCCCCGAGGACGTGACGGTCGTCGTCCTGGACCGGCCGCGTCACGACGGCATCGTCAAGGAGATCCGCGAGGCCGGCGCCCGCATCAAGTTCATCTCCGACGGCGACGTGGCCGGCGCCATCATGGCCGTCCGTGAGGGCACCGGCGTCGACCTGCTGCTGGGCATCGGCGGGACGCCCGAGGGCATCATCGCCGCCTGCGCCATCAAGTGCCTCGGCGGCACCATCCAGACCAAGCTGTGGCCCAAGGACGACGCGGAGCGCCAGCGGGCGATCGACGCCGGGCACGACCTGGACCGGGTGCTCTGCACCGACGACCTGGTCAGCGGCGACAACGTGTTCTTCGTCGCCACCGGCATCACCGACGGCGACCTGCTGCGCGGCGTGCGCTACCGGGCGGAGACGGCCACCACGCAGTCGCTGGTCATGCGGTCCAAGTCCGGGACGATCCGGCAGATCGACTCGGTGCACCGGCTGTCGAAGCTCCGGGCGTACAGCGCGATCGACTTCGAGCGGCCTAGCTGAGACGCGGCCTGGACCCGTCGGGCCGAAGCCCGCTGAGGGGCCCGGCTGAGGGGTTAGGCCGGGACTCCGCGGAGGCTCCGGCCGGGGCACGCCCCGGGAAGCGGCTCGCCGCTCGTCCCCGGACGCCGGACGGGCGGGGCCGGGAGGGCCGGCCTCGGCCGGCCCGTCCGGCGTCCGGGAACCCCGGGGCGTCCGCTACCCGGCCGCGGCCACCCGGGCCGACCGCTGGAGCTCCGCGTCCCGGCGCCGGCGGCGGGCGAGCACGACGCGGCGCTCGGCGGCGGTGAGGCCGCCCCAGACGCCGTACGGCTCGGGCTGGAGCAGCGCGTGCTCCCGGCACTCGACCATCACGGGGCAGCGCGCGCAGACGCGTTTGGCGGCCTCCTCGCGGGACAGACGGGCCGCCGTGGGCTCCTTCGACGGTGCGAAGAACAGACCGGCTTCATCCCGGCGGCACACCGCCTCCGAATGCCAGGGGCCGGCCTGATCCCGCGCGGACATCCGCGGCGACGGTACGGCGGCTTCCTGCAGGGGCTGATGCGGTAGCAGCACGGTCCACTCCTGACGACGGCTTTGCTCGGCCGGTTGAGTCACCCTTGCCCGTCTCACCCTGCACGGCCCCTGTCCGACAGTCGCACCCGCAGCCGTACGAGAGACGATGCACCAAGCTTTACCCGCTGTGCGCGTGCTTATTCACACCGTTGCCATGACCGGAATCCCGTCCGTCACCCCCGCCCCGCCCTCCGGGCCGCGTGACCGCCTGCGGCGCGGTCAGCCGGCCGCGCGGAGGTCCTTGACGCGCTTGCCCGCCCGGGCCTTGGCCATCACTCCGCCGAACAGCGCCCAGCCCGTCACCACGACCTCGGGCGCGCCCTCGTCGGGCGACTCGTGGGCGTCGACGTCGAACCCACCGAAGACACCGGTGCCGGTGCAGCGCAGCGAGACGTTCTCCGGGACCTTGATCTCGATGCCGCCGAAAAGGGCCCAACTGCTGATGACCACGGTCCGCCGCTCGAAGAACGCCTCCGTGAGGTCGATCTCCACCCCGCCGAACAGGGCGAACGCGTTCAGCCTGCCGCCCGCGCGCCAGCGGCCCCGGCGGGTGGCGCCGCCGAAGACGGCTATCAGGTTCTCGGCGGGGGCGGCCGGGGCGTAGGAGCCGTCCGGGTCCGCCGGCGCCGGACGGTGGGCGACGGCGGGCCGGGCGGCACCGGCCGGCAGGTCCCGGACCAGCGGCTCCAGCTCGCCTGCCGTACGGGCCCGGTACACGGCGTCCACGCGGTCGGCGTGCTCGTCCGGGGTGAGCCGGCCCTCGGCCAGCGCCTCCCGCAGGATGTCGGCGATGCGGTCGCGGTCCGCGTCGGACGCGCGCAGATCCGGCGCGGCGGGCGCCGTCGGCGCGGCCCGGCCGGGCACGGCGGGCGACTTGGTCAGGGGCACTCGGCGCTTCGCCGGCGATGACTCGTCCACGACACCAGCCTAACCATTCGCGATAGATCGCGACAGGGGGCGGGTGGCGGTTCCGCGCGGCCGGGTGAGGGCAACCTCACCGGCCCGCCGGCCGCCCGGCGGCCTACCCTGAGAGGCGCCGACGGACCCCGGGCCCGTCCGGCACCCCCAACCCGCAGAGTGAGTGAGGAATCGCCGCGATGTCTGACCGGTCAGTCCCCCCAGGGTTCGCCTACACGGATCTGCTGCCCCTGGGCGAGGACGAGACGCCGTACCGACTGATCACCTCCGAGGGCGTGTCGACCTTCGAGGCGGACGGACGCACGTTCCTCAAGGTGGAGCCCGAGGCGCTGCGCCGGCTCGCGGCGGAGGCGATCCACGACATCCAGCACTACCTGCGCCCGGCGCACCTCGCCCAGTTGCGGAAGATCGTGGACGACCCCGAGGCGTCGTCCAACGACAAGTTCGTCGCCCTGGACCTGCTGAAGAACGCCAACATCGCCGCCGCGGGCGTCCTCCCGATGTGCCAGGACACCGGCACGGCGATCGTCATGGGCAAGCGCGGCCAGAACGTGCTCACGGAGGGCCGGGACGAGGAGGCGCTCTCGCTCGGCATCTTCGACGCCTACACCGAGCTCAACCTGCGGTACTCGCAGATGGCGCCGCTCACCATGTGGGAGGAGAAGAACACCGGTTCCAACCTCCCCGCCCAGATCGAGCTGTACGCCACCGACGGCGGCGCGTACAAGTTCCTCTTCATGGCCAAGGGCGGCGGCTCGGCCAACAAGTCCTTCCTCTACCAGGAGACGAAGGCCGTGCTCAACGAGGCGAGCATGATGAAGTTCCTGGAGGAGAAGATCCGTTCGCTGGGTACGGCCGCGTGTCCGCCGTACCACCTCGCGATCGTGGTCGGCGGTACGAGCGCCGAGTACGCCCTGAAGACCGCCAAGTACGCCTCCGCCCACTACCTGGACGAGCTGCCCGAGGAGGGCTCGCCGCTCGGGCACGGCTTCCGGGACAAGGAGCTGGAGGAGAAGGTCTTCGAGCTGACGCAGAAGATCGGCATCGGCGCCCAGTTCGGCGGCAAGTACTTCTGCCACGACGTGCGCGTGGTGCGGCTGCCGCGGCACGGTGCGTCCTGCCCGGTCGCCATCGCGGTCTCCTGCTCGGCGGACCGCCAGGCCGTCGCGAAGATCACCGCCGAGGGCGTCTTCCTGGAGCGACTGGAGACGGACCCGGCGCGGTTCCTGCCGGACACCACGGACGAGCAGTTGGACGAGTCGTCCGACGTGGTGCGGATCGACCTCAACCGGCCGATGGACGAGATCCTGGCCGAGCTGACGAAGTACCCGGTCAAGACGCGGCTGTCGCTGTCCGGGCCGCTGGTCGTCGCCCGCGACATCGCGCACGCGAAGATCAAGGAGCGGCTGGACGCGGGTGAGGAGATGCCGCAGTACCTGCGCGACCACCCCGTCTACTACGCCGGGCCCGCGAAGACGCCCGAGGGGTACGCGTCCGGGTCCTTCGGGCCGACGACGGCCGGGCGGATGGACTCGTACGTCGAGCAGTTCCAGGCGGCGGGCGGTTCGAAGGTGATGCTCGCGAAGGGGAACCGTTCGAAGCAGGTCACGGACGCGTGTGCCGCGCACGGGGGGTTCTACCTCGGGTCGATCGGCGGTCCGGCGGCCCGGCTCGCGCAGGACTGCATCAAGAAGGTCGAGGTCGTCGAGTACGAGGAGCTCGGGATGGAGGCGGTCTGGAGGATCGAGGTGGAGGACTTCCCGGCGTTCATCGTCGTCGACGACAAGGGGAACGACTTCTTCCAGGATCCGGCACCGTCGTCTCCGACGTTCACGTCGATCCCGGTGCGGGGGCCCGGGCTGTAGGTGGGTTCGCCCCGGTCCCTCCCCTTCGCCGATTCCCGGGGGCTGCGCCCCCGGACCCCCCTTGTCGCGGCTTCGCCGCTCGTCCTCAAGCGCCGGACGGGCTATATCAGCCCGTCCGGCGTTTGAGGACAGCGCCCGCAGGGCGCTTCGGGGTGCGGGGCTCGCTCCCCGCCGTCAGGCGAAGCTCTGGCTCCGCGACCCGTCGCACCGCTGGAGCCGCACGGGGTCCTTCGCCGACGCGAGCGTCAGGCAGAGATCGGGAGCGGCCGCCGGGCGGAACGTTCCGCCGGAGCGCGTGAAGCGCTGGTTGGCACCGCCGTGACAGTTCCAGAGGGCGACAGCGGCGCCGGCCGTGTACTTGCCGCCGGGGACGTCGACGCACCGGTCGTGGGAGAGGGCGGTCCGCAGCGAGCCGCGCGCCGCGTCGTACATCCACTCCTGGTTGCGGCTGCCCGTGCAGTCCCAGCCGCCGACCGTCGTCCCGTTGCGGGAGGTGGAGCCGTAGGCGTCCACGCAGGTGCCGGTCGCGTCGTTGCGCAGCGGCCGGTACGCGTCGTCCCACGCGCCACCGTAGAGCTCGGGTTTCCCGGTGCTCGCGGGGTCGGCGCAGCCCGCCTCGCGGTGGGCGGAGGCGTAGAACGCGCTGAGGCAGGCCGCGAAGGCGGCGTGGCCGCGGGCGTTGGGGTGGAAGGACTGGCGGACGGAGTTGGAGTCCGGCGGGAACGGGTGGGAGAGGTCGACGTAGAGGCCGCGGGCCCAGGCGTCGTCCATGCAGACCTCGTGGCCGTGGAAGAGGCGCGAGTTGTCCAGGAAGGAGGCGCCGCTCTCGCGGGCGGCCCGGCGCATGCCGCGTTCGAAGGCGGGCACGGCGCTGTTCCGGCCCCAGGCGGCGTCCGAGGTGTAGCCGACGCAGCCGCCGGGGAGCTTGCCGGGGTAGTCCGGGTTGTCCTCGAAGTCGGGGCCGATGGGGCTCGGGTAGCCCATGACGACGAGCTTGTAGTCGCCGTCGGCGTAGCCCGCGTCGCGCATGACCGTGCGCAGGTCGCGGACGGTCTGCTCGACCTTGGGCACCAGGCCGTCGACGCGCGCCTGCCAGCCGGGGGCGTACTTCGGCTCGCAGGTGCCCTGGAGGGTGAGGTAGCGGGTGACGCAGTCGGTCATGACCGGGCCGAACTGGAGGTCGTCGTTGGCGCCGGCGACGAGCAGGACCAGCTTGACGCGGGTGTTGCGGGCCTTGATCGCCAGGTTGTCGCTCTGTACGAGCTCGTCGGCGTACTGCTTGGTGCCGCCGGCGCGGATGTTGACGGTCGTGGCTCCCGAGCAGGCGACGTTGTAGGTGACGTCGGCGGGGATCGAGGTGCGGTGGATGGCGGCGTCGGGTGAGCGGTGGCACCAGTTGTCCGGGCCGTCGGTGCCGGGTTCGTAGGTGCCGACGCCCTCGCCGGATATCTCGCTGTCGCCCAGGGACAACAGGGAGGTCTTCCGTTCGGCGAGCGGGCGTTCGGCGGCGTCGCCGTAGAGTCCGACCGCCTCGGCGGCCCGGATCCTCTCCAGCTCGGGGGTGAGCGGGGTCGAGGCGACGGGACGGCCCGCGGCGTGCGCGGTGCCGGTGGTGGCCATGGTTCCGGTCATACCGCCGAACACGGCTGTGAAAGCCGCGACGGCCGCGAGTGAACAGCGCAGGGTGGGTCTGCGTGTCATGGAGCCTCCCCGATTTCTGTTGTTACTCGCGGTATTTACTGGCTGGTAGTGGCCTTCGGGAACACCGTGAACCGGCCAAACGCTGTACTCCACAGGAGGTAAGTGACGATGACCGAGAGCGATCAGTACCGGATCGAGCACGACTCGATGGGTGAGGTACGCGTCCCCGCGCACGCCAAGTGGCGGGCGCAGACCCAGCGGGCCGTGGAGAACTTCCCGGTCAGCGGGCAGCGGCTGGAGCGGGCGCACATCGAGGCGCTGGCCCGGATCAAGGCCGCCGCCGCCAAGGTCAACGCCGAGCTGGGCGTGGTCGACAAGGAGATCGCGGAGGCGATCGCCGCCGCCGCGGCCGAGGTCGCGGAGGGACGCTGGGACGAGCACTTCCCGGTCGACGTCTTCCAGACCGGATCCGGCACCTCGTCCAACATGAACACCAACGAGGTCCTCGCCACCCTCGCGAGCGAACGGCTCGGCCGGGACGTGCACCCCAACGACCACGTCAACGCCAGCCAGTCGTCCAACGACGTCTTTCCGTCCTCGATCCACATCGCCGCCACGGCCGCCGTCACCCGGGAGCTGATCCCGGCGCTGGAGCACCTGGCGGAGGCGCTGGAGCGGAAGGCCGAGGAGTTCGCCGAGGTCGTCAAGTCGGGCCGGACGCACCTGATGGACGCCACGCCGGTGACGCTCGGCCAGGAGTTCGGCGGGTACGCGGCGCAGGTCCGGTACGGCGTCGAGCGGCTGCGCGCCTCCCTGCCGCGACTGGCCGAACTCCCGCTGGGCGGGACGGCGGTGGGCACGGGCATCAACACCCCCGCCGGCTTCTCCGCCGCCGTCATCGCCGAGGTCGCCCGGACCACCGGGCTGCCGCTCACCGAGGCCC
The DNA here is from genome assembly GCF_055585605.1 of Streptomyces sp. NPDC052910. Taxonomy (NCBI): domain Bacteria; kingdom Bacillati; phylum Actinomycetota; class Actinomycetes; order Kitasatosporales; family Streptomycetaceae; genus Streptomyces; species Streptomyces sp. NPDC052910. Next base: position 802,558 of record NZ_JBVJJR010000001.1, read on the forward strand.
GCGACCACTTCGAGGCGCAGGGCGCGCGGGACGGGCTGGTGGAGACCAGCGGCCAGTTGCGGACGATCGCCGTCGGACTCACGAAGATCGCCAACGACCTGCGCTGGATGTCCTCGGGGCCGCGCACCGGTCTGGCCGAGATCAGCCTTCCCGACCTCCAGCCGGGCTCCTCGATCATGCCGGGCAAGGTCAACCCGGTGATCCCGGAGGCCGTCCTGATGGTGGCCGCCCAGGTGATCGGCAACGACGCGACGGTGGCGACGGCGGGCGCGGCGGGCAACTTCGAGCTCAACGTGATGCTGCCGGTGATGGCCAGGAACCTGCTGGAGTCGGTCCGGCTGCTCGGCAACGCGGCGCGGCTGCTGGCCGACCGGACGATCGACGGGATCACCGCGAACGTGGAGCGGGCCCGGGAGTACGCCGAGTCCTCGCCCTCGGTGGTCACGCCGCTCAACCGGTACATCGGCTACGAGGAGGCGGCGAAGGTCGCCAAGAAGTCCCTCTCCGAGCGGAAGACCATTCGTCAGGTGGTGCTGGACGAGGGGTACGTCGAGCGCGGCCTGCTGACGGCGGAGCAGTTGGACGAGGCTCTGGACGTACTGCGCATGACACGGCCGTGACGGCGCGGCCCTAGCGGGACACGGGTGGCTGCGCGGCGGTAGCGGGACGCGGGCGACGGCACGGCCTCGGCGGGGCGCGGGCGTCGCCACCCGTGCGGTACACATCACGGCACGCGCCCGGCCGCGCCCCCTAAGATCTGCGCATGGCAGCGGAGACAGCGGACACCAGGACTACGACAGGCTCCGCGGGCGGGTTCTGGGCCCCCGGCGACCGGATCCTCTGGCGCTACCGCGCCAACGCCGGGGACCAGGTGCACATCTGCCGGCCGGTGACGGTCGTCCAGGACACCGCGGACCTGCTCGCCGTCTGGGTGGCGCCCGGGACGGAGTGCGTCCGTCCGGTGCTCGCCGACGGCACGCCCCCGTACCAGGAGCCCCTGGCGACCCGGTACACCAAGCCGCGGACCACGCGGGTCGACGCCTGGTCGGGCACCGGGGTGCTCAAGCTGGCCCGGCCCGGCGAATCCTGGTCGGTCTGGCTCTTCTGGGACCTCGACTGGCGGTTCAGGAACTGGTACGTGAATCTTGAGGAACCGCTCACGCGCTGGGCCGGCGGGGTCGACTCGGAGGACCACTTCCTGGACATCGCCGTCTACCCGGACCGCAGTTGGGAGTGGAAGGACGAGGACGAGTTCGCCCAGGCGCAGCGGGTGGGCCTGATGCCGGCCGCCCGTGCCGAGGAGGTGCGGGCCGCCGGGCGGGCGGCGGTCAGGCGGATCGAGGCGTGGGACGCCCCGTTCGCCTCCGGCTGGGAGCACTGGCGGCCCGACCCCGCGTGGCCGGTGCCGGCACTCCCGGACGACTGGGGGCGCACTCCGGCGCCCCTGCGGGCGTGAAGCGCTTGCCGTCGCCCCGCGGGGCAACCGTAGGATCGTCCTCCGCGCCCCCGTGTGCGTCGCCCACCGGCAACGCACCCGGCGCGCCGGGGAACATGACGTGGAGTCAGAAGCAGTCAGGCGGAAGGGCGGAGCGGTGAGCGGTGACCACATCCGGCGGGCCTACGACGGCTACGCCCCCGCGGGCCTGGACCGCAGCGGGCAGGCCGAGGCGTTCGACGCCATCGGCGACCGGTACGACGAGGCGTTCCCGCACAAGGAGGGCCAGCTCGCCTCCGGTGCCTGGCTCGCGGAGTCGCTGCCGGCCGGCTCCCGGATCCTCGATGTCGGCTGCGGCACCGGCCTGCCGACGGCCCGGCAACTGGTGGAGGCCGGGCACGAGGTGGTGGGCGTCGACCTGTCGGAAGGGATGCTCGAGCTGGCCCGGGCTCACGTCCCGGGGGCGGAGTTCCACCAGGCCGACCTCGCGGAGCTGCGGGACGGACGGCTGGGCACCTTCGACGGCGTCGCGGCCTTCTTCGCCCTGCTGATGCTGCCGCGCCCGGAGATACCCCACGCGCTGCGGATGCTGCACGGGCTGCTGAGACCCGGGGGGCTGATGGCTCTCTCGATGGTGGAGGCGGACGTGGACGACTATGCGATACCGTTCCTCGGTAACACGATTCGGGTATCGGGTTACCTGCGCGACGAGTTGCGGGAGGTCGTCCGCGAGGCGGGGTTCGAGATCGTCGGGGAGAACTCGCTGGCCTACGCCCCGCTGAGTACGGACGTCCCCCCCGAGATCCAGCTCTTCCTCAATCTGCGACGCGCCGCCTGACCATGGTGCGCCCTGTGCGACCGGGCTTGACGCCCCGACGGATGGAACCCCACGCGTGACGGAGCAGACCGACTCCCACGGAGGACAGCGGAATGCCGCAGTCCGGCATACCACCGCGCCGACGCCCGCGCCGGCCACAGCACCGCGCCCCCGCCCCGGCGACGCCCCCGACGACAGGCCCGGTGACAGGTCCGGTGACAGGTCCGACGACAACCTGCCGCTGCCGCGCGGGGCGCGGCCCGTACGGCCCGTCGTGAGCGCCTCCGAAGCGGCCGGACCGCCCGGCGGCACGGGCCCCGCGGCCGGGGCGCACTCCGGCGGCGGGGAGCGGCTGCGCTTTGTCGGCGCCGCCACCCGCCGGATCGCCCGCGGCATCGACCTGGACGAGATCGTGCTGGGCCTCTGCCGGGCCACCGTGCCGACGTTCGCCGACGCCATCCTCGTCTACCTGCGCGACCCGCTGCCGGTGGGCGACGAGCGGCCGGTCGGCCCCGTCGTCCTGCGGCTGCGCCGCACCGACCGGCTCCCCGAGTACGCGCGCGGCCTGGGCACGCCGGACACCACCTGGCCGCCGGAGGGCCCCGCGGCGCCGGAGGCCGGATCCCGGCCGGCCGACTCCCCCGGCCTCGGGCTGGAGCTCGCCGACGAGGCGGCCGAGCGCTGCGAGGTACGCATAGGCGGGCCGCTCGCGGAGGTGCTGCGGGGTGTCCGGCCCGTCTTCGGGGACTCCTCGGCCGCGCGGGCGGCCCTGCCCGAACTGCTGGGCGAGGACCGGCACGTACCGCAGCGGCGCCGGACGATCCTCGCGCCGCTGCGCGGCCGCCGCCGGGTCATCGGCGCCGCGGTCTTCATCCGCCGCCCCGACCGCTCGGCGTTCGAGGGCGACGACCTGCTGGTGGCCGCGCAGCTCGCCACCCACACCGCGCTCGGCGTGGACAAGGCGGTGCTCTACGGCCGCGAGGTGTACATCGCGGACGAGCTCCAGCGCACCATGCTCCCCGACTCCCTCCCGCAGCCCACCGGTGTCCGGCTCGCCAGCCGCTACCTGCCGGCCGCGGAGACCGCCGGGTGGGCGGCGACTGGTACGACGCCATCCCGCTGCCCGGCAACCGCATCGCGCTGGTCGTCGGCGACGTGATGGGCCACTCCATGACGTCCGCCGCGATCATGGGCCAGTTGCGGACCACCGCGCAGACCCTGGCGGGCCTGGACCTGCCCCCGCAGGAGGTGCTGCATCATCTCGACGAGCAGGCGCAGCGGCTGGGTTCGGACCGGATGGCGACCTGCCTCTACGCGGTCTACGACCCGGTCTCGCACCGCATCGTGATCGCCAACGCGGGCCATCCGCCGCCCATCATGCTGCACCGCGGCGGCCGGGCCGAGGTGCTGCGGGTGCCGCCGGGCGCGCCGATCGGCGTCGGCGGGGTGGACTTCGAGGCCGTGGAGCTGGACGCGCCCGCGGGCGCCACCCTGCTGCTCTACACCGACGGGCTGGTCGAGTCGCGGATCCGGGACGTCTGGACGGGCATAGAGCAGCTCCGTGAGCGACTCATCGACACCGCCCGCCTCACCCTTCCCAACCCGCCGCCGCTGGAGCCGCTGTGCGACGAGGTGCTGGGCATGCTCGGCCCGGGCGACCGGGACGACGACATCGCCCTGCTCGCCGCCCGCTTCGAGGGCATAGCGCCGAGCGACGTCGCGTACTGGTTCCTCGACCCGCGCCCGCAGACCGCCCGCCAGGCCCGCCGGCTGGCCCGCCGGGCGCTGGACCGCTGGGGCCTGACGGAGCTCACCGACGCGGTGGAACTGCTGGTCAGCGAGGTGATCACCAACGCCGTCCGGTACGCGGAACGGCCGATCACCCTCCGCCTGCTGCGGACGGACGTACTCCGCTGCGAGGTCGGTGACGACGTGCCCCAACTCCCGCGGCTGCGCCAGGCCCGCCCCTCGGACGAGGGCGGCCGCGGCCTGTACCTGGTGAACAAGCTGGCCCGGCGGTGGGGGGCGACACGGCTGAGCACGGGGAAGGTGGTGTGGTTCGAGCTGGGGCTGCCCGGGCCGTCGGGGTCTCCGCCCGTCAATGGGTGAAAGGGGGCGCTCCACAGCCCGTGTCCGGATACGGGCCGTGGACGTCGACCGCGACACGGCTCGTGGCCACGCTTCCCGACACACACGCGGTCGCGCCCACGGCGAAGGAGAACACGGAGCCTTCTTCCGGACGCGCTCCGGACCGCGCCGGCCCCGGTCCGGCCACGGAAAGGGTGGACCGGTCGACGATCCGCCCCAGCGTCCTCCGCACCGCCGCCGGGCCGACGTCACCGTGCCGGCGCGACGCGTCGAGCGCCTTCTCCGCCTCCTCCGCCTTCGCGCGCGCGTCCTTCTCGTCGTGCGGGTCCATCGCGGCGGCGCGGGTGACGCGGGAATTGTCGGAATGGTTCGGCGGCGCGTCCCCTCGGGGCGCCGTCGGGGTTGACGTGGTGGGCGCGTCGTGACCGTTCATGTTCTTGAACAGGTCGTCTCCGTCGACCGCCCCGCACCCCGTCACCGTGAGAGCGGCCACCACGGCGACGAGGGCGCCGATCGTCCGTCGTGCAGATGCGTGCTGCGACATACGGCAAGTCTCCCCGCTCGGGTGGACGGTGTTCATGAGTACCCGTACTCAATTCCCGCTCCCGCGCGAAGAGACCGGGCCCGCTCCCGCGGAACCCGGTCCTTCACGCCTGAGCCGAGTGGTTCCGGCCTCCTTCGAAAAGCTCTGCGAGGAGCTCTGCGGGGAGTTGTTCGGGGAACCGTTCGGGAAGCTAGAGGCCCATGCCGGCCATCGTGCTCTCCAGCGCGTCGGCGTAGAGACGGGCTCCCGCGATCTTCGGGTGGAACGACTGGGCCGACAGCCCGTACTTCTCGGTGATCACCCGGGAGTACTTGCCGATGATCGGGAAGTCGTCCAGCGGCTCGTCCGAGTCCACGAGCGTCTTGACCACTCCGTGCACGGTCTCGGGATCACCGCAGACGGTCTTGCCGTCGAAATTGCCCTTGGGATTGGAGAACCAGGCCTGGACTCCACCCTTCCGGGCGTCGTCGACCGCGCCCTGCATCGCGCCGGACAGCGTGTCCGCGACGGTGTTGAGCCAGGCGCTGGAATCCTCGGACAAGCCGAACGAGACGCCGAACTCGAAGCGCAGGCACTCACCCTTCTTGGAGATCAGCGGCGGATACCCCATGAGCACGATCTTCGCGTTCGGGGCCTTGGCGTGGATCTCCTTCAGCGTCTTGGCGATGTCGGCGCGGACCACCTCGTTGATGATTCCGGGAACGGCGTCCTTCAGGGGCTGCCCGACGAATTTCCGGTCCCGGCCCTCGACGTGCCGGTCCGTGTCGCCTTCCCCGAAAGTGTCCCCCTCGCAGCTCGACGAACCCATCTTGATCAGGCACTTCTGGATGACCGCCGCGAAGCGGGCGTCGTTGCCACCGATGCTGATCGTGACCAGCGACGTGTTCTGGTCGAGGTATCCCTTGTCCAGTTGCGGCAGTTCGCCGCCGTTGTCCTGGACCACGCCGTAGGGGAGCACGTTGTACGTACGGGCACCCGAGCAGGCGATGAGGTGGTAGTCAAGCGACGGGTCGCGCTGGTCGGCGCGGGACCCGTTGGACGCCCCGCGGCCCGGAATGGTCGCCTGCCGCGACCACGCCTGGGTGGACCGGTGGCAGGCGTCGCGCGCCGAGGAGTTCTGCTTGTCCCGGAAATTGGTCTCCGGGTAGTAGTCCCGGTTGCCTTCCGAGGCACCCTCACCGGACGAATAGGAATCGCCCATCGCGACGACGAAGTCCTTCGGCTTGCCCGGCAACGGCTGGAACGCCACGGAATCCCAGGCGATGTCCTCCGTGCCGACGCCGTCGTCCGTATCCGCTTCCAGCGTCACGGTCGGGGTGCCGGTGAAGCGGAAGACACCCAGATCGACCCAACTGTTCTTGCCGATGCGCTGCGGCTGCACCCGCTTCGGACTGGTCGAATCGGTTCCCCCCACCAGGTACGCGGCCTGCCGGGTGTGCGCTCCGTGATCCGGAATGTGCGTGTACACCCGCATCCAGCCCCGCTGTGACGAGTTCAGCGTCCACTTGCCGCTGACGGCCATGCGTTTGCCCTCGGCCGTCGCCTTCCAGCGGGTGTGGGCGAACCAGAAGTGGTTGCCGTTGCCCGCGCCGATCTGATGCAGGTCGACCCTGGCGTTGTCGCTGCCGAAGTCGAAGTCGAACGATCCCTGCGAGGACACGGCCCCGCATCCGCGTGACGGCGATCCGGCCGGTACCGTCCCGCCGGGCAGATCGTCCACGATCAGCGAGCCGGCCGGCAGACCCGTGTTGCAGCGCGGCGGGTACGAGTCCGCGTCCGGCTGCTCGGGATAGGTGTCGTCGAACCGGTGCACCGGATTGCCGCACTGGGCGAGGACCGTGCACTCTTTCCATTTCGCAGGACGGTTGTACCAGCACTTCAGGTACAGCGGATTCTTGGTGTCGGGGTCACCGGGCAGCAGGCACGGCCCTTTGCCGGTGTTGTTCGACGCGTCGGTGCCGATGGCCGACGGATTGCAGTCGTTGCTGCCGTCGCAGAACAGGCCGATCGGCGGCTTCGCCGCGGTGCGGGCCTCCTTGCTGTTCCACCAGGCGGCCCGGTAGCCGGGCTGGAAATCCCCGGGCTTGGTCATCGCCGAGATCGGGCGGGCGGCCCAGCCGATCACCTTCTCCTCGTAAGGCCAGTCCTGAGGGTGAGCCGCGTGGCTGTAGTCGTCGGTGCCGTCCGGCTTCTCCAGGAAGGGGGTCCGGTTCTCCTTCCACAGCGGGTTGGCGGGATTGTTCGTCCAGCCGACGCCCCACTTGCCGTTCTCGGGGCTCGATTTGGGGTGGTAGCCCGCGTTGTACGCCCACAGGGCGTAGAACCAGTTCTCGATGTACTTGGGACTGCCGTCATTGATGACGAGGCCGTCCTTCTGGGTGGCGTTCCACTTCTCGACGAGGATGTTGACGCCCGCGGCGATGTTCGCGGCGTAGTCCAGCGCCACGGCCTCCTGCTGCACCGTGGTCTTGGGCTGCTCGATCTTGTTGCCGTTCTTGTCGGTCTTCTCTCTGCCGTGCATCCGCATGCCGTCGGTGACCTGCGTGATGCCGTAGCCGCAGTCGGCCTCTTTGAAGTCGATGGCGAACGGGTCGGCCTGGTTGCCGTCGGCGGAGTACTTGACCCCGTAGAAATTGCCGATGAGGGAGTTGCCGGTGGCTCCCGGCACCACGAACCGGGTGGCCTGCCACATGTTGGATTCCTGGGCGGTGATGCCGAGCATGACCGTCGCGGGCACGTGCCAGTCACCCCCCGTACCGCCGCTCAGCGGTGTGAGGGGGAACAGCGACTGCGGCGCGTACGCCGCCATGCCGGTGTTCTTCCAGTTCGCCGGGCGGGTGGCGCCCTTGTTCAACTGGCCGACGACCGCCTGGTCCACGGCCCACTCGATCTGGCGGGGCGTCGGCTGGAACGCCTGCTTCCGCGGGTCGTTGCGCGGCACGGAGCAGTAGCGGTCGGGTTCGACCGTACCGCCCGCGACGGAGCGCCGGGACGTTCCACCGCCCTGCGCCGTGAGCGCCGGTGACGTGGTGCTTCCCGCCCGGAGACCGCTCCGCCCGCCGACCGGGTCCTGCGTGGGCGGGGCGTCCAGCTCGATCGCCCTGCCGGTGCGCAGGGCCTTCACCGTGGTCCGCACGGTGCGCTCTTCGAGCGCTTCCTCGGGCCGGATGCGGGAGTCCTTGCCATCCGCCCATCGCGAGGTGACCGCGGCCCGCCCCGCGCTGGACACCCGGGCGTCCTTGTCGATCCCGCCGGGGTTGTGCAGCGGGCCCCGCGCACGGTCCTTCGTCGTGGCCTTGCCGGTGACGTACACCTGCCCGCCCGGGGAGGCCGACAGGTCGAACTCCGACAGCCTGCCCTGGGCGAGAACCGCCGGTTTCGTGGCTTCCTTCGGCTTGGCGAGCTCGTTCGCGCCCACGCGCGAGACGCTGGCGGTCTCCCCGGCCGGGGCGGCGGCCGCGGTCGCGGTCCGCTGGGGGCCGGTGGCCGCAGGGGTGCGGTCGATGAAGGTGACGCCGCCGTCCGCGTCCGCCTTGAGCTGGAACGGCCAGGCCTTGGTCGTGGCGACCGGGCGGACCTTGCCGGCCTTGACCGTGACGATGTGCGGCCCCGAGGCGCCGACGACGCCGTGCCGGGTGGGTATCGCCGACGTGACCTGACCGGCCACCGTCTGCTTCTCGGCGACCCGCCCGGTGGCGGCGTCGACCGTGACGAGACGGGTCTGGTTCTTCTCCGCCTTGTCGTCCGACAACGCGGTGAACACGGCCTGGTCGCCGTGGCCGCAGCCGGGCGAGAAGTAGCCGAGCGTGGCCTGGAAAGGCAGCTTGGTGACCTTTCCGGCGGCCAGGTCGACAACCGCGGTGAAGGCACCGCGCGACATCAGCTCGGGCTTGTTCGTGAACGTGCGCGGCGCATAGGCGACGGCCGCGTACGCACCCGACGCGGTCACGCAGGCGTTGCCGATCCAGGTATCGGTGTCGAACCCGGCCTCGGACAGCGACGCCGCCGTCCGCCAGGCGTAGCCGTTCTTCTCGTCCGCGACCATGAGGTGGAATCCGGTGCCGTCACCGGAGGTGGTGAAGGCGCGGTCACCGGAGGTCTTCCAGTCCTTGCCCAGCAGCTCGGCCCGCTTCTCCACCGGTACGGCGGGCGCCTTCTCACCGCCTTCGCCGTTGCCGGGCCCGGCGGGCGCCGACCAGCCGTCGGCCCTTCCGGGGGGTGGCGTCGCTCCCGCGAACGCCTGGGTGGTGCCGACGCCGGCGGCCAGCGCCATCGCCACGGCCAAGGTCACGGGCAGGCGCGTGTGTCTCCACAGAATGCGTATCACTTTCGTTCCTCACTGGGATGGGGGAGCGAAACGTCCCTGCGATCGGGACAGGGGGAAATCACGCCCGAGGGGCGCGTAGGGGAAAGCCGAGCGGGGCCTTGGGCTGTCGCTCAAGGCCCCGCAAGGGAGGGTGGTCTCGGCCGTCGCTCAGAAAGACGCCGAGCCCCCGCTTCCGTCAAGTGAACGGAGGCACCGTGGAGCGGTCCACGCTCTCACGTCGTACGCGGAACGTTCAGCGGGCGTCACGCGCCCGGAACTCCGCCTGTGAATCGGCACTTGCCTCGACCGCGTAACCCGTTCCCTTGGGGCACACGACGTATGACGTCGCGTTGGGATTGGTCCAGTGACCGAAATACCAGCCATTCACTTTACTGCACCGCACTGCGGGGCGAAATGCAATGGATTTGCAGTAGGCGATGCCCATGTCCCCTTGGGTCCACGCCGAGCACCTACTGCCGCTCACACTCCGGGTGACACCTCCGATCTCCTGGCGATCAACTGTGACGGTGTCCGCGGAGGAGACGCCGGCGGACGTGAGCACAGCGGCTCCCGTCGCGGCCGATACCGCCACAGCACGGACCTTCGTCGCCCAACTCATGGACTTCTCCTTCGTCTTGAAGGCGAACACCGGAGATCATTCCCGCGGGAAACAGGCAGGCACCAGGCGCTATCCCGCCACGTTGCTTTCCAGCCGTGCGGCCGGGCGCCGGCGCGTGGCCGGAGCCGATCGATTCCGCCGCTGCCACTCATGGGAGATGTTGCGGGAAAAGCCATCTTTTAGGGGCGCTATGGCGACTATGCGAGGCACGCGGTCGCAGCGCCGCCGCTCCCCTTCCGTGCAATTCGGGAGCAGGCGGGCGCGGCCGGTCCGGCGGGCCGGGGCGGCCGTCGCGGCCGGAACCGCGCGGCATTACCCAGGGCCGCCCTCAGGTACGCATGATTCCGGCCGGTCACGGCCCGGCTCGGAGCCTCACCACCGGCCCTTGCCCGTGGCCGGGACTTGACGTCGTGAGCGGGCGGTTCTCCTGCCCCACAGACGAACATCTGCCCCACAGACGAAAAAGCGGCTGCCGTGCCCATGAGGCACGGCAGCCGCTCGGTTCGGCCAGGGCGGTTCGGCTACGGCAGGTTCAGCCCGTCGTCTCCGCCCGGGCCACCCTGGCCGCCCGGATCACCGGTATCGCCCGGGCCGCCGGTGTCGGGCGGCTTGGGTCGGCCGGTGTGCGGCGGCTTGGTGACGGGCGGCTTGGGCGGAAGCGTGTGCTTCGTTTCCTTGTCGCTGGGCGTCTTCGGCGTGCTCGGCGTGTTCTTGGTCGGCGGCGGCGTGGACGGCGCCTTCGTGCTGGGCGGCGGCGTGGACGGCGGGGCCGTGGTGGCCGGCGGGGCCGTGGTGGCCGGCGGCGGCGCCGCGGTGGCGGCGCCGTTCTCCGTCTGCAGGTCGAACTTGGCTTCGGCGTCGTCGCCGAGGGCCGCGTCCGTGTAGGCGGACCAGATCTCGGCGGGGAAGCTGCTGCCGCCGATCCGGTCCCTTCCGCCCGCGCCGTACAGCGGCACGTGATCCTTGCCGGACTCGCCGTAGACGGCGACGATCGTGGTCAGCTCCGGCGTGTAGGCCGTGAACCAGGCGGACTTGTCGTACTCGGACGTACCCGTCTTGCCCGCCACCTCGTAGCGCGAGTTCTTGACCATGTTGGCGGTGCCGTCGTCGCTCTCGACCACGCTCCTGAGGACCGCGGTGACACCGTCGGCCGCGTCGCGCTTGAGGACCTGCTCCCGGCCCGACGTGCTCGGAAGGTCGATGTCCTGGCCGTTGCGGCTGATGGACTTGATGATGCTGGGCTCGACGCTCTTTCCGTGGTTGTTCAGGGTCGCGTAGGCGGCCGCCATGTGCAGCGGGCTCTGCAACATGGCGCCGAGCGCCATGGCGGGGTGGGCGCCGAAGTCGTTGGCGTTGCCGTTCATGCCCAGGGCGACGGCGGTCTCCTTGACCTTGCTCAGGCCGACATCCACGGCCATCTGCGCGAAGACCGGGTTGATCGACTTCTGCATCCCGAACTCGACGGTGACCGGACCGTAACTGCGCTGGTCCTCGTTTTCCGGGTTGTAGCCGTTGGCTCCCGGGCCCTCGATGACGTGCCGGTTGTCGCCGTTGTAGATGGTGTTGGCGTTGATCGGGTCGCCGCTACGGGTCTTGGAGTTGTTCGTCAGAGCGGCGGCGTAGATGAAGGGCTTGAACGTCGAACCCGGCTGGTAGTCCTCACGAGTCGCGTTGTTGATCTGGTGCTGCTGGAAGACCTTGCCGCCGTACATCGCGACGATCTTTCCGGTCTTCGGGTCCACGGAGACGGCACCCGGCTGGACGGCCCGGTCGACCTTGCGGTTCTTCGGGTCCAGATGGCTCCACAGCTTGTCGTCGACCGCCTTCTCCAGGGCCGCCTGGCGCTTGGGGTCGATGCTCAGCGTGATGGTGTAACCGCCGGCGCCGATGTCCATGTTGTTCTTTTTGAGGATCTCCGAGGCCTGTTCCTTGGCCAACTGGTAGAAGTACCCGTTCTGCCCCTTGAGACCGGTGTCCGGCTTGGGCTTCTTCACATCGGGGAACTTCATGGTCTGGCGCTTGTCCTTGGCCAGCCAGTTCTTCTCGACCATCTTGTCGAGGACGTAGTTCCAGCGCTGGTGGACGAGCTTCTTGCCGGTCTCCGAGGCCGTGGCGACGTCGTAGGAGCTGGGCGCCTGGAGCAGGGCGGCGAGGTACGCCGATTCCTCGACGGTGAGCTTGTCGAGCTCCTTGTTGAAGTAGGCGTGCGAAGCCGCCTGGATGCCATAGGAGTTGCGGCCGAAGAAGCTCGTGTTGAGGTAACCGGCGAGGATCTTCTCCTTGGACATCTCGTTCTTGAGCTTGAGCGAGATGATCAGCTCGGTGACCTTGCGGCTGACGGTCTGGCGCTGGTCGAGGTAGTAGTTCTTGACGTACTGCTGGGTGATCGTCGAACCACCCTGCTTGCCCTCGCCCATCACCGTCTTGAGGATGCCGCGTGTGGTACCCATCAGGTCCACGCCCGAGTCGTCCCAGAAGTCCTTGTTCTCCGCCGCGATGACGGCGTTCTGGACGTTCTTGGGAATCTTCGAGAACTCGACCACCTCGCGGTTGAACTCACCGTCCCGCTTGATGACCTTGCCGTTCGGCAGCTTGTAGACGGTGGCCTGTGCCATGGCGGCGTGCTTGCCGTCCTTCGGCACGTCCACGTACATGTACAGCGCCGCGAAGGCGCCCGCCCCCAGGGCGATCAGCCCGAAGAAGTAGGCGAGCAGCTTCTTCCACGTGAAAAAGCGACGTATACCGGTCTTTTTGGGCTTCTTGCCCTTGGCGCTGCGGGCACTGCCCTTCTGCGCCCGTCGTGCTTCGGCTCGACCCATCTCTCCCGTAGCTCCACTCTGTCCGCCCCCAACCAGCTCACGAAGCTAACACCGCAAGTGTGACCAAAGGCCCATCGATCAAGGGTTTGGCGCACGTGACATATAGCACCCCGGAGGACGGAACCCGGGTGCGGCGCGATGCGGGAAACCGTACAGGGCGGTAAACTGATATCAGTTTGCTAGACACCACTCAGGGGGACCACCATGCCCGAAGCGCCGCTCGACAGCACCACCACCGTCACCACCAGCCCGCCGACCGGCGCCGGCGCGCCGGTCGTCCGCGAGCTGCCGGCCAAGGACATCGGCGGCGGACTCGCCCTGCTGCTGGGGCTGCTGGGACTACTGACCGGTGTGGGGCTGGTCGTACTGGGAGCCGGCTTCGGGTCGGACGGAAACAAGGGGGCGGCCGGGGGGCTCATCGCGTGCGGGGTGGTCGTCGGCATCGGCGCGATCATCGCCATGTGCGGGCTGAACACCATCGCTCCCGGCGAGACCCGCGTCGTCCAGCTCTTCGGCCGTTACCGCGGCACGATCCGCACCGAGGGCCTGCGGTGGGTCAATCCGTTCACCAGCAGGGAGAAGATCTCCACGCGGGTGCGCAACCACGAGACGGCCGTATTGAAGGTGAACGACGCCTACGGCAACCCGATCGAGCTGGCGGCGGTCGTGGTGTGGCGGGTCGAGGACACCGCCCAGGCGATGTTCGCGGTGGAGGACTTCCAGGAGTTCGTCGCCGTCCAGACCGAGGCGGCCGTCCGGCACATCGCCATCGAGTACCCCTATGACGCCCACGACGAGGCGGCGCTGTCCCTGCGCGGCAACGCCGAGGAGATCACCGAGAAGCTGGCCGTCGAGCTGCACGCCCGGGTGGCGGCGGCGGGCGTCCGGATCGTCGAGTCGCGGTTCACCCACCTCGCCTACGCTCCGGAGATCGCCTCCGCGATGCTCCAGCGGCAGCAGGCCGGCGCGGTCGTCGCGGCCCGGCAGATGATCGTCGAGGGTGCGGTGGGGATGGTGGAACAGGCCCTCGCCCGCATCAACGAGCAGGGCATCGTGGAGCTGGACGAGGAACGCAAGGCGGCGATGGTGAGCAACCTGATGGTGGTGCTGTGCGGGGACCGGGCCGCACAGCCCGTCCTCAACACCGGCACCCTGTACCAGTGACGGACGACCTTCCCCCGCAAGGACGGCCGCGGCAGCGCAAGCAGGTGCTGCTGCGGCTCGACCCGCTGGTCCACGACGCGCTCTCGCGCTGGGCCGCCGAGGAGCTGCGCAGCGCCAACGCGCAGATCGAGTTCCTGCTGCGCAAGGCGCTGGCCGAGGCGGGCCGGCTGCCCCGGAACGTCGGCGCGATCCGCCGGCCCGGCCGCCCGGCCGCGTCGGAGGGGCGGGAGGAATCAGAGGGGAGACTGGGAACCGAAAGCGACGGTTGAGGCGTCCGAGACCTCGGAGCCGCTCCCCGCGCGGACGCGCTTGGCTGCCACCACAGCTCTACACCATGTCTATACATATGGGGTATAGAGCTGTTGTACAGTCGCGGCATGTCGATCGGACACACTCTGCTCGGTCTGCTGGAATCCGGCCCGCGCCACGGTTACGACCTGAAGCGGGCCTTCGACGAGCACTTCGGCCACGACCGGCCGCTGCACTACGGCCAGGTGTACGCGACGATGTCGCGCCTGCTGAAGAACGGGCTCGTCGAGGTCGACGGGATCGAGCAGGGCGGCGGCCCGGACCGCAAGCGCTACGCGATCACGGAGGCCGGGGTCACCGACGTCGGCCAGTGGCTGGCCCGGCCCGAGAAGCCCGAGCCGTACCTCCAGTCGACCCTCTACACCAAGGTCGTCCTCGCCCTGCTGACCGGCCGGAGCGCGGCCGGGCTGCTCGACGCCCAGCGGGCGGAGCACCTGCGGCTGATGCGCGGGCTGACCGAGCGCAAGCGCTCCGGCGACCTGGCCGACCAGTTGATCTGTGACCACGCGCTGTTCCACCTGGAGGCCGACCTGCGCTGGCTGGAAGTCACCGCCGCCCGGCTCGACCGGCTCGCCGAGGCGGTGGGCGCGTGATACCCGCCGGCTCCCTGCTGAGCGCCGTCGGCCTGCGCAAGGCGTACGGTCCGACGCGCGCCCTCGACGGCGCCGACTTCTCCGTCCACCCGGGGGAGGTCGTCGCCGTCATGGGCCCCTCCGGTTCCGGCAAGTCCACGCTGCTGCACTGCCTGGCGGGCATCGTGCGGCCGGACGAGGGCGTCGTCACCTACGACGGCCACCGTCTGACGGACCTGACCGACGCCGAGCGCAGCGCCCTGCGGCGCGGGGAGTTCGGCTTCGTCTTCCAGTTCGGCCAGTTGGTGCCGGAGCTGACCTGCGGGGAGAACGTGGCCCTGCCGCTGCGGCTGGCCGGCGTCCGGCGCAAGGAGGCCGAGGCCAGGGCCCTGCACTGGCTGGAACGGCTGGACGTCGTCGACACCCGCGGCCAGCGTCCCGGCGAGGTCTCCGGCGGGCAGGGCCAGCGCGTCGCCGTCGCCCGCGCGCTCGTCACCACGCCCCGCGTGATCTTCGCGGACGAGCCGACGGGCGCCCTCGACACCCTCAACGGCGAGCGCGTGATGGAGCTGCTCACCGCCGCCGCCCGGGAGACCCACGCGGCCGTCGTGCTCGTCACCCACGAGTCGCGGGTCGCCGCGTACTCCGACCGCGAGGTCATCGTCCGGGACGGCACGGTCCGGGACATGGCGGGAGTCCTGTGACGAACGGGGAGTCGGCTCCCGATGGGGTGAAGCCGGCCGTCGCACGAGGCGCCCTCCGGCCCACCGGCCCCCGTGGTCCCGCCCGTTGGTTCCGCGATCTGTCCCTGGGCGCCCGGTACTCCGTCGCCGGCGGCCGGGAGGGCCTGCTGCGGACCGCGTGCACGGCGGTGGGCGTCGGGCTCGGCGTGGCCCTGCTGCTGCTCGTCGCGTCCGTCCCGTCGATGCTCGCCAACCGGCATGCCCGGGAGACGGCCCGTTCGGTGGGCGTCACCGGCGAGTTCCGCGACAGGACCGAGCCGGACGCCCGACGCGGTCCGGACACCCTGCTCTACCAGGAGGTCCACACCGACTTCCGGGACAAGCCCGTCACCGGCGGGCTGCTGGCCCCGGACGGGCCGGACGCCCCCCGGCCCCCGGGCGTGGACCGGCTTCCGGAGCCCGGCGAGATGGTGGTCTCCCCCGCGCTCGCCGCGCTGCTGGCATCGGACCGGGGAGCGCTGCTGCGCGACCGGTTCGCCGCCTACCGGCCGGTCGGCACCATCGGCGAGGCCGGGCTCGTCGGCCCCGACGAGCTCCTCTACTACGCGGGCAGCGACCGGATCCGCCCGGCCACGGGCGCCAAGCGCGTCGACCGGTTCGGATACGACGAACCGGACGTGCCGATGGACCCGGTCCTCGTGGTGCTCAGCGTCCTCGGGTGTGTGGTGCTGCTGACGCCGGTCGCCGTCTTCATCGGCACCTCCGTCCGGTTCGGCGGCGCCGGACGCGACCGCAGGCTGGCCGCGCTGCGGCTGATCGGCGCGGACCGGCGGATGGTCCGCCGGATCGCCGCGGGCGAGGCGCTGACCGGCGCGGTGCTCGGGCTGGGCGTCGGCGCGGCGCTCTTCCTCCGTCTGCGCGAGTACGCCCGCGACCTCACCATCCGCGACACCGCCGTCTTTCCGTCCGACGTCATGCCCACGCCCTGGATGCTGGCGCTGATCGTCGTCGCGGTGCCGGCCTGCGCGGTCGCGGTCACCCTGTTCACCCTGCGCGGCGTCGTCGTCGAGCCGCTGGGCGTGGTGCGCGGCACGGCGCCCCGGCGGCGCCGGCTGTGGTGGCGCCTGCTGGTCCCGGCCCTGGGCGCCGTCCTGCTCACCCCGCTGTCCGGCCGGATGGCCGGGCGACTGCCGGTGCTGTCCGAGCTGCCGCTCCTGCCGGGGCTGCCGGTCGACGCCTGGCAGGTGGCGGCCGGTGCCGCGCTGCTGCTGCTGGGCGTCACCGCGCTGCTCCCGTGGGGCGTCGAGGCGTTCGTCGCCCGGCTGCGCGGCGGCCCGCCCTCCTGGCAACTGGCCGTGCGGCGGCTCCAACTGGACAGCGGTCCGGCGGCCCGCGCGGTCGGCGGCATCACCGTCGCGGTGGCCGGCGTGATCGCCGTCCAGACGGTCCTCACGGGCGTACGGGGGCACCTCGACGACTCCCCCGAAGCGCTCGCCAACCACTCCCGGCTCACCGGTTCGCACGTGGTGGGCTCCCCGTCGCAGGTACACGACTGGGTGGACCGGTTCCGGCGCACCGAGGGGGTGCGGGCGGTGACCGGGTACGTGGAGCGGTACATCGAGAAGGACGGCGAGCCCGGCACGGTCACCAGCGTCATCGTCGGCGACTGCGCCACCCTCGCCGAGCTCGCCGACATCGGCTCCTGCCGGGACGGCGACGTCTTCCTCGGCCGCTCCGGGGACCCCGGCCGCGCCGACGCGTTCGGGCCCGGTACCAAGGTCGTCGTCAGCCCGTACACGGAGGGCTCGGCCCGTACGTACCGCTGGACCGTCCCCGACTCGGCCCGGGTGGCACGGACCCGGCCGGACCCGCTGGGCGAGCACCCCGACGGCGTCCTCGCCACCCCCACCGCCATCGACGCCTTCGCCCTCCCCGACGCCAGGACCCGGCTGGCCGTGCAGACCGAGCCGGGCGATCCCGACGCCATCGAGCGGGTCCGCAACACCGCCGCCGGCATCGACCCGGCCCTCCGGACCGACCGGCGGGGCGGCGTGGTGAAGGAGGACAACGCACCGCTGGTCCGGCGCGGACTGCTGGTGGGCGCCCTGGGGATACTGGCCCTGATCGGCACGGGTCTGCTCGTCACCACGCTGGAACAGCTCCGCGAACGGCGGCGCACGCTGGCCGCCCTCGTGGCCGTCGGCACGCCCCGCCGCACACTGGCGTGGTCGGTGCTGTGGCAGACGGCCGTCCCGGTGTTGCTGGGCACGGCCGTCGCCGTGGCGGGCGGCCTGGGCCTGGGCTGGGCCGTGCTGCGGCTGACGGGCGCGCGGTCGGCCGACTGGTGGGCGTTCTGGCCGGTGGCGGGCGCGGGCGTGGGGCTCGTCGGTCTCGTCACCCTCGCCACGCTCCCGGCGCTGCTGCGGATGACGCGGCCGGAGGGGCTGCGGACGGAGTAGCGGGCCGCTTCTGCCACAGGTCAGACCGGTGTCCCGAGCGCCGTTCCCCCCTGCGAGTGAACACGTGCGCGAGGGAACAGAACGGCTGTACCGACCTACGATGATGGTCTCGATTCCGGCCGCCAGGAGGCACATGATGTCCGCCGCAGCAATCGAGTACCCCTGCGATGACGACGAGCCGACCCTGCTGGAGCAGGCCGAGCAGCTCGCGGACCGGCTCCCCGGCCACCGCGTCGAGGTCCTGGGCGGACAGATCGCCGTGACACCACCGCCCGACTCATCCCATGCTTGTTCGCTGACCAGTCTGACCTTCGACTTCCACGCGGCGGAAACGGAGGAGACCTGTGTCATGCAAGGCGTGGGCATCTGGCTGCCCGACGGGCCTTGCGATTACGCCATCCCCGACCTGGCCGTCGCCGACGCGGACATCGGCGAACACGCCATCGAGTCGACCTACTACGACCCGTCCGTCTTCCGCCTGGTCCTCGAAGTCACCTCGTCCAACTACGCCCAGGACGTGCGCACCAAGGTGGCCGCCTACGCGATCGCCAAGATCCCGGTCTACGTCATCGTCGACCGGAAGAGGCAGCGGTTGCACGTCCTCACGGACCCGTTCGCCAACGAGTACCGCAGCCACCGCGTCTACGCGCCCGGTGAGCGTGCCGTGCTCCCGGAGTCCATCGGCGCGACGGTCGAACTCGACGTCGACGGCATCCTCAAGAAGGCCGGCCGCCGGGGCTGACGTCCGGGCCACGATCCGGGGCCGACGCCGCTCAGCCCACGATCCGTACCGGCAACGAGCTCAACGCGTCCCGCAGCGCGTCCGCGAACTCCTCGAACTCGCTCTGCCGCGCCGCGCCCGAGCGCATGGCCAAGGCGATCCGGCGGGAGGGCGGGGGCGCGGCGAAGCAACTGGTGGCCAGACGGTCGCTGCGGGCGGTCTCGACGCGGACGGCCGTCCGCGGCAGCAGTGTGACGCCGAGCCCGCCGCCGACCAACTGCACCAGTGTGGACAGTCCGGAGGCGCTGGTGGCCACGGGCGCTCCGGTGGCGCGGCCGGCCTCGCGGCAGACGTCGAGGGCCTGTTCGCGCAGGCAGTGCCCCTCGTCCAGGAGCAGCAGGTCCAGGTCGCGCAGCGCGCTGCGCGGGACGTCGGTGCGCCCGGCCAGTTCGTGGCCACAGGGGGTGACCAGGACGAAGTCCTCGTCGAACAGCGGCATTTCGGTGACCCCGGGGGCGCCGAGCGGCACCGCGAGCAGCAGCAGGTCGAGCCGGCCCTGGCCGAGGCCGTCGAGGAGGGACGAGGTCTGCTCCTCGTGCACCTGGAGGTCGAGGTCGGGGTAGACCTCCTGGACCAGCCGGAGCACGGTGGGCAGCAGGTACGGCGCCACGGTGGGGATGACGCCCAGCCGCAGTACGCCGGTGAAGGGCGCCCGGGCGGCCTCGGCCTCCTCCATGAAGTCGCCGACCGCGTCCAGCACCGTACGGGCCCGTGCGGCCAGCCGTTCACCCGCCGGGCTGAGCAGCACCCTCCGCGTCGTACGCTCGAAGAGCTGAATTCCCAGCGACTCCTCCAGGGCCGAGACGGCGCCCGAGAGCGCCGGCTGGCTCATCGAGATCGCCGTGGCGGCGTCCCGGAAGTGCAGGTGCTCGGCGACCGCCGCGAACGCCCTGAGCTGGGCGAGGCTGGGCTGGCGGGGGCGGCCGGACGGCGCCTTCGCCCCGCCCGGGCGGGCGGCCGGCTCCTGGGGCTCGGCGCCCCTGGCGGCCCGGTTCCGCGATATGGACGACTCCATCGATAACCACCTCCGATCAACACCAATCAGTCTAACTATTTCCGCTATCAATGCCTCCTGTGGCAGGGTGGATCACGTCCAACCCCGCAGAAAGTCCGCAACCAGGGACTTTCTTCGCTGCAAGGAGAGCGCGTGCTCACTGTCGGTGACAAGTTCCCCGAGTTCGACCTGACCGCCTGTGTGGACCTCGACGCGGACAAGGCTTTCGCGCAGATCGACCACAAGACCTACGAGGGCAAGTGGAAGGTCGTCTTCTTCTGGCCGAAGGACTTCACCTTCGTCTGCCCGACCGAGATCGCCGCGTTCGGCAAGCTGAACGACGAGTTCGCCGACCGTGACGCCCAGATCCTCGGCGTCTCCGGTGACTCGGAGTTCGTGCACCACGCCTGGCGCAAGGACCACGCCGACCTGCGTGACCTGCCCTTCCCGATGCTGGCCGACGCCAAGCACGAGCTGATGCGCGCGTGCGGCGTCGAGGGCGAGGACGGCTACGCCCAGCGCGCCGTCTTCATCGTCGACCAGAACAACGAGATCCAGTTCGTCATGGTGACCGCCGGCTCCGTCGGCCGTAACCCCAAGGAGGTCCTGCGGGTCCTCGACGCGCTGCAGACCGACGAGCTGTGCCCCTGCAACTGGAGCAAGGGCGACGAGACCCTCGACCCGGTCGCGCTCCTCTCGGGCGAGTGAGCTGATCTCCCATGGCTCTCGATGAACTGAAGTCCGCCATACCGGACTACGCCAAGGACCTGAAGCTGAACCTCGGCTCGGTCATCGGCAACTCCGACCTTCCGCAGCAGCAGTTGTGGGGCACCGTCCTCGCCTGCGCGATCGCGACCCGTTCGCCGATCGTCCTGCGCGAGCTGGAGCCCGAGGCGAAGGCGAACCTGTCCGCGGAGGCGTACACCGCCGCCAAGGCCGCCGCCGCCATCATGGCGATGAACAACGTCTACTACCGCACCCGGCACCTGCTGTCGGACCCGGAGTACGGCAACCTGCGCGCGGGTCTGCGGATGAACGTCATCGGCAACCCGGGCGTGGAGAAGGTCGACTTCGAGCTGTGGTCGCTGGCCGTCTCCGCCATCAACGGCTGCGGCATGTGCCTCGACTCGCACGAGCAGGTGCTGCGCAAGGCCGGTGTGGCCCGCGAGACGATCCAGGAGGCGTTCAAGATCGCCTCCGTGCTCCAGGCCGTCGGCGCCACGCTCGACGCCGAGGCCGTTCTCAACGGCTGAGCACACCCCTCGCAAAGCGAAAGGCGGCCCGCCGACCTCCCCGGTCGGCGGGCCGCCTTTCGCCGTGCGCGGGGCCGGTTCACTCCGGCCGTTCGCCCGGTACCTCGCCGCGTGAGTACGCCTTCAGGTAGCCGACGACCGTGTTGGTCACCGCCACCAGCGGCACCGCCACCACCGCGCCGCCGATGCCGGCGACCATCGAACCGGCCGCCACGGAGAGCACGACCGCCAGCGGATGGACGCGCACGGCCCGGCCGAGGATGAACGGCTGGAGGATGTGGCCCTCTATCTGCTGTACGGCCAGGACGACGACGAGCACCATCGTCGCGGTGAAGACACCCTGGGTCACCAGCGCCACCACCACGGCCAGCGCGCCCGAGACCACGGCGCCGACCAGCGGGACGAAGGCGAACAGGAAGATGAAGACGGCCAGTGGCACGGCCATCGGCACCTTCAGGAAGTACAGGCCGATGCCGATGCAGACCGCGTCGATCATGGCCACTATCACCGTGCCGCGCACATAGGCGGTCAGCGTCGCCCAGGCGCGCGGCCCGGCTCCCGCCACACCCTCGCGCGCCGCGCTCGGGACCAGCCGGAGCACCCAGCGCCAGATCCTCGGCCCGTCGTAGAGCAGGAAGAGGGTGGTGAACATCGCGAGGATGATGCCGGTCATCGTCTCGATGATGACCTG
Source organism: Streptomyces sp. NPDC052910 (assembly GCF_055585605.1). Lineage (NCBI taxonomy): Bacteria > Bacillati > Actinomycetota > Actinomycetes > Kitasatosporales > Streptomycetaceae > Streptomyces > Streptomyces sp. NPDC052910. The sequence continues at coordinate 824,092 of NZ_JBVJJR010000001.1, forward strand.
GACGCCCTCTATGCCCGCCGAGGTGATCTCCTTGGTGTTGGAGCTCAGGGCGTCACTGAGGTTGCCGGTGATGTTGTCGATCTGCTTCTGGGTGACATGGAACGGGCTCTTCCGCAGCCAGTCCTTCAGGTCGTGCAGACCCGTTTCGAGCTGCCCGGACAGGTCGTCGACGTTCTCCATCACCTGCCAGACCACGAACCAGCCCACCAGCCCCATGATCACGAAGCCGGAGATGAAGGTCACGGCCGTGGCCAGCCCCCGGTGCAGACCCCGCCGCTTCAGCGCGGCGACCGTCGGCTGAAGCAACGCGGTGATCAGCAGGCCCGCGACGAACGCCAGCACCACCAGTTGCACCGCGCTGATGACACGCATCAGCACCCACACCGTTCCCGCGAGGACCAGCAGCCGCCAGCCCGCCTCGGCCGCCACCCGCATGCCCCAGGGGACGACGGCGACGGGTTCGGGGCGCGGGGGTTCGGCGAGGACGGCCGCGGCGGAGAGCGGCGGCGTCCGTTCGGCCGGAGCCGGGGTCGGGCCGGGCCCGGTGTCGGTGGACGAGGTGGTGGCGTCGGTTCGCGGCGGTTCGCCGTCCGGTGCCGGGGAGGCGGCCGTCGGATCGCCGTGGGCGGGGCGGGCGGACGCGGCGGATTCCGGTTCGGCGGCCTCCTTGCCCACGGGTTCCGTGGTGGGCCGCTCGCTGATGGGGGCATCGGCCGGCGGCTGCGCCCAGGCGGGCACACCGTCCGGGTCGGTGCGCGCCTTGCGCTCCTCCAGTCGGTGGGAGAGCCGCGTCAGGCCCGAGCCGATACTGCCGAGCCATTGTGGCAATCTGGACATTTCTCTTCCTCTACCCCCACATCCCCCGCGGCCATCCGGCATGAACGTTACCTGGGCCCCGCGGGTCGGAGACGAAAGGTTTCCGCCCACAGGGCCCTCGTTCCCCCCGGAAGACCCACAAAGCCCCCGACCGGTTGGGGTCGGGGGCTCGCGGAAGCGTCGCGCGGCGCGCGCCGGAGGGCCTAGTACCAGCTATTGGCCTGCCAGAAGGACCACGCGCCACACGGGCTGTGGTACCGCTCGTTCATGTAGCTGAGGCCCCACTTGATCTGGGTGGCCGGGTTGGTCCGCCAGTCCGCGCCCGCGGAGGACATCTTCTCGGCGGGAAGCGCCTGGACGAGACCGTAGGCGCCGGAGGAGGCGTTGGTGGCCGTGTAGTCCCAGCTACTCTCGTTGTTCACGATGTTGCTGAAGCACTGGAACTGGTCGGCGGGGACGATCTGCCGGGCTATCGCCTGGACCTCGGCGGTGCTGTAGGAGCCCTTGACCGGGATGTCGACGGAGTCGCGGGTGGCCGAACGGCTCGCGACGTCGTCCTTCTCCTTCTCCCGCTCCTTCTCGGCCTTCTCCTTGGCCTTCTCCTCCGCCTCCTTCTTGGCGGCGGCCTCGGCCGCCTCCTTCTTGGCGGCGGCGTCCTCGGCGGCCTGCTTGCGGGCGGCCTCCTCGGCCTCCTTCTTGGCGACCGTCTGGGCCACGCCGACCTGGGTGTCCGCCTGCTGCGTCAGCGAGGCGGTCTGGACGGCGTTCTGCCCGGCGGGAAGTTCCGCGAGGAGCGTCGCGTCGGCGGCGGCAGCCTGCACTCCGCCCGTCGTCGTCATGTTCTGCTCGTCGCCCTGGGCGACGCCCACGACGGCGCCGACGGTGGTGACCGCGGTGGCGGAGGCCACGGCGAATCCCCGGACCGAGATCCGGCTCACACGCTTTCCTTCCAGCATCGCCCGCGCAGGTGACCCTCGCGGACGCGATCGCGCCCCTGACGCTGGCCTCTGCTGGTACGGTCCCGCGAACTCGCGGGACCGGCCGGTCACTGGAGGCACTGGCCCGGCGGACCGGCGGTGAACCCCTGGTGAAGGAGGTCCGCACGGTGCGCGGGCGGCATACGGCGACACTGTTCAGTTGTCGGTTCCCCTGTTGGTTCAGGTGGCGGGGAACCGCGCACTCCCTGGGGAGCCCGAGGCGCAAGTGCCGTATGCGGGGCCTGACAGGAACCAGACTCTGCCCGACGCGCACGCTCGGAGGCAATTCCGCGTTGCGTGGGAAACGTCACACCATGTTCGACGCCCCGGAATTCCGGGAAGAGGGGGCGCGGCAGCACAACGCGCGGCTAAGCTCCCAGGCTTTGCCGCGCGTTGTCCGCGAAAGACCGCCTCACCTTCGCCGGGCCGTGATCGGGCGCCGCGTCAGATGCGCCCGTCCTCCAGCATCTCCGTGACGAGTGCCGCGATCGGTGACCGCTCCGAACGCGTCAGGGTCACATGCGAGAACAACGGGTGCCCCTTCAGTTTCTCCACTACGGCCGCGACCCCGTCGTATCGCCCGACGCGCAGGTTGTCGCGCTGCGCCACGTCATGGGTGAGGACGACACGGGAGTTGGCGCCGATGCGCGAGAGCACGGTGAGCAGCACGTTGCGCTCCAGCGACTGGGCCTCGTCCACGACGACGAACGCGTCGTGCAGCGAACGGCCCCGGATGTGCGTCAGCGGCAGCACTTCCAGCATGCCGCGCCCCACGACCTCCTCGATCACCTCGGCCGTGGTCACCGCCGAGAGCGTGTCGAAGACCGCCTGGGCCCAGGGGCTCATCTTCTCCGACTCGCTGCCGGGCAGGTAGCCCAACTCCTGGCCCCCGACCGCGTACAGCGGACGGAACACCATCACCTTCCGGTGCTGCCGCCGCTCCAGCACCGCCTCCAGGCCGGCGCAGAGCGCCAGCGCCGACTTGCCGGTGCCGGCCCGGCCGCCCAGCGAGACGATGCCCACCTCGGGGTCGAGCAGCAGGTCCAGCGCGACGCGCTGCTCGGCACTGCGGCCGTGGATGCCGAACGCCTCCCGGTCGCCGCGGACCAGGCGCACCGCGCCGTCCGCCGTCACCCGGCCCAGCGCCTTGCCCCGCTCCGACTGGAGCACCAGACCGGTGTGGACGGGAAGTTCGACCGCTTCGGGGATGTATGTCCGTTCCGCAGCGAACAGTTCGTCCACCTGCTCGGCGGTGACGGACAGCTCCGCCATCCCCGTCCAGCCCGAGTCGGTGATGGCCAGCTCGGCCCGGTACTCCTCGGCCAGCAGGCCCACCGACGACGCCTTGATGCGCAGCGGCAGGTCCTTGGAGACCACCGTGACGTCGTACCCCTCCGCCTGGAGGTTGCGGGCGACCGCGAGGATGCGCGAGTCGTTGTCCCCCAACCGGAAGCCGACGGGGAGTATGGCCGGATCGGAGTGGTTGAGCTCGACCCGCAGGCTGCCGCCGAGCTCCCCGATGGGGATCGGGGCGTCGAGCCGGCCGAACTGCACCCGGTACTCGTCCAGTCGGCGCAGCGCCTTCCGGGCGAAGTAGCCGAGCTCCGGATGGTGCCTCTTGGCCTCCAACTCCGTGACCACCACGACGGGCAGCACCACCTCGTGCTCCTCGAAGCGGCACATGGCGCCTGGATCCGCCAGCAGGACGCTGGTGTCGAGGACATAGGTGCGCCGGTCGTTCTCACGGCGCTTCTTGCTGGTCACCACGGGTGCACGAACCCCCTCGGGGAGAGGTCTGGACGCGACCTGGGTCGCGGGGAAGGGGCCGGGTCCATGCCCTTCGAGGGCCGGTCGACGGCCCTCCACGTCCTCCGCGCGACCCGCGGGGGCGGCAGGGCCCGCCTGCACCGCTCAGCCGTCGCGGGCTTCGTCCGTCGCAAAGGGCCTCCCGGGCGGGCGGCCCCATGCCGCCCGCTGCAGAGCGACGGTCATGGGGACGACCGCCGGCCTGGAGGGGATATTCCCGCCGAAGCGCTTGACCATGCAACGGCATATGCGACGAGCAGGTGAACGACCGATCACCGGACCGCTACGGCGGCCCGGTCGGCGACGGTGCGGAACCGGGCAATCGCCCAGCGCACATGCGGGACAAGGACGGTGACGATCCGTGCGGCGGCCGCGAGCCGGCCGGTCCGCTCAGTATCCGTAACGCCGGTGGCGCGCCGCATAATCACGCAGTGCGCGGAGGAAGTCGACCTTGCGGAAGGCCGGCCAGAAAACCTCGCAGAAGTAGTACTCGGAATGCGCGCTCTGCCACAGCATGAAGCCGGAGAGGCGCTGTTCGCCGCTGGTGCGGATGATGAGGTCCGGGTCGGGCTGGCCGCGCGTGTAGAGGTGCTTGGTGATGTGCTCGACGTCGACGGATTCGGCCAGTTCCTCGAACGACGTGCCGTTCTCGGCGGCTTCCAGGATCAGGGAACGCACGGCGTCCGCGATTTCCTGCCGGCCGCCGTAACCGACGGCCACGTTGACGAGTATTCCCTTGACGCCGAGCGTGGCCTGCTCGGCCTCTTTCAGGACGGTCTGCGTTTCGGCCGGGAGCAGGTCGAGCTGCCCCACGTGGTGGACGCGCCAGCGGCCGTCCGCCGCCAGCCCGCGGACCGTGTTCTCGATGATGCCGAGGAGCGGCGTCAGTTCCTTCGCCGGCCGGTCCAGGTTGTCCGTCGACAGCATCCAGAGGGTGACGACCTCGACGTCCGTCTCGTCGCACCAGCCCAGGAGCTCCTGGATCTTGTCCGCGCCGGCCTGGTGCCCCTGCTCCGGGGTCCGCCCGTCGGCACGGGCCCAGCGTCGGTTGCCGTCCAGGATGACGCCGATGTGCTTGGGCACCTGGGCGTGGTCGAGGCGGCCTTCCACCCGGTGTGCGTAGAGCCTGTACACCAGGTCGCGCAACTTCACGTTTCCAGCCCCTCCATGCCACTGCGGTTCCCCGCCACTGCGGGCACCCGAGGGCGCCACATTACTGCCAGCGTGTCGCGAGGACCCAACTCGGCCGGTCACCGGGCCGTGATAGTCAGTGGCGACATGACCGATTCGCACTACCACGCGGCCGAAACGCGCTACGACTCCATGGAGTACCGGCGTACGGGCCGCAGCGGGCTCAAGCTGCCCGCCATCTCCCTCGGACTGTGGCACAACTTCGGGGACGACCGCGCGCTGGCCTCTCAGCGCGCCATTCTGCGGCGCGCCTTCGACCTCGGAGTCACCCACTTCGATCTGGCCAACAACTACGGGCCGCCGCCCGGTTCCGCCGAGCTGAACTTCGGCAGGCTCTTCGCCCAGGACTTCCGGCCTTACCGCGACGAACTGGTCCTTTCCACCAAGGCCGGCTATCTGATGCACCCCGGCCCGTACGGCGAATGGGGTTCGCGGAAATACCTGCTCTCGTCCCTGGACGCGTCACTGGTCCGAATGGGTGTCGATTACGTCGATATCTTCTACTCGCACCGCTTCGACCCGCACACCCCGCTGGAGGAGACGATGGGCGCCCTGGCGTCCGCCGTCCGCCAGGGGAAGGCGCTCTACGTCGGGATCTCCTCGTACACGGCCGAGCGGACCCGCGAAGCGGCGCGGCTGCTGCGCGAGATGGGTGTGCCCGCCCTGATCCACCAGCCCTCCTACTCCATGATCAACCGCTGGACGGAGGACGACGGGCTGCTCGACGTTCTGGAGGACGAGGGCATGGGCTGTATCTCCTTCGCGCCGCTGGCCCAGGGGCTGCTCACGGACAAGTACCTGGGCGGCGACGTCCCGGCGGGCTCGCGGGCCGCGAAGGGCTCGTCGCTGGACCCGGCGCTGCTCACCGAGGACGTCCTGCGCCGGCTTCGCGGGCTGGACGACATCGCGCGGCGGCGCGGACAGTCCCTGGCGCAGTTGGCACTGCGCTGGGTGCTCCGGGACGAGCGGATGACCTCGGCGCTGATCGGCGCCTCCAGTGTGGGCCAACTGGAAGCGAATGTGGCGGCGCTGGAGGGTCCGGAACTGACCGAAGAAGAACTGGCCGAGATCGATTCCTTCGCGGTGAGCACGGAAGGGGTCAACATCTGGGCGAATCGTGGTGCCTCGTAGGGGTCCGTGCGGGTTCGGGAGCGCGGGCGCCCGGGCGCGGTGACAGGGCGAGGCTCCGGGACCCGCGCAGGCGGGGAGGGCTGCGACGTCGGGCGCTCAGGGAGGCGCGCCGACACAGGCGGCACGGGTCGCCGCGACCCGCCACCAGGGCGCGGTCGCGCACCCGCTCGGGCGATGCGTCCGTGCGTTTGCCCTCGGCATTCCGTAGACGTCTCGCGAATGCTTTGTGCATGAATCGTGGGTGATTCCGGCGCGCTTCCCCCGCCGGAATTCCACCGCATCGCGATCACAACTGTCCGGAGTCGCACGAATCCATACGGAGAGTGACATCGGCCCACGAAAAACGGGCCGGTCCGTGGGGGGGATACGGACCGGCCCGAGGGGGGGTTTCCACCATAACCGGTCGGAGGGGGTGCATCGCGCATCGGCGGGGGTGACTTAGCGTGGCGCGCTGACTTTCGGCACAGTTGTTGATCTTGAAACGACCGGTCGGCAGGGTCACGCGACACTCATTCCTCCATGTCAGCACTGGGGCTACGGTGTAGAACCGGCCAAGTGATCACCAGCCGACCGTGCTCTCCGTCACCTTCATCGAAATGTTGCACAAACTCGTCGCCGACTTGACGGGTGTGGGCCGAATGGGGGGAAGCGGGTGCGGCGTCCGCGAGATGAGGGTGCGCGAGGTGGGGTGCGCGAGCGCTTGTCGCGCCGACTCATCGCCGTATCGACCACCCGCCCGCCACCAGGGCGAGCCAGGCCCCCGCGAGCAGGAAGGGGCCGAGGGGCATGGTCGTACCGCGTGCCGCGCCGCGGGTGAGCATCAGGGCGATGCCGTAGACCGAGCCGAGCAGGAGCCCCGCGAGGCCGCCGAGTATCAGCACCCCCCAGCCGTACCAGCCGAGGGCACAGCCCAGACCCGCGGCGAGCTTGACGTCGCCGAAGCCCATCCCGGCCGGATGCGCCAAGTGCAGCACTAGGTAGACACCGCCGAGCGCGATGCCGCCGAGCAGGGACCCGGTCCAGCTCCCGCCCGACGCCGGCAGCAGGGCCGCCACGCCCAACAGCGCGGCCGTGCCTCCCGCCAAGGGCAGCGTCAGGGCGTCCGGTAACCGGTGGACGGCCCAGTCGACTCCCGCGAGCAGCACGCCCACCGGTATCGCCAGCAGCCACACGGCGAGTTCGGGCCGCGGGCCGACCGCCGCGGCCGTCACCGCGCACACCGCGGCCGTCACTCCGGCCGGCCACACCACCCCCGGCCCGTATCTCGTCCTCCCGCACACCGCGCACCGCCCGCGCCCCAGCCCGCGCCCCAGGGCGTGTCCGCAGGGAGCCGTCGTCCGCCATGCCTCGTCCGGCTCGACCGACAGCCGGTAGCGCGCGCCCGGCACCAGCGCGCCGGCCAGGATTCCGTAGAGGGCGGCCGACACCATCAACGCGATCAACAACCAGTCCATGCGCCGAGGTTACGGAGCCGCGGGCAGGGACGGGCCGATCCCCGCGAAAGCTGTGGACGGCCTGCCGTATGTGGATAACTTGGCCACCCGGAGGGCTGATAGAGCCAGGGATCCCCGAGCGAAGGGCCATGCCGATGCCAGGCTGGACCGACGGCTTCACCCACCTCACCGTCGAGTCCGGGGACCGTGCGTTCCCGACGGTTCCGGTGGAGGTCGCCGCCTCCTACCGCGCCCGGACGCGCGGACTGCTCGGACGCGACGGAATCGAGGGGATCATGCTGTTGACGCCGGCCGGCTCGGTGCACACGTTCGGGATGCGGTTCCCCATCGACGTGGCCTACCTGAGCCGGGACATGCGGGTGCTCGCCGTACGCACCATGGCTCCGCACCGCCTCGGCCGGCCCAGGCCGACGGCTCGGCACGTGCTGGAGTCGGCGGCCGGAGCCATGGCCCGATGGGGGGTGAGCCAGGGGACGCGCGTGCGGATCGTCCCCATGGTGCCCGGCTGACACGGGCCCGGCCGGCTGCTCACTCCTCCGGCCTGCGGGCGGCCAGGTACCAGCCGCCGAGGCCCAGCAGGAGTGCCGTTCCGGTGCCGATACCGACGTAACCGACGGCCTTCAGGCGCCCGTCGGGCGCCGGGGAGGCACTCGCGGTGCGGACCGTCGAGCCGTCGGGCCCGCGGCGGGTGCCGGGGCCGGATGGTTCGGCCGGTGCGCTGCGGGCCTGAGCGGTGGTGACCGTGAGCGTGACGGGCACCGCTTCCGAAGTACCCAGTGCAGCCTTGGCGTTCAGGCTGACCTGGAGGTAGTACCAGCCCTCGGACGCCGTGTCCCGGGCCGGTGGGGGTGCGGCGAGCGGGACGGAGACGGTGCGGCCCTGGTAGCCATCGGTCCGGTTCGCCACATGGCCGCGCGCGCCGTCGTTCACGCCCAGGCGGACGCCGTTGGCCACGTAGGGGACGCGTCCGGGAGCGTCACCGAACGTCGCTTTCGCGAACAGTTGGCGGCCGGTGGTGACGGGGGTCCGGTAGAAGCGGGTCTCCCCCGGCCGGATGGTGTCCTTCCAGGTGCCCGCCCTGACGCCGGCCGCGTCATTGAACCCGCTGCCACCGGTGATCTCCTTCGTCGGCCCGGCCGGTTCGGGAGGCGGTTCCGAGCTCCATGTTCCGGGCGGGGAGGGCGAGGCGGGAGCGGCGGGCGGGCGGCGTGTGACGGTGGTGAGTTCCAGCGGTACGGGGTCGGGGTCACCACCGTCCGCGTCCCCCCGGGACACGACGAAGTGGTAGATACCGCCGGCCGCGCAGGGACCGCCCCCTCCGGCGAGGCGTTCGGCGTGATCGGCGAGGGGGTAGGCCCCGCCCTCGGCGAGGAACGAGCGGTGGCGGGCCGGTCCGCAGCGGGTGCCGTCGGCGCGTTGCAGCGCCACGTCGATGCCGTCGCGCAGGCCCGGGGTGCCGCCCGGGCGGGGTGCGGCGACGGCGGAGACGTAGGTGTCGGACGTGCCGTCCAGGCGGACACCGTAGAACTTTCGCTCGCCCGGGGCGATGGTGTCCGTCGCCGTGCGGTCACCGGGGATGAGCGGTGGGGCGGGCGTGGCGGTCGGTGCGCCGCGGATCGCCTGGGCGTCGGGAGCCGTCCGGTAGGCGGTCGGTGGTCCGGCGTTGTCCGCCCCGCCGGGTGCGGCGATCACGGGGGCCGCCGTGGTGACGAGCGTTCCCAGGGCGAGGGCCGGCAGCAGGGCGCGGGCCCCCTTCCGTGCCGACCGCCTCGTACCGCCCGTCACGTACCGCCCCCCTCATTCGTCCCCAGGGCTTTCGGAAGACCCATCCTGCCGCGTGCTGCGGGTGGTTGGCGAGGGAGCGGGCGTGGCTCAGGGGGCGACGGAGGCGGTTTCGCAGGCACGGGCGTCGAGGCCCCAGGGGTGGGCCTCGGCCAGGATCTCCTCGGGCCCGTCGCCCAGACGGGCGGTGAGGACGAACCGGTGGGTGGCCCCGACGCGTCGCGGTTCGAACGCGAGGTGGGCGAACCAGCCCGTGTCCGGCCCGGTCGCGGCCCTGGCCAGCCGGGCGAGCTCCGCTTCCACCCGGGCCCATTCCGCGGCCGGCACGTACTGCCGCATCACGGAGTGCCAGACGACGGTGAGGGTCCCGGGGCGGAGGTCCGCCGCGGCGAGGAAGTCGGCCGCTCCCTGGGGGACGACCTGGGCGGGCTGCCGCCGGGCCAGGTCCAGGGCGCCCGAGAGGCGGGCGGCACGAGCGGGATGGTCGGGCCAGACGTAGGCGCGGAGAGCGAGGGCGTCGGTGGCGTCGAGGGGGTCCAGCGGGTCGACGTCACAGCCCAGGCGTTCGGCCACGTCCAGGGTGGGAACGCGGGCCGCGGCGTCGGCGATCCGGGGCGGCGGGGCGCCGTCCCGCCAGGCACCGTCGAGGACGACGGGCGAGTCGGGGTCTCCCCAGGAGAGGCCCGATGCTCCCGGTTCCCCGGAGAGGACACGGAAACGGTCGGCCCGGAGGTTCAGGCCTCCGCTCGCGCCGAGTTCGAGCAGGCGGACCGGGGGTGGTCCGGGGGTGCCGAGGGCGGCGATCGTGGTGAGCAGGCCGCTGATCAGCATGTTGGCGCGGCCGACCTCGTTCGTCTGGGGCGGGCGGGCCATCCAGGCGGCGATGTGCTCGGGGTGCTCGGCGACGGCGCGCCGGAACGGTTCCCACGCCGCGTCCGGATCGTCGGCGGTGCCGCCCGCCGTGGGGTAGTGGGCGGCCAGCTCGGGTGCCTCACCCAGCAGGACGAGCGCGTGGACGGCGCCCATCAGGCGGAGGCCGACGGCGGCGGGGCCCGGGGCGCCCTCCAGGGGGGCCACGGCGTCGGCGCAGGGGCCACCGTCGCGGATGTCCTGTGCGGCGCGGGTGAGGAGTGAGGCGTACAAGGGCGAATTCAGCTCGGCACAGGCGCGGGCCTGGGTCTCGACGAGGTCGGCGGTGCGGGCGCGGGTCACATGACCTCCTCTGCGGCGGTGGGGGGTGGCGCCAACCTAGCGGCGGAGGAAGCGATTCCGGCGAGCACGCGGCCGTGATCCGTACCTCAGACCGCGTGGGTTTGCAGTGGGGCGGAGGCAAGGGGGCGGGCGGGTGTCCTCGGCCGTTCAGCGGCCCTGGCGGGGGAAGCTGACTTCCACGCGGCGGTTTTTGCGGCGGCCGTCCTCCGTGGTGTTGTCCGCGATCGGGTAGTCCTCGCCGTAGCCGCGGATCTGGTAGGAGATCGAGGACGAGCCGAGCTCTTTGGCGAGTTGGCGCTGCACGGCGTTGGCGCGCTCCTTGGACAACAGCGTCCCGTGGTCGGCGGATCCCAGGTTGTCGGTGAATCCGAAGACTCGGAGGCTGGTCGCGTGTTGTTTCCTGACCTCGTCGGCGATGGCCTTGATGCGGTGGGCCGCCGCGCCGTTGAGGGAGGAGCTGTCCTTGTCGAAGAGGACTTCGGCCTGCAGGGCGAAGGTGACGTTCACGTTGGTGTCCACGCGGCGTTCGCCGCCGTTGCCCGATTCGATGACGGACTTGATGTCGAGGACGCGGCCGGGGGCAAGCTTGGCCCCCTTGCGCAGTTTGAGTCCGGAGGCGTGGGCGTCGAGCTTGACGGGCGGCTCGCTGCGGGCCGGGTCGCCCGGGCCCGCGGCGTGGGCGGGGGCCGGCGCGGCGGCGAGCAGGGCGGTGGCCGCGAGGAGGCCCGCGGCGAGGGTCTCGCCGAGAAAACCATGGCGGTGGGCGGACGGGGAGAAAAGGCGGCGGGTCACGGGTCACCCCGAGAGCGCGATGCGGACGGAGGGCATGGTGGGGATCTGGAAGTCGACCTGGGCGACATCGGCGGGCGGAGCGGGGAACTGGGCGAAGAGGGGCCGGGATTCCTGAGGCTTGATTCCCGTGAGACCGGTGCTGCAGAGGCACTCGCCGTCGGTGTCCCGGAGGACGAGGTAGCGCTTCTTGCTCTTGGCGTCGACGAGGGTGGCACCGGATACGGCGGACTGCGATCTCATGTCGGTTTCCTTGGACCGCCATTCCAGGGCGTTGAACATTTTGTCGCCGTGGTTGGTGACGGTTCCCTGGACGGTGACGAAGCCGCCGTCCTCCCGGGTGGCCGAGGTGATGGTGACGACGATTCCGTCACCGTTCCGCATTTCCCCCAGCACTTCCGAGGACGGCTTTCCCTCCCCTCCCGGGCCCTTTGCCGCGGGTCTCCCGGCTTCCGTGGTGGCCGGCCGGCCCGACGCCTTCCGGTCGGCACCGTCGTCGCCGTCGCCGCCGCAGCCGGAGAGGGCGAGCACCGCGGCGACGGCGAGCGGCACCAGCAGCACGGCCCGGGGATGTCGGCGCCCTGTGCTCATGGGTGGTGTTCCTCCACTCGTGGGGTCATCGGTCGGTGGCGGCGAGACGCACGGCGAACAGGGTGCGCGCCGTGAGCCGGGGGTCGGGGTGTGCGGGGTCGACGGTGAGCGGCCCGTCGTCGCAGTCGAACCGGGCGGACGAGGCTCCGGCGTCCCCGTCCGGCGCGGGGCGGCAGCGGGGGACGACGACGGCACGGGAGCCGACGGTGGGGTGGACGTCCTCGGTGCCGGGGACGACGGACGTGCCGACCCCGTCGCGGGCGGAGACGGTGACGTCGAAGGCCAGCGTCGTGGGGTCCGGCCCGGGCGCCGGGGCACAGCCGGGGCCGGTGAGGTCGGCGTCGTTGTCGCGGGCGAGGCGTTCCGCCTCGCGGCAGGCGGTGCCGGGGGCGTCGCCGCGGCCGTCGAACCAGCGTCGCCAGTCGCCGCCGGGCCGGGCGGTGAGGTCCCGGAGGAAGCCGGTGAAGGCCTGTTCCCGGTAGTCCTGGGCGGCGGCCAGGGCCGCGGCGTCGGCGGCGGACCGGGTGCCGTTCCTGGCTGCGCCCGCCATGCCGACGGCGAAGACGGCGAGCGCGACGAACAGGAGCCCCGCGACCGCCACGACGTACAGCGGGAACGCCTGGCCCGCGTCGCGCCGCCCGGGAGGCCGGCGAAGCAGCCCGGCCCCGGGGATCACTTGGCGATTTTTTGGATCTGATCCATGATCGCTTTTGCGATCACCGTGCCGAAGTCCGTCGTCGTGAGGACGAGCACGATCGCCACCACGACGGCGATGATGCCCAGGTACTCGACCGAGGTCTGCCCCCGGTCGTCCTCCCAGAAGCGCTTCCCCATTCTCATCCCCTCCACGAGTGGCCGGGCGCTGCGGGTGGCGTCCGGAACGGCCGCTCGCCGCAGGGGAAACGTACGCCCGAACACCGGGCCCGGGACAGGGCGCGTGCCTCTTGTTCCCTCTTTCGCAGGGGAGTTGGGCGTTCGCTTGCGTCACTCGCATCACCCCCGTCCGGCCTGGCGTTCCCTCGCCGAGGTGCCTCCGGGCGAAGACTGTCCCATACCTGGTTGCACAAGCGAAGGGCATTCACAGAACTCGTCCGCCCGCGACACCGCCCGGCGCCCTCCTCGTCTCATTTGCCGGACACCGACCCGAAGTCGACGCCCGACCCGAGGAAGAATCCCGCGATCATCAGCGCCAGTGTCCCGGGGACCATGAAGGTGGTGATGACCACCGTGGCCTTGGGGACGGCACGTGCCGCGCGGCGACGGGCGTTCTGGGCGTCGGTACGGCGCATGTCGGCCGCCAGGTCCATGAGGGTGTCCACGATGGGCGAGCCCAGTTCCTCCCCCTGCTGGAGGGCCGAGACGAACTGCGCGACCTGCTCCGAGTCGTTCCGCCGGCGCAGCCCCTCGAAGGCGTCCCGCCGGCTGACGCCCATGTCCATTTGCCGCAGCGCGATGCGGAGTTCGTCGGCCCATGGACCTTCGTACCGTTCGGCGACCCGGTCCAGGGCCTGCCGGAAGCTCAGACCGGCGCTGACGACGACCGCGAGGACGTCGAGGAAATCGGGGAGCGTCCGTTCGATCGCGCTCCGGCGCTCCCGCACGGCGGCCCAGATGCCGACCTCGATCCAGAACAGACCGAAGGCGACGAGGAGCGCGGCTATGAGCAGCCGCCCCTCGACCAGCATGACGAGCGCCCCGCCGAAGCCCAGTGCCCCGTACACCGCGCGCCGGGCCGCGTAGCGGTCGACGGTGAGGCCGCCGGGGTTGCCCGCGCGGTCGATCCGTGTACGGATCCGGGCCACGCGGCGCGCGCCCATCAGCCTCAGCACCAGCGGGGCCCACCGCATGCCGAGGCGGTCGACGGCCGAGCCGACGGCGGTGGTGCGGGTGGCACCGACCTCCAGGGCGACGGCGAGGTCCGGTGGGAGTCTGGCCTCGCTGCGCCAGAGCGCGACGCCGTAACAGACACCGGCCACGGACGCGCCGGCCAGGAGGGCGATCAGCAGGCCCATGTCCGTCTCCTCGGGTGGGTGGAGGGTGCGATTGCGGGGGGAAGGTGCGGCCTGGGAGGGGTCACGGGAGTGCGCGGGGGCGTCCGCGCGGCGGTCAGATGTCGATACGGGACATGCGCCGGATGAGGAAGAAGCCGACGCCGTAGAGCGTGAACGCGCCTATCACCGTGAGCTGTCCGAGGGTGGTGCCCGTCATGCGGTCGATGGAGCCCGGGGCTATGCGGTCCAGGAGGAAGAGCGTGCCGACGCCCATCAGGGGAACGACGTAGGCCGTGGCCGTGACCTGGGACAACTGGGTACGGACTTCCCGCCGCGTCTCCTTCCGCTCCTCCAGCGTCTCGGTGAGGTTGCGCAGGGAGCGGACGACCGAACCGCCCGCGCGGTGCGAGAGGACGAGGGTGGTGATGAGTACGCCGAGCTCCCGGGAGGGCAGCCGGTCGGCCAGCTCGGCGAGGGCCTCGTCGACGGAATGACCGACGGCCAGCCGGTCGGCGACGGCCGCCAGTTCCTCGCCCGCCGGGGCGTCCATCTCCTCCGCCGCCATGCCGAGGGCCGTGCGCAGCGCGAGCCCCGCCTGGGTGGCGTTGGCGAGGATGCGGGCGAGCTCGGGCAGTTGGTTGATGAACTTCTCGATCCGTTTACGGCGTTGCCGCCCCAGGAAGGCGAACGCCGTCCAGACGGCCACGACCGCGGCGAGCGGACCGAAGAACGGGGCCAGGGCGAGGGCCGCCACAACCCACAGGGCGGCGGCCGCCGCGCCGGTCCACAGCAGGAAGTCACCCGGGGCGACACTCAGTCCGGTGGCGGCGATGCGCAGCTCCAGCCGTCTGCCGAGACCGGTCCGGCGGACCGCGCGGTCGAAGCGGTGCAGGGGTCTGGAGCGGCCGGCGGGCCGCGGGGACTCCCCCGGATCCACGAGGCGCTCGACGAGGGCCGCCTGCCGGTCGCGTCCGGCCAGGTACGTCCGTACACCCGCGACGGCGAACGCCCCGCACAGCAGGGTGACGCCCAGGGTGAGGAGCGTGAGGGTGTCGTCCATGTGCGGTCGCCTTCCGTGGCCTCTCGTCCGTTCGGTGGTGGCTGCGTCGGCCGCTGCCGTTGGTGTCGTGGTGGGTCTTCCCACGAGGCGTCCCCGAGTGAACCCCCAGGCGGCCCGGAGAGATCCCGGAGGCGCCCCGGAGATCAGTCCCCTAGGGGGCCCACTCGCCGCCCGGAGGCCGATCACCGTCCCCGCCCCGCCCGCCGTCCGCGACCGGCGTACCCGCTCCCCACTCCGCGTGACGGCCGGTGACACGACTGCCTGCGCCGGCGCCGGGCGGCGCGGCGACTCCGAACGCCTGCGGGACCGGCTCGTTGGCCAACCGCAGTCTCGCGACGGCCCGTTCCGGCAGCGGGAAGTGGGAGAACGTGCCGCGGACGACGCGGTCCGGTCCCATCGGCAGCGCGTCGAAGCGGACGACGGTGGCGAGGCGGTAACCACCGGCGGCCGGCGTTCCGGTGCCGGGCCGCTCGTACGAAGCGCCGGACCACGCGCTCGCGGCTCCGGACCAAGCACTCGGAGCACCGGACCACGCGCTCGGGGGCCCGGGCCGTTCGTACGGAGCGCCCGGTCCCTCTGGGGGGACGCCGTGGAGCACGCCGGGCCGCTCGTGGGACGCGCGGGAGTCCAGCAGTGTCACCTCGCTGATGCGGCGTGCTCCGTCGGCGGTGCGGGTGAGCTGGACGACGCAGTCCACCGCACTGTCGATCTGGTCGCGCAGCGCCTCGTAGGGAATCTTCACCTCCGACATGGAGGCGAGCGTCCGCAACCGCATCAGCGCGTCCTCGGCGCTGTTGGCGTGGACGGTGGCGAGAGAGCCGTCGTGCCCTGTCGACATGGCCTGGAGCATGTCGAGCGTCTCGCCGCCGCGGACCTCGCCGACGATGATGCGATCGGGGCGCATGCGCAGGGAGTTGCGTACCAGGTCGCGGATGGTGATCCGGCCCTTGCCCTCGACGTTGGGCGGGCGGGATTCGAGGCGGATCACATGCGTCTGCTGGAGCTGTAGTTCGGCGGCGTCCTCGACGGTGATGACGCGTTCGCCCTCCGGGATGAGGCCGGAGAGGGCATTGAGGAGAGTGGTCTTGCCGGAGCCGGTGGGCCCGGAGATGACGATGTTGAACTTGGCCCGGACGAGTCCCGCGAGGAGCATCACCGTCGGCTCGTCCAGCGTGCCGACACCGACGAGTTCCCGCAGCGTATAGACGCGCGGGAAGCGGCGGATGGTGAGCGTGGCGCCGTTGAGGGCGAGGGGAGGGATGATCACGTTGACGCGTTCGCCGCTGGGGAGCCGGGCGTCGACCATCGGGTTCGACTCGTCCACCCGGCGGTTGACGGTGGAGACGATGCGCTCGATGGTCTGCATCAACTGTTCGTGGGAGGCGAACCGCACGGGTACGGCCTCGACGCGGCCGGCGCGTTCGACGAAGACCTGATCCGGGCCGTTGACCATGATCTCGGTGACGGTGGGGTCCTCCAGGAGCGGTTCGAGGATGCCCAGGCCCAGGGCCTCGTCCACGACTCTGCGGATCAGCCGGTCGCGCTCGGCGGTGGAGAGGACGGGACCCTCCCGGCTGATGATGTGACCCAGCACCCGCTCCAGCCGCGCGCGCCGCTCGCCGGCGGCGAGCGCCGACATCTCGGCGAGGTCGATCTCCTCCAGGAGCTTGGCGCGGTAGACGGGGACGAGGTGGTCCGACTCCCGTCCGGCACCGGGGGGTTCGGGGGTGACGACACGCGCCCGGAGACTCATGGGCTGTCCTCCTGGGAGGGTACGTGGGGCTCGTGAGGCATGGCGGGAGGGGTGCGGGGGACGTCACGGGAGTCCCCGCGGGGCGTCGGGGGGCGCGGGGGGAACGCCGGAGGGGGCGCGTGTGTCGTCGGGACAGCGCATGGTGGCGTGCCGTGTGACGTGAAAGCCGGTGCCGGGGAGGAGACCGGGCACGGAGACGTCCACCGTGGCGGTGACTTCGGCGCCGGACGTGCAGGGGGGTGCCTGCACGGTGCCGGCGCGCCGGGCCACCCAGTCGGTCATGGCCGCGCGGGCGGCGGCTTCCGGTGACGTGCGCGGGTCGTCGAGCGTCGCCGTACGGGCGGCGGCGCGGGCGCCGGTGCCGGCCTGCTGGGCGGCGAAAGCCGCGATTCCGAGCTGGATCGCGGCCAGACCCACGAGGAGGAGGATGGGCAGGAAGCCGATGAACTCGACGGCGGCGGAGCCGCGGTCCCCCGCCGGCCCTCGACGACCGGCCCTGCCGCTCCATGCCGCCCGGAGGCAGGAGGGCGAGCGGAAGCGGGAGGGCGAACGGAGGCGGGAGCGGGAGCATGAGCGGAGGCGGGAGCGTGTGCGGAGGCGGGAGGGTGAGCGGTCCCGCGCCTTCCTGGACGAGCCGGGACGAACGTCCGGCTCCCCCGCGGCGCGGACGGGCAAGCGCTCCCGCGTCCTCACAGCCCGGAGGGCCCGCACCGCCCCTGCCCCGGCAACCCGCGCCACCCCACCCCGGGAGGCGGCTCGCGCCTCCACCCCCGCTCCCGCCACCGCTCAGTCCTCCCGCGCCACGCCCGCCGTGCCGCCCACCGCCCATGGCCAGTCGACCGCGTCCGGCACCAGCACGGGCACCTTCAGCTTCACCGTCGCCTTGTAGACGTCGCCCTCGCGGCCGCAGTCGACGGCGCCGGTCCGCCACTCCCCCGGCAGGTCGGCCCGGGCGGCTGCCGCGCAGTCGCCGCCCACTGCCCCGGCACGGGCCGCGCGGTCCGCGGCGTGGCCGGCGAGGGAGTAGGTGTAGCCGACCAGGACGCATTGCCAGACGACCGCCAGGGCGACGAGGATCATGGGGACGATCCCGGCGAACTCCACGGCGACCTGCCCCCGGTCCCCGCCCCACCTGCGGAACCGGCGGAACGGTGAGGGCGAGGGCGCCGGGACGGGGGTGAGCCCTTCCGGGCCCGTCCCTCCACCCGTCGCCGCCCCGGAACCCCCCGGCCCCGCGGAATCTCCCACCGCTCCGGGAACACCCGCCACAGGCCCGGTCCCTCCGGAGCCTCCCGCTCCGATCGCCCGGTGCCGGCGCGGGCCGCCGCCGGGCCGGACACCCGGCGCCGCTCCGGCCAGCCCGAGCTCCCCTGCGAGCGTCCACAGCGCCTGCCGGACGCCCGACCGGGCGTCCAGGTCCTGCATCCGGCCGGAGTCGACGGCCGCCCGCAGCTCCTTGTACGCGGCGGGGACGACGGTCCGCGCCACCCGGGTCCCGGTGGTCCGGGCGACGAGCGGCGGCTGCACCTCGGCGGAGCGGGTGTGCCGGTTGACGACGGTCATGGTGTCCTCCGCCTTGCGGATCTGGAGCCGGTCCCAGAGCCGGACCATGCGTTTGGCGGCCCGTACGGAGACCACGTCAGGAGTGGTGATCAGCAGGGCGAGGTCGGCCGTCTCGATGACGGCCGCGCCCGCCGCCGTGATCTGGGTGCCGCAGTCGGCGACGACGAGCGGATAACGGCGGCGCAGCGCCGCCGCGATCTGCCGGGAGGCCGGATCGCCTATCTCCTCTCCGCGCTCGCCCTCGGCCGGGGCCAGAAGCAGGCCGAGCCCGGTGGGGTGCGGGAAGACGGCGTCCTGGAGCACGCGCGGCGAGATGTCGCTGATGCCGGCCAGGTCGGCGACCGACCGGCGGAAGCGGACGTCCAGATAGGAGGCGACATCGCCGGACTGGAGATCCATGTCGACCAGGGCCACCTCACGGCCGGAGGAACGTGCGGCGAGCGCGAGTTGGACGGCGACGACGGTCGTGCCGACGCCGCCCTTGGCGCCGACGACGGCGACGAGACGCCCGTCGGCCGCGCCGGGCCCGCCCCCCGCCGCACCGCCCGGGCCCGCGTCCAGATGGCGGCGGACCCCGGTGGCCCAGTGCGCGGCGGCCTGGACACGGGCGCCGAGCTCGTCGTACGAGGGCGGGAGCGCGGCGAGGCCGCGGGCACCGCAGTCCATGGCGGCGGCGTACAGCGCGGGTCCGGCGTCGGCGGAGAGGAGGACGACGCCGGTCGCCGGGAAGCGGAGGGCCACCTCCCGGACGACTTCGAGGGCGGGGGCGGGTCCCAGCCGTTCATGGACGAGGACGACCTCGGGGAGGCCGGAGAGGGAGGCGGCGCCCAGCACGGAGAGGGCGTCGAGGAGCGCAGTCGAGTCGCCGACGGTGCGCAGCGGTTCCACGCCGGGCAGTTGGGTGAGGAGCCCCCCGACGGCACGGGCGGTCTCCGGGTCCGCGAGGGCGGGGAGGATGCGGATGGTCACCGGGAACGTCCCCCGTCTACTTGTCGCCGTCGAGGGTGTAGGTGCGGTCGGGCCCGCTCACGCCGGTGTCGTCACCCGGCGCCACCAGGGCCAGTCGCACGTGGGTCGCGAACGATTCGGCGTACGCGACGCGTTGGGCGTCCTTCGTGTCCAGGGCGAAGGTGATCGGCACGGCCTCGCCGGCCTGCCGGGTGCCGGTGGCGCCGGCGCGGCCGCCGCCCCGGCCGTCGAGCGGGGTGAGCCTGCCGACCTCGATGACCCGGGCGCCACTGACGATGATCTTCGACACCGGCTGGGGAGTCGCGTCCTTCGCGTCCTTGCCGCCGCCACCGGCGCCGCTCGGCGCGCCACCCCTGCCGTCGAAGGTGGCGTAGATGTTCACCTTCGAACCCGGCGTGATCTTCCCGGCCACCCCGGTCGCCGCGTCGATCATGATGGCGATCTCCTGCTGCCCGGCCGCGAGGGCCGGCCGGTTGACGATCATGTCGCTCTGCAGGAGGGACCCCTTGCGGAGCGGGGTGACGGCGATCTTGCCGCGCACCTCCGCGAGGTTCGTCACCGCGGTGTCGGGCAGCCAGCGTCTGGGCATCGACACCTTCTCGAACTGCCCCTCGTCCAGCGCACGGTAGGCCGCGACGTCGGACCGCAGCCGGTAGGCGGTGACCTCCGGCCCGACCTTCGACTCGGCGTCCTCGACGACCGCGTAGACCCCGGCCGCCGCTCCCACGGCGCAGAGGACCGACAGGAGCAGCAGGATGATCCCGCGTCGCTGGCGTGAGTTCATGGTGCGGCGGACCTCACTGGGGCTTCGGTTGGGGTGCGGCGTCGGCCCGGCGCCTCGCCGGGCGCTCCGTCGACGGGCGCGGGGACGATCGGTGCGTGAGCGACCGGCGAGGGCCCGGCCGGTGCCGGGACGGCTGGGGTGGCCGGGACGGCCGGGGTGACCGGGACGGCCGGGGTGACCGGGACGCCCAGGGTGACCGGTGTGACGACGGCAGGACCGGTACACCGACCCCCGGCCGCCGTCATCGCGTACACGCCGACAGTCCCGCCTTCGGCGGTGGCCCCCTCCGCTTCCGCGCGGCCGGCCCGGTCCGCCCGGTTCACGCCTCCGCCGGCGGCCGGGTCACCGTGGGGAGACGCCCCGCGAGCCGGAGCCCGCGACACGGCCGGCGTACCGGTCGGCGTCCCGGTCGGGTCCGGCCGGCGGATCGCGGCCGGAGCTGCGGGATCACGCCAACCGGCGGTCTCACATGATGCGTTCCGCCGTACGACACCCGCTCGGGCGGCACTCCGTCCCGCCCGTACCCGCCACCCGCCCCTCATGCCGCGGCTCCCACGCCGACCGCGCAGAACCCGCACCGGTCGCCGATGAGTTCGAGCCCGCACCAGCGGCACTCCTCCCGTCGGACGGAGGCGATCAACTGGTAGAGGATCGACGGGTCGGGGATGGCGGCGGCGAACTCGACGGCCCGGTGGGTGCCCCACCAGCGGACGGATTCCCCGGGCAGCGGTGACACCTCCTGGACTCCTTCGACCCGCCACTCCGGCGCCAGGACGTCCGTCACCCAGTCCTCGGCCTTGCGGGGACCGTCGCGGGCGACGGTCAGCCGGGTCGGGTACGCGGGCCCCGGAACGTCTTCACCCCCAGGGCGGACAAGACGGGGCGCGGGGTTGACGAGGACGCCGAAGCGGACGCCGGGCAGCAGTGAGGTGAGGTGCGGGCCGAGCCCCACCGGCACCCGGTCGAAGCGCGCGACACTGGCCAGTTGGGCACCCGCGTAGATGTAGTGGGCGAGCAGGCGGGTGGCGGAGGCCAGCACCCCGGGGCCGAGGTCGGAGACCGACAACTGGCGTAGCTGGCGGGCCAGGACGCCGACCGCCAGCGGCGGCAGGGCGACGGGCAGCAGGGCGATCCGGTCGCTCTCCAGAACCGACCGTACGGTGTGCAACCGACGCACGTAGGCGGCGGGGAGCGCGTCGGAGTGGACGACGAGCAGGTGGCCGCACTGGTCGAGCAGGACGGACGCCTGGGCCACCGCGGTCTCCAACGCCTGCGCCTCGGGCGGCTGGAGGGCGGCCGCGGTCGGGGCCGGGCCGTCGGGAGCGGGCAGCACCAGGTCGGGGCTGGTGACCGCTATCGCAATCGGCACGTCCGCATCCCCGTCCGCTCCGGCCCCCGGTGCCCCGGCGGCCATGGATCGACTCTGCTCGGCGCCGGCGCCCCGCACGCGTCGGCGCCCCGCACTTTATCCACGAACGGGGCGGCCCGGAACAGTTCCTCCGAACCGGCCCGCTTCGGGTTCGTCCCGCCCTCCCGGTCCGTTTCCGCGCGGAGCGGGGCTCTTTTCCGTACCAGGCAGACCCGCGCCTCAACCGGTCGGCACCGCACATCCCGGTCGTCTCGCATCTCGCACTCCGGGGGCACTTCACCCCTCGTGACCGCCCCACGCACCACGGCCGCATCACACCTCACAGCCGTGTCACGAAGGAGCCCCTACCGAGACCGCCTCGCCCCGCCCCTTGACGGATGGATTGGTCTGAACCATCCTCACGCTCCAGGCGGTGGCCACCCTCCTTCGCAGCGATACCCCCCACTCATCGTGTCAACTTTCCCCCCACCGGAGGCAGTAGTGGATCGCCCACGCCAAAACGCGCACCCCGGCTGTACCCGCCCGACCCCCGGGCCCTCTCCGAGGGAAGGCGGACGAGCCCGCCGCACAGCCGGTCTGTTGGCCGCGCTCGCCCTGGCCGCCGGAGGCGCGTCCGCCACCGGCGCCGGCCTCGCGCACGCGGCCCCCACCGCACCGGCACCCGCCTCCGCCACAGCCACAGCCACAGCCGATCCCAACCTCCTCAAGAACGCCGGCTTCGAGAACGGCCTGTCCCCCTGGTCCTGCTCCGGCGACAGCGGCACCACCGGCACCCCCGCTCACTCCGGTACCGCCGCCCTCAAGGCCGCCCCGAGCGGGCTCGACAACGCCCGCTGCGCGCAGACCGTCGCCGTCAAGCCCGGTTCCGCCTACCGGTTGAGCGCCTGGGTGCAGGGCTCGTACGTTTATCTGGGCGCGAGCGGCACCGGCACCACCGACGTCTCCACCTGGACCCCGGGGACGGGCTCGGACTGGAAGGAACTCACCACCTCCTTCACCACCGGCCCCAACACCACCTCCGTCACCATCTACACGCACGGGTGGTACGGCCAGAGCGCCTACTTCGCCGACGACGTCACCCTCACGGGTCCCGGCGGCGGTGATCCGGGCGACCCCGGCGACCCGGTGCCTTCCGCCCCCGGCGGTCTGGCGGCCGGCCGGACCACCTCCTCGTCCGTGGACCTCTCCTGGAACCCGGTCACCGGCGCCACCGGCTACCAGGTCTACCGCGACGGGACGAAGGCACAGTCGGCCACCGGGGCCTCGGCCACCGTCACCGGACTGGCCCCCTCCACGACCTACCGCTTCCAGGTCACGGCGGTCAACGCGGCGGGCGAGTCGCCTCGTTCCGCCGAGATCACCGTCACGACGGCGGCGGCCGGCGGGCAGCAGCCCACCGTGCCCAAGCACGCGGTGACGGGCTACTGGCAGAACTTCGACAACGGCGCCAAGGTCCAGCGGATCAGCGACGTGCAGTCCTCGTACGACATCATCGCCGTCGCGTTCGCCGACGCCACCTCCACCCCGGGCGCCGTGGACTTCACGCTCGATCCCGGCCTGCGCTACGGCGAGGCGGACTTCAAGGCCGACATCGCGGCCAAACGGGCGGCCGGCAAGTCAGTGGTGATCTCCGTCGGCGGCGAGCGGGGCAGCGTGCGCGTCAACGACGCCGCGTCCGCCGCCAACTTCGCGGACAGCGTGTACCGGCTGATGCAGAAGTACGGCTTCGACGGCGTCGACATCGACCTGGAGAACGGGCTCGACCCCACGTACATGACGCAGGCCCTGCGCGCCCTGTCGGCGAAGGCCGGGGACAAGCTCGTGATCACCATGGCGCCGCAGACGCTCGACATGCAGTCGACGTCGGCGAGCTACTTCAAGACGGCGCTGAACATCAAGGACATCCTGACGGTCGTCAACACACAGTTCTACAACAGCGGTTCCATGCTGGGCTGCGACGGCAAGGTGTACTCCCAGGGATCGGTCGACTTCCTCACCGCGCTGGCCTGCATCCAGTTGGAGGGCGGGCTCGCACCCTCGCAGGTCGGCCTCGGCCTGCCGGCCTCCCCGCGCGGCGCCGGCAGCGGCTACGTGGACCCGTCCGTGGTGAACAACGCCCTGGACTGTCTGGCCAAGGGCGCCGGCTGCGGCTCGTTCAAGCCCGCGAAGACGTATCCGGGCATCCGGGGTGCGATGACCTGGTCGACGAACTGGGACGCGAGCAACGGAAACGCCTGGTCGAACGCGGTCGGCCCGCACGTCCACGGGCTGCCGTAGCGGCCCCGCACACCACCCGTGGCGGGGCCCGCCGGATCGTCCGGCGGGCCCCGCCCTCATGCCACCGCCGCGGCTACGGCTTGGGCAGCGTGCAGCCCGGCAGGCTCAGGTCGACCCGGTTGCCCTTGGTCACGCACTTGGCGATGCCGTAGGTCTGCTGGGCGTAGTTGATGCCGCGCCGGACGGTGACCTTGCCGTTCTCGTCCACCTCGCAGGGGTTGTTCTCCGTGCACCGCTCGCCGTTCTCGTTGCCGGTGTTGTTGACGGCGATCACCTTGCCGGTGTTCACGTCAACGACCGGTGAGCCGGAGGTGCCCCCGATGGTGTTGCAGGAGGGCGTGTAGCGCAGGGAGTCCTTCCAGGTCCAGCCGCCCTCACGGAGCTCGTGGACGAACCCGTCCACGTTGCAGGAGTAGATCCGCTTCCAGTATCCGGAGACGACCTTGATCGGCGTACCGGCGGCGGGGTGGTCGGCGGAGAGGCTCAGGGCGTCGATCCCGTAGCTCTTCTTGATCTGCGCGTAGCTGGTGGTGAGCTGGTACAGGGTGACGTCGGTGTCGGTCATCGTGGCGTACGCGACCTTGCTCGCGCGCAGCGTGCCGGCCTTGCCCGCGCTGGAGTTGAGCAGGCTGAACGTGCGGGACGACGCCTGGTTGACGATGACCTCGCCCGCCTCCGGCATGCCGGTCTCCAGGCAGTGCCCGTTGGTGAGGACGAGGCCCGGGTCGTTGTCGGTCGAGCCGGGGAGGCGTATCAGCGAGCCCGAGCAGTTGCTGAGGGCGACGGTGCCGGCGAAGTCGACGGCCTTGGGCTTGGCCTTGGCCGCCGGAGCCGCTGTGACCGTCGCGGCGGTGTCGCCGGTCCGTGGCGCGGCGCCGGCGGGTGCGGCACCGACGCCGGTCACGGCGGCGCCGCCGAGCAGCAGGGTGGTCAGTGCGCCGACGAGAGGTCGTCTCATGGGGGGTGGTCCTCTCCGGACGGAGTGCGTTCCGATTTGGCATGTGCATTGTTGGTGGCCTTGAGGCCGCGCGCAATCAACCGGGCCCGTGTGACGTGTAAGTTGGCCGGAATCGCTCACACCGCAGTCCTTGACCTGCTCATGTCATCGTCTTGACACTGACGAGGCAACCCCGGCCACACCCCCCACCCGTCGCACACACCGGACCCCCCAGGAGGCCGTCATGCGACCGCGTTCCTCCGGCGGCCGGGCAGCCGCCCTCGCCACCGCCCTCTGCCTCTCGTCCCTCGCGCTGGCCGCGCCCGCCCTCTCCTCACCAGGCGGCGACGGCCCGGCCCGCACGGCCGACACGACCCACTCCTACGAGGTCAGAGGCCCCCGCACCGCCGCCCAGCGCACCGCCGTCGCCGCGACCGGCGCGTCCATCGACGCCGTCCACGGGAACACCGTCGTCATCACGGCCGACGCGGCCCAGGCCGAACGCGTCCGCCGCCTCGGCCACCGGGTGACCGAACTGCCCGGCCCGCCGGACCGCACCGGGGGCGAACGGCCCGTCCCGCACGACTTCCCGTCCCGCGACGCCAAGTACCACAACTACCGTGAGGCCATGGCGGAGATCGACGCCGGAGTCGCCGCCCACCCCTCGATCATGAGCAAGCGGGTCATCGGCAAGAGCCACGAGGGCCGCGACATCGTCGCCGTCCGGATCAGCTCCGGCGCCAAGCCGGACGACGCCAAGCCGGAGGTCCTCTTCACCGCCCACCAGCACGCTCGCGAGCATCTGACCGTCGAGATGGCCCTCTACCTGCTCAACGAGTTCGGCAAGGGCTACGGCTCCGACCCCCGGGTCACCAAGATGGTCGACGAGCGGGTGATCTGGATCGTCCCGGATGTCAACCCCGACGGTGGCGAATACGACATCGCCACCGGCACCTACCGCAACTGGCGCAAGAACCGACAGCCCAACTCCGGTTCCTCGAACATCGGCACCGACCTCAACCGCAACTGGGGTTACAAGTGGGGTTGCTGCGGCGGCTCCTCCGGCAGCACCGGATCGGAGACCTACCGCGGCCGCGCCGCCGAGTCGGCACCCGAGGTCAAGGTCGTCGCCGACTTCGTCCGCGGCCGGGTCGTCGGCGGCAGGCAGCGGATCAAGGCCGCGATCGACTTCCACACCTACAGCGAACTGGTGATGTGGCCGTTCGGCTGGACGTACGACGACACGGCGTCGGGCATGACCCAGGACGACCACGACGCGTTCGCCAAGGTGGGCAAGGCGATGGCGGCCAGCAACGGGTACACGGCCGAGCAGTCCAGCGACCTGTACATCACCGACGGCACCATCGACGACTGGCTGTGGGGCGAGCAGAAGATCTTCGCCTACACCTTCGAGATGTACCCGACCGGCGCGGGCGGCGGCGGCTTCTACCCGCCGGCCTCGGTGATCGACCGGGAAACGGCGCGCAACCGGGACGCGGTGCTCCAACTACTGGAGAACGCGGACTGCATGTACCGGTCGATCGGGAAGGAACAGCAGTACTGCTCGAAGCGGTAGCGGGTCCGGCCGCCGGGGTCCGAGCGGGCGGTGGGCGGCCGGGCGATGGACGCCGCGCGGGCCGGGCGGGCGGTCGCGGGGATCCACCGGCCCGGCACCCGCCCCGCCCGCCGCCCGGCCCGGCACCCGACCGCCCCGCCGCCCGGCCCGGGCCCGGCTCCTTCCGCACCGCCCCCGACCGCCTGTGACTCCCTCTGACCGCTGATGACCCCCGTTGACCAGGCGTTCCGCCGGATGTTAGACAGCCGCGAGCGGTGCGCACGGTGGGTGCCGCACCGGACGCACAGGAACCGCACAGGAACGAGGAGGCTCGATGGCCGTCGCCGACGACGCCCTGGCCCGGCTCGCCCACGAACCGGTGGACCACCGTTTCAAGGGGCTGCCCCCGGACGCGGAGGGCCTGACCGTCGGTGCCCTCACGGCCCAGCGGCGGTCCCTGTTCACCGGCGGGTTCACCACGCCCGTGCCGGCCCTGTCGGCCGAGGCGCTCGACCACAACCTCGCGTTGATGGAACGCTGGTCCGCCGAGCACGGCCTCGCCTTCGCGCCGCACGGCAAGACGTCGATGGCCCCGGCTCTCCTCGCGCGGCAGTTGGCACACGGCGCCTGGGGCATCACGGCCGCCGTGCCCAGCCAGGTCCGCGTCTACCGCGCCTTCGGTGTGCGGCGGATCTTCCTCGCCAACCAGGTGGTGGACGGCGCCGCGCTGCGCTGGCTGGTCGGCGAGCTCGCCGCCGACCCGGACTTCCGCCTGGTCGCCTACGTGGACTCCGTGCGCGGCGTCGAGCTGATGGACGCGGCCCTGCGCGACGCCGGTGCCGGCCGGCCGCTGGACGTCGTCTTGGAGCTCGGCGCCGCGGGCGGCCGGACGGGCGTCCGCTCGGCGGCGGACGGCGCGCTGGTCGCGGACGCCGTGGCGGCCGCGGAAACGTTGCGGCTGGTGGGCGTCGCCGGGTACGAGGCGGAGATCCCGGACGCCGACGAGGCGTCGGTACGAGCCTGGCTGCGCGATCTGACATCGCTGGCCGCGGAGTTCGACGCGGCCGGACGGTTCGCCGGGGCCGGGGAGATCGTGGTCAGCGCGGGCGGCAGCTCGTGGTTCGATACGGTCGCCGAGGTCTTCGGAGAGCTTCCGAAGCTGTCCGCGCCGGTGCTCAAGCTGCTGCGCTCCGGCGCGTACGTCACCCATGACGACGGTCAGTACCGCCGTAAGACCCCTTTCGCCCGCCATCCGGCGGAGGGTGCCCTGCGCCCGGCCTTCCGCCTCTGGGCCCAGTGCGTCTCCCGCCCCGAACCGGGCCGCGCCTACCTCAACGCGGGCAAGCGCGACGCGCCGTACGACCTCGGTCTCCCCGAAGTACAGGTCGTCCGCTCCGGCCGCGACGGCACCCACCGCCCCGTGGGCCACATGACGATCACCGGCCTCGCCGATCAGCACGCCTTCGTCTCCCTGCCCGCGGACGATCCGCTGGAGGTGGGCGACTGGGTCGGTCTCGGCATCTCCCACCCCTGCACCGCCTTCGACAAGTGGCAGATGATTCCGGTGGTGGAGGAAGACGGAACAGTGACGGAGTACGTGCGCACGTTCTTCTGATCCGGCGACGGCTGACACGGTGACGGCCGGGGCGGCCGAGGCTGAGGCGACGACGACTGAGAAAGCGCCGACGGTCACGGCGCCGGCCAAGGGCTGTCGGAAGGCGGCCGGCGGACGTATCGTCCGGGTGGGCCGCACCGGGGCCTGAGAGGTCGCGATGGTCTCCCTCGGATCGGCGTGCTCTCCCCGGCGGTCGCGCCCGGACCCGCGTCTTCCGGCAGCCCCGGTCCGGCGCCGGTGAAAGGCGGTTGCCCATGGACACGGTCTTCCGGGACGTCCGCCTGATCGACGGCGGTGGCGGCCCGTCCTTCCGCGCCGACGTCGGCGTGGCGGAAGGCCGGATCGCCGTGATCGTCCGCGAGGGCGAGGGAAGCCGCCCGGGCGCGCGGCGCGTCGTCGAGGCGCACGGCCTGGCCCTCGCCCCCGGCTTCGTCGACATGCACGCGCACAGCGATCTGGCCCTGCTGCGCGACCCCGCGCACGAGGCCAAGGTCGCGCAGGGTGTGACGCTGGAGGTGCTCGGGCAGGACGGGTTGTCGTACGCGCCCGTGGACGACCGGACGCTCGCCGAGGTGCGGACCCAGATCGCCGGCTGGAACGGTGACGGGCGGGACACCGACTTCACCTGGCGCACGACGGGCGAGTACCTGGACCGGCTCGACCACGGTTTCGACGGTGAGGGCATCGCGGTCGACGCCGCGTACCTCGTCCCGCACGGGACGGTCCGCGCGCTGGTGGTCGGCTGGGAGAACAGGCCCGCCACGGACGCCGAGTCGGTGCGGATGCGACGGCTGGTGGCGGAGGGGCTGGAAGAGGGGGCCATGGGCCTGTCGGCGGGGCTCACCTATCCGCCGGGCATGTACGCGGACGACAGCGAGCTGACGGGGCTGTGCCGCGTGGTGGCGCGGTACGGCGGATACTTCTGCCCGCACCACCGTTCATACGGCGCGCACGCCGTGCGGGCGTACGCGGAGATGGTCGAGGTGGCGCGGGAGTCCGGGTGCGCGCTGCACCTGGCGCACACCGTTCTGAACTTCACGGGGAATGAAGGGCGCGCACCCGAGCTGCTGCGCCTGCTCGATGCGGCACGCGCCGACGGCGTGGACCTCACGCTCGACAGCTACCCCTATACCCCCGGCTGCACGACGCTCGCGTCGCTGCTGCCGAGCTGGGCCGCCGAAGGGGGGCCCGACGCCGTCCTTGCCCGGCTGTGCGACGAGGCGGCGGCCGCCCGGATCCGGTACGACCTGGAGGTGGCGGGTTCGGACGGAAGCCATGGCGTCCCCGTCGACTGGGCCGCGGTCGAGGTCTCGGGGGTCGCCCACGCGCGACCGGACACCGGGCCCGTCGGCAGGACGATCGCCGGGCTGGCCCACGAGCGCGGCGAATCGCCGTGGGCGACGGCCCGTCGGCTGCTGGTCGAGGACCGGCTCGGGACGACGGTCCTGCTGCACGTCGGGCACGAGGAGAACGTCCGGACCGTCATGCGTCACCCGGCGCACACCGCAGGGAGCGACGGCATTCTGCACGGCGCCAAGCCACACCCGCGGGCGTACGGCACCTTTCCGCACTACCTCGGGCACTACGTCCGCGAGCTGGGGATCCTCACTCCGGAGGAGTGCGTGGCGCATCTCACGTCCCGGCCCGCGGCCCGGTTACGGCTGTCCGACCGGGGGCTGATCGACGTGGGACGGCGGGCCGATCTTGTGCTTTTCGATCCCGAGACGATCGCCGCGGGTGCCACTTTCGAAGATCCTCGGCGGCTTCCGACCGGCATTCCTTATGTCCTGATTGCCGGACGCTTTGTGATGGAAGACGGACGCCGGACAGACGTGCTGGCGGGCCGCGCGGTCCGCCGCCCTCCGGCCCGCTGAACCGCCCTGAACAGCGCCGTTCGTCCGCGCCGGATGCGCCCCGAAAGCCCGCGCGCGGCGTCGCACGCCCCCGTATGGTGGCCGTCATGCAGGTGATCCAGTCAACGAAACTCGCCAATGTCTGCTACGAGATCCGTGGTCCGGTGCTGGAGGAGGCGATGCGGCTGGAGGCGGCGGGCCATCGCATCCTCAAGCTCAACACCGGCAACCCCGCGATCTTCGGCTTCGAGTGCCCTCCGGAGATCCTGGAGGACATGCTGCGGAACGTCGGCGACGCGCACGGCTACGGCGACGCGAAGGGCCTGCTCTCCGCCCGGCGCGCGGTGGTGCAGCACTACGAGACCAAGGGCATCGAGCTGTCCGTCGAGGACGTGTACCTCGGCAACGGCGTCTCGGAGCTGATCCAGATGTCGATGCAGGCGCTGCTCGACGACGGCGACGAGGTGCTCGTCCCGGCACCGGACTACCCGCTGTGGACGGCGTCGGTCTCGCTGGCGGGTGGTACGGCCGTGCACTACAGCTGCGACGAGCAGTCCGACTGGATGCCGGACCTGGACGACATCGAGCGCAAGGTCACCGACCGCACCAAGGCGCTCGTCATCATCAACCCCAACAACCCCACGGGTGCGGTCTACGACGACGAGATGCTGCGCGGCCTCACGGAGATCGCCCGCCGGCACAACCTGATCGTCTGCTCCGACGAGATCTACGACAAGATCCTCTACGACGGCGTCACCCACACCCCGACCGCCGCCATCGCCCCCGACCTGCTGACCCTCACCTTCAACGGTCTCTCCAAGGCGTACCGGGTCGCCGGCTACCGCAGCGGCTGGATGGCCGTGTGCGGCCCGAAGGCCCACGCGGACAGCTACATCGAAGGCCTGACGATCCTGGCCAACATGCGGCTCTGCGCCAACATGCCGGCGCAGTACGCGGTGGCCACCGCCCTCGGCGGCCGGCAGTCGATCAATGACCTGGTCCTGCCGGGCGGCCGGCTGCTGGAGCAGCGCGACGTGGCCCATGAGCTGCTGACGCAGATCCCGGGCGTGACGTGTGTGAAGCCGAAGGGCGCGCTGTACGCGTTCCCGCGGCTCGACCCCAAGGTCTACAAGATCAAGGACGACCGGCAGATGGTGCTCGACCTGCTGCGCGCCGAGAAGATCATGGTCGTCCACGGCACCGGCTTCAACTGGCCGGAGCCGGACCACTTCCGCCTGGTCACGCTGCCGAACGCCAAGGACCTGGCCGAGGCGGTCACGCGGATCGGCACCTTCCTCGACGGTTACAGCCAGCCCTGACGGGCCCCGGACCCGGACCGAGCCCGTACGAGACACAACTTTAGACAGGATCTAAGTTAGGATGGCCTTCTAAGAGGGACTGGAGGCCATCCATGTACGAACCGATCCGCACCAAGTCGGTCCAGACCATGGCCGAACCCGTGCGCGGCGGGCACGGGCCGCGCCGCTCCCGGGGGCAGGAGCTCGACATCCGGCTCGCGGGCCACCTGACCGCGCTGCTCACCGTGACCGACGAGCTGCGGGCCCTGGCCCCGTCCGCCGGTCTGGACGACGCCGCACGCCGGCTGGCCGCCCAGGTCGAACGGCTGCGCGGCGGGCACGCTCCGCTGCGCGCGGTGCCCACGACGGTCGACGGCGGCCCGGCGCGCGTGCACGCCCTGCACCAGCGGGCGCACATGCTGGCCGGTCAGGCGCTGGTGGTCGCCGGCACGCGCGGCGACGCCGCCGGCGCGGCCCTGGCCAAGGGACGGCTGAGGGCGCACGCGGCGGAACTCGGGATCAGCGACGACGTCTGACCCACGCCTCACCGCCTGGGCCACGCCCCGTCACCGGCCGAAAGGCCGGGCAGGACGGACGCGCCGGACAGCTCGGACCGGACGGGCCCGGCCTCCTCGGTCGGACTCCCCCGGAAAACACTGCAGGGCGGGACCGGACTGCCTCCCGGTCCACGCCCCGTCACCTCAGCCCAGGCGCTTCACCAGCGCCCGGTGCTCGTCCCACAGCTCCTTCGGCGTGTGCTCGCCGAAGGTGTTGAGGTGGTCCGGCACCAGCGCGGCCTCCTCGCGCCAGACCTCCTTGTCGACCGAGAGCAGCAGGTCGAGGTCGGCGTCGGCGATGTCCAGGCCGTTCGTGTCGAGCGCCTCGCGCGTGGGCAGGACGCCGATGGGCGTCTCGACGCCGTCCGCGGTGCCCTCCAGACGCTCGACGATCCATTTGAGCACCCGGCCGTTCTCGCCAAAGCCCGGCCACACGAAGCGCCCGTTCGCGTCCTTGCGGAACCAGTTGACGTAGTAGATCTTCGGCAGCTTCGCCTCGTCGCCCCGCTCGGCGGCGGCCTGGCCGACCTTGATCCAGTGGCCCATGTAGTCGCCCATGTTGTAACCGCAGAACGGCAGCATGGCGAAGGGGTCACGACGCAGCTCGCCGACCTTGCCCTCGGCGGCGGCGGTCTTCTCGGAGGCGACGTTGGCGCCGATGAAGACGCCGTGCTGCCAACTGAAGGACTCGGTGACCAGCGGCACCGCCGAGGCACGTCGGCCACCGAAGAGGATGGCCGAGATCGGCACACCCTTGGGGTCCTCCCACTCGGGCGCGATGATCGGGCACTGGGCGGCGGGGACGGTGAAGCGCGCGTTGGGGTGGGCGGCCGGGGTGCCGGACTCCGGCGTCCAGTCGTTGCCCTTCCAGTCGGTGAGGTGGGCGGGCGGCTCCTCGGTCATGCCCTCCCACCACACGTCGTTGTCGTCGGTCAGGGCGACGTTGGTGAAGACCGCGTTGCCCCACAGGGTCTTCATGGCGTTGGCGTTGGTGTGCTCGCCGGTGCCGGGCGCCACGCCGAAGAAGCCCGCCTCGGGGTTGATCGCGTAGAGCCGGCCGTCCTCGCCGAAGCGCATCCAGGCGATGTCGTCGCCGATGGTCTCCACCGTCCAGCCGGAGATGGTGGGCTCCAGCATGGCGAGGTTGGTCTTGCCGCAGGCGGACGGGAAGGCGGCGGCCACGTACTTGGCCTCGCCCTGCGGCGGGGTGAGCTTGAGGATGAGCATGTGCTCGGCGAGCCAGCCCTCGTCGCGGGCCATGACGGAGGCGATGCGCAGGGCGTAGCACTTCTTGCCCAGCAGGGCGTTGCCGCCGTAGCCGGAGCCGTAGGACCAGATCTCGCGGTCCTCGGGGAAGTGCGAGATGTACTTGGTGGAGTTGCACGGCCAGGGCACGTCGGTCTCGCCCTCGGCCAGCGGGGCGCCGAGCGAGTGGACGGCCTTGACGAAGAAGCCGTCGGTGCCCAGCTCGTCGAGGACCGGCTGTCCCATGCGGGTCATGGTGCGCATGGAGACGGCGACGTACGCGGAGTCGGTGATCTCGACGCCGATCGCGGAGAGCGGCGAGCCGAGGGGGCCCATGCAGAAGGGCACGACGTACATGGTCCGGCCGCGCATCGAGCCGCGGAAGATGCCCTTCTCGCCCTGGAAGATCTCCCGCATCTCGGCGGGGTCCTTCCAGTGGTTGGTCGGGCCGGCGTCCTCCTCCTTGGCGGAGCAGATGAACGTACGGTCCTCGACGCGCGCCACGTCCGAGGGGTCGGAGGCGGCGTAGTAGGAGTTGGGGCGCTTGACCGGGTCGAGCTTCCGGAAGGTGCCCTTGGCGACGAGCTCCTCGCACAGGCGCTCGTACTCGGCCTCGGAGCCGTCGCACCAGACGACCCGGTCCGGCTGGGTGAGGGCGGCGATCTCATCGACCCAGGAGATCAGTTCCTGGTGGTTGGTGGGGGTGGTGGGAGCCGCATTTGCGCGCGCCACGATCGCTCCGTCCCGCCGGGGACCCAGGGGGCGCCCGGCGTCACATGTTGAGGGTGGTAACGGGCCATCCGCGTGCCTGACCCGGCAGTTGGTCCGTTTCTGCACATTCGCCCCTTGGGGGCTGCGACCCAGACGCTTCGTGACCGCTCATCCGGTGCCGCCCGCACTCATTTGATCATCCGACTCCGTTTCGGTTCTGTCCAGGGGGCACTCCCGTGACCATCGCCACGTGATACCAGCCCGTAACCTACGGTCGCGTAGGTAGCATTGCCCCATGACACCCGCGTCCGACGCGGCGCATGTCGCGCCCGCAACTCCCGCCGGTGCCGCGACCACCGCGCCTTCCCCCTCTTGCCCCGAACCGCTGCCGGAAGTCGTCAAGCCGCGCCTCCGCGGCTGGCTGCACGCCGGGATGTTCCCCGCCGTCCTGATCGCCGGCGTCTTCCTCACCGCGCTCGCGGACAGCACCCGCGGCCGGATCGCCTGCGCCGTCTACGTCCTCAGCGCATGCCTGCTGTTCGGCATCAGCGCCCTCTACCACCGAGGCGACTGGAGCCCCCGGGTCACGGCCGTGCTCCGCCGCCTCGACCACGCCAACATCTTCCTGATCATCGCCGGCACCTACACGCCGCTCACCATGCTCCTGGTCCCGGGCGGACGTGGCCAGTTGCTGCTCTGGGCGGTCTGGGCCGCGGCCGCGGCCGGCATCGCCTTCCGCGTCTTCTGGGTCGGCGCGCCGCGCTGGCTCTACACCCCCTGCTACATCGCGATGGGCTGGGCGGCCGTCTTCTTCCTGCCCGACTTCCTGCGCAAGGGCGGCATCGCCGTACTCGTCCTGGTGATCGTCGGCGGCCTCCTCTACAGCGTGGGCGGCGTCATCTACGGCATCAAGCGTCCGAATCCGTCACCCCGTTGGTTCGGCTTCCACGAGGTCTTCCACTCACTGACGCTGGCGGCCTTCGTCGTGCACTACGTCGGCATCTCTCTGGTGGCCTATACGCACGCCTGACCAGCCTTCCTTTACTCGCGCCCCGTTCCGCGCACCCGACGGCCCGTCCCACCGGCCGTCCGGCAGCGGCCGGGGCGCGTTCCGTTCCCGGCGCACCCTCCGCAGCGCGCGCGGCCGCGAGGTCACGGCCACCCACCACGCCAGCCCCCCGACGCCGGCCAGCACCACGGCCACCACCGCCGGCTCACCGGCGGCCAGGTACGCACCCACGCTCAGCGTCGCGATCAGTACGGCACCGGCGTTCACCACGACACCCATCCGGGACACCCCCTTCGTTCGGCTTCTTACCGACCGTTCCCCTTCCCTGTACACAGCGTGACACACCCCACTGACAATCAGCGCTACGTCAGGAAGCGGCAAGGGGCGCGCCAATAATTGACTGTTCCGTTCTTTTGAGAGTTACTGTCAAAAGAACGGAACAGACAGAGCTGCCCGGAGGAGCGCCGTGCCCACCACGCCCACCCCGTCCCCGACCCACGCGGAACCCCGCCCCGATCCCCGCCGCTGGTGGGCCCTGGCCGCGATCGTCGCCTGCATGCTCGTGCTGGGCTTCGACGGCACGATCCTGAACGTGGCCCTGCCGACCATGGCCGTCGAACTCGACGCCGACGCCGGCACCCTGCAGTGGATAGCCGACTCCTATCTCGTCGTCTTCGCGGCACTGATGCTCCCCGCGGGCCTGCTGGGCGACCGCTTCGGCCGTCGCCGCACGCTGGTCGCCGGCCTGGTCGTCTTCCTCGCCGGCTCGCTCGTCGGCACCTTCGCCCAGGACGCGGGCACCGCCATCGCCGCCCGCGCGATCATGGGAGTCGGCGCGGCCTTCATCATGCCGCTCGCCATGTCCGTGCTCCCCGCCCTCTTCACACCCGACGAGCGGAGCAAGGCCATCGGGGCGGTATCCGGTGCCTCCGCGCTCGGCCTGCCCCTCGGACCGATCATCGGCGGGCTGCTGCTCGACCACTTCTGGTGGGGCTCGGTCTTCCTGGTCAACGTGCCGCTCGTCGGCGTGGCCGTCGTCGCCTGCCGCTTCCTGCTCCCGGAGATGAAGGCCCCCGCGGCCCCCGGCGTCGACGGGCTCGCCACCGTGCTCACCGTCGGCGGCCTCGGAGCGCTCGTCTACGGCGTCACCGAGGGCCCCGACCGCGGCTGGACCTCCCCGGCCGTCCTCGGCACGCTCACCGCCGCCGTCGTCCTGCTCACCCTGCTCACCTTGCGATCACGTCGACAGGAACGGCCGATGCTCGACCTGACGCTGCTCCGGCACCGCGGCTTCCGGTGGAACACCATCGCCGCCGCCCTGGCGATGTTCATCTTCACCGGCCTGCTGTTCTTCCTGCCCTCCTACCTCCAGACCGTGCGCGGCAACGACGCCTTCGGCACCGGTCTGCGCATGATCCCCATGCCGGTCGGCATGCTGATCGCCTCCCGGCTCGCGCCGCCGCTGACCCGCCGACTGGGCGTGCGCGTCGTCATCCCCGCCGGACTCGTCCTGCTCGGCCTCGGCACACTGCTCGGCAGCCGGACCACCGTGGGCGACGGTTACGCGCTCACCGCGGCCTGGCTGGTCCTGGCCGGTGCCGGCGTCGGCATCGCTCTGATCCCCGCCATGGACAGCGCCCTGGGCGCACTGCCCCGGGAGCGGGTGGGGGTCGGTTCGGGACTGCTCATGACGCTGCGCCAGGTCTCCGGGGCGATCGGCGTCGCGATCCTGGGCAGCCTGCTCACCGCCGCGTACCGCGCGCACCTGGAGACGCCCCGGATGCCGGCCGCCGCCGCGGAGGCGGCGGAGGAGTCGGTCACCGCGGCCCACCAGGTGGCGGCCGGGCTCGGCGACGCCGCCCTGACCCGCTCGGCGGACGCCGCCTACCTGCACGGCATGGACCTGGCCCTGCTGGCCTGCGCCGGCACCGCCTTCGCGGCGGCGCTCCTGATCGCCGTCTTCCTGCCCGGCGGCCGCGTACGGCGGCCCGGCCCACCCGCCGCGGCGCCGACCGCTGCGGACTCCGCTGTGGCTGCCGCTGTGGTCGTCGAAACACCGGATGCCCGACAATGACGGTCATGGCCTCCGCACCAACCTCCCCCACCGCCCAGCCGGGTCCCCGGCTCGGGCTGCGTGAACGGAAGAAGATCCAGACCCGCCAGGCGATCCGCGACGCCGCCTACCGGCTCTTCGAGGAGCAGGGGTACGACGCGACGCCGGTGGACCAGATCGCGGAGGCCGCCGACGTCTCGCCCAGCACCGTCTTCCGGTACTTCCCGACCAAGGAGGACATCGTCCTCACGGACGAGCACGACCCCGTCCTGGAGGCGGCGCTCCGGTCCCGCCCGGCCGACGAGCCTCCCCTGCGCGCGATCCGCAACACCGTCCTGGAAGGCCTGCGGGACATCATCGGCGCCGCCGGCCCCGAGATGCGGATGCGCAGCCGGCTGATCCGGGACGTCCCCAGCCTGCGCGCCCGCGCGGGCGAGGGCATGGTCGAGTCGGCGCGCCTCCTGCGCTCCGTCCTGGCCGAGCGCACCGGCCGTCCGGAGGACGATTTCGAACTGCGCGTCGTGACGACCGCCGTGCTGGCCGCCATGCAGGAGGCGGTGATGGTGTGGGTGGACGAGGGCCAGACCGGCGATCCGCTCGACTACCTGCGGCGTGCGCTGGACATGCTGGAACGGGGCCTCAGCCTCTGAGCGCCTCCCCGCCCCCGGGCGGGTTCACCTCCCCCTCAGCTTCGCCGCCAGCTCCTCCGGATCCGAGGTCGGCGCGTCACAGGTGAAGCCCCGGCACACATACGCGGCCGGGCGGCCGGCCAGCAGCGGCCGGTCCGCCAGCAGCGGCACCTCGGCGGCCGTCGCGGAGGCCGGCTCTCCCAGGGCGACGGCCAGCCCCGGTCGCCGGGAGAGCAGGGCGGCACGATGCAGTTCCCGGGTGGCCGGATCCTCGAGGGGGCCGACGACGGCGACCTCGTACGGCCCGTCGAGCAGCGCCTCGGCCACCGCCAGCCCCCAGCCGATGAAGCGCGGCGCCTTGGGCCCGAGCACCCGGACCACCCCGAGCGCCCGCTCGGCCGCTTCCCGGTGCGGCGCGCTGCCCGTGAGCGCCGCGTAGGC
Organism: Streptomyces sp. NPDC052910; assembly: GCF_055585605.1. Lineage (NCBI taxonomy): Bacteria > Bacillati > Actinomycetota > Actinomycetes > Kitasatosporales > Streptomycetaceae > Streptomyces > Streptomyces sp. NPDC052910. The sequence continues at coordinate 861,510 of NZ_JBVJJR010000001.1, forward strand.
AAGGAGCGCTCCGGCGGCCGCGGTCCACCCGGAAGGAGTGGCGTTGTCCGTCGGATCCTGCGGACGACGGATCAGGGCCTCGGCGTCGTCCGCCGTGTCGAACAGAGCCCCCTCCTCGTCACGGAACCGGATCAGAACGGTGTCCAGCAGCAGCCCCGCGAAGTCCACCCAGACACCCTCACCGGTGACGGAGGACAGTGCGAGGAAGCCCTCCGCCACGTTGGCGTAGTCCTCCAGCACACCCGCGTGACCACCGGCGACGCCGTCCAGGGAGGTGCGGAAGAGGCGGGCGTTCCAGTCCATGTGGGTGCGGACGAGCAGGTCGGCGGCGTCCGTCGCGGCCTGGACCAGGTCGGGGCGGTCGAAGTAGGCGCCGGTCTCGGCGAGCGCGGCGACGGCCAGGCCATTCCACCCGGCGACGATCTTGTCGTCCCGTCCGGGCCGGGGCCGCCGGGCGCGGGCGGCCAGCAGCCGTTCCCGGATCGAGGCGATCCGCTCCGCGTCCACCAGCCGCTCGCTGTCCGGCAGTTGCAGGACGGACGCGCCCTCCTCGAAGGTCCCTTCCTCGGTGACGCCGAAGTAGTCGGCGGCGAGCTCGGCGTCCGCCTCCCCCAGCGTCTCCCGGAGCTGTTCGGGAGTCCACACGTAGTAGGCGCCCTCCCGATGCCGGCCCTCGCCGTCGTCGCTGTCCGCGTCCAGGGCGGAGGCGAAACCGCCCTGCTCCGTACGCATCTCCCGGACCAGGAAGTCGGCGGTGTCCAACGCCACCCGCCGCGCCGCGTCCGAGCCGGTGGCCCGCCACAGGTGCGCGTAGACACGGCACAGCAGGGCGTTGTCGTACAGCATCTTCTCGAAGTGCGGCACGACCCACCCGTTGTCCACGGAGTACCGCGCGAAACCGCCGCCCAGTTGGTCGTGGATCCCGCCCCGCGCCATGGCCTCGCAGGTCGCCGTCACCATGTCGAGGGCGGCGGCGGACCCCGTGCGGACGTGGTGGCGCAGCAGGAACTCCAGCACCATCGACGGCGGGAACTTCGGCGCCCCGCCGAAACCACCGCGCACCGCGTCGAAGTCACGCGTCAGCGCCATCAGCGCGAGATGCAGCTCGTCGGCGCCGGGCGGCGGCCCGCCGGCGACGGCCAGGCTGCGCTGCGACAACTCGCCGACGATCCGCCCGGCCACCTCCCCCACCTCCTCCCGCCGGTCACGCCACGCGGCCGTCACCCCCTCCAGCACCTGCCGGAAGGAGGGCATCCCGTGCCGCGGGTCGGGCGGGAAGTAGGTCCCGAAGTAGAAAGGCTCGGCGTCGGGCGTCAGGAACACGGTCATGGGCCAGCCGCCCTGCCCGGTGGCGGCCTGCACCGCCTCCATGTAGACGGCGTCGATGTCGGGCCGCTCCTCACGGTCGACCTTGACGGCGACGAAGTGCCCGTTGAGGTAGGCGGCGGTCTCCTCGTCCTCGAAGCTCTCGTGCGCCATCACGTGACACCAGTGGTCAGCCGGCTAAGTGGCACGACGAATAGCCCACCGACAGAAGGATGGGTACGTCGCGCCTCTTTGCCTCTTGCATCGCCTCCTCTCCCCATGGCCACCAGTCCACAGGATTGGCGGCGTGCTGGAGGAGGTACGGCGACTGGGAATCGGCCAGTCGGTTCATGCCGGTATCGTCGCACGCTCCGGGCCGCCGGGCCCGGCAACGGGCGGTTCCCGCCGAGAAAGAAGGCGGTGCGGCGCCTCCTTCACGAGGCGTCTCTCCCCCGGCCGGCCTCTTCCCGTCGCAAGGGCACCACGCTCAACAGACCGCACCCGTACGGCTTCCCCCTCCCGATTCCCTCGCGGACCGCATGCCGAAGAGCGGCGGGGTCCCGCACGGTGGCCGTGCCGTCGAACTGGGCGAGGTGGTGTTTCATGCGTGTCCGGCCGGGTGTCCGGCTGGTCAGGGGGTGGCGGGGGCTCATCAGGGCGGACTCGAGGTGCAGGCCGGCCTTGGCGGCGCGGAGGCGCCACCACTCCTCGGCCGCCTCCCCGAACAGGGATACGCGCTGCCCGGCGCGCCCCCATCCGTTCTCCTGGGGACCGTTGAGCTGCTTGGAGGGGTTCCCGGCGATGCGGTAGCGGACCCGCATGCCCTCCGTGAGCACGTCGAGATGACTCTTGAGCCGCACCATGCCCGTTTCGGCGTAGCCCTCGGGGAGGCGGGAGACGTCGGGCCGGACGACGCTCTGCACGAGCACGCGGACCACGCCTCGCTCCGCTTCCGTGCGGAACAGGACCCCCACCTCACTGCGGGGGGTCGGTGAGGACCACGCCGGGAAGAGGGACATGACACGCCGGTGCATGCAGTGGGCGTCGTTCAGGTCGTTCAGGACGTCTCCCCGGCGGAGGTCAGGGGTGAGACGGGTCAGCCAGAGACTCATGGGGTGTCCGATCCTGCGGTATCGCACACTCCGGTGTCCTTCGGTGCGGTGGCGCGGTACGCGGGGGCCGCCGGGCCGGCGAGCGGCCGGAGCACAGCCTCCGTCACGGGCACGTGGTCGGTGCGGACCGCGCGCGGCCCGTGCCGGTGACGGCGGAGCGAGAAGGAGACGGGATGGTCGTGGCGCAGTTCTGCCCGCTCGCAGACGGGGGCCGTGTCACGCACGGTACGCAGGTGGAGGGGGGTGCCCTGGGCGAGAAGATCACGTGCCCTCCGCACCTCGGTCGGCCGGTTCTCCAGCCAGGGGTGCTCGGCGAGCGCCTCGTCCAGCGACCACGCGCGGACCGATTCGGTGATGTCCGGCTGGACCACGGGCAGGGCCGGCACGAACGCCTTACGGCCGAAGTAGAGGGGCCAGCGGGGGTGGCGGAGCGCGTGGTAGAGACGGTGAATTTCGTCGGTCTCGCCTTCCACGGCGGTGAGGAAGAGCGCGCCCGAGAGGTAGAAACGTTCGCTGACGACGGTGGCACCGGCACCGCCTTCGGTGTTCGGGACCCGCGAGACCGTGTGGTAGTCACGCTCCAGGTCGCCTTCGCGGTCCACGCGTACGCCCAGGGGCAGCCGGGCGAGTTCGGCGATGCGGCGGTCCGCGTCCCGGGGGATGCCGAGAGCCGCGGCGAGGAGCCCCACGACGCCGGACTTGGTGGGTTCCCGCGCGGTGTCGCGGCGGTCGAAGCGGGACGCGGTGCCCCAGGACTGGAGGGGGGCGTCGAAACGCATGGTGAGGGTGGCCATGGCCGTGCCGCGCCTCACAGCCCCGCGGCGCCGACGAGACCGTCGACGAACGCCTCGACGCCCGCGGCCCGTCGGGATCCCGGCGGCTGGTGGTCACCGCCGGTGCCGGCCGGTTGGAGGGCGCCGTAACAGACGTCGCGGATCTCCCCGTCACCGTAGAAGGCGCGGATCTCGTGGAAGTAACGGGTCATGCGTTCCGCGGACGCCTCCATCAGGTCGGGGACGTCACCGACGGGTGAGAGGAAGGCGTTGGCCAGGTTCCACGCGCCGTCGGTGCGGACGACTCCGAGCAGCGTGTCGGGGACGGTCGGCGCGGCCATGGAGTTCTGCTTGCCCTTGGGAACGGCGTGGACGAAGGAGAGCAGCCAGGCCCGGACGCTGCGGGTCAGCAGGTCGGCGTCCTCGGTGGTCAGCGCCGCGGGTGACGCGGTGTCCTCGCCGAAGAGGTTGCGGAGGAGGCGGTCGGTGTCGAGGTTGGCGTAGCGGTAGTAGCAGGCGGCGTTGAAGTCGATGGTGCCCATCATGTCCGCGGCCGGTTCCGCCGCCGGACGCATGTCGTCCAGCGCCGTGTAGAAGTCGAACTCGTTGGCCACCGCGTGGGTGGACAGGGAGTGGGCCACCTGGCTGGCCGAGATGACGGAGAAGTCCTGGTTGTCGGCGACCATGCGGCCGAAGAGGGCGATGTCGGCGACGCGGGTGGCGTCGAACACCTTCCTGGCTTCGGCGAGTTGCTGCTTGTTCGGCTTGGCCTTGGTCCGGCCCTTCCCGGACGTGGACTTCCGCTTCTTCTCCACGGCGTCGTGGAGCGCCTTCCAGTTCTCCTGGCAGTAGTCGGCGAGGTAGCGGACCGCGTCCGGACCCACGTACAGCAGGTACTCGGAGCGCCCCCGGTCCTCCGTCACGCCGAAGCCGAAGGTGGCCAGGCCCTCCGCGGCGACGGACTGCGCCTCCGCCGGGTCACAGCCACGGCGTTCGGCGAGCAGCGCACCGGCGCGCTCGGGGAGCTGCTTGGTGCGCAGGCCCAGCTCGTCCGCGCCCAGCCCCCGCTTGGCGAACAGTTCACGGGCGGCGCGCTTCAGCGACTGGCTGGACACGCGGGCCCGGGTGGCCCCGCCGAACCGCACGGTCTTGGGCTGGCCGATGTCATCCCGGTTGAGGTTGCTGACCGGGAAGGACTGGAGGAGGTGGAGTTCGATGATCATTCGGTTTCCTTCGGGGCCTGAGCCGTTGCCGGTTCCGTGGCGAAGTACGCGTCTGAGGCGTCGGCCGTGTCCGGGTCGGAGGCGTCGGCGGAGCGGGGCCGGGCGGCCGTGTGGTAGTCACGGATCCAGCTCAGCCGTACCCGCTGCCTCTCCTCGGTGTGGCGGCCGGTCGGGTCCTGCCGGAGGAGGACGACGAGATCGTCCAGCAGCCGGTGGTAGTTCAGGCCCGAGCCGGTCCCTCGCAGGAGCTGGACGGCTTGGCGCAGATAGTGCTCCAGGGCCGCGCCTTCCACGGCGACGAGCTGGGTGAAACGGCGGTCCACGGCGCCGCCTCGGTCGCGCGCCAGGTCACCGAGGGACTTGGCGAGGGTCGGCGCCTGGGGACCGCCGGTGGAGCGGGGCAGCGGACGGAGGGCGAAGAGACCGGCCACCAGAAGCCAGACGCGCAGTTCCGCCTCGGGCGGGTCGTGCGGGATCACCAGCCCGTACGCTTCCGCCTCCTGTTGGCCGCCGACGAAGCTCCGTCTCAGCACGGCCAGTTCGGCGCGGCTGCGCGACGCGAGGTGTGCCTCGCCGGATTCCCGGGCGGTGGCCAGGGAGTGGAGGTGGGAGACGAAGGCTCCGCGTCGGCCGCGGAGCGTGGCCCGGGCGGGGGGAGGCGCGGGGGCGTGGTCGGTCATGCGGTGGTTTCCTCCGGGTTCACGGCGCGTTCTCGGCGCCGGGCGCGTCCGGGCCCTCGGTGTAGCGGGCAAGGTTCTCGCGGTGCCTGTCGCGCAGCCAGCGACTGGTGCCGAGGAACTTCGCGTAGCAGGCGCCGGCCTCCAGCAGCTCGCGTTTCCGTCGGCCGGTGTTCTCCGCCCAGCGTTCGGCCGCCCGTTCGGCGATGCCGGTGACGATGGCGTCCCAGCGGCCGACGGCCCGCTCGATCTCGGCGTCGGTGGCCACGGCGGCACCCAGTTCCCGGAGGAAGTCACCGAACGGCGCGGCCAGCCGGGGCCAGTAGTCGAGCTGGAGGGCACTGTGTCGCGGCGTGCGGGCCGGGTCGGAGGTCGAGGGCAGAAAGCTGCGGCGGTAGGCGTACTCCATGCTCCGCAGGGCATTGCCCAGATCGTCGGCGTAAGCCACGGATTCCCCGATGACGTGACCGATTCGGGGATCGCGCGCACGGATGAGGGCGACGGGTGCGGGGATCGCCTCTTCGTACCAGGCGACGACCTTGCTGAGGTGTTTGTCCAGGCTCTGGCCGAAGATTCGCAGTGTGAAGACCGTCTCCTGCGGGACGACCGAGGCGCCGTCCACATGCGAGACCGCGAGGGGCCGCAGCCGTCTGGGCTCGGTGTCGGGGGCCAGCGCGGGTACGTGCTTGTTCTTCGGCGTCGCCTTCTTGGCGCTGCTGTCCCCCGTCCAGGCTCTTCCTGAGAGGTCCCACCGTGCGGTCGCGGAGAGCAGCAGCTCCTGCGTGTACTGCCAGACGCCACGCTCGCCCCGGAGCCGGACGGGATGTTCCTTGGCGTCACGGGACTCGGCACGCCATCGGGCCCGGAAGGCCGCCATCGGCTCGACGTCCTGAGAGAGATCGACGCCCAGCCGGGTCCCCGGGGTGCGGATCACGCCCGCGACCGTCAGGCTGCCGTCCGGCTCCTCGGCGGGGAACAACAGCACCCTGCGGGACGGCCAGGTGAGCACGTCGGTGAGCCCCTCGGGCGGCCGCCCCGGATCGGGCTCGGGCCGGTGCACCTCGTCCCCCTCCCACGCGGGGCGGTCTTCAGGGCCGGTGCCGATCGGATGGCCCTCGTCCGGACGGTACTTGACGAGGTTGAGCAGGAGCGTACGCCGGAGGGTGTCGCCTTCCAGGAGCACGCACCCGAACTGGCTGCCCAGTGCCGCCTGCGAACTCGCCGGACTCTTGAGGTACCCGGTCTTGTTGCCACCCGTGTCGTACAGGTGCAGGGTGACCAGCCAGCGAGCGGCCTCGGCGGCACTGATGCGCGGGCGTTCCTCCGCTGTGGTGTGGTCGAAGAGGGTCCTGCTGTTGCCGGCCGCCCACGGCACGACGAGCACCGCGGTGCTCTGCGACACCTCCGCCTCCTTGGCCGGGTTCCACGACGGGCGGCTCACGAGGGCCGGGCACTGGAGAAAGGGCCGCTGCTCGTCGAACAGGTCGAACCGGTCGGCGTGGCGGTGGAGGTAGTCGTCGAGTCGCCGGCGGAACTCGTCGTTCTTGTCGAGAAGATGGTCCTGTTCGGCCAGCCACAGGGCGTCCCAGTCGGCGTTCGTCGGCTGGAAAGCGCGGTGCAGCAGGGCGAGCACCAGCCGGTGCAGGGCAGCGGTCATGGTCGGGCTGCCACCGACCAGGCGACGGTAGCGGTGCGCGTTCACCACGAGGTCCGTGAGGCCGACCTCGACGGTCCGGTCGGAGTCCAGCGGAAGCACGGGGAGCCACGGCTCTTGCAAGAGGTCGTACCCCACCTGTGTTCCTCCCCCGGTCCCCATGGGCAGCAGCAGTCTTGCAGATCATGTGATTGAGCAGGGGGGATTTCGGTCAGCTAGTGCCGCTTTTCCGGAGGGCATGCATCCGAGCCGGTGGCAAGGACGGCCGGTGTCCGTTCCGTCCCGCCTGCGGTTGGGCAGGGGCCGGGTCACGTGCGGTGACGGCTCTCCGCGTCGTACCCCTGCTTGCGGGTGCGGCGGGTGCTGCGGGGGGACCGGGTGAGGTCGTGAAGGGACCACTCTCCGTACGGCGCCGGGAGGCGGTCGGCGCGGGGACCCCATCGGTCCTTGTCACGGTGTTTCTTGAGCCGCTGCTCGGCGTCGGCCCACTGCCGTTCCCAGCCGGGCGGAGGCGGGAGGGTTTCGTCGTCGTAGACGGCGTCGATCAGTTGCTGTACTTGGTCGGGACGGATCTCTTTCCGGCCCTCCAGTTGGGCCAGTGTACGGAGGAGCAGTGCCTCTTCGTAGACGCCGGTGCTGTAGCCGAACTTCCGCACCTTCTTGGACCCGTCCTTGAGCCTGGGCACGTCGATGAGGATGAGGCGCAGTTCCGGTCGTCGGCCGTGTGACCGGTGGCGGCCGATGCGCCCCGCACGCTGGATCAGGCTGTCGATCGGAGCCACGGCGCTGATCACGAGGTCGAAGTCGAGGTCGAGGCTGGTTTCCAGAACCATCGTTCCCATGACGACCGCGCCCCTGGGGCGAACCTTGGTGCTCCCAGGGGGTTGGGGGCCGAAGCAGGTACGGAGCCGGGACTCCGTATGGGTGCGTTCCGTTTTCGACAGCCTGCCGTGCAAGATCTCCGTCACCTGCGGCCGGTCGCCCGCGGGCTGGTCACGAATGGCCTCCCGCAAGCGTGCCCAGTCCTCCTGCAAAGCCTTGTGGTAGTTGTGAATCACCAAGACGTTCTTGCCATCGGCCGCCTCTTCCACCGCCCTGGTGACGACTTTGTCCGAACCGATCCATTCCAGTCCGACGGTGCGTCTCTGATTCACGTCCGCCACGTTGAAGGTCGCGGTGGTGGGAGCCTCTCGGCTCTCCGCGTCCGCGTAGACCAGGCGAGGGTAAGCCGTTGTCACAGCGACGTCCGGGGTCGGCAGCATCCGCGGCGGGACGCCCAGCGCCCCCGCGCGCCAACTGTTGATCAGCGCATGTTGCTTCCGCGTCGAGAGCGTCGCCGACAGCAGAACCACCGGCACCCGCAGCGCTCCCAGCCACTCCAGCGCCTTCTCGAACAGCGTGCTCATGTGCACGTCGTAGCTGTGCACCTCGTCGAACACGACCACCTTTCCCGCCAGCCCGGCGAGTCTGACGAAGACGTGCCCGGAACGGATGACGCCCTTCAGCACCTGGTCGACGGTCCCCACTCCGAGGGGGTTCAGCAGGTCCGCCTTGGGCAGCCGGAACCACGAGCCGGCCTCCTTGTCCCCGTCGCACCCGTACCCCGCGTCGGCTGGAGCCCCCACACCGTCCTCGGCCACGCCGCGCGGCGTGATGCGCCGCAGCCGTCCGGAATCGGTCCTGCGCTCCTTGATGTACTGGGCCGCCGAGCTGTGGACCAGCATCAAGCGGCCGGTGTCCCCCAAGGGCACCAGCAACTCGTCGGCCACCTCGTACGCCTGGTTGCTGCTGGCCTTGGTCGGCATGGCGAGTTGGAACCCGCGCAGGCCGAGCCGGCCCACCAGCGACGTCACAGCCTGGAGCGCCGCTTTGGTCTTGCCCTCGCCGGTCGGCGCGCAGAGCAGGTAGATGCCCGCGCCTTCCGTCTCCGCGACCGCGCGTTCGAGCGCCGTCTGAAGTTCGCGCCGCTCCGTGGCGTCAGGGAAGAGGGCCGGGAAGGAGGTGTCTTGGGGCGGCTGCCACGGTGTCCAGCGAAGGGAGTCCACCTTCGCGGCTTCGGTTTCCGGCACGCTCGTGGCATAGGAGGGGAGGTGCACGGTGTGCCCCGCGTACGTCTTCTGCGCTCGGGAGGACGCGATCCAGTCGCTGACGGAGGTGAGTGCGGCCAGGGCCAGTTCCGCCGGCCCGTCCATGACCACGGCGGACCAGTTCCGTGACGCGGGATCGGCCGTCGCAGGTCCGCGCAGCTCACAAACGGTCCGGGCCAGCGTGCCCGCACGGTGGGCCCATGCTTTGCCTCCCGTCGCGCCAGGGGAGTGGAAGAGCTGCTTCACCTCGTCCCGGCCGGCCACATGACCATGGTGTCCGCCGAGGACCGCGCCGATGGAGGTGGCGGTGTCCGGTCGTGCGCCCCAGTCCAAGAGGAGTCGCTCCATGTGGAGGGCGGTCAGTTTGCCGTGCGGGATGTCGGTCCGGACGCCCGACGGCCGCGTGCCGCTGTGGAGCCTGCGGACGGACTGGCGGTCCTCGTCCGGAAGCAACTGCTCGGCCACGTCCGTGCGCAGACTTTGGAACGTCGGTGAACACTTGCCCAGGTCGTGCAGGCCGGCCAGCAGCGCCGCCCATTCCCGCGCTTCACCCAGTGGTTCCAGGGCGAGGGTCAGCCGCTCTTTGAGGAAGGGCCCGAGCAATCGGTCGAAGAGCAGGTGCGCCACGGCCGCCGTGTCGAGCGCGTGACAGACGAGGGGGTGGGGCAGGGAACCTCTGCCCAGTTTGCCCCAGACCTGGCAGACGTCACTGTGCTGCGGCGGCTCGGCGGTCGGGAAGCGCATGAAGGCATCCAAGCGCCAGACGCCTCCTTCGTGCACCCGTTCTCCCGATCTCATCCAGGGAATTCACCGGGAGCCTGGGCCTGTCCCGGTCGCGTCCCCCGGAGTTGTCCACAGGGGGTTATCCACAGGCCTGCCGGAATCCGCGTCGAAGCGGAAGACTGGGGCGCCTTGGGCATTCGCTGGTCGAAGGGGGACGGCACATGCAGAGCTCGCTGCCCGCGCTGCGGCAGGGTCACCGCGCGGAAGTCGAGAGCCTGCTGGAGCGGGCGGTCGAGGAGGAGGTGCGCCGTTCGGGTGGGCGGGTGGACGGGGAGGTGCTGCTGCGGCGGGCGCGGGAGGAGTTGGACGCGGTGGCCGAGGCGGCGGCCGAGGAGTACGCGGCGTACGTCCGGGCCTTGGACGAGGAGGCCGCGGCCGTCGGGCCGTTGTCCGCGCGCTTGTCGGGGGCCGCGCTCGGTACGCCCATGCTGGTCACGGTCGTCACGGCGGTGACGGCCCTCGGGGCGGATCTGGGCTATGGGACGTCCGCGGGCACCGCCGTCAGCACGGCGGTCGCGGTGGCCCTCGCGGGTTCCGTGGCGACGCTCGCGAAGCTGACGGCAGGACATTGGCCGGCCCGGCACCGCCGGGCGGCGCTGCGAGGGCAGCCGGGCGGCGCCGAGCAGTTGAGGCTCCAGTGGCGGACGGCGGTGGAGGTGCGAGGGATACGGCCCTTCCTCGACCGGCAGCGGATGTTGCACGGGGCGCGCAACGGTAAGGGATCCGCGCCGGGGGCGCCGGGCAAGGGCGGTCCGTCGCGGGTGCCACAACTGCGGGGCGGCGACCGCAGCGCGCTGGCCCGGCAGCGGAGCCTCCTTGCCCGTTCGTTCGACGATCTCCCACGGACCGACGGCCCGTTCGCCGGGCGGAAGACGCAGGTGGATCGGATCGCCCAGTGGGTGCACCAGGCCCGGGCGAGCACCGAGACGAAACCGACGGTCGTGGTGCTGCACGGCCCGTCCGGAGCGGGCCGGACCACGCTGGCCCTGCGCGCGGCGCAGCACCTCCGGGACCAGTTCCGGGGCGCCTGCGTCGTGGACCTGCGGGGCGAGAGCCAGGAGGAGCCGCCGCTGTCGACCCGGGACGCTCTGCTGCACCTGCTCAACCGACTCGGCGCCCCGCGAGACCAGTTGTTCTTTCGCGAACGTTCCTCGCGTGAGCAGCACCTCAGACGGCTGTCCGAGGCGTACCACAAGCATCTGACCGGTCTGCCGGTGGCGATCGTGCTGGACGACGCGTCGGACGCGGAGCAGGTACGTGCCCTGGTGCCCGACCGGTCCGAATGTCTGGTGCTCGTCACCACACGCGAACCGCTGGAGCTGCCCGCGGAGTTGGAGGCGTGGGTGCACCGGTTGGAGGTCGGCCCGCTGGACGAGGCGGGTGCGGAGGAGTTGCTGCGCTCGGTGGCCGCGCCGGACGAGGAACGAGAGGAAGCCGCGGCGCGGGACGACGAGCTCTACGACGGCCAGTCGCTCACGCGCGTCGGCGCGTTGTGCGGCGGTCTGCCACTGGCCCTGCGGGTGGCCGGGTCCTCGCTCGGTGCGCGGACGCCGCGGGCGCTGGCCGTGGAGCTGGAGGCCGCGGGCCAGTCCGGTCCGGTGGAGAGGGCACTGTGGCTCCGCTATATGGACCAAGGCGAGGACGCCCGGCGGCTGCTGCGGCGGCTCGCGCTGGCCGGCCGGGCATCGCTGGGCGCGGCCGCCGCCGCGGCCCTCCTCGCGGCCGACGGGCAGGAGGCGGCACAGCGGCTGACGGAGCTGGCGCGGGCCGGGCTGATCGAGCCGGTGCGTCCCGGGCGCTACCGGATGCACGACCTGGTGCGGGACTTCGCGCACGCGCGGTTGCACGAGGAGGAGGACCCCGGAGAGCGGGGAGCGGCCCAGGAGCGGCTGATACGCAGCTACGCGGAGCTCGCCGACACGGTCATACGCATGGTGGACGGCAAGACGTCGACGCGTGCCGACATGTTCGCCGAGGGCGCGGCCGGAGGCCACGGCTTCCCCTCGCTGGACGCGGCCCTGCGCTGGCTGGACGACGAGTCGAGCTTCATCACGGCCGCGCTCCGGCACGCGGAGGGCGTCGACCAGTCGGCGGTGCTGCACCTGCTGGGCGCCCTGTGCGACTACTGCCTGCTCCGCGGCGACCTCTACCGGCTGGGCGAACTGAGCGAACTGACACAGGCCACCGACCGCGAGCTGCTGACCCGCTCCGTGCAGTGGCGCACGGGCGTGGCGGCCCGGCAGCTCGGTGAACTGGACACCTCGCGGACGACGCTGACCTCGGTCGTCGACCTTTACCTCGACGCCCAGCACCACGCGGGCGCGGCCCGGGCGCTGCGTGACCTCGGCATCACCCTCCAGCACCAGGGAAACCTGAAGGAGGCCGCGGCGAAGCTGCGGGAGGCACTGGAACTCCAGGCGGCTCCGGAGCTGAGCGGCGACCGGGCCTGGACGATGCACGCGCTGGCCGCGGTGGAGCGTGACCGCGGCCGACTGGCGGAGGCACTGGACCTGCTCGCCGTGGCCCTGGAGCTGCACCGGGAGAGCGAGAGCCTGCACGGCCAGGCCTGGGCGCACTTCCAGCTCGGCCAGGTGCGGCTGCGCATGGGCCGCCCCGAGCCGGCGGAGGCCGAGCTGCGCCAGGCGCTGGAGCTGTACGGGCGGACGCAGGACGGGCGGGGCGCGGCCTGGGCCCTGACCCAGCTCGCCCGGGGGCGGCTGACAGCCGGGGACGCCGCGGCGGCCGTGGAAGGGCTCCGGCAGGCCGTGTCCCGCCACCGCGAGCACGAGGACGCGCGGGGCGAGGCGTGGACCTTGTTCTATCTGGGTCAGGCTCTGGAAGAGCTCGGCGACCTGCCGGCCGCGCTGCGGGAGCTGGAACGGGCCCGGACGATGTTCAACCGGATGCGTGACGTCTACGGCCTCGCCTGTGCCCGTCACCACTCGGCCCGGGTCACCCGGGACCAGCGGGCGGCCCAGACGGGGAGCCTGCGGAACAGCGGTTTCGCCCGGCAGTTGCTCCAGGACGCCCGGCTGGACTTCCAGCGGGTCGGGGTCGCACACGGCGAGGCGTGGTCGTGCCTGGAGCTGGCGGTGATCGACGCGGGCAACGGCAGACTGGAGCAGGCGCTGGAGCTGACGGAGGAGGCGGAGCGGCTGTTCACAGGGTTCGGCGACCGGCGGGGCGAGAGCTGGGCCCGCTTCCTGCGCTGCACGCTGCTCCCGTTCGTCTCGCCGGGCGGCTCCGTGGTGGGTGCCGCCGTGGCCGGCGAGGACCTGGCCCGCCTGCGGCGGGAGCTGCGAGGCGCGGACTGGGCGGTGGATCCGGCGCTGGAGCAGTACGCGGAGGCGTACGCGCTGGTGCTGGAGCGCGGAGTGGAGCCGGAGGCAGGGTGGCAGGCATGGCGCCTGGGCATGGTGCCCGGGCGGCGGGCACGGGAGGTGATGGCCGTGCTGCCGAGCTGAGGCCGTGCCGCCGGGCCGGGGCCGGGGTGCCGTGCCGGGACCGGGGTGCCGTGCCGGGGCCGGGGTGCCGTGCCGGGGCCGGGGTGGCGCGGGGCGGAAACCCTGGCGCATGGCGGAAGCACCGCGAAGGGCGGATACCTCGCCGGCTGGGGCGGGAACCTCGCGGGGGCGGAGAACCTTGCGGGGGGGGCGGAGAGCCTCGCGGGGGCGGAGAGCCTCGGGGGGAGCGGAGAATCTCGCGAGGGGCAGGACCCGCAGGCGGGGGGCGAAAATCGCACCGCGTGGACATGTGACGGAGTGGCCGCATGGCGAAGCCGGATCGGGGCAGCACCGAGTCCCGGCCGACCGGGGCCTGATCCGGACAGGCCGACCGGGGCCTGGTCCGGACAGGGCTCAGCCGGTCCGGCTCCTGACCGCGACGGAACCGGAGGGGGCCGAGCACGACCGAAGGCAGCCGGACGGAATCGGACCCGGCAGGGCCGGACACCGGGCAGGACCGGGCGCCGGGCAGTGCCGGACGCCGGACGAGCCGGACGCCAGGCAAGGCCAAGCCGACGGAACGACCCCAAATGGGATCACTCGTCGGTCGGGCGCCCGCGCCTGAGGACGGGGACGGTTCGCATTCCCCTTGGGGCGGGATTCACCCCCCGAGCAGGTCCGCCCTGAAGGAGGTCCGCTCGGGAGCAGGTCCGCTCGGGAGCGGGTCGGTTCCTGAGGCAGGTCCGCCTTGAGGCAGGCGGGTCGGTCGGGCGGTTTGGGTCCGCCCTTGGGGTCAGGCGGTCAGGCTGGGGTCTTGCCGCCCGTCGCCGCGCCGTCGGGGACGGCGGTGGCGGCGGATACGGCGGTGGTCGCCGGGGCGGCGCTGTCCGGCGCCTCCTCGAAGTTCACCCGCTTCATGTGCTTCGTCATGCTCTTCATCAGCAGCCACACGGCCGCGCCGATGACAGCGAAGACGATGAAGCCCAGGACACCGGGGGTGACCTTGTTCTTGTCGAGGTCATCCCCGGCGGCGGCGAGCGGCACCAGGTGGGTGACGGCGAGGGAGGCAGTCGCGCTCATCATGGGCTCAATTGTTGCGGATGCCCGCGAAGAGGTCGTCCTCGGGGAGGGACGTGCCGACGAGCGACTTCGCGAGCTCGTACTCCTCGGTGGGCCAGACCTCCCGCTGGAGGTCCAGCGGCACCTTGAACCAACCGCCGTCCGGATCGATCTGCGTGGCGTGGGCGATCAGTGCCTTGTCACGGATTTCGAAGAAGTCACCGCAGGGGACGAAGGTGGTGAGATTGCGCTCCCGGCCCATCGAGTCCCAGCGCTCCAGCCACTCGCCGTAGGGCGACTCCATGCCGCGCTCCAGCAGCGCGTCGTGCAGCGCCTGGGTACGCGGCCGGTTGAAGCCCTGGTTGTAGTAGAGCTTGAGCGGCTGCCACGGCTCGCCGGCCTCGGGATAGCGGGACGGGTCGCCCGCCGCCTCGAAGGCCACCATCGAGATCTTGTGGGTCATGATGTGGTCGGGGTGCGGGTAACCGCCGTTCTCGTCGTACGTGGTGATCACGTGCGGCTTGAACTCGCGGATGAGCTTGACCAGCGTCCCGGCCGCCTCGTCGACGTCCTGGAGCGCGAAGCAGCCCTCGGGCAGCGGGGGCAGCGGGTCACCCTCCGGGAGCCCGGAGTCCACATAGCCCAGCCACTCCTGCTTGACGCCCAGGATGTCCCGGGCCTCGTCCATCTCCTTCGCCCGGACCTCGTGGATGTGCTCCTCGATGTAGGGGTCCCCCTGGAGCTTGGGATTGAGGATGGAACCGCGCTCCCCACCCGTGCAGGTGGCGACCAGCACGTCCACCCCCTCGGACACGTACTTGGCCATCGTGGCCGCGCCCTTGCTCGACTCGTCGTCGGGGTGGGCGTGAACGGCCATCATTCGCAACTGCTCAGTCAAGGCTCGATCCTCAGTCACTCGTCTCGGCAGACGCCTCCTATAGTGACCGAAGCGGGAGCCGTTTCATTCCGCGTTCACAAATCGGCGTCCGGGAGGCGATGATCATGGCTGCGCAGCGCGAGGCCCTGCCAGAGGGCCGTTACGGCCGCTCGGCGGACGAGCGCGCGAACCGCAAGCTCAAGATCGTCGGCGGGGTGCTCTTCGCGGCGCTGCTCGGGTTCGTCGGGTGGGCCGGTGTGCACTACGTCACCAAGTCGGACGTCAGTGGCCAGCTCATCCGGTCGAAGAAGATCTCCTCGACGTCGGTCCAGGCGGTGATCGAGGTCCGCAAGGAGAAGAACGACAACGGAGTGTGCACGCTCCGCTCGCTGGGTGAGGACGGGGCGGAGGTCGCCCGCAAGGACGTGTCCCTGGACCGCCGGGAGACGCACTTCACCGAGCTCGTCACGCTCCGCACCACCGCTCCCGCGCGCATCACGGAGCTGGAAGGCTGCCGGACGACCGACCGGGGCTGACCGCGACGGACGCGCCTCCGGCCCGCCGGCAGGGGCGCCCGTCCCACGGCGGACTCTCACCTTCCGCGGAGAGCGCGCCCCGCCCGTACGACCGACGGGCGGCGAACGGCCGAGTGAGCGGGAGTGGACGGGGAGTGAGCGGTCAGCAAGCGGCGCGGCGACCGCAGACCCTCGGAGAAAACCATCCTGACCTGCGGCGATGCGATTCTTGCGGGATTTCGTCCCACGACTTCTTCCCCCATTCCGGACGTAATTGTTAGGCTCGTGGTTTCGCCCGCCTTTGGAGGTGCACCCTTCTGAGTAGGGCGTTCATTTGTATCCGTGACCCCGAAGTTTTTCCCCAGCACCGACGAGGAGCACCTGTGACCCAGACCAGCGACAGCGTCACCTGGCTGACTCAGGAGGCGTACGACCAGCTCAAAGCCGAGCTGGAGTACCTGTCTGGTCCCGCTCGCACCGAGATCGCGGCCAAGATCGCCGCGGCGCGCGAGGAAGGTGACCTGCGAGAGAACGGCGGGTACCACGCGGCCAAGGAGGAGCAGGGCAAGCAGGAGCTCCGTGTGCGTCAGCTCACGCAGTTGCTCGAGCATGCGAAGGTCGGCGAGGCCCCTGCCGCCACCGGCGTGGTCGCCCCCGGCATGGTCGTCACCATCGCCTTCGACGGCGACCCGGACGACACCCTGACCTTCCTGCTCGCCTCCCGCGAGTACGCGAGCTCGGACATCGAGACGTACTCCCCCCAGTCCCCGCTGGGCACCGGCGTCAACGGCAAGAAGGTCGGCGAGGACGCCGAGTACGAGCTGCCGAACGGCCGCAAGGCGAAGGTCCGCATCATGGACGCCACGCCGTATCAGGGCTGATCCCGCCCTTCGAGGCGCGTCGCGCCACCCCGCTTCCCGGCCCCGGACCGCTCACGACGGTCCGGGGCCGGAGGTTTCTCCGAGCCCGGGCGACGAAGGCTTCTCCACGCCCAAGCCCAAGCCCGGACCCGGGCCCGAGCTCAAGCCCGGGCGACGAAGGGCTCTCCGAGCCCGAGCCCAATCCCGGATTTAGACCCAGACCCAGGTCCGGACCCGGACGTAGGACCGGCCCCGGACCCACGCCCCGCCCCCGCAACCGAGCCCGCCCCTCCCTCACCCCGTCGCCGAGCGGTACTTCCGTACCGCCAGCCACCGGAACACCAGAATGATCAGCGCCGACCAGATCAGTGACGCCCACACCGGATGCCGCATCGGCCAGGCGTCCGGCACGGGGTAGCCGGGCGGCAGGTTGCCGAAGAGTTCGCGGGCCGCCTGGACGGTGGCGCTGAAGGGGTTCCACTCGGCGATCACCCGCAGGACGGTCGGCATGTTGCCGGACGGCACGAACGCGTTCGAGATGAACGTCAGCGGGAACAGCCAGACGAGCCCTCCCGAGGTGGCCGCTTCCGGGGTCCGCACGGACAGCCCGATGAGCGCGCCGATCCAGGAGAAGGCGTAGCCGAGCAGGAGCAGCAGGGCGAAGCCCGCCAGGGCCTTCGGCACCCCCTCGTGGATCCGCCAGCCGACGATGGCGGCGACGATCGCCAGCATCACCAGGGTCAGTGCGGTCTGCACGAGGTCGGCGAGGGTCCGCCCGGTGAGGACGGCTCCCCGGGTCATCGGCAGCGACCGGAAGCGGTCGATGAGCCCCTTGTGCATGTCGTCGGCGATCCCGGCGCCGGCCCCCGCGGTGGCGAAGGTGACTGTCTGGGCGAAGATGCCCGCCATGAGGAACTCGCGGTAGAGCGACGGCCGTGTGCTGCCGCCGAGGGCGATCGAGCCGCCGAAGACGTAGCTGAACAGCACCACGAACATGACGGGCTGGACCAGCCCGAAGACGACCACCTCGGGGATGCGGATCATCCGGATGAGGTTCCGCTGGGCGACGACCAGGGAGTCGTGGACGGACCGGCCGACGCGGCCCCGTCCGGACGCCGGACGCCTCGGCGCGGCGTGGTCGGCGGCGGCGTGGTCGGCGGTGGTCATGGCAGGGCCCCTTCCTGCTGCCGTTCGGGTTCGCCCGCGGTCTCGGCGGCGTGGCCGGTCAGCGAGATGAACACGTCGTCCAGGGTGGGACGGCGCAGCCCGATGTCGTCGATGCCGACGTCCCGGGCGTCGAGTTCGCGGATGATCTCGGCGAGCAGCCGCGCGCCGCCGGAGACCGGGACGGTGATCCGCCGGGTGTGCGGTTCGACGGCCGACCCGCCGTCGCCGAAGCCCCGCAGGACGGCGTCGGCGACGGGGATGTGCTCGGGCCGGTGCACGACGACCTCGACGCGCTCGCCGCCCGTCCGCGCCTTGAGCTGGTCGGACGTGCCGCGCGCGATCACCCGGCCGTGGTCGACGACGGCGATGTCGTGCGCGAGGTGGTCGGCCTCCTCCAGGTACTGGGTGGTGAGGAGCAACGTCGTTCCGGCGGCGACGAGTTCCTGGATGACCTCCCACAACTGCTGCCGGTTGCGCGGGTCGAGGCCGGTGGTCGGTTCGTCCATGAACATCACGGGTGGTCTGACGACCAGGGCCGCCGCGAGGTCGAGGCGGCGGCGCATCCCGCCGGAATACGTCTTGGCGGGGCGGTCGGCGGCTTCGGCGAGATGGAAGCGGTCCAGCAGCTCGCCGGCGCGGCGCTTGGCCTCGCGTCCGCTCAACTGGTACAGCCTGCCGACCATGCGCAGGTTCTCACGGCCCGTCAGATACTCGTCTACGGCGGCGAACTGGCCGGACAGGCCGATGTTGCGCCGGACTTCGTCGGGCCGCCGCAGCACGTCGATGCCCGCCACCGAGGCCGTGCCGCGGTCCGGTCTGATGAGGGTCGTCAGGACGCGTACGGCCGTCGTCTTCCCGGCGCCGTTGGGCCCGAGCAGCCCCAGGACCGTCCCCTCCGGGACGTCGAGATCGACGCCGTCCAGAGCTCTTACCTCGCCGAAGGTCTTGACCAGGCCTTCGGCGTGAATCGCGCCCGACATGGAACTTCTCCCCGTTCGGTGACGTAATTCAGGATTTTACGTTCAGCGGGAGCATTGCGCCCCGTGAACGGAAATTCCGGATATCCGCGTTGCGCGCAGGACGCGGAGCCGCCGCGCATCCGGGCTCGGAGCCGGAGCCGGTCCGGGCTCAGGCCAGCACCGGATAGCCCGCCTCCCGCAGCGCCGTGCGCACGGCGGCGCAGTGTTCGTGCCCCTTGGTCTCCAGGTGCAGTTCGACCTCCGCCTCGGTCAGCCGCAGCCGCGGGTCGGTACGGACGTGTCCGATGTCGATGATGTTGACGTCCACCGCTGACAGCACCTCCAGCAGGGCGGCGAGCGCCCCCGGGCGGTCGGTGATCCGCAGCCGCAGCGAGAGGTAACGGCCGGCGGCGGCCATGCCGTGCCGCAGGACGCCCTGCAACAGCAGGGGGTCGACGTTCCCGCCGGAGAGCACCGCCACGACAGGCCCCTCGAACGAGCGCGGGGCGGCCAGCAGCGCCGCCACCGGACTCGCCCCGGCCGGTTCCACCAGCAGCTTCGCCCGCTCCAGGCAGAGCAGCAGCGCGCTCGCCAACTGGTCTTCGGAGACGGTACGGACCTCGTCCACCAGCCGCCGGACGATCCCGAACGGTACGTCGCCGGGCCGCCCGACCTTGATGCCGTCGGCCATCGTGGCCGGCGCCACCACGGTCACCGGGCGGCCGGCGGCCAGCGACCGTGGGTAGGCCGCCGCGGCCGCCGCCTGGACACCGATGACGCGCACGTCCGGCCGTAGCGTCTTCAGCGCCACGGCGATCCCGGCCGCCAGCCCGCCGCCTCCCATGCCCACCACGACCGTGCGCACCTCGGGACACTGCTCCAGGATCTCCAGTCCCACGGTTCCCTGGCCCGCGATGACGTCCGGGTGGTCGAAGGGGTGGATGAGGACCGCGCCCGTGCGCCGCGCGTGCTCCCGGGCGGCGCCCAGCGCGTCGTCCACCACCTGTCCGCGCAACCGCACTTCGGCCCCGTACTCACGGGTGGCGACGACCTTCGGCAGCGGCGCGCCCTCCGGCATGAAGACCGTGGACCGCACCCCGAGCAGGGACGCGGCGAGGGCCACGCCCTGGGCGTGGTTGCCCGCGCTCGCCGCGACCACCCCGGCCGCGCGCTCGGCCGCCGAGAGGCCCGCGATCCGTACGTACGCGCCGCGAACCTTGAACGAGCCGGTCCGCTGGAGGTTCTCGCACTTGAGGTGCACTGGGGAGCCGATCAGCCCGGACAGGTACCGGCTGCCCTCCAGGGCGGTGACCCGTGCGACGCCGGACAACGTCTTCTGAGCCTGGCGGATGGCGTCGAGAGTGACGGGGAGGGAGGGGGCGGCGGTGCCGGAGTCGCCGGAGGGATCAGAGGGACGAGGTGAACCGAACGCATCAGGCGAGTCGGCATACGAATCGCCACGAGGCGAGTCGGCGCACGAATCGCCGGTCGGGCCGGGCGGCGGACCGGACCGAGCCGACGGGCCGGACCGAGCCGACGGGCCGGACCGAGCCGAGGGACCGGGCCGAGCCGACGGGCCGGAGTAAGTCGATGAACTCGGGGAAGCCGACGAACCGGGCGGAACCCGCGCCGGACGGTCGCCGCCGCTTCCCACACGTGCAGCCATACCGCCAGTCTCGCAGTCCCGCACCCGCCGTGGGGCCGCCATCCGAAGGAACGGGACCCGGTGACCATACGAACCGACCGGTTTGCCCGGCAACGGCACGCGCACCCGTCCGGCCGCGTACTCTGTCCCCCATTCCCGAGCAATTCCAGCCCGCCGCACGAAGTGAGTCCCCAGCCATGCCCACCCCTCCGGACATGACGACCGACCTCGCACCAGGTGTCCTCGACACTCTCCAGCACCAGGTTGCCGTCTTCGCCCGTCGCGCAGAACAGACCCGGCTCGGCGGCGTCGGCCGGGTCCACAACTCGATGGACCGCGCCGCCTATCTGCTGCTCAACCGCCTGGACCAGGAAGGCCCGATGGGCGTCAAGGCGCTCGCCGCGGGCATGGGCATCGACTCGTCGACCGTCACCCGCCAGGTGGCGCCCCTCGTCGACACCGGCCTGGTCAAGCGCACCTCGCACCCCGAGGACGGCCGGGCCGTCGTCCTCCAGCTCTCGCCGCGCGGCAAGGCGCGGCTGGACGAGGTCCGCGCTTCGCGCAGGCAACTGATGGCGCTGTGCACGGAGGGGTGGACGGAGGAGGAGCGGGCCGTGTTCTGCACGTTGCTGACGCGCTTCAACTCCGCGCTGTCCGAGGTGCACAGCTCGCTTCCGCAGGTGCCGCCGGCTTCCTGACGCCGCACGCGGCCTGCGCGCCCGCCAGGCGCCGACGGCGTCATCTGCCGTACGGCGCCCGGCTGTCCGGGGCGGCGGGTGGCGTGGGTGGTGGTGCCCCGGCCCCGCCCTTCCGCCGTTTCCCGGGCCTGCGCCCCGGACCCCGAAAGCGGCTTCGCCGCTTGTCCTCAAACGCCGGACGGGCTGCGTCCGAACCGGTTCCGAACGCTCAGCCCAGCGCCTGCTTGATGTCCGCCAGCAGGTCGTCCACCGACTCGATGCCCACGGAGAGGCGGACGAGGTCCGCCGGGACCTCCAGGGCCGAGCCGGCCACGGAGGCGTGGGTCATCCGGCCCGGGTGCTCGATCAGCGACTCGACGCCGCCGAGGGACTCGCCGAGGGTGAACAGCTTGGCGCGGTTGCAGACCTCGACCGCCGCCTCCTCGCCGCCCTCGACGCGGAACGAGACCATGCCGCCGAAGGCGCGCATCTGCTTGGCCGCGACCTCGTGCAGCGGGTGTTCGGGCAGGCCGGGGTAGTAGACCCGGGTGACCTTGGGGTGGGAGAGCAGCAGGTCGGCGACGCGCTCGGCGTTGGCGCTGTGCCGGTCCATGCGGACGGCCAGGGTCTTGATGCCGCGCAGCGTCAGCCAGGAGTCGAAGGGGCCGGCGACGGCGCCCATGGCGTTCTGGTGGTAGGCGAGCTCGTCGCCCAGCGCGGCGTCGGCGGTGATCAGGGCGCCGCCGACGACGTCGGAGTGGCCGCCCATGTACTTGGTGGTCGAGTGCACGACGACGTCCGCGCCGAGCGCCAGCGGCTGCTGGAGGTAGGGACTGGCGAAGGTGTTGTCCACCACCAGCTTGGCCCCGCCCTCGTGGGCCACCTGGGCGACGGCGGCGATGTCGGTGATGCCGAGCAGCGGGTTCGACGGGGTCTCGACCCAGACGGCCTTGGTGCGGTCGGTGATCGCGGCCCGGACCGCGGCGGGGTCCGAGGTGTCGGCGACGGACCACTCGACGCCCCAGCGGCCGACGACCTTGGCGAACAGCCGGAACGTTCCGCCGTAGGCGTCGTTCGGGATGACGACATGGTCGCCGGGGGCCAGCAGCGTCCGCAGCAGGCAGTCCTCGGCGGCCAGGCCGGAGGCGAAGGCCAGACCCCGGACGCCGCCCTCCAGCGCCGCCAGGTTCTCCTCCAGGGCGGTACGGGTCGGGTTGGCGCTCCGGCTGTACTCGTATCCGCCGCGCAGGCCGCCCACGCCGTCCTGCTTGTAGGTGGAGACTTGGTAGATCGGCGGCACGACGGCCCCGGTCAGCGGGTCCGCCTCCTGCCCGGCGTGGATGGCGAGGGTCTCGAAGGATTGCTGCTGCTGGTCGCTCATTGTTCCGAGAGTAGTACCCCCTTTACCGGATTACTCCTGTTCACTTGTAACCGGCGTATGAACGATCGGCCGGCCCGCGAAACCGGTGGTCAGGAACGATCGGGCGCACTGCCTCG
The DNA here is from genome assembly GCF_055585605.1 of Streptomyces sp. NPDC052910. Lineage (NCBI taxonomy): Bacteria > Bacillati > Actinomycetota > Actinomycetes > Kitasatosporales > Streptomycetaceae > Streptomyces > Streptomyces sp. NPDC052910. The sequence continues at coordinate 883,823 of NZ_JBVJJR010000001.1, forward strand.
TCCTAAGGTCGTCGGCCCGTCGTCGTCCCCTCGGAGCCCCGCTCCCCGCACCCTCCCGCCCCTTCGCTTTCAGGACAGCTCATGGAGTTTCTGTTCATCCTGCTCGCCCTCGTCGTCGTCTGCGGCGTCGTCGTCGCGCCCGCGCTGCGCCGCCGGCGCGCGGCCCAGGACGCGCTGCGGGGCGCCGGCACGGCCGTCGACCCGTCGTACGGGTTCGGCTTCGTCCCGGCCGAGCGGCTGGACGTACGCCTGCCGGGTCCGGACCCCGAGCTGCTGGCCGCGGTCGAGGAGGCCCGCCGCACCCAGGACTGGAAGCCGGCGGCCGGGCTGCTGGCCCGCACTCCGGCGGAGGGTGCCGCCGAGCTGCGCTGGCAGCGCGTGCAGACGCTGGCCGGGGCCGCCGCCCGGGAGCTGGCCGAGACGCCCGGCACTGGGGGCATGTGGCTGCGCCACTGGCGCGTGGTGGCCCCCAAGGACGCGGGCGGGGCGGCCGTGCAGGCCGAGTTCCTGGTCCAGCAGGCGATGCGCGACCCCTCGTCGCAGGACTACCGCATGATCCTGGAGGAGGCCCGGACGGTGTGCGCCGAGGCCGCGCTGCTCGCACCGGGCGACCCGGTCCCGTACATCGTCCGGCTGAACGTCGAGCGGGGGCTCGGGGCGAGCGAGGCGGAGTTCCAGTCCGTCTGGGAGACCGTGACCTCCCGCGCACCGGGGCACATGGGGGCGCATCTGGTGGCGCTGCGCTACTGGAGCGCGAAGTGGCACGGCTCGCAGGAGCAGGCCGATGCCTTCGCCCGGCGGGCCGCCGCGTCCGCCCCCGCGGGCAGCCTGCTGCCCGCGCTGCCGCTCTTCGCCGTGTACGACCACCTGCCCGACGTCAACCTCGTGCACGGCCTGTACGAGAGCGTCGTGGTCCGGGACGCGATCGAGGCGGCCCAGTACGCGGCCGTGCACGCCCCGGCCGACCACCCCGTGCTGCCCCACGTGCGGCACCTGCTGGTCTGGTTCCTGGTCAACGCCGGGCGGCACACCGAGGCCCTGGAGCAGTTGCGCGCGGTGGACGGCCACATCGGCGCCATCCCGTGGACGTACGAGGAGGACCCGGTCGCCGTGTACACGGCATACCGGGCGCGTGCGGCGTCCGGGTACTGACCGGGACGGGCGGGGGACGGATGGGCGCGAGCCGGACGGGAGTGGGGACGGACGGGCGCGGGCCGGACGGGCGCGGGCGGACGGACCGGGAACGGACAGGTCGAGGACGGCGGGGGAACCGGGAATTCCGACCCCCGGGCCGCGCGTTCCCCTGATCCGCAGACCGCACCGCACCGCACCGCACCGCACCGTCGACCGCCGCCGCCCTGGAGTCGTGATGCTCTTCCCCCACCTCCGCCATGACCACCGCCTGCCCACCGAGGAAGAGGCCCTCAAGGGCCGCCCCGAGCCGGCCTTCCCCCTCGCCGGCCGCCACACCGTCCTCGGCACCCCGCCGGCCGGTCCCTACCCCGAGGGCCTGGTCGTCGCCGACTTCGGCCTGGGCTGCTTCTGGGGCGCAGAGCGCCGCTTCTGGCAGACGCCCGGCGTATGGACGACCCTCGTCGGCTACCAGGGCGGCATCACCCCGAATCCGACGTACGACGAGGTCTGCAGCGGCCTGACCGGGCACACGGAGGCGGTCCGGGTGGTTTTCGACCCGGCGGTCGTCCCCTACGAGACGCTGCTCAAGGTCTTCTGGGAGTCCCACGACCCCACCCAGGGCTTCCGCCAGGGCAACGACCGCGGCACCCAGTACCGCTCCGCGATCTACACCCACTCCCCCGCCCAGCAGCGGGCCGCCGAGTCCTCCCGCGACGCCTACCAGACGGTCCTCCGCGCCTCCGGCCACGGCGACATCACCACGGAGATCGCCCCGGCCGGCCCCTTCTACTGGGCCGAGGAACACCACCAGCAGTACCTCGACAAGAACCCGGGCGGCTACTGCGGCATCGGCGGGACGGGCGTGAGCTGCCCGATCGGGGTCGCCGACGCTCCGTCCCCGGATGCCTGAGGAACCGCGCACGACCCTGTACCGGCTCCGTCGGGCAACTTGGGGCATCTGGATCGAGCTGACAGCCTCGGCCGTGACGGCCCCCGAAGTACCGGCGCACAGTGCGCGGGTCTCGGACGGGGTGTGGCTCGATGCCACCCCCGTCCTCACACACTCACCCGAAGGCCACGGGGACAAGCGGCTCTCACCCGACGAAGCGGCCTGGCTGCGTCACGGGCTCGCCCTGGCAGCTCCGGCCCTCACCGCCGCTCTCCCTTCAAGCCACCACACCCTGGTCACGGTCCATCGCGTCCGATTCCCTGAGGCGGACTACCAGCCCGAGGGCCTGGCGGCGGCCCTGCTCCTCTGGGCCGAGCAAGAATTCGCGCTCCCACCTCATCCGATCAGCGCTGCCTTCGACCGTTCCACCAACCGCTATGTCTACGACTGGGGCGCAATGGCGCAGTCCTGAGTCGTTTCGGGCGGCAGCACCCGGCGTTCGGGGGAAGTCGCCGTGGCGCGCCGGCTGCACCGGGAGGGGGCCCCGCCGGCCGAGCGGTGGAGGACCTGGAACAGCCCCGCGTCGTGGACGGGCATCCGGTGACCTTCCGGCACCTGATCCGCGGTGACGGTCGCAGACCTGCCTACGGGGAGCCGGGGGGGCCTGCTGCGTGGGCTCCACGGACTGACCCCACCGACCGGGCTCGACTTGCCGCCGTACGACGCGTTCGGGCGGCCGGCTCTCCGTATCGAGCGGGCGCCCGGGATGCCGGAAGACGATCGGCGTTTCCTCCGTATCCTCCACGCCGAGTTGCGCGGTGCGGTGGCGAAACTGCGGTTCGGCTCGCCGGGGGCCCGCGCACGGTGACGCGCACGTGCGGAACCTCGTGGTGGAGGACAAGGGCAGGCGGTCTTCATCGACTTCGAAGGCTTCGGCTTCGACCACCCGGAGTGGGACCTGAAGGTGACCACAGTCGAACGTCAGCGCCTGGGATGGCAGACGCGGGAACGGTTCGCCGCGTTCGTCTCCGCCTACGGACGGGACCGTCGCGAGCGGTCCGGCTACCCGACGCCGCGCCGGATCCAGGAGTTCACCATGACCACCCGGCTCATACGGAACGCGTCCGTCGGTGGGCGTCCGGCGGAGTCGTACGCGCGGCGGATCGCCTCCCTGCGGGACGGGAACGCTCCTCGGGAATGACGGCGGCCGTTGGGACCCTCACTCCTCATCAAGCCGGGCAACCAAGCGCCTGGGTGACGTGTTCGTTGAACTCCGCTGCGGCCCGGTTGCCGGTGTAGGCGCTCACCTCGCCGCGGAAGTCGTGTACGCACCGCTGGTAGCGGGCGGACCGGGGCGCCGGTCTCGGATCGGAGCACCTGGAGATCGAGGAGTACCACTGTCCGTCTTCCTCTCGGCCATCACGACGGACGCTTCCGTCCGAGGTGTACCAATGAGGCGTCGGGCATCGGCAGGTGTGGGCGTCCGGTGTCCGGAGCCGTCTCCGACGCGAGCGGGGAGCGTGTGCCGGTTTCCGGTCGCTGCCGTGTGGTCGGGGGCGTGTGGCCGGGAGCCGTCCGCCGTGGTTTCAGGGACCCCGTACGGCGCTTGCCGGAAGGGCCGCGCCCCCTCACGCCCCCGCGAGCCGGTTCACCGCTGTGACCACCGGCGCCGCACCGTCCTCCTCGGCGAGGCGGGCGGCCACCTCCCGGGCGCGGGTGCGGTAGCCGGGGTCGGTGGTCACGCTGCGGAGGGCCGTGGTGAGGGCGGGGGCGGTGAGGCGACGGAGGGGGACGGGACCCGGGGAGACGCCGAGGGCGGTGAGGCGGGCGGACCAGAAGTGGGCGTCGAACTGGACGGGGACGGGCACCGCCGGGACGCCCGCGCGCAGACCGGCCGCCGTGGTGCCCGCACCCGCGTGGTGCACCACAGCCGCCAGGTGCGGGAACAGCGCGGCGTGCGGCAGTTCGTCAATGGTGAGCAGGTCGTCGCCCTCGGCCTCAAGACCGGTCCAGCCCCGCTGGACGATGCCCCGCAGGCCGGCCGCGCGCAGCGCGCGCACGAAGGTCGCCGCGAGGCGCTCGGGGTGGGGCAGGGTGACGCTGCCCAACCCGACGAAGACCGGCGGCGGGCCGGCCGCGAGGAAGTCCCGCACCGGCGCGGGCAGTTCCGTACCGGGCGCGGTGTACGGCCACCAGTAGCCGTCGACGGTGAGGCCCGGGCGCCAGTCGGCCGGGCGGGGGACGACGAGGGGGCTGAAGCCGTGGTGCACGGGCCAGTCCTGGCGCTCCCGGATCCGGCGGGCGGCGCGTGAGCCGAGGGGCGGCAGACCGAGCCGGGCCCGCACGGTGCGCAGGGCGGGGACGAAGAGGCTGTCCACGGCGGCGCCCACGGCCCGCCCGGCCAGCCGGTTCACGGTGGGCCCCCAGGAACCGGCGGTGACGAGCGGCGGCGCGAACGCACCGGTGGGGGCGTGTGGTTGTAGGTAGACGCCCCGGCTGGGGAGGCCGAGGCCGGTGGCGATGGTGTGCCCCAGCGTGCCGATCCCGCTCGACAGCAGCAGCACGTCCGCCCGCTCGGCCGCCCACAGCAGGTCGTCGACCATGCGCTCGGCGGCCTCCCGGGCGAGCGGCCCCATCCGTACCATCTGCCCGACGCCGGTCGAGCTCTCCTGGAGGGCCCGGCCGCGCTCGGTGTCCAGCTCGGCCCGCGGGTCCACCGGCAGGGCGTGGAAGCCGAGCCCCGCGGCCTCGGCCAGTGGTGCGAAACATCCGTGCGTGACCAGCGTGACCTCGTGCCCGGCCTGGGCCAGGGCGCGTCCCAGACCCGTGAAGGGCGCCACATCGCCCCGCGACCCCCCGGTCATCAGCGCCACTCGCATGACCCGCAGTATGCCGCTCCCGGGCAGCCGCCGCCCACAGGTTCGAGGACGCGAGACTGCCGCGACCCGCCCGAGGGACACCGGACGGGCGCGCGCCGAGCCGGATTGAACGCCGAGCGTCGGGCGCCGGGCGCCAAGCGCCAAGCGCCCACGACGGACGGTGCGGCACAACGGCGACCACGTCCTGCCACATCGCCCTATTTACGCCCCATCACCATTACTCCGTATCGCAACCGGATGCGCGAGATGCATAGTTGAAGCCACCCATCAGCTCCGCCGCACCCTCTGGGGCATCGCCACAGGAGTGGGCTAGCTTCATGCCACCATCGACGATCCCCCCGAGGAGGATCTGTGCGCCGTCACCCGGGAAGAAGCCCAGGAGACCGCCCGGTCGGTACTCGACAGCGACGAGCCCGAGGTCCGGGAAGTGACGGGACGGGGCGGTCGCGGCATTCCCGAGGCCGCGGCCGCCCCGGCACACCGCTCCGTGCGGAAGCAACCCGAGGAGGACGGAGCACCATGACACCCCCGGCCGCCGACGACGACGCGAACGACGCCGACGCACGTGGCGACAGAGCACACGGCACCAAGGCGAACGACGACAAGGTGAGCGAAGGCACCTGGGGACTGGCGCTCCTGGCGATCGCCCCCACCGCCTGTCTGACCCTCCTCACCGACACTCCGGGCACCTTCTCGTACGCCACGGCCTGGGTCTTCTGGGGCCTTTCCGCGGTCCTGCTCGCGGCAGGCTGGGCGGGGGTGGTCCGCCACAGGGCGCGTGGCGCCACCGGCTGGACCACATGCGCACTGGCTCACGGGGTCCTCGTGTGGCAGGCGGTGCACTTGATCACCTGACCGACGACCGGCATACGGCGCATGGACGGGCAGGAGGCGCGGAACGGACGGTGAAGGCGTCCCGACCGGTCGGCGGGATCCCCCGGCAAAGGGGAAGCGTCGGACGCCCGTTCACCGGTCTCAGGGGAGCGCTTGATCAGGGCGAGATCGGCCCGCCGCCGCGCCACCGGCCCACCCCCGGGGACCGCCTCCGCATCGCCCGTCGCGCACGCGGGCTGTCCGCCGCCCAGTCGGCACAGAAGGTCGCCGTCTCCCCGAGCTCTGTGCGGACCCCCGAGCTCTGTGCGGACCCCCGAGCGATGTGCGGAAGTCGGAGTCGGGCAAGCGGAAGCCGTCGTCCACGCTCGCCCTGACCCTGGCGAAGGCGCCGCACCTGGGATCCGAGCTGCGCGGTCCGGGTCGTCGGCCGGGGCAAGGGCCTTCACCCGGAGATCCGGCCGCCCGGCACCGACGCAATCCGTACCTCGCGCTCGCCGCCGCCCTCGCTGCGATCCGGCACGGCCTCGACCGCACCCTCGAACCCCCGCCCGCCGTGACCGGCAGCGCCTACGGGCCGGACGTGCCGACGGTGCCGGCCGGCCTGGTGGAGGCCCTGGCGCGGTTCCGGGCGGTGTCCTGGCCCGGAAGCTGCTCACGGAAGCTGCTCGCGGACGAGGTCGTCGGGCACTGTGCCCGCGCGGCCGAGCCGAGCCGGAGGTGCTGGGCGCGGCGGTGAAAGCCGAGGAGGTCACCGACGACGAGGTGTGGCGGTGGTGGGAGTACGCGTAGCGAGCGGGTGAGCGGCCGCCCCCCTCAAGCCCGGCCCCTCAGACCCAGCCCCTCAACTCCGACCCCCCAAGCCCCACCCCTCAGACCCGGCCCCTCAAGCCGACGGCCTCACCCCGCCGGGCGCCGCCCCAGGCGGGCCGCGTCGGCCGCCTCCGTTCCGCGGGCCCAGCCCTCCGCGTCCCGGCCGCGCAGCCGGTGGGAGGTGGTTTCGGGGAAGAGGCGTCCGGCCGCCTCGCCGACGGCGACGTCCCTGGCCGCGAGCGCGGGCAGGACCTCGGGGCGGGTGGCGTGCTCGGTGACGTCGCGGGCGGCGACCGACAGCCGGTCGCCGATCCGGGCGGCGTAGGCGATGAGGAACGACTCACGGAAGTCGCGGGTCCGGCGGCCCGAACGGGCCCGTCCGCCGCGTTCGTTCGCGCCCCGGTGGTGCGCGTCGGCGGCGCGCCGCATGGCCGTGTCCGCCTGCACCAGCAACGAGGTGTACATCAGCTCGACCAGTTCGAGATCGGCTTCGAAGCCGACGACGGTCGAGAAGCCGTGCTCGCCGGACCACACCGCATGGCAGTGGTTGGCTTCGGCGACGGCGTGGAGCAGCAGGGCCTTCGCGGATTCGTACGGCCCCTCGACTCCGAGCCGGCAGGTCCCGGGCCCGTCGCCCGCCGCCCCGGGGGTGGAGGCGAGGAGCGCCTCGTCGAGCGAGTGGCGCGCCATGAGCTCCTGCGCCTTGGCGGAGAACGCCTCGGCCTCGTCGGGGAAGTCGGTCGACTCGGCCTTGGCGAGCAGCGCCCGGATCCGGGCGAGTGTCTTCGGTTCGACGGCCGCGGTCCGGCCGTCCGGCCTCCCGGTACTCCCGGTGCCGCCGGTTACGGCGCCCGGCAGTGGTCCGACCGTTCCGATGTGCGGGAGGCGGGCGACGAACCGCAGGGCGAGAAGCGCGGTGGTGACCGTCTCGAAGCGGCTCAGGCGCTCGCGGCGTGCGAAGCCGTCCAGGAACGCGTCGTCGTCCGGCCACCACACCGTCGCGTCCAGGTCGCGGAGCTGACCGGCCCAGCGCGGGGGCAGGGCGTCGGGGGCGTACCGGCGGGCCTCGGCGGCCACGGCGGCGAGGAGGAAGCGGACGGTGGGTCCGGTCGCGTCCCGGCGGGCCGGCCGGAGGACGTCGGCGGGCTGCCAGCCGCGTTCCCAGGCGCGCCGGAGCTCCGTCTCCGCCGTGGCGAGCAGGGCCCGGCCGACGGCCGTGGGCCCGGCGGGCGCGGCGGCGAGGACGGAGGCCTCGGCGTAGGCGGCGTCCTCGACGGCCTCGACGTCCGCGGCGGCGTGCGCGGGCAGCGCGCGGAGCCGGCGCACGGCCGCTTCGACGGCGGGCCGCGGGTCGGCGGCCTCGTCGGGCCGGTCGCTTCCCGGGCGCTTGCCCACGGGTTCCTCCTGGGGACGCCGGTGTGACTGTGGTGGTGGAGGGAGGAGGGGGGTCGACGGGCGGTGCCCGGCCCCCGTCCCGTACGCGAAACCGCCGGACGACGGCCGCGTGGGGCGGCCGCCGCCCGGCGGCGGGGTCGGGTCCGGATCAGGCGCCGGTGGCGCTGCCCTTGACCCACTCCTGCCAGCTCATGTTCCAGCCGTTGAGGCCGTTGTCCGGGGAGATCGTCTTGTCGTCGGAGTTCTTCACCACGACGACATCGCCGATCTGGGAGTTCTTGAAGAACCAGGCGCCCGGGGTGTTCGGGTCGTCGGCGCCCTGCTTGTCCTCCAGGCCGACGCAGCCGTGGCTGGTGTTCTCGACGCCGAAGATGCCGCCGCCCCAGTAGTTGCCGTGGATGAAGGTGCCCGACGTGGACAGCCGCATGGCGTGCGGGACGTCCTTGATGTCGTACTCGCCCTTGCCGTTGGCCTTGGAGAAGCCCACGGTGGAGCCGTCCATGCGGGTCTCGGTGAACTTCTCCGAGATCACCATCTTGCCGTTGTACGTGGGGTTGGAGGGGCTGCCGGCCGAGATCGGAATGGTCTTGAGGACCTTCCCGTCACGGACCACGGTCATCTGGTGGGTCTTGACGTCCACCGTGGAGACCTGGGAGTGGCCGACCCGGAACTTGACCGTCTTGTTCTGCAGGCCCTTGATGCCCGGCGCGGCGTAGACGTCGCCGAGCTCCATCTTCAGAGTGACCTCCGAATTCGCCTTCCAGTACTCCTTCGGGCGAAAGTCGAGGCGCTGGTCGTTGAACCAGTGGCCGACGACCTGCTGGCCACTGCTGGAGGTCACCTTCAGGTGGGACTGGACGGCCTTGCGGTCCTTGATCGGCTTGTCGAAGTTGATCGAGACCGGCATGCCGACGCCGACGGTCTGGCCGTCCTCGGGGGTGAAGCTGCCGATGAAGCTGTTGTTCGGCGAGACCGTGGAGAACGAGGAGTTCTCCGTGGCGCGGCGGCCCTTGTCGTCCTTCGCCTCGGCGACGATCTTGTACTTGGAGGACCGCTCCAGCGGCTTGTCGAGCTTCCAGCTCTTCTTGTCCGGCGCCAGGGTCCCCTCGACCGGGTGAACCTTCTTGACGTCCGTCTCGTCCGTCATCTTGACGCTCGTGAGCTCACCGTCGCTGACGGTGACCTTGACGGCGTCCACGGCGGTCCCGGCGTTGGCGGTCCCGCCCTTGGGCGTGATCTTGATCTGCGCCGTGGAGGCGTCCTTGGCGGCGGCCGCGTCGACGTTCTGCTGCGACTTCTCCTTGCCGGAGCCACCGCCCTTGTTGTCGCCGTCGTCGCCACCGCCGCAGGCGGCGAGAGTGAGCACACCACCGAGCACGGCGGCCGCGGCCACCAGGCCCTTGCGGCGCTTGCCGTCCTTCATCACACGCATCTCCATCGCTCTGGACCCCGAAAATCCCCGAACCGGGCCACGGGGGCACGATCCGGCCCCTCGGCCTTCACCGGCACACCGGGGGCATCCCACGCGTGCCCACCGGTCCCGGCTACTGCTTAGGGAACGCCTGACCCGATTCGCCCGTTCCACCCACGCGCAAAGTGTGGGGAAGACCACGCCAGTAAAGACCCTCCGGGCGCCTACGCCCAAGCCGGGTGGTCAGGGGGCCGGGGAGCGCGACGGAAGCCCGGTGGCACCCGTGCCTTCCGCACCGCGCGGGCGTGTCACTACCATCTGTTCGACCGGGGCCCGCGCGTCCCGCCGCCGCTGAGGGGATGCCTTGCCGTGACCGCTCGCCGCCCGCTGCTGACCGCCGTCGCCGCCGGTGCGCTGCTGTGCGCGGGCTGGCTGGTCCCCGCCGCGAACGCGACCCCCGCCCACCCCGCGCCACACGCCACCCACCCGTCCGCGCCCGCTCCGGGCGAAGGCCGCCGACTCGCGGACTCGGGCAGTGTGGACACCACGCCGTATGTGTACGGGGGGCTGGGCTTCGTGGCGGCGGGCGGGGCGCTGGTGACGGTGGCGGTGCGGCGGTCCCGCACGGCGGGCCGCCACGCCGGCCCGCCCGGCGTCTGAGGACCGGGGGCACCCCTCCGAGGGAGCGCGCAGCGCGCTTCGGGGGGCGGGGGCCCGGCCCCCGCCGAGCCCGGAAGACCGGAAGACCAGCCCGCAGCCCGGAAGACCGGAAGACCAGCCCCGAGCCCGGAAGACCGGAAGATCAGCCCAGCTCCCCGACAACCCCCTCCACGGCCTCCACAAGCCCCCCACGCCGCACGAACTTCTCCGCCGCCGCCAGATCCGGCGCGAGGAACCGGTCCGCCCCCGGTCCCTCCACCCCCGCCTCACGCACCGCGCGCAGCACGGCGGCGGTGGCCGGCGAAGGCGTCAGCCCGGCCCGCAGCTCGACGGCGCGGGTGGCGGCGACGAGCTCGACGGCGATGACCCGGGCAAGAGCGTCCAGCGCGGTGCGCAGCTTGCGCGCCGCGGACCACCCCATCGAGACGTGGTCCTCCTGCATCGCCGAGGACGGGATGGAGTCCACCGACGCGGGTGCGGCGAGCCGCTTCATCTCGCTGACCAGGGCCGCCTGCGTGTACTGGGCGATCATGAGGCCGGAGTCGACCCCGGGGTCGTCCGCGAGGAACGGCGGCAGGCCGTGCGAACGGTTCTTGTCCAGCAGCCGGTCGGTGCGCCGCTCGGCGATGGACGCCAGGTCGGCGGCGGCGATGGCAAGGAAGTCGAGGACGTACGCGACGGGCGCGCCGTGGAAGTTGCCGTTGGACTCGACGCGTCCGTCGGGCAGGACCACCGGGTTGTCGACGGCGGAGGCCAGTTCGCGGTCGGCGACGAGCCGGGCGTGCGCGAGGGTGTCGCGCCCGGCGCCGGCGACCTGGGGCGCACAGCGGATCGAGTACGCGTCCTGGACCCGCGGCGCGTCGTCCTGGTGGTGCCCGGTCATCCCCGAACCGGCGAGCACGCGCAGCATGTTGTCGGCACTGGTCCCCTGGCCGGGGTGCGGGCGGATGGCGTGCAGCTCGGGGGCGAGGACCTTCTCGGAGCCGAGCAGGGCCTCCAGGGAGAGCGCGGCCGTGACGTCGGCGGAGGTGATCAGACGGGCGAGGTCGGCGCAGGCCATGACGAGCATGCCGAGCATGCCGTCGGTGCCGTTGAGGAGCGCGAGCCCCTCCTTCTCGCGGAGTTCGACGGGCTCGATGCCGTGCGCGGCGAGCAGCTCGGCGGCGGGCGCGAGGACGCCGTCGGGGCCCTCCGCCTCGCCCTCGCCCATGAGCGTGAGCGCGCAGTGCGAGAGCGGCGCGAGGTCTCCTGAGCAGCCGAGCGAGCCGTACTCGTGGACGACGGGGGTGATCCCCGCGTTGAGCAGGGCGGCCATCGTCTCGACGACGACCGGCCGGACGCCGGTGCGGCCGGAGGCCAGGGTCTTGAGGCGCAGGAACATCAGCGCGCGCACGACCTCCCGCTCCACGCGCGGTCCCATGCCCGCCGCGTGCGAGCGCACGATGTTGCGTTGGAGCTGGGCGCGGAGTTCGGGGCTGATGTGGCGGACGGCGAGGGCGCCGAAGCCGGTGGAGACGCCGTAGACCGGGTCCGGCTTGGCCGCCAGGTCCTCGATGACCTGCCGGGAGGCGGCGACGGCGGCCAGGGCCTCGGGGGACACGACGACGCGCGCGTCGTGGCGCGCCACGGCGATCACGTCGTTCGCGGTCGTTCCGGAGGGTCCCACCACCACGTCGGTGTCCACGCGCATCTGCATATCCATATTCAGGCACCCTAGGGTCTGAATCGCCGCCTGTCACTAGGTGCATGGCGGTCGGCTTGCGGCGGGTCACCCAGGGCTTGCTCCCGCTGTTCTGTGCAACGTCGTGGGGGACGTGGGAATGCCGGGGCCTTGGCGGCCGACCGGCCGCGACGGGCGTACGCGGGGAGCGGGCGCGAGGGGCGTGCGCAGGGAACGGGCGCGGGGAGCAGGCGCGGGGAACGGGCTGACGCCTACCGGGTGCGGGCTGAGCCCCGCCCAGGGCGCCCCCGCCCAGCCCTTTCATCGTTTCTTGCGAGGGTGGCGCCCCCGCCCCCCTAAGCGCGCCGTGCGCCCCCTCAGAGCCCAGAGCACCAGTGTCTACGGCCTCTGCCCCCGGAATCTCCGCCGTTCCGCCCGAGGCGGTTCGGGCGGCCGGTCCGCGAGGCGGACGACCGGGTCGTCGGGGCCGCCCTCGCGGCCGGCCACCACGGGTTTCTCGGCGGCCGCCGCCTTCGCGCGGTACTGGGCCGCGTCGGCGAGGCGGAAGAGGCGGCGGGCGGTGCGGACGGGACCTATGGGGTCGCCCGTGGACGCGATGCCGCAGGCGACGCCCTCCCCGAGCTCCAACCGGCGTGCGCGTCGGCAGAGTTCCTCGGCGGCGCGGACCACCTCGTCGGCCGACGGGCCGACGGTGAGCAGGCAGAACTCGTCGCCGCCGAGCCGGGCCGCGAGCGCGCCGGGCAGCCGCGCCCCGCACAGGGAGAGCAGCGAGCCGAATCGTTCCAGCAGCCGGTCGCCCTGGGCGTGCCCGAGGGTGTCGTTGACTCGTTTCAGGCCGTTGAGGTCGCAGACGACCAGGCTGACGACGACGCCCTCCGCGAGGTGCCGTTCGACGGCCTCGTCGAGGCGCGCGTCGACGGCGCGGCGGTTGCCCAGACCGGTCAGGGGGTCGGTGTAGGCCAGCCGGCGGGCCTCCTCCAGCCGCTCGGTCTGGATGATGCCGGCGGCGGTGACGGCGGCGAGGACGGCCGCGAAGTCCGCGTCGGCGCGGCGGAACGCGGGCGCGCCCAGGGGCCGCGCCACGTACAGCTCGCCCCAGGCCCGGCCGTGCAGCACGATGGGGGCGATCACGCAGCTTCCCCGGCGCCGGCGGCGCAGCACCTCGACCCGGTGGCCCACGGGGAGGGCGTCCGGCCCGGTCCCGGCGTCGTCCAGGTTCTCCACCCAGGCGTGCGGTCGTCCGCCCACCCACTCCTCGTGCAGGAACTCGGCGACTTCCGGGAAGTTGTGCACCGGGTACGTCTCGTCCTCGGGGAACCGTTCCTCGTCCGGGTCCCGCTGCCCCGCGTTGACCAGGACGCGGAGCCGGCCGCTCTCGCGTTCCCAGACGGAGACCGCGGCGAAGGAGCCGTTCAGGGCGCGCAGGGCCCGCTCCGCGGCGGCGGTCACCGTGTCGAGCGGGGACTGCGCCGCCGCCATCGCCTGCGCCAGCTCCACCACGGCGGACAGGCGGTCGTCACGATCCGCGTCACCAGCCACAGAGCCTCACATTCCACCGCTGCGCGCAGCCCTCGCACTCCAGCGTAGGAATGGTGCGCTCATTCCGCCTTGCGGGGCTTCCGCGGTATCCGCTGCCCCGGGTGATCCCCTTTACTCGACGCCGGTCCGGTCCCCCGGCGGGCCCGTCACTCGCCGGGCCAGTCCGGGGTCCGCTTCTCGTTGAACGCGGCCACGCCCTCCGCGCGGTCCCCGGAGAAGGCCACCGTGCGCCAGGCCGCGTCCTCGACCTCCAGACCGGCCCGCAGGTCCAGACCGTGTCCGAGGCGCAGGGCGCGCTTGGCGGCCCGCAGGCCGACGGGCGAGTTCACGGCGATCCGGGCGGCCAGGGCCAATGCCTCGTCGCGGTCTTGTCCGGCCGGCACGAGCCGGTCGATCAGGCCCGTCTCCCGCGCCTCGGCGGCCTGGACCCGCCGCGCGCTGAAGATCAGCTCGGCGGCGCGGGCCGCTCCCACGCGGCGCGGCAGCAACTGCGTACCGCCCCCGCCCGGGATCACGCCGACGGACACCTCGGGGAGGCCCACCACGGCGGTCTCGTCCGCGACGATGATGTCGCAGGACAGCGCGAGCTCGAAGCCGCCGCCGAGGGCGAACCCGTGCACGGCGGCGATGGCCGGCACGGGCAGTTCCAGGACGCCGGTGTACGCGGCACGGGCGTGCGGGCGCTGCCGGGAGAGGTCGGCGTCGGTGAAGGAGTTGCGCTCCTTCAGATCGGCGCCGACGCAGAACGCCCGCTCGTGCGTGGAGGTCAGGACGACGGCGCGGACGGCCCGGTCGGCGGCGAGCGCGGCGGTCGCCTCGGCGATCGAGCGGCCCATTTCGGTGGACACGGCGTTCATGGCCTTCGGCCGGTCGAGTACGAGCTCGGCCACGCGGCCGTCCTCGTGTGCGCGGACCGCCACCCACTCACCAAAGCGCTGTTCGCTCACGCGATTCACCCTCTCCTCGGCTGTGGCCACGATCATGCACCGGCGGTCGGGGTGGAGGCCATACCCGTGGGGGGTGCCCGGCCGGTGCCCCGGCTTCGCGGGCCGCGCCCGCCGCGGGGTGCACCTCCCCCCTTCACCGTTTCTCGCGGCGGCAGCGCCCCTCAAGCACCGGGCGGGCCGGCTCTCAGTTCGCCCGGCACGCCACGTGCCCCCACCCCTGCTGGTTCTTGGCGATCTGCTCGCCCGCCGCGTACGACGTGCCGCAGGCACACCGGCCCGGGAACTTCGCCTTGAGGGTGCCCCGGGAGCGGGCCGGCTTCGCGCCGGACGTGCCGGACCCGCCCGCCGCACCGCCCGCCCCGCCGCCGGTCCGCCGGGGGCGCGGCGGGGCCGCGCGGGACGTGTCCGGGACGGGGAACTCCGTGTCGCCGTGGGCCGTGCCCGCCGCGCGCTGGGAGACCGCGGCGTCGCTGGCGGCCTGGTCGGCGATGGCGTTCAGCGGGTCGCCGCCCTGCTGGTGTGCCGGGACGTAGCGGAACTCGACCTCGCGCCCGGTCAGCAGCGCGTCGATGCTCAGGACCAGCTCCTGGTTGGCGACCGGCTTCCCGGCCGCCGTCTTCCAGCCGTTCCGCTTCCAGCCCGGCAGCCACTTGGTCACCGCGTTCATCGCGTACTGCGAGTCGAGGCGGACCTCGACCGGGACGGCCGGGTCGGTGGCCTCCAACACCCGTCGCAGCGCGGTCAGCTCGGCGATGTTGTTGGTGGCCCGGCCGAGCGGGCCGGCCTCCCAGCGCTCCGGCCGCCCGTCGGCGTCGGCCACCACCCACGCCCAGGCGGCCGGCCCGGGGTTCCCCTTCGAAGCGCCGTCACAAGCGGCGATGATGCGATCGAGCATGGCTCCGATGATGTCAGGAACGCGGCCCTCGGAAGACACCCGCAGAACGCCGCACCCGCGCCGTCCGGCTCAGCCCTGCTCCCGCCGCGTGAGCAACCACGGCTCGACGACGCCCAGTCCGCGCACCGGCCGCTGCCACATCGGCTGCAGCGCGAAGCGGTACTTGTGGGCCGCGGCTCCCGCCGCCCCGCCCTCCGCCTCCGCCGCGGCCATGGCCGCGGCCACCTCCGCCTCGGACTTGGGGGCGTCCCCGCTGCGCAGCAGCTCCTCCGCCAGGGCGCCGTCCACCAGCACCGCGTCCTTCGGCGCTATCGACGTCAGCCGGCTGGCCAGGTTTACCGTGGTGCCGAAGACGTCGCCCATGCGCGTCGTCACGGTGCCGAAGGCCATGCCCACGCGCAGTTCCGGCATGGTCTCGTCGTGGCCGAGGGTCTCGATCAGCCGCAGGCCGATCTCGGCGGCCGTCCCCGCGTCGTCGGCCGCGTAGAGGACCTCGTCGCCCAGGGTCTTGATCAGCCGGCCGCCGTGCGCGGCGACCAGGTCCGCGGCCGTGGTCTCGAACGCCTCGACGAGCTCGCCGAGCTCCTCCTCCTCCAGCCGGCGGGTCAGCCGGGTGAACCCCACGAGGTCGGCGAAGCCGACGGCGAGCCTGCGGTCGACCATCTCCGCGTCGTCCTGTGCCTGGACCACGCGGCCGGTCGCGGCGGCCAACTGGCGCCGCCAGACGTAGATGAGGAACTCCTCCAGCTCCGGGAGGAGCAGCTCGACGAGGGGGTAGGTGATCTCCGCCCGGGTCAGGCCCGGTTCCTGAGGCTCGGTCAGGCCCTCCAGGAAGGAGTCGATCTGCCAGTCGGCGAGCCGGGCCGTGGTCTGGCCGGTGGAGCGGGCCACCTGGACGGCCATGGGCTCGCTCAGCAGTCCGGCCTCGACCAGGCCGGCCAGCCGCCGGAGGGCCAGGACGTCCGCTTCGGTGAGCGCCTTGGCCTGGCCGATGTCGGCGAAGCCCATGGCCCGCCAGAAGCGCGCGGCCAGGTCCATGGAGACGCCCGCCGCGCGGGCGGCCTGGAACGGGGTGTACCGCCGCTCCGCGCCGAGGATCAGCGCCTCCAGCCGGAGCGCGAGCGGGTCGCCGCCCTCGTCGGCTGCGGAGTCGAGCTCCGCGGGCCTGCCGGCCCGTTCCGCCCTGTCGCCCTGGGCACCAGGCCCCCGCGCGGCCCGCGCCTCCGCGTCGGCCCCCGAGACCTCCCCGGCCGCTACGGAACGGGAGGTACCCCCACCGTCGGCGGTCACCGCCCGCCCCCTGTCCGATCCGTGCGCACTGCCCTGCCGATCGCCGCTCACTCGCTTTCCGGTCACCACGATACGGCAGGTGTGCCCTAGCTCACTCTCCTGACGACGCCGGACGCAGATGAACGATGTCGCCCGCGTCCACCGGCCGCCGCACCCCGTGCTCGGTGGCGAGCACCAGCCGGCCGTCGCCGTCGACCGCCACCGCCTCCCCGACCAGCGCCCGGTCGCCGGGCAGTTCGGCCCGTACGGTCCGGCCCAGCGTGGCGCAGCCGGCCGCGTACGCCTCCTGGAGCCGGCAGGCCGCCGGGTCGCCGTCGGCGCCGCGCCAGAGCGTGTACCAGTCCTCCAGGGAGCGGAGCACGGCCCGCAGCAGCGGGTCGCGGTCGAGCCGTCCGGCGCCGGCCAGGGCCAGTGAGCCCGCGGTGGGCACGGGGAGTTCGTCGGCGCGCAGGGTGACGTTGACACCGATGCCGACGACGACGGAGTCGCCGGCCCGCTCGGCGAGGATGCCGCCGGTCTTGCGCTCCCGGCCGTCGACGGTGACGAGGAGGTCGTTGGGCCACTTCAGGGCGGTGTCGACACCGGCGGCCCGGGACAGCGCGGACGCGGTGGCGACGCCGGCCAGCAGTGGCAGCCAGCCCCAGCGGTGGACGGGGACGTCCGGCCCGGGGGTGAGCCGGACGGAGAAGAACAGCCCGGAGCGGGCCGGGGCGGACCAGGCGCGGTCCAGCCGGCCGCGGCCCGCGGACTGCTCCTCGGCGACGAGCACGGCGCCCTCGGCACCGCCGGCGGCGGCGAGGTCGGTGTTGGTGGACCCGGTGTTCGCGACCACGTCCAGCGAGGTCCACAGCCCTCCGGGCCGCAGCAGCGCGCGCCGGAGCGCGGTGGCGTTCAGCGGGGGCCGGTCCAGGTCGGACCAGCGGTTTCCGGAGGCGTCGGGCGGAGTCATGCCGTCACCTTAGACACCTCGGAGAGCACCTCCTCGGACACCTCCGGAGACACCGCGGAAGACGGCCCGGCGGACGCCTCCGGACGGACGGCCCGGACACCGTACGGCCCGTCGCGGCGCGGCCGCTCGCCTCGCGGCCCCGCCCGGCGGCAGGCCGGCGCCCCCGCGGGCCGCCTCTCCTACCCCGCCCACCGGCACCTCGAAACCCCCGTCGTCCGAGGTCCCACGCGTCCCGGGAGGTGTGGCCAACGCCGCACTCCCGGAAGGCAGCCGCGCCGATACGCTACGTCCCGGTAGCCCCGATCCGGTCCGCTCCGACGGCCGGATCCCGCACGTCCAGAGCTCGTCGTTCCCACCGCCCGTCCCCCTTTCCCTCACCCCCCACGCTTCTCCGGACCACCGCCCATCTCAGGACACACAGGAGCCGCAGCCCGATGTCCGAGTCAGCCGCCCAGCCCGCCGCCCTCCGCCCCGACGCCGCCGGTTCCTCCGGCGCCGAAGGCGCCCCCGGGACCGACGGGATCGACATCCACACGACCGCGGGCAAGCTCGCCGACCTCCGGCGCAGGATCGACGAGGCGACGCACGCCGGGTCCGCGCGGGCGGTGGAGAAGCAGCACGCCAAGGGCAAGCTGACCGCACGGGAGCGGATCGAGCTGCTGCTGGACGAGGGGTCGTTCGTCGAGCTCGACGAGTTCGCGCGGCACCGCTCCACCAACTTCGGCATCGAGAAGAACCGGCCGTACGGCGACGGCGTCGTCACCGGCTACGGCACGGTCGACGGCCGCACGGTCTGCGTGTACTCGCAGGACTTCACCATCTTCGGCGGCTCGCTGGGCGAGGTCTACGGCGAGAAGATCGTCAAGGTGATGGACTTCGCCCTGAAGACCGGCTGCCCGGTCGTCGGCATCAACGACGGCGGCGGCGCGCGGATCCAGGAAGGCGTGGTCGCCCTCGGCCTGTTCGCCGAGATCTTCCGCCGCAACGTGCACGGCTCCGGGGTGATCCCGCAGATCTCCCTGATCGTCGGCCCCTGCGCGGGCGGCGCGGTCTACTCCCCGGCGATCACCGACTTCACGGTCATGGTCGACCGGACCTCGCACATGTTCATCACCGGCCCCGACGTCATCAAGACCGTCACCGGTGAGGACGTCGGCTTCGAGGAGCTGGGCGGCGCGCGCACCCACAACGCGACCTCCGGCGTGGCCCACCACATGGCGGGCGACGAGAAGGAGGCCATCGAGTACGTCAAGGCGCTGCTCTCCTACCTGCCGTCCAACAACCTCTCCGAGCCGCCCGCCTTCCCCGAGGAGGCCGACCTGGAGGTCTCGGACACCGACCGGGAGCTGGACACGCTCATCCCGGACTCGGCCAACCAGCCGTACGACATGCACACGGCGATCGAACACGTGCTGGACGACGGGGAGTTCCTGGAGACCCAGGCCCTGTTCGCGCCGAACATCATCACCGGCTTCGGCCGCGTCGAGGGCCACCCGGTGGGCATCGTCGCCAACCAGCCGATGCAGTTCGCCGGCTGCCTGGACATCGACGCCAGCGAGAAGGCGGCACGTTTCGTCCGCACCTGCGACGCGTTCAACGTCCCGGTGCTCACCTTCGTCGACGTCCCGGGCTTCCTGCCCGGCACCGACCAGGAGTACAACGGCATCATCCGGCGCGGCGCCAAGCTGATCTACGCCTACGCGGAGGCCACCGTCCCGCTGATCACGGTGATCACCCGCAAGGCGTTCGGCGGCGCGTACGACGTGATGGGCTCCAAGCACCTCGGCGCGGACCTCAACCTGGCCTGGCCGACCGCCCAGATCGCCGTCATGGGCGCCCAGGGCGCGGTCAACATCCTGCACCGGCGGGCGCTGGCGGCGGTCGAGTCGGACGAGGAGCGCGAGGAGCTGCGCGCCCGGCTGATCGCCGACTACGAGGACACGCTGCTGAATCCGTACACGGCGGCCGAACGCGGTTACGTGGACGCGGTGATCATGCCGTCGGACACCCGCCGGCACATCGTCCGGGGCCTGCGCACGCTGCGCGACAAGCGCGAGGTGTTGCCGCCCAAGAAGCACGGGAACATCCCGCTGTAGCGGTCGGCTGTACCAAGGGGGCGCTGCGGACCCGGCCCGTCCGGCCGTTCGGGCGTGGGCGGCCGGTGCGGCGGGCAGCCGTGCGCGGCGAGGACAGGGCGCGAGCCACGGGCGTGGCGGCGCGTAAACGTGGCAGCGGGTGAAGGGAGCGTCAGGTGATCAGGGTGGTACGCGGCAACCCCACACCGGAGGAGTTGGCCGCCGCACTGGCGGTGGTCCAGGCCCGCGCGGCGGCCCGGGCGAACGCCGTCGCGCCGGACGAGACCGTGCGCCCGGAGTGGGCCAGTCCGGCCCGGCTGGCCAGGACCCGGCGCGCGCCGGCGCCCGGACCGCGCGCCTGGCGCACGTCCTACTGGCCGGCCTGAGCCCGGGAGACCCGGTTCACATCCCGGCCTGAGTACCCGTACTCAGGCCGGACGGGCACGTGCGCCGGACCATGGTGGTGTGCTGTGGTCCGACCCGTCCGACGAACCCCCCGACGAGCTCCGCGAGGCCCAGGCCATGCTGCGGCGGGCCGGGGTGCTGCTGGCCGTCGGGATGGTGGTGCTGTTCCTGTTGCTCGGGGCGGTGTGAACGCGCGTCCGCGCGGCCCCTCGGACCCCGAGCGGCACTCCCGACCCCTGGGCGACGCCTCTCTTTGCACAGGCGCCTCACAGGTTTGATGGCCCCCGCAACCAGATCCCTCCGGTTCCGCATCCTCTCCTGGGGGATCCACCGCGAACCGGGGAGTGGTCATGCCATGAACAAGCCCGTGCGACACGTAGCGATCTTCACCGGCCTGCTGGTCTTCGCGCTGCTGGTGCGCAGTACGTGGGTGCAGTTCGTCCAGGCCGACGAACTCGCGCACGACGAGAAGAACCGGCGGGTGAAGATAGCCGCCTACGCCCATCCGCGCGGCGACATCATCGTCGGCGGCAGTCCGGTGACCGGCTCCACGCCGACGCCCGCGGGCGACCTGAAGTACAAACGCACGTACAAGAACGGGCCGATGTACGCGCCCGTGACCGGTTACTCGTCGCAGATCTATACGAACAGCCAACTCGAGTACGTCTACAACCGGTTCCTCACCGGCGACGACGACCGGCTGTTCCTGCGGAACACCACCCGGATGCTGACCGGGAAGAAGCCGGAGGGCGGTGACGTGGTCACGACCATCGTCCCCGAGGCGCAGAAGGCGGCCTACGAGGGCCTGTCGAAGTACAAGGGCGCCGCCGTGGCGATCGAGCCGCACACCGGGAAGATCCTCGCCCTGGCCTCCACCCCGTCGTACGACCCGTCGGTCTTCTCCGGGGAGCGCAACAAGGACTCCGAAGCCTGGCAGGCCCTGGAGAAGGACAAGGACAAGCCGCTCGCCAACCGGGCGATCAAGGAGCTGTACCCGGCGGGTTCGACCTTCAAGATCCTCACCGCCGCGGCCGCCCTCGACCACGGGCGCTACCACGACGTCGACTCGCCGACGGACTCGCCGTACCCCTGGAACCTCCCGGACACGGTCACGCCGATGAAGAACGAGAACGACAACGCGCCCTGCCGCAACGCCTCCCTCAAGGTGGCGATGCAGTACTCGTGTAACAACGTCTTCGCCAAGATCGCCGCCGAGCTGGGCAAGGACAAGATGCGGGAGACGGCCGAGAAGTTCGGCTTCAACCAGAGCCTGTTCATGCCGGTGGGAGTCGTCAAGAGCGTCTACCCGAAGGACATCAACCGGCCGCAGACCGCGCTCACCGGCATCGGCCAGGGCAGCCTCGCCGCCACCCCGCTCCAGATCGCGATGATGACCGCGGCCCTCGCCAACGACGGCAAGATGATGAAGCCCTACCTGGTCGACAGCCTGCGCTCCCCCGACCTGTCCACGGTCGAGAAGCACGAGCCCGAGGAGATGTCACGCCCGGTCTCGGCGGACACCGCCCGCAAGGTCCAGCAGATGATGGAGTTCACCGCCCAGGAGGGCACCGGCAAGGCCGCGCGGATCGACGGGGTGACGGTCGGCGGCAAGACCGGCACCGCGCAGCACGGCGTCAACAACAGCAAGATCCCGTACGCCTGGTTCGTCTCCTACGCCAAGCAGGGGGACGGCTCGCCGGTCGCGGTGGCCGTCTTCATCGACCCGGAGGGCTCGGACATCAACCGCGAGGACGTCTCGGGCGGCGGTCTCGCGGGGCCCATCGCGAAGAAGATCATGCAGGCCGTGCTCAAGAAGTGACGGCCCGGACGGGGGCGCGGCCCGCGCGCCGGTGGAGCGGGAGCGCCGCGCCGCGTCTCCCTTAGCCTGGCCCTTATGACTGCCACGCCCGACTCCGCCGCCCCCGCCGGCTCCCCCGCCACACCCGCCCGCCGCCTCGTGCTGGCCTCCCAGTCCCCCGCCCGCCTCGGCCTGCTGCGCCAGGCCGGGCTGGCCCCCGAGGTGATCGTGAGCGGGGTGGACGAGGACGCGCTCACCGCGCCCGACCCCGGGACGCTGGCGCTGGTACTGGCCGAGGCCAAGGCCGCGGCGGTGGCCGCGCGCCCGGAGGCGGCGGGGGCGCTCGTGGTCGGCTGCGACTCGGTGCTGGACCTGGACGGCCGGGCGCTCGGCAAGCCGGCGGACGCGGAGGACGCCACGGCGCGCTGGAAGTCGATGCGGGGACGCTCGGGTGTGCTGCGGACCGGTCACTGTGTGATCGACACGGCGACCGGCCGGCGCACCTCGGCGACCGCCTCGACGACGGTCCGCTTCGGTGAGCCGACCGACGCCGAGATCGCCGCGTACGTGGCCTCCGGCGAACCGTTGTACGTGGCCGGGGCCTTCACCCTGGACGGCCGGTCGGCCCCCTTCGTCGAGGGGATCGACGGCGACCCGGGCAATGTGATCGGCCTGTCGCTGCCGCTCCTCCGCGGGCTGCTGGGAGAGCTGGGGATCGCGATCACCGACCTGTGGGCGTGACGCCCGCGGAGCACGACGCCTCCGGGGCGCCCCGCCCGTACCGCGCGTGGGCGCGGTGTCCTTGACGGCCGGGGGCCTGGGTGACCGGGTGCCGGGTGGCCGGGTGGCCTGGGTGCCGATAGGGTGCGTGGGGTCAGAGCGGCAGTTGCTTCGTGGCCTGGCCGACCTTCCCCAGTTGCTTGAGCTCGCCCAGCTTGCCCAGTTCGTTGATCGCGTCCGGGTAGATGCTGGTGGGCGGGTTCTTCGGCGGCTCGGCGGCCTGCGGCGGGGTGGGAGCCTGGGGCGGCGTAGGCGCCTGAGGCTGCTGGGACTGCGGCTGGAGCTGAGGCTGCGGCTGGGACTGCGGCTGGGTCATGGACGTCTGCGGCGCCTGGGGCGTCCGGGCCGTCTGGGGTGCGCTCGGCCGCTGCTTTCCGGCGGCGTGACGCGGGCCGGCGGCATGGCGGGGCCCCGCCGCATGGCGCGGGCCGGCCGCGGAACGGGCGGGGGCCGCCTTCTTGGCTCCGGCCGCCTTGTGCGCGGCACCCGTCTTCCGTGCGCCGGTCGCCTTGTGCGCACCGGACGCCTTGTTCGCACCGGACGCCTTGTGCGCGTCGGTCTTCCGCGGGGCGGACGCCGGCTCGTCGCCGGCCGCCTTCCGACCGGCCTCCTGGGCCGTGTGCTGCTGTGCCGTGTGCTGCGCTTTCCGCTGCGCTGCCTGCTGCGGCGCGTTCCGCGTGGCGGCCGCCCGGTCCGGAGTGGCAGCCGCCCGGTCCGGGGTGGCGGCGGCCGGCGGCGCGGTGACGTCGTCCGCGCTCGCCGTCGGCCCCTGCGGCTGCGGCAACGGCAGCGGTGCGGCGGACGCGGTGGCGGCGGTGGTCACGGAGAGGGCGGCCCCGGCCAGGGCGGCGGCGGCTGCGATGCGCTTGATCATGACTTCTTCAACGATGTCCGGCCATAACGGTCACTGCCCCGAATGCCCACGCAACCCGCCCCGCCCAACGGAACACCCCGAAAATCGCACGTACTTCACCCCTCCCCCGCCTGTGTGCGAGCCCCAGGCCGCCGAGCACCGGTCCTGACTCGCGCCGCGAGAGCGGCAGTTGGCGACCGTCCGCATCACTCGCGTCCACCCCGCCCCACGGCTCGCACGCCCCGCGCCCCCGAACCCGCGCTCCCGTCCGCCCCCGGAGGGCGCCGACCGCCCGCGCCCGCCCCGGAGGCCCCTCCTCCGGACGTGCCGCACCGCAAACTTTCCGTCGCCCGTTCGTAGGGACCCCACAAAGAATGCGCCCCGGCGCACCCGGATGATCGCCGAGACCTTGACCACACGCGGATTCCGTCGGCAGGCCGGTAAGAGCGGCGTACCGTGGGACATCAAGGGTCTCCGGGGTGCGTGGAACGCGTGCTTCACGCTCCGTGTGGGCAAGGTCACCCTCGACGTCGGGTCGGCACAGAGTGTCGCCAGTACCTAAACTCACCTTGTTTCAAGGAGGGAGCCATCGTGCGCAAGGTGCTCATCGCCAATCGTGGCGAAATCGCTGTCCGCGTTGCTCGTGCGTGCCGGGACGCCGGGATCGCAAGTGTGGCGGTCTACGCCGATCCGGACCGGGACGCCCTGCACGTCCGGGTGGCGGATGAGGCTTACGCGCTGGGTGGTGACACTCCTGCGGCCAGCTACCTCGACATGGCCAAGGTGCTCGCCGCCGCGGCGGAGTCCGGGGCGGACGCGATCCACCCGGGATACGGCTTTCTCTCCGAGAACGCGGAGTTCGCGCAGGCCGTCCTGGACGCGGGCCTGACCTGGATCGGCCCGCCGCCGCACGCCATCCGCGACCTGGGTGACAAGGTGGCGGCCCGTCACATCGCCCAGCGCGCCGGCGCGCCGCTGGTCGCCGGCACGGCCGACCCGGTCTCGGGCGCCGACGAGGTCGTGGCCTTCGCCGAGGAGCACGGCCTGCCGATCGCCATCAAGGCCGCCTTCGGCGGCGGCGGGCGCGGCCTGAAGGTCGCCCGCACGCTGGAGGAGGTGCCGGAGCTCTACGACTCCGCCGTCCGCGAGGCGGTCGCCGCCTTCGGCCGCGGCGAGTGCTTCGTCGAGCGTTACCTGGACCGTCCCCGGCACGTCGAGACCCAGTGCCTGGCCGACAAGCACGGCAACGTCGTCGTGGTCTCCACCCGCGACTGCTCCCTCCAGCGCCGGCACCAGAAGCTCGTCGAGGAGGCGCCCGCGCCGTTCCTGTCCGAGGAGCAGAACGCCGAGCTGTACCGCGCGTCCAAGGCCATCCTCCGCGAGGCGGGCTACGAGGGCGCCGGCACCTGCGAGTTCCTGGTGGGCCAGGACGGCACGATCTCCTTCCTGGAGGTCAACACCCGGCTCCAGGTCGAGCACCCGGTCACCGAGGAGGTCAGCGGGATCGACCTCGTCCGCGAGATGTTCCGCATCGCCGACGGCGAGGAGCTCGGCTACGACGACCCGCCGCTGCGGGGTCACTCGTTCGAGTTCCGCATCAACGGCGAGGACCCGGGCCGCAACTTCCTGCCCGCCCCCGGCACCGTCACCCGCTTCGACGCGCCGTCCGGCCCGGGCGTCCGGCTGGACGCGGGCGTCGAGGCCGGCAGCGTCATCGGCCCGGCCTGGGACTCCCTGCTGGCCAAGCTGATCGTCACCGGTGCCACCCGTGAGCAGGCCCTCCAGCGGGCCGCCCGCGCGCTCGGCGAGTTCCAGGTCGAGGGCATGGCCACGGCCATCCCGTTCCACCGCGCGGTGGTCGCCGACCCGGCGTTCGCCCCGGCCGACGGCACGCCGTTCAAGGTGCACACGCGCTGGATCGAGACCGAGTTCGAGAACACGATCCCGCCGTTCACGGGTACCGCCGCCGAGGACGAGGACGAGGCCCCCGGCCGCGAGACCGTCGTGGTCGAGGTCGGCGGCAAGCGCCTGGAGGTCTCCCTCCCGTCCTCGCTGGGCATGACCATCGCCCGCACCGCCGCCGCAGGGGGCGCCCGCCCCAAGCGCCGCGCCGCCAAGAAGGCCGGTTCCGCCGCCTCCGGCGACGCCCTGACGTCGCCCATGCAGGGCACGATCGTCAAGGTCGCGGTCGAGGAGGGCCAGCAGGTCGACGCGGGCGACCTCATCGTGGTCCTGGAGGCCATGAAGATGGAGCAGCCCATCAACGCCCACCGCGCGGGCACGGTGAAGGGCATCACGGCGGAGATCGGCGCTTCGGTGTCGTCCGGTGCGGTGATCTGCGAGATCAAGGACTGACGTCCGGCACGACGCACGCGGGCCCCGGCCGTTCCCTCGGCCGGGGCCCGCGTGCGTGCGCACCCCAGGCGCGACAACCGGCCGTCGCCGCCCCCATGACATCCTTGACACCGCGGGGAGCGACCGGAGGGACGGACGGACATGACGACCGAGACGGCACGGACGTCAGCACGACCCATGCGGGCGGACGCCCGGCGCAACTACGAACGGCTGCTCGCGGAGGCGCGGACCGCCTTCACCGCACACGGCACGGACGCCTCGCTGGAGGACGTCGCCCGGCGGGCCGGGGTGGGCATCGGCACGCTCTACCGGCACTTCCCCAACCGCACGGCGCTGATGTGCGCGGTCTTCCAGGGCGAGGTCGACGGGCTGCTGGCGCGCTCGCGGGAACTGCTGGCCGCGCCCGAGCCGTGCCGGGCGCTCGTGGACTGGCTGCGGGCCGTCATCGCGCACGCCAGCACCTACCGGGGGCTCGCCCGGGCCCTGATGGCCGCGCAGTCGGACGACGCGTCCGCGCTCGCCCGGTGCAGCCTGCCGATGCGCGAGGCGGGCGGCACCCTGCTCGCCCGCGCGCAACGGGCCGGGGTGGTCCGCGAGGACGTGAGCGTCACCGATCTGCTGCAGTTGACCAATGCCATCGCACTGGCGGTCGAACAGACACCTGAGGACCCGGAGTTGGCCGACCGCCTGCTCACCCTGACGCTGCGCGGCATCCGGCCGGAACGCCGCGCGGACTAAGGGACTGACGGGTCCGGTCGGCGTTCCCTCTTCGGCATTCACCCGAATGGGTGCTCTTCAGGGCGGCCCTTCAGGGCGGCGGCCGACCGCCGGCCGTCCGTGCGCCGACCACTCGGCCGCGCATACCCGCCGCCCGGCCGTCGACCGTCCGCCGGGGTCTACGGCCAGACCGCGCACCCGGCCGTCCGCCCGCACGCACGCCGACCACTCGGCCGTACACCCGCCGCCGGGCCGTCGACCGTCCGCCCGGGTCGTCGGTCAGGCCGCGCACCCGACCGTCCGTCCACGCCTCTCCAACCCGGCCGCGGCACTGCGGACGCCGCTCAGCGCCGCCGCGGTGCCAGGTCCGCGACGCGGGCCGGCGGCTGGTCGCCCAGGGCCCCGGCTCCGGGCCCGCGCAGTTGCGCCTGCATCCCGGGCGGTCCGCCCTGGCCGGCCCCGGGGTAGGGCTGGCCGTGCGGGCCGCCGTGGGAGCCGTGCCGGCCGCCCTCGCCGCCCAGCGGGTGGGCCCGCCGCTGCCCCGGCAGGGGCGGCGCGTCCCGGCGGCGGGCGGGCGGGCCGGGCTCGCCGTGGGGGCCCGGCTGCGCGCCCGGGCCCGCGACCGAGATGTGCACGCCCTGGTCGGCGAGCGCCTGGAGTTCCGTGGCCGCCCGCTCGTCGTGCGGCGGGGGCTCGTCGGTCACGAGTCTGGTGATCACGTCCGTCGGGACGGTCTGGAACATGGTGTCGGTGCCGAGCTTGCTGTGGTCCGCGAGGACCACGACCTCGGCCGCCGCCTGCACCAGGGCCCGGTCGACGCTGGCGGAGAGCATGTTCGAGGTGGACAGGCCGCGTTCGGCGGTCAGGCCGCTCCCGGAGAGGAACGCCCGGGAGACCCGCAGCCCCTGGAGGGACTGCTCGGCGCCGCTGCCGACCAGCGCGTAGTTGGAGCCGCGCAGGGTGCCACCGGTCATCACGACCTCGACCCGGTTGGCGTGGGCGAGTGCCTGGGCGACGAGCAGGGAGTTGGTCACCACGGTGAGCCCCGGCACCCGCGCGAGCCGGCGGGCCAGCTCCTGCGTGGTGGTACCGGCGCCGACGACGACGGCCTCGCCCTCCTCGACGAAGCTCGCCGCGAGGTCGGCGATGGCCGTCTTCTCCGCGGTCGCTAGATGGGATTTCTGCGGGAAGCCGGACTCCCTGGTGAAACCGCCCGGCAGCACCGCACCGCCGTGCCGGCGGTCGAGCAGCCCTTCGGCTTCGAGCGCCCGTACGTCACGCCGTACGGTCACTTCGGAGGTCTGGACGACGCGGGCGAGCTCACGCAGCGATACCGCTCCGTTGGCGCGCACCATTTCGAGGATCAATTGACGACGTTCTGCAGCGAACACGAAACCGACAGTAACGCCAACGACCATCTGCTTTCAGCAGGTTGCACCAACTAACGGAAGTTGTTCGCCGCCCTGCCCAAGAAGTGGTATAGGGAACCGGAAGGAGAGCCACCCCCTCCGGTCCCCCAGGACCCCGACGGCCCTCAGCCTTCCCGCTGGGCCTTCCGCGTGTGGAGCTGACGCGCCACTTCCGCGACAGACCCGGACAGGGACGGGTACACGGTGAACGCGTTCGCGATCTGTTCCACGGTCAGATTGTTGTCGACCGCGATCGAGATCGGATGAATCAGCTCGCTGGCGCGGGGCGCCACCACCACGCCGCCGACCACGATGCCCGTACCGGGACGGCAGAACAACTTGACGAATCCGTCCCGGATTCCCTGCATCTTCGCGCGGGGATTGCGCAGCAGCGGCAACTTGACGACCCGGGCGTCAATCAGGCCGTTGTCGACGTCCGCCTGCGAATACCCGACCGTAGCAATCTCGGGATCCGTAAATACGTTCGCGGATACAGCCTTGAGATTGAGCGGCGCCACCGCGTCGCCCAGGAAGTGGTACATCGCGATCCGGCCCTGCATGGCGGCGACCGAGGCGAGCGCCAGCACGCCGGTGCAGTCGCCGGCCGCGTAGACGCCCGGGGCGCTGGTGCGCGAGACCCGGTCCGTCCGGATGTGGCCCGACTCCGTCAGCCGGACGCCGGATTCCTCCAGGCCCATGTCGGCGGTGTTGGGGATCGAACCGACGGCCATCAGACAGTGCGTACCGCTGATGACCCGTCCGTCGGACAGGGTGACCTCCACCCGGTCGCCCACCCGCTTGGCGGCCTGCGCCCGCGAGCGCGCCATGACGTTCATGCCGCGGCGGCGGAAGACGTCCTCCAGCACGGCGGCGGCGTCCGGGTCCTCGCCCGGCAGCACCCGGTCACGCGAGGAGACCAGGGTGACCTCCGAGCCCAGCGCCTGGTAGGCGCCGGCGAACTCGGCGCCGGTGACGCCCGAGCCCACCACGATGAGCTCCTCGGGCAGCTCCTCCAGGTCGTAGACCTGGGTCCAGTTGAGGATCCGCTCGCCGTCCGGCAGCGCGTCCGGGATCTCCCGGGGGTGCGCGCCGGTGGCGATCAGGACGGCGTCCGCGAGCAGCGTCTCCTCGCCGTCGCCCGTCCGCACGATCACCCGGCGGGTGCCGTCGGCCTCCCGCACCGGGTCCAGCCGGCCTCGGCCGCGCAGCACCCGGCCGCCGGCCCGGGTCACGGAGGCGGTGATGTCGTGCGACTGGGCCAGCGCCAGCCGCTTCACCCGGCGGTTGACCTTCCCCAGGTCCACCCCGATGTGGGCGCCGTCCTCGACGGTGATGCCCAGCTCCTCGTACGACGAGTCGAAGGAGGTTCTCACCTCCGCCGTCGCTATGAGCGTCTTCGAGGGCACGCAGTCGGTGAGCACCGACGCCCCGCCCAGACCGTCGCAGTCGACGACGGTCACCTCCGCACCGAGCTGCGCGGCGACGAGCGCCGCCTCATAGCCGCCGGGTCCGCCACCGATGATCACGATCCGAGTCACGTACTCCATTGTCCCGCACCCATCAAAGCGACTCCTTCCGGGGCCTCCGGTGGTTCCCCGCCGCGGCGCGGGGCCCGATTCGGGCCGCCCCTACGAGACTGCCATCCCAAATGCGGTCCCGCCTCACTCCCGTACCCTCAGAACCATGTCGCTCTACGCCGCGTACGCCGGCAACCTCGACGCGCGGCTGATGACGCGCCGCGCCCCGCACTCGCCGCTGCGCGGCACGGGCTGGCTCGCCGACTGGCGCCTGACCTTCGGCGGGGAGCAGATGGGCTGGGAGGGCGCCTTGGCCACCGTGGTGGAGGAGCCCCGGTCGCAGGTCTTCGTCGCCCTCTACGACATCGCCCCGATGGACGAGGAGTCGATGGACCGCTGGGAGGGCGTCGGCCTCGGCATCTACCGGCGGATGCGGGTCCGGGTGCACACCCTGGAAGGCGACGAGACCGCCTGGATCTACGTCCTCAACGGCTACGAGGGCGGCCTGCCCTCCGCCCGCTACCTGGGCGAGATCGCGGACGCGGCGGAGTCGGCGGGGGCGCCGCACGACTATGTGATGGAAATCAGGAAGCGCCCGTGCTGAGAGTTGTGACCAGCCCGTCCGGCGCTTGAGGACGCCGGCCCTCACCCAGCCCGTCCGGCGCTTGAGGACAACCGCGCGAAGCGCGGTTTCAGGGGGTCTGGGGGCCTGCCCCCAGGAAACGGTGAAGTGGGGGTGCCCCCTCTGGGGGAGGGACAGGGGCACTCCAGGCGTACGCCGCACCCCCCTCGTCGGATGCCACGAACCAACAGTCGCAAGACCGTAACCTGCGACATCTACGCGCGTAGGCGCCGACCGGTTACCCTCGTCCGCGTGAACGCATCAGTTACTCCGGACATCCAGGCCGACCCGTACGCCGCGGCCGACGCCGCCGCCGCCCGACTGCGCGAGCTCACGGGCGCCGAGACCCACGACGTCGCCCTGGTCATGGGCTCCGGCTGGGTTCCCGCGACCGAGGCGCTCGGCACCCCCGAGACCGAGTTCCCGGTCACCGAGCTCCCCGGCTTCTCCGCCGCCGCCGTCGCCGGCCACGCGGGCACCGTGCGCTCGTACAAGATCAACGACAAGCGCGCGCTGGTCTTCCTCGGCCGCACGCACTACTACGAGGGCCGCGGCGTCGCCGCCGTCGTCCACGGCGTCCGCACCTCCGTCGCCGCCGGCTGCAAGACCGTCGTCCTGACGAACGGCTGCGGCGGTCTCCGCGACGGCATGCGCCCCGGCCAGCCGGTGCTGATCAGCGACCACCTGAACCTCACGGCGACCTCGCCGATCGTCGGCGCCAACTTCGTCGACCTCACGGACCTGTACTCGTCCCGCCTGCGCACCCTGTGCAAGGAGGTCGACGAGACGCTGGAGGAGGGCGTCTACGCCCAGTTCCCCGGCCCGCACTACGAGACCCCGGCCGAGGTCCGCATGGCGCGCCTGATGGGCGCCGACCTGGTGGGCATGTCCACCACCCTCGAGGCCATCGCGGCCCGCGAGGCGGGCGCCGAGGTGCTCGGCATCTCCCTCGTCACCAACCTGGCCGCGGGCATGACCGGCGAGCCCCTCAACCACGAAGAGGTGCTCCAGGCCGGCCGTGACTCGGCCGCCCGCATGGGCTCGCTGCTCGCCCAGGTGCTGCCGCGCCTGTGACGGGACGCGCGTGACGTCCGTCCGGAGGCGCGGATCCACCCACGGCGGGCCGCCGTGGGCGGGCCCGCGCCTCCGGCGCGTCGCGCCGGACCCGACGGGCCCGGACGGCCCAGACGGGCCTGGGGTACCGCCCCGAGCGGTCCGGACACGGCCGTACGGGCCCGGGCGCGCCCGGCGGCGGTCCGGCGGGGGCACACCGGCGGCCGAACGGACGAACGGGCCCGCGCGCCGGGTCCCGGCGGGCGTCCGACGGCTCCCGGGGTTCCCGGCGGCCGCCCCCCGGTGGCCCTCAGTGGCCTCCGGTGGCCGACAGGCGATCATCCCGACGTTTCGGGGAACACCCGTGACACCCGTGACAGCCGTGACACCCGTGACCCCGTCGCCCCGCGGCCGGCCCACGACCGTCCGGCCCGCACGCCCCACCCCGGGGCACACCCGCCCCCCGGGGTACAGCACCACACAGCACCCCGCACCGCCGTGGAACAGCACCGCACAGCGGCCCCGCAC
The DNA here is from genome assembly GCF_055585605.1 of Streptomyces sp. NPDC052910. NCBI lineage: Bacteria > Bacillati > Actinomycetota > Actinomycetes > Kitasatosporales > Streptomycetaceae > Streptomyces > Streptomyces sp. NPDC052910. The sequence goes on from NZ_JBVJJR010000001.1 coordinate 915,248, forward strand.
ACGCACTCAGACAACCCCCGGAGGAACATCGTGGAGCAGGAGCGAGACGACCTCCTCACCCGAGCCCGGACCTGGCTCGCCGAGGACCCCGACCCCGAGACCCGCGCGGAGCTCGCCGCGCTCGTCGACGCCGAGAACCTGCCCGAGCTGGCGTCCCGCTTCGCCGGCACCCTGCAGTTCGGCACCGCCGGCCTCCGCGGCGAGCTGGGCGCGGGCCCGATGCGGATGAACCGCGCCGTGGTCATCCGGGCGGCCGCGGGCCTCGCCGCGTACCTCAAGCAGCAGGGTCACGCCAACGGCACCGTCGTCATCGGCTACGACGCCCGTCACAAGAGCGCGGACTTCGCCCGCGACACCGCGGCCGTCATGGTCGGCGCGGGCCTGAAGGCGGCGCTGCTGCCGCGTCCGCTGCCCACCCCGGTCCTGGCCTTCGCCATCCGCCACCTGGGCGCCGTGGCCGGCGTCGAGGTGACCGCGAGCCACAACCCGCCGCGTGACAACGGCTACAAGGTCTACCTGGGCGACGGTTCGCAGATCGTGCCGCCGGCCGACGCGGGCATCGCCGCGGAGATCGCCGCCGTGGCGAGTCTGGACGACGTGCCGCGCCCCGAGTCGGGCTGGGAGACGCTGGACGACGCGGTCGTCGAGGCGTACCTGAAGCGCACCGACGCCGTCCTCACCGAGGGCTCGGCGCGCGACGTGCGCGTGGTCTACACGCCGATGCACGGCGTCGGCCGGACCGTACTGACCGCCGCCTTCGCCCGCGCGGGCTTCCCGGCGCCGGTCGTCGTCGCCGAGCAGGCCGAGCCGGACCCGGACTTCCCGACGGTCGCGTTCCCCAACCCGGAGGAGCCGGGCGCGATGGACCTGGCGTTCGCCACGGCCCGTGCCGCGGCCGGGCGGGGCGAGGCGCCGGACATCGTCATCGCCAACGACCCGGACGCCGACCGCTGCGCCGTCGCCGTCCCCGACCCGTCCGCCGACGCGGGCTGGCGGATGCTGCGCGGCGACGAGGTCGGCGCGCTGCTCGCCGCCCACCTGGGCCGGAAGGACGCGACGGGCACGTTCGCGACGACGATCGTCTCCTCGTCGCTGCTCTCCCGCATCGCCGCGGCGAGCGCCGGCGTCGACTACACCGAGACCCTCACCGGCTTCAAGTGGCTGGCCCGCGTCGACGGCCTGCGCTACGCCTACGAGGAGGCGCTGGGCTACTGCGTCGACCCGGCGGGTGTCCGGGACAAGGACGGCATCACCGCCGCCCTGCTGGTCGCCGAGCTGGCCGCCGGCCTCAAGGAGCGGGGCCGGTCCCTGACCGACCTCCTCGACGACCTGGCGGTCGAGCACGGCCTGCACGCCACGGACCAGCTCTCCGTCCGCGTCCAGGACCTGTCCCTGATCGCCGCCGCCATGCGCCGCCTGCGCGAGCAGCCGCCGACCGCCCTGGCCGGCCTCGCCGTCGCGTCGGCGGAGGACCTGGCGCAGGGCACCGAGGCCCTGCCCCCGACCGACGGCCTGCGGTACCACCTTTCGGGTGACGCCGAGGGCACCGTCTCGGCCGCCCGGGTCATCGTCCGCCCCAGCGGCACCGAGCCCAAGCTCAAGTGCTACCTGGAGGTCGTGATCCCGGTCGGCTCCGCGGCGGACCTGACGACCGCACGACACCGCGCGGCGGACGTCCTCGCGTCGGTCAAGAAGGACCTGGCGGAGGCGGCGGGCATCTGACGCGGCCCGTCGACGCCTTGTGGGCCCCGCTCCCGGACACCGGGGGGCGGGGCCTTCGCCGTCATACGCCGTCATACGCCGTCATAATGCGCCGCCGTCCGACGCCGACCACAGTTAGAGTGAACGTTCGATTCATGGGGCTCGGGGGTGCCCTGTCGACCACTGGGGGGTCAGTGATGCGACGTTCAACGGTGTCGGTCGTCGGTGCGCTCATGCTGTGCACCGCGTGCGGCGGAGGCGGGAGCGGCGGCGAGGAGGGGGCACGGAAACCGGCCGCTGACGCCTCGGCGTCCCGATCCGCTCCCGCCCCCACTCCGGCGAACGACGCTGCGACGGTCCGGGCCGCGGCGGCCGCGACGGCGCGTACCACCGCGCGGATCGACGAGCGCATCGACATGAGCGACGGCACGACGACAGCGGGCCTCACCATCCGGGGTGCCCTCGACCTGGCCGGCGGCAAGGGCAAGCTGCGGGTGGAGTTGCAGGGCGACGGCAGGCCGCCCGTCCCCCTCGACGAGATCTTCACGGGCCGCACGGTGTACTTCCGGATGCCGCAGGAGCCCACCGGCAAGACGTCCTGGCGGTCCATGCGCCGGGACGGGACAGAGGCGCACTACCTCTTCCGCGCGCCCATGAACGACCCGACGCATGTCCTCCGCCAGGTGGCGATGCTGCCGTCCGCCAGGAAGGTGGGCGAGGAGAAGGTGAACGGCGCGCCCACGGTGCACTACCGCGCCGAACCGGACCTCAAGACGCTCACCTACCGCATGGTGACGGCGCAGCGCACGAAGCTCGCGTCCCACTGGGAGGACATGCGGCGCTACCTCCTGCCCCGCGCGGACGTCTGGGTCGACCGCCAAGGCCGCGTCGTCCGCACTCGCTTCGGCATGTCCGCGGGCACCGGCGGCGAGGTGTCGACCCTGCTCACCCTCTCGGACCTCGGCAAACCGGTCCGCACGCCCACCGCCCCGCCGGGGGCACCCGCCGCCGACCCGTCCACGATCGCCGGCCCGCTGGCGGGCTGAGCCCGCCCGCGCGCCGACCTGTGCGCCTTGTTGGTTTCGTACTCGTCAGACACCATGGCCGCATGGCCGAGGAGACGTACGGCATCGTCGAAGGCCCGGCAACACGGGTGAGCCCGTCGCTGCCGGAAAGGACGGCGGAGGCGATCCGCGCGCGGGCCGGCAGGAGCGAATTCTCCGCGTTCATCACGGCAGCGGTCGAGCGTGAGCTGCGCGGCCGGATCCTGGACGAGTATCTGGCCGTCCACGAGCAGCGCCAAGGCCCGGTTTCGGAACAGGCGCGGAAGCAGGCGCGGCAGGTCTTCGACGAGGTGTTCGCCGAGGAGGAGCAATGGCCCGCCGCAAGCCGACCCACGACGGGACCCTGATCCTGGACAGCGAGGGCCTGTCCAAGCTGCCGGGCGCTGACGAGCAAGCGGTCGCCCTGGTCACGGAGGCCCGGCGGGGGGGTACGGAGGTGGTGATCTGCCCCTCACCATCATCGAGACCGTCCACGCCCGCACCGACAAGGCCCTGCTGCGCCGGCTGCTGTCCGGTCTACGAGTGGTCGCCGCCGTGGGCGACGGGGAGGCAAAGGCCGCCTCGGCACTGCTGATGGCCGCCGGTCTGCACGGCCACAAGGACGCCATCGACGCGGCCGTGGCCGAGACGGCCCTCCGGCAGCGGCGACCGTGATGCTGACCTCGGACATCGACGACATGACCAAGCTCTGCGGAGACCGGATCCGGCTCGTCGCGGTGTGAACCGGTCGGTCGCCGCGCCGGTGAGGCACGGTGTTCGACCGGCGCCTCACTCGTCAAGGCAGTCCGCGAGCCGCCGGCACGTGCGCCCGAGATCGTCCATGTACATCGCCGCCGCAGCATTGCCGTCGCCGGGAACACGGTCCAAGTCGTCCTGCGCCCGGTGGATCAGCGCCGTCCACTGGATCCACGCCATCGTCCCCCGCTCGATCCCTTCCGCCCGGCTACGCGCCACCCGCAACATGCGCCGCAGGTGCCCCCGCAACGCCCCAGTGATCTCCCGCACCTCCGCCGCCCGAGGCGGACGCGCCCGCACCTGAAGAGCGCGACGGACCGTGGCACGGATGGAGACCAGATCGATCGGTTCGATGTCGCCCGTCATCAGCGGCGCGATTGGTGAGGTGGGAAGCGGGTGCGGTGGTGGAGTTTCGCGGGCGGAGGACATAAGTGATCGGTTCTCCCTTCGGTGGGTTCCCCTCACCAAGGCGTGGTCGAACGACGCGCATGACGCGCCGGTTCGGGGAGAGGTGACGTGCGCAGGGTCGTGACGCTAGGAGAAATCGATATCGGCGGACCACGGGATTGCGGATGATTGCAGGCTGCTCACCGGAGCGAGTGAACGGCCGATGTGATCAGCTCTCGCGCGGGTCGCCCGTAGACCGCCAGTTGCCCGAGTGCGGCGAACGCCCGTGCGTACATGCGAACTTCGCTGGGTTGTGTGACAGTGATCTTCGCAGTGAGCAACTCCACGTGGACGCGCTCGTCGTCGAACATCGTGAAGGTCTCCTGGCCCCACATCGCACGCTGCGCGGTACGCGGGATGATGCCCAGCGACACGTTCGGCAGCCGCATGGCGGCGAGCAGGTGGTGGAGTTGCTCGGTCAGGACGGAAGCGCTCCCGTACCGATAGTGGAGAACGTCCTCCTCCAAGAGGAGGGCGAACTCGTGGCCTGGCCGGTGAACGATCTGTGAGCGGTCGGCTCGCGCTCTCGCAGCCGCGGCCGTGTCATCGGGGAGTCCGCGGAATTCGGCGATGACGGACAAGAGTGAACGCGCGTAATCCTCGGTCTGCAGGACCCCCGGCATCACGCGCGTGGAGTAGACGCGGAACCGACGCGTCTGTTCATACAGGGGCAGGTAGGACTCCTGAAGCCGACGGAGACCCGTTCGCTGCAGACGACGCCACTGCACGTACATCGACTCGACGGTGCGGTTGGCCGCGATCAGGTCGGCGACCTGGTCCATCGCCTCACAGGCACGGCACCAGGCACGCAGGTCGTCATCGGTGGGTGATGTCTTCGCGTTTTCCAATCGCGAAGACTTGGCTGGATGCCATCCGCACGCGGCGGCCAGGCCGCGTCCGGTCAGGCCGGCGTCCAGGCGCAGTTCGCGCAGGCGCGCGGCCAGCGCTTGCCGGGCCGCACGCGCACTTGATGACGGAGACGTCGACATCGGAGAGGATCAGGACGCGTCGCGTTTCACACCTTGAACTCAGCGTGCGGCACCGCACGTTCCCACACGGTCTCGAAAGCCGTGGCGCACAACCGCACCACTTCCGCTTCGCGCCTTACCTCCGGTCCGGCCGACGCTCCGTCTCCGGTGAAGTGGTTGAACCTCACCACTTTTTCGTCGAAGAGCCAGAAGTCGTTGCCGGGCAGGGCGATGTCCGAAGCGAGACGTCGGGGCAGCCAGCGAACGGATTCTCCCGCCTCGATGTTCAGCGCGGTCCCGGCGTGCTCGAACCGGATGTACTCGGTGACGGGTTCGGAAACGATGCGCGCCCGCCTCAGCGTGAGGCCCCTCGCAACGCTTTCGGCGACGAGGTCGAGCCACTCCCGACGGCGTCCCGCCCGGTCGTGGCGGCTGCTGTCGTCACCGCGCTTCCACGCCTCGAACTCGGCCGCTTCCGCCGCGATGCCGTAGACGTCACGCATCTCCAGGTGAACGGCCGACCGGCGGCACTCAGCGATCATCTCCGAGAAGCTTGGCGCGGTCTGCTGCGGCATCGCATGCCTTCCTGAGCTGGGAAACCATCCTGGCGGGGATCCGGATCACCGCCTCACTGTCCGGGATGTGCCCGGATTCGAGGCACTCGCGCTCCGTCTGCGCATCCGCCTTCCACCCCTGGAACACCAGATCCGCGTTCTTCTGATCGACCCAAACGGTAGGACACTCGTCGCCATCAGTGTTGGGATCCTTGCCGAAAAACTCCAGCGCCACGTCAACTCCCCTGCTGGCACCACTCTCTGGCGGCACGAGCGTCACTTCGACGGTCCCGCCTCGTCAAGGGCGCACCGGAGCGCACTGCGAGCGTACGACGCCCACCGCGCCACAGACAGGCGGATCCACTTGCCCACCCGCGAGGGTTGTCGATGCCCCGCCACGTCGCGATTTCCAAGCTCCGGTGGGCCGTCTCCCGGCGGGGCCGGAGCCTTGAAAGAAAAGGAAGTTGGGAAAGCCATACCCGACCAAACCCTCACCCGTCACCCCATCGGGTGACGCGGTGGATCGTGCGCCGAGTGGCGCGGTACGGTCGCGGCGAACGACCCCGACAAACGCAGACGGCCCCCGCCGGGACGGGCATCCCGGGCGAGGGCCTGATCATCAAGGAAGCAGTACCTTCCCCATGACTGAGGCGCAGTCTAGCGCGCGGGCGTCCGCGCATGCCGGGCGTTCGCACGGTGGAGTGATCCACCAGCGGCACCGGCACACGAGTCACTTCACCGTCGTCGGCAACCACCTCCCGCAGCACCGCGAACTGTCGTTGGTCGCGATCGGGATCGGGGTGTATGTGCAGTCACTCCCCGACGGCGTTCACGTCGGCATCAAGGACCTCGCCCGCCGCTTTCGCGAGGGAGAAGTGACCATCGCGCGCGGCCTGCGCGAGCTGGAGGCCGCCGGGTACCTGGAACGGCGGCGGGTCCGGACCGAGGGCGGGCAGGTCGTCACCGTCACACGGTGGAACGAGCATCCGCGGGCGGCGGCAGCGCGGGAGTGCGCGCGGGGACCGCGGCGGTCCGGCGAAGTGGGGGTGGCAGGGGCGCGGGCCGTCGTCCCCGTCGCGTCGGAGCTGGGGTCGGGGCCGAGGTCGGGGGCGAGATCAGGGGATGTGGTGCGACCCGGCGGTGCCGGGCCGGTCGGCGGAGGCCGCCGGGTGTCCGTTCTCGCTGCTCAGGCGCCTGCCCGGTCCGCTCCGCGGACGGAGTCGAAGATTCCTCTTGATTCGGTGACGGAGACGATCCCCGGGCCGCTCGCGGCCCTCGCTTCGGGCATCGTCGCGGGGCTGGTTCCGCCCTCCGCCGGCCGTGATCCGCGGTCCGCGTCGGCTCCCTTGCCGCGAACGGCCGTGGTGGCGACAACGGCGTCGGCCGTGCAGCCGGTGCCCGCCGGAAGCCGGGTCCTCGTTTCGGCCCCGGCTCGACGGACAGGCGCGGCACCGGTCCCCGTTTCCGCCGGCCGCACCGAGTCGGCGTTCGCCGAACCGCACGGCGGCGAGCCGGACGCACGATCCGGCGACGGGCCGGACGGGCCAGAGGGGCCGGACGAACCCGACGGTCTCGACGTCCCCGACGGTACCGCCGTCGCGCCCCCCGACCGGCCCGCCGCCGACCTCCTCGCCTCCCTCCGCCGCCACGACCCCCGCCTGCTGCTCTCCGTCGACGACGTGCGGGAACTCGTCCCCGCCGTGCGGGCCTGGCTGGATCGTGGGGTCGGAACCGTCCACGTCGTCCGGGCCCTGACCGCCGGCCTGCCCGTCGGCCGGATCGCCCGGCCCGCAGGGCTGTTGCGGCACCGACTCGTCCGAGGGCTGCCGCCCGCGCTGCCCGAGGGGCCCCTCCACGAACCGCGACCGCCTGAGGCGGCCACGGCGAAGCCCCTCCCCCTCCAGACCTGCGACGGCTGCGAACGCGCCTTCCGCGCGGCTCGCCCGGGTCTGCTCTGCCGCGACTGCCGTGCCGGGCGGGAGCGGGAAGAAGGCCCGGAAGAGACCGTCGTCCTCGGGTGTCACTCGCTCTTGCCCTCCACTTGACGTGGTTCACCACGACGCAGCCCTTGGGCAGCTTCGGGAACAGCGCGGTGGCCGGGTGGCTGCCGGCGCCGCCCTGCGTCCGAACACGAACTTCGGCTGGGCACTGCCGACGTTGGTCATCTTGGCGATGATGCCCGCACTCTAGGGGAGGGAGGGGTGCTTGCGGTCCAGGCGGTGGGGTGACGCACGAAGTCGCCGGCCGCCTGCTCCCCGTCCGCGTTCGACGGCCGTGTGCCGCCCCGGACGCCGTCGCCGACTGTTCAGGCCGCCCGCCCGGGTTCCGGCGGGCAGTGCCGATCGGGCGTTCGCCATCGCGCACTCGGCGGGGCGACCGGCGGCAAAGCCGTACGGGCCGGCTCCGGCCCCGTCGCGCATGACGCGGGTCTCGCCGCCCGTTCCCCGGCCGGCGGCGATCACCCACCGGTGGTACGGCCCGGCGGCGACCCGCCGTCAGATCGTCACGTACAGCACCACGCACAACACCAGGCCGACCAGCGACGGCACGATCAGCTCGTACGCCCAGCGGACCGACGTCTCCCCCTGCGCGCCCTCCTGCCGGGCGCAGCGCTCGGCGAGTTCGCGCAGGTCCTCGATGGCCTGGTCGGAGGGGGTGCGGCCCGGTGCGTCGGCGGCGCTGACGGTCGCCCGGTCGCTGAGGCCCTCCGCCGCGGCGCGCTGCTGTCGTCCGGCGGCCCGCTTGCGCTGGCGAAGGGAGACTGGGATGGCCCAGAGCTGGTACTTCGCGGTCTCCGTCAGCACCTCGCTGGAGTATCCGGCGCGGACGGCGGCGACGCGCGCCCACGGGAGGGTGATCGTCCGGAAGGGGTTCCGCACCAGAAGGCGGTCTTCGGAGGCCCAGACCGCGGGACGCACGGTGAACGCGATCACCAGCGGCACCAGGAACAGCAGTCCCGCCAGCGCCAGCCAGGGCGTCCGCCCGGTGCCCCGCACGATCGCGTCGCCGCCCAGCCACGCGGCCAGCGCCAGCAGCAGGACACCGCTCGCGATGCCGGCGGCCGAGCGGTAGCGGCGCTCGGCGAACTCCGGCGCTTCTGGTGAACTCGTCATGGGCCGATTCTGCCGGACCGCGGGCCTCCCGGACGTTGCAGTACGGCAACGCCCGTACCGCCCGTACCAGCGGGAACGTACGGCCTGGGGCGGGGGTGTGGGGGCCCGGGGTGCGGGGGCCCGGGGCGTAGGGGCCCAGGGCGTAGGGGCCCAGGGCGTAGGGAAACGCCGGGCACCGGAGCGGGCCGCTGGTGACGACGGCCCGCCCCGGTGCCGGGGTGACGCGGGGTGTTACTCGCTCTTGCCCTCTACTTGACGTGGTTCACCACGACGCAGCCCTTGGGCAGCTTCGGGAACAGCGCGGTGGCCGGGTGGCTGCCGGCGCCGCCCTGCGTCTGGAACACGAACTTCGGCTGGGCACTGCCGACGTTGGTGATCTTGGCGATGATGCCCGCGCTCTTGGGGAGGGAGGGGTGCTTGCGGTCCAGGTGGGCGAAGTACACGGGACGGCCGTCGTCGCCCGCGACGTGGAGCCAGGCCTCCGGGCCGCGCGGCGTGTTGTACAGGCCGGCCATCGCGCCCGCGCCGATGCTCTGCTCCTTCTTCGCCACGCACTTGCCGGACGGGAGGGGCGCGTTCGCGGTCACCTTGCCGGTACGGGCGTCCAGCTTGACGAGGTAGACGCCGCCCTCGCCGATCAGCTTCTGCGGGTGCTTGGCGTCCAGCACCCCGAGCCGGGCGCCGTTCGAGGTGAAGAGCTCGGCCCGGTACTGGCGGGTCTTGGCGTCCTTGTAGATCTTGGCGACGCTGCCGTCGGGCAGCTTGACGGTCCGCACCGGGGAGGACTTCGCCGCGGCGGCGACAGGGGTGTGGGGCGCGGCGAAGGCGGTGGAGACCGGGGCGAGCACGGCCCCCGCGACGGCGGCGGAGGCGAGGGCGATGCGCAGGGTGTTACGGCGACGGGACATGCGTGGCTCCTGGTGACGAGCGCCGGACGGGTAGACGATCCGCATGCCGCTTTCCTCAAGGTGTGGGGCCGGTGAGTCGGGCGGTGCTGCTGGGCAAAAATCTACGGATCGTGTGTCATCGCGCGGTCCGTCGAATGTCACGGGCTTTCGACAGCGAGCGGATGAATCACTTCCGCTTACCCGGGAAGGCGGAGTCATGCCCCCGCTCGGAGAAATCAGCGGAAGAGCCGCTTCCGCGCCCCAGGGGGGTGACACGCGCTACGCGCGTAGATATGCTCATCAGGTGACCATGCCCACTGTTCCTTCCCACGGCAAAGAAGCCGCGGAGCGACTGGCGTCGATGGCGGATGTGACCGCCTCCGACGGTGCGCTGCGCCGCTTCCTGCACGGCCTCCCGGGCGTCGACCCGGTCGGGCTGGAGGGCCGCGCCGCCGCGCTCGGCACCCGCTCGATCAAGACGACGGCGAAGGCGTACGCCATCGACCTGGCGATCTCGATGATCGACCTGACGACCCTCGAGGGCGCGGACACCCCGGGCAAGGTCCGGGCGCTGTGCGCCAAGGCCCTCAACCCGGACCCGACGGACCGCGGCACGCCGCGCACCGCCGCCGTCTGCGTCTACCCCGACATGGTGGCCACCGCGGCCGAGGCCGTGCGCGGCTCGGACGTGAAGGTCGCGTCGGTCGCCACCGCCTTCCCCGCGGGCCGGGCGGCCCTGCCGGTGAAGCTGGCGGACACCAAGGACGCCGTCGCCGCCGGCGCGCACGAGGTCGACATGGTGATCGACCGCGGCGCGTTCCTGGCCGGGCGCTATCTGAAGGTCTTCGAGGAGATCAAGGCCGTCAAGGAGGCCTGCCGCCGCGAGGACGGCACGGCCGCCCGCCTGAAGGTCATCTTCGAGACCGGCGAGCTGTCGACGTACGACAACATCCGCCGCGCGTCCTGGCTCGGCATGCTGGCCGGCGCCGACTTCATCAAGACCTCGACCGGCAAGGTCGCCGTCAACGCCACGCCCGCCAACACGCTGCTGATGCTGGAGGCCGTCCGCGACTTCCACGCGCTGACCGGCGTCCAGGTCGGCGTGAAGCCCGCCGGCGGCATCCGCACCACCAAGGACGCGCTCAAGTTCCTGGTGCTGGTGAACGAGACCGTCGGCGAGGAGTGGCTGACGAACGAGTGGTTCCGTTTCGGTGCCTCCAGCCTGCTCAACGACCTGCTGATGCAGCGGCAGAAGCTCAGCACCGGGCGCTACTCCGGTCCCGACTACGTGACGGTGGACTGACCATGGCTTTCGATTACGCACCGGCGCCCGAGTCGCGCGCGGTCGTCGACATCGCCCCCTCCTACGGGCTGTTCATCGACGGCGAGTTCCGCGAGGCGTCCGACGGCAAGGTCTTCAAGACCGTCTCGCCGTCGACCGAGGAGGTCCTCTCCGAGGTCGCGCAGGCCACCGAGGCCGACGTGGACGCGGCCGTCAAGGCCGCCCGCAAGGCGTTCGAGAAGTGGTCGGCGCTGCCCGGCTCCGAGCGCGCCAAGTACCTCTTCCGCATCGCCCGCATCATCCAGGAGCGCTCCCGCGAGCTCGCCGTCCTGGAGACGCTGGACAACGGCAAGCCGATCAAGGAGACCCGCGACGCGGACCTCCCGCTGGTCGCCGCGCACTTCTTCTACTACGCGGGCTGGGCCGACAAGCTGGAGCACGCCGGCTTCGGGGCGAACCCGCGCCCGCTGGGCGTCGCGGGCCAGGTCATCCCGTGGAACTTCCCGCTGCTGATGCTCGCGTGGAAGATCGCCCCGGCGCTGGCCGCGGGCAACACGGTCGTCCTCAAGCCGGCCGAGACCACGCCACTGTCCGCCCTGTTCTTCGCGGACATCTGCCGCCAGGCCGGGCTGCCCAAGGGCGTCGTCAACATCCTGACCGGTGACGGCACGACCGGTGCCGCGCTGGTCGGTCACGACGGCATCGACAAGGTCGCCTTCACCGGCTCCACCGCCGTCGGCAAGGCCATCGCCCGGACCGTCGCCGGCACGGACAAGAAGCTCACCCTGGAGCTGGGCGGCAAGGGCGCCAACATCGTCTTCGACGACGCCCCGGTCGACCAGGCCGTCGAGGGCATCGTCAACGGCATCTTCTTCAACCAGGGGCAGGTCTGCTGCGCCGGTTCGCGCCTGCTGGTGCAGGAGTCGATCCAGGACGAGCTGCTGGACGCCCTGAAGCGCCGGATGGCCACGCTGCGCGTCGGCGACCCGCTGGACAAGAACACCGACGTCGGCGCGATCAACTCCGCCGAGCAGTTGGCCCGGATCACCGAGCTCGCCGACAGCGGTGTCGCGGAAGGTGCCGAGCGCTGGGCCCCGTCCTGCGAACTGCCGTCGTCCGGCTACTGGTTCGCGCCGACGGTGTTCACCAACGTCACCCAGGCCCACCGGATCGCCCGCGAGGAGATCTTCGGCCCGGTGCTGTCCGTGCTGACCTTCCGCACCCCGGCGGAGGCCGTCGCCAAGGCCAACAACTCGCAGTACGGGCTGTCGGCCGGCATCTGGACGGAGAAGGGGTCGCGCATGCTCGCCGTCGCGAGCAAGCTGCGGGCCGGCGTCGTCTGGGCCAACACGTTCAACAAGTTCGACCCGACCTCGCCCTTCGGCGGCTACAAGGAGTCGGGCTTCGGTCGCGAAGGCGGCCGTCACGGTCTGGAGGCGTACCTCGATGTCTGATGCGCGACTGAGCGTCTTCAAGACCTACAAGCTGTTCGTCGGGGGCAAGTTCCCCCGGTCCGAGAGCGGGCGGGTGTACGAGGTGACCGACGCAAAGGGCAACTGGCTCGCCAACGCGCCCCTGTCCTCCCGTAAGGACGGCCGTGACGCCGTCGTGGCCGCGCGCAAGGCGTTCTCCGGCTGGTCCGGCGCGACCGCGTACAACCGCGGTCAGATCCTTTACCGCGTCGCCGAGATGCTGGAGGGCCGCCGGGAGCAGTTCGTCGCCGAGGTCGCCGACGCGGAGGGCCTGTCCAAGGCCAAGGCCGCCGCGCAGGTGGACGCCGCGATCGACCGCTGGGTCTGGTACGCCGGCTGGACGGACAAGATCGCCCAGATCGCGGGCGGCACCAACCCGGTGGCCGGGCCGTTCTTCAACGTCTCGTCCCCCGAGCCGACGGGCGTCGTGGCCGTGGTCGCGCCGCAGGAGTCGTCGTTCCTGGGCCTGGTGTCGGTGATCGCCCCGGTGATCGCGGCCGGCAACACCGTCGTCGTGGTCGCGTCCGAGAAGGCGCCGCTGCCGGCGCTCTCCCTCGGCGAGGTACTGGTCACGTCCGACGTGCCGGGCGGCGTCGTCAACATCCTGTCCGGCCGGGCGGCGGAGATCATGCCGTCGCTGGCCGCGCACCAGGACGTCAACGCGATCGACCTGGCCGGAGCGGGCGCCGAGCTCGCCACCGAGCTCGAGGTCGCCGCGGCGGACAACCTGAAGCGCGTTCTCCGTCCACAGCCTGTGGACTGGGCGGCGGCGCCGGGCACCGGACGTCTGATGGCGTTCCTGGAGACCAAGACCGTCTGGCACCCGACGGGGTCGCTGGGCGCGGGCGGCTCCTCTTACTGAGCGGCACGCCGGGGTACCGGGCGGCATGCCGGGGGTACCGGGCGGCACAAAGCCGCCGGGCGACACCGCGCAGCCGCCGAGCGACACGCCGAGAGGGCGGGACCCGTACGGTCCCGCCCTCTCGCGTTGCCCGGCGTCTCAGCGCGGCAGCAGGTTCAGCCCCGGGACGTCCTGCAGCTTGCCGCCGTCCGACAGGGAGCCCGTCACCGCCCGTGTGCTGATCGGCTTGAAGTCCCCGACCTGGGTGCCGACCGCGTTGTCCAGCGGGTCGGAGCCGGTCCGCGCGAGCGGGTTGACGGGCAGCATCCGCAGCACCGGAATCAGCGGTTCCACCGACTTCTGGAGGCCGATCCGCACTCCTTCTCCCGCGGCGGCAAGGTCGATCTGACCGAGCTGCGCCTGGGCGGTGTGGTGCCGGCCGGCCGGCTTGGCGGTCGCCTCGGCCGCTCCGGTGACGGCGATGGCGGCCCCCGCGGTGAGGGTCAGCCCCGTCCGGACCAGGGGACGGGTGAGACGTGAGGAGGGGCGGAACGCGTGACGTGCGTGCGAGGCCATGACCACCTGCCGTGCCGGGGACCGGAACCGTTCAGCCACGCAGCGTAGTTTAACGATCACGCTGGGCGCATCCGGCGACCCAGGGGGATCCCCCGTCCGGCCCAATGCGTCACACTGGTCTCCCGTGACTGCCCTCCCGCCCCAGACGCCGTGCGCCCGCGTGATCCTGCTGACCGGACCGTCCGGCTCCGGCAAGTCGTCCCTCGCCGCCGGCACCGGCCTGCCGGTGCTCAACCTCGACGACTTCTACAAGGAGGGCACGGACCCCACGCTCCCCCGACTGCCGGACGGCACGGGCACCGACTGGGACTCCCCCCTGTCGTGGGACGCGGACGCGGCGGTCGCCGCGATCGACGCGCTCTGCCGCACCCGGCGCACCAACGTGCCGCTGTACGACATCTCCACCAGCGCGCGGACCGGCGAGAGCACGCTGGACATCGGCCGCACCCCCCTCTTCGTCGCGGAGGGGATCTTCGCAGCGGACATCATCGACCGCTGCCGCGACCTGGGCGTACTCGCCGACGCGCTGTGCCTGCGCGGCCGCCCCTCGACGACCTTCCGCCGACGGCTGGTGCGCGACCTGCGCGAGGCCCGCAAGCCGGTCCTCTACCTGATCCGCCGGGGGCTGCGGCTGATGCGCGACGAGCGGGGGATCGTGGCCCGGCAGACCGCGCTCGGCGCGTTCGCCTGCGGCCGGGACGCGGCGATGGGCCGGATCGCCGCCGCGGCGGCGGGGCACTGCGAGAAGGTCGGCGCGCCGGAACGGTCCGAGCGGCCGGGCGCGAAGGTCTGAGACGGGCCGGGAGGGGCGGACCGGGAGAGACCGGGACGGGCCGGGGCCGGCGTAGACGGGCCGAGGCCGGCCGAGGAGAGCGAGACCGGCCGGTACGGGCCGCGGGAGACCGAGCCCGGCCGAGACCGGCCGATACGGGCCGCGGGAGACCGAGCCCGGCTGCGGGTAATCGAGAGCGGCCGATACGGACCGGTGCGGACCGGTGCGGACCGGTGCGGACCGGTGCGGACCGGTGCGGACCGGTCCACCGGTCGGCGCCGGCGCCGACCGGTGGACCGAGACGGGCCGGGGCCGACCCCCCCCCCAGGGCCGTCGCCGCACGACGGAACGGCGTGGAACGCGGAAGCGGGCGGACAGACCCCCCGGCCGTCCGCCCGCTCCCTTTCCCCCGTGGTTCCCCCCTCTTTCTCCCCCCTCGATTCCCCCGTTGTTCCCCCGTCCCCCCGAGCCGTCAGGCCACCAGCTCGCCGAACGACTCCTCGACGCCACGGCCGGAGCCGATGGCCTCGTCTTCGCGCAGCCGGCGCAGCGAGCGCCAGATGCTGCTCTTGACCGTGCCGACGCTGATGTCCAGGATCTCCGCGATCTCCGGGTCCGTACGGCCCTCGTAGTAGCGGAGGACCAGCATCGTGCGCTGGAGCTCGGGCAGCCGGGCGAGCGCCTGCCAGAGGACCGCGCGCAGCTCGGTGCCGCGCATCGCGTCCTGGTCGCCGGCCGTCTCCGGCAGCTCCTCGGTCGGGTACTCGTTGAGCTTGCGCCGACGCCAGGCGCTGATGTGCAGGTTGGTCATGGTGCGGCGCAGGTAGCCGCCGACCGCCGCCTTGTCCGTGATCCGGTCCCAGGCGCGGTAGGTGGAGAACAGCGCGCTCTGCAGCAGGTCCTCGGCCTCGTAGCGGTCGCCGGTGAGGTGGTAGGCGGTCGCGTAGAGGGAGGCCCGGCGCTCCTGGACGTAGGCGGTGAACTCCGCCTCCGCCCGGGCCGCCTTCGCCCGGGACGCGTCCGGGACGAACGTCTCCGTCGCCTCCGGGGCGCGCCCGGCGTCGCGCGGCGCGGCCGGCTCGCCGTACACGGCGGCGTCGATGGCCGTCAGGTACACGCCCGGAGTACGGCGTCCGGTGCCGCGGGCACACCCCCGTACCCCCGCGGCACCGGACTTCTCGGAGCTCCGCCCGGTGTCGTGAAGGCGCGTGCGAACTGCGCTGGTGGTGGTGCTGTGCAGTGTGTTCATGTCGCGCCCCCCGTCGGTGGAGCCAGCTTGGTCCGGTGTGGTTCCGGACTGCTTCTCGCCCGGTGACCACCAGCTTGGTGGGCCAGTTTCATGGCGTTGTCCGCCGACTGTCACAGCCGTGCAACAGCGGGCGGGGCGTTCACGACGGGCCGTGACGGGCCGCGGGCCGGGGGCGGCGGCGGGCCGCGGGAGCGGAAGTCGAACTACCGCCCTGCGGTAGGCCAGAATGACCACCGTGCCTTTCCTGTTGCTGATCGAGGACGACGACGCCATCCGTACGGCCCTTGAGTTCTCCCTGTCCCGCCAGGGTCACCGTGTGGTGACGGCGGCGTCCGGCGAGGACGGGCTGAAGATGCTGCGCGAGCAACGACCGGACCTGATCGTGCTGGACGTGATGCTGCCCGGTATCGACGGCTTCGAGGTCTGCCGCCGCATCCGCCGCACCGATCAGCTCCCGATCATCCTGCTCACGGCCCGGAACGACGACATCGACGTGGTCGTCGGCCTGGAGTCGGGCGCGGACGACTACGTGGTCAAACCGGTGCAGGGCCGGGTGCTGGACGCCCGGATCCGCGCCGTACTGCGCCGGGGCGAGCGGGAGTCGAACGACTCGGCCACGTTCGGCTCGCTGGTGATCGACCGCTCGGCGATGACGGTCACCAAGAACGGGGAGGACCTCCAGCTCACCCCCACCGAGCTGCGGCTGCTGCTGGAGCTCAGCCGCCGCCCGGGCCAGGCCCTGTCCCGCCAGCAGTTGCTGCGGCTGGTCTGGGAGCACGACTACCTCGGCGACTCGCGGCTGGTGGACGCCTGTGTGCAGCGGCTGCGCGCCAAGGTCGAGGACGTGCCGTCCTCCCCCACCCTCATCCGTACGGTCCGCGGGGTCGGCTACCGCCTTGACTCACCGCAGTGACCCGGCGGGCCCCGGCACGCCGGGCCCCCGGCCCCCCACAGACACCCACAGAGAGAGCCCAGTGACGGAAGAGACCGGCCGGAGCCGGGCCACCGGGAGCCTGATGAAGATCAGCATGCGGTGGATCAGCCTGCGGCTGCGGCTGATGCTGGTCTTCGCCCTGGTGGCACTGGCGGCGGCGGTGTCCGCGTCGGCGATCGCCTACTGGCTGAACCGCGACGCGGTCCTCACCCGCACCCAGAACGCGGCGCTGGACGACTTCCGCAAGTCGCTCCAGGACAACACCGGCTCGCTCCCGGTGACGCCGACCTGCCCCGAACTCCAGGACGCCGCCGACCGGATGTCCGGTACCTCGCAGAAGTACGCCGTCCTGCTGATCGGGAAGGTCAAGGGCGGCGGCACCTGCGCGGCGCCCTCCGACCACGACCTGTTCACCCTGGAGACGGTGCCCAAGACGCTGGTCACCGCGGTGAACCGGGAGCGCAGGGTCGACGAGTCCAACCCGTACCCGTACCACCTGTACTGGCAGCGGATCACCCTCGACGGCAAGCCGTACCTGGTCGGCGGCGCCAAGGTGATCGGCGGCGGCCCCACCGGTTACCTGCTGAAGTCGCTGGAGAACGAGCGCGCGGACCTCAACTCGCTCGCCTGGTCGCTGGGGATCGCCACCGGCCTGGCCCTGATCGGCTCCGCCCTGCTCGCGCAGGCGGCGGCCTCGACGGTGCTGCGCCCGGTGCAGCGGCTCGGCGAGGCGGCGAGCCGGCTGGGCGAGGGCAAGCTGGACACCCGTCTCCAGGTCTCGGGCACCGACGAACTGGCCGAGCTGTCGCGCACCTTCAACCGGGCCGCCGCGTCGCTGGAGCAGCGGGTCGAGGAGCTCAGCGCCCGCGAGGCGGCGAGCCGACGGTTCGTCGCCGACATGTCGCACGAGCTGCGCACCCCGCTGACCGCCATCACGGCGGTGACGGAGGTACTGGAGGACGAGGCGGACTCCCTCGACCCGATGATCGCACCCGCGGTGCAGCTCGTGGTGAGCGAGACCCGGCGGCTGAACGACCTGGTGGAGAACCTGATGGAGGTCACCCGCTTCGACGCGGGCACGGCCCGGCTCGTCCTGGACGACGTGGACGTCGCCGACCAGGTGACCGCCTGCATCGACGCCCGCGCCTGGCTGGACGCCGTCGAGCTGGACGCGGAGCGCGGCATCATGGCGCGCCTCGACCCGCGCCGCCTGGACGTCATCCTGGCGAACCTGATCGGCAACGCGCTCAAGCACGGCGGCTCGCCGGTGCGGGTGCGGGTGCGCCCGGTGGACCACCAACTGATCATCGAGGTCCGCGACCACGGACCCGGCATCCCCGAGGACGTGCTGCCGCACGTGTTCGACCGCTTCTACAAGGCCAGCGCCTCACGGCCGCGCTCCGAGGGCAGCGGTCTGGGCCTGTCCATCGCACTGGAGAACGCCCACATCCACGGCGGCGAGATCACGGCCGCCAATTCGCCCGAGGGCGGCGCGGTGTTCACGTTGACGCTGCCGCGGGACGTGTCCGCGTCGGGCGACGAGGACGTTGAGGGAGGGGCCGGAGAGGCCGGAGGGGCGAGTGAGCCGGAAGGCGCGAAGGATTCCACCCCCCTGAAGGGCGGAAAGGGCGCGAAGGACGCGAAGAACGCCCGGAACGGCGGCACGTCCGGCCGCGGTCCGGCTCAAGGGGGCACGAAGTGAGGCGCACGGCGCGGACGGCCGCGCTCACCGCCGTACTGTGCGCCCTCGCCACCGGCTGTGGCATCCGCGGCACCGCCGTCCCCGTCGACGCGGGTAGCGCGCCCTCCCGGGCGTCCTGCCTCACCCGGCCGGGGCCGGCCGCGCCCTCGCCCAGCGGCCCGGTGCTCACCGTGCAGTTGGTGTGCGCCTCCCAGCTCGCTCCCGTGACCCGGCAGCACACCGGCCCCGGGGCGGAACGCCCCGTCGACATGGCCCGGGCGCTGCTGGACGAGCTCCGCCGGCAGCCCTCCTCCGCCGAGGAGGCCACGGGGCTGTCCACGGACGTGCCGCAGCGGCTCACCGTCAGCGGCCCGCGCCGGGACGATCCGGCCGGCACGCTCCGGCTGAGCACCCCGCCGGACGAGCTCCCGCAGCTCGGTCTGGCCCAGATCGTCTGCACGTTCACCGGCACCGCGGCGGCCGGGAACCGGCACTCGGTGCTGCTCGGCGGGCCCGGCGGGGAGGCGCCCCGGAGCTATGTGTGCACGGACGACGTCCGGGCCCACCCGGAGAACCTGCAGGGCGGCTGACGCTCCGGCCCGCGAGCCCGCGCCGGGACCGCGCGTCCGGCGGCCGGAACCGCGCGCCCCGCGCACCGCGTCCTGTGGGGCGTGCAGCGTCATGGTTACGGCGGTACGGCCGCCCTCCGACACCGCTACCGCCTCGCGGGCTGCGTCCTCCTCGCCGCCCACCTGGTCGTGGTGGGCTGGCTGGCCATGCGGCCGTTGACCGCTCCCTGGGTCTCCGCCGCGCATCTGGAGCCGTTCGCCACGCTCCGGGCCGACCTGGCGCTCGGGCCCTGGGACGCCACCCGGGCCATCGTCAAGGGGCTGCTGCCGTTCGCGCCGCTGGGCGTCCTGCTGCCCTGGGCGGGCGGCCGGCTCGACGCGTCGTCGCTGGGGTCGCTGGCCCGTACGGTCTTCACCTCCGCGATGCTCTCCCTGGTCCTCCAGGTGGTCCGCGGCGGTGTGGTGGGGCAGGTGCTGGACCTGGACGCGCTGCTGCTCCACGTCACCGGGGTGACGGTGACGCACCTCGCCGTGGTGCCCGCGGCGCGGGCCCGGCTGCGCCGGCGGGACGGGCGGGACGGGCGGGCCGCCGCCGGGCGAGGCGCCACCGGCCGGAGCGCCGCCCGCCCTCCGCTGCCCCTCCTCCGTGAGGAGGGGGCGTTCCTCCGTGAGGAGGGGACGTCTCAGGGTTCGACCCCGACGATCCCCAGGGTCGGAGTCGCCCCCTGGAGTGACGCCCTGCCGGGCGTCCGGTCCTAGCGTGGAGGCATCGGGAGACCGCTCCCGGTCCCGGGCCCGCCGCCCGGGCCGTCCGCTCCGACGCGAGGAGATCCCGTCATGTCCGCCGCCCTGGTCCGCCCCCGCGACCACCGGATGATCGCCGGTGTCTGCGCGGGGCTCGCCCGCCGCTTCGGCACCAGCCGCACCACGATGCGTGTGATCTTCCTGGTGTCGTGTCTGCTGCCCGGCCCCCAGTTCCTGGTCTACCTGGCCCTGTGGCTGCTGCTCCCCTCGGAAGGCGGTCGCCGCCCGGCCGAGTCCTGGTGACGGCCGTCCGCCGGCACCGTCGGCGAGCCGCCGCGCACACGCCACCGGCCGCGCCCCGAGCGGGGGCGCGGCCGGTGTGCGGAACCGTGGTGCCTGCCGGGTGCGGAGCTCAGTGCCCGGTCAGGTTGGAGGTCGAGAGGCCCTTGGGCAGGGCGCCGTCCGGGACGAGGCCCAGGAGACCCCCGTTGCCCTTGTTGTCACCGGGGGCGCTCTCCGCGGCCGGGCTCTTGTGCGGCGGCTTCGGGAACACCGCGCGGTCCACGGCCGAGGCGGTGGCCTGCAGCGCGGAGGAGCCCAGCGCCCGGTTGGCGGCGCTGATCACCGGTCCGCCCGGGAGCATCGGCGCGAGATCCTCGATGGGGAGCTGCCTGCTGGTGCCGGCGGCCAGGTTGGTGACCCTCTCCAGGGGGCCCGTGGGAGCCGCGGCCGACGCGGTGCCCGCCGCGGTGACGGCGATGGCAGCGCCGAGGGCGGCGGCACCGATGGTCTTGATGGTTCCCTGCTTCATGTGAAATCTGTCCTCGTGACGGGGGAGGGTGATGTCCCGGAGGCTTTGCAACCTGTCACGAGAACGACCGGCCCGCCCCGAATGACACGGCCGGGACGTTTGAATTCCCGGCCGTATCAGTCGTATTCAGGGACGATTGACCGTCAGTCGTATTGCCTGCGGACGCGCGGCACCGACGCTTTCCGCCGCTCCTAACGGAACAGCCACTCCGACTTGAGCTCGGCGTATCCGGGCTTGATCACGTCATTGATCATGGCGAGCCGCTCGTCGAAGGGAATGAAGGCGGACTTCATCGCATTGACGGTGAACCACTGCATGTCGTCGAGCGTGTAGCCGAAGGCCTTGACCAGGTGCTCGAATTCGCGGCTCATGCTCGTTCCGCTCATCAGACGATTGTCGGTGTTCACCGTCGCCCGGAAATGCAGCTTGCGGAGCAGGCCGATCGGGTGCTCCTCGTACGAGGTGGCCGCCGCCGTCTGGAGATTGGAGGTGGGGCACATCTCCAGGGGAATGCGCTTGTCCCGGACGTACGAGGCGAGGCGGCCGAGCTTGACCGTGCCGTCCTCGGCGACCTCGATGTCGTCGATGATCCGCACACCGTGGCCGAGCCGGTCGGCGCCGCACCACTGCAGGGCCTGCCAGATCGACGGGAGACCGAACGCCTCACCGGCGTGGATGGTGAAGTGGTTGTTCTCGCGCTTGAGGTACTCGAAGGCGTCGAGGTGCCGGGTGGGAGGGAAGCCCGCCTCGGCGCCCGCGATGTCGAAGCCGACGACGCCGGAGTCACGGTAGCGGTTGGCGAGTTCGGCGATCTCCAGGGCGCGGGCGGCGTGCCGCATGGCGGTCAGCAGGGCGCCGACGCGGATGCGGTGCCCGGCCTCCTTGGCACGCCGCTCGCCCTCGCGGAAGCCCTCGTTGACGGCCTCGACGACCTCTTCGAGGGTGAGTCCGGCCTCCAGGTGCTGCTCGGGGGCGTAGCGGATCTCGGCGTAGACGACGCCGTCGGCGGCGAGGTCCTCGGCGCACTCGGCGGCCACCCGGACCAGGGCCTCGCGGGTCTGCATGACGGCGCAGGTGTGGGCGAAGGTCTCCAGGTAGCGCTCCAGCGACCCGGAGTCGGCGGCCTCGCGGAACCAGACGCCCAGCTTCTCGGGGTCGGTCTCGGGGAGGCGGTCGTAGCCGGATTCCCGGGCCAGGTCGACGACCGTGGCGGGGCGCAGGCCGCCGTCCAGGTGGTCGTGGAGGAGCACCTTGGGGGCACGGCGGATCTGTTCGGGGGTCGGGAGGGTGGTGGTGTCGCTCGTCATTTCGGCACTCTAGCCCCTACGCGCGTAGATGCACCCGAACGATACGGAACGGTGACCCGTCGGCGGGGTGGACACCTCGCGCCGTTCTGCCATCGTTGTCTGCCATGGTTCAGCAAGCGCTGCCGCAACCCGGTCCGCTGGGGCCGGAAGGGTCACCACAGGGATCAGAAGAACCAGAGGGATCAACGGGGCCGGAGGGGCTGCACGGTCCTGCGGGGCTGTCGAGGTGGAAGCCCGGCCCACGGCGCCTGAAGCCGGCCGAACCCGCGCTGAGCAGGCCGTTCGGGGCGGGCCGGGGCGGGGAGGCCGTCAACGGGGTGGCGCTGCTGCTGCCCGGCGGGCCGGCCATGGGGCGGCGGCGCCCGCCGTCCCGGATCCCCGCCGCCCAGGGCAGGCTGGCCCGCCGCCTCACCCGCGCGGGCGGCGCCGACGGCCTGGCCACCCACGTCGTCCGCTACCGCCACCGGGGCTGGAACGGCGCGGCGGCGCACCCGGTGCGGGACGCGCTGTGGGCGGCGGACGAGGTGGTGCGGCGCTACGGCGACGTACCGGTCTGCCTGGTCGGCACGGACCTGGGGGCCCGGGCGGCGCTGCTGGCGGCGGGCCACCCGGCCGTGACCTGCGCGGTGGCGATCGCCCTCTGGCTGCCCGACCCGGAGGCCGTCCTCGACCCCGATCCGGTACGGCAGTTGGCCGGGCGCCGGGTGCTGCTGGTGCACGGGACCAACGACGAGCGCACCGACCCGGACCTGTCCTACCGGTTCGCCGAGCGGGCCAAGAAGATCAACCGAGAGGTGTGCCGGTTCGAAGTGCACTCGGACGGGCACGGGTTGCGGCAGCACCGCCCCGAAGTGCTGGCGCTCACCGCCGACTTCGTGCGCGGCACCCTCTTCGGCCACCCCTGCGCCCGGCCGCTGGCCGACGCCCTGGCGGCGCCGCCCCCGCTGGGCCTGCGGATGCCGCTGGCCTGCGGATTCGGCGAGACGCTGGGGTACTGAGCGCCTCGGGGTTCAGCGGTGCAGGAGCAACTGCCCGCGCCGGGAGAGCAGGAAGCGTTTGAACGCCGCCACGGGCGGGGTGTCGGGGTGGCCGTCCAGCCAGGCCACGCCGATCTCGCGGACGGCGCGCGGCGCGGTGACGGTCAGCTCCACGACGCCGGGGCGCGGCACGGCGGGCGGCGGGAGGAGGGCGACGCCGAGCCCGGCGGCGACCAGGCCGCGCAGGGTCTCGGGGTCCTCCCCCTCGAAGGCGATCTTCGGGGTGAAACCGGCCTCGGCGCAGAGGGCGTCGGTGATGCGGCGGAGCCCGTAGCCCGGTTCGAGGGTGACGAACAGCTCCGTGGACGCCTCGGCGAGGCGGATCCGCTTCCGGACGGCGAGCGGGTGGTCGTCGGGGACGACGAGCCGCAGTTTCTGCTCGTCGAGGCGGCGGGCGACCAGGTCGGGCGCGTCCGGGACCGGTGAGGTGAGACAGAGGTCGAGGTCGCCGTCGCGGAGCCGCTCGATCATGGCCTCGCCGTAGTTCTGCACGAGTTGGAAGCGGACGCGGGGGTGGTCGGCCCGGAACGCGCGGATGAGCTCGGGTACGGTCTCCGAGCCCATGGTGTGCAGGAAGCCGAACGCGATCTTGCCGGCGGCGGGGTCGGCGTCCGCCCGGACGGTCTCGGCGGCGCGGTCCACCTCGCCGAGCGCCCGCTCGACCGTGGCGAGGAAGGTGCGGCCCGCGGCGGTCAGCGAGACCGTACGGCCGTGCCGGGCGAACAGGGCGACGCCGAGGTCGTGTTCCAGCCGGGCCATGGAGCGGCTGAGCGTCGACTGCGGCATGCCGAGCCGCTGGGCGGCGCGGGTGACGTGCTCGTACCGGGCCACGGCGACGAACTGGGCGAGCCGCGGGGTGAGCGTCACCGCCCAGGAGTCCGCCTCGACGTCGGCGCTCGGCGCGGGCGATCCGCTCCCCCCGCCTGCCGTCTGGGTGACGACCGTCAAGGACGCGCCAGTAACAGGGATGTCTTTTCTGTTGCGCGCCGGTGACAGAGGCGGGCCTGACCTGCGTTCATGCATCACAGGATGGATTATGGCCATTCCGTGCATTGGACGCATCAAATGCAGCGTGCATACGGTTTGGTCATGCCTCCTGCCGATACCGGGGCATCCGCCGTCATCATGCGCGCGGGTGCCTCTCCCTCGTCGTCCCCCGCCGCCTCTTCCTCCTCGGCTTCCGCCTCGGCCTCCTCGGCTTCTTCCCCGGCCTCCTCCGAGGACTCCCGGACCGCGCCGGGCGACCCCGGCTACCGCCGGATGAGCTTCGCCCTCTTCGCGGCGGGCGTCGCCACGTTCGCGCTCCTCTACTCCACCCAGGCCCTGCTGCCCGCGATCTCCGACGGCCTCGGCGTCACCCCGGACCAGGCCAGTTGGACGGTCTCCGGCGCGACGGCCGGCCTCGCCCTCGCCGTCGTCCCGCTCAGCGCCCTGTCCGAGCGGTTCGGCCGGCGGGCCATGATGACGGCCGCCCTGTGCGTCGCGGCGTTCCTCGGACTGCTGGTGCCGTTCGCCCCGGACCTCGGCTGGCTGACCGGGCTGCGCGTGGCGCAGGGCGCGGCGCTGGCGGGCGTGCCGGCGTCGGCGATGGCCTACCTGGCGGAGGAGGTCCGTCCGCGAGCCCTGGTCGGCGCGGTCGGACTGTTCGTCGCGGGCAACTCGATCGGCGGCATGTCCGGCCGCATCCTCGCCGGCTGGGTGGCCCAGGCGGGGGGCTGGCGCGCGGGACTGGCCTCGGTCGGCGTGCTGGCGGTGGTGTGCGCGGTGGTGTTCCGGCTGCTGATCCCCAAGGCCCGGCACTTCTCCCCCGGTTCGGTCGCCCCGCGCGACCTGGCCCGTACGCTCGGACGCCATCTGTCCGACCCGCTGCTCGTCCGGCTGTACCTGATCGGCGCCCTCTTCATGACCGTCTTCGGCGCGGTCTACACCGTCATCGGCTACCGCCTGGCCGGAGCACCGTTCTCCCTGCCGCAGGGCCTCGTCGGCTCGGTCTTCCTCGTCTACCTCGTCGGCACGGCCTCCTCGGCCGCGGCCGGCAAACTGGTCGGCCGACTGGGCCGGCGCGGCGCTCTCTACCTGGCCATGGGCACGACGTCCCTGGGGCTGCTGCTGACTCTGGCCTCCTCCCTGACGGCCGTCCTCCTCGGCCTCGTCCTGATCACCGCCGGCTTCTTCGCCGGCCACGCCGTCGCCTCGTCCTCCGTCAGCCGCACCGCGACGACGGGCCGCGCCCAGGCGTCCGCGCTTTACCAGACGGCCTACTACCTGGGCAGCTCGGTGGGCGGCGCGGTCGGCGCCCTCGCGTTCCGGGCCGGGGGCTGGGACGGGGTGATCGTCCTCGGTCTCGGGGCGATGGTGGTGGCGGGGGCGATCACGCTGTACGCGACGCGCAAGGCTCTCGTGGAACGGCGGGTGGCCGCGCGGCGCCTGTCGGCCCGGGCCTGAGCCCCGACTTCCCCGAGCCCGAAGGGGCCGCTTTCCCGCCACCTGTCCTGGCGGGGGCGGCCCCTTCGTGTGGGGTGCCCCGGGCCCGCCCTTTCCCGTTTCTTGTAGGGGCTGCGCCCCCGCACCCCCGAAGCGCCCTTCGGGCGCTGTCCTCAAACGCCGGACAGGCTATTCCAGCCCGTCCGGCGTTTGAGGACGAGCGGCGGAGCCGCGACAAGCGGGGTCTGGGGCGCAGCCCCAGGAAACGGCGAAGGGGCGGGACAGGGGCACTCAAACGCTGCCGCGCTCACGCGGCCCGCACCTGAACGGGAGCGGTGATGACGTCGTGCACAGCAGGCACAGGCTCGTCCTCGAAGTACAGTTCCAAGGCCTCGCGAAGGTTGTCCAGTGACTCCTCGAACGTACGGCCCTGACTGGCTACTTCCACTTCGAGGCAGCGGGCCACGTACCAGTCGTCCTCATGCGTGACGGCGGCGGTGAGACGTACCTGTTCGCTCATGCTCCGAGTCTGGCACGAGAACCGAAGCACCCGGGGCGCTGCGAGCTTCGCTCACCCTCAGGACGGTGATCGGCACCCCTGGCCGCGTGAACCGCCGGATACGGCAACGGGACCGGTGGCAAGCCACCGGCCCCGTTCACCCGTTCAAGGCGTCCGCAGGTCAGGCGATGCGGTCCAGCACGATCGGGTTCGGCGTGAAGTCCGTGCCGGCCGGGGCGATTCCGACGCCGCCGTCCAGGGCCGCGAGGGCGTAGTCGAACTTCTCCGGGGTGTCCGTGTGCAGGGTCAGCAGCGGCTGGCCCGCCGTGACCGTGTCGCCCGGCTTGGCGTGCATC
The DNA here is from genome assembly GCF_055585605.1 of Streptomyces sp. NPDC052910. Taxonomy (NCBI): domain Bacteria; kingdom Bacillati; phylum Actinomycetota; class Actinomycetes; order Kitasatosporales; family Streptomycetaceae; genus Streptomyces; species Streptomyces sp. NPDC052910. The sequence goes on from NZ_JBVJJR010000001.1 coordinate 941,271, forward strand.
TCGATGCCGGCGCCGGCCTGCACCGGGTCCTCCTTGCGGGCGCGGCCCGCGCCGAGGCGCCAGGCGGAGACGCCGACGGCGTAGGCGTCGAGCTTGGTGAGGACGCCGGACGCGGACGCGGTGACGACGTGCTGCTCGCGGGCGACCGGGAGGGTCGCGTCGGGGTCGCCGCCCTGGGCGATGATCATGCGGCGCCAGTGGTCCATGGCGGAGCCGTCGGCGAGCGCCTTGGCCGGGTCCGCGTCGGGCAGGCCGGCCGCGGCGAGCATCTCGCGGGCGAGGGCGAGGGTGAGCTCGACGACGTCGGCCGGGCCGCCGCCCGCGAGGACCTCGACGGACTCGCGGACCTCGAGGGCGTTGCCCGCGGTGAGGCCGAGCGGGGTCGACATGTCGGTGAGCAGGGCGACGGTCTTGACGCCGTGGTCGGTGCCGAGGCCGACCATCGTGGAGGCGAGCTCGCGCGCGTCCTCGATGTTCTTCATGAAGGCGCCGGAGCCGACCTTGACGTCGAGGACGAGCGAGCCCGTACCCTCGGCGATCTTCTTCGACATGATCGAGGAGGCGATCAGCGGGATCGCCTCGACGGTGCCCGTGACGTCGCGCAGCGCGTAGAGCTTCTTGTCGGCGGGGGCGAGACCGTCGCCCGCCGCGCAGATGACGGAGCCGACGTTCCGCAGGACGTCCATCATCTCGTCGTTGGAGAGCAGCGCCCGCCAGCCGGGGATGGACTCCAGCTTGTCGAGGGTGCCGCCGGTGTGGCCGAGGCCGCGGCCGGAGAGCTGCGGGACGGCCGCGCCGCAGGCGGCGACCAGCGGGGCCAGCGGCAGGGTGATCTTGTCGCCGACGCCGCCGGTGGAGTGCTTGTCAGCGGTGGGTACGGGCAGCGAGGAGAAGTCCATGCGCTCGCCGGACTTGATCATCGCCGCCGTCCAGCGGGCGATCTCCGCACGGTCCATGCCGTTCAGCAGGATCGCCATGGCGAGCGCGGACATCTGCTCGTCGGCGACCTCGCCCCGCGTGTAGGCGTCGATCATCCAGTCGATCTGCTCGTCGGTCAGACGGCCGCGGTCGCGCTTGGCGCGGATGACGGAAATGGCGTCCATCAGCACATTTTCCTTAAGTTCGTGCGTCCTCAGGTCTTCCCGGGGCCGGAAAGTGACCCGGACGGGCTGACGTGTCGGCCCGTCCGGCGCTTGAGGACATCTTCATCGATCGAGGTCGGCGGGCCCAAACGCGTCCGGCAGGAGTTCGGCCAGCGGGCGGATCCCCGAGGCCGTGTCCACGGCGAGCTCCGGGCCGCCGTGCTCCCAGAGGAGCTGGCGGCAGCGGCCGCACGGCATCAGGACGTCGCCGTTGCGGTCGCAGCAGGTGAAGGCGGTGAGCTTGCCGCCGCCGGAGGAGACGAGGGCGGAGATCAGGCCGCACTCGGCGCACAGGGCGACGCCGTAGGCGGCGTTCTCCACGTTGCAGCCGGTGACCACGCGGCCGTCGTCGACGACGGCCGCGGCACCGACGGGGAAGCCGGAGTACGGGGCGTAGGCCCGGGACATGGCGTCCCGGGCCTCCGCGCGCAGCTCCTCCCAGATGACGGGAGAGGTCACTTTCCTTGACCCTTTCGGTAGGGCTTGCCGTCCGCCTTGGGCATCCGCAGCCGTTGCGAGAACAGCGACAGCACCAGCAGCGTGACGACGTACGGCGTGGCGTCCACGAACTCCAGCGGCACGGTGTCCGTCAGGGCGAACCAGACGAACAGCGCCACGGCGACGACCGCGGCGGCGACGGCCGCGCGGATCTTGCCGCCCTTGAAGCGCCAGGCCGCGAAGCCCACCAGCAGCACGGCGATCAGCAGCAGCAGCGCGTGGACGGTCGGGCCGCCGGAGCGCAACTGGAGGCTGTCCATGAAGCCGAACAGGCCGGCGCTCATGGCCACGCCGCCCGGCCGCCAGTTGCCGGAGATCATCGTGGCGAGACCGATGTAGCCGCGGCCGCCGGTCTGGCCGTCGGAGTACATGTGGGTGCCGATGGCGAGGAACGCGCCGCCGAGGCCGGCGAGGGCGCCGGAGACGACGACCGCCGCGTACTTGTACGTGTAGACGTTGACGCCGAGCGACTCGGCGGCCACCGGGCTCTCGCCGCAGGAGCGCAGGCGCAGACCGAAGGCCGAGCGCCACAACACGAAGAACGTGCCGACGAAGAGCAGCGCGGCGACGATCGTGAGCCAGGACACCTCGGAGACGAAGCCGCGCACGATGCCGGCCAGGTCCGAGATGAGGAACCAGTGGTGCTTCTCCACGTCGTGCAGCCAGTCGGCGAGCCCGGGGATGGAGAAGTCGCCCATGTTGCTCATGACGGGCGACTGCTTGTCGTTGCCGCCCGCCTGCTGGGCCGCGCTGCCCTCGGCGCCGAACCACAGCTTGGCGAAGTACTGGGTGATGCCCAGGGCCAGGATGTTCATGGCCACACCGGAGATGATGTGGTCCACGTTGAAGGTGACGGTGGCGACGGCGTGCAGCAGGCCGCCGAGCGCGCCGCCGACGACGCCGGCCGCGGCCGCGACCCAGGGGCCGTGCTGCCAGCCCATCCAGCCGGCCGAGAAGGCGCCCAGCATCATCATGCCCTCGAGGCCGATGTTGACGACGCCCGCCCGCTCGGACCAGAGGCCGCCGAGACCGGCGAGGCCGATCGGCACCGCGGCCGCGAGGGCCGAGCCGAACTGGCCGGAGCCGGTGAGGTCGTTGGCGCCGGTGATCGCGCGCAGCGCGGAGAGCAGGATCAGCGCGCCCGCCAGGCCCAGCATGATGACGGGGTAGGAGAGCTTCCGCTTCCCGCCGTCGCCCTTGTTCTTACCGCTCAGCCGGTCGGCGAGCCCGGAGGTGAAGGTGGTACTCACGCGGAAACCTCCGCCTTGTCGCTCTTGCGGGCCTGGGCGGCGAGCTCCTCGCCGACCTTGCGCTGCTGGGTCTTGAGGCCGTAGCGCCGCACGATCTCGTAGGCGATGACGACGCAGAGGACGATGACGCCCTGGATCACGCCGACGATCTCCTGGGCGTAGCCCTCGAACTCGAGCTGCGTGCCGGTGCGGTCCAGGAAGCCCCAGAGCAGGGCGCCGAGCGCCATGCCGACGGGGTGGTTGCGGCCGAGCAGGGCGATGGCGATACCGGTGAAGCCGATGCCCGTGGGGAAGTCGGTGCCGTAGTTGTACGAGACACCGAGCAGGGTCGGCATGCCGACGAGGCCGGCGACCGCGCCGGAGAGCAGCATCGAGGTGATGATCATGCGCTTGACGCTGACGCCGCTGGCCTGCGCGGCCGACTCGGACTGGCCGACGGTGCGCAGGTCGAAGCCGAAGCGGGTGCGGCCCAGGATGAACCAGTAGGCCAGGCCCGCGACGGCCGCCACGATCACGAAGCCGAAGATCGGCTTGGGCGTGGTCGGGATCTCGAAGAAGTGCGACGAGTCCGGCAGGTAGGGCGTGTGGATCAGGTTGCCCTCCTTCTTCGCCAGCCGACCGTCCTGGAGGAAGTAACCGATCACCGAGGCGCCGATGGCGTTCAGCATGATGGTGCTGATCACCTCGTTGACGCCGCGGGTGGTCTTCAGCAGACCCGCGATGCCCGCCCAGATGGCGCCGACCGCCATCGCCACGATGATGATGATCGGGATCTGGATGATGCCGGGCAGCGTGAGCGCGCCACCGACGACGGCGGCGAAGAAGGCCGCGATGCGGTACTGGCCGTCGACGCCGATGTTGAAGAGGTTCATCCGGAAGCCGATGGCGACGGCCAGCGCGGACAGGTAGTACGGGGTGGCCTTGTTGATGATCCAGACCTGGCTGTCGCTCTTCGAGCCGAAGTCGACCATCACCTGGTAGGCGTGGAACGGGTCCTTGCCGGTGGCCGCGATGATGATCGAGGTGATGGCCACGGCCGCCACGATCGCCAGCAGGGGCGCGGCGATCCCCAGGATGATCTTGTTCTTGTCGAACTTCTTCACTTGGAGTCGCCTCCTTCCGTACTGTCGCTGTCGTCGTTCGCTCCGCCGGCCGGGGCCGACGGCTCTTCGGGGGCTTCGAGATGCCCGGTCGCGGCGCCGGTCATGGCCGAGCCCAACTCCTCCGGGGTGATGGTGGCGGGGTCCGCGTCGGCGACCAGACGGCCGCGGAACATCACCCGCAGGGTGTCGGAGAGCCCGATGAGCTCGTCCAGGTCGGCGGAGATCAGCAGCACCGCGAGTCCCTCGCGGCGCGCCTCGCGGATCTGGTCCCAGATCTGCGCCTGCGCTCCGACGTCCACACCACGGGTGGGGTGGGCGGCGATGAGCAGCTTCGGCTTGTGGCTCATCTCGCGGCCGACGATCAGCTTCTGCTGGTTGCCGCCGGAGAGCGAGGCCGCGGTGACCTCGATGCCCGGCGTACGGACGTCGAACTCGCGGACGATGCGCTCCGTGTCGGCCCGGGCGGCCCTGTTGTCGAGGAGCGCGCCCTTGCTGTTGGGCTTCTCCGTGACGTGGCCGAGGATGCGGTTCTCCCACAGGGGGGCTTCCAGCAGCAGGCCGTGGCGGTGCCGGTCCTCGGGGATGTAGCCGATGCCGCCCTCACGCCGCTTGCGGGTCGGCGCGTGGGTGATCTCGGTGCCGTCGAGGGTGACGGTGCCGCTGTCCGGGTCGCGCATGCCCATGATGGCCTCGACCAGTTCGGCCTGGCCGTTGCCCTCCACGCCCGCGAGGCCGAGGACCTCGCCCTTGTGGATGGTGAAGCCGATGCCGTCGAGGACGGTACGGACCACGCCGTCGGAGTCGGTGGCCGACAGGTGCAGGCCCTCGACGGTGAGCATCGGCGTGTCGGTGACCGTGGACTCGCGGGTCTCCGGCGAGGGCAGTTCCTCGCCGACCATCAGCTCGGCGAGCTGCTTGGGCGTGGTCTCGCTGGGGATCGCGGTGCCGACGGTGGTGCCGCGGCGGATGACGGTGATGTCGTCCGCGACGGAGAGCACCTCGCCGAGCTTGTGGGAGATGAAGATGACCGTCAGGCCCTCGGACTTGAGCTCGCGCAGGTTGTCGAAGAGCGCGTCGACCTCCTGCGGGACCAGGACGGCGGTCGGCTCGTCGAGGATCAGCGTGCGGGCGCCCCGGTAGAGGACCTTGAGGATCTCCACGCGCTGGCGGTCGGCGACGCCGAGGTCCTCGACGAGGACGTCGGGGCGGACGCCGAGGCCGTACGCGTCGGAGATCTCCTTGATCTTCTTGCGGGCCTTGCCGCCGATGCCGTGGAGCTTCTCGGCGCCGAGGACGACGTTCTCCAGGACGGTCAGGTTGTCGGCGAGCATGAAGTGCTGGTGCACCATGCCGATGCCGCGCGCGATGGCGTCGGCCGGGCTGTGCAGGCTGACCTGCTCGCCGTCGAGGGTGATGGTGCCCTCGTCCGGCTTCTGCATGCCGTAGAGGATCTTCATCAGGGTGGACTTGCCGGCGCCGTTCTCGCCGCAGAGGGCGTGGACGGTGCCACGGCGGACCGTGAGGCAGATGTCGTGGTTGGCCACGACGCCGGGGAACCGCTTGGTGATGCCTTGCAGTTCCACGGCAGGGGCGGTGCCGCTGCTGGACTCTTTGCTGGACGCTTTGATGGCGCACTCTCCTCGGGGAAAGGGAGCGGGGGTGACACCGGGCTGTCCACCGGGTGGGGGCGCGGTGGAGATCTCCGGACGGGCGGGGGTGACGCTACACGCGGCAACAGGACGCTACGCGCGTAGCGTTGGCGCGTATGTGCGGGCCCGGCGAGGGTGTTCCCCCGCCGGGCCCGGTCAGCCGGGGCGGCCGGCCGGAGCCGGCCGTGGCTTACGGCTTGTCCTTGACCTTGACCTGACCGTCCGCGATCTTCTTCTTCGCGGCCTCGATCTTGTCCTTGATGTCGTCGATGAAGCCGCCCGAGGTCACCAGCGAGACGCCGCCGTCCTTGAGCAGGTAGGTCTTGGGGCCGGTGATCGGCTTACCGTCCTTGACGCTCTTGACCAGGTCGAAGACGGCCACGTCCACGTTCTTCACCACGGAGGTGAGGATGTGGTCCTTGTACTTGGCCAGGCCCGGGAGCTGGTACTGGTCGGAGTCGACGCCGATCGCCCAGGTGTCCTTGCGGTCCGCGACGGCCTCGATGGAGCCGTTGCCGGAGAGGCCGGCCGCGGTGTAGATGACGTCGATGCCCGAGTCGAGCATGCCCTTGGCCTTGTCCTTGGCCGCGGCCGGGTCGTTGAAGCCCTTGTCGTTGTTCGGGTACAGGTACTGCGAGGTGACCTGCGCCTTGGGGTCGGTCTCCTTGACGCCCTGCTCGAAGCCCGCCTGGAACTTCTGGATGAGGGCGTTGTTGACACCGCCGATGAAGCCGACCTTGTGGGTCTTGGACTTCAGGGCGGCGGCAACGCCGGCGAGGTAGGAGCCCTCGTGCTCACCGAAGGTGATGCTCTCGACATTCTTGCCCTGGGCAACCGAGTCCACCACGGCGAAGGTGGTGTCGGGGTGATCCTTGGCGACCTTCTCGATCGACTTCTGGTAGTTGAAGCCGACGCCGATGACGGGGTTGTACCCGGCCTCGGCCAGCGAGTTCAGCCGCTGCTCGCGCTCGGCCTCCGTCTCGCCGTTCTTGGCCGTCATCAGGCGGGACTTGACGCCCAGCTCCTTCTCGGCCTTGTCGGCACCGCGGGCGGCGGACTCGTTGAAGGAGTGGTCGTCACGGCCGCCGACGTCGAAGGCGAGACCGAGACCCTTGTCCTTCTTGTCGCCCGACTCGGTCGAGGACTCGCCACAGGCGGTGAGGGTGAATGCGAGAGCCGCGGTGGCAATGCCCGCGACAGTGATCGTGGATACCCGGCGCACGAGGGCCCCTTCACTCGAAGCGCCTCCATTGGCGCTGGTTCGAGGGGATCGTAACGCGCGTAGATGGCCTGAAAAGGGCTAGTCCCAAGCCGTTATCGGATCGTCGCGTACCGAACCCGACCGCCAAACCTACATTTGGTTGCGATCGAGCAAAGCGGCGGCCGTGAACAGCTCCACTCCCACCTGAATGGCCCCCTCGTCCACGTCGAAGTCCCCGCGGTGCAGATCGCGGCGTGTCGTGTCGCCCACCGGGCGGACGCCCAGCCGGGCCATCGCCCCGGGCACCCGCTCCAGGTACCAGGAGAAGTCCTCCCCGCCGAGGCTCTGCTCGGTGTCCTCCACCGCCTCGGCCCCGCGCCGCGCGGCCATGGCCCGGCCCAGCAGCCCGGCGATCTCCCCGTCGTTGACCACCGGGGGGACGCCCCGGACATAGGTGATCTGCGACTTGGCGCGGTGCATCGTGGCCACCTCGTCCACGGCGGCGTGCACCAGGTCGGGGGCGTCCCGCCAGGCCTCGATGTCCAGGCAGCGGACGGTCCCGGACAGCTCGGCGCGCTCCGGGATGACGTTGGCCGCGTGCCCGGCCTCCAGCCGCCCCCAGGTGACGGCGAGGCCCGACCGGGTGTCGATCCGGCGGGCGAGCAGGGCCGGCACCTCGGTGGCCACCTTGGCCGCGGCGGTCACCAGGTCCGTCGTCAGGTGGGGACGGGCCGTGTGGCCGCCGGGGCCGTCGAGCGCGACCTCCAGCTTGTCGCAGGCGGAGGTGATGGGCCCGGTCCGCAGCCCGATCCGGCCCACCTCGACCTTGGGGTCGCAGTGCACCGCCACGATCCGGCCGACGCCCTCCAGCGCGCCGCTCTCGATCGCGTCGAGGGCACCGCCGGGGAGCACCTCCTCGGAGGGCTGGAAGATCAGCCGGACGGGGTGCGGCAGCAGCCCCTCCTCGGCCAGCGCGGCGAGGACCAGACCGGTGCCGAGGACGACGGTGGTGTGCACGTCGTGCCCGCAGGCGTGGGCCGCGCCCGGGACGGTGGACCGGTAGGGGACCTGCTTGGTGTCGGGGATCGGGAGCGCGTCGAGATCCGCCCGGAAGGCCAGCACCGGCCGGCGCGTGGCGCCCGGCCGGGACCGCCCGATGTCGCAGATCAGCCCGGTGCCGGAGTCCAGCGTCCGGGGACGGAGCCCGGCCTTCTCCAGTCTGGCCCTGACCGCCGCGGTGGTACGGAACTCGCGGTGACCCAGCTCGGGGTGCATGTGCAAGTCACGGCGGAAGGCGATGAGTTCGGCCCGCAGGCCGGCCGGAAGGCGGCCGGGCAGCGCTCCGGCCGGGCCTCCGGTCGGGTCACCGGTCACGTCGCCGGTCGGGTCGCCTTCGGGGTCGTCGACAGAAGTTTCGGGTGCGGCTTCGCAGGGCATCAGGTGATTCACCCTTTGAAGAGTAGAGCCCTGCACGGGGCAACTGCCCTCCGATCATGAAAAGTTCAGCCGCATGGATGGGTCGGGAGGGGGGTATGACCCGTATTTACGGCGTACCTTTGCGAGACACCGTCAGGTGGTACTGGCGTGGGCCGACATCCGGGGTAGGCGGCGCACATCGCGGGCGCTGCCCGTGACGCGGGAGAGGAAGCCCTCGGCGCGGGGCGAGGCGTGGGCCGTGAGCCAGCCGGGGTCGATGTCGCAGACGGCCACGGTCACCCCGGTCCCGGCGAGCGCGAGCGGCAGCGTGTGCACGACGGTGGACGGGAAGCTGAGCACCGTACGCCCTATGGGCCCGCGCCGGGCCGTCAGTTCCAGGGGCAGATCGGGCCGGACGACCTCCAGGCCGAGCCGCCCCGCTATGAGGCGCAGCTTGTCGGTGTCCTCGCGGCGGTGCGCGAAGTAGCGGGTGGCACCGTGTGCCCCGGCCAGCGCCGCGACGGCCTCCAGGTAGCGCTCCGCCTCCACGACCCCCGTCTCGACCAGGGAGGTTCCGACGAGGTCCGTGCTCCGGGTGAGGCGCGGCGGGCCGAACGCCGCGCGGGTCCAGGCGAAGGTGTTCGCCGTGACGGAGACCCCCGGGGGCGGTTCGACCGGCATCGAGGTGAACAGCTCCACACTTCGGCGGTTGTTCGGGGTGAGCATCCGGCGCGCCGAAGCGGACACCGGCGCGAAAACGATGTCACGCGCTCCCCACCCACCGCGCCCGCCCCGATGGCGGTGCCACCGTACGAACCGTTCCCCGCGCGCGAGTTGGCCGACGAACTCCATGGTGGCCGTCCCGTCGTCCACCACCACCAGTTCCCGGGCCCGGGTGAGGGTGAGCAGCAGTTGCACGTAGCGCGAGAACGGGTCGCCGATGACGATGCGGCGGGCGGCGCGCAGCGGCCCGGCCAGCCCCCCGACGGTCTGCACCGGCGCCCCGGCCCCACCGCGCGCCTCCTCCCAGCGCAGCCGGTACCCCTGCTCGCGGGCCAGCTCGGCCATCCGGCGGAGCTGGCCGCGGGTCATGGGGTCGTGGGGGGCGAGGACGACGATGACGGTGTCGTCGGTCGCGCGGGAGCTGCCGCGGGTGGGGGTGCCGGTGCCGTCGTCGGTGGTGCCGCCGACGCCGTCGCCGGTGGTGGCGCCGGTGGTGGCGCCCGGGAGCGGGCGGTGGTCCGCGGTGTGGCGGTCGGTCTGGCGGGGGACGCCGGCGCGCAGCGGGGCGGGCGCGGGGAGCGGTGAGGGCGAGAGGGGGGCCGGAGGCACGGGCGGCACCGGAGGCGTGGGGGCAGCACCTGTGCGGGCGTGTGCCCACTCCAGGACGTTGAGGAGCTGGACCGGGCTTTCCACGAAGGCCAGGGTCCCGGCCGGGCCGGGGTCCGGTGCGGCGGCGGGGTCCCCGGGCCGCCGGGGGTCCCGCGGGTCCACCGGGCCGTCGGCGGGTTCGGTCATCGGATGCGCCCGTCAGACCGCGGCCGGTGCGCGGTCACCGGTCGCGGCGGTCGCGGCGGCCGCGGCGGCCCCGGATGTCCGGTCGCTTCCGTCGGTCCGGTCGCCTCCGCGGGATCCGTCGGTCCCACCGGTCCCGTCGGTCCCGTCAGCGTCGGCCCGGTCCGTCCGGTCCGTTCGGTCGGCCCGTTCCCCCGCCTCGGCGACGACGCCCGGTACCCGGCGGAGCTTGCGCATCGGGGCCAGTTCGCTGTCGTACACCCGCTTGACCCCGTCCCCCAGGGACTCCTCGACCACCCGGATGTCGCGCACCAGCCGCTGCAGACCGCCGGGTTCGACGGAGGCGGCCTGGTCGGAGCCCCACATGGCGCGGTCGAGGGTGATGTGCCGCTCGACGAAGGCGGCGCCGAGGGCGACGGCCGCCAGGGTGGTCTGGAGACCGGTCTCGTGGCCCGAGTAGCCGATGGGGACGTTGGGGTACTCGGCCTGGAGCGTGTGGATGACGCGCAGGTTGAGCTCGGCGGCCCGGGCCGGGTAGGTGGAAGTGGTGTGGCAGAGCACGATGTTCTCGCTGCCCAGTACCTCGACGGCGTGCCGGATCTGCTGGGGTGTGGACATGCCGGTGGACAGCACGATCGTGCGGCCGGTGGCGCGCAGGGTGCGCAGGAGCTCGTCGTCGGTGAGCGAGGCGGAGGCGACCTTGTGGGCCGGGAGGTCGAACTTCTCCAGGAAGGCGACGGACTCGACGTCCCACGGCGAGGCGAACCAGGCGATGCCGCGGGCGCGGCAGTGCTCGTCGATCCTGCGGTATTCGTCTTCCCCGAACTCCACCCGGTGGCGGTAGTCGATGTACGTCATTCGGCCCCAGGGGGTGTCCCGTTCGAGTGCCCATTGACTGCGCGGAGTGCAGACCTCCGGGGTCCGCTTCTGGAACTTGACCGCGTCACAGCCCGCGTCCGCCGCGGCATCGACGAGGGCGAGTGCGGTACCGAGGTCACCGTTGTGGTTGATCCCGATTTCACCGGTGATGTACACGGGGTGTCCGGGGCCCACCGGGCGGTCGCCGAGGTGACGGGTGCGGGTGCCGGCAGCGGCCGCGGGGAGACCGGAGGCGGCGGAGGGACCGGCGAGGTTCACGGGTGTCATGGGAATGCGGTTCCTTCGTGTGGGGACGGTGGAGCGGGGGTGTGGAGCCCGGCGAGCGGTGCGAGGCGGGGCCCGGAGGCTCGGAGGAGAGCCAGGGGAAGCCGGGCGGAGTGGCGGGGGGGGGATGGTGCGTCTCGGGTACTCGACGGGGTTCGGCAGACGTTGGGTGTGCGGCGTGGGATTGCGGGGTGTGGGGTGTGGGGTGCGAGATGTGAGGCGTGGGATGCGAGACGTGAGGTCTGGGGTGCGAGGGTCCGCAGCGTGGGGTGTCAGAGCTCAGGGCCCAGAATCCGTCCGGCGATCTCGCGGACCGCGCCCGCGCCGCCGGGCTTGCGGGTCACGGCCCGGGCCGCGGCGCGTACGGCGGGGTGGGCGTCCGCGACGGCCACGGGCCAGCCGACGAGCCGGAGGCAGGGCAGGTCGTTGACGTCGTTCCCGGCGTAGAGCACGCGCTCCGGATCGATGCCGTGTTCGGCGCACCACTCCTTGAGCGCGGCGTCCTTGTGGTCGGTGCCGTGCACCACCGGCACCCGCAGCTTGCGGGCGCGGGCGGCGACGACGCCGTTGACCTCGGTGGACAGGATCAGCACCGCCAGCCCGGCGCGGCGCAGCGCGGCGACCCCGAGACCGTCGCCGCGATGCACGGCGACGAACTCGTGCCCCTCGGCGTTCACCAGGACCCGGTCGTCGGTCTGCGTCCCGTCGAAGTCGAGGACGACGGCGTCGATGTCGTCACGCCCGGGGAAGCCGTGCGGGAAGGCGTCCGGCATGCCGACCGGTGTGCCGTCGGCCGGCCGCGCGGCGGGGGAATCCATGGCGGGCGCGTCGGCGTCCAGGAGAGGTGCGAGGGCGCGGGCGCGCGCCAGGTCGGCGGGGTCGTCCACTTCCAGGACCCGCGCGGGGTCGGTACGGACGGGCTCGACACGTCCGAAGAAGCGGTGCCGCGCGGCGCGGAACCCGTCGGCCCGCATGGCGTAGGCGGCTCCGGTCTCCAGCAGATCCCGGGGGCGGTCCTGCCTGCGGGGGCGGTGGGACGCGTCGTGGTTGACGCCCCGGGCGCCGGTGGGCGGGGGCGCGGTGGCGGTACGGCCGGGGTCCGCCGGGGGAAGCGCTTCATCCCCCTCCCGCCACAGAAAGCCGTGAAAAGGCGCCACGGTCAGCGCACAGTCCGCCTCCCCCCGATGCACCGCCGCGGCGACGCCGTCGATCTCCTCGGCGGTGACGAAGGGGCTGGTGCACTGCACGAGGAGGACGGTGTCGACCGCCCGCCCCGACGCCGACTCGTACGCGTCCAGGGCGTGCAGCACCGCCGCCTCGCTGGTCGCCGTGTCCCCGGCGAGTTCCGCGGGCCGCTCGACGACTTCCGCGCCGGCCGCGCGGGCCGCGGCGGCGACGGCGGGGTCGTCGGTCGAGACGACGACGTCGGTGACGAGGGTGGCCGCCCGGCAGGCACGCACCGCGCGGGCGACGAGCGGTATCCCGCCGACGGGCGCCAGGTTCTTGCCCGGCACGCCTTTGGATCCGCCGCGGGCGGGGACGACGGCGAGGACGGAGGGCATCAAGGACTCCTCGGGCTCGGGTGCTCCGGCCGCGCCGTCCGGCGCGGGGCGGCGGGGGTGCGGGGTGCGGTGGCGGGCGTCGGTCGCCGGGCTCACAGCTCCCCCATCCGCCGAATGACGGGTGCCACCCGCTGCACGCCGTGCCGGTACGCCCCGCGGGCGGCACCGCGCAGGACCCCGCGCCCGGCGCGGCGCAGGGCGCCCCCGCCGGGCGGGGGTGACGCGCGGCCGGGCAGCGGACGCCCGTGGGGGTCGAATCCGTGGCGGGCGAGGACGGCGGGCAGGTAGCCGGGGGCCGTTTCGGGTGTGTAGTACGGGCTGAGGGGCGGCAGTCGGTCACGGGCGACGAGGTCCGCGACCCGCCGCCGCGCCGCGTCGAACGCCCGCTCGTACGGCTGCTCGGCGGCCACGCCCTGCCGGGCCGACCACGCGGGCTCGGGCTTCGGCAGCCGTCCGGCGTCGAGCTGGTCCCAGGAGACGAGGCAGCCGGAGCCGAGGAAGTGGTGGTTGCCGAGCTGTTCGCGGATGCCGAGGTCGGTGAGGACGGCCGTGGGGACGGACCGGTGCAGGGCTTCCAGGGCGGCGGTCGAGCTGACGGTGACCAGCAGGTCGGTGCGGTCCAGGACCGCGCCCATGTTGCCGTACACCAGGCGGCAGTTGACGGGGAGGCCGCCGGGGAGCCGGCCGACGAGCTTCTGGTACGGGTGTTCCTCGATGTGTGTCGTGTGCTCACCGGGTTTGCTGCGCAGCTTGATCAGCACCTCGCGGTCCGGATGCGCCCGGGCGTGTCCGGCGGCCCGCCGCAACAGGTACAGCCGGTCCGCTCGACTCTCCGGTACGGACGGTTGCGCGGCGAACGTGACGGTGTACGGCCGCATTTCGCGGGGCGCGGGCTCGTACGGGCGCCCTCCGAGGAACGGCAGGGCGCACTCCGTGACGCCGTCCACCGGGGCGCCGACCCCCTCGTACACCGCGCGGAAACGGTCCGCGTCGTGCCGGGAGTTGGCGAGCACGACATCGGCCCCGTGCCGCAACAGCAGGCCGTCGGCGAGCTTCTCGTAGACGACGCCGACGTAGCCGGTCACGACCACCGGGCGGCGTCCGGCGTCGGACCAGGCCCGGGCGAGCGCGTGCAGCATCGCCTGGACCGCGCCGCCGACGCAGGCGAGGAGGACGACGTCGTACGGGGGCCGGCCGGCCGCGCCCGCGAACTCGACCGCCGTCACCTCCCGCAACGCGTCGGCCCGCACTCCGACTTCGGTGAGCTGGCGGGAGGTGGGGGTGGCCCGGCCGCGCAGCAGGAAGCCGTCCAGGCGGGCGCCGGGCGCGAGCCGGTGCGCGGTGAGCGCTCCCCATTTCCACCGGGTGTCGGAGTCCGCGAGTACGGCGACGCGGGGCGGGGATTCGGTACATGAGGTCATCAAGGGCGCTGCGGGCACGGCACCGACGATAGGAATCGATCCGGTTTGGCTGACCAACGCGGGTTCAACACTCGGTTAACAGCGCGCCGCCATGCGGCGAAGCGGCCGGCACGCGCGTCCGGTTCATCATTCCGCCGCACTTCGTTCATCTTCGCTTACAGCACCGGAAAGAACGAATGCCGGGGCGTCACCTACCGTGACGCGAGTGGTCAAGCTCTCCGTCATCGTGCCGTTCTTCAATGTGCAGACCTACGCCTCGGACACCCTGCGCAGCCTGAATGCGAACACCCGCGACGATTTCGAATTCATTTTCGTCGACGATTGTTCGACCGACGGCACACCCGCGCTTCTGGAACGGGCCCGGGAGGATATCCCCGGGGTGGTGCTGAAGCGCCACCACAAGAACGGCGGCCTGGCCACCGCCCGCAACACCGGGCTGGACGCGGCCCAGGGCGAATATGTGACCTTCCTGGACGGCGACGACTGGCTCGCACCCGGCCATTACGAACGGTTGGTGCAGGTCATCGAGGATCTGGGGGTGGACTTCGTCCGCACCGACCATGTGCAGTGCACCGGCCGGAACCGCAGCCTCCACCGCGTCCCCGACGGCCGGCGCGGCGTCGTCCTCGACCCACGCGACGCGATACTCCCCGCCGACCGCTCGACCTCCGTCGACTACCCGTACGCCTGGGCCGGCATCTACCACCGACGGCTGCTGGACGACGGACTTCTGCATTTCCGGCACGGACTGCGCACCGCCGAGGACCGGCCCTGGATCTGGCGGCTGCACCGGGAGGCCCGGAGTTTCGCGATAGCCGGGCTGCTCGGCGTCTTCTACCGCCGGGGAGTGGCCTCGTCCCTCACGCAGATCGGTGATGTCCGGCAGTTGGATTTCCTGCGCGCATTCGACCAGGTGATCGAGGAAACCCGGCGGGACCGGGACGCCGACGCGCTGCTGCCGAAAGCCGTGCGCACCTATTGCGCGATCATTTCCCACCACCTCGGTTCCATCGAACGCTTCGAACCGGATGTCGCCCGCGCCCTGCGGTCGATGAGTGCCGCCGCGATGAAACGGATGCCCCCGGCCTTGCTGAACGACGCCCTGAACGCGATGGACGCCGACCGGGCGGCCCGGCTGCGCAGGCTGCGCCGCCGGCCCGTGCCCGCGCCCCGGACGGGGGTGCCCGCCTGATGCCCGGGCATCCGCGCACCGTCCAGGTCTTCCTGGCCTCCACCCTCTACGGCGCCGCGACCCTCGCCGCCGCCCTCGACGCCGGCCTGTTCGCCGCGGCCGGCCGTCGGCTGCTGCTCGTCACCAACAACGCCGCCGTCCCCGAGACCACCCCCGGACCCGACCTGGCCCCCGGCTTCGACCGGCTCCGCACCCGCTTCGACGACGTCGTCTCCTGGAACGACGTCATCAGCCCGCTGCACCCCGGCGGCTGGTCGCCGCGCCCCGACGACGTCCCGTTGTGGGAGCGGCACTTGAGGCTGCTGTGGGACCTGGGGACGGACGACGTGTCGCTCGTCCTCGAATCCCTCCAGGTCGACCCCGCCCTCGCGGTCGCCCGGATCTTCCCCGACGCCCCGCTGGACGTCTACGCGGACGGGCTGATGAGCTACGGCCCGACGCGCAGCAGGCTCGATCCGCTGGTCGGCACGCGGGTCCGCCGGCTGCTCCACCTGGACCTCGTACCGGGCCTGCGGCCCTTGCTGCTCCGGGAGTTCGGGGTCCGCCCGGAGATCGTCCCCGGCGAGGTCTTCACCAAGGTGCTGGCCGAGTTGGCGGACGCCACCCCGCCGCCGCCCGCCCCGGAGGGTGCCGCGCTGCTGCTCGGCCAGTACCTCTCGGCGCTGGGGATTCTCACGCCCGAGGAAGAGGAACGGCTGCACGTCCGCATGCTGCGGGGCGTGGCCGGGCGCGGCCACCGGGACGTCGTGTTCAAGCCGCACCCGACGGCCCCGGCCCGCTGGTCGCGGCTGCTGGAGGAGGAGGCCGGCCGGCTCGGGGTCCGGCTCACCGTGCTGGACGCCACCGCCCTGGCGGAGGTGGTGTTCCAGCGGCTGCGGCCCGCCCTGGTGGCCGGCTGCTTCTCGACCGCGCTGGTCACGGCGGGTGTCTTCTACGGCATCCCGGCCGCCCGCACCGGCACGGACCTGCTGCTCGACCGCCTCACGCCGTACGAGAACGGCAACCGGGCGCCGGTGACGATCGTCGACGCGCTGCTGCCCGCGCTGGAGCAGGCGGCCGGCGACGCGGTGCCACCGGACGCGTCCGAGCTGAACGGCCTGCTGGCGGCGGTGGGTTACGCGATGCAGCCGCGCGTCAACCCCGACCTGCGACCGGTCGCCGAGCGCTACCTGGCACAGCGCCTGGACGCCCGCACCCGCCGCTACTTCAAACGCCGCCGCCTCACGGCCCTGGGCCTCCCGGGCGCTCTTCCTTCGCGCCTCGCCTTCCTCCCGCGGAACCCTGCGGTCCGCCGGCTGGCGCGCCGGGCGCGGGTGGTGCAGCGGCGGCTGCGCGGGAAGGGGCGCAAGTGAGCCGGCCAGGAGTGGAGCCCCAGCCCCTCCCCCAGAGGGGGCACCCCCACTTCGCCGCTTCTCGCTGGGGCAAGCCCCCGCACCCCCGAAGCGCGCTGCGCGCACTGTCCTCAATCGCCGGACGGGCCATATCAGCCCGTCCGGCGATTGAGGACGAGCGGCGAGGCCGCGAAAAGGGGGTCTGGGGCGCAGCCCCAGGAAACGGCGAAGTGGGGATGCCCCCTTTGGGGCAGGGACCGGGGCACCCCACCCCCCGCCGTCACCACCGCCTCACCGCCCTCGACGGCCTCCGCCTCATCGCCGCTCTCATGGTCGCGCTGTACCACTACGGCGGCCGCGGCGGCGAGATAACCAAGGCGTGGGGTACCTCGCCACGCCTTCAATTCCCCCACCTGTCACAGGCGTTCGCCTACGGCTGCCTGGGCGTCCAGATCTTCTTCCTCATCAGCGGCTTCGTCATCTGCATGAGCGGCTGGGGGCGCTCCCTCCGCTCCTTCACCGCCTCCCGCGCCGCGCGCCTCTACCCCGCCTACTGGGCGGCGATCCTGCTGGTCACCGCCGCCTTCGCGCTCCCGTTCGCCCGGCACTACGGCTCGGTCTCCGCCAGCGACACGCTGGTCAACCTGACGATGCTCCAACAGCCGGTCGGGGCCGAGCGGGTGCTCGGCGTGTGCTGGACGCTGTGGGTGGAGGTGCGCTTCTACGCCCTCTTCGCCCTCTTCGTCGTCCTGCCGGGAGCGACCCGCCACCGCGTGATCCTCTTCTGCGCGGTGTGGACGCTCGTCTCGGCGCTCACCACGGCCGCGCACGTCGAGGCGCTCAAGGTGGTGGTGATGCCGGCGGACTCGTCGTTCTTCATCGGCGGCATCGGCCTCTACCTCGTCCACCGGTACGGTCACTCGCTGACCGCCTGGGGGATCGTCGCGGTGAGCTTCCTGATCGGCCAGCACTACGCGGTGGCGGGCCTGTGGCATCCCCCCGGCCCGCACCACTTCTCGTACCGCTCCCCGCTCGTCATCATCGCCGTGCTCGCGCTCGGGTACGCGGCGGTCGCGGCCGTGGCCGTGGGCGGGGCCCGGTGGCCGTCCTGGCGGTGGCTGACCATCGCGGGGGCGCTGACCTACCCCTTCTACCTCGTCCACGAGCACCTGGGGTGGGTCGTGGTGGAGGTGTTGCACCGGAGGCTGGGGATCCCGTCGTACGGGGTGCTGGCGCTGACGGTGGGGCTGATGCTGGCTCTGGCCTGGGTGCTGCACGTGGGGGTGGAGCGACGGCTGACCCCGCTGTTGCGGCGGGGGCTGGAGGCGACCCCGCGGGAGAAGGCGGCAGCCGGGCGCTGAACTCCGCGGACCGGGCGCGGAGTTCAGCGCTTCGCCCCGGCGCCGGGCGCCCGCCGGGAGCGCTCAGTCCGCGGCGCGCGCCTCCCCGCTCCGCTCCCGCGTCGCCGCGATGCCCGCGACGATCGCGGTCAGCCCCGCCTCGAACCCGGCGTCAGCGTCCCCGAACAGTTCGGGCCCCGCCGCCGCGGCGAGCGGGAACTCCGCCAGCCGTTCGGTGCGTTCGCACACGTCGATGCCCTTGACGCCGTGTTCCGGATCATCCGCCGCCGACTGCTCCTCGATGACGTAACCGATCGTGAAGCAGTACACGGTGTAGAACGCCCGGGCGGCGGCCCGGGGTGTGAAACCGGCTTCGACCAGCGACGCCAGATACCGCTCCATCGGAACGGCGTACGAGGTGTCGGTGAAGCGGGTACCGCTGTAGACCTTCGCGCCGTCGCGGTAGGCGAGCAGCACCCGCCGCAGCGCCCGGTGGCTGCCGGCCAGCGTCTCCTGCCACGTCGCCTTGGCGAATCCGCCCTCCGCCTCCTGCGAGGCGTTCAGCCGGCGCAGCATCTCCGTGGCCATCGCGTCCAGCAGATCCTGCTTGTTCTTGAAGTGCCAGTACAGCGCGGGCGCCTGGACGTCGAGCTCCTTGCCGATGCGGCGCAGGGTCAGCCCCTCCAGCCCCACGTCGTTCAGCAGCTCCAGCGCAGTGCTCACTACCTGGTCGCGGTCCAGTCGATTTGCCACCTTGACAGCTTAACGCCGTTCAGCACATCCTTAACAACGTTAAATTGAACGCCGTTAAGGGGGGACCCTGTGACTACCGCGGAAATGCCCACTACGCCCGGAATGCTCGACTCCAACGCCACCGGGGACGTGGACGTGCTGATCGTCGGCGCCGGCCCGTCCGGCCTGGTCCTGGCCTGCCTCCTCGCCGGACAGGGTGTCCCGTTCCGGCTGATCGACGCGGCGAAGCAGGGCTTCGTCGGCTCACGCGGGAAGGGAATCCAGCCGCGGACCCTGGAGCACTTCGCGGCACTCGGCATCGTCGACCGCTTCCTCGCGGCCGGCGGCCCCGCGCCGCTGATGAGCAGTTGGCGGGACGGGAAGATGGTCGCGGAGTGGGACATGTTCACCCGCGTCGACCCGACGCCCGACGCGCCCTACGGCCAGCCCTTGCTGCTGCCGCAGTGGCGTACCCAGGAGATCCTGCGGGAACGGCTCGCGGAGCTCGGCGGCACGGTCGAGTTCGGCACCCGGCTCACCGCTCTGGCCCAGGACGAGGACGGCGTCACCGCACACCTGGAGACCACGGGCGGCACGGCGTCCACCGTGCGCGCCGCCTGGCTCGTCGGCACGGACGGCGGGCGCAGCACCGTACGGACCCTGCTGGGCACGCCGTTCACCGGGGAGACGGTCGACCCGACGCCGATGCTGGTCGCCGACGTGCACGTGGCGGACCTGCCGCGAACCCACTGGCACACCTGGCAGGACCACCCCGGCGGCATGCTGGTCCTCTGCCCGCTGTACGCGACGGACGCCTTCCAGTTGATCGCCTCTTTCCAGGACGGCGAGCCGGACCCGTCACCGGACGGGATCCGGGCGCTGGTCGCGGAGCGGACCGGACTCACGGTCGGGGAAGTGGACTGGTCCTCGGTGTTCCGCGCGCGGGCGGCCATGGCGGAACGGTTCCGCGAGGGACGGGTGTTCCTCGCCGGGGACGCCGCCCACGTGCACTCCCCCGCCGGTGCCCAGGGGCTGAACACCAGCGTCCAGGACGCCTGCAACCTGGGCTGGAAGCTGGGGCACGTGGTGCGGCACGGTGCTCCGGAGGCGCTCCTCAACTCGTACGAGGCGGAGCGACTGCCCGTCGCGGCTGGCGTGCTCGGTCTCAGCACCCGCATCCACCGGAGCTCCGGGCGGGAGGGGCTGAAGCTGAGCGGACACCGGGGCAAGGAGGCGCACCAGCTCGACCTGCGCTACCGGGAGAGCCCGCTCACCCGCGAGACGCGCACCGGCCTCGCCGAGGACGCGCCCCGCGCGGGCGACCGGGCGCCGGACGCGCCCTGCACGACGGAGTCCGGCGAGCCGGTCCGCCTCTTCGACCTGTTCGACGCCGTGCGCTTCACCCTCCTCGCCGTCGGACGGGAGGCGGAGGAGGAGCTTCCGGCGGACGTGGCCGGGCCCCTCGTGCGGATCGCACGCCTGACCGACGTGGACGGGCATCTGGCGCGTGCCTACGGGCGGGGGCTGTTCCTGATCCGGCCGGACGGGTACATCGGGCTGGCCACGGAGGATGCCGCGGAGGTGCGGAAGTACCTGGCGGAGGCGGTCGGGGCGTAGCGCTCGTGGGAGTAGCCCTCGGGGTGTGGGGCGGCGGGGGCGGTGCGAGGGGCGGGGCCGGCGCGGACGGCTGGACCCCGCCGTCCCGCCTAGATCACCAGCGACAGCAGCATCACGAACCCCAGCCCCACCACCGAGATGATCGTCTCCATCACCGACCAGGTCTTGAGCGTCTGTCCGACCTCCAGACCGAAGTACTCCTTCACCATCCAGAAACCCGCGTCGTTCACATGGCTGAAGAACACCGAGCCGGCGCCGACGGACAGCACGAGGAGGGCGGTGTGGGCGGTGCTCATGTCGGCCGCGAGCGGGGCCACCAGTCCGGCGGCCGAGATGGTGGCCACGGTCGCGGAGCCGGTCGCGAGCCGGATGCCGACCGCGATCAGCCAGGCCAGGAGGAGGGCGGAGACGGACCAGTCCTTGGAGAAGTCCAGGATCATCCGCCCGACGCCGACATCGATCAGCGTCTGCTTGAACCCGCCGCCCGCGCCGACGATCAGCAGGATGCCGGCGATCGGGGCCAGGGACTTCTCGACGGTCGAGGCCAGCCGGTCACGGCCGAAGCCGGCGGCCCGGCCGAGCGTCACCATGCCGACGAGGACGGCCGCGAGCAGGGCGATCAGCGGGGAGCCGACGACGTCCGCGACCCGCTGGACGTGGTCCTTCGGATCGTCCACGACGACGTCGACGAGTGCCTTGACCAGCATCAGCACCACCGGCAGCAGGACGGTGGCCACGGTGACGCCGAAGCCCGGGCGGCGCTCCAGATCCTCGGACGGGCGCTGGGGCATCAGCTTCTCGGGCGGGGCGACGTCCACCCAGCGGGCGGCGAGACGGGAGAACAGCGGCCCGGCGATCACCGCGGTCGGTACGGCGATCAGCACGCCGAGCGCGAGGGTCACCCCGAGGTCGGCGCCGATCGCGTCGATCGCGGCCAGCGGTCCGGGGTGCGGCGGGACCATGCCGTGCATCACGGAGAGGCCGGCCAGGGCCGGGATGCCGATGCGCATCAGGGAGAACCCGCCGCGCTTGGCCACCAGCAGCACCACGGGGATCAGCAGCACGATCCCCACCTCGAAGAACAGCGGCAGTCCGATGACGCCCGCGATGAGGACGACGGCCCAGGGCATCGACCGAGTGCCGGCCTTGGCCAGGATCGTGTCCACGATCTGGTCGGCACCGCCGGAGTCGGCCAGCAGTTTGCCGAGTATCGCGCCGAGGGCGATGAGGACGCCGACCCCGGCGACCGTGGAGCCCAGGCCGGAGCTGAAACTCGCGATGGCCTTGTCCAGCGGCGCTCCGGCGGCCGCGCCGAGGGCCAGCGACCCGACGGTCAGCGCGAGGAACGCGTGCAGGCGGAGTCGGGTGATGAGGAGAACGATGACGGCGATGCCGGCGAGCACGGCGATGCCCAACTGTGCGTGGCCCGCCGAGGTGATCGGTTCGGCGGGGGCCGCGGCCAGCATCTCGACGCTGAGAGTGCTCACGGGGCTTCCTTGGGTGTGTGGGGGCGCGGCGGGGCCGCGGGGTGGGGGCCTGGAACGGCGCTGAACGGCCGTTCCGCTTCGTTCCGCTCCGCTTCGTTCCGCCGCCGGAGGCTTACCGGCCGGCCGGACGAGACCGTGACCCGTTCACCACGAGGCGAACAGGTCACCACGAGGAACACGGGTCACTGCGGAGGACACGGGACACCGCGAGGCGTGCGGCGCACCGCGAGTGTGGGGGACGCATCACCACGAGCGCGTGATCGCGAACGACCGGGCGGGTCAGACGCGGCGCAGGGCGGCCGTCGCCCGTTCGGCGATGACGGACGCCTCCGGAGCCACGTCCACGGCGACGCCGGCCTCGTCGGCGGCGAGCGGTTCCAGCGTCGCGAACTGCGAGTCCAGCAACCGGGTGGTCATGAAGTGCCCCTTGCGGGCGGCCATCCGGCCGGCGATCAGCTCCCGGTCGCCGGTGAGGTGCAGGAACACCACGCCCGGCGCGGCGGCGCGGAGCCGGTCGCGGTACGCGCGCTTGAGCGCGGAGCAGCTCACCACCCCTCCGCGGCCCGCCCGGTCGCGCGCCCAGGCGCCGATCGCGTCGAGCCAGGGGGCCCGGTCGGCGTCGTCCAGCGGGATACCGGACGACATCTTGGCGATGTTCGCGGGCGGGTGGAAGTCGTCGCCCTCCGCGTAAGGGACGCCCAGGGCGTCCGCCACGAGGGGGCCGACGGTGGTCTTGCCGGTACCGGCGACGCCCATCACGACGACGACCCGGGAGGTCGCCGGAGGCATGGGCGAGCCGGACACCCCGTCGCCGGGGGTGGCTCCGCTGTCGGCGGTGGTCATGTACACCTCACTGTCTCCGACGTCATCCTCGGCGTCGGCTGCCGCTCCACTGAACCTGATGAAGTACGACGTATCAAGCCTCTGTGACTCAAACGTCATACTTAATCGTCTCGCCATGGACACGTAGGCTGATCTCATGGCCAACCATGGGCAGGGACCGCACGCACGAGTGCTGGAGTCCCTGGGACCCGAGATCACGGCGGGCGCCTACCCGCCGGGGAGCGTGCTGCGCACGGACGAGCTGGAGGAGCGCTTCCGGGTCTCGCGCACGGTCGTCCGCGAGGTGATACGCGTCCTGGAGTCCATGCACCTGGTCAGCTCACGGCGGCGGGTCGGCGTGACGGTGCTGCCGCCCGAGGAGTGGAACGTCTACGACCCCCAGGTCATCCGCTGGCGGCTGGCCGGACCCGACCGCCCCCGCCAGCTCCGGTCGCTGACCGTGCTCCGCTCCGCGGTGGAACCCGTCGCGGCGGGCCTCGCCGCCCGCCTGGCCACCCCGGAACAGTGCGCCGAACTCACCGAGCACGCGCTCGGGATGGTCGCCACCTCACGGGGGCAGCAGTTGGACGCCTATCTGCTGCACGACATCGCGTTCCACCGCGTCGTCCTGCGCGCCTCGGGCAACGAGATGTTCGCCCGCCTCGGCGACGTCGTCGCCGAGGTGCTCACCGGCCGGACCCGGCATCGGGTGATGTTCACGGATCCCGACCCGGCCGCGGTCACGCTCCATGTCCGGGTCGCCGAGGCGGTCCGCCTCCGCGACGCGGAACGCGCGGAGGCCCTGACCCGGGAGATCGCGACGGGCGCCATGGCCGAACTGGACGTCCTGGCGCCCTGACCGCGCGCTCCGACACCCCGTCGGCGCCCTGGCGCCTCACCGGCGGGAAACGCCGTCGGCCTGCCCTCCGGACGCGCCGCCACCCCTCCCCGCCTCACGGGTGACGAACCGGCCGAGGAACCGGAGGAGCGAACGCGTGGGCCGTACCAGGGCGAGCAACAGCCCGGCGATGGGCAGGGCGAGCAGCACGATCTGGAGACAGGCCGAGGTCATGCCGAGGATCTGGTGGCCCGACGCGCCCGCGTTCGCCAGCAGCCACTGGGCCTTCTGCCAGTCCGCGGCGAGGAGTCGGGGCAGGTTGTACAGCAGGATGCCGACCTGGAGCAGGAGCACGGGGATCAGGCACAGCACCCAGAACGCGACCACGATCTGAGGCCGGCGTCTGAGGGCCCGGAGCCGCTCGTCCGGCGGGCGTCGGAGCAGCACGCGCTTGAGGATGGGCCCGATGTAGGAGAAGAGGTCGGGGATGCCGACGAGGTCGGCCACGATGTAGTAGCCGTCGAACCGCAGGGTGGGGAGGAGCTGTTGGATGATCTCCAGGTTGACGGCGACGACCGCGACCAGGAGGGGCTGGAAGCCGGTGGCCCCGTACAGCGCCAACAGGCCGAGGACGAACAGCGCGTTGAAGTAGACACCACCGAGGTCGGCCCGGATGCGTCCGGCCCTGCCGAGCCGGTAGGAGTTGGTGATGTCGGTGTAGAAGGCGGGCCAGACGAGGTAGATGCCGCAGCCCATGGCACCGGGCCGGACGCCTCCGTACCGGCACGCAGCGCCGTGACCCCACTCGTGGAAGACGCACGAGGCGATGGCCAGGAGCACCACGAGGAGCACGCTGCCCGGGGCAGTGAGCACCGCTTGCAACGCGATCCCGGTCTCCTGGGTCGTCCACAGCCACGCCTCGCCGACCACGAAGACGCAGACCGCGATGTACACGAGGAAGGGGTGGAAGAGCCATGCGAAGAGGCCGGAGACGAACCAGGTGACGCGCTCGGGCACCACCGCGAGCCGGAACCGGAACGAGAGGAACGGGTCGGTCCGGCGGGCCGGCGGCGGTGGGGAGCCGTCGCTGTAGGTGGTGAGCGCCAGGGGAGCGAGCTTCTCGTCGATGAGGTACGCGATGTGTTCGGCGGTGAACCGGCGCCCGGTCTCCCGGCTCAGCTCCTCGGCCACCCGGGCCATGACGGGCCCGCCGCCACCAGGCATGCTGCCGTCAGGCGTGCTGCCGCCCTCGCCACCGTCCGTCGGCGGCTCCTCGCGGCGCTCGCCGTACCGGTCGTCGCGTGGGGCACCGCGTGCTTCGTCGCGTGGGACGCCGCGTGCGTCGTCACGAAGGGCATCGCGTGCTTCGTCGCGTAGGGCATCGCGTCGGTCCTCGGTTTGGCCGTCCAGCGCCCGGACGACCTGATACAGCAGGCCGGGGAGACGCACCAGTTGTCCGTCGGGACGGCAGACCAGGTGGGGCGGGTCGCGGTATCCGGACCCTTCGAACGCGCCGACGAGCTCGATGCCGGGCACCAGCCGGGGCTCCCCGGGCGGCCGTTCGGCCGCTGTCGGCCGCCGCCCCGGCGAGGCTCCCGCTCGGCCGGTGCCCGGGACGAAGGGCAGGGTCATGGGCGCTCCCCCGGTGGTGACGGGCCATCGGGCCCGTTGGCGTTCGGTTTCGGTCGGACGGTGTGGGCTCATGTGCCGGCGCTCGGGCACCTGGTGTGAACGGCCCGGTCCCGCCACACAGCGGGGGAAGACCGAGGGGACGGCCCTCCCCCGCCGGGCGGGTGCGGTGTTCCGCTACCGGGTCGGCGACCCGTCGCGGCTCAGTGGCTCGAGATGGCCGCGGGCGTGCAGGTCACGCCGCTCGTGGTGTTCTGGGACGGCAGGCCGAGCGAACCGAGCAGGCCCGCGGTCTGCGGCCGGTCGTAGGACTGGCAGTTCGACAGGATCGTCGTGCCGTGGTCGCTCGGCGCGGGGGCGAAGACGCCGCCACCGCTGGCCGCGCTGGACGAGCTGCCGGCGGCGCTGCCCGCACCGCCGTCGCCGGGGCCGAACGGGACGGCCATGATGCCCATGACCGTGCGCTCGGGCAGGACTTCGCCGGAGACCTCGGCGAGCTCTTCGAAGCTGATGAGGTTGTCCATTCCATTCCCTTTCTTTGGACGTGGAACGTGCTCGTGTCCTGGGACGTACTGGATGCCCTGGGAATGCCCTGGTTGCCGCACTCGCCGGGCTTCCGCGCCCGACCGCCGGACCGACGGGACCGGGCACTCCATCCCCGGGCGGATCGCCGCCGGGGATGAGTTCCTTCGGTTTCTCTGGTGGACGCGGCGATGGCGAGCCATGCCGCGGGGTCTGGTCACGGTGGATCAACGCCCCGCCGTATCCGTACGGTGGGGCGGCCGACGACGGAGAGGGAGGTCTTCGGCCGGCCGCGGCGTGCCGCGTGGCGTCACACCGTGTCGGGATGTGCCCGTGACGCGGCGCCCTCCGCGCGGTCAGCGGGTGCGGTCGGCGAGGTGGTCGGCGAGGTGGTCGGCGGTCAACGGGTGGTGACGCCCGCGGGAATGCAGGTGACCGTGTGCCCCGGGGTGCTGGGCGCCAGCCCCAGTGCCGCCAGGAGGCCGGGGCTTCCCGCGTCCTGCCGGTACTGGCAGGCGTAGATCACGGTCGTCCCGTGCTCGGATCTGACCAGCATGGGGTACAACGACGGGTCGCCGTTGGCCGCCGGCAGGCTGGAAAGCACCGTGCGCGGCGGCAGCGCCTCGCCGTGCAGCGTGGCGAGCTCCCCGAACGTCACGGTGGTTCTCATCGTCGTTCCCTCCCTCCGGACGGCGCCGTCCTTTCCCGGCGCCCACGGTCTGCCCGGCCCTGCGACCCGGCGGGCCCGTGGGCCACCCTGGCCCCGCCATCCCGCAAGGAGGCTAGCGCCGGATACGCACCTCGGGCAGGGCCTCCCTCGACGTCTCACCCGGACGGGTTGCGTCTCGGGCCGGATTGGGCATCTACGGCATGCCGGACGGAGTTCCGGGAAATAATGGCGACTTACAGGGAAAAGTCTCTCTGGGCCGGTTTCGTGCCGGAAGAAGAAACCTTCCCCCAAAGGGGGTTCGTCATCGCGGCGCGGCGTCGGGTCGCTCCGCCGGATGACCGGCTGCCCTACGGCGCGGTTTCCCCCGCGCTCTGGTCCACGGGCGGCCGCTGCTCGAACCACCGCTCCGCCCTTTCCAGTTGTCGCGCCAAGGCCATCAGCAGCGGCTCGGCCCCGGCCGGTCCCAGCAACTGGGAGCCGAGTGGCAGCCCGTCCTCCGTGAAGCCCGCGGGAACGTTCACGGCGGGCCAGCCCAGGACGTTCCAGGGCCAGGCGTACGGACACGCCGTGATCATCAGCGAGTTGGTCTCGCGGCCGGAGAGCCCGTCGAGTGCGCCCACAGGCAGCGGCGGCGCGGCCGTGGTCGGTGTGAGCAGCACGTCGTAGCGGCCGAACAGCGCGCTCATCCGGGTGCGCAGCGGCGCCTCCGCCGCGCGCGCCGCGCGCAGCACGGCCCCGCCGAGCACCAGCCCGCCTCGCGCGTTGAGGTGGGTCCGCCCGTCGAGCAACCGCCGTTCCGGGACCCGGCCCGCCCACTCGCGCACTCCGGACATGGACCGGGGTACGAACGTGAGACCCACCGGCCCGAACCTGGGCTCCTCCGGCAGCACTTCGTGCCCCAGCTCCGCCAGCCGCTCGGCCGTGCGCACGGTCGCGGCCCGCACCCGGGGGTCCAGCCGGTGCCGTACCGCCGCGTACGCGGGTCGTAGCGACGTCGCGATCCGCAGCCGCCGCGGGGCCTTCGCCAGGGCGGCGACCACATCCACCGCGGGAGGCCGGTGCAGGTCACCGGCGTGCGAGCCGCTCGCGGCGGCCAGCAGCAACGCCGCGTCCACGACCGTACGGGCCAGCACTCCGCCGCACGTCAGCCCGCGGAACGCCTCGCGCTCCGGCCACGCGGAGATGCGTCCCCGCTGCGGCTTGACGCCCACCAGATGGGTCCAGGCGGCCGGGATGCGCACGGATCCGGCGCCATCCGAGCCGAGGGCCGCGGGCACGATTCCGGCGGCGACGGCCGCCGCCGAGCCGCCGGAGGAGCCACCGGGCGTGTAGGCCGTGTTCCACGGGTTGCGCGTCACCCCGAACGCCGGCCCTTCGGTCACCGGCCACTGTCCCAGCTCGGGCGTGTTGGTCTTCCCGACGATCACGGCGCCGGCGGCGCGGAGCCGGCGCACGGCCTCGCTGTCGGTCCGCTTCGCCGGGAAGTCGCCGCGGCAACCGAAGGCGGTGGGCAGCCCGGCGACGTCCATGTCGTCCTTGACGGCGACGGGCACCCCCAGCAGTGCCCCTCTCTCCCCCGCCCGCAGCCGCCGGTCGGCCGCGTCGGCGTCGCGCAGGGCTCCCTCGTCCCGGATCCACCGGAAGGCGTTGAGCGTCCCTTGCGTCACCTCGATCCGCCGCAACGCTTTTGACGCCAACTCCCGTGCCGACACCTGCCCTTGCGCCAGCGCGCGCCCGAGCCCCACGATCCCGTCCGACTCACAGCTCCCGAACCCCGCCACCGCAAGCCCCTCCCCTTCCGGCCCGATCTCCTCACGGTAGGCGTGCCGGGCCGAGCGGAACGAGACCGCGGGAGAGGAGAGTTGCGTCACAACACACCTGCTTCGGCGCTGACTTGGAAACTTACACGTCAGGAGCACGGACCGCTCGACGGCCGGAGGCCCGTGGGCGCTCGGACACCTCTCTTCGAACACTTCCCGGAGGGGATCCCCCACCTCGTTCTGGGGGGTTTCCCCGATGTGCGAGGGGTGCCGGATCAACAACCCTTGTCTCCATGACACATCGCGCCCGATCGGGCCTCCTCCTCGCCCTGTCCGTCTCCGCCGTCACCGCCACCCTCTCGGGCGTGCCCGCGCACGCTGCCGACAGCCCGGCTCCGGAGCTCCGCTGGAGACCCTGCGCGCAGGAGAACGGGCCGGCCCGGCAGGAGTGCGCCGAGCTCTCCGTACCGCTCGACTACCGCGACCCGGACGGGCCGCGGACGCGGCTCGGAGTGTCGCGGGTGCCGAGCGACCGGCCCGAGGCCCGACGGGGCACGCTGATCGTCATCCCCGGCGGTCCCGGCGGTTCGGGCACACAACGGCTGACCCAGAAGGGGAAGGCGCTGCAAAAGGAGCTGGGCGGCGCCTACGACCTCGTCGCCCTGGACCCGCGGGGCATCGGCGGGAGCGACCGCACGGGGTGCGGTCTCAGCGATGACGACCGGGACCTCGTCAACCTCCGGCCGTGGCCGGGACCGGGCGGTGACATCACGGACAGCGCGCGCCGCGCCCGTCACATCGCCGACGCCTGTGCGGCCGACGGCGGCCCACTGCTCCGCAGCATGAGCACCGCCAACGAGGTGCGGGACATCGACAGCTTCCGGAAGGCGCTGGGCGAGGAGAAGATCTCCGCCTTCGCCTCCTCGTACGGCAGCTACGTCGCCGCGCAGTACGCGCAGAAGTACCCGGACCGCACCGACCGCTGGGTGCTGGACAGCATCGGCGACCCCGATCCGCAGCGGGTGGCCCGCGCCTGGTCGGCGAACTTGTCGCCGGCCATGGAACAGCGGTTCCCCGACTTCGCCCGCTGGGCCGCCGACCCGGCGCGTGAGAAGGACGGCCCGGAGGGCGGCGGCGGACTCCGCCTCGCCCGGCGCGCCGAGGACGTCCGCCCGATGGTCCTCGCCCTGGCGGACCGGCTCGACCGCCACCCGAAGCCGACCACCACTCCCGGCAAGGCCCTCACCGGCAACCGGTTGCGGCAGGCACTGCAGTTGACGATGTACAGCGACAAAACCTTCGCCGGGGCCGCCCGGCTGGTCAAGGATGCCGGCGACCCGCGGGTGACGCCGGTCCTGCCGTCCGCGTTGGCCGGTTCCGTGCCCGAGCACGAGGCGGCCGTGACCGTGGCCACCGTCTGCAACGACGTCCGGTGGCCGCACTCCCTTCCGGAGACCGCCCGGGCCGTGGCGGCCGACCGGGCGCGGTACCCGCTCACCGGGGGCATGCCGGCCGGCGTCTTCCCGTGTGTCTTCTGGAAGTGGGCCCCCGCCGACGAGCCCACCCGAATAACCTCCGACGGGCCGTCGAACATTCTGATGATCCAGAACCTGCGCGATCCCGCGACACCGCACTTCGGCGCGCTGAAGATGCGGGAGGCACTCGGCCGGCGGGCGCGGCTGGTCTCGGTGGACAGCGGCGGCCACGGCGTGTACCTGGGCGACGGGAACGCGTGCGGGGACCGGAAGGTCACCGACTTCCTCCTCACCGGGCGGCGCCCCGGGGAGGACGTGCTCTGCGCCCGCTAGCCACACCGGCGGCCCACTGTCCCGCTCCGGATCAGAACAGTTGGCCCTGCCCGTCCATCGGCGGTTCCTCCGGGTCGAACAGCCGCGGCTCCGTGGCCAGGAGGGGCGCCGAGCGGCGCGAGCCGGGGCAGGAGACCAGTTCGTAGGAGACCCGCCGGCCGGGCGGGTCGTGGCGGGCGTAGCGGCCGCCCACGACGGCGATCTCGCGGGAGCAGACGGGGCAGGTGCGGCGTGGTGCGGACATCGGTCCAGTGTCGCAAATCCACCGGACCGGGAGGGAGCGGTCAGAGACTCTCGGTGGGCACGTGGGAGCCCCAGACCTCGCGGAGCGCCCCGCACACCTCGCCCACCGTGGCGCGGGCGCGCAGCGCCTCCTTCATCGGGGGCAGGACGTTCTCCGACGTCCCGGCCGCCGCCGCGCGCAGGCGGGCCAGGGCGGTGTCCACCGCCCGCCGGTCGCGGGCCGCGCGGAGTGCGGCGAGGCGTTCGCACTGCCGGGCTTCGAGAGCGGGGTCGACGCGGAGGGGTTCGTACGGCTCCTCCTCGTCGAGCCGGAAGCGGTTGACGCCGACGACCACGCGGTCGCCGTCGTCGGTCTCCCGGGCGATCCGGTAGGCGTTGCGTTCGATCTCGGCCTTCTGGAATCCGCGCTCGATGGCGGCCGCCGCGCCGCCCATGTCGTCGATGCGGGTCATGAGGCCGAGGGCGGCCCGTTCCAGGTCGTCGGTGAGGGACTCGACGGCGTAGGAGCCGGCGAACGGGTCGACCGTGGCGGTCACGTCCGTCTCGTGGGCGAGGACCTGCTGGGTGCGCAGGGCCAGGCGGGCGGCCTTGTCGGTGGGGAGGGCGATGGCCTCGTCGTAGGAGTTGGTGTGCAGGGACTGGGTGCCCCCGAGCACGGCCGCGAGGGCCTGGACGGTTACCCGTACCAGGTTCACCTCCGGCTGCTGGGCGGTGAGTTGGACCCCGGCCGTCTGGGTGTGGAACCGCAGCATCTGCGACCGGGGGTCGCGGGCGCCGAACCGGTCGCGCATCACACCGGCCCAGATCCGGCGGGCAGCGCGGAACTTGGCGATCTCTTCGAGGAAGGCGGTCCGGGCGACGAAGAAGAAGGAGAGCCGGGGGGCGAAGTCGTCGACGTCCATACCGGCGGCGACGGCCGCGCGGACGTACTCGATGCCGTCGGTCAGCGTGAAGGCGATCTCCTGCGCGGGCGAGGCGCCGGCCTCGGCCATGTGGTAGCCGGAGATGGAGATGGTGTTCCACCGGGGCAGTTCGGTGTTGCAGTAGCGGAAGATGTCGGAGGTGAGACGCAGTGTGGGAGCGGGCGGGAAGATGTAGGTGCCCCGGGCGATGTACTCCTTCAGGACGTCGTTCTGGACGGTCCCGGTCAGCCGGTCCGCGGGCACGCCCTGTTCCTCGGCCACGATCTGGTACATGAGCAGCAGCAGGGCGGCCGGGGCGTTGATGGTCATGGAGGTGGAGACCCGGTCCAGGGGGATGCCGCCGAAGAGGACGCGCATGTCCTCGACGGAGTCCACGGCGACGCCGACCTTGCCGACCTCGCCCCGGGCCTCGGGCGCGTCGGAGTCGTGGCCCATCTGGGTGGGCAGGTCGAAGGCGACGGAGAGGCCGTGGCCGCCGTGGGCGATCAGTTGCCGGTAGCGGGCGTTGGACTCGGCCGCGCTGCCGAACCCCGCGTACTGCCGCATGGTCCAGGGCCGCCCGGTGTACATGGTGGGGTGGATACCGCGGGTGAACGGGTACGCGCCGGGTTCGCCGAGCCGGGTGGCGGGATCCCAGTCGTCCAGCGCCTCCGGCCCGTAGACGGGCCGGACGCCGAGGCCCGACTCGGTGGTCCGGGTGGTGTCCGACTCCTGTGCCATGGGCTGCTGCCTCCCGCCGGCCGTGTTCCGAGGAACCGGACTGTAGCGACGGCCGGGCGGCACTGTCAGGGGACGCGCAGGCCGGGTCGCCGAGGGGCACCGGGCGGAGTGCGGGAACGCGAGGGAGAGGAGAGGGCGAAGAGCGAAGAGGAGCGACGGCCGGTCGACGGGGAGGGCAGCGCGGGCAGGGCCGGGGGGACCTACCCCGCCCGCGCTGTTGCGCGGAGCCTGCGGCATGGGGGGAACTGCGGCTTCCACGCGGCCGATGACCAGTCGGCCCACTCCCTACAGCGCCACGGCCCCGGAAAGCGTCACACCCGGCGTTCCGGCTCGTGGGGTTCGGGGCGGGGCGGGGCGGTGGCCGGTGGCCATGGGGTGGGGAGGCGGGCGGGAGTCCGGTGGGGCGGGTGTCGGGCGATCGGGCATCGCGTCACCGCCGTTGGCGGGGGTCCTTCTGCCGCTGCCGCTGCCCCCGACCCCTGCCCCTGCCCCTGCCCCTGCCCCTGCCCCTGCCCCTGCCCCTGTCCCTGTCCCTGTCGCGGCTACCGGGGCCCGCCGGCTCCGTCACGGCCGGTGGGGGCGCCTGCTTCGCCACCGTCCCCGGCCTCGCTTTCGTCGTCTCCGTCGTCCCCGTCCTCGTCTTCCCCGGCACCGCCGTTCCCGTCGCCGGAAACGTGGTCATGGTCGTGGACGAGGCGGGTGCAGTAGGCGCGGATGCCGGACGGGCCGCCGGCCTGGTGTTCGAGGGCACGGACGGTGTCCCCGTCCGCCTGCTCCCGCCACTTGCCCCGGGCGAGGTAATCGCGGCAGAGGTCGACGGCCTGTTCGAGGCTTGCTTCCGAGTCCCCACGGTAGGGGGAGGCCGTCTCCTCGTTCCGGTCGTCGCCCGCGCCGGACCGGGCCGGGGAACTCTCGCCCGTGCGGGGTGTACCGCGGCCGAGGGGCGAGGCGGTGGCGGAGGGCGGGAGGGCGTGGGTGCCCGCGCCCTTCCCGTCACGCCCGTCCTCGGCACGGTCGTCGGCCGGGCCGTCGGAGGCGGCGCCGAAGGGGCGCGGTCGGGCGGTGTGCGGGCCGCCCCCGGCCGTGGTGCCCGCCCGGCCGTCCACCGCGGCCGGTTCCCGGCCGGCGGCGTTGAACGGGGCGGGCACCGCCACGATGCCGGAGAGCACAGCGATGCCGCTCAGCGCACATGCCGCCAGAGCCGCGACCAGCGCCGCCCGTGCGGGGCGGCGGCGCGGCAGGGAACGGGGTGCCGGGTGGGAGGAGCCCCCGTAGCGTCCTGTACTGCCGGTACTGCCGGCTCGGCCGCCGCGGCGACGCCTACCGGCGCTCCGGCCGCGTGGGCGCGCTCCGCCACCAACCGCACTGTCCGCACCGCCTGCGTCGTCCGCGACGTCCGCGACATCCGCGACATCCACGTCGTTCACGTCGTTCACGTCGTCCGGTCCGGTTCGTCCGGCGGATCCGGCCATCCCCGGCCCGGCGGCCCTGCCCGGCCGCCGGTCCGGCTCTCCGGCCCCGTGCCGGTAAACGGCCGGGGAGCCGGCCGCCCCAACGGGGGCCGCTGTCACCGGGGCCGCCGTCGGGATCGCCGCAGGCTGGGCCGCTGTCGTCGGGGCCGCCACCGTCGACGTCGCCGCCGTCGGGGTCGACTCGGTCGAGGTCGACTCGGTCGGGGCCGTGTCCGAGGGGGTGGGCGTGCGCCGGGACGTGTTCAACGCCCCGTCACGACGCTTCTGTTCGGTGGGCGTGCCGCGGCGGGCGGCGAGGAAGGCGGCGACGGCGGCGTCCTCGCCCGGGAGCGGGCGGTCCGGCTCCGGGGCGGGAGCGGCCAGGGCGCGCAGCGCGGCCAGGGCGGCGGCCGCCCGCCCGGGGTCGGGAGCCGGTGCGCCGGAGGCGTCGGTGACGCAGGCGGCGCAGGAGGCGAGCGTCGTGCCGTCCAACCGGTCGTCGTGCTCCAACCAGTCGTGCTCGTGGTCGTCCGCCATCACATGTCCTTCTGCGTCCGCGCGCCCGATCGCGTCACACCGCGGGAAGAACCCGGCCCGGTGGGCGATCTGCGCTGTCCGGGAATGCTGTCCGGCCCAGGGAGACAGTCCGGGCCGGGCAGGCAGTCCGGTCCGGGGAGGACATCCGGGCCGGGGGTACCGTCCGGCCCCGGTCGTCCGTTCACCCCGGTCCCTCCGGTCGCGTCCGTTCCGTTCATCAACTGGGCGAGTCTGCGCAGCCCGCGGTGCGCGGCCGTGCGGAGGGCGCCGGGCCGTTTGCCCAGCACCTCCGCGGCGGTGGCGGCGTCGAGGCCGACGACCACGCGGAGGACCACGGCTTCCGCCTGGTCCCGCGGCAGTCGGGCGACCAGCGCCAACGCCCGCTCGGTGCCCAGGGCTTCCAACGCCTCCTCCGCCGTGTCCGCGCCCCCGGCGCGACCGGCGAGTTCGCTGTCGTCGCCGCCGATCACGGGCCGCCGGCCGCGCGCCCGGATGTGGTCGAGAGCACGGTTGCGGGCGATACGGGCGGCCCAGCCGCGGAAGCGGTCCGCGTCCCCGGTGAACCGGTCGAGGTCGCGGGCGATCTGGAGCCAGGCCTCGGAGGCCACGTCCTCGGCGTCGGTCTCGCCGACGAGCGTGCGCACGTACCCGAGCAGGCGGGGGTGGACGGACCGGTAGACCGCGCGGAAGGCCGTCTCGTCCCCGCCCTGCGCCGCGCGTACCGCGACGGTCAGCTCAGCGTCATCCCCCAGCACACCCACATCCTGCATCACCGGCAGAACTCATGGATCAGTAATGCGCGGGTCCACCGTCGGGCTCGCCGTTGGTGTAAGGGTTCGGCGCGGAACCTCCCGCGCCGGGCGGAGGACCGTACGGGGAACCGTTCGGCGCGCCGTACGCCGGCCCGTAGGCAGGACCGTACGGGCCGGCCGGTGCTCCGGGCAACGGGCCTTGCCCCGATGGCGGATAGGGAGCGTAGGGTCCGGCGGCCGGATAGGGACCGGGCGGCGCCCCGGGCGTCCCATAAGCCACAGGGGCCCCGTACGGGCCGGGCGTGGGCTGCGCGTACGGCCAGGGAGCCGCGTACGGGCCCGCGGGCTGGGCGTATCCGGGGCCGGGAGGCGCGCCGGGCGCGACGGGGTCGGCGTACCCCAGCGCCTCCAGCGCCCGTTCCTCTTGCATGCGCGTCAACTGCCGTACCACCAGCAGCGCCAGGGCGCCGGCGGCGGCGCACATCAGGTATCCGAAGGCGCTCACGCCGGCGAGCGTCCTCAGGTTCCGGACGTCGTCCTCCCAGGCGTCGTACCGTTCCAGCCGGAAGTCGCGGCGCATCTTCGCCTCGATGAGCGCGTAGCCGAAGGCGCCCGACGCGGCGAGGACACCGGCCACGATTCCGCTGATCCACCAGGCGTTGAGCAGCCCCTTGCGCGCGCTCTGCGGCCCGGCGGGCGCGGACGCGCGGTAGATGTCGTTGGCGATCTGCTTGGGGAACCACAGGTTGACCACCGGGGTGAACCAGGCACCCGCCGCCCAGCCGCTCCCGAAGCGGTGCGAACCGGGGGCCAGCACTTCGGCGTTGAGGCGCACCCGCCGGAACCAGGCCGCCCAGAGGCCGGCCGTTCCGAGCCCCAACACGCCGGCCACCAGGGAGACCGAGGCGAAGAACGTGTCCGCTTCGTTCGCCCGGTCCGCCGTCGCGTCGCTGAGCACGACACCTTCGTCCAGCACGTCGCCGAGCGCGCCGCGCTGCTGGAACCGGGCGGCGGCGAGCAGCAGCAGGCCGAGCAGGGTCAGGGTCAGGACGGTGGTGAGGGAGATCCGCACACCACGGCGCAGATCGATCCCGCCCAGCGGCTCGGCCCCGTCAGGCGTGAAACCGGCGGACGTGGACCCGGGAGGCGCCGCTCCGGGAGGCGCCGCTCCGGGAGGCGCCGCTCCGGCCGGTGCGCCTCCGTACGCCGCGCCGCCCGCGGGCGCAGGCCCCGCCGGTGGCACCGAAGGCATGGGAGGCATGGGAAGCGCCGGAGCCGCAGAGGGTGGCGAGGAAGGAGAGGGCGGCGAGGCGGGAGGCGACGGGTGAAGTGCCCCCGCCTGCCCCGCGGCCGGGGCCGGTGTCCCCTCGGGCTGCCGCTGTTCGGCGCCGCACGCCGCGCAGCGGCCGTCCGGGCCCACGGCGGCGGCACGGCATCGACCGCACGGATACATCTCTTCGGTCCCCCCACGGAACGCCGGATCGGCACCGGAACGGCACCGGTGAGTCGACTGCTCGTCGGCGCCGGCCTGACGGGCGGGCGACGGCCGGCGGGCCGTCGCGTGCGCACCGGGCGACGCGGCCCGCACGTTACGTGCAACGGACCGCTTCCGTCCAGAAGAGGCCGGAGGGGAACCGCCGACCGGAGGGAACCGGCCGGAAGCGGCCGGCCGGGACGGCTCCGCCTCGTCCTCGAGTCCCAGCCCCGGGAGGGTCGGCGGGACGTTTCCCCCGCGCGCCCTGTGACGGATTCCGGCCGTTCGGCGCTGAAGGGAGTGCGGGCCTCACCGGGGTCCGCGAGCGGACGGCGGTCGCGGCCTCTCCTGTGGGGGGTGGGGGCCCGGCCGTCTCCGCGGCACGGACCCCGCGCGCCCCACCGCGCCCCGGCCTGGCACCTCCGGCCCCACACCCCCGGCCTGACACTCCCGGCCCACATCCCCGTTCCCACACCCGCGGCCCCCACGCCTCCGGGGCCCCGCCTCACTCCTCCGCGGCGATGTCCTTCACCGAGATCGTCAGGTCGTTCGTCACCGTGAAGAACGGCCGCAGCCGCACCCCGTCCCGGTCCGCCGCCGGGAAGGTGTCGATCCCCTTGCGGTCCGCGAAGTCGCCGGACAGCCGGCCGAGACGGACCGGAGCGGCGCCCGCGCCGGGCCGTACGTACAGGTCCCACAGGTCCTGCTCGTCGCCCCTGCGCCGCCACATCGGCTCGTACGGCAGCCGTCCGGTGCCGCCCTCCAGCGGCGCGCGGACGTCGGCCACCTCGCCGTCGGCGCCGCGCAGCCGGGCGATCAGCTCGGCGCCCTCGCGGAGCTCGACACCGTGGGCGGCCACCGTGAGGGTGACCGCGCCCTCCCCTCCTTCTCGGGCCGGCCCCACCCGGACGTCCGTCACCTCGGCGTGCCGTTCTCGCAGCCAGGTGCGGACGGCGAGGAAGCCGTCGCTGGTCTCGTACGGGATCCAGGGCGCGACGCCGGACGGGCCTGTCTGAAGGCCCAGCCCGAGCAGGGCCTTCTGCTCGACGAGGACGGCGGTCAGCCGGCGCCGCGACTTGTCGGCCTTGCGCTCGGCGTAGCTGTCCCAGCGCCCCTCGGGCAGGGTGTGCGCGGCGCGCTCGAAGCGGGCCTCGGCCCACTCGGCGCCGGCGGTGCGCCGGAGCGGGACGCGGACGGCTTCCTTGCCCTTGCTGCCGCGGTGGCGGAGCAGCAGGTGGGAGTCGTCGGCGGTGAGCTGCTCGGCTCGCACCCGGAAGACGAGGGAGCCGTCGGCGGCGACGGCGCAGCGTGCCTCGGGGTGGGCGGTCTCGGTGGGCGTGGAGACGGCGGGTGCGGCCTGCTGCTTGCGGCCGCCGCCGAAGAGGCCGCGGAGCAGGCCGCCCTTCTTCGCGGGGGCGGTGCAGCCGGGGCGGAGTTCCTCGAAGAGCCGCTCGTAGCGCTGCGCGATGGCGTCGGGCTCGTAGCGGTGGGCGGCGGCGCGGGCGGCGGCACCGAGCCGGGCGCGGAGTCCGTCGTCGCCGGTGAGCTTGAGGAGTGCTTCGGCGTAGGCGTCCACGGTCTCGGACTCGCCGCCGGGGGCGAGCGGGACGAGGACGCCGTCGGTGCCGTCGTCGAGGATCTCGCGCGGGCCGTAGGGGCAGTCGGTGGCGACCACCGGCAGTCCGGCGTGCATGGCCTCGACGATGGTCATGCCGAAGGACTCGGCGTCGGAGGCGACGGCGGCGACGGCGCCCTTGGCCCACTCGGTCTCGATGGGCGAGCGGGCACCCATGAGGGTGATCCGCTCGTAGAGGCCCAGTTCCTCGATCTGGCGGCGGAGCCTGGCCTTGGAGGTGCCGCGGCCGTAGATGCGGAGCTGCCAGTCGGGGCGCTCGTCGGCGATCTTCGCGAAGGCGTTGACGAGCCGGTCGTAGCGTTTGACGCCGACGAGCCGGCCGGCCGAGACGATGATCTTCGAGTTGCCGTCGGAGGGCTCGGCGGCCGGGGCG
Organism: Streptomyces sp. NPDC052910; assembly: GCF_055585605.1. NCBI lineage: Bacteria > Bacillati > Actinomycetota > Actinomycetes > Kitasatosporales > Streptomycetaceae > Streptomyces > Streptomyces sp. NPDC052910. The sequence goes on from NZ_JBVJJR010000001.1 coordinate 979,028, forward strand.
GGGACGGCGTTGGGGACGGACAGCACCTGCGCGCGGCGGTCGGCGGGGAGGGCGTCGCGGTAGTGGCCGGCGTCGGCCTCGGAGACGGTGACGAAGGCGTCGAGGGCGGCGATGGCCTGGTCCATCACGGCGTGCAGCTCGGGGACGTGGGCCTCGTGGGTGAGGTGTTCCTGGCCGAGGCGCAGGTAGCGGTCGCTGCCGTACCGGGCGAGGTAGCCGATGAGCTTGGGGCGGGTGGCGATGACGACGTCCGCGTCGGTGGCCGCGAGGTGGGCGGCGACGCGTTCGTCGGTGAGGGCGGTGGCGGCCATCCGGCCGTTGTCGATGCGCTCGTCGCGGAAGATCGCACTGGGCCGCTGGTTGAGGGGCGCGCCGTACTCGTCGCCGTCGGTGCCCTCGCGCAGGTCGACGAGGGGGGTCAGCCGGACGCGCGGGTCGATCGTGAGCTCGGGCTCGTCCACGGGGCGGTTGACGCTGATGATGCGGACCTCGTGCCGGTCGGCGAGGGCGGTGGCGAGGTTGACGGTCGAACGGATGGTTCCGCCGATGCCGTACGCATTGTGCAGCAGGAATTCGATCTTCATCCGGGCCCTCGTTCAGTGCGATGGGCGCGCGAGCGCGCACGTCCGCCGTGGACAACTGCGCCGCGCACCGGCCGATGCCTTCCGCTTGGACAACGACCGGACGCCGCGCATGGTTCAACCCCGGAGGCTAGCCCGCTTTGCAGGTGTGTGGGGAGCGCCCTCCCCCGGCCCGCCCCCAACCCGTTCCCAAGGCCCGGCAAACCGGTCGAAAGCCCGCCGGGCGCCCGGGTTTCAGCCCCCTCGGACGGCGGTGTACAGGGCGCCGAACTCCTGCCAGGGCATCCGCGGCGGGCGCGGATCCCACAGCCGCTGGGACACGGCGGCCAGCGGCATCCGGATTCCGTTTGCCACCTGGTCGGGGGTCTGGGCGTCGGCGTGGTCGCACCAGACGGCGAACCGGCCGCCCGGCACCCGGCGCGGGTCCGCCGTCCCGGCCGCCACCGGCCTGGTGCCGCGCAGCACGGCCGGGGACCACTCCTTGTAGATCAGCTCGCCGGTGGGGTAGCGGAACTCGTTCGGCTCCCCGAGCACGTAGTAGAGGTACTGGTCGTTCAGGTTGACGACCGTACGTCCCTCGTTCAGGTATTCCTGCGGGTCCCGGGCGCCGAGCTCGCGCCCGGTCCAGTATTCGACCTCGATGGACTGGTCGGGGGCGACGAGGCCGCCGCGGAAGAAGCCGTCGTTCCACGCCTTGGCCTTCTTGCCGAGGGAGCGGACGACGGCGGCCCGGTCGTTGAGCCAGGCGGTGGCCAGGTCCTGCACCCGGCCCTGCGAGCCGTAGCGCTGCCGGGCGAGGTCGGCGAGGTGCGGGTAGGAGCCCTGCGGGTCCCGGGCCATCAGGGCGCGGTACTCGTCGGCGCCCAGGTGCCAGTACGGGCCGGGGAAGAGCGGCGTGAACTCGCGCAGCAGGTCGTCCACGATGCGCGCCGCGCCCGGCAGGGAGACGTCCACGGCGCCCCGGGACGGGGTGCCGGTCGCGTCCCTGAGCTGGAGGTCCGGGTGGGCCTTGAGGACGGCGCCCAGGTGGCCGGGCGAGTCGATCTCGGGGACGACGGTGATGTGCAGCGAGCCGGCGAGGGCGACGATACGGCGGACCTCGGCCTTGGTGAGGTGCTCCGGGGAGACGATCTCCGGGTGGCTCTCGCTCTCGATGCGGAAGCCCTGGTCGTCGGAGAAGTGCAGGCCGAGCTGGTTGAGCTTGAGGTCGGCCATCTCGCGGAGCCGGGCCTCGATCCACTCGGCGGTGAAGTGCTTGCGCGCGGTGTCGAGCTGGAGACCGCGCTGGGGGCGGTCGGGCGCGTCCGCGATCACGCCTTCGGGGAGCCCGCCGCCGGAGCGGACGGACTGGACGAGGGTGCGGGTGCCGTAGAAGACGCCGGCCTCGTCGGGGGCGGTGATCAGCACCCTGCCGTCGCGGGTGGTGAGCTCGTAGCTCTCGGGGCCGCCGCGCTGGCCGGGGCGGAGCGCCAGTTCGACGTCGCCGGCGTGGGCCGGCCCGGGGGCGATGGTGACCTTGAGCTCACCGGCCAGCCGCCGGGCCTCGTCGGCGAGCGGCCCGTCGGGGTCGGTGACGACCCGGACGGCGGAGGTGGGCCGCCAGCCGGGGCCGCCCCGGGCGGTGAAGGAGCGGACGGCCGGGACCGTGCGCGGCGTGCCGGTGACGGGTGTGACCTTGGGTGCGCTGGAAGGCGCCGCCGCCTGGGTGGAGCGGGCGTCGTCCCGCCCGCCGCCCCGGCCGGACGGCGCCGCTCCACCGTCGTGGGAGCAGCCGGCGGCGGCCGGCAGGCTGAGCGCGGCGAGCAGCGCGACGACGGTGCGCGGCCGGCGGGGCGCGACACGCCTGCCCCGCGGCGGACGAGGGATACGGGTGATTCTGACAGGCAGTCCCATGGAGCAAAACCTCCCAATCGCGGAAAAGATAGGGCTTTCCGCCGCCGACAGCCTCGAATACCCGCCCGACAACTCTCCCTTATGGGTGAATTTCCGGCAGTGAACCAGGGCCATTCGGCCAACCATGGCGCCCCACGCGGCCCTCGTCCACCATCGCCGACCCGTACATGCCAGTTTGATCACACCAGGGCGACCCCGCGCGACCGAACCGACAAGGCGTCGCTACGATGGCCAGGGCCGGTGGACCGTACCCGGCCGGGCCCGACCGACAGTGCAGTCCTGACTGGGTTACAAGCTGGCGGCAGCCCCCAATCCCCGCTCCCGGAGGGTTTTCCGTGTCGGCTGGAACGCTGTACCGCGGCCGGGAAGGCATGTGGTCCTGGGTGGCTCACCGAGTCACCGGCGTCCTCATTTTCTTCTTCCTGTTCGTGCACGTCCTGGACACCGCTCTCGTCCGCGTCTCCCCGGAGGCGTACGACGACGTCGTCGCGACGTACAAGACACCCGTCGTCAACGTGATGGAGTACGGCCTCGTCGCCGCCATCCTCTTCCACGCGCTCAACGGCCTCCGCGTCATCGCGGTGGACTTCTGGTCCAAGGGCCCGCGGTACCAGAAGCAGATGCTGTGGACCGTCGTGGGCGTCTGGGTCGTCCTGATGGCCGGCGCCTTCTACCCCGTGCTCAGCCACACGCTGCACACGCTGTTCGGGAGCTGACGCTAGACATGTCCGCTGAAACCACCCCCGCGTCCGCCGAGGGCGTCTCGCTCTACGACGTCGACAACCCGGCCCCGCTCATCGAGGCGCCGCGCAAGCGCACCAAGAAGACGCCGAAGTCGACCCGCACCAACTTCGAGCTGTACGGCTGGCTCTTCATGCGGCTGTCCGGCATCGTGCTCGTCGTCCTGGTCCTGGGCCACCTCCTGATCCAGTTGGTGCTGGACGGCGGTGTCACCAAGATCGGCTTCGCCTTCGTGGCCGGCCGCTGGGCCTCGCCGTTCTGGCAGGCGTGGGACCTGATCATGCTGTGGCTCGCCATGCTGCACGGCGCCAACGGCCTCCGTACGGTCATCAACGACTACGCGGAGCGGGACACCACCCGCTTCTGGCTGAAGATGCTGCTGTACACCGCCACGGTGTTCACCGTCCTGCTGGGCACGCTGGTGATCTTCACCTTCGACCCGAACATCCGCTAGAGCCCGGGGCTGACGCGACCATGAAGATCCACAAGTACGACACCGTCATCGTCGGCGCCGGTGGCGCCGGCATGCGCGCGGCCATCGAGGCGACCAAGCGCAGCCGCACCGCGGTGCTCACCAAGCTGTACCCCACCCGCTCCCACACCGGCGCGGCCCAGGGCGGCATGGCCGCCGCCCTCGCCAACGTCGAGGAGGACAACTGGGAGTGGCACACCTTCGACACGGTCAAGGGCGGTGACTACCTGGTCGACCAGGACGCCGCCGAGATCCTGGCGAAGGAGGCCATCGACGCGGTCCTCGACCTCGAGAAGATGGGCCTGCCGTTCAACCGCACCCCGGACGGCACCATCGACCAGCGCCGCTTCGGCGGTCACAGCCGCAACCACGGCGAGGCCCCGGTCCGCCGGTCCTGCTACGCCGCGGACCGCACCGGCCACATGATCCTCCAGACGCTGTACCAGAACTGCGTCAAGGAGGGCGTGGAGTTCTTCAACGAGTTCTACGTCCTCGACCAGCTCATCACCGAGGTGGACGGGGTCAAGAAGTCCGCCGGTGTGGTCGCCTACGAGCTGGCCACCGGCGAGATCCACATCTTCCAGGCCAAGTCGGTCATCTACGCCTCCGGCGGCACCGGCAAGTTCTTCAAGGTGACCTCCAACGCGCACACCCTCACCGGTGACGGCCAGGCGGCCTGCTACCGGCGCGGTCTGCCGCTGGAGGACATGGAGTTCTTCCAGTTCCACCCGACCGGCATCTGGCGCATGGGCATCCTGCTGACGGAGGGCGCCCGCGGTGAGGGCGGCATCCTCCGCAACAAGGACGGCGAGCGCTTCATGGAGAAGTACGCGCCGGTCATGAAGGACCTCGCGTCCCGTGACGTCGTCTCCCGCTCCATCTACACGGAGATCCGCGAGGGCCGCGGCTGCGGTCCCGAGGGCGACCACGTCTACCTGGACCTGACGCACCTGCCGCCGGAGCAGTTGGACGCCAAGCTGCCGGACATCACCGAGTTCGCGCGGACCTACCTCGGCATCGAGCCCTACACGGACCCGATCCCGATCCAGCCCACCGCGCACTACGCCATGGGCGGCATCCCGACCAACGTCGAGGGCGAGGTGCTGGCCGACAACGACACCGTCGTCCCGGGCCTGTACGCCGCCGGCGAGGTCGCCTGCGTGTCCGTCCACGGCGCCAACCGCCTGGGCACCAACTCGCTGCTGGACATCAACGTCTTCGGCAAGCGCGCGGGCATCGCCGCCGCCGAGTACGCGCACAAGGCCGACTTCGTCGAGCTGCCGGAGGACCCGGCCGCGTTCGTCCGGGAGCAGGTCGAGCGGCTGCGCGAGTCCACGGGCAGCGAGCGGGTCGCCGAGCTCCGCAAGGAGCTGCAGGAGACCATGGACGCCAACGTCATGGTCTTCCGCACCGAGCAGACCATCAAGACGGCCGTCGAGAAGATCGCCGAGCTGCGCAAGCGCTACAAGAACGTGTCCGTCCAGGACAAGGGCAAGCGCTTCAACACCGACCTGCTGGAGGCCATCGAGCTGGGCAACCTGCTCGACCTGGCCGAGGTCATGGCGGTCTCCGCGCTCGCGCGCAAGGAGTCCCGCGGTGGTCACTACCGCGAGGACTACCCCAACCGCGACGACGTCAACTTCATGCGCCACACCATGGCGTACCGCGAGGTCGACGCGGACGGCAGGGATTCGATCCGGCTCGACTACAAGCCGGTCGTGCAGACCCGCTACCAGCCCATGGAGCGTAAGTACTGATGAGCACCGCGATCGAAGACAAGGTGGAGGCCGCGAGCAAGGCCTCCCCCTACATCACGGTCACCTTCCGCGTCCGCCGGTTCAACCCGGAGGTCTCCGCCGAGGCGACCTGGCAGGACTTCGAGGTCGAGATCGACCCGAAGGAGCGCGTGCTCGACGGTCTGCACAAGATCAAGTGGGAACTGGACGGTTCGCTGACCTTCCGCCGGTCCTGCGCCCACGGCATCTGCGGCTCCGACGCCATGCGCATCAACGGCCGCAACCGCCTCGCGTGCAAGACGCTGATCAAGGACATCAACCCCGAGAAGCCGATCACGGTGGAGCCCATCAAGGGCCTCACGGTCCTGAAGGACCTCGTGGTCGACATGGAGCCGTTCTTCCAGGCGTACCGGGACGTGATGCCGTTCCTGATCACCAAGGGCAACGAGCCGACGCGCGAGCGCCTGCAGTCCGCCGAGGACCGCGAGCGCTTCGACGACACCACCAAGTGCATCCTGTGCGCCGCGTGCACGTCCTCGTGCCCGGTGTTCTGGAACGACGGCCAGTACTTCGGCCCGGCGGCGATCGTCAACGCCCACCGCTTCATCTTCGACTCGCGTGACGAGGCCGGCGAGCAGCGGCTGGAGATCCTGAACGACAAGGACGGCGTCTGGCGCTGCCGGACCACCTTCAACTGCACCGACGCCTGCCCGCGCGGCATCGAGGTGACGAAGGCGATCCAGGAGGTCAAGCGAGCGCTGATCACGCGCCGCTTCTGATCCCCGTCGTACGTACGAAGGGCCCCCGCTCCTCCTGGAGCGGGGGCCCTTCGGCGTTCACCCCGGCCGTTCCAGCTCCGCGATCGTCTCCTCCAGCCAGGCGAGTTCGGCCCGGGAGGTGGCGCGGGCGATGGTGAGGACGCCGCGCCGGAACGGGTCGTCCACGTCCTCGGCGCCCAGCGGCCGGTCGCCGTCGTAGAAGAAGCTGCTCGGTTCGCGGAGGAACGCCAGCCGTCTGCGCAGGACGCCGGCCTGCGCCTGCCGGTCCGGGAGGTGGCGGAGGAAGGCGAGGAGCACGAACCACCGGTTCTCGTCGGTGACGAACGGCTCCGCGGGCTCCCGCAGCCGCTCCAGCAACGTCCGCCGGCCCTCCCCGGTCAGGCTGAGCACGTGCCGGGGCGCCGCCACCGCCCCCTGCCGCGCCTCCCGGACGAGCAGCCCGGCCGCCTCCATGCGCTTGATCGCCGGGTAGAGGGTGCCGTGGCTGATCGCCTTGACGTGCCCGGTGAGGCGGGCGATGCGGGTGCGCAGCTCGTAGCCGTGCAGGGGTTCCTCGTGGAGGAACCCCAGGACGGCGAGGTCCAGCAGGCCTGACATGGCGGAGAGCCTAACCCGCGGGGTCTCGGTCGGGCGTGCGGGATCGGCCGTCGGCGAAGGGGTCACGCGTTGACGAAGGGATCAGGCGTTGACGAAGGTCAGGCTGGTCTCGTCGTACCGGGAGCCGGCGACCGCCTCGATGGGGGCCGCCTCGTCGATCGCGGCGAGCTCGGCCGGGGAGAGCTCCAGGGTCGCGGCGGCGACGTTCTCCTCCAGGTACTTCTCGCGGCGGGTGCCCGGGATCGGCACGACGTCCTCGCCGCGGTGCTGGACCCAGGCGAGGGCCAGTTGGCCGGCGGTGACGCCGCGGTCGGCGGCCAGCGCCTCCAGCCGCTCGACGATCGCCAGGTTCTTCTCCAGGTTGCCGTCGGCGAAGCGCGGCTGGGTGCGCCGGATGTCCGTCTTCTCCAGCCCGTCCATGGAGGTGTAGCGGCCGGTGAGGAAGCCGCGGCCGAGGGGCGAGAACGGGACGACGCCGATGCCGAGTTCACGGCAGGCGGGCAGCACGTCGGTCTCGATGTCGCGGGTCCACAGCGACCACTCGCTCTGCAGCGCGGCGATCGGGTGGACGGCGTGCGCCCTGCGGATGGTGGCGGCGCTCGCCTCGGAGAGGCCGAGGTACCGCACCTTGCCCTCCGCGACCAGCTCGGCCATCGCCCCGACGGTCTCCTCTATCGGCACGTTCCGGTCGACGCGGTGGGCGTAGTAGAGGTCGATGTGGTCGAGGCCGAGCCGGCGCAGCGACGCCTCGCACGCCTGCCGGACATACGCCGCGTCGCCGCGGATCACCGGGGGCTCGCCCAGTCGGTTGGCGAACCCGAACTTGGTGGCGACGACCGCCTGTTCACGCCGTCCGGGGGCGGCGAGGGCCCGGCCGATCAGCTCCTCGTTGTGGCCGCTGCCGTAGTAGTCGGAGGTGTCGAGCAGGGTGACACCCAGGTCGAGGGCGCGGTGCAGGGTGGCGACCGACTGGTCGTCGTCCGAGGCTCCGTACGCGTGGCTCATGCCCATGCAGCCGAGGCCTTGGGCGCCGACCGTGAGTCCGCCGAGCCGTCGGGTGGGAACGCTGGTCATAACCGGTGCCTCCTGGGGCGTTGTGGTGCGCTGTCGTCCCAGACGGTAGGAGTTGGAGCGCACTCCAAGTCAAGGAGGTTCCGCGACCGGGGCGGGGACGGCGGGCATCCCCGCCGGTGAAGCGCCACGGCGCACGCCCGGGAGCCGGCCAGGCCCTCGTACGCCGCCCGTCTCAGGCCGCCGCCGGGTCGGTGAGGAAGCCGTTCATCCCGGCGATGATCTTCCATCCGTCGTCCTCCCGGGACACGACGTAGAGCGGTGCGCCCTTGGCGCCCTCGACCGGGTCGCCCGTCGGGGAGACCGGCGTCTGGAGGACGTTCACGGCGATCACGTCGGGCCGGATGGTGAACATACGGACGACGTCGTAGCGCACCGGCTGGTCGGGCAGGAGGGGGAACACCGTCCGGGCGGCCTCGGTGATCTCCGCCCGGCCGGTGGCGCGGCGCCCCATGGCGTTGGTCCAAGTGGCGTTCCGCGCGTAGCACTCCCCCAGGGCCCGCGCGTCCTTGGCGTTGAACGCGTCCTGGAGGCCGCGTACGACGTCCCGTACCGCGATGGCGACGTCGGCGGGGACGACGTCGAGGAGTTCGCTGGTCGTTGCCATGGTGAATACCGCTTTCCGTGCCGTGAGCCGGGCTCCGGACCGTCCGGGCCGGTGCCCTCACTCAACAACCTCGACTTCGGTCGAGGTCAAGGGCCGTGGACGGCGGCGACGGTACGGAGTCCGTCGGTCAGATACGACCCAGGCGCCACAGCCGCCACAGCCCCGTGCCGTCCCTCAGGTACTGCGCCCCCGAGATGGACTGCTTGCTCACCTCGAACTCCTTCTTCTGCCACAGCGGCAGCAGCGGCACGTCCTCCGCGATGATCTTCTGGATGGTCCGGTAGTCGTCCGTGCTCCCCTCCCGGCGGCCGTTGCGCTGGGCGTCGTGGATCAGCTTGTCGATCCGGTCGTCGGAGTACCCCGAGTAGAGCGTGTTCCCGGTACCCACGAGCGGGCTGGTGAACGTGTCGGCGTCCGGGTAGTCCGCGACCCAGCCCAGCAGGTACGCGTCGTACTCGCCCTTGGCCCGGCCCTGTTGGAACCGGGTCCAGTCCACGCGCTCGGTCTCGATCCGGAAGAGCCCCGTCGCCTCCAACTGCTTCTTGATCAGGCCGGTCTCCTCGTCCGTGGAGACGCCCTTGGAGTAGGCGAGTCTGAAACGCACCGGCGTCGTCACCCCGGCGGACCGCAGCACCCGGCGGGCGGCCTCCGCGTCCGGGCGCGGGTAGCGGTCGTAGAAGGACGTCGTGTGCCCGAAGAGCCCTTGCGGGATGAGGGAGTAGAGCGGTTCGACCGTCCGGTGGTGGACGTCCCGGGCGACGGCCACCCGGTCCAGGACGGACGCGACGGCGCGCCGGACCGCCACCTCCTTCACCGGGGACTTGCTCTTGAGGTTGAAGACCAGGAAGCGGGTGCTCGCCGAGGCGTTCTCGGTGACCCGGAAATCGTTGTTGTTGAGCGACAGTTCGGCGACATCGGCGGCCGGCATGTCGCGCGAGGCGACGTCGATCTCCTGGCGCTTCCAGGCGTCCCTGAGCTTCGCCGGGGTGGCGAAGTACCGGACGGTGACGGGGATTCCGGATGTCCGGTTGGCGCCCTTGTAGTGCGGGTTGGGCTTCAACTCGGCCTGGCCGTCGGCCCGGAATCCCGCGAGCCGGTACGGACCGGAGCCGTCCAGGTCGTCGCCCGTCCGCACTTTGCCCGCCGGATAGGTGTGGCTGTCCACGATCGACCCCACCCCGGAGGCGATCTTCGAGGGGAAGGTGGCGTCCGGCGTCCGCAGCCGGAAGGTCACCTTGTCGTCCCCCTCGGTCCGCACCGACTCCAGCGTCTCCAGCAGCACCGCGGGCCCCTGCTCGGCCTTGATGCGCAGGATCCGGTCGAAGGAGAACTTGACGTCCTCGGCGGTGAGATCGTGCCCGTTGGCGAACTTCAGCCCGGACCGCAGGGTGCAGGTGTACGTCCGCCGCTCCTCGTCCATGAAACCGCAGCTCTTGGCGGCGTCGGGCGTCGGCTTGTCGGTACCCGGCGTGAACGTGAGCAACGACTGGTAGACATTGCCGAAAAGCGACCACGACCCGGCGTCGTAGACACCGGCCGGATCCAGCCCCATGACCGAATCCGTCGTTCCCACGATGATCGGCTTCTCGTCCCCGTCGTCGGAAGACAGGCTCGAACAGCCGCTCAACCCCACCGACAACAGCGCCAACGCCGCCACAACGACCTTGCTGCGGCTTCGCCTCCGGACCCCACGCATGGCTGCGCCCCCTTTCCGTGACGCGCCTCACCTAAACACACGAACGCGCGTACGTCCGGGGAATCGGCCAAGTGATCGACTTCTGTGGCCGACAGGCTGTCAGGAGACGTGGCCGGGGAACCGCTATGAGGTGCGCCGCAACGCCCTGACCCCACGCAACCCGATGAGGCCGATGACCGTCCCCAGAAGAAAAGAGGTGACCGCCAGCAGCAGATGGACCCAGAAGTACGCGGTCGGCTCACCCGCGTCGTCGAAGGCGAGCCCGCTCCCGTCCTTCCAGAGATTCTTTGCGAAAGTGATCCAGATGAACCAGCTCCACACGCCGAAGGCGAGCAGGAACCAGGAGACGGGGCGGGACAGGGAGGCGGGGGTTCGAGAGGCTGACGAGCCGGAGGGATTCACCATGGGTTTCAGTATGCGATCCGGAGTACGCACTGGTCCTATCGGGTCCTCGGCGGGAGCCCGGGCCACCGGCTCGCCCTCGCGGAGCGGGCGGAACGGTACGTTCACCGGCGTGCCGATCACGACATCACCGAACGCGACGGGCCGGGGGGCGGCGGCGCGCCGCCGCGGCGCGGCCCTGGCGGCCGCCTCCGCCTCGTTGCTGCTGCCCCTCGCCACCGCGGCGCCGGCTTTCGCGGCCCCGCCCGCACCGCCTCCCCCCGGCGCCCCTCACTCCACCCACACCCCGTCCGCCTCGGGAAGCCCCGGAACCGGCCCGAGCGCGACACCGGGCGGAACGCCGAGCGGCTTCCCGAGCGGGCTGCCGAGCGGGACACCGGCCGACGGCAAGGGCCGGCCGCCCAAGCAGCCCCCGGTGAAGATGTCCGAGGTCGGCGGCGAGCTGCTGGGCAAGCCGGGCGTCCAGGTACTGCGCGGGCCGGGCGCGCCCGAGCTGCCGAAGGAACTGAGCGGGGACGCCTGGCTGATCGCCGACGCCGAGTCCGGCGACGTGCTGGCGGCGAAGAACGCCCACTGGCGACTGCCACCGGCCTCCACGCTGAAGATGCTCTTCGCCGACACCCTGCTGCCCAAGTTCCCCAAGGAGCAGCGGCACAAGGTCATCCCGGCCGACCTGGAGGGCATGGGCGAGGGCAGCAGCCAGGTCGGGCTCAAGGAGGAGTCGACCTACTCGGTGGAGGAGCTCTGGCTCGGCGTCTTCCTCCGCTCGGGCAACGACGCGGTGCACGTGCTGTCGGCCATGAACGGCGGCGTCCAGCAGACCGTCCGGGACATGCAGGCGCACGCCGAGCAGCTCCAGGCGAACGACACGCACGTCGTCACCCCCGACGGCTACGACGCGGACGGCCAGGTCTCCAGCGCCTACGACCTCACCCTGTTCGCGCGCTCCGGCCTCCAGAAGCCGGACTTCCGGAAGTACTGCTCCACCGCCACCGCGCAGTTCCCCGGCGAGGAGCGGAAGGGCGGGAAACGGGAGACCTACGGCATCCAGAACACCAACCGGCTGCTGACCGGCCAGGGCGTGCCCTTCTACAAGGGGATCGCGGGAGTGAAGAACGGCTCCACGACCAACGCCGGGAACACCTTCACCGGCGTCGCCCAGCACGATGACCGCAAGCTTCTCGTGACGGTGATGAACCCGGAGACCAAGGAACCCAACGAGGTCTACAAGGAGGCGGCGGCCCTGCTGGACTGGGGCTTCGAGGCGACCGGCCACGTCAAACCCGTCGGCACGCTCGTTCCGCCGCTGAACGCGCCCGGAAAGGACGGCGGGAAGTCCGGAGGCCAGGCCGGGGACAAGGCCCAGGCCTCGGTCACCGGCTCGTCCGGGTCGGGCGGCGGCATGTGGACGGCCGTCGGGATCACCGGCGCCTCGGTGGTGGCGCTGGCCGCGGCGGCGTACGTGGTGCACCGCCGGTGGCCGCTGCCGGACCTGGCCAGGCGGCGCGACGGCCGGAGCTGAGGGAGTGGCGGGGGGGTGACGGCCGCGCGTGGCCGCCGCCCCCCGTCAGTCGTCGGAGTCCTCCGCCATCAGGTCCGCGTCGGCCTTGTCGTGCCGCGTGGTGGCCGTCCAGGCGGCGCAGAACAGCAGCAGCTTGGCGATGAAGTTGATCCACAGCAGCAGGGCGATCGGTGTGCCGAACGCGCCGTACATGCTCTTGGCCGCCACGCCGCTCAGATAGCCGCCGATGACCAGCTTGAGCACTTCCAGGCCCACCGCGCCGAGCAGCGCGGCGACCACCAGCGTCCGGGGGGCGGGCTGGACGCGGGGCAGCCGGGTGAGGACGTAGAGCAGCAGGAGGAAGTCGGCGAGCACACCGGCACAGAACCCGGCGGCGGTCAGCAGCGCGCCGCCGACGCCGGCGGTGGGCAGGCCGGTCTTGTCCGCCGACCAGGTGACGGCCGTCGAGGCGAACGTCGAGCAGCCGAGGGACAGCAGGGCCGTCCCGCCGAGGCCGAGCAGCACGCCCGCGTCCTTCAGTCGCAGCAGGAACGGGTTGCCCGGGCTCTCCTCCAGCTCCCACACCGCGCGCAGGCACTCGCGCAGCGTGCCGATCCAGTTGACACCGGTGAACAGCAGCAGGGCACCGGCCACGACGCCGACGGTGCCGGCGTTGTCCACCAGCGAGCCGATGTCGAGGGCGCCGGAGATGCCGGGCACCTGCTCGGCGAGCTTCTGCTCCAGGTCCTGCACCTGTTTGTCGCTGAGTATCGCGGCGGCGACGGCCGCGCCCAGGGTGAGCAGCGGAAACAGGGCGACGAAGCTCGTGAAGGTGATCGCCGCGGCGAGCCGCGTCCACTTCACGCGGTCGAGGGTCTCGTACGAGCGCCACGCGTGGGTCCGCGACAGTCGGGCCGCGGCGGGCCCGACCACCGGCAGCCGGAACAACCAGTCCATGATCCACGTCTACCCCATGCGGGCGGCGCTCACCGCTCGACGGGGTGCGCGCCCGGGGGCGCGCGCCGGGGCCCGGCGGCGCACGGCCGGCGCCCGGCGGTCGGGCGGCTCCTGCGATCAGCCGGCGCACGGCCGGTCGGGCGGAGCGCCCGGCGGCCGGCCTGCGCTCAGCGGGAGGCCGCGGGCGGCCGGAACGCGCCCGTCTGGCGCGGCACGGCGGCCGGGACCGGTTCCTCCCGGCCGAAGGGGTACTCGCGGTCCAGCCGCCAGACGCCGTCGGCCCCCTGCTCGTAGAGCGCGAAGCCGTCGATCGTCCAGGCGGCCTCGTAGTCCGCCAGTTCCTCGTAGGCCCGGTCCATGGCCTCCTCGGCGATGCCGTGGGCGACCGTCACGTGCGGGTGGTACGGGAACTGGAGCTCGCGGGCCAGCGGCCCGGCCGCGTCCCGGATCCGCTTCTGCAGCCAGGAGCAGGCCGCGGAGCCCTCCACCACGTTGACGAAGACCACCGGCGAGAGCGGGCGGAAGGTGCCCGTCCCGGCCAGCCGCATGGGGAACGGGCGGCCGGCCGCGGCGACCTCGGCGAGGTACGCCTCGATCACGGGGAGCGACGACGCCTCGACCTCGGTGGGCGGGAGGAGGGTGACATGTGTGGGGATGCCGTGCGCGTGGGGGTCCCCGAAGCCCTCGCGGCGCTTCTGGAGGAAGCTGCCGTACGGCTCCGGGACCGCGATCGAAACGCCGAGCGTTACGGTCCCCATCGAGTTCTCCCTCCTGTGCGCCTGTAGGTCCCCGTGGTCAGTGTGGCGGCTGCGCCGCGTCCCCTGCCAGGTGTCCTGGTCCCGGGCGCGGGAGGACGGCCGTCCTCCCTGCGCCTTCGGACCGTCCGGACTTGTCCGGTGTGACGGACTTCTCACGCCCGGTGCCACCCCGTGCCGTCCGATGCCGGAGCGGCTCAGTGCTTGGCGGGCAGGAAGCCCACCTTCTCGTACGCCTGGGCGAGGGTCTCGGCCGCGACGGCACGGGCCTTCTCGGCGCCCTTGGCCAGGACAGAGTCCAGCGTCTCGGGGTCGTCCAGATATTCCTGCGTACGGGCACGGAACGGCGTCACCCACTCCACCATCACCTCGGCGAGGTCGGTCTTGAGCGCACCGTAGCCCTTGCCCTCGTACTTCTGCTCCAGTTCCGCGATTCCCGTCCCGGTGAGCGTGGAGTAGATCGTGAGCAGGTTGCTGACGCCCGGCTTCTCCTCGGGGTCGAAGCGGATCACCGTGTCGGTGTCGGTGACGGCGCTCTTGATCTTCTTCGCGGAGACCTTGGGCTCGTCGAGCAGGTTGATCAGGCCCTTGGTGGTGGACGCCGACTTGCTCATCTTGGCGGTCGGGTCCTGGAGGTCGTAGATCTTCGCGGTCTCGCGGACGATGTGCGCGGCGGGCAGCGTGAAGGTGTCGCCGTACCGGCCGTTGAAGCGCTCGGCGAGGTCACGGGTCAGCTCGATGTGCTGGCGCTGGTCCTCGCCGACCGGGACGGCGTTCGCCTGGTAGAGCAGGATGTCCGCGACCTGGAGGATCGGGTACGTGAAGAGGCCGACCGTCGTCCGGTCGGCGCCCTGCTTGGCCGACTTGTCCTTGAACTGGGTCATCCGGGACGCCTCGCCGAAACCGGTGAGGCAGTTCATCACCCAACCGAGCTGCGCGTGCTCGGGGACGTGGCTCTGGACGAACAGCGTGCAGCGCTCCGGGTCCAGCCCGGCGGCGAGGAGCTGGGCGGCGGCGACGCGGGTGTTGGCGCGCAGCTCCGCCGGGTCCTGCGGGACGGTGATCGCGTGCAGGTCGACGACCATGTAGAACGCGTCGTGCGTCTCCTGGAGCGCCACGTACTGCCGGATGGCACCGAGGTAGTTGCCGAGGTGGAAGGAGCCGGCGGTGGGCTGGATACCGGACAGTGCGCGCGGACGATCAAGGGCCATGCGCACATTCTCTCAGGTGCGGGCGCGGACTCGGTCCGGCGGTGGCCGCGCCGGTGTTAGAAAGGCGGACAACCGCATGCCCCGACCCGAACGGAGCACACGTTGACCGCCACCGAACGCAGCATCGCCGCCGCCGAGGCCCACGGCGCCCACAACTACCACCCCCTTCCGGTCGTGGTGGCGACCGCCGAGGGGGCGTGGATGACCGATGTCGAGGGGCGCCGCTACCTCGACATGCTCGCCGGGTACTCGGCGCTCAATTTCGGCCACGGCAACCGTCGTCTCCTTGACGCCGCCAAGGCCCAACTGGAACGGGTGACCCTCACGTCCCGGGCGTTCCACCACGACCGGTACGCGGAGTTCTGTACCGAGCTCGCCGCGCTCTGCGGCAAGGACATGGTGCTGCCCATGAACACCGGCGCCGAGGCGGTCGAGACCGCCGTCAAGACCGCCCGGAAGTGGGGCTACCGGGTCAAGGGCGTGCCGGACGGCCGGGCGAAGATCATCGTGGCCGAGAACAACTTCCACGGCCGCACCACGACCATCGTCGGCTTCTCGACCGACCCCGAGGCGCGGGCCGACCACGGCCCCTTCACCCCCGGCTTCGAGATCGTCCCCTACGGCGACCAGGCCGCCCTGGAAGCGGCCATGGACGAGCACACGGTGGCCGTGCTGCTGGAACCCGTCCAGGGCGAAGCGGGTGTGCTCGTACCACCGCCCGGCTACCTGGCGGCGGTACGGCGGCTCACCGCCGAACGGAACGTGCTCTTCATCGCGGACGAGATCCAGTCCGGCCTGGGCCGGACGGGCCGGACGTTCGCCTGCGAGCACGAGGGCGTCGTCCCGGACATGTACGTCCTGGGCAAGGCACTCGGCGGCGGCGTCGTCCCGGTGTCCGCCGTCGCCGCCTCCGCGGAGGTACTCGGTGTCCACCGGCCGGGTGAACACGGCTCCACCTTCGGCGGCAACCCCCTCGCCTGCGCCGTCGCCCTCGAAGTGATCGCCCTCCTCAAGACGGGTGAATTCCAGGAGCGCGCCACCCGCCTCGGCGAGCACCTCCACCACGAACTCGGCCTCCTCACCGGCACAGGCGCCGTCGAAGCGGTCCGGGGACGTGGCCTCTGGGCCGGCGTCGACATCGCACCGTCCCGGGGGACCGCGCGGGAGGTGTCCGAGCGGCTCATGAAGCGGGGGGTCCTGGTGAAGGACACACACGGGGCGACGATCCGCATCGCTCCGCCGCTGGTCATCTCCAAGGAAGACCTGGACTGGGGACTGGAACAGTTGCGGGCGGTGCTCGCGGGGTAGGGGGCGGACCCCGGTTCCGCGCCGCCCTCCTCGCGCGCCGGACGGGCTGACGTCCAGCCCGGCCGGCGAAGGGGTCACGCGGAGGCCGTGGGTACGAGCGCGGGGCCCGGCGCGCCGGGCCGGCGGCCAACCGGCCACGGCGGTACGCCGCATGGGTTCGCCCGGCTACGCGGAGCCTCAGCCTCCCGAAGCCCCCGGAGCCGGCAGGCGCAGGCTCGGGCCGTCCGGTGCTCCGAGCCACACCCGCTGACTCTCCGGTGTGACGGTGACGCCGAACTCCGTCGCGGTCGGGGAGCCCGCCGCGTGCCAGGTGTCGAGCGCGTTTTCCAGCATGTCCCACAGAGCGACGGGGCCGCCCTGGCGGACGTTCCACGCGTCGTCGCCCTTGGGCGTGAGGACGGCGAAGGACTCGTTCGTACCGTCGAGCACGTAGGTGCAGGGGGTGCCGTCGTCAGTCGGCAGGGAGAAGAACCGGGCGCCGGGCATGGCGAGCTGAGCCACGAACCCGCTGCCGGGCGGGGTCAGCACGTCGGGCCCGTAGGGGGTGCGGCGTGAGGTGCCGTCGTCCGGAGCGGGGATCATGCCGAGGCTCGCGGGGGCGTCCTGCTGCCGCGCGATCATGAAGCTCGGACCGCTGTCGATGCACCGTCCTTCGGCGCGGCCCTCGCGGTCGACGGTGAGACGGACCAGCCCGAGCGAACGCATCCAGCCGCGGAGGGTGGCGAGGACGAGCCCGCCGGGGCGGGTCTGCCGCACCCACGCGTGGGGAACGTGGCGAACGCCGCACGTGGCGATGGTGCGGTCGTAGGGGGCGCCCTGGGGGTCTCCGGCCAGGCCGTCGCCGACGACGAGGCGCGGGGCGTAGCCGCAGCGATCGAGGGCGTCGCTCGCCCGGGCGGCGACATGGGGATCCGTCTCGACGGACGTCACCCGGTCGGAGCCGAGGCGGTGACACATGAGGGCGGTCGAGTACCCGGTACCGGTGCCGATCTCCATGACGGTCATGCCCTCGTGCACCCGCAGTTCTTCCAGCATGTGCACGACGAGGGCCGGCAGGGTCGAGGACGACGTCGGGTGTGCGCCGCTGACGGGCTTCGGGTCGGTCCAGTCGATCTCCTGGCCGTCGAACTGCGTGACGAGGGTTTCGTCGGCGTACACCTGCCGCAGCCATTCCCCGTTGCCCACGAGGTCGGCCGTGACGGGGGTCCATGTCGTCAGGCCGGGGGCATCGGTCTCGCGGTAGAAGCACCGGACGAACTCGTGCCGGGGAACGGCTTCCACGGCCACGCGCCACGCCGGGCTGCGCAGTCGGCCGTCCTCGGCGAGGCGGGCCGCGAGCCGACGCCGCAATGTGGTTGCGGTGGGAAAGGTGTCAGGTGCCATGGGTGCCTCGTTCCAGCAGGTCAGCGAGGGCGGCGGTCATGGGCAGGCCCGTGGGGGGCTCCATCCACGCCCATTGCCCGGAAGGGTTGCACTCGATGAACGCCCACGCGCCGGAGGGGGTGAGGGCGAAGTCGAACGCGCCGAAGACGAGCCCGAAGTGGCGGAGGTAGGCGAAGATCGCGTGCTCCACGTCCGGCGGCGGGCTGACAGGGGTGTACCTGTGGGTGCTGTAGTCGGTCCGCCAGTCGAGTAGTCCGGAGTCGATGCGCACCGCGAACATTCGCTCCCCGATCACGGTCACGCGGACGTCCGCGGTCTTCTCCACCTGTGCTTGGAGGAGGTGCATGGTGCCGGCGAGGGCGTCGTCGATCTCGGCGGCCTCGACCGTGGTGACGGGCACGGTCTGCGCCTTGCCGTCAACCAGGTAGAGCGGCATGGAAAGGGGTTTGAAGATGACAGGCCCGTGCCGCTTGATGAAGGCGCGGGCCTCGTCGGGCCGGTTGGTGATCAGCGTGGACGGGACGGTGAAGCCGCACGCCGCGGCGGTGGCGAGGCCGGCGGGTTTGTACTCGGCATCGCCGATGCGGTGCGGGTGGTTGACGTACAGGCAGTCGGGGAGCGAGACGAGGACGCCGCCCAGGCCGTACCGCGCTTGAGCGGCGGCGAAGCGGGCGTCCTGAGGGTCGAGGTGGGGAAAGGCGAACCCGGAGGGGCGCCGGTGGTACAAGGACCGGACGCTCCCCAGCTCGGCTGTGCGCGTCGGGGTCCGCACACTTCCGCGCCACTTCCCCGCCTCGCCGCCGATGAAGGCGGAGCACGCGAGGGTGGCGGGGAAATCCCCGGAGTCGAACCGCACGACCGGAACGCCCCGGTCGTGCAGTTCGGCGATCACCAGGTCGGCGGTCGGGTCGTCAAGGTTGGTGACGACCGCTACCGGGCGGGGATCCGTCACTGGTCGGTGTCGTTTCCCGTGTCGCTGTCGGGTGAGTCACTGTTGCGGTCACCCTGGCCCGTTGTGCCGGTCGGCGGATTGGTGCCGGACGACGTGCCGTGCCCCGGCGCCATCACCACGACGCCGGCGGTGTCGAGGTAACGGGCGGTCTGCGTGTCCGCGTCCAGCTCGACGCGGGCGTACTGGTGCCCCTCGACGGGCGGGTACGGGGCGATGCGGCGCAGCGCCCACGGGGTGGGGGTCAGGTGCCCTTGCGGGAGTGGAGTCCCGGTGGGGAACCGGTCGGCGTAATGGAACATCGCGAGCCTTTCCGATCAGAGACGGACAGGACTGTGCGGCGGGGTGGCGATGTGCCCCGTAGGGGGTGAGCGGCAGGTTGGTCGGCTCGGGCTTGTCAGACCCCGGGGTGGCCCGTACGTACCGTGAGGCGGGGCCGGGGGCGGGCGCGGGTGGTGCCCCATCGGACCGTGCCGGCCTGGACGCCGGCTTCGATGAACCGGGACAGGCTTTCTTGGGCGCGGCCGGTGGGGGTCGGTTCGAACGAGAGGGTCAGTCGGACGGGGCCGCCGGCGGCGACGTGTTTCCGCCACTCCCGTCCGGTGCCGGGGATGTGGAGTTCCCACCGGTCGTCACCGTAGTCGAGCCGGGCGATGCCGCGGTGCAGGGCTATCCGCGATCCGACGTAGCGGGGTTCCTCCTCGACGGGCCCCAGGCCCAGGCAGAAGGACAGGGCGCGCATACCGGCCTCGATCCACTCCACGGTCTCGCCGGCCCGCCGGGGCGGGGCGTGGGTCAGCAGGAGGTGGGCGACGGGGCCGGTGTCGGCGTGGTGGATGCCGTGGCTGTAGGTGAGACCTGCGAGGAAGCCGAGGCTGGGGGTGATCCGTGTTGTCACTGGGATCTCACCTCTGCCCACACTGCTTTGCCGAACGGTCTGTGGGTGACCCCCCAGGTGGCCAGGGCGTCGACGATGTGCAGGCCGCGGCCCCGGCATCGCTCGTCGCTCTCGGGTCGCAACCGCGGCTCACGACGCACCGGGTCGTGGACCTGGATACGGGTGCGCGTGTCGGTGGCGTGGACGATGACGCGCAGGCGGTCGCCGGGCTCGCAGCCGTAGCGCACCGCGTTCGTCACCAGCTCGGACACGACCAGCGTGACCGCGAACACGTACTCGTCGTCCGGGTCGGGTACGGCGCGTTCGACGGCCACCCGGGCGTAGGCGCGGGCCATGGCAGGCGCCAACTCACTGGCATGCAACGTCAGATGCGGCGGCGGGTCAGCGGCGGGCGGAGCCGTGGGCGCCGGCGTGGAGGGGCTCACCGCTCATGCCTCCGTGCCCGTTCGCGAAGCCGAATCAAACGCTCGAACTGGATCTGGGACATCAACATCTCGGATGGCGTCAGGACCAGCGTCGAGTCGACGCTGCTGCCGTCCTCAAAGTGGACTTGCACGAGCAAGCTCGCCCGTTGGAAACGGTGGTCGTACAGGGCATCGCGTTTCAGCAGCGTGACGTGGGTGACCGGGACGGGCACCCTGCGGAGGGTGGAGCCGTCGGAGGGCGCGGACCATTCCCTGCCACCGCCCGGCAGGCGCAGCTTGTACGTCCTCGCGCCCTCGCGGGGGAGGCCCACGATGACGCCGATTCGTCCACCCGTACCGAGGTCGTAGGCGAGGTCACCCAATCGGGGGTGATACGGCTTGCCTGCCCCGATCTCCCCTGCCGCAGACGGCAGTTGCTCCGAAGTCGTGTCGGCCATGGCCCGAAGGTAGGAGGACGCCGACCGCCGAATATGAACCGAGGGAATACCGCCCTCATCCGTCGAGGTGGAACCGGTCTGACATGCGGCGCAGCTTCTCCCGGGTCGACGCTCGTTCCGCGTACACGATGCTGCGGAGCGTTGACCGGGCAATCGGGTGGTTGCGGATGAGCTGCGGTGCGATGCGCTCGGCCTTCTCCAGCTCGGTCAACGCGGTGTCCCTGTTGCCGTCCCACAGCCATGCCCGGGCGAGTTCCATGTGATGGTGCCCCTGGCGGGAGCTGGGGAGCGAGGTGATCAACTCGGGACTCGTGCGTCGGTGTATGGCCAACGCCCGGCGCTGCTCCCGCATCTCGAGGGCCACGCTGATGGCATGAATCTGCACGTTGCCAGGTGAGAACGTCAAAGAGTGCCGGTCGTAGACAGGGGGACCGGCGTACACGGCCAACCGGTCGGCTGCGGCCTTTGCGTGCGCGATGCGGTCTTCGGCCTCTGACCGGAGGTTGCCGCGTGCCGCGGACACGGCGGCGCGGAGCTGGAGCGAGCCCCATGCGCGAACAGCAAGCGGTTCGCCTTGGTCGTAGCCTTCCTGAACACTGCGGATCGCCTTGTCCGACAGGATGATTGCATCTTCCCAGTCCGCAGTCGCCCACATGTCCCACACACGCATCCAGTCGGCCACGGCGGGCATGACCGGGTCACCGGAGAGGCGGGCAGACCAGGCTGCCCGCTCGCACGACATGGTGACCAGCTCGGGATGGCCGAGCGCATGGGCTGCGGTGTGAGCGAATTTGCAGCACACCGCGTAGATGGCGAACGCCTCTTCCCGCTCGTGGCCCGTACAGACCTCCGCCAGGGCCCGAGCTTCACGCAGGAGGTCAGGCAGCACCTCCATGATGGCTACGTTCGCTGCGGCGTCCCTCAGGCGGTGAAGACGGGTGGTCTCCTGCCAGAGCTGCCGGGCCGGCCTCGGGGTCCCGGCGAAGACCGGTGCCAAGTCGTAGCGGCGGAGTTCCCGCAGGATCGACGAGGCGGCGACTTGCCACTGGTTCTCGCCAGGGCTGCTGTTGTAGGGCCGCCCGATCAGGTCGTTCGGGTGGATGTGCAGCTCACTGGCCAGCAGGTTCAGCAGGCCCACACGATCTATTTCGATCAGACCGCGCTCCATCTTCGACACCCACCCCTGGGACTTTCCCAGGGCAAGCGCAAGGTCGGCCTGGGCCATGCCCAGGCGGAGCCGCGCGCGACGAGCTCGACGGCCGATCTCCTCGGCTTCTTCCAACATCAACGCACCTCATTCCAGGTGAGGCACTGGTGGCGCTCAGGCGGGCGACGAGGCATCGGTGCTCCATCCGTCAGGCTCGTACCCCTGCACCGTACCCACAGGCCACAGGGCGTGGGGAGGGCCTCAGAACAGGAGCTCCATCCGCGTACACGCTTACGTCCGGCTCTCGACGGCGCGCGGCGACGAGCACTTCGACGTCATGCGCCGCCGGATCCGGGCGCACGCGTCGGCCCGGTCCGTGAAGCCGCTCATGGAGCGTGCCCGGGAGGTGGCCCGGAGCAAGGCAGGGCCCGTCGAGACCCTGTGACGGGCCGGCCCGGGAGCTAAAGGATCACGTGCGGCAGGAAGCGCGCGTAGCCGTCCGTCACCAGCCCGGAGGACTCCCGGATGCCCAGGCCCGCCGGTTCGTCGTCCACGACCCACGCGCCCAGGACCACGTGGTTCCCGTCGAAGGCGGGGAGGGGTGCCAGCTCCTGGTAGCAGCAGGGATCGTCCCGGAGTGCCGGGGCGGCGTCGCTCGGCGGGTGGACCGTCACCCCCGCGCCCTCGCGGCCGAGCAGCGGTTTCGCGACGTAGCCCCTGGTGTGGGCGAGGTCCCGGGGGCCGTCCAGGTACGCCGGGAGGAGGTTCGGGTGGCCGGGGTACAGGTCCCAGACCACCGCGAGCAGCGCCTTGTTGGACAGGAGCATCTTCCACGCGGGCTCGATCCAGAGTGTGGAGCCCGTGCCGCCGCCGTTGTCGAGGGTGTCCAGGACGTGCGGGCCGAAGTCGTCGGCGACGAGCCATTCCCAGGGGTAGAGCTTGAAGCAGGCGCGGAGGAAGCCGTAGCGCTCGTCGACGAAGCGGTGGGATATGCGGTCCCAGCCGATGTTCTCCATGGAGATCGCGCGGGTGTCGAGGCCGGCTTGGGCGGCGGTCTCGCGGAGGTAGGCGACCGTCATCAGGTCTTCGCCGAGCTCGTCGCCGGCGGAGTGGGCGAAGTGGACCGGGGTGCCGGGTGGCAGCAGGGCGGACTGGCGGCGCCAGGCGTCGACGAGGCGTTCGTGCAGGGAGTTCCACTGGTCGGCGTCGGGGATGCCGGCGAAGCGCTCCTCCATCCAGAACCACTGCGGGCTCGCCGCCTCCACCAGGGAGGTGGGGGTGTCGGCGTTGTATTCCAGCAGCTTGGCGGGCCCGGTTCCGTCGTAGCGGAGGTCGAAGCGTCCGTAGAGGGACGGCAGTTCGGCGCGGCGGTGCCAGGACTCGGTGATCAGGGCGGTGAGCCGGGGGTCGGTGAGGCCGAGGTCGGCGAAGCGGCCGTGCTCCACGATGTGCGCGGCGGCGGCGAGGCACATGGCGTGCAGTTCCTCGACGGTCGACTCCAGGGCCTCGATCTCGGGCGGGGTGAAGGAGTAGTACGCGCTCTCGTCCCAGTAAGGGCGCAGTTCGCCGTCCGGGTGGCGGGTGAGGGGGTAGACGAGGCCTTGTTCCTCGACGGTCTCCTGCCAGCCGGGGCGCGGGGTGGTGCGGTGGCGGCGCACGGCGGTCATCCGCCTCCGGAGCCGGAGGACGAGCAGCCGAAGCCGCCGCGGTCGACGGCCCGGTTCTTGTCGAAGGTGCCGCACGCGGCGTAGCCGCCGGACTTCCGGCCGGCGTTGTAGTACCAGCGGCCCGAGGACCCCGAGGACGTGCTCTTGCACGCCTTGGATTCCAGCACGCGGTAACCGCGCGTCAGGTCATAACTGTTCGGGTCGACGCAGCGCTTGTCGGGTTCGGAGCCGCAGGAGGTGAGGGCGGCGGCGAGGACGCCCATGCCGCCCAGGATGACGGTGCTGGACCGGAATCTTCGCTTCGACGCGTTCTGTCCCATTCTTCTTCCCCCGTGGCACAGCCGCCCGTTCGGCTGGTCGTTCCACGATAGACCGGGGCACCGACAACGCCCCGGGGGCCTCACGCGGCCGGTGGCAGCGCCCTCAGCAACGCCTCCAGGACGCCGGGGAACGTGTGGTCGGCCGGCGTCCCGTAGGCGACGATCACTCCGTCGCGGTCACCGGGCGGGAGCTCCGGCGCGGCGGAGTGCCGGTAGCGGCCGAGCCCCTCCAGGGCCAGCCCCTGCCAGTGCGCGGCCCGGAGGGTGGACTGCTCGGTTCCGGGCGGCAGTTCGAGGACGACGTGGAGCCCGGCGGCGATGCCGGTGACCCGGATGTGCGGGGCGTGTTCGGCGAGCGCGGCGACGAGCCGGTCGCGGCGGCGCCGGTAGCGCAGCCGCATCGAGCGGACGTGCCGGTCGTACGCGCCGGAGGTGAGGAACTCGGCGAGCGTGAGCTGTTCGAGGACACCCGTGCCGAACTCCCCCGCTTCCTTGGCCCGCGCCACCTCGGCGGCCAGGTGTTCCGGGAGCACCATCCAGGACAGCCGCAGGGCGGGCGCGAGGGACTTGCTCGCGGTCCCGCAGTAGACGACGTGGTCCGGGGCGAGCCCCTGGAGGGCGCCGACCTGGCGTCCGTCGTAGCGGAACTCGCCGTCGTAGTCGTCCTCGACGATCAGTCCGCCGGTGCGCCCGGCCCAGTCCACGACGGCGGTCCGGCGGTCGGGGTGGAGGGGGACGCCGGTGGGGAACTGGTGGGCGGGGGTGAGCAGGACGGCGCCGACGCCGCGGTGCCGGTCCAGGGCGGCCACGTCGGCGCCCCGGTCGTCGACCGGCAGCGGAACCTGCCGCAGTCCGGCGCGGGTGAACGCGTCGTGGTGCATCCAGAAGCCGTACGTCTCGACCGCCGCCGCGCGGGTCCCCTGCCGGCGCAGGACGCCGCCGAGCAGGGCCAGGCCCTGCATGAATCCCGAGCAGACGACGATCCGTTCGGGGTCGGCCCGTACCCCGCGGGCCCGGGCCAGGTAACCGGCGAGGGCGGTCCGCAGTTCGACGCGGCCCCTGGCGTCGCCGTACCCGAACGCCTCGTTGGGCGCCTGGGCGAGCGCGCGCCGGGCCGCCGCCGCCCAGGCGGTGCGCGGGAAGGAGGAGACGTCCGCGGTCCCGGTGCGCAGGTCGTGCAGGGGGCGTACGGCCGGGCGGACGGGCCGGGCGGCGGCCCGCGCGGGGACGGCGGCCCGTACCGTCGCCGCCTGGGCCACTCGGGTGCCCGAGCCCTGCCGTGCGGTGAGCCAGCCCTCGGCCACGAGCTGCCCGTACGCGTCGGCGACGGTGTTCCGGGCCAGCCCGAGATCGCCGGCGAGGGAGCGGGAGGACGGCAGGCGGGTGCCGGGGGCCAGCCGGCCGGAGCGTACGGCGTCCCGCAGCGCCCCGATCAGCGCGGCACGCACCCCGCCGGGGCCGGAGAGGTCGAGGTGAAGATCGGTCCCCGCGACCGTGCCGCCCGCCGCACCGCCACCCTTGCCGCCACCCATGCCGCCTCCCGTGTCGCCCCCGGTGCCGCCCCGCCCGGGAATGGCCCACGTTTTCTCCATGGAAATGGACCATACCCATGGGCTTCCGCGGTCGTAGTGTCGAAGCCATGACCGAGACCACGAAGAACACCGGAACCCATCAGCACGGCCCCCGCATGGAGTACTCGCGGGTCGCCCCCGACGTTTACAAGGCGATGTACGCCCTGGAGCGGGCCGCCGTGAACGGGCTGGACCACACCCTCGTCGAACTGGTCAAGATCCGCGGCTCGCAGCTCAACCACTGCGCGTTCTGCATCGACATGCACACCAAGGACGCCCGCAAGGCCGGCGAGTCCGAGGACCGCATCTACCTGCTCAGCGCCTGGCGGGAGGCGACCGGCTACTACACCGAGAAGGAGCAGGCGGCCCTCGCCCTCACCGAGGCCGTCACCGTGATCACCGACGGCTTCGTGCCGGACGAGGTCTGGGAGCGCGCCGCGAGCGTCTTCGAGGAGCGTGAGCTGGCCCAGCTCCTCGCCGTGATCGTCGCGATCAACGCCTGGAACCGGTTCGCCGTCTCCACCCGCGCGGTGCCCGGCGCCTACCAGGCCCGCTGATGACGGCCGCGGCGTTCCGCGCCCTGCACCACGGCCGTCCCGCCGGGGACCCGCTGGTCCTGGCGGGCCCGTGGGACGCGGGCAGCGCCCGCGCCTTCGCCGACGCCGGCTTCCCCGCGCTGGCCACCCCCAGCGCGGCGGTGGCCGCCTCGCTCGGCCTGGCGGACGGTGACGTCCCGGCGGCGGACATGTTCGCGGCGGTCGCCCGTATCGTCCGCGCCGTCAGCGCCTCCGGCGTCCCCGTCTCCGCCGACCTGGAGGACGGTTACGGGCTCGCACCCCGGGAACTGGTCGAACGCGCCCTGGAGGCGGGTGTCGTGGGCTGCAACCTGGAGGACACCGACCGGGCCACCGGCCGCCTCCGGGACCCCCGCGAGCAGGCCGACCGCCTCGCCGCCGTCCGCGCTGCGGCCGGCGACGCCCTGTTCCTCAACGCCCGCGTCGACAGCCACCTGCACGGCGCGTCCGACGAGGACGCGCGCGAGCGGGCCCGGCTGTACGCGGCGGCGGGCGCGGACTGCGTGTACCCGATCAAGGCTCCCGAGGAGACGCTCGCCGGGATCGCCGCCGCTTCCGGCCTCCCGGTGAACGCCCTGTCCGCCCCGGACGGTCCGGCCGTCCGCCGGCTCGGGGCACTGGGGGCCGACCGGATCACCTTCGGCCACGGGATGTACCTGCGCGCGATGACGGCGGCGGGGGACGCGGCGAAGGGACTGCTTTCGGCGTGAGGTGCCGCCGGGCCTCGGCGGCCGACCGGCGACCAGGCCTGATCGTCGCCCACCTCGCCGGGGTCCTGGAGGAACGCCTCGTGCCACGGTCTCCTGTCCGGCCCGCCCTCGCCCTTCGCCCGGCCCTCGGACCCCGCCCCCCGCCCCGTTCCGGTCGCGGTCACAGCCCCGCGCCATTGCCGCAGCCCCGCCCCGACAGCGGTCAGGCGGTCAGGCGGTCAGGCGGTCAGGCGGTCAGGCGGTCAGGCGGTCAGGCGGTCAGGCGGTCAGGCGGTCAGGCGGTCAGGCGGTCAGGGTCCGAACTCCACTGCCGCCCCCAGCCGTTACCGTGTCCCGATGCACCGGATACCCGAAACCTTCGCCCGGTCGACCGCCGACCGGGAGGGCGACGCCGGCCGCGCCTGGCTGCGCCGGCTGCCGGACATCGTCCTGGAGTTGCTCGCGCGGTGGGCGTGCGCGCCGGATGGTCCTGTCCTGCACGGCCAGGTCGGCGTCGTCGTCCCCGTCCGGCGGGCCGACGGCTCGTCCGCCGTGCTGAAGGTGTCGTTCCCGCACCCCGGGAACGTCCACGAGCCCGATGCCTTCGCCGTCTGGGGCGGACGCGGCGCCGTGCGGCTTCTGGAACGCGACGACGCGTGCTTCGCGATGCTGCTGGAGCGGGCCGGAAGCGGATCACTGGCCGATCCGGAGGACGGTGACGAGGCCATGGCCGTCGGCGGCCGGCTCGCCCGGCGGCTGGCGGTTGCGGCGCCGGCCGGTCTGCCCCGGCTGCGCGAGAGGGCCGGTGCGTGGGAGGCCGAACTCCGGGCTGATTCCGCCCGCTTGGGCCGGCCGCTGCCGGCCGCCGTGCTGGACGCGGCGCTCGCCACCGTCCGCGAGGTGGTCCCCGACCAGCCCGACACCCTCGTCCACGGCGACCTGCACGCCGCCAACGTGCTGCGCGGCGGGCGGGAACCGTGGCTCGCCATCGACCCGAAGGGGTTCGTCGGCGATCCGGCCTACGACGCGTTCACCCTGTTGCGGAGCCGCGCGGCCGACCTGCTCACCGCCTCCGACCTGCGCGCGGCGCTGCTCCGCCGCCTCGCGGTGTTCGCCGAGGCGGCGGAGCTGGACCGGGAACGGACGGTCCGGTGGGCGCAGTTGCGCTGTGTGCGGGCCGCGCTCTGGGGGCGTGACAACGGTGACGCGGAGTGGCTGGTGGGGATGTACGACCACGTGGCCGGGCTGCTCACCCGCTGAGCGTCACAGCCACTTCTTCCACACCTCCGGGTGCGCCTTCACCCACTTCGCCGCCGCCTTGTCGGCGGGCAGCTTGTCCTCGGCCATCGACTGGGCGACCTCGTTCTGGTCCCGCTTCGTCCAGTGGAACTTCTTCAGGAAGCGGGCCGCGTCGCCGCCCTTGCGGGCGAAGTCGGCGTTGAGGAACTTCTTCAGCGACGAGGTCGGGTAGGCGCAGTCGACGGAGTCGGGGTCCGAGTCGCCCTTCGTCCCGCAGGCGTCCGAGTACGGCGGAAGCTTGACCTCCACCATCGGCACCTCGTTGAACAGCCACTGCGGCTCGTACCAGTACGTCAGAAACGGCTTGCGGTCCTTGGCGAACTGCTTGATCTGGGTGATCTGCGCCGCCTCGGAACCGGCGAAGACGACCTGGTAGTCGAGCTTCAGGTTGTTCACCAGCGCCTTGTCGTGCGTGACGTACGACGGGGAGCCGTCGAGGAGCTGGCCCTTGCCGCGGCTCTCCGGGGTGCGGAGCTGCGACGCGTACTTGTTGAGGTTCCGCCAGTCGGTGACGTCCGGGTGGGCGTCGGCGAAGTACTTGGGGACCCACCAGCCGATGTGGCCGGTGACCCCGAGGTCGCCGCCGTCCGCGACGGTCTTCTTGTCGCTGACGTAACGCTTCTCCTGCTCGGGGTGGCCCCAGTCCTCCATGATGGCGTCCACCCGGCCCTGGCTGAGCGCGTCCCAGGCGGGGACCTCGTCGACCTGGACGGTGTCGACGCGGTAGCCCAGCTCGTGCTCCAGCAGGTACTGGGCGACGGCCGTGTTGGCGCGGGCGCCGACCCAGGACTGGACGGAGAGCGTCACGGACTTCGTACCGGCCGCGTTGGCGTACGGCGAGCCCTGCTTGGTCATGTCGGCCGCGCCACAGCCGGTCAGGGCGAGCGTCCCGAGCGTGCCGAGGGCCGCCGCTCCCGCGATCCACTTACCGCGCATCGCGCGCTCCCTTCGTCGGCTGGGTGACCCGGTCGAGCATCAGGCCCAGGCAGGCGATCGAGGCGCCGGCGACGAGGCCGGTGGCGAGGTCGCCGCGGGCGAGGCCGAAGACCACCTCGTAGCCGAGGCCGCCGCCGCCCACCAGGGCGCCGATGATCACCACGGACAGGACGAGCACCACGGCCTGGTTGACGGCGAGCAGCAGTTCGTTCCGGGCCAGCGGGAACTGGACCTGGAGAAGCTGCTGCCGGCCGGTCGCGCCCATGGACGTCGACGACTCCATGGCCCGCGGGTCGGCCTGCCGCAGCCCCTCGCCCGCGATGCGGATGACGGCGGGCAGCGCGTAGACGACGGCCGCCGCGGCGGCGGGCGCCCGGCCCACGCCGAACAGGGCGACCACCGGGATGAGGTAGACGAACTGCGGCATGGTCTGGAACACGTCGAGCACCGGCCGCAGCAGCCGCTCGGTGCGGCGGCTGCGGGCCACCGCGACGGCGACCGCGAAGCCGAGGACGAGCGTCACGGCGACGGCGGCGAGGACCTGCGAGAGGGTGTCCATGGCACTGTCCCAGCGGCCGAGCACGCCGATCGCGGAGAGCGACAGGACGGCCGTCAGAGTGGTCCGCCAGGTGCCGATGGACCAGGCCAGGGCGGCGACCAGCAGCACGGCGCCCCACCAGGGCAGCGCCTGGAGGCCGTCGCGCAGCGGGTCGAGGACCCAGCCGGTGTAGTGGGCCGCCCAGTCGGCGGTGCCGCCGATGCCCGGGATGCCGGAGTAGAGGTGGTCGACCATCCAGTCCTTCGCCCGGTTGACGGGCTCGGTGACGGCGACGGTCCAGCCGCGCGGCCAGTCGTGCGAGCGGGTCAGGACGAAGCCGGCGACGGCCGCCGCGGCGAGCGCCCAGCCGACCGCGGGGTGGCCCCGGCGGACGGGGGTGCCGTCGGAGCCTCCCGACGTGGTGCGGTCGAGGACGATCGCCAGCAGCACGATCGGAATGCCGGCGGCCAGCGCGGCGCCCACGTCGACGGTGGAGAGCGCCTGGTAGACACGGTCGCCGAGGCCGTCCGCGCCGATCACGGAGGCGATGACGGCCATCGACAACGCCATCATGATCGTCTGGTTGAGGCCCAGCAGGAGCTGCTTGCGGGCCATCGGCAGCCGCGCCGTGACCAGCCGCTGCCAGCCGGTGGCACCGAGCGACTCCACGGCCTCCAGCACGCCGGGGTCGGTGGAGCGCAGGCCGAGCGCGGTGAGCCGGGCCATCGGCGGCGCCGCGTAGACGACGGTGGCGAGGACCGCGGGGGCCACGCCGATGCCGAAGACGAGGACGACGGGCAGCAGGTAGGCGAAGGCGGGCAGCGCCTGCATGGTGTCCAGGACGGGCCGCAGTACGCGGAACGTCCGGTCGGACAGCCCGGCCGCGAGGCCGAGGAGCGCGCCGACGAGGACGGACGCGGCGACGGCGACGGCCATCAGCGCGAGCGTCCGCATCGTCGGCACCCACATGTCCAGCAGGCCGCAGACGGCGAACGACGCCACGGCCGTCACGGCGGCCCGGACGCCCGCGGCGCGCCAGGCCACCAGCGCGGCACCGGCCGTCACACCGGCCCAGCCGAGGGCGAGCAGCACGACGTAGACGACGTGCACGGCGCCGATGATGACGTTGCTGACGTGCCCGAAGAAGTACAGGAACAGCCAGTGGCTGTCACGGTTGTCCACGATCCAGTCACCGGCCGAGCGCAGCGGCTCGTCCAGCGAGACGGTCAGCGCGTGCGGCCAGCCGCCGCTCCCCCACGCCGCGTGGGCGAAGGGGGCGAGGACCAGCCCGGCCACGGCCAGGGACAGCAGCTTGCGCGCGGCCGGGCGCCGCAGGAGCGCCCGGAGCCGCGCGGTGTCCGGGGCCGCGACCGTGGTGCGGGGGGTGGGGGTGGTGGTGCTCATGCCGCCGCTTTCTCCAGGCGTCCCGGGCCTTCCAGCCCGGCGACCACGCTCAGGAGGCACTTGAAGTCGACGATTCCGACGCAGCGGCCTCCTTCCACGACACGGGCGGGCCTGCCGCCGCGTGCGACGACGTCGATGGCCTCGGCGACGGTCGTCCCGGCCGACACGGTGGGCCCGGTACCGCCGCGGGCCTCGCCGAGCGTGGCGGGGCGCATGGCGCGCCGGACGGTGAGGACCTGCTCCCGGGGGATGTCCCGGACGAAGTCGCGGACGTAGTCGTCGGCCGGGGAACCGACGATCTCCTCGGGGGTGCCGCACTGCACGACCCGGCCGCCGCGCATCAGCGCGATGCGGTCGCCGATGCGGAGCGCCTCGGAGAGGTCGTGGGTGATGAAGACCATCGTCCGGCCCTCGTCGCGGTGCAGCCGGACGACCTCCTCCTGCATGTCGCGGCGGATCAGCGGGTCGAGGGCGCTGAACGGCTCGTCGAACAGCAGGACTTCGGGGTCGGCGGCGAGGGCGCGGGCCAAACCGACGCGCTGCTGCTGACCACCGGAGAGCTGGCCGGGGCGGCGCGCCTCCATGCCCGCCAAGCCGACCTTGTCGACCATTTCGGCGGCGCGGGCGCGGCGTTCCGCCTTGGCGACGCCCTGGATCTCCAGTCCGTAGGCGACGTTGTCGAGCACCGTGCGGTGCGGCAGCAGGCCGAAGTGCTGGAAGACCATGGCCGCGCGGTGCCGGCGCAGCTCGCGCAGGGCGTTCTTGTCCATCGAGCGGACGTCCTCGCCGTCGATGGCGATGCTGCCGCTGGTGGGCTCGATGAGGCGGGTGAGACACCGGACGAGGGTGGACTTGCCCGAGCCGGAGAGGCCCATGACGACGAAGACCTCACCCGGGCGGACGTCGAACGACACGTCCCGGACGGCGACGGTGCAGCCGGCCTGCTCGCGCAGCTCCTCCGGGGAGAGTTCGGCCAGTTCGCTGCCCGGGACGCGCTCGGGGCGGTTCCCGAAGACCTTCCACAGGTTGCGGACGGAGAAGACGGGGTCGGGAGCGGGCCGCGCCTCGCCGCCGGATTCGGGGGCACGGTCGGTGCCGTCGGCACGGCCGGCGGTGGCGGCCGGGGCGGTGCGGACCGGCTTCTCGGCCGCGGCGGTGGGGGCGGCGTGCTCGGCCGCGGTGGCGCGGGCGGGCTCGGCGGCGCTGTCGCTCGGGGCGGGCTCGGCGGTGTCGCGGCCCTGCTGGGTGGCGTTGCGGCCCTGCTCGGCGGCGCTGTCGCTCGGGGCGGCCTCGACGGTGTCGCGGCCCTGCTCGGCGGCGCTGCGGCCGCTCGCCTGATCGGCTGCGGACGCGCGCTCTGCCGAAGCGGCCTCGGTGCGCGCGGACTTGGCGTTCGCGGGGCCTGCGGACCCGGTACGGGCGGGTCGCGAGGTCCCGGTGGCGGCGGTCTGCGGGTTCCCGGTGGCCTGGGCCCTCGAGGTCCCGGTGGTGGCGGTCTGCGGGTTCCCGGTGGCCTGGGTCCGCGAGGACCCGGTGGCGGCGGGCCGCGAGGGCTCCGCGTCGGGCGTCCGGTTGACGGTGTCGGTTCCGCTCACTGGCCGTCACCCCTCTCGGTCGAATCCGATACAAGCAGTTCGGCACACTTCTCCCCCACCATCAGCACGCCGATCATCGGGTTGACCGCGGTCATGGTCGGGAAGACCGACGCGTCGGCGATGCGCACCCGCTCCAGGCCGCGGACCCGCAGCTCCGGGTCGACGACGGCCTGCTCGTCGGTCACGGCGCCCATCTTGCAGGTGCCAGCCGGGTGGTAGACGGTGTGGGCGACCTTGCGGGCGTACTCGCTGAGCTCCTCGTCGGAGGTGATCTCCGGGCCGGGGCAGACCTCGCGCTTGAGCCAGCCGGCCAGCGGCTCGGTCTTCGCTATCTCGCGGGCGAGGCGGATGCCGTCGACGAGCGTGCGCGCGTCGTAGTCCTCCTCGTCGGTGAAGTACCGGAAGTCCAGGGCCGGCTTCGCCTCGGGGTCGGCGCTGGTGAGGTAGAGGCGGCCGCGGCTGCGCGGCTTGGGGATGTTGGGGGTCATCGACACGCCGTGCGCGGGCTTCTCGTAGCCCAGCCGCTCCGGGTTGTCGGTGAACGGGATCTGGTAGAAGTGGAACATCAGGTCGGGCCCGTTGGCGTCCGGGTCGCGGCGGACGAAGAGGCCCGCGTCGGAGTCCATCGCCGAGTTCTCGGGGATCGGCCCGTTCGTCTCCCAGACGATCACCGACTCGGGGTGGTCGAGCAGATTCTCGCCGACGCCCGGCAGGTCGTGGACCACCGGAATGCCCAGCGCCTCCAGGTCGGCCTTGGGGCCGACGCCGGAGTGCAGCAGCAGCCGGGGGGTGTCGATCGCGCCGGCGCAGAGGATCACCTCGCGGCCGGCCTCGACCAGCAGCTCCCGGCCGTCCTTGGTGCGGGCGCGGACGCCGGTCGCCCGGGTGCCGTCCAGCTCCAGCTTGTGCACCCAGGTCTCCAGCAGGATGCGGAGGTTGGGGCGGTCACCGGCCTCGATGTGCGGGTGGAGGTAGGCGACGGACGCGGAGGAGCGCTTGTTGTTCTCGGGGTGGTACGCGAGGTCGAAGAAGCCGACGCCCTCGTGGAACGGCTCCTTGTTGAAGCCCTCCACGCGCGGCACGCCGGCGGCCTCCTGGGCGGCCTCGACGAAGTCGCGGGCGATGGCGTTCCGGTCCTTCTCGTCGACCGGGACGATGTTGTTCCGCAGCCGCTTGAAGTACGGGTCCATGGACGCCCAGTCCCAGCCCTCGGCGCCGGCGGCGGCCCACTCGTCCCAGTCGCCGGGCAGCGGCTTGAAGGAGATCAGGGTGTTGTGCGAGGAGCACCCGCCGAGCACGCGGGCGCGGCTGTGGCGGATGTACGAGTTGCCGCGCGGCTGCTCGACGGTGGCGTAGTCGTAGTCGAGGTCGCCGCCGAGCAGGCCGAGCCAGCGGCGCAGGGTGAGGACATCGGGGCGGTCGATGTCCGTCGGGCCGCCCTCGATGACGACGACGCTGACGTCCGGGTCCTCGACGAGGCGGGACGCGATGACCGAGCCGGCGGTTCCGCCGCCGACGACGACGTAGTCAGCCGTGAGCTTCTCAACTGCGGGGGGCATGCGGGGGTGCTCCTCTGGGGTGAAGTGGTCGCGGAAGGTACTGCGCTGGGTCGTGCTGTGCTGGTCGTACTGGGGGTGTCGGGATGGGTCTGAAGTCAAGGTCCGGTACCGCGCCCGGGGTGGGCGGGATGCGGCGGGCCGGGCCCGCGCTCCGGTGGTGGTGCGTTCCGTCGCGCGGGCCGGAGGCCCTGTGGGGAGGCGCGTGCCGCGGTCGGTGGGTGTGCCCCTGCCGGCGCCGCGCCGGGTACGGCGTGCTCCGGTGCCGGGGTCAGCCGGCGAACCAGCGCACGGGCGCGGGGGCGAGGTTCTGGTAGATGTGCTTGGGCTCGCGGTACTCGGCGAGCCCGGAGGGGCCGAGCTCGCGGCCGATGCCGGACTTGCCGAAGCCGCCCCATTCCGCCTGCGGCAGGTAGGGGTGGTAGTCGTTGATCCACACCGTGCCGTGCCGCAGCCGGCCGGCCACCCGGCGGGCGCGGCCCGCGTCCCGGGTCCAGACGGCGCCGGCGAGCCCGTACTCGGTGTCGTTGGCGAGGGCGACGGCCTCGTCCTCGGTGTGGAAGGTCTCGACGGTGAGGATGGGCCCGAAGGTCTCCTCGCGGACGACCTTCATGCCGCGCGTGCAGCGGTCGAGGACGGTCGGCTCGTAGAAGTAGCCGGTGGCGGGGCGGGTCTCGCCGGGCTCGGGGCGGGCCCCGCCGCAGCGCAGCACCGCACCCTCGGCGAGCGCGGAGGCGACGTACGCCTCGGTCTTCTCCAACTGCGCGGCGGATACCAGCGGTCCGCACTCGACGCCCGGCTCGGTGCCGCGGCCGAGCCGGATCCGTTCGGCGCGGCGGGCGAGTTCGGCGACGAAGCGTTCGCGGACGGACGCCTCGATGATCAGCCGGGAGCCGGCCGAGCAGACCTGGCCGCTGTGGATGAAGGCGGCGTTGAGCGCCTGGTCGACGGCGGTGTCGAAGCCCTCGTCGGTGGCGCAGGCGTCGGCGAAGACGACGTTGGGGTTCTTGCCGCCGAGTTCGAGTGCGACCTTCTTCACCGTGGGGGCGGCGGCGCGCATCACGCGGGTGCCGCTGGCCAGGCCGCCGGTGAAGGAGATCAGGTCGACGTCGGGGTGCTCGGACAGCCGGGCGCCGACCGGGTCGCCGGCGCCGGTGACGATGTTGGCGGCACCGGCGGGCAGCCCGGCCTCCACGAGGAGGCGGACGAGGTGCACGGTCGACAGCGGCGTGACCTCACTCGGCTTGATCACGAAGGTGTTGCCCGCGGCCAGCGCCGGGGCGATCTTCCAACTGGCCTGGAGCAGCGGGTAGTTCCACGGCGTGATGAGCGCGCAGACACCGACCGGCTCGTGCACGACCACGCTGTGCACGTCGGGGCTGCCGGCGTCGACGACCCGGCCGCCGCTCTCGTTCACCACGAGATCGGCGAAGTACCGGAAGGCGTTGGTGACGTCGTCGACGTCGGTCCGGCCCTCCTCCAGGGTCTTGCCGGTGTCGCGGCTCTCGATCAGCGCGATCTCCTCGCGGTCCCGCTGGAGCAGGTCCGCGACGCGGCGCAGCAGCGCGGCGCGCTCGGCGACGGGCGTCCGCGGCCAGGGGCCGTGGTCGAACGCCGCCCGGGCGGCGGCCACGGCCGCGTCGGTGTCCTCCGTACCGCCCTCGGCCACCATGGCGAGGACCTTGGCATCGGCCGGGTCGAGCACCTCCCGCTGAGCGCCGGAGGCGGCGGCACGCCACCTCCCGTTCACGTGGATCGTCTCGACTGACGACATGTTCTTCCTCTGCTTCCGGTCTCCGTGCGGTCCCGCCGACGGCCGTCTCAGCACAGAGCTCGGCCGTCAACGGGGCGCGCCTAACCGAACGCGGGGCGCCCATGCCTCCTTTTGCTCATAGAGTGACCCATGTCACCGGAATCCCGCCCATGGTCACGCGCAGCAAGGGCCTCTCACCTGAGGGTCACGGCAGGGCGGGGCGGCGCTGCCCGGGCCTGGCGGGGCACTCGGAAGCCGGGGGCTCGGAAGCCGGGAAGCTCGGAAGTCGGGGGCTCGGAAGCCGGGGCGGCCGAAAGCCGGTGCGCCCCGGCACGCGGGGCGCTCAGAAATCCGGACGGACGGCCAGTCGGGCGAGCGCGTCCGGCACAGGGCCCCGGGCGAACTCCCAGCCGGGGAGTCCGCCCCACGCTATGGACGTCCTCAGGTACTCGACGAGGGTGATGCCCTCGCGCCCGGCCACTCCGTACACCTCCGGATCGGCGCGGGCGTCGGGGAGGACGACGTCGTGGGTGCCGCCGCTGACGTTGGCCTTGTGGAGCTCGTCGGGTGCGAGGGAGAAGAGGAACGCTTCGTCCTCCTCACCGTCCGGGTCCTCGGTGTACGCCTCCCACTCGTAGTGGAGGTGCTCGACGCCCGCGATGTCCAGCGGGTCCGGATAACCGTCGCCGGGCGGGCCCGTCCGGGGCGGCGGACCGTCGTGGTAGCGCAGCCCGAGCGCCGGGCAGTCGCCGAGGAACGACACGTCGCCCACCGTCAGGAAGCTCGCCTTGAGCGCGGCGGGCAGGACGCCGACGGCCTCCTCCGCCTCCCGCACGGCGGCCGGGGTGCTTCCGGTGGGCGGCCGGTGCGGTGCCATTCCGGCCGCGGCCTGGACGAACCCCAGCTCGGGCAGCGCCTCCGCGAGCCGGACCACGTGCCGCGCCACCCGTTCCATGGTGGCCATGGCCACCGCCTCCACATCCTCCCGGAGCGCGCCGGGCACCGGCCCGAGCCCGCGCAGCTCGTTCCAGACCTGCTCGTGCTCACCCTGCCGCGCGTAGCGCGTGAAGAACGACGTCATGGCAGCACGTTAGGGCCGGCCACTGACATCGCCGCCGGCGTACGGGAGGCGGGTGGTGCCCGTCCGCGTCCGCTCCCGTGAGCACGGCATGCTCCGCACCCGCGAACATGGCCCTGTGAACAGACCGAAGAGAACCGCCGGACGTCATGCCCTCCTCCCCCTGGGAGCGGCCCTGCTGACCCTCGTCCTGACCGCCTGCGGAGGCGGGGGCGGCGGTGGCGGTGGGAGCCACGAAACCGGGAAGGGCAAGGACAAGGGTGGCGCCAGGGTCGAAGGCGGGGACGAGGACCGGCGCGGCATGCTCGGCACCGTCCACGAGGACCGGCTGCCGCCGAACGACCCCGCGCGCCCCAACCCGCGCGACCGCACGGAGGCCACGCTCACCGTCCGGCACGGCGAGCGCTTCACCATCGCGATGCGGGAGAGCGCGTCCGCGCGGCTGCACTGGGACCTGTCCGGGGCCGGTCCCGACCGGAACATCGTCCGCCCAGCCGGCACCAGCAGTTACCAGACGGCTCAGGAACGGGAGGCGATCGGTTCGAGCCACGCCCGGTACTTCACCTTCGAGGCCGTGGGCACGGGCACCACACGCATCGTCCTCACCAACCGTTGCGGCAGCGATCCCCGGAACGGCTGCTACTCCCCGGAGCTCGCCCGGTCCGTCACGTATCCCGTGACCGTGCGCTGAGGTCCGAAGCCCCGGACCGGCATGGTGGGATGGTCCCGTGAGCCGCGCCACCGAACAGACCAACCGCCGGATGCTCCGCGCCAGGGACGCCATGGACCGCGCCTACGCGCGGCCGCTGGACATCCCGGCCCTGGCCCGGATCGCCCATGTGTCGGAGGCCCACTTCATCCGCGTCTTCCGGGCCACCTTCGGCGAGACGCCACACCGCTACCTCCAGCGCCGGCGCGTCGAACGCGCGATGTCCCTGCTGCGCGACACCGACCGCAGCGTGACCGACATCTGCTTCGAGGTCGGCTTCGGCAGCCCGGGCACCTTCAGCCGCACGTTCCGCGACATCGTCGGCCGTTCGCCGCGCGCGTACCGCAAGGAGGCGGTCGCCGCGGGCGTGCCCACGTGCTTCGCGATGGCGTGGACGCGACCGAGCGGCTGAACCGGGGGCGGCCGGCCCTCCGGAACCGAGCAGTTTCGGATAAGTTTTCGCCCGCAATGATCACTAACGTAGTGCCCATGTTCAACGCCATCACGCACTCGCAGATATTCGTCCTCGACCAGGACGAGGCACTCGACTTCTACGTCGGCAAGCTCGGCCTGGAGGTCGCCGCCGACGTCGACCTGGGCTTCATGCGCTGGCTGACCATCCAGGTCCCCGGCCGGCCCGACCGCCAGATCCTGCTGGAGAAGCCGGGCGCCCCGGCCCTCTCCGAGGAGACGGCGGCACAGGTCCGCGACCTGCTGACCAAGGGCGCCATGGCCGGCTGGCTCATCCTGACCACCGACGACTGCCGCAAGACGTACGAGACGCTGCTGGCGCAGGGCGTCGAGTTCACCGAGGAGCCGACCGAGCGCCCCTACGGCATCGACTGCGGCCTCCGCGACCCGTTCGGCAACCGCATCCGCTTCACTCAGCCGAAGAGCTGAGCGCGCCGGGCGGCCCGGGTTCACGCAGGTCACGCACCGAGCGCGGCGTTCCGCACCGGGCTGTCCACGTAGTGGTCGCCGAAACGCTCCGCCGACTCCCTGTCCTCTTCGGGCCCGGCCCCGCCGCGCATGACCCGCCCCGGCAGCCGCACGTGACCGAAACGCGCCGTCCCGGGCGTGAAGGCGAACAGGGCGTCGGCGTTGGCCGTGCACCCGGGAACGGCGGCGAACGCGTGCGGGGTGTCCGGCGGGGCGAGGAGCAAGCCCCCGCCGTTCAGGACCTCGACCTCATCGTCCTCACGCCCAGCACAGCGGGCACCTGCACACCACCCACTCCCCCCGCAGCCTCCCGAGCTCCTAAATCGGCACCTGCTTCCGCGCCTTGTCGGGCGTGACACCGGGCTCGCGCTTGTAGACGGTGACCATGCGGGTGCCGTCGCTCGCGAGGACGCTCCTCATGCGCGGTTCCTTCCACCGGCGGACCGGGCCTCGGCGAGCACACGGCCGACGTGGTCCCGGAACGGTTCCGCCTCGGAAGGGCGGAGACGCAGGGTGGTGTCGGTGACGTGCTCGCCGCCTCTGCACAACCACAGCGGGACGCAGACATTGCCGTCGGCGTCCAGGTAGGGGCGTCGGAACGGAGTGAGTTCCACGCGCCAGGAATGGGTTCCGGTTGATTGGCCAGTCAGCTCCATACGAGGGACGGCAGAAGCGCCGCGACCACGGCTACCACTCCCTTGCATGGGTTTGCATCCCGGTTCACCCCAAGGCTGTGATGGCACTGCCGATCAAGCAGCGTGCCTCCGTACCATGGACCGCCATGGCCGACAGGCGCCCAAAGGCCTTGCGGTACAAGGCGATCTCACCGGGTTCGGTGATCTTCACTTCAGCGGTCAACAACTCGACCTGGACCTCGCGGTCATCGAAGATCATGAACGTCTCCAGTCCCCACATGTGCCGGTGGGCGGCCCTGGGGACGACTCCCAGAGAAACCGATGGCAACGCCATGACGGCAAGGAGATAGCCGAGTTGCCCGGCCATGACTTCCGAGCCGCCGTGCGCGCGGTACAGGACGTCCTCTTCGACGATCAAGGCGAAGCGGTGATCCCCTTGGCGAATGACTCGCGAACGCTCAACTCGTGCGGCGGCGGCCGCCGGCGCGTCATTGGGGGTTCCTTGAAACTCGCTGATCGTCGACAACAGTGCCGTGGCATACCCCTCCGTCTGCACGAGCCCGGGAAGAACGTTGGAGCAGTACACCCGAAAGTCCCGTGTCCGCTCGTACAGCGGGACAACCGACTCCTGATGCCGCCGAATGCCGGTACGGTGGAGCCGCTTCCACTGCACGTACATGGTGTCGGCAGCACGGTTCGCAGCAATCAGGTCGAGCACCTGGTCGTCCGCACGGCACGCGGCGCACCATTTACGGATGTCCGCGTCCGACGGCGGAGTCCTGGCATTCTCGATCCGCGACGTCTTCGACTCGCTCCACCCGCACCGGCGAGCCAGTTCACGCCCGTTCAGCTCCGCGTCCAGCCGTATGTCCCTCAGCCGCGCAGCGAGGGACTCGCGCGCCTGCTGGACGGATCCGGGCCTGGGCTCTGGCATGAACTGGCTGTCCGGTTAACGGCTAGGCGACCTTGTACTCCTCATGCGGCACCGCGCGTTTCCATACTTCCTCGAAGGCGGCAGCACACAAGCGAGTCACGGAGTCATCCTCGCTGAACTGGGGCTCCGCCGGCACGCCGTCCCCTGTGAAGACATTGAACCGGACCGACCGGCCATCGATCAGCCAGAAATCGTTGCCCGGAAGCGCGATACCGGACGCCTCCGACCGGGGCAACCACCGGACCTGCTCGCCCGCATCGATGATCACAGGCGTCCCGGCGTGCTCGTACCGAACGTATTCGGTCACCGGTTCCGAGACGATCCGCGCGCGGCGCATGAGCACGCCACGTCCGGCAGTGCGCCTCACGAGGGCCACCCAGTCGCGCCACAGCGGCGATTGAGGGTCGTCCACCCGCTCCCCTCGCCGCCAGGCGGCGAAGGACTCCCGCTCCTCGTCCACCGAGTACACATCGCGCATTTCCAGGTGCAGAGCCGAGCTGCGCGCCGAGTCCAGCAGTTCCTCAAAGCTGGGGACGCTTCGCGGCATCGCACGCCTCCCTCATCATCGGCACCATGCGGGCCGGAATCCGGACCACTGCCTCCGTCGAGGGGATCGACCCCGTCTTCAAGCAGTCCTGGGTGGTGTGCTCGTCGGCCTTCCAACCCTGGATGACGAGGTCACGGGTGTCCTGGTCCACCCACACCGTGGGGCAGTTGCCGCCTGCGCTTTCAGGGTCGACACCCACCAAGTGCAGCGCCATACGAGCCTCCCTGCGAGTGGTTGCTCTCCTTTGCACGACCTTGCCGGGACAGGCGCGTCGGGGTCAACAGCGCGTACGAGACGCGAGGGAGCGCACATCCAAGCTCGCGCTCCCCTGTAAGCCGCCAGACAACCACCCGATGCGCCTGTGTCTACAACTACGTTCGCACAGCTCTGACTTGTCGGTACTCTCGGCGCATTCCAACCGTACAAACGGAGCGGCCCCCGCGTGTCTGCCAGGACATCGCGAGGGCCTACACCGCCGAGGTCTGAAACGGAGACCCACGGGATGATGCGCCATGTTAGCGCGCCCCAGCGTCGCTTCACCCAGGTATCGAACGACATCATTCGCCACCCGAACCTCTCTTCGGACGCCGTGCGTCTTCTCGTCTGGTCACTGTCGCTCGCCGACACCACCGACGTCTCGCTCTCCGAGGTCGCGCGGCGTGCCGGGGTCAAGAACGGGTCCTTCCAGCGCGCCAAGGCGCAGCTCAAGGAGACCGGTTACGCGCACGAGTGGCGGCGGCAGGGGAGTGACGGGCGGTGGGTGACCACGCAGTTGGTGGCCGGGGTGCCGTTGAGTGCGGAGGAGGCCCTGGCCGTGCGGGACGGGGAAGCGGTGCCGGCGGGACCGAGTGCCGGGAAACCGGCCGTCGGTGGACCGGGGTCCCGGGCGGTCGGTGGTCCCCTTAGGGAGAAGACGGGGAGCAACACGCCCCTCCCTCCCACCCGCCGGAACCTGAGCCGGTGCCGGAAGCGGAGCCGGAGCGAGAGCGAGAGCCGGTGCCGGGACCCAGGCCTGAGCCCGAGCCGGAGCCGGAGCGAGAGCCGGTGCCGGAGCCGAAGCCCGATCCGGAGCCCGACGTGGAGGAGCCGCCCCCTCCGCCGCCCCCGTCCGGGCCGCGCCCGACTCCCCCCGAGTGCCTCCCGGAGCAACTCGTCGAGCACGGTGCCCTGATCCTCGCCTCCGTCTCGCACGGTGAACGCCGGTTGCGGCTGACCGGCCGGGAGGTCGGGGAACTCGCGCCGCTGGCGGCGGACTGGCTGCTGCGCGGGGTGAAAGCACCCGACCTGCGACTGGAGTTGACCGCCGGGTTGCCCGAGCGGATTCATCACGCGGCCGCCCTCCTCCGCAACCGGCTGCTCCGCAAGTTGCCGGAAGCGCCCCCGATCCGAGCGACACGCACCGGACCCGCCCAGCCGAAGATCAAGGGCATGCGCGAATGCCGGGGAGACCACACGCAGCCGTTCTACTTCCGTCCGCTGGGCGACGAACTCTGGTGTCACGGCTGCCGGACGGAACGGGCGGAGCGCGAACGGCAGGCGGCGGCGTGCGCGGCGCGGGATGCCGCCGTCCGAGGGGCGGCCGCCGTACGCGCGGCCCTGGGACGCGCGTAGCCCGACGCGCGCGGCGCGCGCAGGCCTGGACGGCGCCATCAGGGCCGTACCGCCCGCGTCCGGCAGCCCCGGCCGGACCCCGCCGACGTCGCGATCCCGCACGGACGAGCCCCGGCCGGACTTCGACGCACATGGGTCGACGTTCGGCGCGCACAGCGCCTGGTTCGGCGCGGACCGGCGACCGGCGCCCCCGCACGACGTCGCCGTACGGGGCGTAGAACGTCCTACCAGCGGCCCCGACAGGCACGGCGGAAAGCGGCGCTCGCAGCGGGGTTCGGCGAGTCCACGCCAAGCTGGGACGAACCGCTGCGGCAGCCCGCGGAAACGCGCGCGGCCCCGCCACCGGTGACGGAAGCCACCGGCGGCAGGGCCGCGCGTCCGACCGCCTGGCTCACACGGAACGGACGGAACAGAGTAGACGGATCAGATGAGGCCGAGCTTGCGGACCGCGTCGCGCTCCTCGACCAGCTCCTGGACGGAGGCGTCGATGCGGGTGCGGGAGAAGTCGTTGATCTCCAGGCCCTGGACGATCTCGTACTTGCCGTCCTTGCAGGTGACCGGGAAGGACGAGATGAGGCCCTCGGGGACACCGTAGGAGCCGTCCGAGGGGATGCCCATGGACGTCCAGTCGCCGGCGGCGGTGCCGTTGACCCAGGTGTGGACGTGGTCGATGGCGGCGTTGGCGGCGGAGGCGGCCGAGGAGGCGCCGCGCGCCTCGATGATGGCGGCGCCGCGCTTGGCGACGGTCGGGATGAAGGTGTCGGCCAGCCACGCCTCGTCGTTGACGACCTCGGCGGCGTTCTTGCCCGCGACCTCGGCGTGGAAGACGTCCGGGTACTGGGTGGCGGAGTGGTTGCCCCAGATCGTCAGCTTCTTGATCTCGGACACGGCCGCGCCGGTCTTCCGGGCGAGCTGCGAGATCGCGCGGTTGTGGTCCAGGCGGGTCATCGCGGTGAAGCGCTCGGCCGGGACGTCCGGCGCGGCGGCCTGGGCGATGAGGGCGTTGGTGTTGGCGGGGTTGCCGACGACCAGGACCTTGATGTCGTCCGCGGCGTGGTCGTTGATGGCCTTGCCCTGCGGCTTGAAGATGCCGCCGTTGGCCTCGAGGAGGTCGCCGCGCTCCATGCCCTTGGTGCGGGGGCGGGCGCCGACGAGCAGCGCGACGTTGGCGCCGTCGAAGGCCACGTTCGGGTCGTCGGTGATCTCGATGCCGCGCAGCAGCGGGAACGCGCAGTCGTCGAGCTCCATGGCGGTGCCCTCGGCGGCCTTGAGACCCTGCGGGATCTCCAGGAGTCGCAGCTTGACCGGCACGTCGGCGCCGAGGAGGTGACCGGAGGCGATGCGGAAGAGCAGCGCGTAGCCGATCTGACCGGCCGCGCCGGTGACGGTGACATTGACGGGAGTGCGGGTCATGGCGATCTCCTGCTGCGAAACTGGCGGTGGGTGTCCCTGCCCATGTTGTGCGGACCTCTCTTGGTATCAAGAGATCCGGCGTCAGGCTATCCGACGAGGCAAGCCCGGAACCCCAGAACCGGTGTGGGACGCCTCACCTGGGCCTATGGCACCTCCTGTGACACTTCGGAGGCCCCTTCGGCCCCTGACCTCCCCAGAGCCCCTGGGGTCCCTGGACCCCCTTTCCTCTCCGGCTTCTCCGAGACCTCCCGCTACCCCACCGCCCCTCGCGGCTCTTTTGCCTCACGAGCCCCGGAG
This sequence comes from Streptomyces sp. NPDC052910, assembly GCF_055585605.1. Taxonomy (NCBI): domain Bacteria; kingdom Bacillati; phylum Actinomycetota; class Actinomycetes; order Kitasatosporales; family Streptomycetaceae; genus Streptomyces; species Streptomyces sp. NPDC052910. Next base: position 1,022,640 of record NZ_JBVJJR010000001.1, read on the forward strand.
GCATCGTCCGCCCTGCCCGTCCGGGGAGCCGTGCAGCCCTGGCGCCCCGTGCTGAGCACCACACAGGCCCTGGCCTCGCTCGGAGTCGCGACCGCGACCATGGTGCTGTGGCCGTCCGTGCCACGCTCTATGCGGCCCTCGCCGGTATGGGAAGCCGCGCTGACCCGCAGCGTGTCGCCGGGTCCGCCCTGCGTCATCCGGGCCCACGCCGCCTTGCAGGTCTCGCTGTAGCGCACCTCCACGTAGGTGCTGCCGACGGTCGCCGAACCGGCCGTCTTCGCCCGCTGCCCGCCGCACCCCATGGTCTCCGGGTCCTTGCCCGTGCACGCGCCGCCCGCGCACTTGACGCCCGCCGGGAGGGCGGCCGGGCTGCCGGAGCCCCGCGCGGCCGCGGGTGGCGCGGCCTTCCGGGCGCCGCCGCCCGGCCCGTACCCGAGCAGCAGGAAGGACGCGACGACCATCAGCAGCGCGCCGACCGCGCCGACCGTGAACAGCAGCGCGGCGCGGCGCTTCGGGCGGGGACGAGGGTGGGGACGGGGGTGTGGGCGGGGGCGATCGTTCGCCGAGGGCCGCTGCGCCGGGTCGGCGGGCGGCCCCCCGGACGAATCCTTGGACAGGCCCCCGGGCAGGCCCCCGGACGGATCCCCGGGCTGCCCCGCGGGCGGAGGGGCGGAAGCGCCGGCGGACGGACCGGCGGACAGGTCCGCCGACGTCGACGGGCCCGTCAGCGGGATCGCCCGCGCGCGGGCGTCCACCCCGGCCGCCCGGGCCGAAGGGAACGTCTCCGGTGTCACCGCCGCTCCGTCACCCGCATCACCGCTCGCACCGCCCGCACCGCCCGCACCGCCCGCAGGGCCCCCACCCTCCGCGTCCGGTTCCGCCGCCCGGGTCCTGCGCAGCGACCAGCCGCGCCTCCCCCTGGCGGGCGGCGCCTCGTACTCCGCCAGTGCCGCGCGCGCCTCCTCGACCCGCAGCCCTTCCATCGTGACGTCATGCCGGAGTTCGGACCGGCTCCAGGCGCGTTCGGCCAGCTCCCAGATGGTGAGCAGGTGCCCGACGTCCGTACCCGTCGACTCCGCGAGCGCCTCGGTGGCACCGCGCGGTGGCAGCAGCCGGCCGTTGAGGTAGCGCTCCCAGGACGTCTTGCTGTACCCGGTGCGGTCCGCGACCGCGCCGACGCTCATCCCGTTGCGCTCGACGATCCGGCGCAACTGTTCCACGAACTCCCGCACTTGCGGATCGAGTTCGTCCGACAGCGCTCTCCAGCGAGGCATGGCCCTCCCCTAATCCCCCTGCGTACCGCGGTGCTACCCAAGGGAGGGCACGACGCAGCCTCCCAGTTCCTCTTCGGCGGGCGCATAGGGGCGTTCCGGGTTGATCAACGCACCGGGGCGCACGCCCCCTCGTCGGCCGTGCTCCCGGACCACCCTCCTGAGAGGGAACCGTTCCCGGGGCGGGCGCGAGGCGTCCGGCGCCGTTCCGGTACAGAACGGTGACCTCGTAGCGGAATGATCTCTTCCGCGTCACAAGACCCGGCCTCGCCTTGAACCGGAATGCCGCCGTCTGGATGCTCGGGGAGGACGCCCGGCCGGTCCTCCCACGGGGGTGGAGGACCGGCCGCGTCGCCCGTCCCCCACCCGCTTCGCCGCGCCCCGGACGTCACCCGCCGGGCGCGGTGAAGCACTGCTCCGCGCCCTCGGCCGGGCGCAGGCAGGCCCGGGCCCGGCGCGGGTCGTCGGTGGCCGTCATCGCGGTCGACAGGTAGACCTCCGTATCGCGGCGGCTGGCGGCCGCGACCTCCTTGGGGCGGGCCCCCGGCAGCGTCAGCTCCACCCGGTCGCCCAGCCGCAGACCGGTGGCCTTCGCCCAGACGGCGCCGCACTTCTCCGCGTACCGGATCTCGACCCGCTGCCCGCCCGGCGACCGCCGGGAGACCAGCGTGACCGGCAGCCCCTGGGCGCCGCACCCCATCGAGTGCGCGTCCGCCCCTTCGCATTCCTGGCCGTGGCACCCGGGCTCGTAGGACTGCGCGTAGGACGGAGCCGCCGCGCCCGGCCCCGAGGCGACCTCGGCCGACGTGTCGTCACCGGAGACCAGCACAAGCGGCACCAGCACGGCCGCCGCCAGGGCCGCCCCGCCCAGCACGACGTACCGCCCGGGGACGCGCCGGCCGGGCCGCCGCCCGGCGTCGGCGGGGTCGGAGGCGGAGGCGGAGGCGGGGTCGGAGGAGGAAGCCGCCGAAGCGTCCCCTTCCGCGATCGGGACGGGTGGTGCCTCGGCGCCCCCGCCGGTCTCCTTCACGCCGTACGAATCGCCCGCACCGTACGAAGCATCCGCACCGTATGAAGTGCCTGCCCCATGCGACCCGCCGACACCCTCCGTCCCCTCCAAGGGGGCGGACGCGGCCCGTCCGGTCCACCGCTGCTCCGCCAGCTCCCAGAGGGCGAGCGGCCGGCCGGGCGGCTCGTCCGCCAGCGCGCACAGTGCCTCGACCGCCTCGCGGGGCGGCAGTTTCTTGCCGTTGAGGTACCGCTCCCAGGACGACTTGCTGAACGCGGTCCGCCCGCCCAGCGCGGCCAGGCTCAGCCCGGTGCGTTCCTTCAACTCCCGCAAGGCGGCGGCCAGCCGGGCGCACTCGGCGGGCAGGGGGCGCCCGCCGCTCATTTGCGCAACTCCCCCCAGGTGTCGGGGCCCACGACCCCGTCCACGACCAGGCCCTTGGCCTTCTGGAATCGCTGGGCCGCCGCCTTGCTCCGTACGCCGAAGGAGCCGTCGATCAGACCCGGGTCGAATCCGTGGTGCTTGAGCAGGCACTGCGCCTCCAGCACTTCCCAACCGCTGCTCTTGAGGTCCATCAACACCGTGCGGGTCGGGCTGTACCCGGCCCGCAACTCCCCGTCCGTGCGCTCCACATGGCACGGGCGGGAACGTCCCTGCACGAAGACGAAGGGGGACGGGGAGCCCGCGGCCGCCGGCCCGTCGTCCTTCGTGGCGTCGTCCTCCCAGGGCCGGGCGGCCAGCAGCCCGGCCGCCAGCGCGACGGCCAGCACGGCCACCGCCGCGACGTACCACCACAGACGCCGCCCGGTCCCCCGGAGTTCCCCGGCGCCCGGAGCCGGGCCGCCGCCGGCTCCGGCGCCCTCCACCGCGGCACCCTCCACCCCGGCGCCCCGCGTTCCGGTACCTTCCGCGCTCTCCTCCGGCACCGCCGATCGCGGGGCCGCGGAGGACGGCCAGGCCTCCTCCGCCAACTCGTGCAGCACCAGGAGCCGGGCCGGATCCGTCCCGCACACCCGGGCCAGCTCCTCCACCGCGTCACGCGGCGGCAGTTGCCGGGCGTTGAGGTAGCGCTCCCAGGACGACCGGCTGTACGAGGTCTTGGCCGCCAGCGCGGCGAGACTGAGCCCGCTGCGGTCCTTGAGTCTGCGGAGCTGTACGACGAACCGGCTCACCCGTTGGTCGAGCGAGGCCGGCAGTTCCTTCCAACGCGGCATGTTCCACCCCATACCCGTCACATGGTCCCCCGAGGCACGAGCCTCCTGTGTCGCACATGATGACGACGCCGGACGGGGTTTTCCGGCGCTGCCGGACGACACGCGGGTTTCCGGCCAGTCACGGCCCCTCGGGCGCGTCCCACCGCGGCGTCAACGCCGCGGACCGCACCGCAGGTCGGAGCGTGGGACGTCCCACGACGACCCGTCTCCCGGGGAACGCTTGGCAGGTGGGGATGTGGCGCATCACAGTCGGATCAGCGAGCCGGCCGGCGCGGTCCACCCCGCGCCGTCCGGCCGCGTCCCGGCGGGACCGTCCTCTTACGGGGGAGAGGACGGTCCGCTTCCCCCGGGAGAGGCGGAGCACCCGTGGCGGGGGGCGGGTGGGGGTGGTCCCCCATCGGGGGGTGGGGGGCCACCGTCCGCTGAGCGTGCCCCCATCCCCACCGCATCCGCTCAGACCGTGAAGTGCGGCACGGCTCCGACCGTGAAGTGCGGCACGGCTCAGACCGTGAAGTGCAGCACGTCGTCCAGGAAAGGGATCTTCAGCCACGCATGCGGCTGCGCGAGCATCGCCAGCAGCAGGATCGCCAGCCCCAGCCCGCCGTACGTGAACATGTCGGTGAACCGCGACCGGACGGCCAGCATGCCCACCGAGGGCAGCGCCCAGCGCAGCACCGCACCGCCGATCATGGCGACGCCGATCAGCATCGTCCCGATGCGGAAGCCGTCCAGGGCGACGATCAACAACCCCAGCCCCGTCAGCCCCAGCACCACGAGCAGCGGCCACTGCCGGGCCGGAGCGGGGGCGTCCCCGGGGGCGGCACGGCCGCCGCCCTCCGGCCGCGCGGTGTCACGGGTGAACTGGGGGAAGCGGCGCGACGCCCGGGTCCGCCGGGGGCCCGCCGCCTTGCCCGTCTCAGCCGGCATCGACGCTTCCCCCGGATTCCGCACGCCCCTCCGCGGAAACGCCCGCGGCGAGCTCCGCCGCCTCGACGACGTTGACGAGCAGCATCGCGCGGGTCATCGGGCCGACGCCGCCCGGGTTGGGGGAGATCCACCCGGCGACCTCGGCGACACCGGGGTCCACATCGCCCATGATCTTGCCCTCGCCGTCCCGGCTGACGCCGACGTCGAGCACGGCCGCGCCCGGCTTGACGTCCTCCGGCTTGATCAGGTGCCCGACACCGGCCGCCGCGACGATGATGTCCGCCTGGCGCAGGTGGGAGGAGAGGTCACGGGTGCCGGTGTGGCAGAGGGTGACGGTGGCGTTCTCGGACCGGCGGGTGAGCAGCAGGCCGATCGAACGGCCCACGGTGATGCCGCGGCCGACGACGACCACATGCGCGCCGTTGATCTCCACACCGTGCCGGCGCAGCAGCTCGATGATCCCGTTGGGGGTGCAGGGCAGCGGCGCGGCCTCGTTGAGCACCAGGCGGCCCAGGCTCATCGGGTGCAGGCCGTCGGCGTCCTTGGCCGGGTCCATCAGCTCCAGCACCCGGTTGGTGTCGATGTGCTTGGGGAGCGGGAGTTGGACGATGTAGCCGGTGCAGTCGGGGTTCTCGTTGAGCTCCCGGACGACCGCCTCGATCTCCTCCTGCGTCGCGGTCGCCGGCAGCTCCCGCTGGATGGACCCGATGCCGACCTGGGCGCAGTCGCGGTGCTTGCCCGCCACGTACCACTTGCTGCCCGGGTCGTCGCCGACCAGGAGCGTGCCCAGGCCGGGGGTGACGCCCTTGGCCTTGAGGGCTTCCACGCGCGTGGAGAGTTCGGACTTGATCGCGGCCGCGGTGGCCTTGCCATCGAGAATCTGAGCGGTCATGGCTCCATACTCCTGGATCCGGCGGCGGCCCTCCCAATCCGAGGGCCGGTCGGGGCCCGGTGGCTCCGGTCGCGACCCGGTCGGAGGTTCCGCCGCGCTGTGTTCACGGGGACGTCGGGATCCCGTGGTCTCGTGGGGTGCCCGCGGGGATCTCGCGGGCGATCTCCTTCACATGGAGATCACGGTCACGCGGCACTTGAACAACGCCGAGGATATCGGCTGGACAAAATGTCAAGCCCCCTACAACGATGAATCGGTCAATGCCGCGGGCGGTCAGTGGGGGGCGAGCCGCTCAGCCTTCCTCCGATGATCGTGCCGGGGCGTCGTCCCCCATGACTTCGGAGGAACCAGGCGACCATGAGCTTCGGTCAGCAGAACAACCCGTACGGCCAGCCCCCGCAGGCCGGCTACGGCTACCCGCAGCAGCCGGGCATGCCGTACGCGCCGTATCCGCAGGGCGACCCGTACGGGGGGATGGCTCCGGTGCCCGCGGAGATGCCGGGTATCACCAAGGCCGCGCGGGTCTTCATGTTCATCATCGCCTTCGCGCACGTCGGCGTGGCCCTCTTCTGGGGCCTGGCCCTCTCCGCGTTCAACGACGAGGTGAACAAGAGGGACCGCGACCCGAACGTGGACCGGTACCTCGACTTCGGCAAGGGCGTCTTCGTCTTCTTCATAGCCCTCGCCGTGGTCTTCGCGGCCCTGGGCCTCGTCCTCGCCCTGCGCTACGCCCAGGGCGGCAACGGCGTCCGCGTCGGCTCGATCGTCTACGCGTCCTTCGGCATCGTCAGCGGCATCTTCAACCTCTCCGCCTGGCTGATCGGCCTGGTCGTCTTCGTCCTGGCGATCCTGACCATCGTGTTCTGCGCCAAGCGCGCGTCCGCCGAGTGGTTCCGGCGCCCGCGCTACTGAGCGCCGCGCACCGCCGGCCCGGAGGCCGCATCCCGTCGGGGTGCGGCCTCCGGTCGTACCGGTGGGAAGCGGAACCGGGCTCAGTGGAAGAAGTGCCGCGTACCGGTGAAGTACATCGTCACGCCGGCCGCCTTCGCCGCCTCCACCACCTCCGCGTCACGGACCGAACCGCCCGGCTGGGCGACGGCCTTGACACCCGCGTCGGCCAGCACCTGGAAGCCGTCGGGGAAGGGGAAGAAGGCGTCCGAGGCGGCGTACGCACCACGCGCCCGCTCCTCGCCCGCCCGCAGGACCGCCAGCTTCGCGGAGTCCACACGGTTGACCTGGCCCATGCCGACGCCGACGGTGGCACCGTCCTTGGCCAGAAGGATCGCGTTGGACTTCACCGCGCGGCAGGCGCGCCAGGCGAACGCCAGCTCGGCGAGCCCGGCGTCGGACAGCGCCTCGCCGGAGGCGAGCGTCCAGTGCGCCGGATCGTCGCCCTCCGCCTGGAGCCGGTCCTTGGCCTGGACGAGGAGGCCGCCCTCGATCGGCCGCACCTCGTTGACGGCCTCCGGGGCGTCGGCGCAGCGCAGCACCCGGATGTTCTTCTTCCGCGCCAGGACCTCGACCGCGCCGTCCTCGTAGGCCGGGGCCACGACGACCTCGGTGAAGATCTCGGCGACCTGCTCCGCCATGGCCACCGACACCGGGCGGTTGACGGCGATCACGCCGCCGAAGGCGGACAGCGAGTCACAGGCGTGCGCCTTGCGGTGCGCCTCGGCGACGTCCGTACCGACCGCGATGCCACAGGGGTTGGCGTGCTTGATGATGGCGACGCAGGGTTCGGCGTGGTCGTACGCGGCCCGGCGGGCGGCCTCGGTGTCGACGAAGTTGTTGTACGACATCTCCTTGCCGTGCAACTGCTCCGCGTGGGCCAGACCCTTGCCCGTGCCGTCCGTGAAGAGGGCGGCGGCCTGGTGCGGGTTCTCGCCGTAGCGCAGCACCTGCTTGCGGGTGTGGGTGACGCCGGTGAAGTCGGGCCAGGCGCTCGCGTCGGCCGCGTAGCCCTCGGCGAACCAGTTGGCGACCGCCACGTCGTAGGCGGCCGTGTGCTGGAACGCCTCGGCGGCGAGCCGCTTGCGCGCGTCCAGGTCGAAGCCGCCCTCGGCGACGGCCCGCAGAACGTCGGCGTAGCGGCCGGGGCTCACCACGACGGCCACGGAGGGGTGGTTCTTGGCGGCGGCGCGGACCATGGAGGGGCCACCGATGTCGATCTGCTCCACACACTCGTCCGGGGTCGCGCCGGAGGCGACGGTCTCGCGGAACGGGTAGAGGTTGACGACCACCAGCTCGAAGGGGCGCACGCCCAGTTCGTCGAGCTGCGCGCGGTGGGTGTCGAGGCGCCGGTCGGCCAGGATGCCGGCGTGGACGCGCGGGTGCAGCGTCTTGACCCGGCCGTCCAGGCACTCGGGGAAGCCCGTCAGCTCCTCGACCGGGGTGACCGGCACCCCGGCGGCGGCGATCCGGCCGGCCGTCGAACCGGTCGAGACGAGCTCGACGCCGGCCTCGTGCAGCCCGCGGGCGAGCTCCTCGAGACCCGTCTTGTCGTAGACGCTGATGAGCGCCCGGCGGATGGGCCGCTTCGTACCTTCGGCGGTCACGAGATCCGTACCTTTCGTCCCTCAATGCGGTAGCCGTGCCGGGCCAGACGCCCCACGACCTCGACGAGCAGCAGTCGCTCGACTTCCTTGATCCGCTCGTGCAGAGCGGCTTCGTCGTCCTCCTCCCGGACCTCGACCACGCCCTGGGCGATGATCGGTCCGGTGTCGACGCCGTCGTCGACGAAGTGGACGGTGCACCCGGTGACCTTCACCCCGTACGCGAGCGCGTCGCGCACGCCGTGGGCACCGGGAAAGCTGGGCAGCAGGGCGGGGTGCGTGTTGACCGTCCGCCCGCCGAAGCGCGCGAGGAATTCCTTCCCCAGGATCTTCATGAACCCCGCGGAGACCACCAGGTCCGGGGCGTACGCGGCGGTGGCCTCGGCGAGGGCGCGGTCCCAGTCGGCGCGGGAGGCGTGGTCCCGCACGCGCTCGACGAAGACCGGCAGCCCGGCACGCTCGGCGCGGTCGAGGCCCACGATGCCGTCCCGGTCGGCGCCGACGGCCACCACCCGGGCGCCGTACCCCTCGGGGTCGGCGGCGATCGCGTCCAGCAGCGCCTGGAGGTTCGTACCGGAACCGGAGACGAGGACGACGATGCGGGCGGGGCGGCCGGGACGGACCCGGTCGGACGAGCGGTCGGACGAACGGTCGGAGGGGGCGGGGTGAGCCTGGGGGGCCGGGGACGCCACGGCGGGCCCTTTCTCGCGCGCGGTGCGGTTTGTATGGTCGTACGAGACAGAGGGGTCCCCGCATACGGGGGACCCTACGAAGCCGCCGACCGCCAGCAACGATACCGGCACACCCGACGGCCCCCGCGGGACGGGGGCGCGCGCGGAAGGTAGCGTCTGTGGACGGCGCCCACCAGGCGTCCGCCGGACGTCCTCCAGGCGTCCGCCGGGGCCGACGCGGCACGGGATCGGCTCCGGGAAACCGGTCTCGCGCCCGTACGCTCAAGGTGCGGGACGCCGTACGGCAGGACGCCACACAGCGGGTGCCGCACAGCAGGGCGCCCGCTGCAGGACGCGACACAGACGAGACCAGGGGAAGACACACTCCACATGCCGGACCGACGCCGCCCCGCGGTTCACCGCCCCCTCCCGCTGTCCGCCGCGTCCGCCGGGATGCGGCCGTCCGCCATGGAGGCGGCGTTGAGCGACCCCACCACGCCGGCGGCGACCGCCGCGGGCCCCCGTGCGGTGCTGACCGCGCTGTCCTCCTCCTTCGCTTCCGGCTCCGCGGCGGGCGTCACCGCCTCCTTCGGCCCCCGGCCGGCTCTGGTCGCGACCCGGGAACGACGGTCGCCGGAGCAGCAGGGTCGGGAGGGCTGGGGCCCGAAGGGGCAGGACGGGGACGGGCACGGCGGCCAGGGCGGGCACGACGGGCATGACGGGCACGGCCGGCGTGACGAGCGCGGTGAGGGTGGTGAGCGCGACCGGCACGGGGAGCAGGACGGGCGCGACGGGCGCGATCCCTTCGACAACCCCTTCGCGCCGCCGCCGGCGGACCGGCCGGACCAGCCGTGGCGCCCGCGCGAGCCGCAGGGCGGCGACGGAGCCGACGGTTCCGACGGCCGGGACGGATCCGGGCAGCCGCCCGCCTGGGGCAGCCAGTGGAGCAGCCGGCAACCGGGCCGCCACGACGGCGGGTTCGGCGGCCCGCAGGGCGGCGGCCAGGACCCCGCGAACGGCGGCTCCGGCGGCGGCCCGCGCTGGGACCCCACCGACCCCGCCCAGCGCCGTGCCCGCTACGCGCTCCTCGCCGGGCTCTGGGGCTTCTTCTTCGCCCTCTTCAGCCTGCCCGAAGTCGCGCTGCTGCTGGGCGCGCTCTCGGTGTACTGGGCGGTCAGCTCGCTGCGCGCCAAGTCCGGACGGCGCACCGGAGACGGTTCGGCCCCGGCGCCCACGCCGCAGCCCGGCGGCTTCCGGCCGCAGACGACGGCGGCGGTGAGCGGGCTGGTGATGGGCGGGCTGGCGCTGGTCATCGTGGTGTCGACGTTCTCGTTCCAGTTGATCTACCGGGACTACTACACCTGTGTGGACGACGCGCTGACCCAGACGTCCCGGCAGTCCTGCGAGAACCACCTGCCGAAGCCGCTCCGCCCGCTGCTGAGCGTCGACGACTGACGCGGGCCGGGAACGGGCGGGACCTCGGGGCCCGGTGGGACCACCGAGGTCTTTCGGGGCGGTAGGGGGCCGACGCCCGGGAACGTTCCCTTGCGCCCGGCCCCGTTGCGCGGCGCCTGTCCTGTCCCACGCCGGCCGGCAGGCGCTCACCCGTCACGTCACGTCACGTCACGACACGGGGTGTCCCGCCCGTCACGCCCTCACCCCTCACCCCACCGCTCGTCGAGCAGCCGTGCCGGATCGCGGGGCTCGAAGTCCGGCATGAGTCCGCCGCCGGAATCCTTCAGCGCCGCCCAGCGGGCCTGCCGCACGTCGGTGTCGTGCCAGTCGGCGTCGTGCCGGGTGCCGTCGTGCCGGTCGTCGCCGGGGCGTCCGGCCCGTGCCGGGCCCGGGACGGGCGGCATCGGCGCCTTCCGGGCCTTGCGCGCCCGGCGCGCCGCCTGCTTCGCCTCACGCCGCGCGGTGCGCGCCGCCTCGCGCCGCGCCGCACGCTCCGCCCGGGTCGCCCGCGTGCCGCGGTGCCTGCGGCGCGGGGGCTCCGCCCGTCCGTCGGCGCCGAGGACGATGCCGTGCACGGGAAGCAGGGGCAGGCTCTCCGGGGCGTACGAGACGGGGTTGCGGGCGGCCGGTGCGGTGGCGCCCCACTGCCGCGTGCGGTGAGGCTCCCGCTGCGGCCGGGACGGGTGCGGCTGCCCCGGCGTGGCCGCCTCCGGCCCGTCCTCCCGGTCTCCCTCCGCTCCCCGGCCCGGTTTCCCGCTCGTTCCGGCGGCCGGGCCGCCGCCTCCTCCGGCACTCGTTCCCCCGTCCGCTCCGGCCTCCGGCCCGGCGTACGGATCGCCGTTCCGGGAACCGTCCGACGCGCCGCGCCGCGAACCGCCCGCGTCCCCGGACGGCCGCTGCTTCCGGTCCTCCGTCCCGCGCCGACCGGATGCCGCCGGGGCGGGTTTCGCGTCCGCGTCCGCCCCGCCGACGGCGAATCCCAGATAGCGGGCGAACCCGCGCCACCAGGAAAGCGGACCGCGAACCCGTGCGCGGCGCGGAACGGTCGGCTCCGTGGCCGCCGTGGCCGCCGTAGCCGCCGCGTCCGGTGCACTCGGTGCGCTCGTCTCGTCCGACACGTTCGGCGTACTCGTCCCGTCCGTCTCCGTCGTCGTGCCCATCCCGTGCTTCGTGCCCTTCCTGCCTCTCCCGTTTTTCCCGCCTCTCCCGCCCTTCTCGCCCTTCTCGGCCTTCTCGGCCTTCTCGGCCTTCTCGGCCTTCCCTCCGCCTTCGCCGCCCGCCCCGGCACCCGCCGCCGAGGACGCCGCGGGCGCCGTGGACCCCGCAGGCGCCGAGGGCGCCGAGGGCGCCGAGGACGCCGGGGCCGTCACGGAAGCCACCGCGGCGGCGTCCCGCAGCCCGAGAGCCGGCCGCACGCGCCCCCACCAGCCGCGCGGCCGGGCCTCGTCGGAGGCGTCGGACGCTGTCAAGGGACGGCGTTCCCCCTCGGCGACCCGTTCCGCCCTGCGCATCCGGCGGACGACCAGCGCGCCCGGGACACCGACGGCCAGCGTCCAGGCCAGACAGGCCAGACCGGTGAGGCGCCACGAAGGGCCGAAGCGGGACAGGGCCGCGACGCCGAGCGGCCCGCCGGCGGCCCAGGCGAGCAGGGCGGTGACGGCGGCGCAGAGCAGCGCGGCGAGAGAGGCGACGGCGATCGTCTCGCGCCGTCCCACGGCCGCCGGGCGGCGCGGCACGGCCGCGGCCGCCAGTGCGACGCCCACGGCCGTCACCAGCGCGGCGGCGCCCGCCAACCCCGCCGGTCCGGCCGTGCCGGGCGCGGGGAGCGCGGCGAGCAGCGGGAAAGGCGGGAGTTGGGGCCGGCCGGGTGAGCCGAGCACGGGCAGGGCCACGGGAGCGACGAATCCGTCCGCACCGGCCGCGAAGCCGGGCCCCAGGCCGTAGGCGGCCGTCCAGACCACCGCGTTGGGCAGCAGCGCCACGCTCAGCAGCGCCACGCCCAACTGCCCCGGCCAGCCCACCGCGAGCTGTGCCATCGCGTCCCGCACGGCACCGGCGTGCACGGCCAGGGAGGCCGCGAGCAGCAGCGCCGCCCCGCCGAACAGCATCGCCGTACCCGCCGTGGCGGCCCGGGCGACCGCCACGACGTGCGGCGCCGTGAACCACCGGCGCACGGCTCCCGGAACGAGCCGGCACACCCGGCGGACCCGGGCCGAGGGCGTCCACGGCGGGCAGCCCACCGCCATCCACACCCCGACCGCGGCCGGCGCGGCGGCGACGAGCGGCACGTGGATCAGCGCGCTCAGCGGGTCGACGCGGATCGGGCCGGACGAGGCGTAGAGCACGGCGGCCGCGCTGACCAGCAGGTAGCCGCCCAGCAGCGCGGTGAACGCGGTACGCGGCGGCAGCAGCGGAACCGGGATGCGCGCCGGGAGCAGGGGCGCCTCGCCGGCCGTGTACGCCGGTGCCGTGCGGGACGCGACGGCACCGCCGGTGGCGGACCGGCCGGACGGGCTTCCGGACCCGTCCGCTTCCGGCTCGTGGACGCCGTGGGTGCCGTACGCGTCCCACGCGTCCCACGCGTCGTCCGAGTCGTTCGTATAAGCCACGTCGTCGGGATCGTCGGCATCGGCGTCGTCCGCGTCGTCCGGCGGCATCGGTGCCTGCCGTGCCGCCCGGTGGATGAGCAGGCAGGGCACGACGGAGAACAGCAGCGGGGTCAGCCCGACCGGCGCGGAGGTACCCGAGAGGGTCTCGGTGCGGACCAGGTCGGCTCCGTGGGCCAGCAGCCAGAGGCCGGTGGCGATGTGCAGCGCTCCGCCGGGCCCGCTGTCCGGATAGGGCGACACGATCCACAACACCAGGACGAGCGTGGCGAACACCCCGAGCCCCAGCCCGGCGGCGACCGCCCCGCCCAGGAACGCCCTGCCCGCTCCCGGCTTGTGACGCGCCGCGGGTCGGGGACGCGACGGCAACGACGGACCACTGTGGGCATATGGGGTCACAAGGGCCATGCTGCCAACAACGCGCCTTTCGGGCGGGGAGCGACAAATGCCCGTCGTGTCGTGTTCAGGGCGGTACAGGACCCGGGCGGCGAGGGGCGGCACGACCGGACGGCCAGGGGCCACCGCCCGCGGGCACCGGCACCGCGCACCGGCACCGACGCGCGTGGGCCCGTACCCCCGGAGGGATACGGGCCCACGCGACCGTCGCGAAGCCGCCCGAACGGCGGCGTACGACCCGGCCGGACGTGTCCGGCCGGACCGCTCCGACCCCGCGGGGGCCGGAGCGGATCAGGCGACCGGTCAGACGCTCAGCGCGGCGCGCGCCAGGCGGGCGGTCTCGGACGGGGTCTTGCCGACCTTCACGCCCGCGGCCTCCAGGGCCTCCTTCTTGGCCTGCGCGGTGCCGGACGAACCGGACACGATCGCACCGGCGTGGCCCATCGTCTTGCCCTCGGGCGCGGTGAAACCGGCCACGTAGCCGACGACCGGCTTGGTGACGTGCTCCTTGATGAAGTCCGCCGCACGCTCCTCGGCGTCGCCGCCGATCTCGCCGATCATGACGATCAGGTCGGTGTCGGGGTCGGCCTCGAACGCCTTGAGGGCGTCGATGTGCGTGGTGCCGATGATCGGGTCGCCGCCGATGCCGACGCAGGACGAGAAGCCCAGGTCACGCAGCTCGTACATCATCTGGTAGGTCAGCGTGCCGGACTTGGACACGAGACCGATGCGGCCGGGCTTGGTGATGTCGGCCGGGATGATGCCCGCGTTGGACTGGCCGGGGCTGATGAGGCCGGGGCAGTTGGGGCCGATGATGCGGGTCTTGTTGCCCTTGGCCTGGGCGAGCGCCCAGAACGAGGCGGTGTCGTGCACCGCGACGCCCTCGGTGATCACGACGGCCAGCTCGATCTCGGCCTCGATGGCCTCGACGACCGCGTCCTTGGTGAACTTCTCCGGGACGAAGATGACCGTGACGTCGGCGCCGGTCTTCTCCATGGCCTCCTTGACGGAGCCGAAGACGGGGACCTCGGTGCCGTCGAAGTCGACGGTGGTGCCGGCCTTGCGCGGGTTCACGCCGCCGACGATGTTGGTGCCGGAAGCCAGCATGCGCTTGGTGTGCTTCTGGCCCTCGGAGCCGGTCATGCCCTGGACGATGACCTTGCTGTCCTTGGTGAGGAAGATAGCCATGGTGTTCTAGTGACCTCGTTCCTTACTTCGCAGCCAGCTCGGCGGCGCGCTCGGCGGCGCCGTCCATGGTGTCCACCTGCTGCACCAGCGGGTGGTCGGCGTCGTTCAGGATCTTGCGACCCAGCTCCGCGTTGTTGCCGTCGAGGCGCACGACCAGCGGCTTCTCGACCTTCTCGCCCTTGTCCTCAAGGAGCTTCAGGGCCTGGACGATGCCGTTGGCGACCGCGTCACAGGCGGTGATGCCACCGAAGACGTTGACGAAGACGGACTTGACGTCCGGGTCGCCGAGGATGATCTCGAGACCGTTGGCCATCACCTCGGCGGAGGCACCGCCACCGATGTCGAGGAAGTTGGCGGGCTTGACGCCACCGTGGTTCTCACCGGCGTAGGCGACGACGTCCAGGGTGCTCATGACGAGACCCGCGCCGTTGCCGATGATGCCGACCTGGCCGTCGAGCTTGACGTAGTTGAGGCCCTTGGCCTTGGCCGCGGCCTCCAGCGGGTCGGCGGCGGCCTTGTCCTCCAGCGCCTCGTGCTCCGGCTGGCGGAACGCGGCGTTGGCGTCCAGGGACACCTTGCCGTCGAGCGCGATGACGCGGCCGTCGGCGACCTTGGCGAGCGGGTTGACCTCGACGAGGAGGGCGTCCTCGGCGATGAAGGTCTTCCACAGGGTCACGAGGACGTCGGCGACCTGGTCGGCGACCTCGGCCGGGAACTTCGCCTGGGCGACGATCTCGCGGGCCTTCTCGATGGTGACGCCCTCGTTGGCGTCGACCGGCACCTTGGCGAGCTTCTCGGGGGTCGTCGCGGCGACCTCCTCGATGTCCATGCCGCCGGCGACGGACGCCATGGCGAGGAAGGTGCGGTTGGTGCGGTCGAGGAGGTACGAGACGTAGTACTCCTCGGCGATCTCCGGAGCGGTCTCGGCGATCATCACCTTGTGGACCGTGTGGCCCTTGATGTCCATGCCGAGGATGTCCGTCGCGCGAGCGACGGCCTCGTCCGGGGTGGCGGCCAGCTTGACGCCGCCGGCCTTGCCACGGCCGCCGACCTTCACCTGCGCCTTGACGACCGACTTGCCGCCAAGGCGCTCAGTCGCCGCGCGCGCCGCCTCAGGCGTGTCGATGACTTCACCGGCCAGCACCGGTACACCGTGCTTGGCGAAGAGGTCCCTCGCCTGGTACTCGAACAGGTCCACGCGCGTCCGTCCCTTTTCCATGGATATCGCGGTTCGTTGTCTGCGCGGGCGTGCCGCGGTGGCAGCGTGAGGACGCGATCTATGACGAGGGCGGCACACGTGCGCCGGATACGCGGCATGTCCGTCTCGCAGGTTATCCCCGAGGGCCGGAGGTCCCTAAATCGCAGATCACACTCCGGCCGTGATTACGCTCACAGATCGCATACGGACCCCGCACGCATCGCGACAGAGCGTACGCCGCCCGGCGCCGGCCCGCGGGTACGCGCCCACCCCGCGCCGGGCCGCCCTCGGTGCGGCCGGTCGGGCACCGCCCGGCCACCGCCTTCCCGCCGCGCTTCCTCCCGTTCCACCCCTCCCCTCCGCTCCCCCCTTCTCCCTCGGCCCTCTTCTCCCGTCCCCCCGGCGGGTGTTCCCGGCTCCGTCAGGCCCCCGTGTCCGGATCGGGGACGGGCAGGGGCCGCTGCTCCAGGGCCGCCGCCATCACCTCCGGGAAGTGGTCGGGGGTGCAGGCGAAGGCCGGCGCGCCGAGCGCGGCGAGGGCTGCCGCGTTCTCCCTGTCGTACGCCGGAGCGCCCTCGTCGGAGAGGGCCAACAGGGTGACGAACCGCACTCCCGCCGCCCGCATGGCCGCGACCCGTTCGAGCATCCCCTCCCGCACACCGCCCTCGTGAAGATCGCTGATCAGGACGACGACGGTGTCCGCCGGGCGGGTGATCGCGGCCTGGCAGTAGGACAACGCCCGGTTGATGTCGGTGCCCCCGCCGAGCCGGACGCCGAACAGCACGTCCACCGGATCGGCCAGCCGGTCGGTGAGGTCCACGACCGAGGTGTCGAAGGCGACCAGCCGGGTGTCGAGGGACCGCATCGAGGCCAGCACGGCGCCGAAGACGGAGGCGTGGACGACGGACGCCGCCATCGATCCCGACTGGTCGACGCAGAGGATCACCTCCTTCCGCACCGAGCGGGCCGCCCGGGCGTGACCGACGAGGCGTTCCGGTACGACCGTGCGGTACTCGGGCAGGTAGTTCCCGAGGTTGGCGCGTACGGTGCGGTTCCAGTCGATGTCCCGGTGGCGGGGCCGGGCGGACCGGGCCGAGCGGTCGAGCGCGCCGGTGAGCGTGGCGCGGGTGCGGGACGCCAGGCGCCGTTCCAGGTCCTCGACCACCTTGCGGACGACCTCGCGGGCGGTGGCCTTCGCCTCCTCGGGCATCGCCTTGCCGAGGGACAGCAGGGTGCCGACCAGGTGGACGTCCGGTTCGACCGCTTCCAGGAGCTCGGGTTCGAGGAGGAGTGCGGTCAGCCCGAGCCGGTCCAGGGCGTCCCGCTGCATCACCTGAACGACGGACGCCGGGAAGTACGACCTGATGTCCCCCAGCCAGCGCGCGACCTGGGGCGCGGAGGCTCCGAGGCCGCCGCTCCGCCGGCCGTCACCGGCGCGCGGCGCGCGGGCCTCCGCCCCGTAGAGCGCCCCCAGCGTCCGGTCGACGGCGGCGTCGCGGCCCGAGAGGGCCCGCCCGGTCCCGTCCGCACCGGCCTCCCCGCCCAGTACCAGCCGCCAGCGGCGCAGCCGCTCGTCGGCACCGTCCGAGGGAAGGGCCGCCGTGCGGGAGGCCAGAAGTGCGGGTGCCGCTTTCGGGATCACCGCGCCCCTCCCCCGGCGCATGCCGCCCTCGTGCGGTTTCCCCTCACTCTTGCTCCTCCCAACTCCTGTGACTCGGCAGCGGATTGCTCCTCCCCCGGCCCGGCCCCCTCCTCGTCGTCGTCCAGCCCCAGGAGCAGGCGCATCGTGGGCAGGACGGCCGCGGCGCGCCGCGGGTCCCAGTCCGGTGCGGTGCTCCGGCGTACCGGACCGGCGGCCGGGCCGGTTCTTATCCGTTCGCCGATCGCTCGGCGGAGAGCCGGCTCGTATCCCGCGAAGGTGCGGCGGAGCAGGGGCAGGATGTCGGCGAACGCGTCGGTTGGGATGCCGGTGAGCCAGGTGTCGACCAGGGCGAGCAGCCGCTCGTCGTGCAGGAGCAGCAACCCGCCGCCGGGCTCGGCGCCGCCGGTGAAACCTTCGATCCAGGCGGCCGCGTCGGCGGGTGCCACGGCGGGTGAGAGGGCGCGGCCCAGCAGGAGCGCGACCCGGTCGGCGGTCAGCCCGCCTTCGTCGAGCAGGAGCCGGGCCGCCCGGCCGCGGATTTCTCCGGGGAGGTGTTCGCGCTCGGCGAGGACGGTGAGGACCGACCTCCAGCGGCCGGCGACGCCGGGGCGTTCCAGCAGGGCCACCGCCCGGTGCACGGCGTCCACATGCGCTCTCGTCGCCCGCGCGGCGTCGCGGTCGAGCCCGGCGCAGGCGGCCGGGAGTCCGACGAAGACACGGTCGGCGAGGCCGGCCGCCACGTCGTCGAGAGCCGCGGTGTCCGTGCGGCGCACGTCTCCGTAGCGCGCCGAACGGACCAGTGCGGGAAGGGCTTCGGCGAGGCGGCCGACGTCCGTGTCGAGGGCGGCCCGGTCGGCGAGGGCGCCAAGGACGGCGGGGAGCGCGGCCGGCAGCGCGGCGAGCAGGCACCGTTCCGCCAGGGTGGTGAGATCGGCGAGGGTGCCGGCCTCGTGTGCGGCGGCCTCCGCGCGGGCGGTCGCGGCGGCTTCGACGGTCGTGCCCCAGACGCCGGCTTCGGCGAGCCGGACGACCAGTTCGGGCTGCCAGGACAGGCGCCACGCCTCGCGGAAGGTGCCGAGGCCGGCGCGTGAGGGCAGGGGTTCGCCCCAGTCGACGGCGAGGAGCCGGAGGCGGTGCAGCAACCGGCTGCGTTCGGCGTCGGTGTCCTTGCGGAGATCGAACTCCCTTGTCTTCACCCCTGCTTCGGGCTTGAGGCGGAGGGTGCGCTGGAGGCGGGCGAGGTCGCGTTGGAGGGGTGTGGCGGGCGCGCTGTCGGGGACTTCGCCGAGGTCGTCGCCGACGACGAGGCGGTCGCGCACGAGGGCGAGCGGCACGTCCGACCCCTCGCACATCACGGCGCGCACGGCGTCGGTGGTCTCGGCGAGGCCGGGGAGCGGCCGGCCGCGCAGGGCGGCGAGCGTGTCGGCGAGCCGGACGGACTCGATGACGTGCGCGGACGAGACGGGCCGGCCCTCGTCCCGCAGCAGCCGGGCGACCGTGGTCAGCCAGCGTTCGACCGGCCGGTCAGGGGCCGCGAACAGGTGGGCGTACCAGCCGGGCGAGGTGATCCCGGCGCCGTAACCACTGCTCCGGGCCAGGCGGCGGTGGGTCCAGGGCACCCAGGAGATCTCCGTCCTGACCTTCGGCAGCCCTTTGAGCGTCCGCCGGTCGGCGGTGGCGGGACGCCGGGCCGCCAGGGCGGGCACGTGCCAGGCGCCGCAGACGACGGCGACCTCGTCCCCGAACTCCTTGACGGCCTCGCGGAGCCGGAGCCGCATATGGGCCTCCCGTACGGCGTCATGGTCCGGATCCGGCGGCGCCTCGCCCCCCGGCGGCCCCTCCCCAGGCCCGGTGCGCAGCGCGGACATGGCGTCGGCGACGGCCCGGAAAGGGGCGAGGGGGTCGTCTTCGGGTCCGCCGTCGCCCGGCCGGCCGGTGCCGCGGTGCTCGACGGCGTCCTCCCACCAGCCTTCGGGGTCGTCGTGGCCCGCGGCGCCCGCGAGCAGCGCGAGCGGGTCGGGCGACGGCCCGCCGGAACCGTCCGGCCCGCCGGGGCCGGACGCTCCCCGCAGGGCGAGGGTGTGGGCCGCGGGCAGGTCGACGAACCGCACCTCGGCGTCGTGGGCGAGGGCCCAGCGGAGGGCGACCCACTCCGGCGAGAAGGCGGCGAACGGCCAGAACGCCGCCCGCCCGGGGTCGTCCGCGGCGTGCGCGAGCAGCGCGACCGGGGGCCGCATGCCGTCGTCCGCCGCGCACCGGACGATCGCGTCGGCCTCGGGCGGGCCCTCGACGAGCACCGCCCGGGGGCGGAGCCGTTCCAGGGCGGCGCGCACGGCCCGCGCGGAGCCGGGCCCGTGGTGGCGCACGCCCAGCAGGGCGGGCCCGTTCACGCCGACACCTCGCGGCAGGCGCGGTAGAAGTCCTGCCAGCCGTCCCGCTCGCGGACGACCGTCTCCAGGTACTCGTGCCAGACGGTGCGGTCCGACGCCGGGTCGCGGACGACCGCCCCGAGAACGCCGGCCGCGACATCACCGGCGCGCAGCACACCGTCGCCGAAGTGCGCGGCCAGCGCCAGGCCGCCGGTGACGACCGAGATCGCCTCGGCCGTGGAGAGCGTGCCGGACGGCGATTTGAGTCGGGTCCGGCCGTCGGCCGTCACCCCGTCGCGCAGTTCGCGGAAGACGGTGACCACCCGGCGGATCTCGTCAGCGCCGCTCGGGGCGGCGGGCAGGTCGAGGGAGCGGCCGATCTGGTCGACGCGCCGTACGACGATGTCCACCTCGTCCTCGTGGGTGGCGGGGAGCGGCAGGACCACGGTGTTGAAGCGGCGGCGCAGGGCGCTCGACAGCTCGTTGACGCCCCGGTCGCGGTCGTTGGCGGTGGCGATGAGGTTGAAGCCGCGCACGGCCTGGACCTCCTCGCCGAGCTCGGGGATGGGCAGGGTCTTCTCGGACAGCACCGTGATCAGCGAGTCCTGTACGTCGGCGGGGATGCGTGTCAGCTCCTCGACCCGGGCGGTCATGCCCTGGGCCATGGCGCGCATGACGGGGCCGGGCACGAGGGCGTCCCGGCTGGGCCCGTGTGCCAGCAGCCGGGCGTAGTCCCAGCCGTAGCGGACGGCCTCCTCGGGTGTGCCGGCCGTGCCCTGGACGAGGAGGGTGGAGTCCCCGCTGACCGCCGCGGCCAGGTGCTCGGACACCCAGGTCTTGGCGGTGCCGGGGACGCCGAGGAGCAGCAGCGCCCGGTCCGTGGCGAGCGTGGTGACAGCGACCTCGACGACCCGCCGCGGCCCCACGTACTTCGGGGTGATCACGGTGCCGCCGGGCAGCACCCCGCCGAGCAGATAGGTGGCGACGGCCCACGGTGACAGCCGCCACCGCTCCGGCCGGGGCCGGTCGTCCTCGGCCGCCAGGGCCGCCAGTTCGTCGGCGAACGCCGTTTCCGCGTGCGGCCGGAGGACCTCGGTGGCGACTGCCGGGCCGCCGGCCGTGCGGCGGGTGCCGACATGGGTGACGGGCGTGCCGGTGGTGACTTGGGTGTCGGTGGCGGCTGATGTGTCAGTGGGTGCGAAGCGGTTTCCGGACACGGTCACAAGTCCCCCTCGTCGTGCGTTCCGGGATGTGACACCACCCTGCACCACACCACTGACAATCACTCTCGGCGTCAACGAACGTGCAGGTCAGGGCAATTGTCAGTGGTGGGCCCTACCGTCGGGGACATGAATGCGCAGGGGGATCGCAGGACGGTGGACGAGGTGCCCGCGCCGGCACCCGGCTCCGCACCGGGCACGGCGGGCGGCAGGCCCGCGCCGCCGGGCTCGCGGCCGGGGACGGGAGCGCGCGCGGGCTTGCCGTGGGGGGAGCGCGGAGGCGGCGGCCGGACGTACCGGGCCGCCGCCGGCACACCGGACCCCGACCGGCCGGACCGCACGCGCGGTCGTCCGGGCCGGAAGGTGCCGTGCGGGCACGCGGTGGAGTCGGCGCCGCTCCGGGCTGCGGCCGGGGAGGCCGTCCGGCCGGACGAGGATCCGCCACCGCGGGCGGCCGAGTCGCGGGAGAGCCGCGGGAGGCGGCCGGACGCCCCGGCACCCGCACGCCGGCCCGCCGCGCCGGGAGCGGCCGACCGCCGGGCGGCGGAACGGGCGCGCCGGATGGCCCGGGGCGTCAAGGAGTCGGAGCGGTGGCTCGCCGATCTGGTGCACGGCGGCCTCGCCGGTTCCGGCGGGGGCGCGCGGGAGGAGTGGGAGCGGGCGGCCGCCCGCATGGTCGACGCCCAGGTGCCCGGTTTGGCGGCGCGGACACGGGAGTTGGCGGCCGGTCCCGCGTCGAGCCCCGACCGGGCCTCCCGGCTGCTGGAGGAGTGCGCGCTCCTGCACGCTCTGCACCGCGCCTACGCCCGCCTCGACCGGCTGCCCGCCGGGCTGGCCGCCACCGTGCGCGCCCGCGTGGGCGTCACCGTCGACTCGGCCGCCCTGCGGGCCTCCGCGCCGGCCGTCCGGGACGACTGGCTCGTCCTCTCCCAGGACGACACCGCCGACGACGGCACGCTCACCACCCGGCGCATCCGGCTCCACGGCAGGCGCACCGGCCGCGCGGCGCTGCTGCTGTCCTACGGAGCGGCCGGCCGGGCACCCGAACTGTCGCTGCCCGTCGGCTGCTCCCTCGACGCCGACCTGTTCTTCCACCCCGCCGCCGTGCCCCTGCGCGCCGTGCTCGGGACACGCCACGCCGACCCGGAGCCCGGCACCACGCCGCCACCGGGGGCGGGTGTGGAGGCCGCCCTCGCCGCCTATGGGGCGGTGCTGCGGGACGACCCGTGGCTGGAGGCGTGGCCGGTGGTTCTCGACGGGGTGGTCCCCGTCCCGGATCCCGGTCTCGGCCGCCGGCTGGCCGACGCGGACGGCGGGGCGGCGCTGCCCGTCGACGCGCGCCGCACCGACGAGGGGGGCTGGTGGCGGCTGGTGGCGGTGTCCGGGGGCCGGCCCGTGCGGGTCTTCGGCGAGTGCGGGTACCGCGGTTTCGCGCCGTTGGCCGTCTGGGGGCCCGAGCTGACTCCTCTGCGGCGGTGACCCTCCGGACCGGGCGGACGGTCGCGTGGCGGCGCCTTCGCGCCCGACCCCGCGTACGAATCTCCTTGCCTCCATTGCCTTTTCGCTTCCTCCCGGGCACCGAGGTGTGCTCGGCCACGCCCCGCTGTCTCCCGCCGTCCTCCGGGAAAGGTCACCCATGAACGCCCCGAACCACGAGGCTCCGCTCACGGACGTCCCCTGGGACGACCTCGTCGCCACCGCCCTCATCGGAACCGGGCGGCGCGCCGCCCCGGTCCGCCCGCGCCCCGGCCGGCACCCCGCCCTGGCCCTGCTGGACGCCGCCGCCCTGCACACCGTCCGGCGCCGGGCCGCCGCCCTGCCCGTCGCCCCGGGGAGACGCCCGGACCCCGCGCCCCCGGACCCCCGCCCGCCGCTGCCCGCGGCCGCCCGGCGACGGCTGGCGCTGCTCCTCGGCGAGCGGACCGGCGGGGACCGGCGCCGGGCGACGGCCCCCGACCTCGTCGAGCTGCTTCCCCAGTGGCTGACCGCCGCCAACGCGCACGGTTACCGCCCCCCGAACGCGCTGCTGCCCGGCCTTCTCGACGCCGCCCGGGCCCGCACCGACCTCCGCCACGAGGCGCTGGCCTTCGCCGGGCCCCGCGGCCTGTGGCTGGCCGGCCTCAATCCGCAGTGGGCGTACGCGCTCCGTGCCCACGCGTCGGGGCGGGCGCCCGTCCCCGGCGCGCCGGGCGCCGCGGACCCGGAGGAGCTACGGCGCCTCTGGCGGGAGGGGCTGTTCGCCGAACGTCTGGCCGCTCTCACGGCGGCGCGGCGGTACGACCCGGCGGCCGGTCGCGCGATGGTGGCCGCCACCTGGGCCACCGAACGGGCCGAGGACCGCCGGGCGTTCCTCGGAGCGCTGCGCGACGGGCTCTCCCCTGACGACGAGCCGTTCCTCGAGGCGGCCCTGTCCGACCGGGGCCGCTCCGTCCGCGCCCTGGCCGCCGAACTCCTCGGGAGCCTGCCCGGATCGGCCCTGACGGCCCGGATGGCCGCGCGCGCCCGTACCTGCGTCGCGCTCGACCGGGGCGTGGTCGTGGTGGAGGCTCCGCACGAGTGCGACGCCGGGATGCGGCGGGACGGCATCACGGCCAAGCCTCCGTCGGGGCGTGACGCGCGGTCGTGGTGGCTGAGCGGGATCCTGGAGGCGACGCCGCTGTCCGTCTGGCCGGCCCGACTGGGCGTCCCCGGTGCGGCAGGGGCGGTGGCCCTGCCGGTCGCCGACGGCCGGCGGCCCGACCTGCACGCGGCCTGGTGCCGTGCCGCCGTCCGGCAGCGGGACGTGGAATGGACGCGGGCCCTGCTCGGCCCCGCGACGGCACCCCCCGCCCCCGAGGATGCGCCGGGCCGCGATCCGGCGCGGCTGCTCACCGTCCTCCCGGCGGCCGAACGCGCCGAGTGGGTCGCGCGGTTCATCGCCACGTACGGGCTGTCGGACGCGTTCCGGCTGATCGGCGTGTGCGCGGTGCCCTGGGCGGAACCGCTCGGGCGGGCCGTGGTGGACGCCCTGGAGATCGCCCGGGACGCCGGCGGCTACCCATGGAGTTTCAGCGGCGTCATGGGGCTGGCCGAGCGCTGCCTCGATCCGGACCAGGCCGGCCGGCTGGCCGTGCCGGCCTGGTCGGACCACGCGGGCGGCCCGGAGAGCCCGGACGGCCAGGACGGTGATCCGTATGAGGACGCCGCCCCGCCCGGGGCCGGCGGTTACTGGGCGGAGGCGTTCCAGCGGCTGGCGGGAACGCTCCGGCTGCGCGCCACCATGCGGGCGGAGCTGGCGGGATGACGGGCGGCCGGCCGGCCCGCACGGCGGGGGCCGGCCCGTCAGGCCCCGGCGGACTGGCGGACGTTGGCGTTGACCCACTCGACGATCGACGTCGTCGTCGCCCCCGGAGTGAAGATCTCCGCCACGCCCAGCTCCTTGAGCGGCGGAATATCGGCCTCCGGGATGATCCCCCCGCCGAACACCTTGATGTCCTCGGCGTCGCGCTCCTTGAGCAGCTCGATCACCTTGGCGAACAGGGTGTTGTGCGCGCCGGACAGGATGGACAGGCCGATCGCGTCGGCGTCCTCCTGGATGGCGGTGTCGACGATCTGCTCGGGGGTCTGGTGAAGCCCGGTGTAGATGACCTCCATGCCGGCGTCCCGCAGCGCACGTGCGATGACCTTGGCCCCGCGATCGTGTCCGTCGAGCCCCGGCTTGGCCACCACCACACGGATCGGACCGGTCACTCCCATCACTGCCTCCATGTACGACTGCCGTCAGCCGGCCGCGAGGATCCCGTGCCGTGCGGGCCCGGGTGTGAACGAACGTTATCCACAGCATCCCGTACGCGGCCGTTTCGCGGTGCGGAGGGAGGGGGAAATCACACGTGGGACACCACGTTCGCCGCGGTCCGCACCCGCCTCCCGCCCACCACGCGCCGTACAGCCGCCCGGCCGTGGCACGGCGGATCGCGGAGAGGGCCGCGCAGGGGAGCCGCGACGGGGTCTGCCGCACCGCCGCCGACAGCCGCACGGCGGCGGTGGTCCGGCAGTCGGCGCACCGCTGCCCATGAGGGCACACGGGGGACAGGGCATCGGCCTGTGTGCCGTTCGGAGGTCGGCCATGGGGGCCTTGCCCGCCTTATCCCTTGTTTCCACGACACTCGTTCCCGGGAAGGCGTCGTCCGCCCCCGGGAACCCGTCAGCCACCGTTCCGGAGAACGCCGTTCACGGCTCCGCCGGCTCCGGCACCACCGGTTCCGCGCTGCCGCGTACCTCGGCCGCCCTGTTGCGGTCGACCGCGCTGGAGCTGGCCATCCTGGCCTGGCACGCGGCGCTGTACCCGACGGGTGTGGCCCAGGAGCGCCGCCCGCCACCCCTCGTCACGCCACCGCCGTACGGGGAGGCGGACGCCGCGGACAGCCGGGTTCCCGTGCTCCTCCTCCACGGATTCGCCGACAACCGTTCGGTCTTCGTCCTGCTGCGCCGTTCGCTGCTCCGCCACGGCTGGCGTCACGTGGGTTCCCTCAACCACTCGCTGCTCACCCGTGACATCCGCACCGCCGCCCGGGCGCTGAACCGGTACGCGGAGGAGTTCCGCGCCCGGACGGGTGCCGCACACATCGACATCGTCGGGCACAGCCTGGGCGGACTGGTCGCCCGCTACTACGTTCAGCGGCTGGGGGGTGACGCCCTGGTCCGCAGACTGGTCACGCTCGGCACTCCGCACGCGGGCACCCGGGTGGCCCCGCCGATGTCGGTGCACCCACTGGTGCGGCAGATGCGCCCGGGTTCCGACGTTCTCACGGAGCTGGCCGCGCCGGCCCCCGGCTGCCGGACGCGCTTCGTCGGCTTCTGGAGCGATCTGGACCAGGTGATGGTCCCGGTGGAGACGGCCCGGCTCGACCACCCGGACCTGGTGGCGCGGAACATCAGGGTCAGCGGGGTCGGCCACCTCGCCCTCCCGGTTCACCCGGCCGTGGTGGCGGGCGTGCGACAGGCGCTGGCGTCGTGGGACGAGGAAGACGGCCTCGGGCGGGCCTCCGTCGCGTGACGCGCGGCAAGCTTTCGTCGCGTGACGCGAGGCGTCCCTCCCGGATGACGCCCGGCGCCCCTTCGTGTGATGCGCGGAGGACGCCGGATGATGCCCGTCGACATCGCGGGCAACCTTCGATCCCACCCCACTTGCCCGATTAATGTCGAACGATTTTCGAACGTCAAAGCGACTCAGGCGCGTCCCGTCCACCAAAAGGCGGCTAAATGCCCAGGCTTCCGTCCCGCGAAACGTGAGGAAGATTGTGGCCGTCGCATACCGCCGGGTACAGTCGCCGCTACTTCTCCTGCTCCCGAGGCGAAATGGAAGTGGTGGTGAACGACCGTCACCCATCGGCGGCCCCGGATCCGTCCGTTCCCGCTCCCGATGCAGCATTCGGACACCACCCGTCCCCCCAGCAGTCCACCGCCTACGGCTGGACCGGACACGACACCGGCCAGTGGGACAACACCAACCAGTGGGGCAACTCCGGTCACACCCAGGTCTGGGACTTCAGCGCCTGCGACACCGGCGCGCAGCCCGACTGGGGACAGGCCCAGGACGGCACCTGGGCCACCGGTTCCGGCAGTGGTCCCGCCGGCCAGTGGCAGTGGGAGACGTCGGGTTCGGCCGGGTGGGGAAACCTTCCTGGTGACCACTGGAGCGTCGACACCTCGGGCCAGTGGGACACCGGGCACTCCGCCCAGTGGGACACCTCGGCCCAGTGGGACACCAACGGCCACGCCTCCCTGCCACAGACCCCGCAGGCCCCATACGTTCCGCATGCCCCGCAGCAGCCCGTCGACCACGCCATGACCCAGACCTGGGACACCTCGGCCTGGTCCCAGCCCGCCGATCCCTGGGCCGGCACCCACACGGCGGAGACGCAGACCTGGGACGCCCGCGCCTGGGCGGGCGCCGCCGACCCGGCACCGCCGCACGACCCGACGCTGATGGCCGTCCTCGCCGACCCCGCCGCGGTCTCCGCACCCCCGGCGCCGGTGACCGACGCCGACACGCGGACCATGCACGCCGTCTTCGCCCCCGACGACCTCGCCGGGAGCGACCTCACCTCGGACGGCCCCGCACCGGACGGCCACGCCGCGGAAGGCTCCGCCCCGGAAGGCCCCACCGCGGACGGTGGCGAGACCGGCGAGCCCGCCGGCGACCGCCCGGTCCGCAACCGGCGCAAGGGCGGCGCCCCCCGCTCCGGCTACCGGCCCCGCCGCAAGGCGCTCCTCACGGTGGCCGTGCCCTCGGTCGCCGTGATGGGTGTGGCAGGTGTGGCCGCCGCGACCGTCGCGTCCAACGGGGGCCACGAGGCACAGCAGACCCAGGCCGCGTCCGCCCCCGACACGTCCACCGTCAAGCTCTCCGCCGCCAACAGCAAGCTGGACACCCAGCTCGCCGGGCTGAGCCGGGGGGCGGACGACTTCGCCACCCGCGCCAACCGCACGCAGGAACGCATCGACCTGCGCCTGCGCCAGGAGGAGGAGCGCAAGCGGAAGGCCGAGGAGGCCGCCCGCAAGGAGGCCGAGCGGCCCAAGTTCGCGCTCCCCGTCGCCCAGCACGGGCTCAGCGCCTTCTACGGTCAGGCGGGCGTCAACTGGATGTCCGTGCACACCGGCATCGACTTCCCCGTCAGTTACGGCACCCCCGTCATGGCGGCCACCGACGGCACCGTCCGCACCCAGTACAACGTCGCCTACGGCAACATGGCCATAGTGACCTCGCCGGACGGGACCGAGACCTGGTACTGCCACCTCAGCAGCACCCGGGTGCGGTCCGGGCAGGTCAAGGCGGGTGACGTGATCGCCTATTCCGGCAACTCGGGCAACTCCACCGGTCCGCACCTGCACTTCGAGGTGCGTCCCGGCGGCTCGGCCGTCGACCCGCTGCCGTGGCTGCGGGCCCACGACCTCGACCCCACGTGATCCGGCCGGACGGCGGGACGGGCCGTCGGCCGGTCCCGCCGTCCGGCTACAGCTTCTCGACCGGCGCGTAGCGCAGCAGCAGGCGCTTGGGCTTCTCCTGGCCGAAGTCGATCGTCGCCTCGGCGTTGTCCCCGCTGCCCTTGACCCCGACGACCGTGCCGAGGCCGAACGAGTCGTGGGTGACCCGGTCGCCGATCGCCAGCGCCACCACCGGACGGTCCTTGGCACGCCGCGTCGCGAAACCGCTCGGCCCCGCCGCGCCCCGCCCGCCGCTCCGCGAGGAGGACCGGCCGGAGGCGATCCCGGACACCGAGGCCGACGGGGTGGCGGCCCCGGTGCGGCGCCACTCCACGTACCGGTCGGGGATCTCTTCCAGGAAGCGGGACGGCGGGTTGTAGGCGGGCGTGCCCCAGGCGCTGCGCATGCTCGACCGGGTCAGGTAGAGCCGTTCGCGGGCCCGGGTGATGCCCACGTAGGCGAGGCGCCGCTCCTCCTCCAGCTCCTTGGCCTGGCCGAGGGCGCGCATGTGCGGGAAGACGCCGTCCTCCATGCCGGTGAGGAAGACGACCGGGAATTCCAGGCCCTTGGCGGTGTGCAGGGTCATCAGCGTGATGACGCCCGTGCCTTCCGTGTCTTCGTCGGGGATCTGGTCGGAGTCGGCGACCAGGGCCACCTTCTCCAGGAAGTCGGCGAGGGTGCCCGGCTCACCCTCGGCCCGCTCCTGCTCGAACTCCAGGGCCACCGCCGCGAGTTCCTGCAGGTTCTCGATCCGGGTCTCGTCCTGCGGATCGGTGGACGACTGGAGCTCGGCGAGGTAGCCGGTGCGCTCCAGGACCGCTTCCAGGACGGTGGCCGGTCCGGCGCCCGACTCGACGATCGTCCGGAGCTCGTCCATCAGGACGTTGAAGCGCTTGACGGCGTTGGCCGAGCGGGCGGCCATGCCGTAGGCGTCGTCGACGCGCCGCAGCGCCTGGGGGAAGCTGATCTTCTCTCGCAGGGCGAGCGCGTCGATCATGGCCTCGGCGCGCTCGCCGATGCCGCGCTTGGGCACGTTGAGGATCCGGCGCAGCGGCACGGTGTCCTCGGGGTTGGCCAGGACGCGCAGATAGGCGAGGACGTCCCGGACCTCCTTGCGCTCGTAGAAGCGCACGCCGCCGACGACCTTGTAGGGCAGGCCGACGCGGATGAAGATCTCTTCGAACACGCGGGACTGGGCGTTGGTCCGGTAGAAGATCGCGACGTCGCCGGCCTTGGCGTCGCCGGCGTCGGTCAGCCGGTCGATCTCGTCGGCGACGAACTGGGCCTCGTCGTGCTCGGTGTCGGCCACGTAACCGGTGATCGCGGAACCGGCGCCGGCCTCGGTCCAGAGGTTCTTCGGGCGGCGGTTCTCGTTGCGCTCGATGACCGCGTTGGCGGCGCTCAGGATCGTCTGCGTGGAGCGGTAGTTCTGCTCCAGCAGGATCGTCGTGGCGTCCGGGTAGTCCTCCTCGAACTGGAGGATGTTGCGGATGGTGGCGCCGCGGAAGGCGTAGATGGACTGGTCGGCGTCGCCGACGACGCACAGCTCGCCGGGGCCCTCCTCGCCCGCCGTCGCCGGAGTGCCCACCAGCTCGCGGATCAGCGTGTACTGGGCGTGGTTGGTGTCCTGGTACTCGTCGACCAGGACGTGCCGGAAGCGGCGCCGGTAGTGCTCGGCGACGTCCGGGAACGCCTGGAGCAGGTGGACCGTGGTCATGATGATGTCGTCGAAGTCGAGCGCGTTGGCCTCGCGCAGCCTCGACTGGTACATCGCGTACGCCTCGGCGAGGGTCTTCTCGAACCCGTCCGTGGCCTGTGCTGCGAACGCCTCTTCGTCGATCAGCTCGTTCTTGAGGTTGGAGACCTTCGCGCTGAACGACTTCGGCGGGAACTTCTTCGGGTCGAGGTCCAGGTCGCGGCAGACCAGGGCCATGAGCCGCTTGGAGTCGGCGGCGTCGTAGATCGAGAAGGACGACGTGAAGCCGAGCTTCTTGCTCTCCCGGCGCAGGATCCGGACGCAGGCGCTGTGGAACGTCATCACCCACATCGCGTTGGCCCGGGGGCCGACGAGCTGCTCGACGCGCTCCTTCATCTCGCCCGCGGCCTTGTTGGTGAAGGTGATCGCGAGGATCTGCCCGGGGTGGACGCCCCGGGCGCCGAGGAGGTGGGCGATGCGGTGGGTGAGGACGCGGGTCTTGCCCGATCCCGCGCCCGCGACGATGAGCAGCGGGGAGCCGGAGTGCACCACGGCGGCGCGCTGCTGCTCGTTCATGCCCTCCAGCAGCGCGGCGGGGTCCACGACGGGGCGCGGGGCGCCGTCGCGGTAGTAGGCCTCCCGGGGGGCGGGCGCGTCGAAGGCGCCGCCGAAGAGGTCGTCCGGCAGCGGCTCGGGGGCCGTGTCCTCCGGAGGAGGCGGCGGCTCCTCGTCGGAGGGGACGAGATCCGCCAGGAAGCTGTCGTCAAAGAGGCTGCTCATCGTCATCCGAGTCTAGGCGGCCCCACTGACAACCCGTCCCTCCCCGGCCTCCGGGGGCCGGGGAGGGACGGGTGGCACGGGTCACGTCCAGAGCACGGCGATGAAGACGTCCGCCGTGGTCAGCGCCCCGACCGCGCCGAAGGCGGCGGTCCCGGCCCGCTCCTCTCCTTCCTGGTCCCGGTTCAGGTAGACGAGGGCGAGCACGACCATCAGCAGGGTCAGTTTCAGGCCGATCTTGAGCATGTTCACCGCGTCGTCCTGCGCGCGGTGCAGACCGACCAGCGCCATGCCGGTGACCAGCATGGTGAGGGCGCCGTGCAGCATCGGGGGAACCATCCGGGCCTCGCCCTTGCCCATGGCCTTCACCTGGGTCAGGAAGCCGCCGAGCAGGGCGGCGATACCGATGATGTGCAGGCCGATCATGGCGTGAATCAGAAGGTCCATGGAGGCCGACCCTAGCCGGAAGACCGAGCTCCCCATAAACCGGGGCCATAGCACCAACTACCCCGTAATCGGGCAAAGATCATCGATTCGGTCACTCCTGAATCGAATCCTTCCGTGAGGTCGAGGAGTTCCCGGCTCGCACCAGTCGATTCACTGCCGGTTCCGGCCATTAACAGTCATGTGCGTTACCGGCGGATCTCGCGGTTTAGCGTCCTGCCCCAGACGGCGATGGCCTGGCCCCTCTGTACCTCCCCTTTCCGTGGCGCGGGCCGCCGCCCCAGCCCCCAGCCTGCCGCCGGACAGGAAGGAAGTGACGGCCACCGTGGCCTCGCACCGCAAGCCCAAGCACCGCCCGCTCCTCAGCGGCACCGCCCGGACGGCGGCCGGCCTCGCCCTGGCGGGCGCGGCCACCGTCACCACGCTCGACGGCACCGGCCACGCGGCGCCGCAGCGGCGGCCGGACGAGGTGAAGGCACAGGTCACGCGCTACTACCGGCAGGCCGAGGTGGCGACGGAGCGGTACAACGGGGCGAAGGAGCGCACGGACCGGGCCCGGGCCGTGCTCGACGGCCTCCAGGACGACGCCGCCCGCCGGACGGAACGGCTCAACGCCGCCCGCGACGCCCTCGGGTCGTACGCCACGGCCCAGTACCGCGCCGGAGGCATCCCGCCCTCGGTCCGGCTGCTGCTCTCGTCCTCGCCGCGGCACTTCCTGGACCAGGCGTCGATGGCCGAGCGCACCGGAGCCCGTGAGGCCTCCGAGGTGGCCCGGGTGCGGGAGGAGGTCCGGCAGGTCCGACAGGTACGGACCACGGCCGAGGCCAAGCTGCGGGAGCTCGAGGCCGAGCGGAACGCGCTCGCGCACCACCGGCACACGGTCGAGGCCAAGCTGGCCGCCGCCCGGGAGCTGCTCCGCACACTGCCGCCCGCCACGCGGCCCGCCGCCGACGGGCAGGAGGGCACGAGCGGCGGCCACCCCGCCGGACGCTCGGCGGCGCCCGCCCCGGCGTCGCGCTCCGCGGGCGCGCGCCCGACGGAGAGGCCCGCCGGGCACGCCCCGACGGGCCGCGCGGCGCAGGCCGTGGCCTTCGCCTACGGGGCGCTCGGCAAGCCCTACGTCTGGGGTGCCACCGGGCCCTCCGGCTACGACTGCTCGGGGCTGACGCAGGCGGCCTGGCGAGCGGCCGGCGTCGCGCTGCCACGCACCACCTACACCCAGATCAACTCCGGGCACCGGGTCAGCCGGTCCGGGCTGGCCCCCGGCGACCTGGTGTTCTTCTACTCCGGCGTGAGCCATGTCGGCCTCTACATCGGCGGCGGGAAGATGATCCACGCCCCGCATCCGGGGGCGCCGGTCAGCATCGCGTCCGTGGGCTCGATGCCCTTCGCCGGAGCGGTCAGACCCGCGTAGCCGGCCACCGGGCCGGGAACCGGTGTCGGCTCAGGGGGTCAACTGTTTGGTGAGCCACCGGAAGACCTCGGGGACCTGCTCCTTCCAGACGGCCGTGTTGTGGCCGCCGGCGTCGGCCGGGATCTCCTTGACCTCCACGGTGGTCGGCAGCTTCGCCACCTTCTTGATGTCCATACCGGCCCGGTAGCCGTCGCGCTCGCTGCCCGAGAAGAACAGCGCCACGGGCGGCGGCGTCTTGGCCCGCCTGAGCATCCGCTGCGGGTTGTTCGCCCGGCGGAGGTCGAGGGTCTTCGCCGTGAGCGAGGCACGGACGCCGGCGGGATCGTTGTAGCCGGAGAGGCTGACGCCGGCGTGGAAGCGGTCGGGGTGGGCGATGGTCAGCTTGGCGGCGCAGTGCGCGCCCGCCGAGTAGCCGGCGACGCCCCAGGCCTCGGGCTTGTCGCTGACGCGGAAGTTGTCGACGACCATCTTGCGGACGTCGAAGCTGAGCCAGGTGTCGGCGTTGACCGTGCCCGGTGTGTTGGCGCAGCCGGTGTCGACCTTGCCGCCGAGGAGGGTGGTGCGGGGCGCGACGATGATGAAGGGCTGTATCTCACCCTTCTCCATCATGGGCTTGAGCTGTTCGTTGACCTTCAGGGTGCCGAACCAGGCCTTCGCCGAGCCGGGGAAGCCGGGCAGCACCTCCACCACGGGGAACTTCTTGTCCTTGAACGCGGGGTCGTCGTACTGCGGCGGCGTCCAGACGTAGACCTCGCCGCTCACGCCCGAGACGGCGCCCTTGAGCTGGGTCTGCCGGACGCCCTCTCCCATGCGCGAGTCGGAGACGTTCTTGAACTTCTGGACGACCTTCGGCAGGTCCTTCAGCTTCTTGCCGCCGGTGCCGTCGGCCCCCAGGTCGGCGGCCGAGGCGACGTGGTTGCCGGTACCGAGGAGGTCGTCCCAGTCGTCGTACAGGCCGTTGGCGTTGTTGACGACCACGAAGACCATGGTGATCGCGGTGGCCTGGGCGAAGAGCAGCATCAGCAGCCGTGCGACGTACCGGACGATCCGTGGGCCCGGAATCCTGCTCCACACCAGCAACGGCAGCACGAGTGCCACCACGACCAGAACGATCGTGGTCACGAAAAAGGGCGTCCCCATCAGGCTCATCGAGTCAACGGCTCTCGTTTCCGGCGTCGAGCCCGGTACGGGCCCCGGCCCTACCTCACGAGAGCCGTTCACCCTCTGTAGAGGGGAGCCGTGTGACTACGGTTCCCTTCTGTGACAGAAGGTGCCATCTCTCACACCAGGCGCCGTGCCGCCGCCCATCGGGTCAGCTCGTGCCGGTTGGACAACTGGAGCTTGCGCAGCACCGCCGACACATGGGATTCGACCGTCTTCACCGAGATGAAGAGCTGTTTGGCGATCTCCTTGTACGCGTACCCACGCGCGATCAGACGCAGCACCTCGCGCTCACGCTGCGTAAGGCGGTCGAGGTCCTCGTCGACGGGCGGGGCGTCGGTCGAGGCGAACGCGTCGAGGACGAAGCCGGCCAGCCGCGGGGAGAACACCGCGTCACCGTCCCGGACCCGGAAGATGGCCGCGATCAGGTCGGCCCCCGTGATCGTCTTGGTCACATAGCCCCGCGCCCCGCCGCGGATGACCCCGATGACGTCCTCCGCGGCGTCGGACACGGACAGCGCGAGGAAACGGACCGGCTCCTCGGCCGCCGACATCAGGGCGGCACAGCGGCGCAGCACCTCCACACCGCCGCCACCGGGCAGGTGGACGTCCAGCAGGACGACCTCGGGGCGGGTGGCGGTGATGACGGTGACGGCCTGGTCGACGTCGGCGGCCTCGCCGACGACCTCGACGCCCGTCCGGTCGGTGACCCCGATCTCGGCCTGCACCCCGGTGCGGAACATGCGGTGGTCGTCCACCAGGACCACCCGGACCCGTCGCTCCTCCGGTTCGGCCGTCGTCCCGTTCGTCATGTCGTCTGTTCCGCCCTCTCCATCTCCAGCTCCACTTCCGTCCCCCCGTCGGGAACGGAGCGCAGGCGCGCGGTGCCCCCGTTGCGCTGCATTCTGCCGATGATCGACTCGCGGACCCCCATCCGGTCGTCGGGCACGGCGTCCAGGTCGAAGCCCGGCCCCCTGTCGCGCACCGAGACGAAGACCGTACGCCCTTCGACTTCGGCGTAGACCTGGACCGCCCCGCCCTCGCCACCGTACTTGGCGGCGTTGACCATGGCCTCGCGCGCGGCCTGCATCTGCGCCCGCAGCCCTTCGTCGAGCGGGCAGTCGCCGACCACGACCACCTCCAGGGGGACGCCGTGGTGGTCCTCGACGGCCGCGGCGGTGGCTCGCACGGCCTCGGCCAGCGTCTCGGGCTCGTCCGACTCGTCCCTGCCGTGGCCCTCGGGGTTGTAGAGCCAGGCGCGCAGCTCCCGCTCCTGGGCACGGGCCAGGCGGGCCACCTCCCGCGAGTCGTCGGCGTTGCGCTGTATCAGGGTGAGCGTGTGCAGTACCGAGTCGTGGACGTGTGCGGCGACTTCGGCACGCTCCTGGGCGCGGATGCGCATGGTGCGCTCGGCGGACAGGTCCTGCGTCATGCGCACCACGGAGGGGCCGGCCAGCAGCGCTATGCCGACGAGGACCGCGAGCGACGCCTGCAGGACGGTGCCCAGGTGCTCGGCCGACCCCTGCAGGACGACGATGCCGGTCACCCCGGCACCGACCAGCAGGACACCGGCCGCGCCACGGGCGAGCGGCAGGACGCGTTTGCGCCTGCTGACCTCCACCCAGTGGGCGCGCCGGGCGTTGTCCGCCTGCCGCCAGACCAGGGCGACGCCCGCTCCTATCAGGATCAGCGGCCAGACGTAGACGTTGGCGCGGCCGAGGTGCATCCGGTCCAGGAAGATCGCTACGCCCACGATGAGCGCGACGAGAGCGAAGACCTGGCCCCGGTCGGGCTTGCGGGTGAACAGACGCCGCCGGCCGCCGGGCGCCGCGCCGCCGGCCGGCCGGCGCACCTCCACGCCGCCCACACCGAGCGGCACGACGAACCAGAAGACCGCGTAGAGCAGCGCGCCGATGCCCTGCGCCATGAGCAGGGCGACGAAGACGAGCCGCACCCAGGAGACCGGCATCCCCAGATGTCCGGCGAGACCGCGCGCCACGCCGCCGAGCATCCGGCCCTCGGCGCTGCGGTAGAGCTTGCGCAGCGGCACGGTGTCGGAGGCGGCGGGTGCGTAGGCACCGCCGGGTCGGGGCTGCGTCGTCGATGCGCCGGTCATGGCACGATCGTCACACGGCGTGGCCGCCCACGGTATCGGGGTCGTCCCTGACCGAACCCCGATCCATCCCCGACACGACCCTGCCCGTGCCCCTTACGCGGTCCCTTGTGTGAGCCTTCGGGGGCCGGCGGGGCTCCCGCGGGACTCCCGTCAGTGCCGGAGCACCCGGAAGCCGTCCCGGACCGTGTCGAAGACCGGACGGTGGCGGTCCCACTCGGCCGAGGGTGCGGAGAGGTACACGGCGTACTCGTCGCCGCCCGCGCGGCCGAAGCCCAGGTCGATGGCCCGGAACGGGCGGGCACGCCCCTTGAACGCGAACTCCCAGACGGCGGCCGGGTCGCCGCGGTAGGAGGTGGCCTGCATCCGGAGCCGTCGGTAGTCGCCGACCTCCGTCCTGACCTGCCGTTCGACGTCCTGCCAGTGCTTCAGCGGGTCGGGGCTCGCCAGGTCCAGGACATTGACCTTCAGGCCGACGAGACCGCCGGGGGCGATGTAGTTCACCTCGACGGCCGACTTCTCCTTGCGGGTCCAGCCCTTCGGCACCGGGAAGGCGACCCCGAGACGCTTCTCGGTCACCAGGCGGTACCCGGACGGCACGGGAGGCGGCGACCAAGGGGAAGGCGGTGGCGTGGAGGACGCGGGCGGGGCCGTGCCGGGCCTCGGCGGCGGCACGGCGGAATCCTCCGTCCCGTCGGGCAGGAGAAGGTAGGCGCCGACCGCGGCCACGGCACCCAGCAGGGCCGCCGCGCCGATCCACCTGCCGGCCCGTCGCCGCCCGCCGGACGGGCGTCCGGGTCCGGACCGGTCGACGGAAGAGGAAGAGGAAAGAGCAGGGGAAGGGGTCGCGTCGGCGGAACCGGAGGCAGGTGCGGGCACGGGCGGGACGACGGCGGTGGGCCCCGTCCGCCGCGGGCCCGGTACCGGTGCGGAAGCGGAGGGCCGTGCCCCGGGGAGGGGGTGCGGCGGCGTCAGGGCGGTGGTGGCCTCGGACCGCTCGACGAACCCGTCCCACCGCTTCGCGGGACGGACCGTGTCCGGCTCGGCGGCGGGTTCGCTCAGAATCTGTTCGACCAGGTCGGCGGGGGGCCGCAGCTCCGGGTCCCGGGAGAGCAGGGTCTCGATCAGCCGGGTCAGCGGGCCCGCGCGCAGCGGGGGTTCCAACGGGTCCACGGCGATGGCGTACGCCGTCTCGATGGGCGTGGGCCGGTGGTACGGCGCCCGGCCCTCGACCGCCTCGTACAGCGTGGCACCCAGCGCCCACAGGTCCGAGGCCGGACCCGGCCGTGCTCCCCTGACCCGCTCGGGCGCGATGTAGTCGATGGAACCGACCATCTCGCCGGTCTTGGTGAGCGTGGAGTTCCCGGCCAGGTGCGCGATGCCGAAGTCGGTGAGCACGACGCGGCCGTCCTCGCCGAGCAGCACGTTCCCCGGCTTGACGTCGCGATGCAGGACGTCGGCCGCGTGGGCGGCCCGCAGCGCGGCGATCATCCCGCGCCCGACGCGGGCCGCCTCCTCCGGCGTCACGGGCCCTTGCTTGAGGACGTCGCCAAGGGTCTTCGACGGTACGTGCTCCATCACGATGCACGGCAGCCCCTCGTCCTCGACCACGTCGTGGACGACGACCACGTTGGGGTGGCTGATCCGCGCCGCGCTGCGCGCCTCGCGGCGGGTGCGCTCGTAGAGAGTGGCCAGTTCGTCCTCGTCCAGCCCGTGGGAGACGTGCAACTGTTTGACCGCGACGCGGCGACCCAGCAGTTCGTCCTCGGCGAGCCATACGGTGCCCATGCCGCCGCGGCCGATGCGCCGGACCAGCCGGTACCGGTCCGCGAGCAGGCGGCCGGGGACCGGGCCGGGCACGCCGGCCGACGCACCCGCCACTGACTCGAACACCGCGCGCCCCTCCGAATGACGACATTCCGTTCGATGCGCCACCCTAACGGCCCCGGTCTCAGGGTCGATCTCAGGGAAGGGCCAGGGTCATCACGGATGCCGCCCGGCGGCCGCGGTTGACACCATGTGCTCATGACCGACGTACCGCCCACCGACAACCCGCGGCACGGGGACGCGCCACCCGCCGTCCCCCGGCCGTCGCTGCGGCGCAGCCGCGACCACAAGGTGCTCTCCGGCGTGTGCGGAGGCCTGGGCCGCTTCTTCGACCTGGATCCGGTGATCTTCCGGGTGGTCCTGGGGGTCCTGGGGGTCACCGGTGGTTTCGGCCTGATCGTCTACGGCTTCGCGTGGCTGCTGGTCCCGGCGGAGGGCGAGGAGGAGAACGAGGCGCGCCGGATGCTGTCCGGCCGGGTGGACGGCCCGGCGCTGACGGCGGTGCTGTGCGCGCTGGTGGGCTGCGGGCTGTTCCTGTCCATGCTCAACAACAGTGGTGCCATGTCGTTCTCGCTGATGCTGACCGTGGCGCTGGTCGGGACGGCGTACTGGTCGCAGCAGCGCCGGACGCCCGAGGCGGACGAGGAGACGGCCGCGGTGCCCGGTGCCGCGCGGCCGGCGAAGGCGCAGAAGACGGTGGACGCGCCGCCCGAGACCCAGGCTCCCCCGCCGCCGGTCGCTCCGTCCTGGTGGCGGGATCCGGTCCTCCATGTGGAGGTGGCCGGGCTGCCGTTCCACGGCACCGGTTACCTGTGGGGGCCGGACGACGGCCCGAAAGACGCCGCCCGGGGGAAGGAACGGCGGGTGCGTCCGGCCCGGGACGGACGGCAGCTCGGCGGCTGGACGGCCCTGCTGTCCCTGGTGGCGTTCTCGGCCGGCACCGGCCTGACCTGGCACGGGCACCCCCTGGGCACCTCGCTGGAGACGGGCCTGGCGTGCGCGCTGGCCGTCTACGGCCTGGGCATAGCCGTCAGCTCCCGCTACGGCCGCACCGGTGGCGTAACGGTCACCATGGCCGTACTGACCGCGCTGCTGCTGGTGGGGGCGGCCGCCCTGCCGAAGTCGGTGACCGCGGAGTGGCGCCGGATGACCTGGCGGCCCGCGAACGCGGCGGAGCTCCGGCCGGAGTACCGGATCGGCACCGGCGTGGGCACCCTCGACCTGTCCCGCCTCTCCTGGCCGGCGGCGGGGCGGACGGCCGCGGCCCCCCTGAGCGTCCGCGCCGAGGCGGGAGCCGGACGGCTGACGGTCGTCCTCCCGGACGACGCCACGGCGAAGCTGACCGTCGAAGTGGGCGTCGGATACATCAAGCTGCCCGACGACAAGCGGGACGACGTGGACGTCCGCCCCCGCCAGAACAAGCGGGTGACCGTGGGCCCACGGCCGGGGCACGGCTCGCGCGGCACGCTGGAACTGCGGCTCAAGGCCGGTGTCGGTGAAGTGGAGGTGACCCGTGCGGCGTCATGAGTTCGAACCCGGGAAGCTCATCGTCGGGCTGGTGCTGCTGGGCGGCGGGCTGGCCTACCTCGGGTCGGCGACGGGCCGCTGGCACGTCCCCGCCTTCGTGCTGCTGCCCGCCCTGGTCGGGGGGCTCTGCCTCGCGGGAGCCGCCCAGTCCGTCGGTTTCCTGGTGCGCCGGTACCGGGTCCGTGCCCGGAGGCGAGCCGAACAAGCGTGACGGCGCGCCCCACGCGGAGAGCCCCGCACAGAGAGCCGCGCACGGGAAGCAGCGCACGGGAGTTCCCGGCCGCCGGGAGCCATGACCGGCCCCCGGCGGCGGGGTGCCGGGCTCAGGTGAACAGGGCGCCCCGCCGGGCGCGCGCCCGGCGG
Organism: Streptomyces sp. NPDC052910; assembly: GCF_055585605.1. Taxonomy (NCBI): domain Bacteria; kingdom Bacillati; phylum Actinomycetota; class Actinomycetes; order Kitasatosporales; family Streptomycetaceae; genus Streptomyces; species Streptomyces sp. NPDC052910. Next base: position 1,061,538 of record NZ_JBVJJR010000001.1, read on the forward strand.
CGGAAGAGACCACGTGGGCGGACCGCGTCCAGCGAGAGGAGGGGTGCGCCCGCGATGACCAACGGGAGCCAGGCCATCAGATAGGCGAGGTCGTTGCCGTAGTAGTACGGGCTCGCGGACCAGCCGACCGTCAGCCAGAGGGAGAGCGAGATCAGCGCGCCGCCGGCCGCCGCCACGCGGGCGAACAGGCCGAGCAGCGTGGCCGTGCCCACGGCCGCCTCGCCGATCCCGATCGCCCAGCCGAAACCGACCGGGCTGTGCAGTCCCAGGTCGACCAGCCAGGGAGCGCCGGCGCCGTCCCGGCAGGAGCGCATCAGCTCCCCGAGGGAGCCGGGGCCGTCGCTCGCGAGGAACGCGGCGTCGGTGAGCTTGTCGAGTCCCGCGTACAGGAAGGTGACGCCGAGGAAGAGCCGCAACGGCAGCAGTGCGTACCGGGAGGCCGAGGGACGACGTCCCGTACCTCCGCTCACCGTTTCTCCTCGCCCCAGGAGTGTCATGCCGTCCATCGCTCCTCTCGCTTCCCGGCCCGGGCGGCGCCTGTCCGCCCGCGCCCCGGTCATGCGTCGTACGCCTCCCGACCCTACGCACCTCCGCGACACGCCGTCGGGACGCCGCGGGCCGCCGGACGTGCCCGGAAACGCGACGCCGCCCTTCGTCCACAGTTGTGGACGAAGGGCGGCGGCCGGAACTCAGGGAGGGGTCACTCCCACTCGATCGTCCCCGGCGGCTTGCTCGTCACGTCGAGGACGACGCGGTTGACGTCGCGGACCTCGTTGGTGATGCGGGTGGAGATCTTCGCCAGCGTCTCGTAGGGCAAGCGCGACCAGTCGGCCGTCATCGCGTCCTCGGAGGAGACCGGGCGCAGCACGATCGGGTGGCCGTAGGTGCGGCCGTCGCCCTGGACGCCGACCGAGCGGACGTCGGCCAGCAGGACCACCGGGCACTGCCAGATCTCGCGGTCGAGACCGGCGGCCGTCAGCTCCTCGCGGGCGATGGCGTCGGCCTCGCGGAGCAGGTCGAGGCGCTCCTTGGTGACCTCGCCGACGATGCGGATGCCGAGGCCGGGGCCCGGGAAGGGCTGGCGCTGGACGATCTCGTCGGGGAGGCCGAGCTCCTTGCCGACCATGCGGACCTCGTCCTTGAACAACTGGCGCAGCGGCTCGACGAGCTTGAACTCCAGGTCCTCGGGGAGGCCGCCCACGTTGTGGTGAGACTTGATGTTGGCGGTGCCCGTGCCGCCGCCGGACTCGACGACGTCCGGGTAGAGCGTGCCCTGGACCAGGAACTCGACGGGCTGGTCGTCCGGCGCCTCGGCCACGATCTCGGCCTGGGCCTGCTCGAAGACCCGGATGAACTCCCGACCGATGATCTTCCGCTTCTCCTCCGGGTCGGAGACCCCGGCGAGGGCGGCCAGGAAGCGCTCCTGCGCGTCCACGACCTTGAGCTTGACGCCGGTCGCGGCCACGAAGTCCTTCTCGACCTGCTCGGTCTCGCCCTTGCGCATCAGGCCGTGGTCGACGTAGACGCAGGTCAACTGGGAGCCGATGGCCTTCTGGACGAGGGCCGCGGCGACCGCGGAGTCGACGCCGCCGGACAGGCCGCAGATGGCGCGCTTGGTGCCGACCTGCTCGCGGATGGCCGCGACCTGCTCCTCGATCACGTTGCCCGTGGTCCAGGTGGGCTCGATGCCCGCGCCCCGGTAGAGGAAGTGCTCCAGGACCTGCTGGCCGTGGGTGGAGTGCATCACCTCGGGGTGGTACTGCACGCCGTAGAGCTTCTTCTCGTCGTTCTCGAAGGCGGCGACCGGCACCAGGTCCGTGGACGCGGTGACGGTGAACCCCTCGGGCGCGGCCGAGCACGCGTCACCGTGCGACATCCACACCGGCTGCTCGGCCGGGGTGCCCTCGAAGAGGGTGGAGGAGGGCCGGGAGACGGAGAGCGGCGTGCGGCCGTACTCGCGGGCGCCGGTGTTGTCGACCGTGCCGCCGAGGGTCGTGGCCATCAACTGGAAGCCGTAGCACATGCCGAAGACGGGGACGCCGGCCTCGAAGATCTCGCGGTCGAGGGTCGGGGCGCCCTCTTCGTAGACGGACGAGGGCCCGCCGGAGAGGATGATCGCCTTCGGCTTGCGGGCGAGGATCTCGGCCACCGGCGTGGTGGACGGGACGACCTCGCTGTAGACCCGGGCCTCGCGGACGCGGCGGGCGATGAGCTGGGCGTACTGGGCGCCGAAGTCGACGACGAGGACCGGCTCCGCGGTGTTGTCGTGGGCGGCGGGGGGTGGTGCTGCTGACACGGGAGCGGCCCTTCCGGCGGTCGAGGGTGGGGGGTCTCTATTTGTCGATTCTACCGGGACGGGGGTGGTCGTTTTTGTCTCACCATCCGAATGCGGTTGGTCCCGGGACCGCTCCGGGGCCATACTGTCCGCCATGCGCAAGCACTCGACCTTCGTCTTTACCTATGGCACCGGCCCGTCCGGCTGCCATGGTCGTGCTGCTCAGCGATAGAACAGCGACTTCCACGAGCGCCCCGGGCCGGCCAAGGCCCGGGGCGCTCGTGCGTTTCTCCCCCAGGGCCGTGCCGGCGCCGGGCCCAGGCCCCAGGAGAACACCGACATGAGCACCCCCACCGCCGCCCCGGCCGCCACCGACACCGGCGCCCGCACCGACGAGGCCGCCCGCCTGATCACCGGCGCCCGCGAGCGCATCGACGAGCTCGACGACAGGATCATCGGCCTCGTCCAGGAGCGGATGGCCGTCTCGGAGGAGATCCAGCGCGAGCGCATCGCTTCCGGCGGGCGGCGCGTCAGCCTCTCCCGCGAGATGGAGATCCTCACCCACTACAGCGACCGGCTCGGGAAGAACGGCACCGTCCTCGCGATGACCCTGCTCGACCTCTGCCGGGGCCGCGTCTGACCACCACGAGAGGGCGGGGACCGTACGGGTGGCGGCACGGCGGCGCGGCGGAAACCCGCCGCCCGTCCCGTCACCCGTACGGCGCGTGACCGGGCGCGGACCGCCTTCGTTGGAGTCGGTGTCCGCGCCAGCCAGGAGCGGCTTACCTGAATCCACGCGTGGTCTCCGCCCCTGTTCACCTGGGCGCCCGGCAACGACAGGGCGGATTCCACCGGAGTGTGAGACGTGCGCCGACGCGCGTCGTGGGACCTCACTCCGGTGGTACGGCGGTCGGTCGGCAGGGGACAGCAGCCCGGCCGCCACCAAGGAACGGTCGGTTCCGGGGACGCCTGGAACCGACCGTATCCACCCCGAAGGTTGCGTTCGACGCGGTTCATACCCCACGATGCGAAGAGGGCACCAATTCCCTTGGTCCGTACCGCCATTGGTCGGACCACCGGAAGCGCGCCCCCGCACCGGCCTCGTAGCACCCGGGACGGCACCGTCCCGGCACCGCACCACCCGAGGACCACGGCGCTCCCCCCGGCGCCGTTCCGCGGCACCGGTCCGCCCTGTTCACCGGTGCCGGCTGTCAAGGGCCCCGTGGCCGTCCGCACGCCCCCGCGTAGACGGTCCGGGGCCCTTCGCCTGCCGTGCGCCGTGTGCGACCGGTCGCGCGCGGCGCACGGTCTTACGCCTGGGGCTCCCGGGGTGCGCGTGGCACCGGCGGCACGGGCAGGAACGGCAGCCGCAGCGCCCCGAACGCGCCCTCGGGCACCGCCGGTTGGCGTGGTTCCACGGCGGCCACCCGCTCGTACGCCTTCCCCTGCGCGGGCCGGGGGTCCGCCTCACCCTTGTTGGGCCAGAAGGACATGGCGCGCTCGGCCTGGGCGGTGATGGTCAGCGACGGGTTGACACCGAGGTTGGCGGTGACCGCGGAACCGTCGACCACCGAGATCGACGGGTGACCGTAGACGCGGTGGTACGGATCGATCACGCCCCGGTCGGGACCGGAACCGATCGTGCAGCCGCCCAGGAAGTGGGCGGTCAGCGGCGTGCCCATGAGCTCGCCGACATTGCTGCCGGCGAATCCGTTGATCTCCTCGGCGATCCGGGTCGCCGCCTCCGTCGCCTCGGGGATCTGCACGGGATTGGGCGCCCCGTGCCCCTGCCGCGCCGTGAGCAGCCCCTTGCCCGGGCCGTGTCGACGCCGGTACGTGATCAGGGAGTTGTCGACCGACTGCATCACCAGCCCGATGATCGTCCGCTCGGACCAGCGGCGCTTGGAGAACGACCGCAGCAGGATGACGGGATGGCGCGCGCAGGACGCCGCGAAGCCCAGGACGCGCGGCACCGCCCGGCCGGCGAACGGGACCAGTGGGATGGACAGGAACCCCATCGCGTTGGACCCCTTGCCGTAGCGGACCGGCTCGATGTGCGTGGTCTCGTTGGGGTGCGCCGACGAGGTGATGGCCACGCCGCGGGTGAAGTCCGCCTTCCTGCCGTGCGCCGCGCGGTAGCGGCGGTCGTCGGTCTGGGCGCCGAAGAGCGCTTCGGAGTTGGTCCTGGTCAGGTGGCCCAGGCGAGGTGACAGCCGGGGCAGCAGTCCGCGGTCGCGCATGGTGTGCAGCAGTGTCTGGGTGCCGTAGGTGCCCGCGGCGAGGATCACGTGTTCCGCGCGCAGCACCCGGGGCGGGGCGCCACGCCGCCGGTCGCTGGGCACGGAGACCACGCGACAGCCGCCGGCACGGAGTTCGCTCAGCGCCACGACCTTCGTCAGCGGGTGGATCACGGCGCCGGCCCGTTCGGCGAGGTGGAGGTAGTTCTCGTTGAGGGTGTTCTTCGCGCCGTGCCGGCAGCCGGTCATGCACTCGCCGCACTCGGTGCAGGCGGTGCGCGCGGGTCCCGCGCCCCCGAAGTAGGGGTCGGGGACCTCGGTGCCCGGAGTGACGGGGGTGTTGCCCTCGCCGTCCCGGCCGTCGCCGAAGAAGACGCCCACCGGGGCGGTGTGGAAGGTGTGGCCGAAGCCCATGCGGTCGGCGGCGGCCTTGAGGTGGACGTCGGCGGGTGTCGTCGTGGGGTTGAGCCGGACGCCGAGCATGCGCCGGGCCTGCTCGTAGTACGGCTCCAGCTCCCGCCGCCAGTCGGTGATGTCCGCCCACTGCGGGTCGGTGAAGAAGGACGGCGGCGGGACGTACAGGGTGTTGCCGTAGTTGAGCGAACCGCCGCCGACGCCGGCCCCCGCGAGGACCATCACATGGCCCAGCACGTGGATGCGCTGGATGCCGTAGAGGCCCAGGGCCGGCGCCCACAGGAAGTTCCGCAGGTCCCAGGAGGTCCTGGGCAGGGAGTCGCGGGTGAAGCGCCGGCCCGCCTCCAGCACCCCGACGCGGTAGCCCTTCTCCGACAGCCGGAGGGCCGACACCGCGCCGCCGAAACCGGATCCCACGACGATGACGTCGTAGTCGAACTGTGCCACCAGTACCTCCGTATGCGGTCGGGGTGTCCGGGGGTGCGTGGGGGTGTGCGGGACGGTCCGCCGCGGGTCAGCGCAGGCGGAGGGCCTTCAGCGCGCGCAGACCACCCGTCATCAGCCGCGCGTACGCCGCGTCGTCCAGCCCGAAGGCGGGCGCGAGGGGCACCAGCCGCTGGTGGGCGACGGTCTGCGCCTCGGTGTACTTGAGGATGCCCTCGGCGCCGTGCCGGCGGCCCAGGCCGGACTCCCCCATGCCGCCCATGGGCGCGGCGGCGCTGCCGTAGGCGGCGGCGTAGGCCTCGTTGACGTTGACCGTGCCCGCCCGGAGGCGGCCGGCGATCTCCCGGCCGCGGCGGCCGTCACGGGTCCAGACGCTGGCGTTGAGGCCGTACGGCGTGGCGTTGGCGAGGCGTACGGCCTCGTCCTCGTCGTCGAAGCGGTAGACGGAGACGACCGGACCAAACGTTTCCTCGGCGCACACGGCCATCGGGGCGTCCACGCCCTCCAGGATGGTGGGTTCGTGGAAGAGGGGCCCGATGTCGGGCCGGGGGCGTCCGCCGGCGAGGACGGTGGCGCCCTTGGCCACGGCCTCTTCGACGTGCCGGACCACCGTCTCGAGCTGCCGCCGGGAGGTCAGCGAGCCCATGTCGGCGCCGTAGGACAGGGAGGCGCCGAGCCGCAGGGCGCGGGTGCGGGCGGCGAAGCGCTCCAGGAAGGCATCGGCGATCGAGTGGTGGACGTACAACCGCTCGATGGATATGCACAGTTGGCCGGCGCTGGAGAAGCAGCCGCGGATCGCGCCCGCGGCGGCCTTCGCCACGTCCGCGTCGTGCAGGACGAGCATGGCGTTCTTGCCGCCGAGCTCCAGCGAGGAGCCGATCAGGCGGGCGGCGGCGCGCTGCGCGACGTCGCGGCCGGTGCGGGTGGAACCGGTGAAGGTCACGTAGTCGGCGTGGGCCACGACCTCGGGGCCGACGACGGGTCCCTCACCGAGGACCACCTGCCAGAGCTGCTCCGGGAGCCCCGCCTCGACCAGCAGGTCGCGGGCCCACAGCGCGGTGAGGGCGGTCTCGGTGTCCGGCTTCATGACCACCGCGTTGCCGGCCGCGAAGGCCGGGAGGGCGTCGCCGACGGACAGTTCCAGCGGGTAGTTCCAGGGGGCTATCTGGCCCACGACACCCCGCGGGCGCCGGAGTTCGGTGACCTTGGTGAGCAGGGGCAGCACCCCGGTATGCGCCTTCGGCCGCAGCCGGGCGGGGGCGACGCGGCCGTAGTGGCGGGCGGCCACGGCGACGGCCTGGATCTCCTCGTGCGCGTGCAGCCGGGCCTTGCCGGTCTCCGACTGGATGAGGTCCAGGGCCTCCGACTGCCGGCTCAACAGCAGGTCGTGGAAGCGCAGGAGGACGTCCGCGCGCCGGCGCACCGGCACGTCCGCCCACCGGCGCTGCGCCTCGCGCGCCCGCGCGAACGCCTTCGCGACGTCCTCGGGGGTCGACTCCGGAAGCCGGGCCAGCACCTCCTCGGTGAACGGGGTGTGGCTGGCGGTGGTGCCGGAACCGGTCACCCCGCGGGTGAGGCGGGCGACGAGCGCCGGGGTGACCACGTCGGCCACCGTCCGGGAGTCCCCGGCCGGGGCGACGGGGTTGCCCCCGAAGGCCGCCGGGCCCTGTGTCGCCGCTGCTGTGCTGTGCCGCGAGTGCGTCATGAGGCCGAGCGTAGGCGGGGGCGCGGCCTGTTGGGTACCCGCAAGTAGCCTGTTTTCACCGGTCATCCACAATCACGCCAGTGGCTGGTGGCGCGATGGTGGCGGTCAGCGGAGGCGGCTTCACGGCTTCCCTGACCGGCCGGGCGCGGCTCCCGGACCCACCGGACAGGGCTACCCGGACCGGCCGAAGCTGCCGAGGACGGTGTCGAAGTGACGGCGCCCCTCCGCGGCCCGGGCGGCCGGGGCCGACACCCACACGTCGTACATCCTGCCGTCCTCGTTCCAGCAGACGTCCTCGGTGCGCCGGGGCCCGGAGGTGTCCTCGAAGCCGTTCCAGGTGAACTGCCAGGAGGCCGCCTGGTTCCCGTTGTGCGAGGTGCGTGACACGCGGCCGTCGCGATAGCCCGGGTAGCGGTCCGGGGCCTGCGAGGCGGAGTCGCGCATGAAGCCGATCGGGCCGCCCTCCTTGGGCTCGGAGACCAGCACCCCGATGCGGAACTCCTTGTCCGGCGAGTAGTAGAAGACACGCGGCGGTTCGAACGAGCGGGTGTAACCGTCCGGGACCGCGAGCGTGAAGCCCGCCGGATCCCGGACGACGTGGTAGCCCGCGGGCGCCTTGTCCGCCGCGGGTGACGCCGACGGGGCAGGCGAGCCGGCCGGCGGACTCGCCGTGGCGCTCTCCGCGGCCGGGCCCGAGGCGGAGGGCCCGTCGCCGGGCCGGTGCGCCCCGGGCCGCGCGGGCGCGCCGGCGGACCGCACGGCCGACGGGCGGGCGACGACGGTGCGGGTCGTGACGGGCCCGCGGGCGTCGTCCCGCTCGCCGTCGTCACGGAGCACCAGCCAGGCCGCCGCCCCGGCACCCAGCCCGGCCAGGGCGACCAGGGCGACGCCGGCCAGGACCGCCGTACGGACCCGCACGGTCCGGCGGGGGCCGCCCGACGGTCCGGGCGGCGGGACGAACGCCGCGGGAGGCGTCGCGGCGGGAGTTCCCGGCGGCGTCGCGGGTGGTGTCGCGGGTGGTGTCCCGGGGTGCGCGGCTGCCGACGCCTCCGGAGCGGACGGGACGGGTGCCGTGGCGGGTGCCGGGGCGGAGGCGGCCGGAGCGGCCGGCGGCCCGGGCCTGGCTTCGGCGGGCTTCGCGGGGAGAGCCGGTGTCCGCGGGTCGACTGGTGACGTGGGCGAGGCAGGCGAAGCAGCAGAGGCCAGTGGGGCGGACGAAGTGGAGGAAGCGGGCGTCGGGGTGGGGACGCTGCGCTGGGTGGGGGTGTAGTGCAGGGAAGTCGCCGGGGTGCGGCCGGTCTCGAGGTAGGCGCGCAGCAGTCGCTCGGCCTCGTCCGCGCCCATGCGCCGGGCGGGGTCGCGCTCCAGCAGTCCGCGGACGACCGGCAGCAGCGGTCCGACGGACGACGGCGGACGGATCTCGTCGTAGACCACCGCGTGCAGGATGCCGCCCAGCGAATCGCGGTGGAACGGCGACTCGCCACTGAGCACGGTGCAGAGCAGCACCCCCAGCGACCACAGGTCCGACTCCGGGCCCGCCTGGCCGCCGGCCATCCGCTCGGGCGCGGTGTACTCGGGCGAGCCGACGAACGCCCCGGTCTCGGTGATCGTCGTGGCCCCCGAGACCTGGGCGATGCCGAAGTCCGTGAGCACCACGCGCCCGCTTCCCGCCTCCAGGAGGACGTTCGGCGGCTTGATGTCGCGGTGGAGGACGCCCCGCTCATGGGCGGCGCGCAGCGCACCCAGCATCGCCAGCCCGATCCGGGCCGCCTCCTCCGCGTCGGCCGGACCGTCCGCGGCCAGCCGGTCGGACAGCGACCGCCCGTCCACCAGCTCCATGACGATCCACGGCCGGCCGTCCTGCTCCACGATGTCGTGCAGCACGATCACGTTCGGGTGCTTGATGAGAGCCACCGCCCGGGCCTCGCGCAGGGTGCGCTCCTGCGACGACAAGGCGGCACCGACGGACGCGGCGTCGTCCGTGTGCAGTTCCTTGACCGCCACTTCGCGGCCCAGCAGCTCGTCGGTGGCACGCCAGACGGTGCCCATGCCACCGCGCCCGATCCGCCGCCCCAGCCGATAGCGCCCCGCGATCACGCCGTCGTGTGCAGCGAAACTCCCCATGGGCAACATCTTGCCCCACGGGGTGGACCCATGGGGTCGCCGCACCGCCCTGACGGCCGTTCCGGCCTTCCTGCCCTCCGGCCTTCCGGCACCCGGCTCGCGGCCCATCCGGGAAAGTCTCCATGCGCCCCTGACCCGCGGTCAGGGGTTTCCCCCGATCGCCCCCCGAGCCGAAGCCGGGACACGTTCTCCCCCCACCGGCGTACCGCCGCGCCCCGCCGCCCATCCGCCGGCCCGGCCCGGCCGCCATCGAGGACAGGAGCCGACCTACATGCCCCCTACGCTGCGATCATGAGCAGCAGCCGCCCACACTTCAGTGACGACCGGCGCCGCGCCCGCCTCGGACGCCGGCACCTTTTGGCACCCGCGCACCGGGCCGGTTCGGCCGAGGAGGTCGCCGACGCCCTCGTGGCCCTTCACGCGACGGACCCGGCGACCGTGTACCTGTCCGTCTGCGCCCGGCTGGCGAAGCCGTCGGCGGACGAGGTGGACCGGGCGCTGTACGAGGACGTCACGCTGGTGAAGCTGCTCTCCATGCGGCGCACCCTCTTCGCCGTCACCACCGGACTCGCCCCGTACGTCAGCTCGTCCACCGCACGTGCGGTCGCCGCCCGCGAGCGTGTGCAACTGCTGAAGCGCCTGCGGGAGGACCTCGAAGTGGGGGCGCCCTGGGACGAGGAGCGGCTCGCCGCCACGGAACGCGCCACCCTGGAAGCGCTCGCGCTCCGGGGCGAGGCCACGACGGCCGACCTCAACAAGGACGTGCCCGCGCTGCGGGAGACGATCCTGACGTCCCCGGACAAGCCGTACGCCGCACGGCAGAGCGTCGGCAGCCGGGTGCTCCGGATGCTGGCCGCCGACGGCCACGTCCGCCGCGCCCGGCCACGCGGCTCCTGGACCAGCAGCATGTTCCCCTGGGCCGCCGCGGAGCGACTGCCCGAGCCGCCGGTGCGGGAGTCCAAGGCCGAACTGGCGCGCCGCTGGCTCGACTCGTTCGGGCCGGCGACCGAGGCGGACCTCAAGTGGTGGACCGGCTGGTCGCTCGGGGACACCCGGAAGGCCCTCGCCGACGCGGGCGCGGTGGACGTGGAGCTGGCGTCCGGCCCCGGCCGCGCGCTGCCCGGCCAGTGGGAGGAGGAGGCACCGCCGGCCGAGCCGTGGGCCGCCCTGCTGCCCGGCCTGGACCCGACGACGATGGGCTGGCGGCACCGCGACTGGTACCTGTCGCCCGAGCACGTCCCCGCCCTCTTCGACCGGGCCGGGAACGCGGGCCCCACCGTCTGGTGGAACGGCCGCGTGGTGGGCGCGTGGGCGCAGCGCGCCGACGGCGAGGTGGTGTGGCGGCTGCTCACCGACGTGGGCCGGGAGGCGGTCGCCGCGGTCGAGGCCGAGGCCGGGCGGTTGACCGCGTGGATCGGTGACGTACGCGTCACGCCCCGCTTCCGCGCGCCCCTGGAACGGGAGTTGGCGGAATAGGGCGGATCACCGTGCGACGGCTCCGTTCCGGGCATGGATGACCCTGTGCGGACGCAACCCGCCACCTGGACGACGGCGTCATGTACCGGGGGGTTGAAGTGGCCGAGAACAGCACGAAGGGGACACCGGCCGACGAGCCGGACGACATCGTTCCGCGCCTTGCCGAGGCCCGGGACGTCCTGCACTGGGGAGCGGCGGCGGAAGCCGCCGAAATCTACCGCGTACTACAGGAGGAGGCCGCCCGGCTCGGTCTCGTCCCCGAGCGGGCGGCGGCGCTCGTCGGTCTCGGGGACTGCGCCCTGGAGACCGGGGAACTGAGCGAGGCGCGCGACCATTTCGCGGAGGCGGAGCTGCTGCTCGCGGACGAGCCTCCGGCACGCCGGGCGCCCGCCCGCCGGGGGCGCGCCACCGCGCATCTGCTGGCGGGCGAACTGCGCTACTGCTGCCATCTGTTGGAGACCGCGCTGGACGAGCTCGGCACCGCGGGCGCGGGGGACCCGCGGGCACTGCTCGCCCTGCACACGACGGCCATCGCGCCGTACGTCGACCTCGGGGCGTACGCACGGGCCGCGCGCGCCGCGGAGCTCGCGCTGGCGCTCACGCGGCAGGTGGACGATCCGGTGCTGGTGGCGGGCGCGCTGCGGGGGGCGGCCAGGACGCTCGTCGTCGAAGGGAGGTTCGCCGAGGCCGGCACGGTCGTGGCCGAGGCCCAGGAGCTGTGCCGGAGCCGGCGGATCCGCGTCGAACTGGCGCACTGTCACCGCACGCGCGGTTACGTCCACGCCCAGGACGGGCGACTGGCCGCCGCGGAGCGTGAACTGCGCACGGCCCGCGCGATGCTGGCCGCCAAGCGGGCGCCGCTGTTCACCGTTCAGGTCGAGGTGGAACTCGCGGACGTGCTGCGGCGGCGGGGGAAGGCGGACGAGGCGGCCGGCCTGCTCGCGCCCCTGCTGGCGCCGTCCGCGCTGGGGCCCGACCGGGGTGCCGTCCACGCGGGCGGGGCACACCGGCTGCTCGGCCTGATGGCCCAGGAGCGGGGTGACACCGACTCGGCGGAGGAGCACTACTGCGCGGCCCTCTCACTGCTGGAACGCACCGGGGCGGCCGGCGACCTGGCCGACCTCTGCCGGCTGCTCGGTGATCTGCTGCGGCGGAAGGGCCGCACGGAGGCGGCGCTGAACGCGTACCGGACGGGGCTCGGCCACCGGGCCGCGCCCGGCACGACGACGCTGGGTCCGGCACCGCCGGTACCGCTGCGGCGGACGTGCGGATGACCGGGAACGGACGGGGGCGCTCCCGCGCGCGGCGCTCCTGGGAGCCGCGTGTCGCCACCCGACGCGCCTGACCGGAGCTCGTGCGCCGACAGGGGGGGGGCGGGCCGGAAGAGTGGTGCCCCGGTCCCTCCCCTTCGCCGCTCCCCGGGGGGCCGGCTCCGCTTGTCGCGACTCCGCTTGCCGAGACTCCGCCGCTCGTCCTCAAGCGCCGGACGGGCCGGAGGCCGGCCCGTCGGCGGTGCCGGAGCCGCCCCCGCCCCGTACCGCGTACGGCGCCAGCAGCGCCTCCCAGCCCCGTCGCAGGGCGCGGTACTCGTCCGCGCACTGTTCGGCCCGCTCCGGAGCGAGGCGTTTGCCGTCGGCGGGCTCACGATCGCGGCCGGTGGCGGAACCGTGGAGGTAACAGAGGTAGTTGGCGCTGCGGACGGCGTCGGGGGCGTGTTCGTCGCTGGGGTCGCCGTCCTCGGGGTCGTCCGCCGCGTACTGGGCGTAGTTGTCGGCGGCGGCGCGCAGCGCGGCCCGGCCCTCCGCGCCGCGCGCGAGCAGGCGGTACGCGGCGAACTGGTCGGCGACGTCCTCCTCGCGCCCGGTGAAGCGCAGGCCGAGCCGGTCGATGAGGGCGTGGGCGACCTCGTGGTACAGGGTCTCGGTGATCACTCCGGCGGTGCGCCCGGGCACGTCCGGGTCGCGGGCCTGGCGGAACATCGCGCGGACCTCTCCCACGTAGCCGTAGCAGAGGATGACGCGCCGGGTCTCCGGGTCGTACTCGGGAACGTCGTCCTCGGGGCAGGAACGGCCGACGACCGCGATACGCCGGGGCAGCCGGAGGGTGGCGTTCAGGTCCTCCGCGACCCGTTCGGCGAGCCGTCGGCGGCGCAGGAAGGCCAGGTGCTCCGCGTCGTCGCCGTCGGCCTCCCGGTAGGAGAGGGTCACCGCGCCCCCGGAACGGGGTGACGTGCCGTCGTCCGGGCCCCCGCCGCGACCGCCGTCACCACCGCCGCAGGCCGTCACCAGGAGGGCGCCGGCCAGGGCTGCGGGCAGAATACGGACGTACCGCGCGCGGGACGGCGTGCGGGGGCCGGGCCCGGCATGGTGCAGCATGGTCAGCACTCTGCCGGACGGCAGACCGGGAGGGAAATTCACCGGTTCCGCCGGCCGCAGCGGTCGACGAGGTGCGGCCGGTGATCGCGGCCGGCCGGGTGGCGATGGACCGGTGGCGGACCATCGGTGGCAACCGGGCGGCCAACCGGCGGAACATTGCACTCCGCTTTCTCCGTGCCGGTACGGCAGGCTGGAAGGTGCCGGGTGCCCTCCGGGGCCTCCGGAGTGAACAGGACGAGGGAGCGGGCGTTGATCCGTGTCGCTGTGGTGGACGACGAGCAGCTCGTCAGGTCCGGGCTGCGGCTGATCCTGGGGACGGCCCGGGACATCGAGGTCGTCGCGGACTGCGGGGGCGGCGACGCGGTGGCGACCGTGCTCGCCACCGCGCCCGACGTCGTCCTTCTCGACGTGCGGATGCCGGACGTCCCGGGACTGACCGTGCTCCGCGCCCTGCGGGCCGCGCCGGAGCCGCCCGTCGTCGCCATGCTCACCACGTTCGACGCCGACGAGTACCTGGCCGCCGCGCTGCGCGGCGGAGCGGCCGGCTTCCTCCTCAAGGACACCGATCCCGACCAGCTCGTACGGGCCGTACGGACGCTCGCCGCCGGGGGGAGCGTGCTCGACCCCGGGGTGACCGGGACCGTCATCGGCGGCTACCTGGCGGCGGACGCCGGGGCCTCGGCCGCCGAGGCGGTACGGGGCCTGACCCCGCGCGAGCGCGAGGTGCTGGCCCACGTCGGGGCCGGTCTGGCCAATCCGCGGATCGCCGAACGCATGGGCCTGGCCCCCAGCACGGTGAAGGACCACGTCCGCGCGATCCTCGGCAAGCTCGGCGGCGTCAACCGGGTGCAGGCGGCGATCATGGCGGACCGCGCGGGGCTGGTGCCCGTGCCACGCCCCGGGGACGGCGTCCGGTGAACCCCCGGGCGCGGAGCCGGCCGGCCTGGGTCCCGCTCGTCGCGCCCATGGCGCTGGCCGTCGCCGACGCCCTCCTGGTCAACGGGGTGACACCGGGGGCCGCCCTGCTGCTCTCCCTGGTGGCCGCCGTGGCGCTGCTGTGGCGGCGGCGCTTTCCTGTGACGGTCTTCCTGGCCGTCCTGCCCGGCTTCTACGTCGGCTGCGTCTGGTTCGCGCCGCTGATCGCGCTCTACACGGTGGCGGCCGTGCGCCGGCCGGACCGGCGGCTGCTGGGCGTCACCGGACTGCTCTTCGCCGTCGTCCACTTCCTCCCCTGTCCCGCCTTCGGCCTCCCGGCGCGGGACCCGCGCGGACTGGCGCTGGACGCGGTCGACGCCGTCGTCATCGCGGCGGCGCCGATCGCGGTGGGACTGCTCGCCCGGACCCGCCGCGAACTGGCCGCGCGCCTGGACGATCTGACGCACAGCCGGGCCCGCGAGGACCGGCTGCTGGCCGACCGGGTCCTCGCCACCGAGCGCGCCCGGCTCGCCCGCGAGATGCACGACGTCGTCGCCCACCAGGTGAGCCTGATCAGCCTGCAGGCGGGCGCGGTGCAGGTCAGCACGGCCGACAACCGCGGCCGCGCCGGGGCCAGGACGATCCGCGAACTGTCGGTGCGCACCCTGGACGAACTCCGGCACATGGTCGGCATCCTGCGTGCGGCGGGCGCGGACACCGACGAGCTGACGCCGCAGCCGAAGCTCGCGGACCTGCCCCGGCTGATCGAGCTGAGCGCGCTCGACGTCACGTACGAGGACGCCTACGACCCGGCCGCCGAACGCTCGGAGGCGGCGGAACGGGCCGCCTTCCGGACCGTGCAGGAGTCACTGACGAACGTGCGCAAACACGCGCCCGGGGCGAAGGTGCGGGTCCGGGTGGACGAGCCGGACGGCGGGCTGCGCGTCGAGGTCCGCAACGGCCCGGCCGACTCGGCCGTCCAGGCGCCCGGGCTGCCCGGCGGGGGCCACGGCCTGGTGGGACTGCGCGAGCGCGCGCAGAGCCTCGGGGGCATGCTGGAGGCACGGCCGACGGAGGACGGCGGCTTCGTCGTAAGGGCGTGCTTCCCGCTCGGGGGGTGACGGCGCGGTGTTCACGCGGACGACGGCCGTGGCGTGCGGACGGGACCCCGGGGGCGTGAGCGCACGGGCGGTCTGTCGGGCGGTGGCGTACGGAGATTGACGTCGGCGGGTGACGGTACGGGCGGAGACCGCGGAAGGTGACCGTACGGGCGATGACCGCCGACAGCGACCGCGGGAACCGCCGGTGACGACCGTACAGGCGGTGACCGCGGAGGGCGACCGCACAAGCGATGACCGCCGACGGCGACCGCAGGACCGCCGGTGGCAACCGTACGGACGGTGACCACGGAAGGCGACCGCACAAGCGATGGCCGCCGACAGCGACCGCGGGACCGCCGATGGCGACCGCACAGGCCATGGCCGCCGATGGTGATCGCAAGGCTTGCGCGGATTGGTGACCGTCGCACAGGCGATGACATGCGGCGGCCGGCCGTCGGGGCACCGCGCGCCGCCGCGCCCGCCCGGGGGCGTGGCTCCGGGCATGCCCGCGGGCCCCCGCTCCGGACGGCGCGGGGTGAACGGGCGGGCACGGTACGGTCTGCCGGCCGGCGAACCGGCCGGCTAAGCCGAGAGGGAGTCGGTCTCCGAGGTGGCGCTCGCCAGGTCCGGGTAGACCTCGAAGAGGCGGCGCACGCCGAGCGCGGCGAGCACCCTGTTGACGTGCGATCCCTCGACCGCCCCCTGGGCGGGCAGAATCAGTCGCAGCCGTCCTTGGCAGGAGCGCATCAGACGCCGGGCGGCGATGAGCACCCCGACCCCGCTGGAGTCGCAGAACCGCACCTCGCCGAGGTCGAGCACCAGACTCCGCCGCCCCTCCGCCACCGCGTCGTGCACGCGCTGCCGGACCGCAGGGGAGGTCACCAGATCCATCTCGCCGCTGACCTGGAGCACGGCCCAGTTCCCCTGGTCGCACTCCCACACCTTCAACGTCACGCGTTCGAGCCCTTCCACTCGGTCCGCCGGCTGTTCGCGCTTTCCGGCGTTTTTCCGGACTGAGCCCTTCCGCGGTGTGGCCACCGTCCCGTACGCTCCGCGACGGTCGTAAGACCCTCGGGGATCCGATCGCAGGATCCGCCGCGAATTGCCGTCTGGCATAAACCACCGCCTTGAGCCTATGCCCAGCCCGAACGCTTCCTCCCCCCGGATCCGGTCACACCCGCATAACACATCGGCACATTCGGGCACGTCCGGTCAAACCCCGCCGGTTCCCACCGGTCTGCCGGTGGGCGGCCGTCCGCGAGGCGACGGGCGGGGCTCCCCCGGCCCCGTCAAGCCCTATCACCCGGGGCGACCCGGCGCCCGGGCTTCCCTGATCTTCCCCGGAGTTACCCGGAATTCCGTCCGAACGAGCGCCCGTTGTCGGACCCTCCCGTTACATTGCGAAGAGCAGGCGTCGTGACGACGCACGGGAGGAGGGGCGGATGACGGCGGACGCACCACCGCGGTGGGACCGGAGGATGCAGCAGCGGCTCGCGCACGGCGAGGCGGCCGCGCTCGGCGAGCTGT